>CAZCUD010000004.1:0-237068 GCA_964501785.1 uncultured Bifidobacteriaceae bacterium
CCGACCTCCTCGGGCGCCTCGCCCGCGGCCGCGCCCTGTGGAAGATCGCCGGCCGCACCGCGGTCGTCCAACACCGCATCGCCGCCCACGAGACCAGCTGGTGCGACACCGACACCCGCATGCGACCGAGCACGGCTTCATGATCTCGCGCGATTCGCAGGTCGATCGCGACGAGCTCCTCGCCCGCACCGACCTCGCTGCGCTCGCCGACGAGCTGCTCGGCGCCCACCGCGGCGCGGGAGCACAGGCCCGCTGGCCCTGCCCCTCGCATCAACCTCAGACGGGCCGCACACCGCCGGTGTCGATCTTCACCGGCCACCGCGGCGAGCAACGCTGGCACTGCCACGCCTGCGGCACGGGCGGCACCGCCATCGACCTCCTCATCGCCGCGCGTGGCCTCAACGTCCGCGACGCCTTCGCAGCCTTGACCGACCACACGCGCAGCCGACCTCGCATCATGCCGAGTGCCCCGGCGACACCGAGACCGGCAGCGAGTGTCGATCGAGCGATGGTCCAGTACGTCGCCCGCTGCGCCCGCCTCCTCTGGACCCCGCAAGGCCAACCCGCGCGCGCGTGGCTGCACGCACGCGGCTTCACCGACACCACCCTGCGCCACCACCGCATCGGCGCCGACCCCGGCACCCGAGTCCTGTCGCGCGCCGCGGGGCTGCCCCGACAGGGCCACGCCGCGATCCTCCCCGTCCACGACAACGGCCGCGCGGTGTACTTCCAGGCCCGCTACCTCGACCCCGACCGCGCCGGCGGCCGCAAGTACGACAACCCGTCGGCCCGACTCGCGCCCAACCCCCGACTCGCCGACTTCGCACCGCCAACACCGGCGCGCTCCCGTGCGGTGTTCGTGTGCGAAGGGATCCCCGACGCGCTCAGCATCAGCCAAGCCGGCCATCACGCCGTCGCGCTCCTCGGTGTCGGCCTCGCCACCCACACCATCGCTCAGCGACTCGCCGCCACCTATCCGGGAGGTCCGCTGCGCATCGCGTTCGATGCCGACCCCCGCGGCATCGACGCCCGTGACGCACTCGTCGACGAGCTCGCCGACCTCGAGCATCCCGACCTTGCCACAGTCGAGCTCCCCGATCGCGTCACCGACCTCAACGAATGGCTCCGCCTCGACCCGAACACCTTCGCCGCGCACCTCGACCACGCAGCGTCATCCAGTCAGGCGCGCGACCTCGCGCTCGACCTCCACCGCTGACACGTCGACCGGCGAAGACCGGTCACCGGGCGAGGTCGTGAGCGACGACCCTGGGCTCCGGCACCAGCGCCGCCTCGGGAACAGCCGCCACCACCGTTCGGTCGTCGGTGAAGCGAGTCAGGAGCGTCGGGTCCTGTTCGATCGCCAGGGTTTCGTCGGAGCGATTCCGCGCCTCTCGGGCGAGGACTTGGAGTCCGCTTTCGCTGTCGCGCACGACGGGCGCGTGCGCGGCGTCTTCCGGGTCCGGTGTTGTGTCGGTGGCGGTGTAGATGCCCACGTCGTCGCGACCGCGGCTCACGCCTACATACAAGCCAGCGGGGCTTGTTGACGAGCCGACCAACAACCGCGCCGTCGCGAACGTGGCGCCCTGGGCCGCGTGGGAGGTCAGCGCGTACGAGTGCGTCACAATCCCGCGCGCACCACTCTGGTGCTCGTGTTCAAGGGCGGCGTGGGGCACGAAGATGAGGCCCCGGTCTTCGAAGTCGACCCACATGCCGGTCTGTCGCTCGGTGATGGCGGTGACCCGTCCGCGGGTGCCGTTGCGGACATGCCGCGCCGGCTCGCCCGGTGGATGGAGGTTTCGGGCGGGCGCGCGGGCGATGACCTCGTCACCAGCCTGGAACTCTTGCCCACCGGCGCGTAGCTGCGGACCGTGAAGCACTCCGATCGACTGCAAGTGCTCGCGGGCGCGTTGGTTCAAGGCGCGGCGGGTTCGGTGGTCGTCGGTGATCATGCACACGGGCTCGGTCGCTGTGTTGCTCTGGCCAGCGCGGTCGTGGGCCCAGTCGCGGACGATCTGGTCGTACGCGTCGGCGCGGGTGGCTGCTTGCGTGACCCGGTGGTCGACGAGGAGGCGGTGAAGGCCCGCGTCGGTGTCGCGGCGGCGTAGCTCATCGGTAGCGGCGCTCACCTGGGTCATGCGCTCGGCGGCTTGGCGGTGCGAGCCGGTCAGGTGAATTGTGAGATGACCCCATCGGCGCGCCAGCGCGGCGAACGCGCCTCCCGCCGCGACCGAAGAGTGCTGAGCCGGGTCGCCGACCAGCACGACGCGCGTCGCTGCGTCAAGGCTGTCGACGAGGCGCGCAAGATCGATCGTGCACACGGCTGATGCTTCGTCCACGACCAGCACTCGACCTCGACGTGCGGGGCTGGGGGGCTCGTGTTCGGCGCGCATGAGGTGCCCGGCCATGGTCTCGGACGTGATCCCGGTGCGTCGCTCGAGGTTCTCGGCCGCGGTGCCCTGGACCGCGACACCGGCCACGTCGAGCCCGGCCGCGGACCACGCCGCGGCGGCGGCGCGGACCAAGGTGGTCTTCCCGCTGCCCGCAGGCCCGATGAGACATTGCACCCGGTGCGGGGACCGTACGAGGCGCTCGAGCGCATCGCGTTGTTCGGCGTCGAGGCCGCTCGCGTCCGCGAGTGTGGTGAGCAGTGCGGGGTCGACGCCGGGTGTGAGTGCGCGTACCCCGCGCCGGAATGCCTCGAGCACGCGTGACTCCGCGCGGACCATGGCTCGGGTCGTGTACCGCTTCTCGGGTCTCTGGTCTGTGTGTGAGCTGGTGACCTCGAGGACGCGGGGATCAGTGAGCAGCCGGTCCGCCAGTCGCCCGATCTCGATGGCGGGAAGCCGGTCGACGCTCCAGTCGACCAGCGCCTGGATTGCATCCTCGCGGGCAAATGTCGACCGGTTTGCCGTGAGGCCGTCATGACGCAGCAGCCGGTCGAAGACTTCGGCGATCTGCTCGGGCATCGGGTGGACCGCGCGCCCATGGTTGAGACAGCGGGCGTGGTCCTGTGGACCGAACCCGGCCGCGTCGAGTCGTGTCACCCACTCACGCTCCAGCACGTCGAGTGACTCGTATTCCTTGGCGGCGCGCGTCGCGCGCGCGATCGCGCGTCGGCCCTTGGCGCTCGCGACGCCCAAGTCGTCGGCAGTGGCGTCGATCTCGGCCCGACGAGTGCTCATCGCCTCGATCGCGGGGCGGGGCACGCCGTCGATCTCGGCGATCCCGCTGCGCACCACCTTCCAGCGCACTCCCAACCGTGCGCGCAGGTCGGCCTGCAGCTGCGCCGTGGCCAGATACCCGGCGGTCTTGGCGTGCGCGAGCAGTTCGCGGCCGCTCAACGCTCGCGTCGATCCATCGGGTCGGCGGGTCGTGTTCGCCAACACCACGTGTCGGTGGAGCTGCGGATCTGCGGCCCGCGAGGTGAGGTGCGTGAAGGCCGCGCCGGTCAGCCCGTCGCCGCGCACCCGGCGGGGCCCGCGGCCGGTGAAGGTCGCATGCTGTTCGAGGTAGCGCAGGCCCGCCTCGGTGGCGTTGGCGAAGGCGTCCATGATCACGGTACGGGTCGCCACGTCGGCGCGGGCCCAGAGCAGCGAAACGGACTTGGGAGCCGAGAACGTCACGTCGTAGCCGATCACCACACTGGCTTGGCGTCGACTCGCGGCGAAGCGCAACAGCTCGTCGCGGGTGACTCGCCACCGGCCGTCCTCGCCTTGGTGCGCGACGAGGAACGACCGCGAGCCCAACACCGCGTCCAGCGTCTCGGCGTCACCTCCGGTGCGGACCAATAAGCCCCGGGTCTTGCCGGCCAGCTTGCGCAGATACCGATCCGACACCCCGACGAGCGCGGCTGCCTCCTGAAACGTGAAGGTCGCCTGCTCCCAGCCCGCCCCGCCTGCAGAACCAGCCGTCGCGTGGGACGCGTGCGGGTGCGGTAGCGATGGTCGGGTCAACGGGGAACTCGTCCGGGGATCCTCACCACGCAGCAGCGCTTCGAGGTCCTCGCGCGCCACCGCACCCCGAAGGCCGAACCCGACCGTGCCACGGCCGACCCAACGACCCGGGCCCTCAGGGGTTCGATCGAGGAAGTAGCCGCCCAACTCCGAACTCGCGCTCTCGTGCGCGGTGGGGATCGTGGCTTGACGGCTGCCCATGACGTAGTCGACCGAGGCCGCCGCCGCGCGTGCGCCAGCGCCGACTGGGGCGCGCAGCACGGTCACGACCGCCCGCACGACGACACCCACCCCCTCATACCCCCGACCTCGGCGCTGTGATGACCCCATGCCGGACTTGTGATGAGTGGGAGTCGCGGCGCTCGGCGCGCCTGTAGGCGCTGCGCGTGCAGCGGTCCGGCTACTCCCAGCAGAAATCTCGCGATGGGGATCGCGACTGTGAGCGTGAATGTGAGGGTCGCGTCGCATCCTCCGGGTCCCCCAGACCGTGGAGGTCCCCGATGTCTGCTCGACTTTTCGCCGCACTCGACACCGAGTGGGAGTTGCTCGGTTCGAGCCGTCCCGCCCGCCAGGCCATTCGCCGCTGGCGCAACAACCCGGCCCTCAGCTGTTTCTCGACGCTCGAGGACCTCATCGGGTTCGTGCGCGGCGCGGGTGACGCCGAGGCCATCGATCAGGTCCTTGTCGCGCTCGTCCGCCGTTCCCCCCACGACGACGTCGCGGCCCGGACCCTGCTCCAGGCGATCCTGCCCGGCCTGTTCAACGTCGCTCGCCGGATCGGCCACGGTCGCATCGACGACGACCTCGAGAGCGACGTCGTCGCCGAGGCGATGAGCCGCATCCGCACCTACCCGCTGGCGCGCCGTCCCCGTGCGGTCGCCGCCAACATCACCTGGGACGTCTTCGGACGCCTCCACCGCGCACGTACTCGAAACGCGAAGCTCACGATCGAACCCACCGACACCATTCCCAGCCCCCGCGCCGACGCCGCCGCCGGTGAGATGGACGCGGCGGTCGAGCTGCGCTGTCTCATCACCCAGGCTCTGCGCTCGGGCCGGCTCCGCGAGCCCGACGCACGTCTGCTCGTAGCCATCTCGCTCGAACACGACACCCTTCGGCGCCAGGCCGAACGCGAAGGCATCGCCTACGCCGCGATGAACGAGCGATGGCGACGCGCCCGCAACCGACTCCGTCTCGCCGTCGCAGCCTGACTCCATGCCCGAACAACGCACGCGGCCCGAGCCAACCCACACACCCCGATGAGTCCCAACCAATGGGCGATCGTCGTGGCGGCTGCGGCCGTGTTCATCGTCGCCGCGGCCACCACGGGTGACTCGTGGTCGAGACCGCGGCGGCGTCTCGGCGTGAGTGCTTCGGCACGGCTCGCGCGCCGCGCCGACCTGCGAACGCTCGCGGCGCGCCGCTCGCGCCTCTCGGGGCGTTTCGTCCTCGGACGCTGGCACCACACGCTGCTCGCCACCGAAGCCACCACCAGCCGCCGACGCACCAACCGGAGGCCGCCGGCGCGGACCAGCGTGGCGATCGTCGGACCCACTCGCTGCGGCAAGACCGCCGCCGCAGTCTCGGGCATCCTCGAATGGGACGGCCCGGCCATCCTCAGCTCAGTCAAGACCGACCTCATGAACGCCACCATCGGCTGGCGCCGCACCCTCGGTGACGTCCGCGTCTTCGACCCCACCGATTCGACCGGCACACCCACCGCGGGATGGTCACCACTGCGCGGTGCCACGACCATCACCGGCGCCCAGCAAGCCGCCCGCGCGCTCATCGACACCGGACCCCGAAGCGGCGTCGACGACGTCGACTTCTTCACCCGCCTCGCCGAACAGCTCCTCTGGCCGCTCCTCTACCTAGCCGCGACCAACGGCGCCACCATGCGCGACGTCATCCGCTGGACCCAACACCAGACCTCACCCGAGGAACCCGGCACCGACCTCGCCCACTACACCCGCACCGTCACCGACCGAGGACGCGACGCCTGCCACGCCCTCTACGGGATCTGGGCGCTCGATCGACGAACCCGAGCCAGCGCCTACGCCACCGCGCAAACCGTCCTCGGCGCCTGGACCGACCCCGGCGTCGCCGACGCCAGCGACTACGAAGACATCGACCTCACCTGGCTCCTCGACGGCACCAACACCCTCTACATCTGCGCGCCCTTGCATCACCAACAGCGACTCGCCCCCGTGTTCGGCGGACTCCTCGGCGACCTGATCAACCAGGCCTACGAGCGCGTGAATCGCACCAACGAGGCTCTGCGACCAACCCTGATCGTGCTCGACGAGGCCGCGAACACGCCCACCCGCTGGTTGCCGCATGTCGCGAGCACCTGCGCCGGCATCGGACTGCTCCTCGTCACCGTCTGGCAATCCAAAGCCCAACTCGACGCCGCCTACGGGACCCTCGCCGACTCGGTGCTGACCAACCACGCCACCAAACTCATCTTCTCCGGCGCGTCCGATCTCCCGACCCTCGACTACGTCGCGCGGCTCCTCGGCGACGAAGAGATCCCCCGACACTCAACGACCCGCGATCGCCACCACCAACCCAGCGTCACGACCGCCACGGGCCAAACCGTCATGCTGCCCGCGCATGTCCTGCGTCAAGCAGCCCCGGGCCGCGCGCTGCTCATCCACAACACGCTGCCGCCCGCCCACGTTCGCAGCCACCCCTACTACCGCGACCGGCGCCTCATCACACGCGCCCGGACGATGTGAGTAGTCCTCACTACGACCATGACGCTGCCCGCGTGCATGGATCCCCTGCCCTCCACGCCCAACCGAGTTCGCGATTGGGTCGTGGGGGCGGGCGACTTGCTATATGCACGCTCACACCTGCACCGCCCGTACATCACAGACGCGCTCACACTCGCGCTGGTTCCGCCCGAAGGGCGGAACCAGCATTGGTGTATTCCTATGCGGGTTGGTCTTGTCAAGAGGGAACTGTCGCGACGACTGGTGTCGCGTGGCCTCTTGACGTCGCGTCGGAGTCTGGATCGATCGTGGCTCTGGATGCGTCGAGTGGTGAGGTTGTGCACTGTCCCGCGCGGCGAACAGTTGGCGGATCCGCTCGGGTCCATGTGATCAGGGGTGATGGGGTCGACCGAAGTCCTTGGATGCTGGTTCGCGCGCAGAAACATCTGCCAGCTGATTTCCGCGCGCTGAAATCCACCACTTCGTGAACACTGGGCCATAGAGTCCGCGGATGGCACGGCCGAAGATTCACCACGAGGAGCGGGTTACAACCGCGATCCGAGTACCGAAGGGGCTCCACGAGCGCCTGAAGAGTGCAGCTGACGAGCGGCAGGTCGCCGTCAACCTGCTCGCAGTCAAGGCGCTCGAGGCCTACCTCGACCGCTTGATCCCAGTCGAGGATCTCCAGCTCACACGGTGAGTACCTCTCGCAAACCTCGTCGCACTTCCCCGAGAGTGATTGTCACACCCCTAACGCATAGTGACCCTCGGAGTGAAACGTGAAGCGAACCACAGCAAGCGCACACACCCGCCCGCGACACATCTGGTCTGCCGACAATCTTGAGATGCTCGCGTCTGTTCCCAACGGCGCCGCGAAGGTCGTGTATCTCGATCCGCCGTTCAACTCAGGACGTTCGTACGAAGCGCTGATGGGCGTCTCGGAAGCCGGCCACCGTCGACGAGACGCATTTGAGGACATCTGGCGCTGGGACGATGAAGCAGAGAACGCACTCACGGAGCTGTCGAGCCTCACGTCGGCGAAGGTGGGCGCGATCGTCCGTTCACTCGTTGACGCTCTGGGACGCTGCGATCTGTCCGCGTACCTGGTGATGCTGGCGGGGCGCCTTGTCGCGTGTCACCGCGTACTCAGCTCGGAGGGCTCGCTGTACCTGCATTGCGATCCGTCCGCGAGCCACTACCTCAAGATCTTGCTGGACGCGGTGATGGGTCCAGAGAATTTCAGAAACGAGATCATTTGGAAGCGAACGCACGCACACTCAAGCTCTCGGCGCTTTGGCCCAGTTCACGACGTCGTCTTCTTCTATAGCAAGTCCAATGACTACACGTGGACGCAACTGCACGCGCCTTACAGCAGTGAGTACATCGAGAAGTACTTCCGCAACGAGGATGAACGAGGGCGGTATCAACTGATCACTTGCACGGCCCCCGGTGCCCGACCGGGTACGCGAGCGCACTACCGGTGGAAGAAGGTGCTTCCGCCACCCAACCGACATTGGGCATGGGTCGAGGATCGGATGGAGGAACTCGAGTCCGAGGGAAGGCTTGTGTACTCCGCAAATGGCGTTCCGCGACTCAAGCGATACGTCCATGATGGCGAAGGTGTGCGTCTGCAGGACTTGTGGACCGACATCAACCCGCTTGGCGCACACTCTGCTGAGAGAACTGGATACGAAACACAGAAGCCACTCGCACTTCTGCATCGCATCATCGAGGCGAGTTCTCGTCCAGGGGATCTTGTTGTCGATCCTTTTGGTGGCGCAGGAACCACCGCGCTAGCTGCCGAGCAACTGAGCCGCGCTTGGATCGTTGCGGATAGATCGTTGCTCGCTTCGTCACTGACGTTGTCTCGCCTGCGGTCGGACGGCTGCGTTGATGCCGTGGCGCTCCACGGTTTTCCGGACCGGCCCGCGGCTGCCTTGTCCGTGCGGCGCGAGGATCCGACGACGTTCGCCGTGTGGGGAACGGCGATGCTCGGAACACTCTTGGACCGCACGGATACGAGAGCCGACCTCGCCTGCGGTAGTGCGCGTCGCGAGGATGGGCGGTCCTTCGCAGATGTTGTGAGTTGGGTTCCCTTGAAGGAAAGGCCCGCGTCTAGTCAGTTGAGCCCGCGTCGACATTCGATCGATCGCAACCTCCTGCTGCTCGCGGGAAGGCCATCTGCGGCGCTGACCAAGGCGCTGCGTAGGGCGTGTGGAGTCGACGTCGAAGCCATTTCGCTGGACTCGTGTGTTCACAAGAAGGCGCTCAGCGCGGGCTGGGCGGTGGGGGTCTGTTAAATGCCGGACAAGGTCGACTCCCACTCAAGTGGGACCCTCAGCGATCTCGACATGCTGGTGGTCAAGGCGGTCCCGCCCGGCGGCAACTGGCGCGATCTTCCCGATGATTTTCCGTCGCAACGTGTAAAGCAGATTCGTCATGGCGCGAAGAACGGGGGAGGTAGTCGGAGCACGTATTACGGTCGGCTACGCCCCGATCGACCCGCGTACACAATCAACACCTTCATCACCCGTCCTGGCAACGGGTGCTTCATCCATCCTTTTGCTGACCGACTCATCACCGCCCGCGAGGCTGCGCGGCTTCAGTCGTTTCCCGACTCAACCAAGTTTCTTGGCCCACTTCGTTCGCGAGCCACTCAAATCGGCAATGCCGTGCCACCGATGTTGGCCTACCAAGTCGCACGCACCATTTCGCCCGGAGCCGTCGTAGACCTGTTTTGCGGAGCTGGAGGAATGTCGCTCGGCTTCGAGTGGGCAGGTCACGAACTCATCGCCGCCGCCGACTCTGACAAGTACGCCGCTGAGGCCGCCGCTGCAAACTCTGCAGAAGGTGGCGTCGTCGAGAGGCTCGATCTCTCTGACGAGGAGGCACTCAAGGGCCTCGCAAGTCGTGCGCTCAAGCGGACAGGTGGCCGCGTCGGAACGGTTGTAGGAGGCCCGCCGTGCCAGGGATTCTCGACGGCCGGGCCGTGCCGGATCGCCGATTCCCGGAACCGCCTCGTTCGAACCTTTCTCGACGCAGTCAAGCTCATTGAGCCGGCCACGGTGGTCATGGAGAACGTGCCTGCGCTGATGTGGCGTGGTTCCGAGTTCCTCGACGAACTCACCAAATCATTGGCAGACCTCGGTTACAGATCGTCCGTCGTCCTCTTGCATGCCGAGGGATACGGGGTTCCTCAATTGCGTCGCCGGTTGTTCATCAAAGCTGTCGCTGATGGCGAGCCGACCTGGCCGGAGCCAACCCACATTGTGTCGGACCCCTGCTATCCGTCCCACCAACCTGGAGCGCGTGCTGGAACTCTTCCGCTCGCAACAGTCAGCGACGCGATCGCAGACTTGCCGACCGATGCAGAAGCCGACGTCAATGCACTCGTCGGGCTCGCCGATCCCACCTCTCCGTTCCAAGAGTGGAGCAGAGGCATTCGTCGAATTGATGATCTAATTCCACTCGGGCCGTTCGTGAACGCCGGATCAGATCAACTGCAGCGGGAGCTATTCGAAAGCGATGGCGACGCCAGCCATGCCAGTCTTCGACGCTGATCCAACCGAACTGCGTGATGCGTTGCAGCGCGTTCGCGCGGCTGTGTTCGCGCTCGACGAACCTCGGCGGTGGTACGCCGCGCTTGTTCTCGCCGTAATGGTGCGAACTGGACAGTTGGAGGAGTGGCGCGATTGGCGTGTTGAGCCTCAGCGCGGATCGAACATCTCAGTGACGCCCGCAACGATGGCTTGCATCGAGCGATTGTTTTCCACGCCTACTGCGGCGCTTCTCCGGACACCACAACCCAATGGTGTTGTCCAGTACATGCGAGATCCCGCAACGGTTATCGTCGATCCTCTTCGCCAACTGGGAAAGGGCGGGGGCGCGAGCGAGCTCTTGTGCGTGGTGACGCCGGACCGGCGACGGTTTGATGTCCCAATCGACGATCCGGGATGGATTTGGAATGCAGATGCTCCGGCACATTGGTCGTCGCCAGACAGTGCAGCTCCCGAATACAAGCCATCGGGCGACTATCAGCAGCAGCAAGGGGTTCATTGCGGTTGGCCGGCGGATGCCCTCTTTGGTGAAGGTGCCGACAGGGCTGCGTCCATCATGGCGACCCCTCGTCCCGACTGTGTCCATCGACTCGCAGTGAAACGAGAGGTCCGCGTGAAGAGCGGTGCAACAGGCCCACCACAAGTCGCCGACCAATGGGTGTGTGAGTTCAACGACCGTCAGTGCGCGATGAAGGAGGCTGGCTCGCCAACGGTTGGTGGTCCACGAGCGCTTGTTCCCGATGCCGCAGGTTCAGATCGGCTCCTTCTCACGCCGGAGTCCTTCGAGAGAATCCTCGACGATGCCAATGCGAGCGGTGCAGCCCTCCCGCGCATCGCTGACTTCGCTCTCGTGGTGTCTTACTTGGGCAAGGGATCGGGAAAGGCGCTCGACTTCAATCGTGTTCATGACTTGATTGCACCAGAGCACGCCGTCCTCCTCTTGGAGCACCGGTAGGCGCGCGTCGTGACCGTCAATCGGATTGAACAAGCAGCCATCGAGTTTGCCAATTTCCTTGGAAGTAGGGGTCTGGTCTATGAACCCCAGGTCCAAGCGGACCTCCTCGCCGTCGTCCTCAGTTCTCAGTTCATCCTCTTCGCTGGACCTAGTGGAACGGGAAAGTCGACAGCAGCCGCGGCATTGGCCGAGTTCTTTGCGCCGCCAACGCGACGCGCGACTCTCCGTGTTGAACGGACTTGGGAGTCACCGTCTGACGTAACCGGTACGTATTCGTCCTTCGCTGGGTACTTCGTGCCAAGGCAAGGGTTGGATGATCTCATGACCCTTGCGTACGACCCGGGGGCATCTGCAAACTCCGATGCTTCTCGATCGCCGATAGTCGTTGTGGAAGAAGCGAACCTCGCTCCGATCGAGGGCTACTTCAATCCGATCGTTCATGGGCTTTCGTCGCCTGCACAGGAGCTCGTGGATTGGAACCTCCACGCTCGCGTCGGCGGCGCCCCACGCACGAATGCTCCAGCAGCTCCACTGGAAGTTCCTCAGACACTCCAACTCGGACCCTGGATGCGAGTACTCGGAACGATCAACGTCGACCACACGGCTATCGCCCCTGCGCGCAAAGTGTCCGGTCGGGCCTGCGTTGTGTTGCTCGAGCCGCTCGACAACCCGTCGAGCGAAGACGGTGTCACGGCGCTGTGGTCAGGAGTAACAGCCGGAGGGCTTGCCGCGCCGACGTCATCGCATGAAATCCTTCATGATCCCCGTACTGCTCTCGCGGCGATCCGGAACACTCCCGAGCTCACTGCCTTAGCAGACGTCCTCGACGGAGCTGTGCGTGAGCTTTGTGAAGCACTCGGCTCAAACCCGGTCAGCAAACGCGACGAACAGCGCTGTCTCCTCTTCATGGCGTTCTTCCAGGAAGTGGCGGCACACGTTCCGGGCCTTGCGATCCCGGCTGCAGATCTCCCGAGGATTTCCGCCGAGAACGCAATCCTGCATTTTGTGCTGCCCGCGCTCGCGCCAGAGGACTTCACCGCGGCGGTAGCGCTATTCCGCGAAGGCGGGGCGTCGAGTTTGCTGCGATCTCGATGTGAACGACTCGCCCCCGGTGACGCCTCTGCGCTTGGGTACGCGGTCGACTTCTGGGCAGCGTTGTCGTAGTGCCGGCACGGGTCAGGTTCGTTGACCACACGGAAGTTCAAGTCGACGTACCTGGTGATCTGCTTCCACTTGTCCTCCCGGCAGGGCTACGTCTGCACCGGATCAAGACGCAAACGGGACCCGAGCTCACTCTTCGCAATGATCGTGCGACCGCCAGCTTCGTGGGACGACTCGACATCCCATTTGTCGGGCGCAGTGGACTAGTGGACCTTGCGCACCTGGACGTTCCTCCACCGACGCCGTGGCGGTGGAAGGACATTGCCGACATGCGTGCAGCGGTCCAGCGTCTGAGCCTCGCTGATCCCACTGGGGCCACCGGATTGCGAAGAGCCGAGGATGCTCATCGACATCCATCTCATGACGTGGCGTGGGCTTCTCTGACGAGGTGCAGCTCGGCAGCACGGCGCGCGCTCGTGCGGTGGCCAAGCCGCACCGAAACGCGCATCGTTCGTAGCCCTATCGAGGTAGCCAGAGGAACGGAGTTGGTCGACAAGACCGAACGACGTCTCGGGCTCAGCATCGACGTCCTTGCCGCAGGAACTGGAACTGTCGCGCCCGAAGTCACGCTCCGGCGCGTCGGATCGATGGTCCCGTGGACGAACCGAACACTTGCCGCTGTCGCGAGCCGGGTCATCGACGCGCTTCGCGCGTCTGAAAGTGCCGGTGTGACCGGTCAGGTCCCGACAACACTGATAGCTCCGATTCGCGCCATGGCCCGACTCGCTAGGCCGGCATTGCCGGCTACCGATCCGCCCTTCTCGTCATGGCCTCCAGCGTTTCTCGATGCCTACCTGGCCTGCGTCGATGTACTCGCCAGCGTCTCCGTTGGAGGATCCAAGAAGGGATGGGTCCCGCTAGCGGACTTGTGGCGACTGTACGAGATGTGGCTGGCGGAGCGCGTCCTCGCAGTCATTACGCGTCTCTTGGGGACTCCGACGTGGATAAGTGGGCCTTCGGACGAGCGCGTTTGCGTCCGTTGGGCGACACGCGACTGGGAACTCGAACTACGTCACCCGTGTGTTTTCACGAATGAAGCGCGCACGCTCGTTGGCAGTCGGTGGTGGAGTGTAAGCAGTCGACTCGAACCGGACATAGGACTGCTGGCGAGAACGCCCGCTGGTGCTCGTCTTGTGGTACTCGACGCCAAAGAGCGTCAGCGTCTCACGGCGGGCGACGTGGCTGTTGAAGCCTCGAAGTATCAGTGGGGTATCCGACGAGACTTGGAACAGACGCTCGGAGTCCAGGCCGTTGTCCTTGTCGCACCTTGCGGTGGAGACGAACCTTACGATCGGCCTCACGCTCAGCACTGGGCGATACACGGGCACCCCAACGCTGGGCAAGGAATGCCGCCAGGGGAGGTTGGGACCGACTTATGCAAGGAGTTCGTTCGTGGGCTTCTTGAGGACCAGCTCCTCATCCCGCAGGATGCCTTCTTGGTCTGAAGCGCCATGACGAAGCCGAACTCCCTCACTGCAGCACTCCGAGACGCTTCGCGCAGACGTCCTATACGTGATCCAGGCCTCAGCGTCGACACCTCATGGGGGGCACGAACATAAGTTCGGTATACTGCCGGCCGACGCCCAGAGGTGAGAAACGCATGGCGCGCAGAGTGACGCCGGCGCAGCTGAGGAGCCAGATCCGGCAAGCCGAGCAGAAGCAACGGCAGGCCATCAGCAGGTACAACTCCGCTGTTCGCAAGCACAACAGCGACGTCAAGCGCCGGATCGACAACTACAACCGTGAGGTCCGCGCGCACAACGCGCGGGTGCGTTCGAACCGTCAGCGACTTGAACGGGAGATCCGGCGCCTCAACTCGACCCCGAGAACGACGACGCACGTGGTGTATCGACGATCCGTTGTCACGCTTCACGAGTCGTTTCAGCGCCTCGAATCGGCGAGCGCGGCGGGAACGTGGGATGGGGGCGACGATCTACTCGATCTCAGTGAAGGTGAGGCGGCGAACAGCGTCGCCGTGTTGAATGCGCTTGACGCGGAGCCGGGACAAGCGGACCCGGGCAACCCGGCCTTGCAGGAAACCTCGCTCGAAGGTGAACTCGCAGGGATCTCGTTGGATCTCGATGCTCGCTGGCGCGGCGCGCTCTACTCGCTCAATCCGCAGAACCCGGATGCCGCCCGACATTTCTGTACGAGCTCTCGGGAGATCCTTACCGGCATTCTCGAGGTCGCGGCACCGGACTCGGCGGTACTTGAAGCGAACCCGATGGCTGATCGGACAGACGATGGTCGGGTGACGCGCCGCGCGCGAGTTCGGTTCTGCCTCGACAAGCGGGGAGGTTACGACGCGGAGCTCGCAGCGTTCATCGATGACGACCTGGAGAATGTCATCACGCTGTTTCGAGAGTTCAACGATGCCACGCATGGCAGCGCGGGAAGGTTCGACCTTCCGCAGCTCTCAGCTATCAAGCGGCGTGTCGAAGACGCCGTTCGTTTCCTGCACCGTGTCGTGTGCTGACACAAGCAACCCAGTTCTAAGGCCGCACTGCTCGTGACCGAGAACACCGTTACCGCGAGAACGGACATCGGAGCATCGGTAGGGACGGAGCGTCGCGCCGCGAGGGTGAGTACCGGAGGCTGCCGAGGAACTCGCCTGGCATTGCAGAGGGGCTGGGCGTAGGTCGTCGCTGGCCGTACGTTCTGCTGTATGGAAGTCGCATGGGCCGTCGCACTGGGCACAGGATTTCTCTACGCGTTCTACCGTGCGGTCGAAGTCCAATGGCCAGCCAGCTACTTCGTGGTCCAACCAGGACTACTTCTTTCCGTCACCCAATCGCCGGTGAGGTATTTGCTCTTTCGCTTTGGGCCGATCTTCGTCACCGCCTCGTTCATCGCCGTAACACTTGAGAACGCTGACAGCGAAGCGCTGCTCGGCGTGCTCGGTCTCGCGGCTTTGCACACGCTCCTGACCTCAGCCCGTGGGTTCCGTGCACAGGTCTGTGTTGGCTCAAGGCAACGAAACCCGTCTCTTCTTCTCTTTCACCTGGCGGTTTCGGTTGGGATCTTCGTTGCGGCTATCGCCGCCTACATTGCTGCACCGGAATTCGAGTCGTTGGTCCCTCCAGAGAGCGTCTTGACCACTGAACTTTGGACTGCGCTGCTTGCAGGTGTCATCGGCGCCTTTCTTGTACGCGTTTCGCGCCGGAGCGACGCTGACCAGGACCAGGCGTTTCGAACGTCCAAGGCGCGCCTCGACCCACAGCTCCTCCATCTCGCAGCGGTGGCGGCAGACGCACACGATGCAGACCCCAACCTGTTGGTCGCGATCATGCTTGTCGAGAACCTAGAGCGGCCGGCATGGGCCCGTGCCATTGAGCGGGCAAAGGGTCGAATAATCGCTAAGGGTAGCTATGGCGTTATGCAGGTGAGTTCGGACAAGCCGCTGACTGATGCCGAATCAATCGAGATTGCCGCACGTGACCGATTGAGCGGTGTGGTGGTGTTGGGACCACGCGGCTTCCCCGTACAGGGTGCGCTTGAGTCAGCGGCGCGCGCTTACAACCCTGATGGTCAGTTCGTGACTGCTGTTGTGGACGCGTACCAGTTTGTTCTTTCAAGCCAACGCTTATGGGAGACGCGTCTGGAGCCGTGCCCAGCATGCGGCGAAGCCAACGCGGTGATCGAAGTCGAGAGGCTCCTAGACAACTCGGGCGCCGTGATCACCGAGGGTGTGCAAAGAGTGGAATGTCGCCAGCTCGGCTGCATCTATCACCACTAGGGCACCTCGAACGACGAATCGCGACCTGCACCGAAACGCTACGCGCTCTCCGTAGCTGTGGAGTTGCCCCGCTCTCGTGGACACGGGGCTTGGTGTTCAATGCCACGGAACTCGTCGGGATACTTCCGTGGCATCAGATGGGCCCCTGTCAGGGCCGATCTCAACAGACGGGAAGCGATCCGTGGGGCACGTCACTTCTTGTGGGGGGTTCGGCCCCATGGAGAGGGCGTCGGCATCGGCCGTCGCCGACCGGATCGACCGTCGGTCAGGTCGCTGACGCGCCCGTCGTCGTCGTGGAACCGGTGTTCCGAGCCGTCGTGCCGCAAGGCGGTCGTCGCCATCACGACCGTAGTGACGGATCGCGGCAGCAGTAACCTCGACCGGCAACCGATTCCGACCACGGAGACGACCAAACGCCACGGAAACCACCAACGCCACGTTCACGGGTCCTGAGGGGTAGGGGCCATCGACTGGCGGTGGTGGGTGGTGTTAGGCAAGGTTCGACACGCCCGAGACGCACCATCCGACCCGGCCGGTCGAGTGCTTCGGGCCGGAGGCCGCGGCGTACACGGCTCGACGCCTGCTCGGTCGGGCGGTGACGCTGGAGGGCGACGTCGAGCGCCGAGACCTGTACGGCCGCCGGCTCGCCTACGTGATCGTCGACGGTGAGCGGTTCAACGACGAGCTGCTCCGCCGCGGGCTCGCCCGCCTCCTCGTGCTCGCTCCGAACCGTCGGCACGCGCACGCCCTGCTCGCGGCCGAGCTCGACGCCCACCACGCGCGCCGCGGGCTCTGGGCCCACTGCGAGCCCGACTGACCGTCGCTCAGGCCATCGCGGCGAGGACCTCGTCGAAGATCTCGACGGTGGTGAGCGGGTTGAGGAAGACGGCCCGGGCGACCGTCTCGCCGTGGTGGCGGGTCGGCAGGACGAACGCGACCTGCTCGTCGAGGAGGCGGCGCGACCACTCGTGGTAGTCGTCGTCGTGCCACCCCGACCGCCGGAAGAGCACGACCGACAGCTCGGGCTCGGCGACCAGCTCGACGTGCGGCGCGGCGTCGATGCGGCGCGCGGCGGCCCGGGTCGTCGCGAGGACGGTCTCGACGGCGTCGCGGTAGGCGTCGGTGCCGTGCACGGCGAGGGAGTACCAGATCGGGAGGCCCCGGGCCCGCCGACTCAGGTGATACGCGTAGTCGGCCGGGTTCCAGCCCTGATCCGCGTCGTCGTCGGAGCGCATCGGGTCGAGGTACGAGGCCTGCTGCGCGTGTGCGGCTCGGGCCCGGGCCGGATCGCGGTACAGCAGCGCGCAGCAGTCGAACGGCGCGAACAGCCACTTGTGAGGATCGACGACGATCGAGTCCGCGGCCTCGACGCCGACGAACCGCTCGCGCACGCTGGGGGCGAACAGCGCCGCGCCGCCGTAGGCGGCGTCGACGTGGAACCACAGCCGGTGCTCGCTCGCCACCGCGGCCACGCCCGCCAGGTCGTCCACGATCCCTGCGTTGGTCGTCCCGGCCGTCGCGACGACCGCGAAGACGGAGGAGGGGTCGGGATCGGCCGCGAGGGCGGCCGCGAGGGCGTCGCCGGTGAGCCGGTCGTCGGGTCCGGTCGCGACCGACAGCGGATCGCAGTCGAGGATCCGGAGCGTGCTCGCCACCGAGGAGTGGGCGGACTCGCCCACGGCGACGCGCCAGCGCGCCGGGCGTCCACCTCGCTCACGTGCCGCGTGCTCGCGCGCCGCGAACAAGGCCGAGAGGTTGCCGGCCGACCCGCCCGCGACGAAGCACCCGCCGGCTCCCTCGGGCATCCCTGCCACGCCGGCGAGCACGTCGAGCACCTCGTTCTCCGCGTAGACGGCGCCGGCGGCCTCGAGCCACGACGTGGCGCACACCGACGACGCCGCGACCACGGTGTCGAACACGAGCGCGGTCTTCGTGGGTGCGGCGGGGATGAACGCGAGGTAGCGAGGGCTGTCGGTCGAGAGGCACGCGGGGGCCAGCACGTCCGCGAAGAGCGCGAGCACGTCCTCGGGCGGTGCGCCGGTCGCGGTGATGGTGGTCCCGGCCCGGGCGCGCAGCTCGGCGGGAGGGACGGGCCCGTCGAGGGGTGCCGGGTCGAGGCGGAGCCGCTCGAGTGCGTAGTCGAGGCAGACCCTGGCCGCACGTGCCGCGGTGTCGTCGAAGTGGTGCATGCGAGCGACGGTAGCGGCGTCAGGCCGACGCGAGGGCGGGCCCTTCGGTGTGCTCGCGCACGATGGCGAGCACGTCGTCGCCGTAGCGGGACGACTTCACCGGCCCGATCCCGTCGATGCCGAGCAGCGCCGACCGGGTGAGCGGCCGGGTGCTCGCGATCGCCCGCAAGGTGCGGTCGTGGAAGATGACGTAGGCGGGCACCGCGGCGGAGCGGGCCAGCCGACGCCGCCAGTCGACGAGGGCGGCCATCAGGGCCTCGTCGACGTCGGACTCGTCGCCGCCGGCGCGGCTCACGCGGTCGCGGGCGCGGTCGAGCGCGACGCGAGCCGCTTCGGGCTTGCGCCCGTCGCGCTCGGCGACGTCGGCCGCGGGTCGACCGGCGCGCTCGATCGGGTCGAGCCACGGGCTGGCGACCCGGTTCACCTCTCGTGCGCCCAGCGTGCGCCGCCGCGCCCACGACAGCTCGAGCCGCTCCTCGGCCCGGGTCAGCGCGACGTAGAGGAGCCGGCGCTCCTCGGCCCGCTCGGCGGGGGTCTCTGCGCGGGCGATCGGCACGAGGCCGCGCTCGAGCCCGGTGACGTGGACGGTGTGGAACTCGAGGCCCTTCGCGCGGTGGAAGGTGAGCAGCTCGACCGCGTCGGCGTCGATCGTGGGCTCCTCGTTGCGAAGGGCCGTGCCGAGCCAGGCGACGAAGCCGTCGACGGAGCCCTCCGGATCGGCACCGAGGTAGTCGCGGCCGAGGCGCACGAGCGCCGCGGTGTGCTGGGCCCGGTCGCTGCCGACCGCGGCGCTCGGGTCGGCGTCGGAGGGCGTGGGAGCCGACGGGGGCTCGTCGACGGACGCGGGGTCGGTCGCGGTGCCCTCGAGATCGAGGTCGGCCAGGTGCGCCGCGAGCGAGGCACCGGGTGCCGCCGCGGCGGCGGCTCGCAGCCGGTCGAGCGCGGCGCGCACCGCGGGTCGGTCGAGGAACCGTCCGTCGCCCCGCACGCGGAACGGGATGCCCGCGGCGGCGAACGCCGCCTCGAACGCAGCGGACTGCGCGTTGATGCGGTAGAGCACCGCGAAGGCGGACCACGGCATCCCGGGCGTCCGCGCGGCACGGATGGCGCGGGCCACGCCCTCGGCCTCGTCTCGCTCGGTGTCGTAGTCGGTCACGCGGGGCGGCGACCCCTCGCCCCGCACGGCGACGCGCGCGGGACGGCGTCGGCCGCCGTCGGCGAGCAGCGCCTCGGCAGTGGCGACGATCTCGGGCGTCGACCGGTAGTTGCGATCGAGGCGCAGCACGCGCGCGCCGGCGAACGTCCGGGCGAAGTCGGTGAGGCCGGTGGGGTCGGCGCCGGTGAACGAGAAGATCGCCTGGTCGGGATCGCCGACGACGGTGAGGTCGAGGCGATCACCGAGCCAGCCGCGGACCAGCCGCAGCTGGGCTGGGCTCACGTCCTGGAACTCGTCGACGAACAGGTGGCGCACGCGCCAGCGCTGCTGGGCCGCGAACTCCTCGTCGTGCTCGAGCGCGTCGCCGCACCACCACAGCAGGTCGTCGAAGTCGACCAGGCGGGCGCGGCGGCGAGCCTGCTCGTAGCGGCCGTACAGGTCGGCGACGGCGTCGATCCCCGGTGAGGGGTCGCGCCCCATGAGCTGGGCCGCGGCCGCGTACTGGTCGGGGGGGAGCAGTCGGGCCTTGGCCCACTCGATCTCGCCCGCCACGTCGGCCGCGATCGAGGTGGTCTCGGGGCCGCGCCGCCCGCGGCCGGCGACGAGGGGGACGAGCAGCCGAGCCTTGCGCTCGAGCAGCCCGGGCATCGCCTGGTCGCGCTCGGCCGCGCGGCGCCGGAGCTGGGCCAGCGCGATCGAGTGCAGCGTGCCCGCGCGCACGCCGGCCCGGTCGTCGCCCGTGATCCCGAGCGCGCGCAGCCGGCTGGTCAGCTCGCCGGCGGCCTTCCGCGTGAAGGTGACCGCGAGGACCTTGCCCGCCTCGGCCCGACCGGTCGCGACCCGCCAGGCGATCCGCCGGGTGAGGACCCGGGTCTTGCCCGCCCCCGGCCCGGCCAGGATCGCCAGGGGCTGGTCGTCGCAGACCACCGCCTCGCGCTGGGTCTCGTCGAGGTCGCCCAGCAGCTCCTCCCCGAGCCGCTCGGCACCGGCACCGTCCATCCGGCGAGGGTACGGACCGGGTGTGACAGTCACGCGGATGCTCGCGGCCCGCAGCGAGCCGGAGGTGACCGAGTCAAACGGTGGAGCCCCGCGCGGCGAGCGAGCGCCCGCGGCCGGGGTACCCCCGGCCGCAGCGAGCGAGCCCAATGAAAAAGGTCGGGCCCCGAGTAGCCATCACGCCGAAGCGATCCGGACTCCTCGGGGCCCGTTCCCGTTCGAGTCGCATCTCTCTCGGCGTCGCACACACCCGTGAGGGTGCGACCGTCGCCGGTTCCTCGTCTCGGGTCGGGAAACCCGAGCCTCGTCGATCCGACTCCGGCGTCCGGGTCGTCCGAAGACGTCCCTTCCTCCGACCTCCGAGGCTCCGACCCGTCTTCCCCGGCGCCCCTCCGGTCGCCCGTCGGTTCGCCGTGGTCCCGTGCCGGTTCCTCGTCGGCACCGCCGACCCTACGGACGCGGCCGCTCCGGGTCAAGGAGATTTTCGAGCGCGCGTTACCGTCCGTTCAGCGGTCGAGGTGCGGCCGCACCGACCGTGCGGGCGAGGGAGCGCGACCATGGGAGCCATGTTGGTGTCGCGTGCGCGCTTCGAAGATCTCGTCGCCGACGCGCTCGACGAGCTCCCGGATGAGCTCGCGCTCGAGATGGAGAACGTCGCGGTGATCGTCGAGGACTGGCCGACGCGCGAGCAGCTCGACGGGCGCGGCGGGACGCTGCTCGGGCTCTACGAGGGCATCCCGTTGACCGCGCGCGACCCGATCACGTACGGCGCCGTCATGCCCGATCGGATCACGATCTTCCGTGGTCCGCTCTGCGAGCGTGCCCGCGACGAGGCCGACCTCGCGGAAGAGGTCCGGGTCACCGTCCTGCACGAGGTCGGTCACTACTTCGGGATCGACGACGACCGCTTGCACGAGCTCGGCTGGGCGTGAGCCGCGCATCGTGTCGGATCGGAGAGGCGTGATGCCCGATCGCAACGTCTGGCGCAACTGGGCGCGCAACCAGGAGTGCTCGCCGGCGGCGATCGAGGAGCCCCGCTCGGTCCTCGAGATCGTCGAGGCGGTCGGCCGTGCCCGCGTCGCCGGGCAGACCGTCAAGGTGGTGGGCAGCGGGCACTCGTTCACCGACGCGGCGTGCACCGACGGGCGGTTGCTCTCGATCGACGCGCTCGACCGGGTCGTGGACGTCGACCGCGACGCACTGACGGTCACGGTCGAGGCCGGCATCACGATCCGTGCGCTCAACCAGGAGCTGGCGGCCCGGGGCCTCGCGCTGCGCAACCTGGGCGACATCGATCGCCAGACCCTCGCGGGCGCGACGTCGACGGCTACCCACGGCACCGGGGCCCGCCTCGGTGGGCTCGCGACCTTCATCCGCGGGATGGAGCTGGTCACCGGCGACGGCGAGGTCCTCTCGTGCTCGCCGGACGAGGAGCCCGAGGTCTTCCACTGCGCACGTGTGGGCCTCGGCGCGCTCGGCGTGGTGACGAAGCTCACGCTCGCCTGCGTCCCCGCGTTCACGTTGCGTCACGTCGAGCGCGCGGGCCACCTCGGCGAAGTGGTCGACGAGCTCGACGACCTCGCCGACGGGCACGACCACTTCGAGCTCTACTGGCTCCCGCACACCGAGACCTGCTCGCTGCTCTGCAACGACCGCACCGACGACGCGCCCCGCCCCAAGAGCGCGTACAAGCGGTGGCGAGCCGAGGTCTTCTACCCCAACTACTTCTTCGGCGCCCTCGTGGCTGCCGGTCGGCTTCGACCCGAAGCGGTCCCTCGCATCGCCCGGGTCGTCGCGGGCACGGTGGGCTCGTCGCGGCGCGTCGATCGCAGCGACCGCATCCTCATCAGCACCCGCCTGCTGCGGTTCGTCGAGATGGAGTACGCGATCCCCCGCGCGCACGCGGCCGAAGCCCTCGTCGCGGTCCGCGACCTGATCGATGCCGAGGGGCTGCGCGTGAGCTTCCCGGTCGAGGTCCGCTTCACGGCAGCCGACGACATCCCGCTCAGCACCGCCAACGGGCGCGACACCTGCTACATCGCGGTGCACATGGCCCGGGGGGCCGACCACGAGCGCTACTTCGACGGCGTCGAGGCGATCATGGACCGCTACGAGGGGCGTCCGCACTGGGGCAAGCTGCATCGCCAGAGCGCGGCGACCCTCGCTCCTCGTTACCCGGAGTGGGACCGCTTCGCCCGGCTGCGCGCGCGCCTCGATCCCGAGCGGCGCTTCACCAACGACTACCTCGACCGTGTCCTCGGCGGGACCTAGGCTTCCCCGCCATGCCGTACCCCAAGAACCTGCTCAACCCGCGGGAGAACCTCGCGCTCGACCTGCGCCCGCACTGGTGGTACTTCTCGAAGCACATCCTCACGGGGATCCCGCTGCTGATCCTCTGGATCGCCTCGTTCCGCCTCGACGACGGCACCGGTCGCGACATCTCGCGCGGCGTGCTCGGCGTGCTGACGATCATCTGGGCCGTGTGGCTCGGCGTGAAGCTGCTCGAGTGGCTGCGCACGTACTTCGTCGTCACCGACCAGCGCGTCGTCTACCGCACGGGTGTGCTGGCCCGCCACGGCGTGGAGATCCCGCTCGACCGGATCAACAACATCAACTTCCACCAGGGCATCTGGGATCGGATGATCGGCGCGGGCGACCTCGACATCCAGTCGGCCGGTGACGAGGGCACGACGGTGTTCGAGAACGTCCGTCACCCCGACGGCGTGCAGCAGGAGATCTATCGGCAGATGGAGAACGACGCGACCCGCGACGCGGGTCGGGGCGCCGATGCCGTCGGTGCTGCCGTCGCCAAGGCGATGGCCGACCAGGGCGGGGGCGGGAAGGGTGGCCAGACCGTGCCCGAGCAGATCGAGGCGCTCGCGGCGCTGCGCGACAAGGGGCACATCACGCCCGAGGAGTTCGAGCAGAAGAAGGCCCAGCTCCTCGAGAAGATGTAGCGCCGGCTGCGGCGCGCACCTCGAACGGTGCCGTCGTGCGACCGGTGCGCGCTCGATAGCCCTCGACGACCCGATCGCTCACGCTCGCCGCGCGATCGCGCCAGGCGAGCGCGACGACGCAGCCTCCGAACCCCGCACCGGTGAGCCGGGCGCCGAGCGCGCCGGCGTCGACGAACGCCGCGACGAGGGCGTCGAGCTCGGGCGTCGAGACCTCGAAGTCGAGGCGCAGGCTCGCGTGGCTCGCGAGCAGCAACGGGCCGAGCGCGGTGAGGTCGCCCGCGCGCACCGCGTCGGCGAAGGCGAGCACCCGCTCGTTCTCGCTGACGACGTGGCGAGCGCGAGGGTCGTTCGCGACCTGTGCGGCGGTGGCGTCGCGCAACGACCGCAGACCGAGCCGGGCGGCGGCCTTGTCGGTCGCCGCGCGGCGGTCCGCGTACTCCGAGCCGGCGAGGGTCCGTGGCACACCCGAGTGGGCCACGAGCACCGCGAGCTCGTCCGGCAGCGCGATCGGCTCGATCGTGAGGTCGCGGCAGTCGATGAGCAGCGCGTGCCCGGCGACTCCGTGGACGGCGGCGAGCTGGTCCATCAGTCCGCCCGGGACGCCCGTGGCCCGGACCTCGGCGTCGAGTGCGGTGATCGCGAGGTCGTCGGGTGCGAGCGTGGTGCTCGACGCATCGGCGAGCGCGAGCACGAGCGAGACGGAGAGCGCGGAGCTCGACGAGAGCCCCGACCCGTCGGGCACCGTCGACGTGATCGAGAGCTCGAGCGGCGGCACGACGGCCCCGCGATCGGTCACCGCCCGCACCGCCCCGGCGACGAACCGGCCCCATGGAGGCTCGGCGGCGCGGGCGTCACCCCGCCCGTCGGTCGGGACCTCCGCGACCCCGTCGAGCTCTGCCGAGCAGGCGCGCACGAGTCCGTCGTCGCCGGGCGCCACGGTCACCGTGCAGGCGCGGTCGATCGCCATCGGCAGGACGAAGCCCTCGGCATAGTCGGTGTGGTCGCCGATCAGGTTCACCCGTCCCGGCGCCCGTGCCCACGCCCGGCCTCGATCGTGCGCGTCGTCCGCCACCGCCGGCCAGCCTCCCACGGCGGCCCGCGACCGTCCGGCGGGACTGCGCGGCACGCTCCCGCCCCGGGGGCGCACGGGGGAAGGGTGCTGGTGATGCGATACTGCCGCCCATGGGTCGAATCCGTCGTTCCTGGGAGCTCGGCAAGATCTCGTGGGGGGTCCTGCGCTCCGACAAGACGCTCGCTGCGTTCCCCGTCATCTCGGGGATCGTGACCCTGGCCGTGCTCGGCGTGTTCGCGGCGCTCGTCGGCCTGACCGGCGTCGACACGACGGACGGCCAGGAGTCGCTCGAGGCGATCGGCTACGTGTTCATCGTCGTCGGGTACATCGTTCTGGCGTTCGTCACCACCTACTTCACGGCCGCGCTCGTCGCGGGCGCCAACGAGGTGCTCGAGGGCCGACCGACGACCCTCGGCGCGTCGTTCGCGTCCGCCAACGCGAAGCTGCACCGCCTGCTGCCGTGGGCCATCGTCCAGGCGACCGTGTCGATGATCATCCAGGCCA
Source organism: uncultured Bifidobacteriaceae bacterium (assembly GCA_964501785.1). Lineage (GTDB taxonomy): Bacteria > Actinomycetota > Acidimicrobiia > IMCC26256 > PALSA-555 > DATBSK01. The sequence continues at coordinate 24,951 of CAZCUD010000004.1, forward strand.
TCGAGGACCGTCTCGGCCCGCTCGGTCAGATCATCGCCGGCCTCCTCGGGGCGGCGTGGGCCGTCGTGACCTTCCTGACGATCCCGATCATCATGCTCGAGGACCTCGGCCCGTGGAACGCGCTCAAGCGCTCCGGCACGCTGCTGAAGCAGACCTGGGGGGAGAACATCGTCGCCCAGATCGGCTTCGGGCTCCTCGGCCTGGTCGTCGCGCTGCCCGGCATCGCGATCATCGCGATCGGGGTCGCGACCGGGAGCGTCGCCGCCGCCGTCGCGATCGGCATCGTCGGCGCGATCTGGCTCGCCATCGTGGCCGTCGTCATCGCGGCCATGAGCGGCATCTACCGCACCGCGCTCTACCGCTACGCGGTCGACGGGCGCGCGCCGGCGGCGTTCGCGGCGGTCGACTTCGAGCACGCCTTCGGTCCCCGGAAGGACCGCGGGCGCGGCGGCGCCGCCACCACCACCTAGCGAGGCCGCGGATCGGCGCGGCTAGGGAGCGGTCGCGAGCAGCGAGTCGCGGGTCAGGACGACCTTGAGCCAGAGACCCGGCGACTCGACGTCGAAGGTGGCGATCACGAGGTCGCCGTCGGTCTCGATCTCGTCGACCGTGAGGAGCTCGTTCCACGGCTGGCGGGTGCCGTCGCTGGTGCCCTCCTCGGCGATGGCCCGCAGCCGGGTCGCGTTCTCCTCGGCGTCGGCGGCAGAGTCCTGGCGCAGCACGACGACCATGCCCGCATCACCGTCGTCGGCGGTGGCGCCGAGGGCGATGATCGTCGGGGTCAGGAGCGGCTCCGGCCCGCCGGTGTCGGCGCCGGGCGCCGGCGCCTCGTCGGTCAGCACCATCGTGAACGCGTCCTCGTCGCGCACCGCCTCGACGACCGCCATCAGCTCGCGGTCGTCGGCGAGCGAGCGCTCGTCACCCCCGCTCGCCTCGAGCGAGGCCTCCATCGCCCGATCGGTGTTGGTCCACACGGCCAGCGGAGGGTCGACCGCGAGCCGGCCGCCCCGACCGATGCGCCGCACCGGCGTGATGCGATCGGGATGGAGCTTCTCGCCGTCCCACGCGTAGTAGTCCTGCCCGGCGTGGCTGCGCTCGTCGCGCAGGTCGCTCCACACGTCGTCGTCCGCGGTTGCCGACTCGATCCGGTCACCGTCGACGTCGCCGTCGAGCACCAGGATGGCGTCGGGCGGGTTCCCGGCCGTGAGCTCACGGTCGATCCCGGTCACCGGGATGCCGAGCTCGTCGCGCAGCGCGTCCTCGTCGCGGCCGAGGGTCTGCACGAGCTCGCTGGGAGACATGCCGCCCTCGAGGGTCAGGCTCGCGAGCCTCTCTCGGGCATCGCCGCCCGACTCGACGTCCACGTCCTCCTCGGCGGCCTCGTAGTCGCTGACGAGCACGAGCTCCCGGTACCGCGCGGTGTCGGGGACGCGGGCCAGCAGGGGAGCCCAGGCGTCGTCGTCGCCACCGGCCCCCGCGGGAACGACGGACAGCGCGCTCGCACCGGCAGCGACGAGCGCGATCGCGAGGACCGTGGCGCGGCGGCGCCCTCGCCGTGGGCTCACGTCACCAGGGGCCGGACGTCGGCGGCGAAGCGCTCCAGCCCGGCGAGGTCGAAAGGCGCACGCAGCGCGAGGTTGATGCCGTCCGCGCCGGCCGCCCGGTACTCCTCGATGCGGTCGACCATCTGCTGTGGGTTCCCCATGAGCGCGCTGCGACCGATCCAGTCCGCCATGCCGCCGAACCGCTCGCGGAGCTCGTCCTCGTCGGACGCGGTCGTCAGGTTCACGGAGCGCATGATGGTCGACGGGTCGCGCCCGACGTCGGCACAGTGGCCGGCGAGGACCTCCGCCTTGTGTCGGTAGACGTCGGGTGCGAGGAAGGGCACGTTCCAGCCGTCGGCGTGCTGCGCTGCGATCCGGAGCGTCACCTTCTCGCCGGCACCGCCGATCCACACCGGGAGGCGCTCCTGGAGCGGCTTGGGGTCGCAGCGCGCCTCGACGAGGCGGAAGTGCTCGCCGTCGAAGTCGGCGACCTCTTCGGTCAGCAGGAGGCGAACGCACTGGATCGCCTCGTCGAGCTGGCGGAGGCGCACGCCGGCGGAGGGGAAGTCGATGCCGTAGGCGGCGTACTCGGCCTCGTGCCAGCCGGCCCCGAGCCCGAGGTCGGCCCGGCCGTGCGAGAGGTGGTCGATCGTCGCGATGGCGTTCGCGAGCACGGCGGGGTGGCGGTACCCGACCGAGTACACGAGGCTGCCGCAGCGCACGGAGTCGGTCTCGCAGGCGAGCGCCGCGTGGGCGGCCACCGCTTCGAGGCACACCGATCCCGACTCGATCCGCCCGTCCCTGACCGTGGCGTCGGCGGCGTAGAAGTGGTCCCAGATCGAGATCCACTCGAACCCGAGCTCCTCGATGCGCCGCCAGAGCGCCCGCAGCTCGTCGGTCTCGCAGTTCTGGAGCCCCGTGTGCACGCCGAATCGCACGGCCGAAGACTACGGCGCTCGCACCGCGTGGCGGGGCGCCGTCGACCCCGGAGCCCCGATCGACGCCCGGTACGGTTGGACGATGCTCGACGTCGAGACGTGGCCGAAGCTGCGCGACACGGTGCTGGTCGTGTCGCTCACCGGCTGGGTCGACGCGGGCGATGCCGGCGAGCTCGCCGCTGCGACCCTCGCGTCGCAGCTCGAGGGCAGCCGCGAGTTCGGCGCCTACGCGCTCGACGACCTGGTCGACCTCCAGCAGACGCGACCGACGGTCGAGCTCGTCGACGGCGCGACCCGGCACGTGTCGTGGCCCAAGGTCGCGCTCACCGCCGGTCGTGCCGGTCGTGACGTCGTCGTGGCGTCGGGACCGGAGCCGTCGCTGCGCTGGCCGACGTTCGCGCGCGACCTCGTCGACCTCGCCGCCCGGCTCGACGTCGCGCAGGCGTTCACGATGGGTGGCATGCCGGCCGCGGTCTCGCACCGACTGCCGGTCGAGGTGCTCGCCACCGCGAGCGCGCGCTCGCTCGCGCAGGAGATCGGCGCCATCCGCACCGACTACGAGGGTCCCACCGGCGCGCAGACCGTCGTGCAGCACGAGCTGGGCAAGGCCGGGATCCCGGCCGTCGGCCTCTGGGCCCAGGTACCGCACTACGTGTCGGGCAACCCGTCGCCGCCGGCCGTGCGCGCGCTGCTCGAGCGGCTGCGCGAGCTCGCGGCGCTCCAGCTCGACCTGCGGGGCCTCGACGAGCAGGTCGATCGCTACCGGGAGAAGGTCGACGAAGGCGTGGCCGAGCGGCCCGAGATCGCCGACCTCGTGCAGGCCATCGAGGACCAGACCGCCGAGGAGGTCTCCGGCGACGCCATCGCGGCCGAGATCGAGCGCTTCCTCCGGGATCAGTAGCACTGCGTCGCTCGCTGCGCCGCAGGGTACCTGCGGCGCGGCCGCTCGCTCCGCTGCTGACGCCCGCCAGACCCCGACCGCTGCGTCGCCCGCCGGGCAGCGAGCCAACGGTGACCGAGTCAAACGGTGAAGCCCCGGGCGGCGAGCGAGCGCCCGTGGCCGGGGTATCCCCGGCCGCAGCGAGCCAACGGTGACCCAGTCAAACGGGAAAGGCCCGAGCGGCGAGCGAGCGCCCGCGGCCGGGGTATCCCCGGCCGCAGCGAGCGAGCCCAATGAAGAAGGCCGGGGGGCGGCAGGCCGGGGCAGGGTCGGCCCGCCGCCGCGCCCGGCGACCCAGCCGTGACGCGTGCGGGGCGCCACGACCGAGCGGAGGGCGACACGCGGTCGCCTCCTTCGCGAGGATACGCCTCGGAGCATCGATCTCAAGACGCGGGGACCCGTTCGGAGAACTCCGCGAGCCGAGGGCTAGAAACGTCGCCGGAGGCCCGTCGCCGAGCGTGCGGGCGCGTCGACCAGGAGCATCCACATGAGCGTCGGGCGCATCATCGCCACCACGGTCCCCGCGTGCGACGTCGCGTGGCACGCCGCGCCCTGACCGCAGCCGGTGGAGTCCCTGCGGAGCTTCCACGCGTGGTTCGGCTACGTCGCGATCGTGGCCAACGGCCTGGTCGGGCTCGCCGCACTCCTCGCCTGGCAGGTGGAGGCGGTGCGCGGGCGCTGGCTGTGGATCGCGACGTTCGTCGCCGAGGCGACGATGATGCTCCAGGTGGTCGTGGGGGTGATCCTCATCGCGAGCGAGGACTACGTGGCGCCCCGCTTCCACATCTTCTACGGGTTCCTCGCGTTCTTGACGGTGGGGCTCGCGTACCAGTTCCGGGCTCAGATGCGGGGTCGGCGGGAGATGCTCTACGGGCTCGCGGGACTGTTCCTGATGGGGCTCGGCATCCGGGCCGTGCTCCAGGTCTGACAGGGCCGAGATGAGCGAGCGGATCCGGGTGCTGCTGCTGTTCGGGGGGCGGTCCGCCGAGCACGACGTGTCGCGCGTCAGCGCCGTGGCGGTGGCGCGGGCGCTCGACCCCGACCGCTACGACATCGTCCCGGTCGCGATCACCAAGGAGGGTCGCTGGCTGCTCTCGGGCGACGCGCGTGAGCTGCTCGCCGCCGGACGCGAGGGGTTGCCGGTCGCGTTCGAAGTCGAAGGCGCGCCCGTCGCGGAGCTGCCCGAGCCGGGCGACAACCGGCTCGTGCCGCTCGACGACAGCGGAGCGGTCGCGAGCGCGGGCTTCGACGTCGTGATCCCGCTCCTCCACGGTCCCTACGGCGAGGACGGCACCGTGCAGGGGCTGTTCGAGCTCGCGGGGGTCCCCTACGTCGGCGCCGGCGTGGTCGGATCCGCCGTCGCGATGGACAAGGTGATGATGAAGCGCGCGTTCGCCGCCGACGGCCTGCCGGTGGCCCCGTGGCTCGCGTTCCGCGATGGTCACGACGTCGACGCGTTCGTCGCGGACGTCGAGACCGAGCTCGGCTACCCGTGCTTCGTCAAGCCCGCGAACCTGGGCTCGTCGGTCGGCGTCTCGAAGGCGGCGGATCGCGCCGCTCTGGTCGAGGCGATCGACGCCGCGCTCGGCTTCGACGAGTGGATCCTCGTCGAGCAGGCGATCGTCGGTCGCGAGATCGAGGTCGGCATCCTCGGCGACGACCCCCCGCTCGCGTCCGTGCCGGGTGAGATCGTCCCGGGCGCGGAGTTCTACTCGTACGCCGACAAGTACGAGGCCGACGACGCCCAGCTGCTCGTGCCGGCGCCGCTCACCGACGATCAGCGCGCCGACGTGCGTGCCCTCGCCGTGCGTGCGTTCGAGTCGTGCCGCGGCGAGGCGATGGCTCGGGTCGACTTCCTGTTCGAGGAGACGCGTGCCGGCGGTGAGCCCGGCCGCGGGTTCCTGGTGAACGAGGTGAACACCATCCCCGGCTTCACCCAGATCTCGATGTACCCGCGGCTGTGGGAGGCGTCGGGGGTGTCGTTCGGCGAGCTGCTCGACCGGTTGATCGGGCTCGCCCGCGCTCGCCACGAGCGCCGCACCCGACGCGCCGGCCGCCAGCGCGACGCGTGACCGAAGGTCCGGCGGGCGTCAGCAGGGGAGCGAGCGGCTGCGGAGCGGGTATCCCGCTCCGCAGCGAGCGACCCAATGGTGAGGAGCGACCGAGATCTACAGGTTGACGACCGGGCAGGTGAAGGTGCGGGTGATGCCCTCCACCGCCTGGATCTGCGACACGACCATCCGGCCGAGGTCGTCGAGGCTCGGCGCCTCGGTGCGCACGATCACGTCGTAGGGGCCGGTCACGTCGTCGGCGGCGACGACCCCGTCGATCGCGCGGGTCGCCTGCGCGACCTGAGCGGCCTTGCCGACCTCGGTCTGGATGAGCACGTAGGCGCTGATGGCCATGGGCGTCCCTCCTGGTCAACCCGTGACGGAGCCGCGTGCATCGCGGACAGCCGCGTGGAGAGGAGGGTAGTTGCCGGGGGGCGGCGAGGTCCGGGGCTGACCGAGTCAGCCGAGCCGCTGCTCGAGCGCGGAGAGCTCGTCGCGGAGGCGGTCGGGGAGCTTGTCGCCGAAGCTGTCGAAGTGCTCGTGCATCGTGGGCAGCTCGCGCTTCCACTCCTCGACGTCGACCGCGAGCGCGGCCGCGGCCTTCTCCCGGTCGTCGTCGCTCAGGCCGTCGAGGTCGAGGTCGTCGACGCGGGGGACCGTGCCGATCGGCGTCTCGACACCGTCGGCGTCGCCCTCGAGCCGGCGACAGATCCAGTCGAGCACGCGAGCGTTGTCACCGAAGCCGGGCCAGAGGAACTTGCCGTCGTCGTCCTTGCGGAACCAGTTGACGCTGAAGATCCGGGGCAGCTTCGACGCGTCGGTGCGATCGGTCATCGACAGCCAGTGCGCGAAGTAGTCGCCCATGTGGTAGCCGCAGAAGGGGAGCATCGCGAACGGGTCGCGGCGCAGCTCACCGAGACCGCCGAAGGCGGCGGCCGTCTTCTCCGAGCCCATCACCGACGCGGTGAACACGCCGTGCTGCCAGTCGCGCGACTCCGAGACGAGCGGCACGGTCGTGGCCCGGCGCCCACCGAACAGGAACGCCGAGATCGGCACGCCCCGTGGGTCGTCGTACTCGTCGGCGAGGACCGGGCACTGGGTGAGGGAGACGCAGAACCGGGCGTTGGGGTGCGCGGCCGGGCCGTCGGAGTCGGGTGTCCAGTCGTTGCGGTGCCAGTCGGTGAGGTGGGCGGGCGGGTCGCCCATCCCCTCCCACCAGACGTCGCCGTCGTCGGTGAGCGCGGTGTTGGTGAACACCGTGTTCGCCTCGACGGTGTGCATGGCGTTGGGGTTGGTCTCGTGGTTCGTGCCGGGTGCGACTCCGAAGAACCCGTTCTCGGGGTTGATCGCGTAGAGGCGACCGTCGTCGTGCAGCTTCATCCAGCAGATGTCGTCACCGACGCACTCGGCCTTCCAGCCCGGGATGGTCGGGATGAGCATCGCCAGGTTGGTCTTGCCGCACGCAGAGGGGAACGCGGCCGCGAGGTAGTGCACGCGGCCCTTCGGCGAGGTGAGCTTCAGGATGAGCATGTGCTCGGCGAGCCAGCCCTCGTCGCGGGCGATCACCGAGGCGATGCGCAGGGCGAAGCACTTCTTGCCGAGCAGCGCGTTGCCGCCGTAGCCCGAGCCGTACGACCAGATCTCGCGGGTCTCGGGGAAGTGCACGATCCACTTCTCGTCGGGGTTGCAGGGCCACTCGGAGTCGGCCTCGCCCGGCTCGAGCGGGGCGCCGAGCGAGTGGACGCAGGGGACGAAGTCGCCGTCGTCGCCGAGCACGTCGAGTGCCGCCGACCCCGCCCGGGTCATCACCCGCATGCTCACCGCGACGTAGGGCGAGTCGGTGAGCTCGACACCGATGTACGAGAGGGGGGAGCCGAGCGGGCCCATCGAGAACGGGATCACGTACATCGTGCGCCCGCGCATGCAGCCGGCGTAGAGGTCGGCGAGCTTGGCGCGCATCTCGGCCGGATCCATCCAGTTGTTGGTGGGGCCGGCGTCGCTCTCGCGCTCGGAGCAGATGAACGTGCGGTCCTCGACCCGGGCGACGTCGCTCGGGTCGGTGGTCGCCCAGTACGAGCCCGGCTTCTTGGCGTCGGAGAGCTCGGTGAACGTGCCCGCCTCGACGAGCTGCTTGCAGAGCAGCTCGTGCTCCTCGTCCGAGCCGTCGAGCCAGTGGACCGCCTCCGGCTGGCAGAGCTCGACCATGTCCTGCACCCAGGCCAGGAGGCGGGGGTGCTTCGTGGGGGCTTCTGTCAGGAGAGACACAGCGTCCGAATCCTACCGACGCGGCCATCGGGCGACCGAACCCGCTCCGGTGGTGCCCACCTAAGGTGTCGGGCGATGGGCGTCATCGGATGGATCGTGGTCGGGCTGATCGCGGGCGTGCTGGCGAAGCTCGTGACCGGTCAGGACCGGCCGGGCTGCCTCGGCACGATGATCGTGGGCATCCTCGGCGGGCTGCTCGGCGGGCTGATCTTCTCGGCCGCCGGGGGCGAGGGGATCGACGACTTCAGCCTCTACTCGATCCTGGTCGCGTTCATCGGCGCCACGATCCTGCTGTTCGCCTGGAGCGTGATCCGCAAGGACGCCTGAGCCCTCGGCTCGGGCTCCCGCCCGTTCTGGCGGGCGTCAGCGGCGGAGCGAGCGGCCGCGGCCCGGGTACCCCGGGCCGCAGCGAGCGACGCAGTGGTGCTGACTCAGACCTGGGCGGTCGGCAGTCCCATGTCGGGCTCGCCTTCACTGCGTCGCTCGCTGCGCCGCAGGGTACCTGCGGCGCGGACGCTCGCTCAGAGCTGACGCCTGCCGGGCTCAGACTTGTGCCGTCGGCAGTCCCATGTCGGGCTCGGAGCCGATGCGGATGCGGGTGGCGCGGCCCTCGGGGTCGAGCTCGTAGTTCACGCGCTGGCCCTGGCGGAGCATCCGGAAGAGCGACCCCTCGAGCGCACCCGCGGCGAGGACGTGCTCGGCGCGGTCGGTGTCGCAGACGACGATGCCCTCGCCGGTCTGGGGGTCGAAGGTGCGGACGACGCCTTGCATGCGGATCGGGTCGCTACCGCTTGGTGACCTTGCCGGCCTTGAGGCACGACGTGCAGACGTGCAGGCGCTTGGGCGTGCCGTCGACGACGGCTCGCACCTTCTGCACGTTGGGGTTCCACCGGCGGCTGCTGCGCCGGTGCGAGTGGCTGAGCTGCTTGCCGAAGCGCGGCTTCTTGCCACAGACCTGACACACCGATGCCATCGAGCCAGCGTAGCCGAGGCGGTCCCGGGTTCCCGAGGCGAGTGGTCGCGGCGCCGCTACGATCCCGCGACACATGTCGGCCCGCACCGCGCTCGACGGCGCCGCGCTCGTCCAGGTCGTCGCGACCTTCCGGGACGCGCTGCGCGCCCATCAGGAGGAGCTCAACCGGCTCAACGTGTACCCGGTGCCCGACGGCGACACCGGCACCAACATGGCGCTCACGCTCGAGTCGGTGGTCAAGGAGCTCGGTGCCGCCGCCGGGTCGGGGTCCGTCCGGATGGACGACGTGTGCAAGGCCCTGGCGCACGGCTCGCTCATGGGGGCGCGGGGCAACTCGGGGGTGATCCTCTCGCAGGTCCTGCGGGGGTTCGCCGACACCTTCACGACCCTCGACGAGATCGGCCCCGGCGACGTCGTGCGAGCGCTGCGCAAGGCGTCCGACGCGGCGTACCAGGCCGTGATGCGACCGGTCGAGGGCACGATCCTCACCGTCGTGCGCACCGCGGCCGAGACGGCCGAGAGCGCGCACGCCGACGGCGCCGGCGACCTGGAGGCGCTGCTCGAGCGGACCGTCGACGCGGCCAACGAAGCGGTCGCGCGCACGCCCGAGCTGCTGCCGGTGCTCAAGGACGCGGGGGTCGTCGACGCCGGTGGGCGAGGGTTCACCCTCCTGCTCGACGCGTTCCTGCACGTCGTCGACGGGCGTCCCGTGCCCGAGCCCGAGGTCGTGGCGACGCCCGCCGCGGTGCAGGCGCACCAGCGCGGCGACGACGTCGCGTCCCTCCGCTACGAGGTGATGTACCTGCTCGACGCGGACGACGCGACGATCCCGGCGTTCAAGGACTCCTGGGACGCGATCGGCGACTCGATCGTGGTGGTGGGCGGCGACGGCCTGTGGAACTGCCACGTCCACACCAACGACATCGGCGCGGCGATCGAGTCGGGCATCCAGGCCGGTCGACCGCGCGACATCAGGGTCACGGACCTGCTCGAGCAGGTCGAGGACCAGGAGCAGGAGTGGGTGCAAGCCGCGATCCACGACGCCGGGGTGCCGGTGCGGGCCGCCGAGCAGGTCGTCACCGGTGTGGTGGCGGTCGGCGTCGGCGAAGGCGTCCAACGGCTGCTCCACGCGGTCGGCGTCCACGAGATCGTCGCCGGTGGCCAGTCGATGAACCCGTCGACCGCACAGATCCTCGAGGCGGTCGAGCGCGTGCCGGCCGACGCCGTCGTCGTGCTCCCGAACAACAAGAACATCGTCCCGGTGGCCAAGCAGGTCGACGAGCTCAGCGAGCGCACGGTGGGTGTGGTGCCGACGCACGCCGTCGTCGAAGCGCTCGCCGCGCTCGTGGTCTACGACCCCGACGCAGACCTCGCGACCAACGTCGGCGCGATGGGCGAGGCCGCCGAGCGCGTGCGCGCAGGTGAGGTCACCCAGGCCGTGCGCGACAGCAAGGCCGAGTGCGGCGACATCAAGAAGGGCGACTGGATCGCGATCACCCGCGAGGGGATCTGCGAGGCGACCGACAGCGCGATCGGTGCGGCGACCGCCCTCTGCGATCGGCTGATCGACGCCGACAGCGAGCTCGTGACCGTGCTGCTCGGTGCCGACCTGCGCGCGACCGATGCCAGCCGCCTGCGCGACCACCTCGGCCTGGAGCACCCCCACGTCGAGGTCGAGGTCCACGAGGGCGGGCAGCCGCTGTACCCCTTCCTCATCGGCGTCGAGTAGCCGGGAGCCGTGACGGGCGGGCTCACGCTGCGCGAGCTGGAAGGGCGGCGCGTCACCGAGCTGCGCACCGTCGGCGAGGCGCTCGCGGACCGTCTCGCGGCGATGGGGATCTCGACCGTGCTCGACCTGCTCGAGCACTACCCGCGCCGCTACCACGATCGGCGCCACGTGCAGGAGATCGCCGATCTGGTCGTCGGCGAGGAGGCGACCGTCTACGGCGAGGTCAAGAAGGTCTCGACCCGCCACACCCGCCAACGGCGCACGCTGGTCGAGATCGAGGTGTTCGACGGCACGTCGTACCTGCGGCTGACGTTCTTCAACCAGCCCTGGCGCAACAAGCAGCTGCGCGAGGGCACCGAGGCCGCGTTCTTCGGGCGTGTCGAGCAGTACCGAGGCCGCCGACAGATGATCAACCCGGTCGTCGACGTGCTCGGCCAGGAGGGGGACGAGACCGGCGCGCTCGTGCCCGTCTACCCGGCTTCCGGCAAGGCCGACGTGCACACCTGGCAGCTGCGCCGATTCGTCAAGAACGCGCTGGAGCGGACCCGGGAGCGGGGGTTCGCCGATCCGCTCGACGACGAGGTGCGGACGGCGCTCGGGCTGCTCGACCGCACCAGCGCGTACTGGAGCATCCACCGGCCCGACTCGCTGGACGACGCGCACGCGGCGCGCCGACGTCTCACCTTCGACGAGTTCCTGCGGATGCAGGTCGGTCTGGTCGCGCGCAAGCGCGCACTGGAGCGCGAGCAGGGGGGGATCGCGCACACCGTCGTCGGCGACCTCGTCGACGAGTTCGCCGCCGGCCTCCCGTTCCCGCTGACCGGCGATCAGCAGCAGGTGATCGCCGAGATCGCGCGCGATCTCGCCGCGCCGGCACCCATGCACCGCCTGCTCCAGGGTGAGGTGGGCTCGGGCAAGACGGTGGTCGCGCTGCACGCGCTGCTCATGGCGGTCCAAGGCGGGTTCCAGGGCGCGTTCATGGCACCGACCGAGGTGCTGGCCGAGCAGCACGAGCTGACGATGCGCCGCCTCCTCGAAGGTCTCACCGTCACCGAGGCGGGCTCCCTCCTCGGGGAGCGACCGGTCGCGATCGCGCTGCTCACCAACCGCACCCCGGCTGCGGAGCGGCGCCGCATCGACGAGGGACTCCGAACGGGGACGATCGACGTGCTCGTGGGCACGCACGCGCTGATCTACGAAGGCGTGCAGTTCGCTCGCCTCGGGATCGTCGTCGTCGACGAGCAGCACCGGTTCGGGGTCGAGCAGCGCGACCTGCTGCGCGGGAAGGGTGACGAGCCCGATGTGCTCGTGATGACCGCGACGCCCATCCCGCGCACCGCCGCGATGCTGATCTACGGCGACCTCGACCGATCCGAGCTGCGCTCGCTGCCCGCCGGGCGCTCGCCGATCACGACGGAGCTCGTGGGCCCGACCGACATGGAGCGCGGCCCGGTCTACGACGTGCTCCGCGCCGAGGTCGCGGCCGGCCGCCAGGCCTACGTCGTGTGCCCACTCGTGGAGGGCTCGGAGAAGACGCAGGCGAAGGCGGCGACCGAGGAGTACGAGCGCCTGTCGCGCGAGGACCTCGCGGGGCTCCGGCTGGGACTGCTCCACGGCCAGATGCGCTCGGACGAGAAGGAAGGCGTCATGCGCGCGTTCCGCGACCACGAGCTCGACGTCCTCGTCGCCACGACGGTCGTCGAGGTCGGCGTCGACGTCCCGAACGCGACGGTGATGGTCGTCGAGGACGCCGACCGCTTCGGGCTCCTCCAGCTCCACCAGCTGCGCGGTCGGATCGGTCGCGGTGCCCACGCGTCGAGGTGCTTCCTGCTCGCCGACCCGTCGACCCCCGAAGGGCGGGCGCGGCTCGAGGCGATGGTGGAGACGACCGACGGGTTCGAGCTGGCCGAGCGCGACCTCGACATCCGCGGCGCCGGTGAGGTGTTCGGCGAGCGTCAGTCGGGCTTCAGCGACCTCAAGCTCGGCCGACTGCCCCGCGACGAGGACATCGTGGTCGAGGCGCGTGCGGTGGCCGAGCGGATCCTCGACGCCGATCCCGACCTGGCAGAGCACGCGCAGCTCCGCGACGAGGTCGCCGACCTCCTCGGTGACGCAGTCGAGTTCCTCTTCAAGAGCTGAGCGCGATCAGCGCACGTCGACGCCGATGGTGAAGCGCGCGGTCGCCGATCCCTCGTTCACGGCGCGGATGCTCACGGGTCGTCCCGGGCGAACGGGGGCGAACACGGGCCAGTCGTGTGCCGCGGGGTCGGGCGCGCCCGCGCGGACCGCGCGCCCTCCCTGGCGGACCGCGACGCGCACGTCGGCGATCGCGGGGTCGGGTGCGTCCGACGCCGGCGCCACGCCGGCGGCCACGGTCCGGGTCGTGGGCGTGTCGACGATCGTGGGGCTCCGCTGCCCTGGATCGACGGGAGCGGGGGTCACCAGCAAGAACCCGTCGACGTCGGCGTAGCGGAGTCGCACGACCCCCGGGCGCTCGTTCGTCGCGAGGGCGCGGACCGCGACGACCAGGTGCATCGAACCGCCGCCGAGCGCCGCGCTCGGCAGCGCCGCTCGGCCGCCGGTGAGCGGGATGCACTCGGTGAACCCGTCGGCAGTGGGCCAGGAGCTGTCGTCCGAACCGGCGACCTCGCCGTCCCAGGTGCCCGGGCAGGCCTCGAGGTCGAGTCGCTGCGCGGTGACCTCGATGGGCGCGGTCGACGGATGCACGGCGAACGCGATGACGTCACCGGCCGAGAGGCGGACGTCGCGCACGCGGACCACCCGCTGCTCGTCGGTGCCTGGCTGCGCCGCCGCGCCGTGGCCCGCCGGGACCCCGACCAGCGCCGTTCCCGCCAACGCCGCCGACACGATCACCGACACCCGCCGCACGCGAACCATGTTGCTCCGACGCCCACGCCGCCGCACGGGTTGCCCACTCCAGCGTCGGAAGACCGAGCGACAACAGCTGTCGTTCACCGTTCCGACGAGGCGGTGGGTGGCGCACCGAGAACGAGCGTGCGGCGGCGCGCGACAGTGACGGGGTGGCACGAGGCCTGCACGTCGTCGCCGGGTCGGCGCGGGGCGTGCCGCTCGTCGCACCGAAGGGCGCGCGGCCGACCACCGGGCGCGTGCGCGAGGCCGTCTTCTCGTCGCTCGGTGACCTGACCGACGCGGCAGTGCTCGACCTGTTCGCGGGAAGCGGCGCGCTCGGCATCGAGGCGCTCTCTCGGGGTGGCGCCCGCGCGGTGCTCGTCGACCGCGACCCCCGTGCCGTCGACGCCATCGAGACCAACCTCGCGTCCGCGCGCCTGACCGATCGGGCACGGGTCGTGCGGGCCGCGGTGGGCACGACGCTGCGGGGACGACCGCCGGCCGAGGCGCCGTTCGACCTCGTCCTCGCCGACCCTCCCTACGACGCCGACGAGGGCGTCGCGCTCGAGGTGCTCGGCTCGCTCGCCGCCCCCGGGTGGCTCGCCGTCGACGGACGGATCGTGCTCGAGCGGGCTGCCCGCCGGCGGGCATCCGCCGAGTCTTCGCCCGTCCCCTGGCCGGCACCGTGGATCGTCGGGTGGGAGCGCAGGTACGGCGATACGCTCGTCGTCGTCCTCCGCAGGTCTGGCTGAGACAGGAGAGGTTCGTGCCGACCGCCTTGTGCCCGGGATCGTTCGACCCCGTGACCCTCGGCCACGTCGACATCGTCGAGCGCTCGGCCCGTCACTTCGACGAGGTCATCGTCGCGGTGATCCGCAACCCGCAGAAGGCCCAGTCGCTCTTCACGCTCGAGGAGCGCCAGGAGATGCTCGCCGAGGTGCTCTCGCACCTCCCCAACGTGCGCATCGAGTTCTTCAAGGGCCTGCTCGTGGAGTTCGCGAAGGACCACGGCGCCGAGTCGATCGTCAAGGGGCTGCGGGCGGTGTCCGACTTCGACTACGAGCTGCAGATGGCGCAGATGAACCAGCGCCTGTCGGGGATCGACACGTTCTTCCTCTCGACGAGCCCGCAGTACTCGTTCCTCTCGTCGAGCCTCGTCCGCGAGGTCGCCCGCTTCGGTGGCGACGTGTCGAGCATGGTCCCGCCGCTCGTCGCCAAGCGCCTGGCCGAGCGATTCGGCGACACGTCCCGGGAACCGTGAGCGAGCGCGAGGCGCGCGCACTCGAGGACCTGCTCTTCGACATGCGCGACCTCGTCGAGACCGCGCGCATGATGCCGATGTCGGCGTCGGTGCTGGTCAACCGGGACGAGGCGCTCGCGCTCGTCGAGGACGCGCTGTCGACGATGCCCGAGGAGCTGCGCCGGGCCCGCTGGCTGCTCAAGGAGCGCGACGAGTACCTGGAGCAGGCCCGCCGCGACGCGGACGCGATCATCGATGCCGCCCGCGTCCAGGCCGAGCGGATGGTCGAGCGCACAGAGATCGCCCGAGAGGCGCGGCGCACGGCCGAGCAGGTCGTCGCCGACGCCGAGGCCGACGCGCGTCGACTCCGGCACGAGGCCGAGGACTACGTCGACGCCCGGCTGGCGCGCTTCGAGGAGGCGCTCGGCCGGACGCTCGAGACCGTTCGCCGCGGCCGTGACCGGCTCCAGGTCGACCTCGACGCCCTCGATGCCGACGACCGGGCCGGTGACGAGCAGGACCGGGCGTTCTTCGACCAGGACGACCGCGCGACCTGACGAAACCCTTGCGCCACAACGGTCTGATGGCGCTGCGGTATCCTGGTCCGCTGCCGCGCGTCCCGTCCGGGGCGCCGCCTTCGAGAGCCCGCATCCGCCGGCAGCCCCGGTTGCGGAAGCCCGCCATGACCCGACTGCGCATCGACGTCGCCGACCTGCTCGCGCACCCGGGAACCCGGCGCGAGGTCTCGGTCGCGGACGAGCTCGAGGGGCTCGTCGGCACGTCGGCATCGATCGTCGGCCCGGTGACCGTGGACGCCACGCTCGAACGAGTCCCCGAGGGGATCGTCGTGCGCGGCGACGTGCGTGGTCGCTGGCGAGCCGAGTGCAGCACCTGCCTGCGTGACATCGAGCGCGACCTCACGGTCCGCGTCGGCGAGCTGTACGAGGCCGACCCCGTCGAGGGCGAGACGTACCCGCTCGACGGCCACGAGATCGACCTGGAGCAGCTCGCTCGCGACTCGCTGCTCCTCGAGCTGCCGCTCGCGCCGGTGTGCGAGGAGCCCTGCGAGCCCGCGCGGCCTCTCGGCGACGGCGACGACGAGACCGATCCCCGCTGGGCCGAGCTCAAGAAGCTCGAGCTGTAGCGACCCGAAGATCGCAACCCGAGAAGAGGAACCACGATGGCAGTCCCGAAGCGCAAGACCTCCCGGTCGAAGACGCACTCGCGCCGCTCGGCGAACCGCCGCCTCGCCGCGCCCGCGCGCTCGCTGTGTCCGAGCTGCGGCACCGCGAAGCTGCCGCACGTCGTGTGCCCGACGTGCGGCTGGTACAAGGGCCGCCAGGCGGTCGAGGTCGACTGACCGGTCGCGACGTGCGTGCGACCCGTCGGATGCCGCGGGGGAGCGTGAGGTGACCGACTCGAACCCGCCCGAGCCCGGGCGCGTGGTGGTCGCCGTCGACGCGATGGGCGGCGATCGGGCGCCGAGCGAGATCGTCGCGGGTGCGGCGCAGGCCGTCGTCGAGCTCGACGTCGGCGTGCTCCTCGTCGGTCGTGAGTCCGACGTCGTCCCGCTCCTGCCATCGGGCGAGATGCCCCACGGGCTCGAGCTGCTCGACGCGGCCGACGTCATCGCGATGGACGACGAACCGCTCAGCGCGGTCCGCAAGCAGAAGGACTCGTCGATCGTGCGCGCCGTCGAGGCGGTCAAGGAAGGGCGCGCCGCCGCGGTCGTGAGCGCCGGCAACACCGGTGCCGTGACGACCGCCGCGGTGCTGCGCCTGGGGCGCTTCAAGGGCGTGCCGAGCCCGGCGATCGCGGTGCCGATCCCGGTCGCGGGGCAGCACCCGCAGGTGCTGGTCGACGCCGGTGCGGTGGTCGACCCCGCGCCTGAGCGCCTGGCGCAGTACGCCGCCATGGCATCCGAGTACGCGCGGGCACGATGGGGGCTCGCCGAGCCTCGCATCGGTCTGCTGTCCAACGGCGAGGAAGCCGGAAAGGGCGACGAGCTGCGCAAGGCGGCCTACCCGCTGCTCGAGAAGATCCCCGGCTTCGTCGGCAACGTCGAAGGCCGCGACTTCATGCACGCGGACACGGTCGACGTGATCGTGACCGACGGCTTCACCGGCAACGTCGCGCTCAAGAGCCTGGAGGGTGCGCTGCGCGCGCTGTCGGGCCTCGTGTTCGGCGTGCTCGGCGCCACCGACGAGGCACGGCGGGCCTCCGAGGTGATCATGCCCGAGCTCCTGCGCTTGGCGGAGTCGTACGACCCCGACGTGACGGGTGGCGCGGCCCTTCTCGGCGTCAAGGGGATGACCGTGATCTCGCACGGCGCGTCGTCGGCGCGAGCGATCGTCAACGCAGTGGCGGTCGCGGCCGACTGCGCGCGCGCGAACGTCGTCGAGCGGATGCGGGAGGCAGTGACCGATGCCGGCTGAGACGCACGTCGAGCAGACGCCGTTCGGTCCCGACGAGGTCCTGGCGCTCATCCGCGAACGGCTCGCCGAGATCCTCGAGATCGACGAGGCGCGCATCACTCGCGACGCCCGCTTCGCGGACGACCTCGACGCCGACTCGCTCGCGCTGATCGAGCTCGTCGAGGTCCTCGAGGCCGAGCTCGGCGAGCGCACGGTCGGGTTCAGCGTCGACGACGAGGACCTGGCCGAGCTGCGCACCGTCGGCGAAGCCACCGACTACGTCGTCGCCCGGCTGGGGGCGACCGCCGCATGACCGCCACCGACCCGGCCGACCGTCTCCAGACGGCGCTGGGCCACCGGTTCCGCGACCGCGACCACCTCGACCGGTCGCTCGTGCACCGCTCGTACTGCGCGGAGCACCCCGAGGCCGACTCCAACGAACGGCTGGAGTTCCTCGGCGACGCGGTGCTCGGCCTCTCGGTCACGGATCACGTGTTCGCCGAGTACCCCGACCTGCCCGAGGGCGAGCTCGCCAAGCTGCGGGCGTCCGTCGTCAACGCCGAGGTGCTGGCGAGCCTTGCCGCCGAGATCGATCTCGGCGCCGCGCTCCTCCTCGGCAAGGGCGAGGACGCGTCGGGCGGCCGCACGAAGGCATCGATCCTCGCCGACGCGATGGAGGCCGTGATCGCCGCCGTCTACCTCGACGGCGGCTGGGAGGCGGCCGACGCGCTCGTGCTCCGCCTCCTCGGCGCGCGCATCCGCGAGGGTGCGGCCGGCCCCGGCGGGCACGACTACAAGACCCGGCTCCAGGAGCTCGCCGCGCGGCGCTTCGACCAGCTGCCGCGCTACCACGTGCGCGCCGAGGGGCCCGACCACTCCAAGGAGTTCTTCGCGACCGTGTCGATCGGCGGCGAGGTGCGCGGGGAGGGCGAAGGGCGCTCGAAGAAGCAGGCCGAGCAGGCCGCGGCCCGCGCTGCCTGGGAGCGCCTCGACGTCGGCGGGTCGGCGACAGCCGAAGACGAGTCGGACCACGACTCGACGTTCGTGGCGAGCGGCGCCGGGTCGGCCCCTCTCGCGGGGGTGAGTGACGATGCCTGAGCTGCCGGAGGTCGAGGTCTTGCGCCGCGACCTCGAGCGCGACGTGATCGGACGGCGCATCAAGGCGGTCGAGGTCGACGGCATGCGATCCGTGCGCCGTCACCACAATCGCAAGCAGTTCATCTCGCGCCTCGAGGGCAAGAAGATCACGGCCATCGACCGGCGCGGCAAGTACATCCTCTGCAAGCTCGACGCCGACGAGGTCCTGATCATCCATCTCGGGATGTCCGGGCAGCTGTTGCGGGCGAAGTCGTCGCGCGAGACGCGCGCCAAGCACACCCACGTCGTGATCACCTTCCAGCAGGGTGGTCAGCTCCGCTTCGTCGACCCCCGCACGTTCGGCGAGATGTTCGTCACCGAGGTCGACGCGCTGGCGAAGGTGAGTGAGCTGTCACACCTCGGGATCGACGCCCTAGACGCGCCGATGTCGTGGGAGCAGTTCGGCGCGCTGGTCTCGCAGAAGCACGCCAAGCTGAAGCCGATGCTGATGGACCAGAAGTTCCTCGCAGGCATCGGCAACATCTACAGCGACGAGATCCTCTGGGGTGCGGGGCTGCGGTGGGACCGCATGAGCGACTCGCTGACCGCGCAGGAGGTGCGGCGGCTCTACCGCTCGCTCGTCGAGACCCTCCAGGAGGCAGTCAAGTACCGCGGCTCCTCGCTCGCCGACGAGCAGTACGTCGACCTCTTCGGCAAGCCCGGCGACTACCAGCACCACCACAAGGTGTACGCGCGCGAGGGCGAGACCTGCCGGCGCTGCCGGCAGCCGATCGTGCGCGAGCGAGTCGGCGGACGCTCCACCTTCTACTGCCCGGCCTGCCAGGTCTGACCACGCGCGTGGCGGTCGCGCGGCGACACGTCTGGGTCTCGGGGCGCGTCCAGGGGGTGTGGTTCCGCGACGGCTGCGCGCGCGAGGCCGCGGCGCTCGGGGTCACCGGCTGGGTCCGCAACCTCGCCGACGGCCGCGTCGAGGGCGTGTTCGAGGGCGAGGAGGGTGCGGTCGAGGCGGTGGTGGCATGGTGTCGCACGGGCCCGCCGAGGGCGCACGTCGCCCGGGTGGAGGTCCGTGACGAGACCCCGGTCGGGGAGCCCACGTTCCGCGTCACCTGAGCCCCTCGTCGGGGGTTCTGGGCCCTGACCTGCACCGACGTCGGGGCAGCCGCCGGCGGCGGCGGCCGTCCACGGCGGCCCGCAGGGCCGTCGCTACGATCCGACGAGTGTTCCTGAAGACGCTGACGGCCAAGGGCTTCAAGTCGTTCGCCGACAAGACGGTCCTCGACTTCGAGCCGGGCGTCACCGTCGTGGTCGGTCCCAACGGCTCGGGCAAGTCCAACCTGGTCGACGCCGTCGCGTGGGTGCTGGGCGCGCAGGGTCCGCGCACGCTGCGCGGCGGGAAGATGGACGACGTCATCTTCGCCGGCACGCCCGACCGTCCCGCCCTCGGTCGTGCCGAGGTGTCGCTCACGATCGACAACAGCGCCCAGCTGCTCCCGATCGACTTCTCCGAGGTGACGATCACCCGCACGCTCTTCCGCAGCAGCGGGGAGTCGGAGTACCAGATCAACGGCGTGAGCTGTCGGCTGCTCGACATCCAGGAGCTGCTCTCCGACTCGGGGATCGGTCGTGAGCAACACGTCATCGTCGGGCAGGGTCAGCTCGACACGATCCTCAACGCGTCCCCCGAGCAACGGCGTGCGATCGTCGAGGAGGCGGCGGGCATCCTCAAGTACCGCAAGCGCAAGGAGCGCGCCGAGCGTCGACTGGTCGCGACCGAGGGCAACCTGCTGCGCCTCAACGACCTGCTGCGCGAGGTTCGTCGGCAGCTCGCGCCGCTGCAGCGCCAGGCCGAGGCCGCCGCTCGCCACGGCTCCGTGGTCGACGAGCTGCGCGCGATCCGTCTCTACCTCGCCGGCCACCAGATCGCCGGCCTCCAGACGCGCCTGACGCGCCTCCACGACAATCGGGCCGAGCTCGAACGACGCGAGGCCGACGTCCGCGCGGCGCTCCGGTCGCTCGACGAGTCGGTGCTCGGCGCCGAGCAGTCGCTCACCGCGCTCGGCGTCGAGGGCCTCGCCGACTGGATGGTGCGCGTCGAGGCGTTGCGCGAGCGCGGTCGCGGTCTCGCCGCGCTGCTCGACGAGAAGCGCCGCGGCATGGAGCGCGAGCTCACCGCGGCCGCCGACGGCGGCGTCGTGGAGACGCTGGTCGCGGACGCCGCGTCGCTGCGTGAGCAGGTCGCCGCGCTCGACGCCGAGGCCGCCGGCTTCACGCTTCCCGGCACCGATGCCCTGCTCGCCGTCGAAGCCGCCGAGCTGGCACTCCAGACGTCCGAGGAGCAGTGGCGCATCGCCGAGGGTGAGGCGGCGCGTGCTCGCGCTCGTGCCGACGCGCTCGAGCAGCAGCTGGAGGCCGCGCGCGCGGACGTGGCGGCCGCCGAGCTGGACGGCATCGAGGGCGTCATCGGCCCGCTCGTCGACCACCTCGAGATCGAGCACGGCGCCGAGGCTGCCGTCGCCTCCGCGCTCGGCGACGCGATGCGCGCGGTCGTCGTGCGCGGCGGTGACGCGGCGCGCCGAGCCGTCGAGCGCCTGCGGTCGGGTGACGCGCAAGGGCTGGTGCTCGTCGTCGGTGCGGCGTCCGGCCCGTCGGCACCGCCGTCCACCGCCCCGACGGGCACCCGTCGGCTGGTCGATCTCGTCCGGACCCGCGAGCCCGGCCTGGAGCCGGTCCTCGTGCGACTGCTCGGCCGCGCCGTGCTCGCCCCCGACTGGCGCAGCGCCCTCGACCTCGTGCTCGTCGATCCCGACCTCGTCGTGGTGACGTCCCAGGGCGACCGTCTCGGCGGCGACGCGCCGTGGAGCATCGGCGGCGCGCACGCCAGCGCGGTCACCCAGGCCGCGCTCGTCGAGGCCCAGGACCGTGCCACGACGGCCGAGGTCGCGCGCGCCGAGGCCGAGCGCACGATGGAGAGCGCGCGAGCCGCGCTCTCCGCCGCGAGAGCGTCCGAGGTGCGCCGTGCGGCGACCGAGGAGCGGCGCGCCGTGCTCGCCGCCCGGCTCGCCGAGGTGGAGTCCCGCCTCCAGAGCCGCGATCCCGCCGAGGCAGCCTCGGCGGAGCGCGAGCGAGCCCGCCTGCTCGACGTGAATGCCGTGTACGCGACGCTCACCCGACGTCTCGCCGAGCACCGCACGTCCGTCGACCGACTGCACGATCGGTTGCGGGAGCGCCGCCGCCTCGAGGCCGACGCGGCTCGCGCCTCGGCCGACCGGCTCGACGCGCTGCGCGGCGAGCGCGCGGGACTCGAGAAGGAGCTGCTCGAGATCCGGGAGCTCGCGTCCCGTGCCGAGGTCGCCCAGGCCGAGTCACGGGTCAAGCTCGACGCCTCCATCGAGGCCCTGCGCACGGAGTTCGACGTCGAACCCGCGGACGCGCTCGATGCGGTGGCGCCCGAGGTGCCGGAGGGCACGACGCTCGCGGGCCGCGCGCGGGAGCTCGAGCGCGACCTCCGCCTGATGGGGCCGATCAACCCGCTCGCGCTCGAGGAGCACCGGGCGCTGCTCGAGCGATCCGAGTTCCTCCAGACGCAGCTCGACGACGTCCGCAACAGTCGGCGTGAGCTGAACCGGGTCATCCGTGCCGTCGACAAGGAGATCGTCACGGTCTTCACGCGCGCGTTCGACGACGTGTCGACGAACTTCGCCAACCTGTTCACGACGTTGTTCCCGGGTGGGTCGGGCAAGCTGTCGCTGCTCGATCCCGACGACATGCTCGAGACCGGCATCGAGATCGACGCGCGACCCTCGGGCAAGAACGTGCGCCGCCTGTCGCTGCTCTCGGGCGGTGAACGGTCGCTGACCGCGCTGGCGTACCTGTTCTCGGTCTTCCGGGCGCGTCCGTCGCCCTTCTACCTCCTCGACGAGGTCGAGGCCGCGCTCGACGACGTCAACCTGCACCGGTTCCTCGATCTCGTGCAGGAGTTCCGCAGCGAAGCGCAGCTGGTGATCGTCACCCACCAGAAGCGCACGATGGAGGCCGGCGACGTCCTGTACGGCGTGACGATGCCGCCCGGCGGCTCCACTCGTGTGGTCAGCCAGCGGGCCGCCGACGTCGTCGGCTGACGGCACGCACGCGATGGAACCGCTGACCGCGGCCTGCGGACCGGCGGCCGAACGCGGCTGGCTCTGCACGACCGTCTTCCGGATCACCGAGAACGAGAGCGCGGCCGAGATCGCCGACGCGCTCGCGCAGCCGCTGCGGATCGTCCTCATCCTCCTGCTCGCGTGGCTGAGCGTGCACGTCCTGCGCCGCATCGTGACCAAGACGGCCCAGAAGGTGCGCGACCAGCCGCGCTCCAGCGCGTTCCGCCAGCGCACGACCGACACCACCGTCCTCGACGAGCTCTCGGCGCGCCGGCACCAGCAACGGGTGGACACCCTCGCGACCGTGCTCCGCAACGTCGTGAGCGTCGTCATCTGGATCGTCGCGGTGCTGGTGATCCTCGCCGACCTCGGCGTCGACCTCGCTCCGCTGCTGGCCAGTGCCGGTGTCGCGACCGTGGTCATCGGCTTCGGCGCCCAGCAGGTCGTGCGCGACTACCTGGCGGGTCTCTTCATGCTGCTCGAGGACCAGTTCGGCGTCGGTGACGTGATCGACATGGGCGAGGCGACCGGCACCGTCGAATCGGTCTCGTTGCGGGTGACCCGCCTGCGCGACGTCGAGGGCGTCGTCTGGTGGGTCCCCAACGGGCAGGTCACCCGGGTGGGCAACCAGTCGCAGCAGTGGTCGCGCGCGCTGCTCGACATCGCAGTCGCGCCCGACACCGACGCGGGCCGGGCGACCGAGGTGATCCAGCAGACGGCCGACGAGATGTGGCACGACCCGGCCTGGAGCAGTCGGCTGTTGGCGGAGCCCGAGGTGTGGGGCGTCGAGGACATCGGCGTCGCGGGGATGCTCATCCGCCTCGTCGTGAAGACCGTCCCACTCGAGCAGTGGGACGTGGCCCGTGAGCTGCGTGCGCGCCTGAAGCGTGCCTTCGACGCGGCCGGGATCCGACTCCCGGTGCAGCAGCAGCGCATCACCTACGAGATGGGTGGCGCTGCACCTCCACCGCTGGGCGACGCGTCCGGCGAGGAAGAGGGCGATCACTAGGCTGAGGTCGCTCATGCTCGACGCGACCGAGACGCTCGTCCTCATCGGGATCTTCGTGCTCGCCGCGCTGCTGATCGTCGTCCCCCGCGCGCTGGCCCGCCGGCCCAAGGGAGGCGACTGACGTGTCTCGCTTCCGAGGGCGTCTGAAGCGGTCGCGCGGTCCCTTCTCGAAGATGCGAGGCCGCATGCGCGCGCGCCGCATCGACGACGAGGTCTGGGACGATCTCGAGGAGACCCTGCTGCTCGCCGACACCGGGCTCGACACGACCGCCGAGCTCGTCGACGGGGTGCGGGCCCGCGCCGCCGCCGAAGGGGTGGGCGACGCCGACGCGCTCCCCGGGTTGCTCGCGCAGGAGATCACCCAGCGCCTGGATGCCACTGCGGCCGACCGGTCGCTGCGGCTGCGCCCCGGGCAGACCGACGTCTGGTTGCTCGTGGGGGTCAACGGCGCCGGGAAGACGACGACCGCGGCGAAGCTCGCGTTGCGCGCGACCGAGGAGGGCAGCTCGGTGCTCTTCGCCGCGGCGGACACGTTCCGCGCCGCCGCGGCCGACCAGCTCGCCATGTGGGGCGAGCGGCTCGGTGTCGAGGTGATCCGTGGTCAGGAGGGCGGCGACCCCGGTGCGATCGCCTTCGACGCGGTGCAGGCGGCGAGCGCGCGCTCCGTCGACCTCGTGCTCGTCGACACTGCAGGTCGGCTGCACACCAAGGTGAACCTGATGTCGGAGCTCACCAAGGTCCGCCGGGTCATCGAGCGGACACCGGACGTGCTCAGCGAGGTGCTGCTGGTGCTCGACGCGACGACCGGTCAGAACGGCCTCGCGCAGGCGAGACGCTTCGCCGACGACGTCGGGGTGACGGGTGTCGTGCTCACGAAGCTCGACGGGACCGCCAAGGGCGGCATCGTGCTCGCGATCGAGGCCGAGCTCGGCGTGCCGGTGAAGCTCGTGGGCGTCGGGGAGCAGCCCGACGATCTCCTGCCGTTCGACCCTGCGCAGTTCGCCGCCGCGCTCGTCGGCGACGACGACAGCGACGACAGCGACGACGATGCGGACGACGCGCGGCTCGAAGACCTGGACGAGGTCGACGACCTCGACGAAGGTGCCGCCTGATGTTCGACACGCTCTCCGATCGCTTCGACGGCATCTTCAAGCGGCTGCGGACGCGCGGGAAGCTCACCCCGGGCGACGTCGACGAGGTCGCGCGCGAGATCCGCCTGGCGCTCCTCGAGGCCGACGTCAACGTGCGCGTCGTCAAGCAGTTCATCGCTCGCATCAAGGAGCGCGCGACCGGCGCCGAGATCGCCAAGAGCCTCAACCCGGGGCAGCAGGTCATCAAGATCGTGCACGAGGAGCTCGTCGCGACGTTGGGCGGCGCGACGGGCAAGCTCGTCACGGCATCCAAGCCGCCGACGATCATCGTCATGGCCGGCCTCCAGGGCTCGGGCAAGACGACCGCGGCCGCGAAGCTGGCCCGCCTGCTCGAGCACGACCAGGGCAAGCAGGTGCTGCTCGTCGGTGCCGACCTCCAGCGCCCGGCCGCGGTCGAGCAGCTGCGGGTGCTCGGTGACCAGATCGGCGTCCCCGTGTTCAGCGAGACCACCGACCCCGTGTCGGTCGCGAAGGCAGGGGTCCGCGAGGCCGAGCGCCTCGGTCGCACGACGGTCATCATCGACACCGCGGGTCGCCTCCAGGTCGACGACGAGCTCATGGGTGAGCTCGCCGACGTGACCGCGGCCGTCGAACCACACGACGTGCTGCTCGTCGTCGACGCGATGACCGGTCAAGAGGCGGTCAACGTCGCGGAGTCGTTCGCGGAGACGGTGGCGCTCACCGGCATCGTCCTCACCAAGCTCGACGGCGACGCCCGCGGCGGCGCCGCGCTCTCGGTGAAGGAGGTCACCGGCCTGCCGATCCTCTTCGCCGGCGTGGGGGAGAAGGTCGCCGACTTCGAGGCGTTCCACCCCGATCGGATGGCGAGTCGGATCCTCGGGATGGGCGACGTGATGACGCTCATCGAGAAGGCCGAGGCCGCGTTCGACGCCGAAGAGGCGGCCGCGGCCCAGCAGCGTCTCCTCGAGGGCCGCTTCACGCTCGACGACTTCCTCGAGCAGATGCGTCAGATGCGCAAGATGGGCCCGCTCTCGAGCGTCGTGGGGATGCTGCCCGGCATGCCCAAGGAGCTCCGTCAGGCCGAGATCGACGACGGCGAGCTCGGTCGGGTCGAGGCGATCATCTGCTCGATGACTCCCGCCGAGCGCCAGGACCCGTCGATCATCAACGGCTCGCGGCGCACGCGCATCGCGCAGGGGAGCGGCACGACGACACCACAGGTGAACGCGCTGCTGAAGCAGTTCAAGATGGTGCAGCAGATGATGCGCTCGCTCACCAAGCAGGGGAAGAAGGGCAAGAAGGGCCGCCGCGGCATGTTGCCGCCCGGCATGTCGCCCGACGACCTCGCCGCCCTCCAGGGCGGGATGCCCGGACTGTCCGGCGGCATGCCCGGACTGCCCGGAGTGCCGCCCGTTCGCTAGCCTTGTCGCTCCACGTCCGGCACCGACGTCCGGCACCGGCGTCCGGTCCGCCCCTCGGTCGTACCGAGCCCTCGAGCAGTCAGGAACACCTCTCGTGTCCGTGAAGATCCGCCTCATGCGGGTGGGCAAGAAGAAGCAGCCCACCTACCGGGTCGTCGTCGCCGACGAGCGCAGCCCCCGCGACGGCCGCATCATCGAGACCATCGGTCACTACGGCCCCCGTGCCGAGCCGTCCGTCGTCGACATCGACGGCGACAAGGCGCTCGAGTGGCTCCGCAAGGGCGCGCAGCCGTCCGAGGCGGTCCAGAAGCTCCTCACCACGACCGGCGTGTGGGCGACGTTCGAGGGCGAGAAGTCGAAGCCGATCGTCACCAAGCTCAACCGTCGGGGCTACGTGACCGGCAAGCACACCGAGAAGAAGGCCAAGAAGAAGGAGCAGCCGGCGACTGCGGCCCCGAGCGGCGACGCCGACGCGCCCGCCACCGACGCCGAGGAGCCCGCCGCGGCCGAGTCCGACGCGCCGGCCGAGGAGTCGGGCGAATGAGCGAGGAAGCGCCCGACTTCGACGAGGGCATCGACGCCGACGAGCTCGACGACGACTTCGAGGACGAGATCGGCGCCGAGGGCAACCGCATCCTCGGCACGCGCGCCAAGGCGGTCGTCGAGCACTGCGCCCGCTCGCTCGCCGACGAGCCCGACATGATCGACGTCGACCTCGAGGAGCGCGGCCGCGACGAGGTCTTCCTCCTGGTCCACGCGAGCCCGTCCGACATGGGCCGGCTCATCGGCCGGCGGGGCCGGGTCATCCAGGCCATCCGCCAGGTCACGCGGGCCGCCGGCGCGCTCGAGGGCGTCAAGGCCGGAGTCGACGTCGCGGAGTAGCCGCGACGCGCGCCATGTCCGCCGAGCTCGCGCCGTGAGCGACGCAGCGGCGGCGCCGATCCTCGAGATCGGGCGCATCGGACGGGCGCACGGTCTCCGCGGCGAGGTCGCCGTCACCTTCCTCACCGAGCGGCCGGAGCGCACCGAGCCCGGTGCCCACCTGACCGCGCGATCCGAACGCGTGACCCGTGATCTCGTGGTCGCGGGTGCCCGCCGTCACCAGCAGCGCTGGCTCGTGCGGTTCGAGGGCGTCGATGATCGCGACGCCGCGTCCGCGCTGACCGGGATGACCCTCTACGCGTCCGCCTTGCCGTCGGCCGGTGACGACCTCTGGGTGCACGAGGTCGTCGGCGCGACCGTCGTCGACCGCCACGGCACCGTGCTCGGCGAGGTCGCGTCGGTCGAAGCCAACCCTGCCCACGACCTGCTCGTCCTCGAGGGCGGCGCCCTGGTGCCGGTGACGTTCGTGGTCGACCACGACCGCGACGACGACGGCAGTCGTCGCGTCGTGGTCGAGATCCCCGACGGCCTGCTCGAGCTGTGACGGGCGGCGGTTGACGGCGTGCGCATCGACGTCTTCACCATCTTCCCCGGCTACCTCGAAGCTCCGCTCGGGCTCTCGATCCTCGGGCGTGCACGGGACGCGGGGCTGCTCGACGTGCGACTCCACGATCCCCGCGACCACACCACCGATCGGCACCGCAGCGTCGACGACACGCCGCTCGGTGGCGGTGCGGGCATGGTCATGATGCCCGAGCCGCTCTTCTCCGCCGTCGAAGCGGTCGAGCCGCCGCGCCCGCTGTACCTGCTCTCACCCGCCGGCCGCCGGTTCGACCAGGGGCTGGCCGCCGAGCTCGCGGCCGGGTCGGGGTTCTCGATGATCTGCGGCCGGTACGAAGGCGTCGACCAGCGGGTCGCCGACCACCTGTGCGACGACGAGCTGTCGATCGGTGACTACGTGCTCGCCGGCGGCGAGGCCGCGGCGCTGGTGGTCGTCGAGGCGGTCGCCCGGCTCGTCCCGGGCGTCCTCGGCAACGAGGACTCGATCGCCCAGGAGTCCTTCGGCGCCGACGGCGACCTCGAGTTCCCCCAGTACACGCGCCCGGCGTCGTTCCGTGGCCTCGACGTGCCCGAGGTGCTGCGCTCGGGCGATCACGCTCGGATCGCCGAGTGGCGTCGGGCGGAGGCGCAGCGGCGCACCCGCGAGCGCCGCCCCGATCTGGCCGATCCGCCGCCGTCGGCCGGGTGACGGCCTCGGGGTCGACCAAACTACGATGGTGGATCCACGCCCCTCCGGGCAGCCCACCCCCGACGGCGGAGACCCTCGATGAACGCCACCGATCTCGTCGACCGCGCGAGCCTGCGCGACGACATCCCCGACTTCGCGCCGGGCGACACCGTGAAGGTGCACGTCCGCGTGGTCGAGGGGAGCCGGGAGCGGCTCCAGGTGTTCCAGGGCGTCGTCATCAAGCGCAAGGGCAGCGGGGTGCGCGAGACGTTCACCGTGCGCAAGGTGAGCTTCGGTGTCGGCGTGGAGCGCACGTTCCCGCTCCACTCGCCGATCATCGCCAAGATCGAGCTCGTCACCCGGGGCGACGTCCGGCGAGCGAAGCTCTACTACCTGCGTGAACGCGTCGGGAAGTCGGCGAAGGTCAAAGAGAAGCGCGACTAGACACGATGGGCACGACGTGGTGACGAGCGTGATCCGGAGCCGGGCGTGAGCGCCGAAGACCTGGAGCGCTACGAGACCGAGATCGAGCTCCAGCTCTTCCGGGAGTACCGCGACGTGCTCCCGATGTTCAAGTACGTCATCGAGACCGAGCGCCGCTTCTACCTCGCCAACGAGGTCGATCTGAAGGCCGAGCAGAGCGACGGCCAGACGTTCTTCCGGCTCGAGCTCACCGACGCCTGGGTCTGGGACATGTACCGACCCGCTCGCTTCGTCACGAACGTCAAGGTGCTGACATTCCGTGACGTGAACATCGAGGAGCTCGCCGGCAAGGACCTCTGAGTTGGCCGGGGCCCGCCCCGGTCGCCGTCGTCCCAGCCGCCCAGCAGACCAGCAGACCGACGGTCGACGCGCGCTCGGCGCGGCGGGCGAGGCGCTCGTCGCCCGGTGGTACGAGGACCGCGGCTACGAGGTGATCGACCGCAACTGGCGCTGTCGCGACGGCGAGCTCGATCTCGTCGTCGCGGCGCCCGGCGTGCTCGCGTTCTGCGAGGTCAAGACGCGTCGCGGTGATCGGTACGGTGCCCCGCACGAGGCGGTCACACGGGCCAAGCAGCAGCGGATCCGCCGGCTCGCGCTGCGGTGGCTCGACGCCCGCGCGCACCGGGCCGCCCGCCTCCGGTTCGACGTCGCGTCGGTGCGCCGGGCCGGCGACGGCACGACGACGATCGACGTCATCGAAGGCGCCTTCTAGCGACCGCCACGCCTGCTGGCGCGGTGCCAGCAGCCGGTGTGCCAGTGACGACGCTCGTCGGGGTCGTTCCGCGGCACCACCACCTCGTGCCCTTCGCCGGGCCGGATGTCGTGGTCGCACCCCGGGCACCGGTAAGCCTTGGTCGCCTGGTACGGCTGGACGTGACGGACGTCGACGCCATCGCTCGCGCCCTGGTCGGACCAGTCGTGGTCGGCCACCGGCGCTCGATCAGGCGAAGAAGGCCCAGGCGAGCAGCGCGACGACCACGACGAGCGCGGCGCCGACGAGCACGTAGTCGCTCGTGCGCCGCGTCTGCTCACGGAACGGGTTGAAGCCCACGGCGGTACCGTACCCACGTGTCGGACCTGACCGTGGAGCGCGACGAAGCGGGCGTCGTCACGTTGACGCTCAACCGCCCGGAGAAGAAGAACGCCATCAGCCGGGCCATGTTCGAGGAGCTGATCGACGTCTTCGACGAGGTCGCGGCGTCGCGCGACGACCGAGTGCTGGTGATCACGGGTGCCGGTGACGCGTTCACGTCGGGCGCCGACCTGACCGCCGCCGATGCCGGCGCCGTGACCGAGGGTGCGGGTGCTGCGCTCCACTCCATGCGCGTCGTGGGCCGAGCCGCGCTCCGCTTGCACGATCTGCCGAAGCCGACGATCGCCGCGGTGAACGGTGCCGCGGTGGGCGCCGGCTGCAACCTGGCCCTCGGGTGCGATCTCATCATCGCCTCCGAGGACGCCCGGTTCTCGGAGATCTTCGCTCGCCGCGGCCTCAGCCTCGACTTCGGCGGCTCGTGGGTGCTGCCCCGGCTGATCGGGCTCCACAAGGCGAAGGAGCTCGCCTTCCTCGCCGACGTCGTGTCCGCGGAGGAGGCGGCCCGCCTGGGCATCGTGAACCGCGTCGTGCCGGCTGCCGACTTCGAGCGGGTCGTCGACGATCTCGCCCATCGGGTCGCCGCGCAGCCGCCGATGCAGCTCTCGATCACCAAGAAGCTGCTCAACCAGTCGCTGTCGGTCTCGATGGCCGAGGCCCTCGAGTTCGAGGACGTCGCGCAGTCGCTCTCGTTCTCGTCGCGCGACACCGCGGAGGCGATGCTCGCGTTCGTCGAGAAGCGCGAGCCCCGTTTCACCGGCGAGTAGCGCCCTTCTTCCGCTCCGCTCATCGCGCCCAGATCGCGCCCTGCGCGCGGTCCACCCACCCGTTGCGATGCAGCTCCGAGATCGCGACCGCGGTGCGAGCGGCGTTCAGACGCGCCCGGCTGGCGAGCTGGTCGGGTGTCGCACAGTCGCCGCCCAGCGCGCGGAGCACCGCCGCCGCATCGGGGCTCGGGGCGGGCCGCGGTGGCGCCGCGATCTGGTGGCGTGCACCGGCATCGGACAGGCCGAGCGCCACGAGCACGTCGCCCCAGTCGACGACGGGGTGCGCACCGTCGGCGATGAGCGCGTTGGTGCCCGCGGCCGCTGCGTTGCGGCGCGCGCCAGGGACCGCCATCACGGTGCGTCCGTACTCGAGCGCGAACTGCGCGGTGATCCGGGCACCGCCCCCGATGGTCGCCTCGACCACGACGACGACGTCGGCGAGGGCGGCGATGATCCGGTTGCGCACCGGGAACAGCCCGGCTCGGGGGCCCACTCCGAAGCCCTGCTCGGTGACCACCACGCCGGCGCGCCGCACGCGCTCGGTGAGCGAACGGTGCTGCCTCGGGTAGACGACGTCGAGGCCCGTCGCGATCACGCCGACCGCGCCGCCGCCTGCCGCGAGCGTCCCTTCGTGCGCGGCGCCGTCGACGCCGATCGCCAGCCCACTGACGACCGTGACCCCCGCGCCGCCGAGCACGGCCCCGAGCTCGCGCGCGTCGGCCAGGCCGTGAGGGGTCGCGCCGCGCGTCCCGACCACGGCGACGCGTGGCCGGGTGAGCACCTGGGGCGCGTCGCCCTCGCCGAGCAGCACAGCGGGGCGGCCGGGGAGCGCGTCGAGGATCGGGTACGCCGGATCGGACTCGGTCCACACGTGCGTCCTCCGGTGGGCGAGGCGGCGGCGCAGGCCGTCGGGATCGACCGACTCGCGCCACCGTCGGGCCAGCGCGGCGAGGTCCGCGCCCGCCCGCTCGAGGCCACGCCCGACGAGCGCGTCGCGGATCGCGCCGCCGCGTACCGCGGCGAGCGCCGAGCACGGGCTGCCGTGGTGGTCGACGAGGGCTCGGAGCCGCGCGGGCGTCATCTCCGGCAGGCACGCGAGCTGCGCGGCAGCGAGGGTCGGTCCGATCGCCTCGGCGTCCGTCGACGCTGGAGGGGTCGAGCTCACGGCACGTCCTCCCGGAGCAGCGCGGCCAGTGCGACGTGCTCGGCCTCGATCTCGGCTCGATCGTCGATGTCGGCCAGCGTGCGGGCGACGCGTCGGATGCGCGCTGCGCCGCGTCCGGTCAGCTGGCGTGCCTCGGCTTCGGCGATCCAGGTGTCGTACGCATCTCCGCGCAGCGGGAGCAGGCTCGCCAGGGCGCCGGCCGGCACATGCGCGTTGCGTCGCCAGCGCGTTCCTCGCAGTCGCGCCCGCTGACGCCGCACGGCGGCATCGACCCGAGCGCGGACGTCGCTCGACCGCTCGCCGCGCTCGTCGTGGGGCTCGGGAGCCTGGACCGCCAGGCGCAGGTCGAACCGGTCGAGGAGCGGCGCCGAGAGCCGACGCCGATACCGCGCTCGTTCGAGCTCGCCGCACGAGCATGACGGCGGACCGAGGCCGCAGGGGCACGGGTTGGTGCACGCGACGAGGAGGAAGTCGGCCGGGAAGCGGAGCGTGAGCGCCTGGCGGGCGATCCAGACGACGCGCTCCTCGAGAGGCTGGCGGAGCGCGTCGAGCGCGCGCGGCGCGAACTCGCCGAGCTCGTCGAGGAACAGGCAGCCGCGGTGCGCGAGCGTCACCTCGCCGGGGGACGGGCGCGCGCTGCCACCCCCGACGAGTGCCGCGACCGACGCGGTGTGGTGGGGCGATCGGAACGGCGGCACGCGCATCAGGCCGCGACCGCCGCGACCCGCGGCCGAGTGCACCTGGGTCACCTCGAGGGCCTCGTCGGGGGTGAGCGCGGGCATGACGGTCGCCAGTCGCCGGGCGAGCATGGTCTTGCCCGCTCCCGGCGGGCCCGCGAGCAGCAGGTGGTGCCCGCCGGCGGCGGCGGCTTCGACCGCCCGTCGGGCCCACGCGAGCCCGCGCACCTCGCCGAGGTCGAGGGGCTCGTCCTCGTCGTCGTCGGGCGGTGCGGGGGCGGGCGGCGGGTCGGGCCACGGCTCCTCGCCCTTCAGGCACGCGCGCAGCTCCGGGAGGTTGCGGGCGCCGCGGACGTGGGCGCCGGGCACCAGGGCTGCCTCGGCGACGTCGGCGAGCGGCACGACCACCGTCGTGGTGCCGGCGCGCACCAGCGACGCGACGAGCGCGAGCGCGCCGGGGACCGATCGGATCGTGCCGTCCAGCCCGACCTCGCCGAGCACGGCCACGTCGTCGAGGGCCGCGGCGGGGAGCTCCTCCTGCGCGACGAGGACGCCGAGCGCGACCGCGACGTCGAGCCCGGCGCCGGTCTTGCGGACGCCGCTGGGTGCGAGGTTGACCGTGACCCGGTTGGGCGGCCAGTCGAACCCCGAGGACAGGACCGCGGCGCGCACGCGCTCGCGCGACTCGCGCACCGCGGCGTCGGGGAGTCCGACGATGTTGTACGACGGCAGACCGATCGAGACGTGGACCTCGACGGTGACGACCTGACCGTCGACGCCGAAGAGCGTTGCGCTGCGGACCGAGGCGAGCACGGAGACCTCCAGGCTGGGGCCCGCGTGAGCGGGCCGGCAGGCACGGGCCCGCGAGCGGGCCGGATCGGAGGGCCGTGCACCGCGGCCTCGACGGTGACGTGGACGATGGCAGGGGGGTGAGACAGAGGCGGGCGGCGTCCCGCCCGATCGTCCGAGCGGTGGCGGCGTACGCGCATCCGCGAAGGCCGGGGCGGGGCATGTTGGCCGGCCCCCGAGGCCGCGCCTAGGGTGCCCGCAGACGGAGGTGTCGGTGGTGGCGGCCGTGGGGCCGGGCCCTGCCGACCGGGTGGAGGAACGATGTCGGTGGATCGCGGCAGGGTGGTGCGTCGCAGGGTGCTGGTTCGCACCGCGCTCGTCGGGCTCGGCGCGGGAGCGCTCGTGGTCGCGGCGAGCGGAGGCTCGGCGATCGCCCAGGGCGAGTCGTCGCCCTTCGAGTTCACCGGCGAGCCCGCGACCTATGTGGTCCCCGCGGGTGTCTGCACGATCGAGGTCGACGCGGCCGGCGGTCAGGGCGGCGAGACCGGCGGCACGGGCGTGGCGCCGGGAGGCGACGGCGGCCGGATCATCGCCCACGTCCCGGTCACACCCGGCGCGACGCTGACGGTGAACGTGGGTGGTTCGGGCGGCAACGTCGCCGACGGTGACGGCGGCGGCGCAGCCGGCGGCTACCCCGACGGCGGTCAGGGCGGCACGGGTCAGATCTTCGACCCGGGCAGCGGCCAGAGCGGCGGCGGTGGCGGCGGTTCGTCGTCCGTGTCCGCCGACGGCGTCGTGCTCGTCGCCGCGGGCGGTGGCGGTGGCGCGGGCTCGTTCGGCGCACCCGACAGCGGCATCAGCGGTGGTGGTGCCGGCGGCGGCGGCAACGGCGAGAACGGTGGCGTCGCGCCCGGGTCGACGCAGGCGACCGGTGGTGGCGGCGGCTCGGCCGACGCGCCGGGCGCGGGCGGCGAGGGTGGTGGCCCGAGCGTGACCGTCGGCGACCCCGGCGAGGACGGCGATGCCAGCGGCGTCGGTCGCGGTGGTGCCGGCGGCGACGACGGCCTGAGCACCGCCAACGGCGGAGGTGGCGGTGGCGGCGGTGGCGGCTACCACGGCGCGGGTGGTGGCGGTGGTTCGTTCAACATCGGTGCCAGCACCGCAGCCGGTGGCGGCGGCGGTGGGAGCGGCGCGATCGCCGGCGCGACGATCCTCGGCGAGGACCCGGGATCGAACGACGGCGACGGCTCGGTGCTGATCACTCCGATCCTCAACACCTGCCCGATCGAGGCCGTCATCCGCTTCACCGGCTGATCCACGCGAGCCTCGTGCGCCGCAGGGCGCGCATCACTGTCACCACGCAGGGTGACGGGTACCCTCGTGTGCATGCCGTGGCGTGTGGAGGGCTACGTCACGTCCCTCGGCAGCTATGCCCCGGGCACGAGACGGGCGTACGAGCACGACGTGCGCGAGTTCGTGACCTGGGCCGAGCGCGGGGGCTGTCGCGAGCCCGAGGCCGCTGACCGTCGGGTCCTCCGCCGGTACCTCGCGTACCTGACCACGCGCGGCTTCGCCCGCCGCTCGATCGCCCGCAAGGTCGCAGCCGTCCGCGGCTACCTGCGGTTCCTGCACCGCACCGGCGCGCTGTCCGCCGACCCGGGCCGGGCGCTGCGCACCCCACGCGGCGAGTCGCGCCTGCCCCGAGTGCCCGCCCAGGCCGACACCGCCGCCATGCTCGACGCCGCGGCCACCCGGGTTGCCGAGGCCGACCTCCCCGGCGAGGGTGACGACCCCGTCGCGGCGGCGTTGGCGCGCCGTGACCGTGCGATCCTCGAGCTCCTCTACGGCGCGGGCCTGCGGGTGAGCGAGTGCTGCGACATCCGGTGCGACGACGTCGACCTCGCCGCCGGGCTCGTCACCGTGCTCGGCAAGGGGTCGAAGGTGCGGCGGGTGCCGATCGGCGAGCCCGCTCGCGCCGCGATCGCCGACTGGCTCGAGCGCGGACGCCCGGTGCTCGCGACTCCCGACTCACCGCCCGACGCCGTGTTCCTCGCCCGTCGTGGCGGCCCGGTCTCGTCGCGCGAGGCCCACCGCGTCGTCGCGGCGCACCCGCTGCCCGACGGTCGCACCCTCCATCCGCACGTGCTGCGCCACGCGTACGCGACGCACCTGCTCGAGGGGGGCGCCGACCTGCGCGCGGTGCAGGAGCTGCTCGGCCACGCCGACCTCGCGACGACGCAGGTCTACACGCACCTCACCCGCGACCGCCTCAAGGCGGTCTACGACGCGACGCATCCCCGTGCCTGACGACGAGATCGACCTCGAGGCCGCGGCTCGCGCGGAGGCGGCGGCGGCGGTCGCCGCGCTGTGGGACGAGTACAAGCGCGGCGAGACCCAGGAGGCACGCGAGCGGCTGATCCTCCACTACTCGCCCCTGGTCAAGTTCGTGGCTGGCCGCGTCGCCGCCGGCCTCCCGCAGAACGTCGAGCAGGCCGACCTGGTGAGCTACGGGATCTTCGGGCTCATCGACGCGATCGACAAGTTCGACCCCGAGCGCGGCTTCAAGTTTGAGACCTACGCGATCGCCCGGATCAAGGGTGCGATCATCGACGAGCTCCGATCCATCGACTGGGTACCCCGGTCGGTGCGGGCCAAGGCCCGAGCGATCGAGCGGGCCTACTCGAAGCTCGAGAACGAGCTGAAGCGCAACCCCGACGACAGCGAGGTCGCCACCGAGCTCGGGGTCAGCACCACCGAGCTCGACCAGACGCTGTCGCAGATCTCGTTCACCGGGCTCGTCGCGCTCGACGAGCTGCTCGGTGGAGGCGCCGGCAACGGTGAGCGGTCGGGCTCGACGGTCGGCGACACGATCGCCGATCGCGCCAACGATCCGGTCGAGGCGTTCGAGGTCGACGAGATGAAGCACCTGCTCGCCGACATGATCAACCGCATGGGCGATCGCGAGCGCCTCGTCCTCACGCTCTACTACTACGAGGGCCTCACGCTCGCGGAGATCGGTCAGGTCCTCGGCGTCACCGAGAGCCGGGTCTGCCAGATCCACACCAAGGCGATCCTCCAGCTCCGCTCGCGCCTCACCGAGCCGGCCTGATCCGCACCTCGGTCTGACCGCGATCTCGTCGCGGTCTCCCGAGCCGGCCCGCGTCACGCACTCGGCCGATCACGGTCGTCACGACCGCTCTGGTTGACCCACCCGCGCCTGCTTCCTCGCGCCTTCCCCGGTCCGTCCGTGTGCCGGGAGATGGCCGATGCGCCCGCTCCGAGCGCCGCGTGCCGCGCGCGTCGTCGCGGCCGCGACCATCGCGTTCGTCGCGACCTCGCTCGTCGATCCGCCTGCGGTCGCGCAACAGGTCGAGTGGGTCCCCCCGGTCGCTGGGAACGTCGTCCGGCCCTTCGCCGAGCCGATCGCGCAGTACGCCGCAGGGCACCGGGGCGTCGACTTCGCCGCGACCCCGGGTACGCCGGTGCGCGCTGCGAACGACGGGACGGTGTCCTTCGCCGGCTCCGTGGCGGGCGCGCTGCACGTGGTCGTCGCCCACGAGGGCGGGATCCGAACGTCCTACTCGTTCCTCGCCTCGATCGACGTGCGGGTCGGGCAGACCGTCACCCGCGGCCAGGTCGTGGGGCGCGCCGGCGGATCGGGCGACGCGCACGGTCCCGGGATCCTCCACTTCGGCGTGCGCGTCGGCGATCGCTACGTCGACCCGATGCTCCTGTTCCGACCCCGCGACCTCACCCGGATGGTCCGCCTGGTACCGCCCGACGAGCTGGAGGCCGCGGAGAGCCCCGACCGCGACGGTGAGGTCGCAGCGCTCGCTCGGATCGTGGAGGACGAGGAGGGCGACGACCACGACTGCTCGGGCGTGGTCGGTGAGGTCGCCGCGATGTTCGGCCTGGGCGACACGGTCGAGTCGGCGTGCGAGGCGCTGGAGGGGGCGATCGACGTGGCGTGGCGGGTGCTGCGCAGCGTCGGCGAGGAAGCGGCCGAGGTCGTCGACGCACTCGAGCAGGTCGTCACCGACGTCGTCGATCGGATGCGCGACACCGGCGAGTCGCTGGCCGCGGCCGCGGCGGCAGTCGCCGGTGACGTCGCTCAGCAGGTCGAGCGAGTCGTCGAGGCCGCGGTCGACTTCGCACGCGACGTCTACGAGCGCCTCACCTCGTGCCCGCAGCCGACGGCGAAGCGGCGCATCCGCGGCTCGGGCAACGTCGCCTGGGCGATCGGAGGGTACGACTCGCAGCGCCGGACGCGGGCCGATGGCACGGTGAGCGCCAGCTTCCACTTCGGGGCGAGACGGCTGGGATACCAGGCCGGGGAGGTCGAGTACGCCTCGTACTCGGCGACGACCGAGGCGTACGCGAAGCGCGCCACGCACCAGGACCTGAACGTGTCGGCCGCGAACCTCGCCGCGCAGCTGCGCGACTACGCGCGGGAGCACCCGCTCCAGCCGATCGACCTCGTCGGTCACTCACAGGGAGGTGTCGTCATCTACCTCTTCCTGGCCGATCACTACGTCGGTCACGAGCACGAGTACCCGCGTGTCGAGAACGTCGTGACCTACGCATCGCCGCTCGAAGGCACCCCGCTCGCCGACGTGCAGCAGGGCGCGAGTGACACGCCGATCGAATCGCTCGCCGGTGAGCACGACTTCGATGCTCCTTCGCTGCGGCAGCTGCAAGAGAAGTCGAACCTCATCGAGCATCTCGCAGACGCGCGATACCCGCGCAACGTCCGCTACCTCTCGCTCGCCGGATCCGAGGATGCGGTCGTTCCGTCGACGAGCTCCGACCCACCGATGGGCACCAAGTACACGCTCCCCGTCGGTGCGACCGGGCTGCCCGACGACCACTCCGAGATCCTCCGGGACGACGACGCGCTCAGTGCGGCGCAAGCCCACCTCTCGGGAGGATCGCCCGTCGACAGCTGCGGTCCGCTCGTCGGAGCCCAGGGAGGGCTGGAGACCGCTCTCGCACGTGGCGCGACCGCGGTGCTCGATGCAGCCAAGGGTCCGGACGCGACGGTCCGGCAGTGATCGAGGGAGGACGAGCATGAGGAACGGTCGGCGCAGCATCCTCGTGGCAGCCGGAGTGGCAGTGGCCGCGGCGGTCGTCGTGGGGTTGCCGAATCCCGCGTGGCGCTCGGCCGGGCTCGGCCATGCCGCCGACCGGTCGGCGCCGCGCCTCGATCTCGACTGGACCGCGTCCACCGCGGGTGATCCCGAGACGCTGCTCGCCGACGAGGAGGGCGCGGTCGTGATCGCTCGCGACGGGGAGGTCACCGCACTCGATCGTCAGGGTGATCCGGTCTGGGCCGCGGACGTCGCACACGACGACGAGATCTTCTTCCACGATCTCCCGTCGATCGGTGCCGGTCTCGTCGTCGTCCCGGTCGACGAGCAGCGTGCCGTCGTGCTGGATCGTGCGAACGGCACCGAGCGGTGGCGCGCACCACACGACGGCGTGACGTCGACAGGCGTCGGGTCGGCGTCGGACGGTACGCCGATCGTCGCCCTGGTGGATCGGGCCGGGACGCTGCTCGTGCTCGACGGCCATTCCGGGGCTTCCCGCTGGAGTGCGCAGCTGCCGGTCTTCAATGGAGACCAGCTCGCGCATCTGTGGATCGACGCCGACCGAGTGCTCGTGCAGTGGACACCAACCGACCGGGGTGCGCGGTTCGCCGCCTTCGAGGCGCTCACGGGGCGACCCGCGTGGGAGCGCGACCTGCCCGCGGCGTCACTGCCGTCCGTCGTCTCCGACGCGGTGCTCTTCGCGGAGAGCACGTACACGGGGAACGAGCCGTCCGGTGCGCGTGCCCAGGCGCTCGACCTGGCCAGTGGCGAGGTGCGCTGGGCGACCGACTTCCCGACGCGCAGCCTCTACGCGACGCCGTTCGAGTCTGCGACCGACGGCGACGCCTTCGCGATCGTCGACCTCCACGGGCGAGTGCGGCTCTACGCGGTGGAGGACGGTGCGATGCGATGGAGCCATGCCACGCGGCGAAAGCAGTACGAGGCCGATCTCCGCATCGCCGGTGACGTCGTCGCGATGAGCACGTACGGCACCGGGCTCGTCGCGTTGTCGACGTCGACCGGTCGACCGGTCAGCACCGAGCCGGTCGGTCGTGTCCAGCTCGGCACGACCATCGACGCGACAGCAGCGGCGGGCGATCGGCTCTACCTCCTGGTCTCCGAGAACGGCCCGGTACCACGAGGAGGCGAGGTCTGGTCCTTCCGGGCCGGCCGCTCAGGGCCGTCCTGACACCTCCCACTACACTGGCCCCTCGACCCGAGGCGTGCCTCGGGATCTCACAGGCCCGCATCCCCTGCGCCGACGTAGGGGTGACCCGGTGGCGATCCTCTCCACGGAGACGACTCGTCGACAGCGGGCCGACGGACAACCGAGGAGACCCATCGTGGCTGTCGTCACCATGAAGCAGCTGCTGGAGGCCGGCGTGCACTTCGGCCACCAGACGCGCCGTTGGAACCCGAAGATGCGTCGTTTCATCTTCGGTGAGCGCAACGGCATCTACATCATCGACCTCCAGCAGACGCTGGAGCGGATCGACACCGCCTATCGCTTCGTCCGCAAGACGGTGGAGGACGGCGGCACGGTGCTGTTCGTCGGCACCAAGAAGCAGGCCCAGGAGCCGATTCAGCGCGAGGCGCAGCGCTCCAACATGCCCTACGTCAACTTCCGTTGGCTCGGCGGCATGCTCACCAACTTCCAGACCGTCCACAAGCGCGTCGCGAAGCTCGGCGACCTCCAGCGGATGGTCGACACCGGCGAGACCGAGCAGATGATCAAGAAGGAAGGCCTCAAGGTGAAGCGCGAGCGCGACAAGCTCGAGCGCAACCTGGGTGGCATCCGACGCATGGAGAAGCTGCCGAACGCGATCTTCGTGATCGACACGAAGAAGGAGCACATCGCCGTGACCGAGGCCAACCGCCTCGGCATCCCGGTGATCGCGGTGGTCGACACCAACTGCGACCCCGACGTCATCGACTACGTCATCCCCGGCAACGACGACGCGATCCGCTCCGCGAACCTGATGAGCCGAATCGTCGCCGACGCGGTGGAGGAGGGTCGCTACCTCGCGAAGAAGAAGGGCAAGGTGCTTCCCGAGCCGGCCGAGGAGAAGCCGGCGGTTCCGGTCGATCCCGAGGAGGCGAAGCGCAAGGCCGAGGCGCAGCAGCTTGCGCGCAACGAGGCCGCGAAGGCCGCGCGCGAGCGCGAAGCGCGCCTGGCGGCCGCGAAGACCGAGAAGGCCGACGAGCCCGAGGCCGAGGAGCCGAAGGCCGACGAGGCGAGCGAAGCACCGGCCGCGAGCGCCGACGCCACCCCCGAGGCGTCGGACGACCCGGGCCGGACGGAAGTCCAGGAGAGCGATACCAATGGCTGACTTCACCGCGGCCGACGTGGCGGCACTGCGCAAGGCCACCGGCGCCGGGATGATGGACTGCAAGCAGGCCCTCACCGAGACCGACGGCGACGTCGAGGCCGCCAAGGAGTGGCTGCGCAAGAAGGGCCTCGCCGGTGCGAGCAAGCGTGCCGGTCGTGCGGCCGAGGAGGGTGCCGTCGAGGTGCTCGTCGACGGGGGCGTGGGTGCCCTCGTCGAGCTCACCGCCGAGACCGACTTCGTGTCGAAGGGCGCCGAGTTCACCGACACGGTGCGCCGGCTCGCGGAGCTCGCGCTCGCGCAGGGCAAGGACGAGCTGGCCCAGCTCGAGTTCGAGGGCACGACCGTCGGCGAGCACGTCGCCCAGATGGCCGCGCGCCTCGGTGAGAACGTCGCGATCGGCCGCGTCTTCGTCCTCGAGACGACCGACGGGGTCCTCGACTCCTACAAGCACGTCCAGAACGACCGCGGCACGATCGGCGTGCTCGTCGAGGTCGCGGGCGCCGGTGACGAGGCGAAGGCGCGTGAGGTCGCGCACGACCTGGCGCTGCACATCGCGTCGGCCGCGCCGCGCTGGCTCTCCCGTGACGACGTCCCCGCCGACGTCGTCGAGAAGGAGCGCGCGGTGCTCGAAGAGCTGACCCGCAACGAGGGCAAGCCCGAGAGCGCGATGGAGAAGATCGTCGAGGGTCGCCTCAACGGCTTCTACAAGGAGAACTGCCTCCTCGAGCAGGGCTTCGTGAAGGAGCCCAAGACGCCGGTCTCGAAGATCGTCGCGGCCCTGGGTGACAAGGCCGAGGTCCGACGCTTCGTACGGGTGAAGGTCGGCGAGGAGTAGCGCACCGCGCGCGCTACTGCACGACGAAGGTCGTCACCATCCCGAACATGCCGTCCTCGCGCTCGGCGTGGTTGAGGATGTGGCAGTGCCACGCCCACACGCCCGGGCTGGTCGCCTGCACGAGCACGGTGTAGCGCTCACCGGGCGCGACGTTGACGGTGTCGGCGCGGTAGGGCTGGGGAACCGCGAAGCCGTCCTTGGCGATCACGAGCTGGGGGAGTCCGTGCAGGTGCATCGGGTGCACCTGCAGGCCCTCGTTCATGTAGTGGATCTCGACCCACTCGCCCTGGCCGGCGATCACCGGTGCGGTCGCCGGGAACGACTTGCCGTTGAGCGAGAAGCCGATGACGCCCGCGTCGTTGAGCACCATCGGCACCTCCTGCGACACCGTCACACCGTCGGGCACCGGCTGGTCGCCGACGATGAACGCGCCGAGCAGGCCGTCGGGGACCTGGCGCTCCGCGTGGTGGTGCGAGTGGTACATCCCCACCGCCGGTCCGACCGCCACGAACTCGTAGGTGAAGTCGTCACCGGGCTTCACCGGATCCTGGGTCACGTAGGGGACCCCGTCCATCGCGTTGGGGGTCTCGATCCCGTGGAGGTGCACCGCCGTCGACTGCGGCAGCTCGTTGTGCAGGACGATCTGCACGTTGTCGCCGGGCTGCACGCGGATCGTCGGGCCGGGCACGGTGCCGTTGTACGCCCAGGCCTGCACCACCTTGCCCGGCTCGACCTCCCAGTCGACGATCGA
Source organism: uncultured Bifidobacteriaceae bacterium (assembly GCA_964501785.1). Taxonomy (GTDB): domain Bacteria; phylum Actinomycetota; class Acidimicrobiia; order IMCC26256; family PALSA-555; genus DATBSK01. The sequence goes on from CAZCUD010000004.1 coordinate 66,779, forward strand.
GGCGGTGAGCTCGAACTGCTTCGTGCCGTCCGCGAGCACGGTCGGCTCCATCGGCGCGGCGCCGACGCCCTCGGTGTTCGGCCCGCCCTCGAGCTGGGCGACGTACGCGTCGACCGGCTGCTTCTGGAGCTCGTCGAGCGCGTCGTTCTGCTTCGCGAGCGCCGCGTCCGAGCCGTGCCCACCGTGCCCGCCGCCGTCACCGACGGTGAGCGTGCCCGTCATCCCGGCGCCCTTGTGGCCGCTGATCTCGCAGAACATCTCGTAGGTGCCGGGCTCGAGCCCCGACACGTCGAGCGACTCGGCGCCGCCGGGGTCGATGTCGGACGTCCTCGCGTCGGTCCCCGTGATCACCAGGTTGTGCACCACCTGGCCCGCGTTGCGCACCACGAGGGAACCGCCCTCGGGAACCTCTGCCATCGAGGGATCGATCGCGAACTCGGTGAGCGTCACCTGCGCGCCGGTACCGCCGAGCGCGGCCTGCTCCTCCGCGTCCTCGCTCTTGACGAGCGCGGTCCCGGCGACGATCAGGGCCGCGAACGCGAACACTGCGGTGAGCAGCGTGAACGTGGTCGTGGCCAGGCCGAAGCCCCGGTCGTCGGCGCGCGAGCGCATCTGGGTCCCTTCCGTCGCGGACGGTGTGGTTGGGAGCGTGCGCCGCTCACATGGTGCGGCACAGGGCCACAGGTCGGGACGTGCTCGGGACCTTCGGCCCGCCGCCGGTCGGGGATCCAGCTGTGGTCGGGGGATAGGGTGACCGCCCGGGCGGAAGATCGGCAACGGACGGAGCGTGGATGCCCGGGAGTCGCTACAGCCGAGTCGTGCTGAAGCTGTCGGGTGAGGCGTTCGCCGACACGTCCATCGGGTACGGCATCGATGCCGTCGTCGTGCAGCGGATCGCCGACGAGGTGGCGAGTGCGCGGGACGAGCTCGGCGTCGAGATCGCCGTCGTCGTCGGTGGCGGCAACATCTGGCGGGGCATGAGCGGCGCGACGCGGGGCATGGACCGCGCCCGTGCCGACTACATGGGGATGCTGGCGACCGTCATCAACGCGCTCGCGCTCCAGGACGCGCTCGAAGCCGTCGACCAGCCGACGCGTGTGCAGACGGCGATCAGCATGTCCCAGGTCGCCGAGCCGTTCATCCCGCGGCGTGCGATCCGGCACCTCGAGAAGGGCCGGATCGTGGTCTTCGCCGCCGGGACCGGCAACCCCTACTTCACCACCGACACGACCGCTGCCCTGCGCGCGGCCGAGATCGGTGCCGAGGCGATCCTCAAGGGCACGCACTCGGGCGTCGACGGCGTGTACTCCGCCGACCCCCGGCTGGAGCCCGACGCCGTGAAGCTGACCGAGGTCAGCCACTTCGAGGTGCTCAACCGCCGGCTCCAGGTGATGGACTCCACGGCCATCACGTTCTGCATGGACAACCGCCTGCCGATCATCGTCTTCGACGTCATGGAGCCCGGGAACATCCGCCGTGCTCTCGTCGGCGAGCCGATCGGCACCCTCGTGAGCACGGCATGAGCACCCGACCCGGATCGAGCGCAGCCGGATGGGGCAGACTCGCTCCATGAGCGAGATGAGCGAACTCGTCGTCGAGGAGACGCACGAGAAGATGCGCAAGGCGATCGAGCACCTGAAGGGTGAGTTCGCGGGCGTGCGCACCGGGCGGGCGAGCTCGGGGCTCGTCGAGAAGCTGCCGGTCGAGTACTACGGCTCGACGGTCCCGCTCCAGCAGATCGCCGGCTTCAGCGTGCCCGAGCCGCGGATGCTCGTGATCTCGCCGTACGACAAGAGCCCCGAGGCGATCAAGGCGATCGAGAAGGCCATCCAGGGCTCCGACCTCGGCGTCACGCCGAGCAACGACGGCGCGGTGATCCGGCTCGCCTTCCCGCAGCTCACCGAGGAGCGGCGCAAGGAGCTCGTGAAGGTCGTCAAGAAGCGTGCCGAGGACGGCCGGGTCGCGGTGCGCAACATCCGCCGCGACGCCCGCCACGACCTCGAGGGTCTCAAGAAGGACGGGGACATCTCCGAGGACGACCTCACGCGGGTCGAGAAGGACCTCGAGAAGCACACCCATGACGTGATCGCCGAGATGGACACGCTCCTCGGCCACAAGGAGCAGGAGCTCCTCGAGGTCTAGGAGCTCGTCGAGGTCTTGAGCGTCCACGCCCGGATCTTGGAGCAGGAGCTCCTCGAGGTCTAGGAGCAGGCGCTCTAGGAGTCGGGCAGCGAGACGCCCGTCAGCCGCTCCGACAGCTCCCAGAGGCGCGCCGCGGCCTCCGGGTCGCGCGCCCAGGGCGCGTGCGCGTCGCTCACGTGGCAGTCCTCGAGGTACGTCCCGCCCTGCCCGTCGAGCTCGCTCGCGGTCGCGGCCCAGACGGTCGTCGCCGCGCCCGCCTCGACCGACTTCATCGCCGGCAGCGCGCCGTCTGCCTTCGCGACGAGATCGTCGATGTCGGTCGGCGTCAGGTGGCGTCCGAGCTCGGTCATGATCATCCCGGGGTGCACCGCGTACGCGTGCACGCCGCGCGGCCCGAGCCGACGCTCGAGCTCGACGGTGAAGAGGATGTTGGCCGTCTTCGACTGCCCGTATGCCTCCCACTTGTCGTAGGGGCGTCGCTCGTAGCCCGGGTCGTCCCAGATCACGTCGGACGCGACATGGCCGGCCGAGGTGAGGTTCACGACCCGCGCCGGCGCGGCGCGCGTCAGGGCATCGGCGAGCAGCAGCGTCAGCGCGAAGTGGCCGAGGTGGTTGGTGCCGAGCTGGAGCTCGAAGCCGTCGCTCGTCCTCCCGAAGGGCGTCGCCATGACGCCCGCGTTGTTGATCAGGAGGTCACAGGTGTCGTGCGTCGCCAGGAACCCGTCGGCGAACGCGTGGACGCTCGCGAGCGATGCGAGGTCGAGCGACGCGAGCTCGATCGATGCGCCCGGCACGGCCGAGGTCACGAAGTCGACCGCGGCCGCGCCCTTCGGCTCGTCCCGCACCGGGAGCACGATCTCGGCGCCGTGCGCGGCGAGCGCCCGGGCGGTCTCACGGCCCAGCCCGGCGGCGCCCCCGGTGACGATCGCCCGTTGGCCGGTCAGGTCGACCCCCGCGAGCACCTCGTCGGTCGTGGTGGTCGCGCCGTCGGCAGTGGTCATCGGTCGGTGCTCCTCGCGGTCGTCTCGTCGAGCCGGTGACCGTCAGCCGCCGAAGGACTCGACCTCCTTCCAGAACTCGGGGACGTCGTCGCCTTCGCCGATCATGTCGGCCACCCCTCGTACCACCGGCGGCACGTTCCCGTCGACGTCGGTGAACCCGTAGTCGAGCGCGAGCTGAGCGGGGACGAGCGCGGTGCCGGTGTGCCGGAGCACCTCGGGGTCGGTCGCGAGCGCGACGACGGCGCGACCGGTGAACCGCGGCCACTCCGCGAAGCCGAGGTCGAGGCCGTGCACCTCGACGCGCCCGTCGGGCAGCTCCGTCGCCTGGGCCATCAGGTGCTCGGTCTTCACCAGGCCCGGCCACAGCGACACCACGGTCACGCCGTGCGGCTTCAGCTCCAGCGCGCTGTCGTGGGTGAGCTTGTCGACGCCGGCCTTGGCGACCCCGTACGGCACCGACAGCAGGTACTCGACCGCGCCGTGCGACGAGATGTTGACGATCAGGCCCTCGCCCTGGGCCACCATCGTCGGTGCGGCGAGCTGGCTGCACACGAAGTTGGAGCGCAGCCCGACGTCCATCGAGTCGTCCCACAGCTGGCGGGGGAGCTCCCAGAAGCTGGTGCCGATCGCCTCCGCGAACTCGGGCGTGCCGCACGCGTTGTTGACGAGGATGTCGAGGCGCCCCTGCTCCTCGGCGATCCGGGCGAACACCGCCTCGGTCTCGGCGTCATCGCTGTGGTTGCACTGGAGCGCGATCGCGGTCCCACCGAGCGCCTCGACGTCGGAGACGGTCTCGGGCAGCGTGCCGATGACGTCGCCCGTCGGCTGCACCGTCCGTGCGGTGCAGTACACGGTCGCGCCGGCGGCTCCGAGCTCCAGCGCGACCCCCTTGCCGATCCCGCGGCTCGCCCCGGTCACGAGTGCGACGCGTCCCTGCAGTGATCCGCTCATGTCCGTCCCCTTCAGTCGGGCAGCGACGCGTTCGCCACGATCGCGTCGAACCGCTCACGGAACGCGTCGGTCGACTCCGCGTGGGTGAACAGGAAGCCGTGTGGTGTGTCGACGGCGCCGACGACGATCTCGGCGACGAACTCGGGCTGGACGGGCCGGTTGAGCGGCACGTCGATCTCCTCGATCAGCTTCTCCTCCTCCGTGCCGGCGCCGAGCTCCGTGGCGACGCGGCCGGGGCAGAGCACCGCGACGCTCATCGAAGAGCCCGCGAGCGCCAGCTCACCGGCGAGGCACTCGCTCATCGCGACGACCGCATGCTTGCTCGACGTGTACGCGGCGATGAACGGCGCGCACTGGAGCCCCAGCATCGATGCGGTGTTCACGATGCGTGCGCTCGACCCACGCTCGAGCAGCGGGGGCACGAACGCCTGCATCATGTGGACGATCCCGAACACGTTGACGTCGAAGATCCGGCGCCACTCCTCGATCGGGGTCTCCCACGTGGAGCCGACCATCGCGATGCCGGCGTTGCACGAGATGAGGTCGACGTCGTCGTGCGTCGCGAGCACCTTCTCGGCTGCGGCGTCCACCGCCGCCGGGTCCGACACGTCGACGGCCAGCTCGAGCACGTCGCTCGAGGACAGCTCCTCGCCCAGCGACCGGAGGCCGCCCTCGTCGATGTCGATGACCGCGACCTTCATCCCCGACGCAGCCGCGGCCTTGGCGACCGCGCGCCCGATGCCGCTCGCCGCGCCGGTCACGACGGCGACCCTTCCTTCGTTGCTCATGACGATCCCCCCTGGTTCGGTGTGTCCTTCGTGGCCGGCGCACCGAGCGCCGGCAGCACCTTCGTGGCGTACAGCTCGAGGCTCGCCCAGCCCGCGTCGACGGGGATCCCGCCGAACCGGGGCTGGACGACGACCGTCGAGGCGGCATCGAGCTCGCGCAAGCGCTCGATCGCGGCCTCGGGGTCGAGCACCGCGACCATGCCGAACGCCTCGAGCTCCTCGATGCCGCTGACCGCGAACGGTTCGGTGCCCGACGCGACCGCGGCGAGCGCGAGGTACTGGTTCGCGCCTCGCACCACCGCGGATCCGATCTCGCTCCGCGCGCGCTCCGGGTCCTCGGCGACGTGCAGCACGAACGGGCCGGTCGCGGGCGGCTCCCCGGGGTCGGGGTGCCCCAGCGCGATGCGCTCGTCTCGGTACGCCGGCCAGTGCTCGGGGCCGGTGGGGCGGAACCCGTCGGCGATGCGGGCGGCGCGCCGCGCCGCGCCCGGTGAGCTCCCGCCCAGCACGATGGGCAGCGGGTCCTGCACCGGTCGGGGGCGCACGGTCACCTCCACGCCTCGGTGCTCGAACGGCTCGCCGTTCCAGGCCCGGCGAAGGGTCGCGACCCCCGACTCGACGGTCGCGGCTCGGTCGTCGATCGCGGCGCCGAACATCGTGAACTCGGCGGGCACGTACCCGGCCCCGATCACGAGATCGACCCGTCCGCCGCTCACGACGTCGAGGACGGCGACGTCCTCGGCGACGTGCAGCACGTCGTGGAGCGGGAGCACGAGCGCCGACAGCGACAGGCCGAGCCGCCGCGTGCGCCCCGCGACGGCCGCGGCCATCACGACGGGCGAGGGCAGGTAGCCGTGCTCGGTCGCATGGTGCTCCGGGAAGGTCATGGCCGCGAACCCGTGCTCGTCGGCGTACGCGGCCTGCTCGAGCACCAGCGAGTAGATCGCCGCCGCGTCGACGCCGTCGTCGGGGAACGCCTGGAGGTCGTGGAGGAGGGTCGAGCGAGGGCCGGGGGTGGCGGAAGCGGTCACGGCGCGTCGCCCTGTCGCGTGCCGAGCGAGACCGGCAGCGACGAGAGGCCCGGGGTGAAGTTCGACGGCACCCACTCCGGCGCGCCGGCCGGTGCGAGGTCGGGGTAGCGGGTCGCCAGCGCCCCGAAGAGGTGTCGCAGCTCGTTGCGGGCGAGATGCACGCCGAGGCAGAAGTGGGGCCCGCCGGCACCGAAGCCCACGTGCGGGTTGGGGTCGCGGGCGAGGTCGAAGCGATACGGGTCGTCGAACACCTCGGGGTCACGGTTGGCCGCCGTGAACCACATGACCACCGGATCCCCGGCGTACAGCTGGACGCCCCGCAGCTCGGTGTCGTCGCGCACGTGGCGCTGGAAGTACGCCACCGGCGTCGACCAGCGCACGATCTCGTCGACCGTGGTGCCGAGGTCGACGGTGCCGTCGCGCAGGGCGGCCCACTGGTCGGGGTGCTCGAGCAGCGCGAGCGTCCCGACCGAGGCGGCGACCTTGGTCGTCTCCGTCCCGGCCGTGTACAGGATCAGGAAGAAGATCGCGAGCTCGACGGGTGTGAGCGCGCGGCCGTCGACCTCTGCTTCGAGCAGCTTCGAGACCAGGTCGTCGCCGCTGCGCTTCGAAGGGTCGGCAGCGAGGTCGAGGGCGTAGCCGAACAGCGAGTTGCCCCCCTCGCCCAGGTCGGGTGCCGCGTCGTCCTTGCGGTCACCGCCGGCCGACAGGCTGGACGTCCACTCGCCGAGCTGATCGCGGTCTTCCTCGGGGACGCCGACGATCGCGCCCACGACGCGCGCGGGCAGCTTCCCGACCTCGGTGACGAAGTCGATGACGTCCCCGTCGGCCGCAGCCTCCGCGTCGTCGAGGGTCTTGGAGACGATCGAGCGGATCTCCTCGTCGAGTCGCTCGACCGCGCGCGGGGTGAAGCCTCGGTTGACGATCAGGCGCATCTGCGTGTGCAGCGGCGGATCGTTGGCGAGCGTGAGGATGTCGTCGCCGAGGCCGAGGAAGCCGTCGTGCTCACCGATGATCGATCCACCCTTGATGGTGAACCGGTCCCACTCGCGGTTGACGGTGGCGACGTCGTCGTGCCGCACCACCGACCAGAAGCCACCGCCATCGGGGTGCGAGTGCCACGACACCGGCTCGTGCTCCCGCAGCGCGTCGAACATCTCGTGCTCGGCGCCACCGATGAAGCGCGTGCCGTCGAGGAGGTCGATGTCGGGCACGGAGCACTCGGGCCGCGTTTGTGTCATGACTGACATCTTGTCGTCAGTGCTGCTATGTTCGCAACAGCGATGACATCACTGCACCCGACCGCCAACAAGCACGAGCTGCGCCGCCGGGCGACTCGTGACGCGCTGCGCGCGGCCGGCATCGCGCGGTTCAGCCGCGACGGCTACGACGCGACGTCCGTCCGCGACATCGCGGCCGACGCGGGCGTCACCGAGCGGACGTTCTACCGGCACTTCCCGTCGAAGGAGGCGCTGCTCTTCCACGACTACGAGCACCGACTCGACTTCTTCCGAGCGGCTCTGGCGCTGCGCCCCGACGACGAGTCGATCTTCCAGGCCGCGCTGAGCGCGGTCCAGGCCTACCCCGACAACCTCGAGGCCGTCCGCCAGGCCGCGCTGCTCCGGCGGTCGTCGCTGAGCGCGCGCGAGCTCGCCGGCTACCTCCAGCTCGTCCGCGCCACGTTCGCCGAGGAGCTCCAGGCGTTCGGGCTCCGCCACTTCGCCGGGCGCGACGACGCGGAGCTCCTCGCCGCCGTGGCCGGCAACGCGATCGCCGGTGCGCTCGTCGCCACGTTCGAGCGCTGGGGCGAGGGCGGCGCGCTGGCCGACATGCGCGCGATGACCCACCGCTCCCTCTCGTACCTCGCGGAGGGGTTCGGGGAGCCCGCCCCGCTGCCCGTGGACGCCGACGGTGTCGCCGAGGCCGACACGAAGGCCCAGTCGTGACTCGCGTCGTGCTCACCATCGCGTCGAACCCCCGCGACGCGTCCACCGAGGACGCCTACAACGCGTGGTACTCGGGTCCGCACCTCGCGGAGATCCGTGACGCGCCCGGAGTCGTCGCGGCTCGCCGTCTCCGGGTCGCCGAGCACCAGCTGATCCCGGGTGGCGCGACCCCCCAGCGCTACCTCCTGCTGTGCGAGCTCGAGGTCGACGACGTCGAGTCGGCGATCGCCGAGCTCGCCGGCCGCGCCGCGGCACCGGAGGCCGCCGAGCTCATGGAGCTGGATCCCATGCCGGTCATCACGGTCTGGGAGGCGATCGAGGCCTAGGGCCCGCGCCACGGACACAGGGGGGAACACATGAGGAGCACCAGGATCGTTCGGCTCGTGGGCGCGGTCGCGCTCGCGTCGGCCGTCTTCGCGTCGACGGCGTGGGCCGGCGACGGTGGAGGGGGATCGAACGGCGGCGACGGGGCCGAGCTGACGGCCACCGACGTCGGCGTCACCGCCGACGAGATCCGGATCGCCGTCGTCGCTGACGTCGAGAACCCGCTCGTGCCCGGCTTCTTCGCGGGTGCGGTGGCCGGGGTCGAAGGCGCGGCGGAGTACATCAACGACAACGGCGGCATCGCCGGCCGCAAGGTCGTCGTCGACTTCATCGACTCGCACCTCAACGCCGACGACGCGCGCAACGCGATCATCCAGGCCTGCGCCGAAGACTTCGCGCTCGTCGGCACGTCGGCGCTCTTCCTCAACAACGTCGACGACATGGTCGGCTGCGTCGACGGCCAGGGCCAGGCGACCGGCATCCCCGACATCCCGCTCGTGGTGACCGAGGTCGTGCAGCAGTGCTCGCCGGTGTCGTTCCCGATCAACCCGCCCAACCTGATCTGTGACACCAAGGACGAGCACCCGCAGCGCTACCGGGTCAACACCTCCCAGATCCCGTACTTCCAGAAGGAGTTCGGCGACCTGAAGGGTTACTTCCTCGTGCCCAGCGACCTGAAGTCGGCGACCGACTCGACGCTGGTCACGATCGCCGGCATCGAGGCGGCGGGCGTCGAGAACCTCGGAGAGACCCGGATGAGCCTCCAGTCGCCACGCACCGCGTACACGCCCGCGGTGCAGGCCATCAAGGACTCGGGCGCCAACTACGTCTTCGGACGTCTGCCCTTCCCACCGCTGCGCCAGGAGGCGAAGGTGCAGGGCGCGACCGGCGTCGAGGTCTGGGACTGCGAGCTGCCCTGCTACGACGAGGGCGTCATCGACGAGGGCGGCCAGGACGTCGAGGGCCAGTACATCCGGCTCCAGTTCCTCCCCTTCGACGAGACGAAGTCCAACAAGATGCTGAAGCAGTTCATCAAGTACACCGATCCGGAGCACACCGACGGCTACGCGCCCCAGGCCTGGGCCGCGATGCTCGCCTTCCGCCAGGCCGCCGAAGCCGTGGTCGAGCAGGGCGGTGACGACGCACTCACCCGTGCCGCGGTGCTCGACGCGCTCGAGGACGTCAACGACTTCGACGCCGAAGGCATGATCGCCCCGGTCGACCTCGGTGACCGTCGGATCATCGGCTGCGGGATCATCATGCAGATCCAGGACGGCGAGTTCGTCCGCGTGCACCCGAAGAAGGCCGGGACGTTCGCGTGCAGCGACAAGAACGTGCAGGTCGTCGAGCTCGATCTGACGAGGTAGCGCCGCCCGGCCGCTCGCCTCCCCTGCACCCCAGGGGAGGCGAGCGGTTCGGGGTGTCACAGGGGTGGGGTAGGATCGAACGCATGTTCGGTCCTGCGGTTGCCGAGGTCGGTGAAGCGCTGGGGGCGATCGCGGCCGAGGATCGGTCGGGGTGGTCCGCGGCGGCTCGTTCCGAGCGGCTGCTCGAGCTGGTGGGCGTGTTGGAGCAGGCGCGGGCAGCGGTGATCGCGTGCGTCGGGGAGTGGGACGCAGATCTGGCCTGGGCAGCCGACGGGTCCAAGAGCCCGGCCGCGTGGTTGGCGCGTCGGGCGCCGGTGACGACGCCCGAAGCACGCGACCTGGTGCGGGCGGGGCGACTGGTCCAGTCCCACGGGGCGACGGCCAAGGCCCTCGCCACGGGCGATGTCACGAGCGCCCATGTGACGACCGCGGCCCGAGCCGCTCGTCATGTCGAGGATCTGTACGCGCAGCACGAGGACGTGCTGCTCGACGCTGCCCGGGCGCTGTCGCCGGACGACTTCCGGCTTGCGGCGGCGCGGTGGCGCGCCATCGCCGACGACGTCGCCGGCCGCAAGCCACGGGATCGGTTCGAGCGTCGGCACCTGCACCTGTCCGAGGTGCTCGACGGGATGGGACGCATCGACGGCTACCTCGACGGCGAGACCGTCCAGCGCCTTGCGCAGCTCCTGGATCGCCTCGAGCCTCCCGATCCCGACGGTGGCGACGCGACTCCTCGCACGCTCGGGCAGCGACGTGCCGACGCGATGAGCAAGCTCGTCATCGGCGATCGACGCCGGGCGGCCACGGTGGTGCACGCGGTCGTCGACGTCGACTCGCTGGCGGGTCTCATGCCGTCCGACCTCTCCCGGGTGCGCGCCGACCTCATGGGGGCGGGCGGCGGGCCCGTCGACCTCGCGACGCTGCTGCGGATGACGTGTGACTGCTCGATCGCGCGGGTCCTCGTTCGGGGCAAGAGCGTCGTGCTCGACCTGGGGCGTTCGACGCCGATGGTGAGCGAGGCCCAACGTCGGGCGCTGGCGATCCGCGACGGGGGCTGCACCGAGCCCGGCTGCTCCGCGCCGCCGGACTGGTGCGATGCGCATCACGAGTGGCACTGGGCCGACGGAGGCCCGACCGACCTCTCGAACCTGGAGCTGAAGTGCCGGCGACATCACGTCGCCGCCCACCGCCACCGCCGCCGGGGCCCACCCCTCGACCTCGCCGCCTGAACGCGGGCCGAGCCCCGCGTTCCACTGCTCGCCCGCCGCGAACCCTTGCCGGCACACGGTCTCGTCGCCTCGACCCGCCCCGCCGCGGGCCTGTGGACAGGTTCTCCACAGGCCTGTTGCGGGCAGGTCGTCGGGGTCTAGCCTGGTAGCCCTGCGATCCACCCGCGGGCCTGGTGTGGCACGTGTGGTCGGTGTGAGGGGAGTGGCGTGTCCGACTGGCGCGACGACGAGTACGACGACGAGCCGCGTGACGACTGGTCGCGCGCGCCCGGCCGCGAGGGCGTGCGCGTCGTGGGCGAACCGGCGTACGGCGAGCACCCGGCACCGCCCCCCGCCGCGCACGATCCGTACGCCGCCCACGATCCCTACGCGGCGCCGACCAACCCGGCGAGCCGGTTCCCGCTTCCCGACGACGGTGCGACCTGGTCGGCCTCGGGAGAGCAGCGCGCGGTGCCCGGCGCCGGCGCCCACGACGCCGAGCTCCCCCACTGGTCGGAGCCGCCGACGGGTCAGGTGCCCGCCGCGCTCGGCGGCGGCGGAGGCGGCGAGTCCTACGGCGACGACTTCGACTCGTGGTCGGGCATCTCGGGTCCGCGCTTCCGCACCGGGGACTCCGACTGGGCCGAGGAGGACTTCGGCGCGTTCCGCAAGGACGAAGCGACCGCGGTCGGCGCGCTGGCCGACGACGACCACGACTGGGCGCCGCCCGAGCGCCCCACCCGCCGCGGCGGTCGACGCGGGCGGCGGTCGTCGCGCCAGCAGCCCGAGCCGCAGGGCTGGGACGAGCACGCCGGTCACGATCAGGCGGGCTGGGGTGACGAGCACGGCGAGCACTACGACGACTACGGCGGTGCCGGGTACGACGACCACCGCCAGGGGCCCGACAACCTCGTCACGCGTGTGATCACGGCCGGTGTGGTCGGGGTCGTCGCGCTGCTCGCGTTCGCGCTCGGCCAGATCACCGCGATGCTCCTGGTGATGGTGATCGTGGGGCTGTGCGCGTTCGAGCTGTACGAGGCGTTCCGGCGCGCGGGCTACCACACGGCGACCGTCGTCGGACTGGTCGCGTGCGTGGCCGCGGTGCCGGTGGCCTTCGAGGCCGGCGAGCGCGGCGTGCTGATGGTGGCAGTGCTCGGCGTGGTGTTCACGTTCCTCTGGTACCTGCTCGAGGTCGTGCACGCCCGGCCGACCATCAACATCGCGCTCACGCTGCTGGTGTTCGCGTGGATCGGGATCCTCGGGTCGTTCGCCGGCCTGCTCCTCGCCCCCGACCCGGGCGGCACCGGGCTGCTGATCGGCGTCGTGATCTGCGCGATCGGCGCCGACGTCGTCGCGTACTTCGTCGGGTCGACGATGGGCAAGACGCCGCTGCTGCCCAACGTGTCGCCCAACAAGACGGTCGAAGGCCTGATCGGGGGAGCCGTCGCGGCGATCGTGCTCGGCGGCATCGTGGGCGCCACCTTGAGTCCATGGTCGGACAAGGGCATCGGCGCGGGCCTGGCGCTCGGTCTCGTCGTCGCCATCACCGCCCCGATCGGCGACCTCGCCGAGTCGATCATCAAGCGTGACCTGGGTCTGAAGGACCTGGGGTCGTTCCTGCCGGGGCACGGTGGCTTCCTCGACCGGTTCGACGCGATCCTGTTCACCTTGCCTGCGGCCTACTACCTGGCACTCCAGCTCTTCACGTGACGCGCGTCGCGGTCCTGGGGTCGACGGGATCGATCGGCACCCAGACGCTCGACGTCATCCGACGACACCGCGACCGCTACGAGGTCGTCGCGCTCGCGGCCGGTCGCAACGCAGAGATGCTCGCGGCCCAGGCCGCAGAGCTCGGCGTGCCCGAGGCGCGCGCTCGCCTCGCGCACGACGACGCCGACGTGCTCGCCGAGCTCGCCGCGCTGGACGACGTCGACGTCGTCGTCAACGCGGTCGTGGGCTTCGCGGGGCTGCCCGCGACGATCGCCGCGCTGGAGACGGGCAAGCGCCTCGCGCTGGCCAACAAGGAGAGCCTGATCGCCGGTGGTCCCGTCGTCCAGGGCGTCCGTCGCCGCGGTGGCGGCGAGATCGTCCCGGTCGACTCCGAGCACTCCGCGCTCTACCAGGCGCTGCGCGGCGGGAGCCCCGACGAGGTCGCCCGGCTCCTCCTCACCGCGAGCGGGGGGCCGTTCCGGGGCCGCAGCCGCGAGGAGCTCGCGCTGGTGACGGTCGAGGACGCGCTGAAGCACCCCACGTGGGACATGGGCGCCAAGATCACGATCGACTCCTCCACGCTCATGAACAAGGGCCTCGAGGTCATCGAGGCCCATGAGCTGTTCGCCGTCGACTACGACCGGATCGGCGTGGTCGTGCACCCGCAGTCGGTGATCCACGGGATGGTGGAGTTCCGTGACGGGGCGGTCATCGCACAGGCGTCGATGCCCGACATGCGACTCCCGATCGGGCTCGCCCTCGGCGCGCCCGAGCGGCTCGACGAGCCGTTCGGTGCCGTCGACTGGGCCACGCTCGGGTCGCTGACGTTCGAGGCTCCCGACCTCGAGGCGTTCCCCTGCCTGGCCCTCGCGTACGAGGCGGGGCGGGCGGGTGGGGGAGCACCCGCCGTGCTCTCCGCGGCCAACGAGGTGGCCAACGAGGCGTTCCGGGAGCGGCGGATCCCCTGGCTCGGGATCGCCGACGTGAACGCCGAGGTCCTGAGGGGCGAGACTGGCGGTGCTGGAGGGAATGTTCGCGACGTGGCAGACGTTCTCGAAGCCGACCGGGTCGCCCGCGTTCGGGCCCGGGAGGTCGTCGACCGCATCACCCGAGACAGCCAGCCCCGGAGCCTGGGAGCCCGCACGTGAAGGACCCGCTCGAGGAAGCCTCCGCCGAGGTCGATCGGCGCGGAGCGAGCAAGATCCTCGTCGGCCTGATCGCGGGCCTGGTGCTCCTGGCGGTCCTGCGGCCCGGCGCGCGCGATGCGATCGCGATCGTCGTCGGGATCGTCCTGATGGTCATGCTCCACGAGGCCGGCCACTATCTCGCCGCGCGCCGCGCGGGCATGAAGGCGACGGAGTTCTTCCTCGGCTTCGGCCCCCGGCTCTGGTCGTTCAAGCGCGGTGAGACCGAGTTCGGGGTCAAGGCGATCCCGGCCGGCGGCTACGTACGCATCCTGGGCATGAGCAACATGGAGCAGCCGCAGCACGTCATCGACAAGGACGGCTACGAGACCGACGAGTGGCTGCACGACTACGCGCCCGAGGACGAGCCGCGCACGTTCCGCCGAGGGAGCTACGGCAACCGCATGATGGTGGTGCTCGCCGGCGTCACCATGAACATCTTCCTCGCGTTCGTGCTCTTCTGGATCGTCATCGCCGGCCAGGGTCGTGTCGCCGAGGGTCCGAGCACGACGATCTCGACCATCACCCCCGACAGCGCGGCCGCGGCCGCGGGCCTGCGCGCCGACGACCAGATCGTGGCCGTCGACGGCGAGCAGATCGACGGTTGGGAAGAGCTCAAGGCCGCGATCGAGTCGCGTGGCGGCGAGGAGACGACGTTCGCGATCGTCCGCGACGGCGAGTCGATGCAGATCACCGCGACGCCGCGCAGCCGCGGCGGTGAGGGATTCCTCGGGGTCGCGCCGACGACGCAGTTCCGCGACGTCGGTGTGCTCGAGGCCGTGCCGGAGTCGTTCCGGAGCATCGGCGACATCACGGTCGGCACCGTCGAGGGGATCGGTCGCCTGTTCTCGCCCGAGGGCGTCGAGGAGTACTCGCGCAACTTCGGTTCGAACGCGCCGAAGGCCGGCACGCCCGAGGCCGACGCCCGGCCTCGGTCGCTCATCGGGATCGTCGACGAGGGCAGCCAGATCATCGACGGCAACGTGTGGGCGCTGCTCTGGCTGCTGGGTGGCATCAGCCTCGTGCTCGCGCTGTTCAACATGATCCCGCTGCTGCCGTTCGACGGCGGGCACGCCGCGGTCGTGGCCTACGAGTGGGCTGCGTCGAAGATCCGGGGCCGCGAGGTGCGGGTCGACTTCAAGAAGCTCATGCCGGTCACCGCGATCGTGCTCGCGGTCTTCCTCACGTTGGGGTTGAGCGCGATGTTCCTCGACATCCGCCAGGCTGTCGGCAACTAGCTCGCCGACGGCCGGAGGGGTCCTCCGGTGTGCCTCCGGTCCCCCGAGATGCGACGATGCTCGTCGCCTCACCACAGGAGCTGTGACCATGAGCGTCGTCAAGATCAACGCCATCGAGGTGCCCGAAGGCATGGGCGCCATGCTCGAGGAGCGCTTCGCGAAGCGGGCGGGCGAGGTCGAGAACATGGACGGCTTCGAGGGCTTCGAGCTGCTCCGGCCCACGAACGGCGAGACGAGGTACTTCGTGTACACGCGCTGGGCGACCGAGGACGCCTTCCAGGCGTGGGTCAACAGCGAGTCGTTCGTGAAGGGCCACGCCCAGGCGGCCGCCGACCGCGGCGAGAAGCCGGTCGCGCACGGGTCGAGCCTGCTCGAGTTCGAGGTCGTGCAGAAGGTCGACGGCGCGAAGTAGCACCCCGGCGCTCCGGGGTCGCCTGCGAGGATGGCGCGCGATGCTCCTGCGTCAGGACACCCTCGACGCGATCGCGGCGGGCGACGTCGACCTCGTCTTCCGGCGCTGGCGGCGCCCGACCGTCAAGGCCGGCGGCCGGCTGCGCACCCGCATCGGTGAGCTGGGCATCGACGCGGTCGAGCGCGTCGACCCGTCGCGCATCACTGCGGCGCAGGCCCGCCGCGCCGGCTACGAGTCGAAGGCCGCGCTCCTGGAGTTCCTCGACGGTCGCGACGAGGGAGAGGTCTACCGGGTGCGGCTGCACCTCGCGGGGCCCGACGCCCGGGTCGCGCTGCGGGAGCAGCGTGACCTGACCGCCGACGACGTGGCGACGATCGACGCTCGGCTCGACCGGTTCGACCGTGCGAGCCGCCACGGCGCGTGGACCCGACCGACGTTGCGGCTGATCGCCGAGCGGCCCGGCACGCGGGCCCCCGACCTCGCGGCGTCGGTCGGGCGCGAGACCGCAGGCTTCAAGACCGACGTGCGCAAGCTCAAGGAGCTCGGGCTCACCGAGAGCCTCGAGGTCGGCTACCGCGTGTCGCCGCGGGGCCGTGCCTATCTGGGCCTGACCGACTCGTAGGCTGATCGACGTGGAGGCGACCGCGACGCCGATCGAGCGCCGGAAGACCCGTCAGGTGAAGGTCGGCGACGTCCTGATCGGTGGCGGAGCCCCGGTGTCGGTGCAGTCGATGACGACCACCAAGACCGCCGACGTCGAGGGCACGCTCCAGCAGATCTACGCGCTGGCGGGCGCGGGCTGCGACATCGTGCGCTGCACCTGCAACGAGGAGGAGGCGGCCGAGGGCCTGGCCCGGATCGTGCCCCGCTCGCCGGTGCCGATCATCGCCGACATCCACTTCCAGCACCGTCTCGCGCTCGCCGCGATGGAGGCCGGCGTGCAGGGGCTGCGCCTCAACCCGGGCAACATCCGCAAGCCCGAGCACATCAAGGCCGTGGCAGCTGAGGCGCGCGACCGGGGCATCCCGGTGCGCATCGGCGTCAACGCGGGGAGCCTCGATCCCGACCTCTACGAGCGCCATGGTGGGGCGACGCCCGAGGCGCTCGTCGAGTCGGCCCAGAAGGAGCTCGCGTACTTCCGCGAGGTCGACTTCGACGACGTGAAGATCTCGGTGAAGGCGTCGAACGTCCCGCTGATGATCGAGGCGTACCGGCTGCTCTCCGAGGTCGTCGACCATCCGCTGCACCTCGGCGTCACCGAGGCGGGCCCGCCGCCGGCGGGGATCGTCAAGTCGACGGCGGGGATCGGCACGCTGCTCGCCGAGGGCATCGGCGACACGATCCGCTACTCGCTCACCGCCGACCCCGTCGAGGAGGCGAAGGCCGGGCGCACGCTGCTCGAGGCGCTGGGCCTGCGCGAGCGCAAGGGCATCGACCTGATCGCGTGCCCGAGCTGCGGGCGCGCCGAGGTGGACGTGATCGCGGTCGCCGGCGCCGCGCAGGCCGCGCTGGAGTCACGTGAGATCCCGCTCCAGGTCGCGGTCATGGGCTGCGTCGTGAACGGCCCGGGCGAGGCGAAGGGCGCCGACCTCGGCATCGCGGCGGGACGGGGGAAGGGCCACCTGTTCGTGCGCGGACAGGTCGTGCGCGTCGTGCCGGAGGCGGAGATGGTCGACGCGCTCGTCGCCGAGGCCGAGCTGATCATGGAGCAGGGCATCGACGCCGCGCTCGCCGCGGCGGATTCCGACGCGGCGCGCATCGCGGAGGAGACGCGTGACGAGCTCCTGCAGATCCAGGGCCTCGACGCCAACCACGCCGAGGAGAAGATCGCCAAGATCCGCGAGATCGCCGACTAGGCGCGCCCGCGCCGGGGGATGCGGTCAGCGCTCGGCGCTGGGAGCGGCCTCGACGCTCGAGCCGGCCAGGCGAGGTCGGAGCGCGGCGATGGTGACGAGCACGACGACGACGGCGTACGCGAGCCACTGGTAGGCGCCGAGGTCGAGCTGATCGGCGAGATCGCGGACGTTGGTGAGCAGGAGCAGCGCGGCGACCGCCAGTCCGAGGGCGCGGGCCGGGAGGAAGCGGATCGCGTAGGCCGCGAGCGGTGCGGCGAGCACTCCGCCCGCGAGCATCGCGAGGACGACCGCGACGTCGAGGCCACCGCTGCCGAACGAGGCGATGATCGAGCCGGCCGCGATGGTCGCGACCGCGACCTCCGCGGTGTTCACGGACCCGACCGCGAAGCGCGGGGCCAGGCCCTTGTGGAGCAGGTACGGCGTCACGACCGGTCCCCACGCGCCGACCAGGCCGTTGGTCACTCCGCCCGTGGCGGCGACGACGATCGTCCCGCGCTCGTCGAAGCGAGGCGCGCCGGCGGCGGTCGTGGTCGCCTCTTGGGACGGATCGGGCGCGAGCGGGAGGGGCCGGCTGAACCGGAGGAGGATGCGCGCACCCACGAGCAGCAGCAGCGCGTTGAGCACGGGCCTGATCACGTCGCCGTCGACGTTCGCGAGCACGGTCACGCCGATGACGGCGCCGACGCACCCTGGGATCGCGAGCTCGAGGACCAGACGGTGATCGATGTTGTTGAACCGCCAGTGCGAGATCGCGGCCGCGAGCCCGGTCACGACCTTCGCGATGTTGACGGTCGCGGACACGGCCGCCGGTCCCAGACCCGTGCTCAGCAGGATGCTCGAGGACGTGGGGCCGAAGCCCATGCCGAGGGCGCCGTCGACGAGCGACGCGACGAAGCCGGCGAGAGCGACGAGGACGAGTTCCATGCGAAGGGCGAAGGCCGGAGGTCGGGAGGGGCACGGTAAACCCCGCGTTGTCAATCAGGTTACTAGGAAATGGGCTCGCGCGGAAGTGGTGCCCGTGCCGGTCGGGAAGCCCTGGGGATCAGCCCCGGGCGAGGGCCCGGTCCTGCAGCCAGCGCCGCAGACCCCGAGCCGAGCCCGCCCGCACCCGCTCCTCGCGGAGACGCTGCTCGAGGTCGGACTCGAGCGCGGGGAGGGCGTCGCCGTGGGGCGTCGTGATCCAGCCGAGGATGCGGTCGGCGAGCTGGGGGTTGCGGGGCAGCACGGGGCCGTGCATGTACGTGCCGACGACCCGTTCGGCGAGAGCCCCGTCGGTGCCGGTCCCGTCGCCGTTGCCGCCGCCGGCGAGCACGCGGCCCAGGGGCTCGAGTCCGTCGCCGAGCGTCGTACGTCCGCCGTGGTTCTCGAAACCGGTGAGCGTCGCGGGGGCGCCCGCCGGGCCCCAGTGACGCGAGGCGGTCGGCTCGACGACGACCTCTCCGATGAGCCGGTGCGGGCCGGCGACGGTCTCGAGGTCGACGATGCCCGCGCCCTCGATCGCGACGCCGTCGGCCGCGTCGTAGCGGTGACCGAGGAGCTGGAACCCGGCACAGACCGCGAAGATCACCGCGCCGCCCGCGTGGGCGCGGTCGATCGCGGCCCGAGAGGCTCGCATCCCCTCGGCGGCCATGAGCTGCGGGTCGTCCTCGCCGCCGCCGAAGAGGTAGACGTCGAGCGAATCGGGGATGGGCTCGCCCGCGCCGATCTCGACGAGCTCGGCGGGGATGCCGCGCCACCGGCACCGTTGCACGAGGACGACGGCGTTGCCGCGGTCGCCATAGGTGCCGAGGAGCTCGGGGTACACGAGCCCGATCCGCACTGCCGAGTCGCGGCTCCTCACGCGACGAGCTCCTGCGATCCGTGGGCGCGGTACAGCGCCGAGAACTGCGTGTACGACGCGACGACGTACAGCTCGTCGGCCGCGAGCGCGCGGGCGGCGCCGAGCGGGTCCTCCTCGATGATCGGTCGCAGGTCCGCGTAGTGGAGCCGCACGGCCACGTCGAGACGGCGCTCGCCCGCGGCTGCGATCGGGTGCCCGGTCAGCCACTCGTACGGCACGTCCCACAGCCACGACGGGTCCTTGCCGTCTGCCACGCGTGCGTTCACGGCGATCACCACGCCGGCCCCCGGCCGGTCGGCGACC
This sequence comes from uncultured Bifidobacteriaceae bacterium, assembly GCA_964501785.1. Lineage (GTDB taxonomy): Bacteria > Actinomycetota > Acidimicrobiia > IMCC26256 > PALSA-555 > DATBSK01. The sequence continues at coordinate 86,080 of CAZCUD010000004.1, forward strand.
AGGCGCAGCGCCTCGGTCCAGCCCGCCGGGTTCTTCGAGAGGATCACCGTGACCTCGCGGCCGTCACCCAGCGCGACGCGCATGAAGCGCCCGGCGACGCTCGTCACCGCGGCCATCGCGTCCGCCGCGACCGTTGGTGAGACGCCGAAGTGCTCGACGGCCGCGACGAGCGCGAGCGCGGCGTTGGCGCGGTTCCAGGCCCCCGGCAGCTGCAGCCCGAGCGGCACGCGCGTCCCGTCGAGCTCGACGACGTCGTCGTCGAGGCGATGCGTCGCCTCGGGCTGGGCGAACCCGCAGGCACCGCAGTCGAAGCGGTCGGCCGACCAGGCGAGGAGGGCGCCGCACGACGGGCACACCGTCGCGTCCTGGCGCCAGCCGAGCCCGAGCTCGACCCACGTGACCTTGGCGGGCGCGGCCGCCCACACGATGTGCGGGTCGGACGAGTTCGCGACGATCTCCAGGTCGGGGTGGGTCTCGGCGACCCGGCGCCACGCGTCGCCGACGGCGTGGACCTCGCCGTAGCGGTCGAGCTGGTCCCGGCTGAGGTTGCCGAACACGCAGAGGCGGACACCGAGCGGATCGACGACCCGGGCGACCACCCGCTCGTCGACCTCGAGCACCGCCGTGCCCGGGCCGTCGGCGCGCGCCAGCGTCGGCGCGATGCCCGACGTGAGGTTGGCGCCGGTGGAGTTGGACACCAGCGCGCGGCCGTCGGCTCCCACCGCGGCGGCCAGCAGCCGCGTGGTGGTCGTCTTGCCGTTCGTGGCCGAGACGAGGGCGACATGCTGATCCGAGGCGAGCTCTCGCAGGAGGTCGGGAGAGATCGCGTTCATCACGCGTCCGCTGACCGTCGCGCCCTGCCCGCGCCCGGTGACCCGGGAGAGCCACCCGGTCGCGCGCCCGGCGGCGATCGCGATCGACGTCCGGACCGATCGGCGGCTCACCCGACTCGCTCGCACCAGTAGGCGTCGACCCGGTAGGGGATCGAGACCGTGCTCCGGCCCCGGGTCGCCGGGTGGTTGGAGAGCACGTCGCGGACCTCGCCCAGCACCGCGTCGCGCTGGTCGGGTGGCAGCACCGCCACGTGGCTCACCGAGGCGAAGCGCTCGACGACGCCGTCGACGGTCAGGTCCTGCTCGTGACGGAACGTCGCTTCGTGCAGTGGTCCGAAGCCGGCCCGCTCGCCGAGGGCGCTGTCGGCCCACCGTTCGTGGTCGCGCCAGGGGGCACGCTTCTCCACCCGGTCCATGATCGACCAGAGCGCGTCGACCCAGTCGACCGAACGGTCGCGCGCGTTCCACACCAGTCCGACGCGACCGCCGACGCGCAGCACCCGTGCGAGCTCCGCGAAGGCGCGGTCGGCGTCGAACCAGTGGAACGCCTGCGCGACCGTCACCGCGTCGAGCGACCCGTCGGCGAGGCAGAGCGCCTCGGCCGTCGCCGCCGCGAGCGGCACGCCGGGCGCGGCGTCTCGCAGGAGCGCACCCATCTCCTCGACGGGTTCGAGCGCGACGAGCGACGCGCCGCTCGGGCGGAGCAGCGCGGTCAGCTTGCCGGTGCCGGCCGCGAGGTCACAGGTCCGGGTGCCGGGTCGGAGCCGCAGGTGCTCGACCAGCCAGGCCACCATCTCGGGTGGGTACGACGGGCGCGCCCGGTCGTAGGCCGCGGCGCCCGCGCCGAACCCGCGCTGAGCGACGTCGTGGACGGCCACGAGTCGATGTTGTCAGACGCCGGTGGTCGGTTCAGTCGTGGAGGCCGCACTCGAGCTTCTCGAGGCCGGCCCAACGCCCCGCGCGGGGGTCCTCGCCGTCGCTGACCGGTCGGGTGCACGGCCAGCAGCCGATGGAGGTGTAGCCCACGTCGCGCAGCGGGTGCTCGGGGAGCCCGCGCTCCTGGGAGTACCCGGCGACGTCGGCGTCGGTCCAGGTGGCGAGCGGGTTGATCTTGACCAGCCCGCGGCCCACGTCGAACGCCACGATCGCCGTGCGGCTGCGCGTGCTCGCCTCGTCGCGGCGCAGTCCGGTCATCCAGGCGGACTTCCCCGCGAGCGCTCTCGCGAGCGGCACGACCTTGCGGGCGCCGCAACAGCCGTCGGGATCGTCGAGCCACCGGTCGTCGCGGGTGACCTCGGGCTCCACGATGCGCAGGTTGAGGTCGTAGCGCTTGCGGACGTGCTCGACGTACCAGAGCGTCTCGGCGAAGTGGTACTGGGTGTCGAGGAACACGACCTCGATGCTCGGATCGACCTGCATCGCGAGATCGACGAGCACGCAGTCCTGGAAGGACGACGCGAGGGTCAGGCCCTCACCGAACTGGTCGACCGCCCACTCGATCGCCGCGGTCGCGGGTCGGCTCTCGAGCGAGGCCGACACCGCGGCGAGCTGCCGCAGGTCGAGCGACGAGTCGCCTGCGGCGGAGTCCTCCTCGCTGGTGGGGAACATCGCCGGCGCGCTCACGTCGCGCACTCGCTGTCGCCGACCACGGCCTCGTAGGGGCCGGTCTCGTCGAAGTCGACGAAGAAGTCGGGCCGCTCTTCGGGGGTCGGGAACTCGTCGAGCACCTTGAGCTCGGCGCCGACCTTCGCTGCACCACCGGACCGGTCGAGCCACGAGCCGAAGGTCTCGCCCGCGTCGCGCTCGGACGCGAAGCGCCGCACGACCTGGACGACAGCCTCGGACGTGCGCTTCGCCGGGAGCTTCGTCGCCTTCTGGCCGAACTCGATCTCCATGTCGCCGACGCGCCCGCCGAGCAGCATCTGGTAGCCGGGCGCCGAGCGACCGTGGGCCCGGCGCTCGAACCCGAAGAACCCGATGTCTGAGATGTGGTGCTGACCGCAGCTGTTGGTGCAGCCGGAGATGTTGATGCGCACTCCCGGCACCTCGGCGAGGCCGGCCTCCTCGAGCGCACGCCCGATGTCGGAGGCGAGGCCACGCGACTGCGTGACCGCGAGGTTGCAGGTGTCGGCACCGGGGCAGGCGACGACGTCGCGCACCAGCTCGGCCCCCGGGGTGGCCATCTCGATCTCGACCAAGCGGGCGTGCAGGTCGCGCAGCTGGTCCTCGCGCAGGTCTCGGAGCACGAGGTTCTGGCGGTTCGTGACCCGCAGGTCGACGTCGAAGTCGCGTTGGATCGCGGCCATCGCGCGCAGCTGGTCGGAGGTGATGTCGCCGAGCCGCGAGTGCGCGTACGCGCTCACGGTCCCGTTGGCGCGGCCCCGCACGACGTTGGCGCGCTCCCACGTGGTGAACGGGTCGAACGACAGGAAGTCGACCGGCACCGCGTCGGGCGCGCCGTCGGTCCGGGCCGTCCCCATGCCGGCCGGGGCGTCACCCCGCTCGTCGACGACGGCGGGCACGCCGGCCGGGTAGGTCGCGGACGCGATGAGGAAGCGGCGCTCCTTGAGGATCCGGGCCCGCAGCTCGTCCATGCCCATCGTGTCGACGAGCCACTTCAGGCGGGCCCGCAGCTTGTTGTCGCGGTTGCCGTGGTTGTTGAAGACCCTCAGGATCGCCTCGATGGTGGCGAGCAGGTCGGCTCGCGACGTGAACTCCTCGATCGCCTGCGCCGGATGCGGGTTGGCGCCCAGACCGCCCGCGACGAAGACCCGGAAGCCGGGCTCCACCGTCCCGTCGGGGAGCGGGCGGCTCACCGCGATCACGCCGACGTCGTTGAACATCGCCTGGCCGCAGTCGGTCGCGCAGCCCGAGAAGTTGATCTTGAACTTGCGGGGGAGCCGCTGCGCGAGCGGGTTGCGGAGGAACCACTCCTTCGTGGCCTCGGCCCACGCGCTGATGTCGAGCACCTCGTAGGGGCACGCGCCCGCGAGGTGGCAGCCCGCGACGTTGCGGACCGTGTCGCCGCACGCCTCGCGGCTCGTCAGACCCACCGCGGCGAGCAGCCGGAGCACCTCACCGGCCTGCTCCAGCTGCACGAAGTGCATCTGCACGTTCTGGCGGGTCGTGAAGTGGGCCCAGCCGCGCGAGTACGTCTCGGCGACGTGCGCCATCATCTCGAGCTGCTCGGGCTCGACTCGCCCGTACGGGATCTTGACGCGGACCATCTGGTTGTGGCCGCCCTGACGCTGGCCGTAGATGCCCTGGTTGAGGCGGAAGACGCGGAACGCGTCGTCGTCGATCTCGCCGGCGAGGTAGCGCGCCACGCCGTCCTCGAAGCGGACGATCTCGGCTTCGATCTCGGGCTCGAGTGGGGCGAGCGTGCGGTTCGAGAGCTCGGGCGTGAGGGTCATCGGGAGCCTTTGCGCGACAGGACGGCGGGCAGGAGAGGGTGCTCGGAGCGCCGGGGCGGGATCGGTGGTGCTGATCAGGCGGCGGCGCGAGCGGGAGCGCGACGACAGTGCTCGTCGAGGCCCTCGTGGGGCGTGCGGCCCATGGCGATGCTGGGGGCGCCCCGTTCCCGGATCACGAGGGGCAGCGTACGGGAACCGTGGCCGAAATGCCAGCGCGCGAGTCAGGTTTTTCGGACCGGCCCGGGCGGCGAATCGGCCGGGGATCGGCGAACGCCCCCGATATGTTGCCCCGATGCGGATGTCGCGGCTGTTCCTGCGGACCCTGCGCGACGATCCGGCCGACGCGGAGGTCGACAGCCACCGCCTGCTGCTCCGGGCCGGCTGCATCCGCCGGCTGGCGAGCGGGATCTACGCCTGGCTCCCGATCGGGCAGCGCGTGCTGGCCAAGGTGGAGCAGATCGTCCGCGAGGAGATGGACGCCGCGGGGGCGCAGGAGGTCACGCTCCCGATCGCTCAGCCGCTCGAGCTGTGGCAGCAGTCGGGACGCGACGAGCTCTACGGCCCCCTGATGTTCCGCCTCGAGGACCGCAAGGAGGCCGGCTTCTGCCTGTCGCCGACCGCGGAGGAGGCCGTGACGTCGATCGTCGCCGGGGAGTACTCGAGCTATCGCGACCTGCCCGTGAACCTGTACCAGATCAACTGGAAGTACCGCGACGAGCTGCGCCCGCGCTTCGGGCTGCTGCGCTCGCGCGAGTTCCTCATGAAGGACGCGTACTCGTTCCACGTCGACTTCGACGACCTCCGCGCGACGTACCAGGCGATGTACGACGCGTACGGGAGGGTGTTCGAGCGTTGCGGCCTGGCGTTCCGGCCGGTCGAGGCGCAGGCCGGCGAGATCGGCGGCGACGTCAACCACGAGTTCATGGCGGTCGCGGCGGTGGGCGAGGACGACTTCGTCTGGTGCACGAGCTGCGACTACGCCGCGAACGTCGAGGCGGCCCGCAGGCGCTCGGAGCGCACGGAGACGACGCTCGACGTCGCGTCCCGCGAGGTCGTGCACACGCCCGACATGCCGGGGATCACCGCGGTGGCGGCGCACCTGGGTGTGGAGGAGGGTCGCCTGCTGAAGAGCATCGCCTTCGACCTCGACGGTCGGCCAGCCGTCGCCCTCGTCCCGGGCGACCGCGAGGTCAACCCGGTCGCGCTCTCGCAGGCCGTCGCGCCGAGGTCGGCGCGGCTCTACGAGGACGCCGACTTCGACGCGCATCCCGAGGTCGTGCGCGGCTACCTCGGTCCCGACGCACCCGGCCTCGCGCTCGTCATCGCCGACCCTCTCGTCGGCGCCGCGCACGAGTGGGTCGCCGGCGCGAACGAGCGCGATCACCACGCGGTGAACATGGTGCTGGGGCGCGACTTCGAGGTCGGCGAGTGGGCCGACCTGGTCACGGTCGTCTCCGGTGACCCGTGTCCCCGCTGCGGGTCGCCGCTCTCGGTCGATCGGGGCATCGAGGTCGGGCACGTCTTCCAGCTCGGCACGAAGTACGCCGAAGCGCTCGGTGCGCTCTACACCGATGAAGGAGGGGCCCAGCACCCGATGGTGATGGGCTGCTATGGCATCGGCGTCTCGCGCATCGTGAGCGCGGTCGTCGAGGAGCACCACGACGACGACGGGATCGCGTGGCCGGCCGCGCTGGCGCCCTTCGACGCGCACCTCGTGGTGCTTCCCGGGAAGGGTGACGCGGCAGCCGACGTCCACGCCGCAGCCGACGAGGTCTACGCGGCGCTGACCGCCGCGGGCGTCTCGGTGCTCTACGACGACCGCGACGCGTCGCCCGGCGTCAAGTTCGCCGACGCCGACCTCCTCGGCATGCCCGTGCGGCTCACGCTCGGGGCCAAGGGCCACCAGCGCGGCGTGCTGGAGCGCCGGTGGCGGGCGTCGGGCGAGCAGGACGAGCTCTCGCTCGCCGACGACGTGCTCGGCGCGTCGCCCGGCGAGCTCCGTTCGCTGATCCTGGCCTGAAGCTCGGGGCTGGCGCTCGGGTCGACTCTCAGGTGCCGAGCGTCGACAGGAAGGCCGCGAACGCGAAGCCGGCAGCCGCCGCGAGCCCCGCATGGCGACCGGCGCCACGCACCGCGAGCGGCACCATCTCGTTGACCGTCACCACGATCATCGCGCCCGCCGCGATCGACTGGATGATGGCGATCAGATCGGCCTCGCTTGGCTTCAGCAGCCCGTAGCCGATCGCGCCGGCGATCGCACCGATCACGACGATCGCCGCGAACCGTCCCACCACCTTGGCGAGCGAGCGTCCACCCGCGAACATCGCCGCGGCGACGCCGATCGCCTCGGGGAGGTTCGAGAGGAACACCGCGCCGACGAGGGCGATCGAGACGGTGCTGCCACCGAGCAGCGTCAGACCGATCGCGATCGACTCGGGGATCCCGTCGAGCACCATGCCCACGGTCAGGTTGCGCGCGGCCCGCTCGTCGGCTCCCGCCGGCTCGGCCTCGAGGCCGGCTGCGTCCTCTGCCTCCTCGACGGGCTCCTCGGGGTCCTCCCGCTCGGCGCGCTTGTTGAGCCACTCGGTGAGCACGTAGTAGCCGACGGCACCGACGACGAGGCCGAGTGCCACCGGACGCTCCCCGGCCTCGACGTACGCAGGCACGACGAGGTCCGTCGTGACCGCACTGATCAGCGTCCCGGCGCCGGCGGCCATGACGAGGCCCAGGTACCGCGGCTCGGTGAGCTTCGGGAAGCGCGCGACCAGCAGCGCGCCGACGATCAGGGCGGATTGCCCGAGCCCGGCCCAGAGGCCCGCTTCCAGCACGAGGGGGATGGTTGCACGTCGTACCTTGGGCGTGTGGTGCTTCCCGTCGCCCCGCCCGTGTCGCCGATGCTCGCGAAGCTGGCCCGCGAGCTCCCGGTCGGCGACGGGTGGTGCTACGAGCCCAAGTGGGACGGGTTCCGATGCATCGTGTTCCGCGACGGCGACGACGTGGAGCTGGGCAGTCGCAACGAGAAGCCACTGACGCGCTACTTCCCGGAGATCCTCGAGCCCTTGCGCCAGGCCCTGCCCGAGCAGGCCGTGGTCGACGGAGAGCTCGTGATCGCGACCGACCACGGTCTCGACTTCGATCTCCTGTCCAACCGCATCCACCCGGCCGAGAGCCGCATCAACATGCTCGCCGAGCAGACGCCCGTCTCCTTCGTCGCGTTCGACCTGCTCGCCGAAGGAGGCGACGACCTGCGCGAGGCGCCGTTCGGCGAACGGCGGGCGCGACTCGAACGAGCCGTCACCGAGGGGCCGTCGGTGCACGTGACACCGCTCACCACCGATCCGGAAGTCGCCCGCGACTGGTTCTCGCGCTTCGAAGGCGCGGGGCTCGACGGGGTCGTCGCCAAGCCGGCCGACAGCCCCTATCAAGAGGGCAAGCGGGTGATGCAGAAGGTGAAGCACCTGCGCACGTGCGACTGCGTCGTCGCCGGCTACCGCACGCACAAGGACGGCAAGGGCGTCGGGTCGCTGCTCCTTGGCCTGTACGACGCGTCGGGTGACCTGCACCACGTCGGCGTCGCCAGCAGCTTCGCGGCGCCGATGCGCGCCCAGCTCGCCGAAGAGGTCGCGTCGCTCGAGGCGAACGCGACCGACGGCCACCCTTGGAGGGAGTGGGCGGAGGCCCAGGCGCACGAGGCGACCCGCATGCCCGGAGCGGGCAACCGCTGGAACGCGAAGAAGGACATGTCGTGGACGCCGCTGCGCATCGAGCGCGTCGCCGAGGTCGCGTTCGAGCACCTCCAGGGTGATCGCTTCCGCCACACCGCGCGCTTCCAGCGCTGGCGCCCCGATCGCGAGCCCGCGTCGTGCACCTACGAGCAGCTCGAGGCGCCGGTGCCGATCGAGCTGCACCAGGTCTTCGGGAGCTGAGCGGCGTGACGCTCGCCCGGCTCCTCGCGTTCCCGAACCCGGTGAACGAGGTCTCGGCCCGCCTGGTCGCGGCCGGGGTGGTGCTGCTCGGGCTCGCCACGATCGGGGCCGGCGTCCTGGCCGACTTCCCCTGGCTCTTGCTCCCGCTCGCCTACGGCTTCGTCGCCCGGGTGCTCACCGGGCCGACGCTGAGCCCGCTCGGCCAGCTCGTGACGAGGGTGGTGACCCCGGCGCTGGGGGTCGAGCCCAAGTACGTCGCCGGGCCTCCGAAGCGGTTCGCCCAGGGGATCGGGGCGACGCTGTCGGTGGCTGCGCTGGTCGCTTGGGCCGCGTTCGGCGCCACCACCGTCGCCTACGTGCTGGTGGCGATGATCGTGGTCGCGGCGACGCTCGAGTCGGTGTTCGCCTTCTGCCTCGGCTGCACGATCTTCGCCGGCCTCATGCGGGTCGGGCTGATCCCCGACGAGGTCTGCGAGCGCTGCAACGACCTCTCTTTTGGGGCTGCTGCTCGCTGAGGGCTCGTCTGGTACCATTCGTCCCGTTCGATCGTTGGTGCGCGGCCCTGGGCCGCCGGCGACGTGGGCTTCGTGCCCACGTCTTTTTCTTGCGGCGAGGCGGTCGCGAGCAGACAGAGACGGCGAAGTGCGAGGACGAGGAGGTGGACCGATGAGTGACGACGGCGCGCCCGACGCCCTCGCACGCGTGGTCGAACCCGTGCTCGCGTCGCTCGGCCTCGACCTCTACGACCTCGAGCTCGCCGGCGCGGCCGGCCGGGCCCGGACGCTGCGGGTGCTCGTCGACCGGGCCGACGGCGCCGGGGTCGACCTCGACTCCATCACGAAGGCCACCGAGGCGCTCTCGCCGGCGCTCGACGCGGATGCCGCCGCCGACCGGATCCTGCGGGGCGCCTACACGCTCGAGGTGTCGAGCCCGGGTCTCGAGCGCCCGCTGCGCACGCCGCGCCACTGGCAGCGCGTGCTCGGTGAGCGGGTCTCGGTGAAGGTGCGGATCGACGGCGCGGCCGAGCGGTTCCAGGGCGTGGTGGTCGCGGCCGACGACACGTCGGCGACCATCGACGTCGACGGTGCGCAGCGGCGAGTCGAGCTCGGCGACGTCACGCAGGCACGCACGGTCTTCGAGTGGGGGCCGCAGGAGAAGCCGGGCCGATCCCGGGCAGCCCGACGCAAGCAGAAGGTGTCCTGACATGAACTCGGAGATGATGGAGGCGCTCGAGAACATCGAGCGCGAGAAGGGCATCTCGGTCGAGATCATGCTCGAGGCGCTGGCGAACGCGCTCGTGACCGCCTACAAGCGGATGCCGAACGCGGCCGAGGAGGCGCTGGTCGAGATCGACGTCGAGACCGGCGACATCCGCGTCATCGCGCAAGAGCTCGACGAGGAGGGTGACGTCGTCCGCGAGTGGGACGACACGCCCGACGACTTCGGGCGCATCGCCGCGCAGACCGCGAAGCAGGTGATCCTCCAGCGCATCCGCGACGTCGAGCGCGAGAGCAAGTACGAGGAGTACGCCGGCAAGGAAGGCGAGATCGTCACCGGGATCATCCAGCAGACCGACCAGCGCTACACGCTGCTCGACCTCGGTCGGGTGGAGGCGCTGCTCCCGCAGGCCGAGCAGGTGCAGAACGAGCGCTACGAGCACGGCAGCCGGCTGAAGGCCTACATCGTCGAGGTCCGCAAGACCGCCAAGGGTCCCCAGATCGTCGTGTCCCGCACGCACCCCGGGCTCGTGAAGCGGCTGTTCGAGCTCGAGGTGCCCGAGATCGTCGACGGCGTCGTCGAGATCAAGGCGATCGCCCGGGAGCCCGGGCACCGCACGAAGATCGCGGTCGCCTCCCACGACGGCAACGTCGACCCGGTCGGCGCGTGCGTCGGCGCCCGCGGGTCGCGCGTGCGCATGGTCGTCAACGAGCTGCGCGGCGAGAAGGTCGACATCGTCCCCTACAACGACGACGCGGCCGAGTTCGTGCAGAAGGCGTTGGCGCCGGCGCGCGTCCGCGAGGTCCGCATCCACGAGGACACCGGCACCGCCGAGGTGATCGTCCCCGACTTCCAGCTCTCCCTCGCCATCGGCAAGGAGGGGCAGAACGCGCGCCTCGCGGCGCGGCTCTCGGGCTGGCGCGTCGACATCAAGAGCGAGACCCAGCTCCAGGAAGAAGAGACCGGCGAGGTCGACTACGCCGAGGGCGAGTGGGTCCAGAACGAGTCGGGCGAGCTCGTCTTCCAGCCCGCGGGCGGCGGCGAGACGATCTCGGCGGCCGAGGCCGGCTACGCCGCGACCGCCGGCTCCGCAGGTGAGGGCGCCGGCGGTGACGGGAAGAGCGCCGACGAGGCAACGCCTGCCGCGGCCGAGCCTGCCGCCCTCGACGCGGAGGAGCCGGCCCCGGAGGCACCGGAGGCCGCTGCGGCGCCATCAGACGTGCCGGCCGGCGACGCGGACGACGCGAGCGGCGAGGCCGTACCGGAGCCCGACAAGGCGACGGCGGGGGATGCATGACGATGCGATCGGCCCCGTGCGCACCTGCGTCGGCTGTCGACGGCGCGCCCCGGCGAGCGAGCTCGTCCGGGTCCGCTGCACCGACGACGGGAACCTCGCGGTCGGCCCCGGCGACGGTCGCGGCGCCTGGCTGTGTCGTCCGCCCGACGGGGTCGCATGCCTCGACGACGCGACGAAGCGCGGTGCCCTCGGCAGGGCGCTGCGCGCGCCGATCTCGGGCGCGGAGGTCGCGGCCTTGCGCGCGAGACTGGAAGGCCGCTCCGACGCATGAGAGCGTCGTCGGGTAGCGCCACCACCACGACGAGACGCGACGAACACGACGAACACGACGAGACGGACGGGACGAGCCACACGTGGCGACGAAGAAGATCAGGATCTACGAGCTGGCTCGTGAGCTCGGCGTCAGCAACGAGGACGTGCTGGAGCTCGCGAACGAGCTGAAGATCGGCGTGAAGAGCCACTCCTCGAGCATCGAGGACCCGATGGCCGATCGCGTCCGTCGCCTCGCGGACTCCAAGGGCATGCGCCGCGAGCCCGTCGAGGAGCCCGAGCCGGAGCCCGAGCCGAAGCCGGAGCCGGTGAAGAAGTCGCCGGCGAAGAAGGCGGCCGCGCCCAAGGAGCCGGCTCCGGTCTCCGGGTCCCCGACGGGTCCGTCCGACGAGCCGACGGCGCCCGAGCCCGCCCACCGCGTGGTGCGCTCGACCGGCGGCATCCCCGAGCCCGGCGTGGGCGAGGTGGAGCGCCCGGCGGCGCGCGTGGTGCGTTCGACCGGAGGCATCCCCGAGGCCCCGCCGGCGGAGCCCGCTCGCCCGGCCACGCCGCCCGCGGCTGCGCCGACCCCGCCGCCCGAGCCTCCGGCACCGCCGGCACCGCCCGAGCTCCTGCGATCGGCGACCGGCAAGCCGATCCCGCCCCCGCCCGGTCAGCGGCGCGTCCCGCCGCCCCCCGGCGGCGGCGGTCGCACGTTCACGCCCGGTGGTCCGCGCCCCGGCGGCGGTGGTCCTCCCGGCGGCGGTGGTGGCGGCTTCCAGCGCCGCAGCCCGAGCGGCCCAGGCGGTGGCTACGCGCCCCGTCCCGGTGGTGGTCCCGGTGGTGGGCGCGGTGGCCCCGGGGGCGGCCCGGGCCGTGGCGGTCCGGGTGGAGGTCCCGGTGGGCGCGGCCGTCCCGGCGGTCCCCGGCCGCGGCGCAAGAAGCGTCGCCGTCGCAACCTCGAGGAGCTCGGACCCCAGGCGGCGCCGACCCTCACGCCCATCGACGCTCCGGTACCCGAGGGCGAGATCGTCGTGCCGCGCGGCATCACGATCCAGGAGCTCGCACCGAAGCTGAACCGCAACACGGCCGACCTCGTGCGCCTGCTCTTCGACGCGGGCGAGATGGTCACCGGCACTCAGTCGCTCGCCGACGAGATGATCGAGCTGATCGCCGAGACCCTCGGTGCCGAGGTCCTGCTCGTCGAGCCGGGCCAGGAGCAGGAGCTGGAGCTCCAGGCGCTGCTCGGTGACGACGAGGAAGAGGAGGATGAGAGCCTCCTCGAGCCGCGCGCGCCGGTCGTCACCGTCATGGGACACGTCGATCACGGCAAGACGACGCTGCTCGACCGGATCCGCGAGGCCAACGTCGTCGCGGGCGAGGCGGGCGGCATCACCCAGCACATCGGCGCGTACCAGGTCGAGCACGGCGGCAAGCCGATCACGTTCATCGACACGCCCGGTCACGAGGCGTTCACCGCGATGCGCGCCCGTGGCGCGCAGGCGACCGACATCGCGATCCTGGTGGTCGCCGCCGACGACGGGGTGATGCCGCAGACGGTCGAGGCGATCAGCCATGCCCGCGCGGCCGAGGTCCCGATCATCGTGGCGATCACGAAGGTCGATCGCGAGGACGCCAACACCGAGCGCACGCGCCAGCAGCTCGTCGAGCAGGAGCTGGTCCCCGAAGAGTGGGGCGGCGAGACGATGGTGCTCGAGGTGTCGGCGCCCGAGGGGCGCGGCATCGACGAGCTGCTCGAGGCCGTGCTGCTAGTCGCCGAGCTCGAGGAGCTCGCGACCAACCCGGTCGCGCCGGCGCGCGCGTTCGTGCTCGAGTCCAACCTTGACCCCGGGCGCGGTCCGGTGGTCACCGCGATCGTCGAGCGAGGCACGCTGCGCCTCGGCGAGCCGGTGGTCGCGGGCGGCGGTTGGGGCCGGGTGCGCGCCATGTTCGACGACCACAACCAGCAGGTCTCCGAGGCCGGCCCGTCGATGCCGGTCGAGGTGCTCGGGCTCGACGACGTCCCGCTCGCGGGCGACGAGCTGCGGGTCGCGCCCGACGACAAGACCGCGCGCACGGTCGCGGAGGCCCGGGCCCGGCGGCGCCGTGCCGCGAGCCTCCAGCACCCGATGTCGCTCGCCGGGGGCGCGCGGCTCGAGGACATCTTCGCGATGGTCCAGCGGGGCGAGGTCGCCACCCTCAACCTGGTGCTCAAGGCCGACGTGCAAGGTTCGCTCGAGGCGCTCACCGACGCGCTGCGCAAGCTCGACCACGAGCACGAGGAGGTTCGCCTCTCGTTCGTGCACCGGGGCGTCGGCGGGATCACGGAGTCCGACGTCGACCTCGCGGCGGTGTCCAACGCCACCGTGATCGGCTTCAACGTCCGCCCCGACCGCAAGGCTCGCGACCGCGCCGACCTCGAGAAGGTCGAGCTCCGGCTCTACGAGGTCATCTACCAGGTGCTCGAGGACGTCAACGCGGCGCTCATCGGGATGCTCCAGCCGGAGTTCGAGGAGGTCGTCACGGGCGAGGCCGAGGTGCGCGAGGTCTTCGGCGTGCCCCGGGTCGGCAAGATCGCCGGCTGCTTCGTGCGGGACGGCGTCATCACCCGCGGCTCGAAGGTCCGGTTCCTCCGCGAGGGCACGGTGATCTGGAACGGTGCGATCAGCTCGCTCAAGCGCTTCAAGGACGACGTCCGCGAGGTGCAGTCGGGCTTCGAGTGCGGCATCGGTCTCTCCGACTTCCAGGACCTCAAGCCGGGCGACATCATCGAGACCTACGAAGAGCGGGAGATCGCTCGCACCTGATCCGGACGTTGCGCCGTCCGAACGGGAGCCGTCGTGCGCCTGTCCCACCCGCTCATACGACTCCCGCTCACCGTCGATGCTGACGTCCTCGCCGCAGAGGTGGAGTCGCTCCCGGACGATTGCTGGCGCGATCACCCCGAGGGCGCGCCCGGCAACACCGCGGTGCCGTTGGTGGCTGCAGGTGGTGATCCTGGCGACGACGGCACCATCGGACCGATGGCACCGACACCGGTGCTCGCGTCCCTCCCGTACACCCGTCAGGTGCTGGAGAGCCTGGGCTCGACGATCGGCCGCACCCGCCTCATGCGGATCGCGACCGAGACCGACCTCGAGGACCACGTCGACACCAACTACACGTGGTGGCACCACCTTCGGGTGCATGTCCCCGTGCTCACCTCGCCGGATGTCGTCTTCACGGTGGGTGATGCGAGCGCGCACATGGCGCGAGGCGAGGTCTGGGTGTTCGACACCTGGCGCCGGCATCGGGTCGAGAACCCTGCTGCGAGGCCGCGCGTCCATCTCGTCGTCGACACCGTCGGTGGGCCGCGCCTCTGGGACCTGATCGACCATCCGGACGACGTGGAGCGCCACGTGCGCTTCGATCCCTCCGGCGACCCGACACTGCCGTTCGAGCGCCACAACCATCCCGCGGTCATGACTCCGTGGGAGCTGGAGTCGACGCTCGGGGCGCTCCTCGCCGAGGCAGCCCCGATCGCGCCCGCCGAGGTCGCGCGAGCTCGTGCGGAGCTGGTCGCGCTCGCACGTGCGTGGCGTGACGCCTGGGCTCGATTCGGGGACGATCCCGACGGCTGGCCGCACCTGCGACAGCTCCGTGAGGCCGCGCGGGCTGCTGTCGACCGCACCGTTGGGAACGTGCGCCTCGCCAACGGCGTGGCGCTTCGACATGCGATCGACCAGCTCGTGCTCCGTCCGGCGGTGACCCCCGAGGTCGCGCGCCGTTCGCCCCCGGCGAGCGGGACGCGCGTGGCTTCGTCCGATCCTCCGCCCCCGACGCCGAGGCAGGCGCTCACGGCGCGTCTCGCCGGGCCGCCCCGCATCAGCGATCCGGTCTTCGTCGTGGCGCCGCCCCGCTCCGGCAGCAGCCTGCTGTTCGAGACCCTTGCCCGCTCACCCGACCTCGTGTCGATCGGAGGTGAGAGCCATCGTCTCATCGAGGGTGTGCCTGCGCTCACGCCGAGCGCGCACGGCTGGGACTCGAACCGTCTCGACGAGTCCGACGCGCGCGAGGGCGTCGTCGCTCACCTGAAGGAGGCGTTCGTCCTGCGACTGCACGATCGCGACGGCGCACGTGTGCTCGGGGGGCCGGCGCGGATGCTCGAGAAGACCCCGAAGAACGCATTGCGCGTGCCGTTCCTCGCTGCGGCGTTCCCTGACGCGCGCTTCGTCTACCTCTACCGCGACGTGCGAGAGACCACGAGCAGCATGCTCGACGCCTGGCGGTCGGGGCGCTTCGTCACCTACCCCGATCTTCCTGGCTGGTCCGGCAGCCCGTGGTCCTTGCTGCTGGTGCCCGGGTGGCGTGACCTTCGAGACCGGCCACTCGCCGAGGTCGTGGCGCGCCAGTGGGCGACGACCACCACCGTGCTGCTCGACGACCTCGAGGCTCTCGACCCCGCTCGGTGGTGCGTGGCCAGCTACGACCGGCTCGTCGCGGATCCGGCATCCGAGATCGGTGCGCTGTGCGAGTTCCTCGACCTGGCATGGGACGACGACCTCGTCGAGCCCTTGCCCGAGTCCCGGCACACGCTCGACTCGCCGAACCCCGACAAGTGGCGTCGCAACGAGGCCGAGCTGGCTCCGCAGTGGGTGACCGTGCAAGACGTCGCCCGACGCGCGCACGCGGTGTTCGCCGAGGCGCCCCGCGTCGTGCCGGTGCGTCGAGCACCGTCGGCCGACCGTGTGCCGGTCGTGGAGTCCGACGAGCGCACGTCCGAGTCTCCGAGTGCCGAGGAGCTCTACGGCAGCCGCTTCTCGAAGACGTTCGCGGCGATGCTGCGCGAGGTGGGGGCGGCGCTCGCGGTCACCACCTACCAGGCCGGGCGCGTGATCCTCGTTCGTCCGACCGAGTCCGGGCTCAACACGCACTACCGCTCGCTGCCGACGCCGATGGGCGCGGCGTTCGACGGTCGACGCCTCGCGATCGGCACCAAGGCCGATGTCATGGTGTTCCACGACCAGCCGGCCGTCGCCGCCAGCGTCGATCCGCCGGGTGAGCACGACGGCTGCTTCATCGTCCGAACCCGTCACACCACCGGTGACATCAAGGTGCACGACCTCGCGTGGGGCACCGAGGGGCTGTGGGTCGTCAACACCCGGTTCTCGTGCCTCGCCACGCTCGACGATGACCACTCCTTCGTGCCGCGCTGGCGTCCGCCGTTCGTGAGCTCACTCGCCTCCGACGATCGGTGTCACCTCAACGGGCTCGCCATGGTCGACGGCGCGCCGCGCTTCGTCACCACGCTCGGGATCACCGACGAGCCAGGAGGCTGGCGCGAGCACAAGGCGAACGGCGGAGCGCTCCTCGACGTCTCCGTCGACGAGACCGTGGCGGTCGGCCTGTCGATGCCGCATTCGCCCCGCTGGCACGACGGGCGGCTCTGGGTGCTCGAGTCGGGCGTCGGCGCGCTCGGTGTCGTCGACCTCGACACCGGTCACGTGGAGCACGTCGCGCGCCTGCCGGGCTTCGCTCGCGGGCTCGCCTTCGTGGGTCCCTACGCCCTGGTCGGCCTCTCACGCGTGCGGGAGCACGTCTTCGACGGCCTGCCGCTCACGCGCGACCGCACCGAGGCGCTGCGCTGCGGTGTCTGGGTCGTGGACACCGCGACCGGGTCGACGGTGGCGACGCTCGAGTTCGACGGCCTGGTCCAGGAGATCTTCGAGGTCGTCGTGCTGGCCGGCCGTCGCTACCCGGAGCTGGTCGAGCCGGGGGCCGACCTGGCCGAGCACGCCTTCGTCGTCCCCGACGCCGCTCTCGCCGACGTGCCCGAGGCCTCCCGATCGCCGAGGCCGTGATCCGGCGCCTCCGCGGCGCGCGCGCCTACAGTGCTGCGCACCTGGACCGAACGTGGGCGATGGCGGAGCGTGACGTGAGCGAGCGGGACACCTCGATGATGAACCGCGCGGGTCGGCGCGAGGCGGAGCGGCGAGCGCGGCGCAGCCGGAAGGTGGGTGCGGCGGTGACCGCCGGCACCGCGGTCCTGGGCGGCACGGCGGCGTTCGTCGGGACGGTGGCGCCCGCGGGTGCGCTCACGTCGTACGTGGTGACGAACAACGACGACTCGGGTGCCGGGAGCCTGCGCCAGGCGATGATCGACGCCGAGTCCGATGGTGACGACAGCGAGATCACCTTCGCCGCGAACGTCACCGGGACCATCCCGGTGTCGACCCAGCTCGAGATCGATGGCGACGCCGGCGATCTCACGATCATCGGGCCGGGGTCGGGCGTGCTCTCGCTGGTCGGCGACGGCAACAACCGGATCTTCTACATGGACGGTTCGTGGGACGGGGACGTGGCGTCCATCAGCGGGCTGACGATCACCGGCGGCGACACGCCGGCCGGGAGCGGTGCGGGGATCAAGTTCTACGACTGCGGCGACTGCGACCTGATCCTCGACGACGTCGTGATCTCCGACAACACCGCCTTCGACTCCGGTGGTGGCATCCAGATGTACGGCGCGGGTGACCTGACCATCACGAACTCGGTGATCTCGGGCAACTCCGCAGGCGATGCCGGAGGCATCAACTTCTACGAATCCGGCGACCTGCTGATCTCCAGCACCACCGTGTCGGGGAACACGTCGGGCAACTGGGGCGGCGGCCTCTACTTCTACAACGGCACATCCCTGACGATCCTGGCGTCGACCTTCTCGGAGAACGACGCGCTCGGCGGCGGCGGCGGCGCGATGTGGGTCGGCGGTGAGAACGCCGGCTATCCGGCATCCGTCCTCATCGCGAACTCGACGTTCACCGGGAACACGGCCACCGAGGTCGGTGGTGGGTTGGCGCTCTACGGTGGCTCGGATTCGGTCGAGATCCTCCAGAGCACGATCAGCGGCAACGACTCCGCGATCGACGTCGGCGACGGTCTCTACCTCGGTGACCAGGTGGCAGCCGCCAGCGTCCAGGGGAGTGGTCGAGGTGGCGGCGAGAAGCCCGCGACCAAGGAAGACGGGACCGCCCGGGATACGCAGGAGCCTCGATCGGGCGGCGTGGGCCCCCAAGAGCTCGCGAACCCGGTGACGATCACGGGCTCGATCATCTCGGCCAACGACGGGACCGACATCGGGACGCAGGAGATCGCCGTCGAGGTCGCGAGCACCAACAACCTGATCGGGACCGTGACCGACGGGATCGAGCTGACCAGCGTCGAGACGATCATGTCGTCGGAGCCCGGCCTCGCGCCTCTCGCGAGCAACGGTGGGCCGACCCAGACGATGGCGTTGCTCGCGACCAGCGCGGCGCTGAACGCGGGTCCGGTGCCCGTGCCGCCGTTCCCGGGCAACGACACCGATCAGCGCGGTCCAGGGTTCGCGAGGGTGTCGGACGGGCGCGTGGACATCGGGGCCTACGAGGTCCAGGTGCCGATCCAACCGGTGCCGATCATCCTCGAACCGACCTTCACCGGCTGAGGACCCTCGCTCCGTCGCCCCCCTCGAGGGGGCTGCGTCGGCGCCGGTAGCCGTCCTCGGCGACCGGGACACGAGCGCGAGAATCGGTGGTGTGCACGCCGCCGCGACCCGCTTCGAGCTCTTCGTTCCCGAGAGCCGATCGCTGAAGACCAAGCGCGCCGCGATCCGTCCGATCATCGACGGCCTGCGCCACCGCATGCGGGTCTCGGTGGCCGAGATCGACCACCAGGACACCTGGCAGCGGTGCTCGATCGGCGTGGCGGTCGTCGCCGAGAGCGACGGGCGGCTCCGCGAGATCCTCGCCGCCGTCGAGCGGCACGTGGCCGGTGCGCCGGGCGTCGAGCTGCTCGACGCCGAGACCGTCTGGCTGGAGCGCGACGACGTCCTGTCCGTCGATGCCCTGGCCCACGACGGGGTGGAGGGCGGCCGCGATGGCTGACCGCGGCACCCGGCGCTACCCGCGGACGCTGCGGGTCAACGAGGTCGTGCGCGAGTCGCTCGCGGACAACCTCGAGCGGATGGGCGACCCGCGGCTGGAGATGGTCACCATCACCGGCGTCGAGGTGAGTCCCGACCTGCGTCACGCCACCGTCTTCTACGCCGCGCTCGGTGATCACGATCCCGAGATCGCCGACGGGCTCACCGCCGCCTCGCACCACCTGCGCACGGCCCTGGGCCGTGAGGTGCGCCTGAAGTACCTTCCCAAGCTGCACTTCCGCGAGGACCCGGCGATCGAAGCGGGTCAACGGATCGAGACGATCCTGCGCGACCTGCACTCCGAGCAGCACCGGCGTCCGAAGAAGGCGCGATGAGCCGAGACGAACCCGCGCCGAGCATCGAGTCGTCGCTGCGAGCCGCCGCCGACGCGATCCGCGGAGCCGAGCGCATCACGCTCGCCTGTCACGTCAACCCGGACGGCGACGCGCTCGGCTCGATGCTCGGGCTCTTCCACGTCCTCCGTGCGGCCGGGTTCGACGTGCTCGCCTCGTTCCCCACTCCGTTCGTCACCGCACCGCACTACCGCGAGCTCCCCGGTCTCGACGCGCTGGTCCCGCCCGAGGAGGTCCCGAGCGAGCCCGACGTCATGGTCACGTTCGACTGTGGCTCGCTCGGCCGCCTGGGCGACCTCGAGCCCGCTGCCAAGGGCGCGCGCGAGCTGGTAGTGATCGACCACCACATCTCCAACGATCGCTACGGCACGATCAACGTCGTCGACCCCGACGCGGCGGCGAGCAGCTGGGTGGTGCTGCAGCTCGTCGACGTCCTCGGTCTCGACCTGAACCGTGACGCCGCGGTCTGCCTCTACGCGGCGTTGATCTGCGACACCGGTCGCTTCCAGTACGACACGACGACGCCCGCGGTGTTCGAGATGGCGCGGCGACTCGCGAGCTACGAGGTGCCCGTCGAGCGCCTGTCTCGCACCCTGTTCGAGGAGCATCGCTTCGCCTACCTCCAGCTCCTCGGCGAGGCGCTCGGTCGGGCCGAGCTGGTCCGCGAGCAACGGTTCGTGTGGACGGCGGTGACCCAGGACATGCTCACCCGCCACGGCGTGTCGATGGAGGAGATCGAAGGGCTCATCGACATCGTGCGGCGCGCCGCGGAGGCGGAGGTCGCATCCGTCCTCAAGGAAGAGGTCGACGGCACCATCCGGGTGAGCCTGCGCTCCCTCGGTGCGGTCGACGTCCGCCGGATCGCCGAGGCCCACGGTGGGGGCGGGCACCGGTTCGCCGCCGGGTTCAGCTCGGAGCTCGACCTCGACACGGTCGTCGCCCGCATCCGCGCCGCGCTGTGATGTCCGCGCTGCGCCAGCGCGGGCGCCAGCAGCGGAGCGAGAGGCCGCGCCGCAGGTACCCTGCGGCGCAGCGAGCGACGCCATGGTGATGGATGGGTTGGTGGTGGTCGACAAGCCGGCGGGGTTCACGTCGCACGACGTCGTCGCGAAGCTCCGCAAGGTCTACGGCCAGCGGCGGGTCGGTCATGCGGGCACGCTCGACCCCGACGCGACCGGCGTCCTCCTGGTGGGCCTCGGCCGGGTCACGCGGCTGCTGCGCTTCCTCCAGGAGGCGGGGAAGCGCTACGAGGGCACGGTGCGCTTCGGCGTCGCCACCAGCACCCTCGACGCGGCCGGCGACGTGCTCGACCGATCGCCGATGGAGCTGACCCGCGAGCAGGTCGTCGCAGCCGCGGAGCGGTTCGTCGGCGAGATCGAGCAGGTCCCACCGATGGTGTCGGCGGTGAAGGTCGGCGGGCGGCGCCTCCACGAGCTGGCCCGCGAGGGTCGGGAGGTCGATCGCCCGCCCCGGCGGGTTCGCATCGACACCCTGACGGTCGACGACTTCGAGCCCGGCCCGTACCCCGCCGCCCACATCGGCGTCGCGTGCTCCTCGGGCACCTACATCCGCACCCTCGCCGCCGATCTCGGCGTGGCACTGGGCGGGTGCGCGCATCTCGAGTCGTTGCGGCGCACGGCCGTCGGGTCCTTCACCCTCGACGAGGCGCACGACCTCGATGCCGTCGCCGCCGACCCGCAGGGCTGTGCCGTCACCCCGGTGGCCGCGATGCGCGACCTCGAGCTGGTGAAGGTCGACGTCGAGCAGGCGCGAGCGGTGCGCCACGGAGCCACCTTCACCGCGGGTGGGCTCACGACGGCGGGGGAGGGGCCCTTCGCGGTCGTCGATCACGAGGGCGCGCTGCTCGCCGTGTACGAGCGCAAGGGCGCGGGAGTGAAGCCCGCGGTCGTCGTGGCGTCCGCGGAAGCCGCGTGAGCCCGATGCGTGTCGTCACCGACCTGGTCGCGTACACGCCTCCGGTCGCCGGCTCGGTCGTGACCATCGGCGTGTACGACGGCGTGCACCTCGGCCATCAGGCGGTGCTGCGGCTCGTGCGCGACCTCGCGGAGGCTCGTGGCCACGAGGCGGTGTGCTGCACCTTCGACCGTCACCCGGCAGAGGTCGTGCGCCCCGAGACCGCGCCGAAGCTCCTGACGACGCTGGAGCAGCGCGTCGAGCTGCTCGCGGCGACGGGCTACCTCGACTCGACCTTCGTCCTCACGTTCGACGAGGCGCGCAGCCACGAGCCGGCCGAGGAGTTCGTGCAGGACGTGCTCGTCGGCGGATTGGGCGCGAGCGTCGTGGTCGTGGGCGCCGACTTCCACTTCGGGCATCGCCGCCACGGCACGGTCAAGCTGCTGGAGCAGATGGGTGCCGAGCTCGGCTTCGAGGTGCTCGGGCTCGGCCTCGTCCCCGTCGCCGGCGACTCGACCGGCCAGCCGTACTCGTCGACGCGCGTCCGCGAGCTGCTCGGGCTCGGCGACGTCGCCGGCGCGGCCGACCTCCTCGGTCGCCCGCCGCGCCCGCACGAGGTGCGGGGCGTCGTCGAACAGGGCGACCAGCGGGGCAGGGAGCTGGGATTCCCGACCGCGAACGTCGCGGTGCCGGCGCGCATCTGCCTCCCGGCGGACGGGATCTACGCCGGCACGTTCGTGGACGCCGCCGACGTCGAGAGGCCCTGCGCGATCTCGCTCGGGCGCCGACCGACCTTCTACGAGGACGCCGATCGGTCGTTGCTCGAGGCGTACGTCCTCGACTTCGACGGCGACCTGTACGGCCAGGCGGTCAAGGTGCGGTTCGTCGAGCGCATCCGCCCCGAGGAGCGGTTCGACAGCGTCGAGGCGCTGGTCGAGCAGATGGGCCGGGACGTCGAGGCGGCGAGAGCGGTCCTCGCCGGCTGAGCCCGGTTCCCATCGCCGCGGGACCGCTGCTAGCCTGGCCCGGTTCCCCGGATGTCCGGCACAGCTCGAACGTCCGAGCGGGGCACTCCCTACCTCGTACCTCGAAGCGAAGCATGCCTGACACCGCTGCCACGATCACCGAGCACCGTCGCCACGAGACCGACACCGGTTCGCCGGAGGTCCAGGTCGCGCTGCTCACCGATCGCATCAACCACCTCACCGAGCACCTGAAGGTCCACAAGAAGGACCATCACTCTCGGCGGGGGCTGCTGATGCTCGTCGGCCAGCGACGTCGGATGCTCGACTACCTCCGACGCAACGACGTCGAGCGGTACCGAGCGCTCATCGCCAAGCTCGGGCTGCGGCGGTAGGACCAAGATCTCGGGGAGCGCAACGTGCGCTCCCCGACTCGCGTGACGAGTCGCGCGAGGACCAGACGGGAGGGCGCGCCGTCGGTTGTCAGTGGTGAGCGCCCGGCACGAGCGACGACGATGCCGGACGCCGACCACTGGGAACCGCCGACGTCAGCTCTCTCCTGACACAGAAGAAGAGAGGAGCGCGTCATGGCGGAAGCCATTCGCGTGGAAGGGCCGATCAACGCGGCCGGTACCACCCTGTCCTTCGAGACGGGCAAGCTTGCTCGGCTCGCCGATGGTGCAGTGTTCGTCCAGATCGGCAACACCACGTTGCTGTCGACGGTCGCGACCAGCAAGCCGCGTGAGGGGATCGACTTCTTCCCGCTGACGGTCGACGTCGAGGAGCGCATGTACGCCGCGGGCAAGATCCCCGGCTCGTTCTTCCGGCGCGAGGGTCGTCCGGGGGAGCAGGCGATCCTGACGTGCCGCTTGACCGACCGGCCGCTGCGGCCGTCGTTCCCCGCCGACTTCCGCAACGAGGTCCAGGTCATCGCGACCGTCATGGGTGCCGACATGGAGAACCCACACGACGTCGCTTCGATCAACGGCGCGTCGGCGGCGCTGATGGTCTCGGGGATCCCGTTTGCCGGACCGATCGGTGCTGTGCGCATCGCGCGGGTCGACGACGGGTGGATCGCGCATCCCACCTATCAAGAGGGTGCGGAGTCGGTCTTCGAGATGGTCGTCGCGGGCCGCAAGCTCCACGACGGTGACGTCGCGGTGATGATGGTCGAGGCCGGCGGCACTGTCGGCTCGTTCGAGCGGTACGCCGAAGGCACGCCGAAGGTGACCGAGGAGACCATCGCCGACGGCCTGGAGTGGTCGAAGCAGTGGATCCTCGCCTCGATCGACCTCCAGCTCGGGCTGGTGAAGAAGGTGCAGGAGGCGAACGGGCCGATCGAGACGATCGAGTACGCGCCGAACGTCGACTACCAGACCGACGCGTTCGATGCGATCGCGGACGCGTCGCGTGCGGAGACGTCCGACGCGCTGAAGATCGCCGACAAGACGGAGCGCAACCAGAAGCTCGACGAGATCCGCGATGCCGCGATCGCGACGCTGGTCGGCAGCGACGACGCCCCCGGCCCGTTCGCCGGCCGTGAGAAGGAGCTGAAGAACGCGTTCCGCTCCTTGCAGAAGGAGATCGTGCGCGACCGCATCGTGAAGGAGGGCGTGCGCATCGATGGCCGCGGCGTCACCGACCTCCGGCCGCTCGAGGCCGAGATCGGCCTGATCCCGACTGCGCACGGGACCGGGCTCTTCCAGCGCGGCGAGACCCAGGTGATGAGCGTCACGACGCTCGGGATGCCCCGCATGGAGCAGATGGTCGACTCGATCGGCGTCGACGATCGCAAGCGCTACATGCACCACTACAACTTCCCGCCGTTCTCCACCGGTGAGACGGGTCGCGTCGGATCGCCGAAGCGTCGCGAGATCGGCCACGGCGTCCTCGCCGAGCGCGCGATCGTGCCGGTGCTCCCCAGCTCCGAGGAGTGGCCTTACACGATCCGCGTCGTGTCCGACGTGCTGTCGTCCAACGGATCCACCTCGATGGCGTCGGTGTGCGGCTCGAGCATGTCGCTGATGGACTCGGGCACGCCGCTCAAGGCGCCCGTCGCCGGCATCGCGATGGGCTTGGTGTTGCACGACGGGAAGTACGTGACGCTGACCGACATCCTCGGTCAAGAGGACGCGTTCGGTGACATGGACTTCAAGGTGGCGGGGACGGCCGACGCCGTCACCGCGCTCCAGCTCGACACGAAGATCGACGGCATCCCCGCCGACGTGCTCGCCCAGGCTCTCCTCCAGGCCCGTGACGCCCGCCTCAAGATCCTCGAGGTGATGGAGGCTGCGATCTCCCAGCCGCGTGACGACGTGCGCCCGACCGCGCCGAAGATCATCAGCTTCGAGATCCCGATCGACAAGATCGGCGAGGTCATCGGCCCGAAGGGCAAGGTCATCAACACGATCACCCAGGAGACCGGTGCCGACGTCGCGGTGAGCGACGACGGTGTCGTGGGCACCGTGACCATCGGCTCGAAGGAGTCGGCCGCGGTCGAAGAGGCTCGCCGGCGCGTGGAGCTGATCCTCGACCCGCCGACGGCCGAGCTCGGTGTCGACTACACGGGCAAGGTGGTCAACATCACCAAGTTCGGTGCCTTCGTGAACATCCTCCCGGGACGCGACGGCTTGCTGCACATCTCGAAGATCGGTGGCGGCAAGCGGATCGACCGGGTCGAGGACGTGCTCAACCTCGGCGACGAGGTCGAGGTGCGCGTCGACGACATCGACAGCTCCGGCAAGCTCTCGCTGAGCCTCGTCGGTGCCGAGGGTGACGGCGGTGGCGGCGCTGACGGCGGTGGCGGCGAAGACGCCCGTGCCGAGCGACCTCGCTCGCGCGAGCGCGAGGAACGTGCTCCCCGGGGCGGACGCGACGGCGGACGCGACGACGATCGGGGCGACGACCGCGAGCGTGGCTCGGGTGGTTCGTCGGCGGCGAGCTTCGAGGACGCCTGGGACGCCCAGGTCCGCGAGGAGTTCGGCGACCTCGGACCGGGCGAGGCGGCTCGCAGCGGCGGTGGCGGCGGTGGTGGCCGCAGCGGCGGCGGCGGGGGACGACGTGGCGGCGGTGGCCGTCGACGCCGCTGAGCGTCCGCTGACCGAGCCGGCGACGGGCGGGTCGTGATCCGGCGGACCCGACTCGAGTCGGGCCTCCGGGTCGTGACCGAGTCGCTGCCCGCGCTGCGATCCGTCGCGGTCGGCTTCTGGGTCGGCACGGGCTCGCGCGACGAGCCCGACGACCTGGCCGGAGCGAGCCACTTCCTCGAGCACCTGCTCTTCAAGGGCACGGCCGAGCGCAGCGCGGCCGAGATCGCGCACGCGGTCGAGTCGTGCGGTGGCGACATGAACGCGTTCACCGCGCACGAGATCACGACCTACTACGTGCGGGTACCCGACGATCGCCTCGAGCTCGCGCTCGAGATCCTGTCGGACATCGTGTGGTCGCCGGCGTTCCGACCCGACGAGGTCGACTCGGAGCGTCAGGTGATCCTCGAGGAGATCCGGATGCGCGACGACGCGCCGGAGGATCTCGTCCACGACGTGTTCGCGGAGGCGATCTTCCCGTCGCACCCGATCGGGCGTGAGGTGATCGGCACGCCGGGCACGATCGAAGCGATGACGCCCGCGCAGATCGGCGACTTCCACCGGGCCCACTACCACCCGAGCAACGTCGTCGTCGCGGCCGCCGGCAACCTCGAGCACGAGCGAGTCGTCGACCTGGTCGAACGAGGGCTCCCGTCGACGTTCGGCGCCCGGCCTCCCCGCGACGCCTGGCCCGGGAAGCCGGCACCGCGATCCGTCGCGGTGCTGGAGCGCGACACGGAGCAGGCCCACGTCGTGCTCGGGATGCGCGCGCTGCGCACCGACGACCCCGACCGATACGCGCTCGGCGTCATGAACCAGGCGTTGGGCGGGGGGATGTCGTCGCGACTGTTCCAGGAGGTGCGCGAGAAGCGCGGGCTCGCGTACTCCGTGTACTCCTACCGCGCGGCCTACGAGGAGACCGGCGCGCTGGCGGTGGCTGCGGGGACGAGCCCCGAACGGCTCGACGAGCTGCTCGGCGTCGTCGACCACGAGCTGAGCCGGCTGGTCGCCGACGGCGGGATCTCCGACGGCGAGCTCGATGCCGCCAAGGGCCACCTCACGGGGTCGCTGGCGCTCTCGCTCGAGAGCTCGAGCTCGCGGATGCACCGGCTGGGGCGCAGCGAGCTGACCATGGGCGAGATCCCCTCGCTGGACGAGCTCGTCGCCGAGGTCGTCCGGGTCGACGCGACGGACGTTCGGCGGGTGGTCGAGCGGGTGATGGCAACGGACGAGCGGACCCTGGCCGTCGTCGGGCCGATCGACGAGACCGCGATCGGCTCGTGACGGTTACCGTGGGCGAATGATCCGCGTCGGCGTGTTCGGCGCCGGTGGGCGCATGGGCTCCACCGTGTGCGCGGCGGTGGCCGGGGACCCCGAACTCGAGCTGGTCGCCGCGGTCGATCCGTTCCACGGCGGGATCGATCTGCGTCAGCTCGGCGTCCCCGACACGGGGCTCCAGGTCGCCCGGGCGGCCGAGGCGATGCTCGACGCGGGGGCCGACGTGGCGGTCGACTTCACCGTCCTCGACGCGGCCCGCGACAACCTCTACTGGTGCGCCGACAACGGCCTCCACGCCGTGGTCGGGACCACCGGGTTCAGCGACCACGACCTCGCCGACTTCGGGAGCCGCTTCGACGTCAGCCCCGCCAACGCGCTGATCGCGCCCAACTTCGCGATCGGCGCCGTGCTCATGATGCGCTTCGCCGAGCTGGCCGCGCCGTACTTCGAGACGGCGGAGGTGATCGAGCTGCACCACGACGAGAAGGTCGACGCGCCGTCGGGGACCGCCATGCTGACCGCGGCCCGCATGGCTGCCGCCTCGCCCGACTGGGCGCCCGACCCGACCGAGAAGGTGGTGACCGAGGGGGCACGCGGGGGAGAGGGGCCGGGCGGGATCCGCGTGCACTCGGTCCGCCTCCGGGGGCTCGTCGCACACCAGGAGGTCGTGCTCGGCACGACCGGGCAGTCGTTGACCGTGCGCCACGACTCGTACGACCGCACGTCGTTCATGCCGGGCGTGCTGCTCGCGATCCGCAAGGTGCGTGAGCACCCCGGGCTGACGGTGGGGCTCGACGCGTACCTGACGGGGTGAACGCACCGGCCCCGGCGTCCGAGGAGTCGCGCGGGCGCGTCTACGCAGGCGCCTACGAGTGCGTGGGGCGGTTCGGCCTCGCCAAGACCACCGTCGACGACGTCGCCCGGGCATCGGGGGTGTCCCGGGCGACGATCTACCGGATGTTCCCCGGCGGTCGCGACCAGCTCCTGCGCGAGACCGTCGGGTGGGAGATGAACCGCTTCTTCGCCCGCCTCGCAGAAGCGGTCGCGGATGCCGACGACCTCGAGACGCGGCTCGAGCGCGGCCTCGCGTTCGCGCACCGGTCGGTCGTCGAGCACGAAGTGCTGCAGAAGGTCCTCACCACCGAGCCCGAGGCACTGCTCGCGCTGATGACCGTCGAGCAGCACCGGGTGCTGCGCTACATCGTCGACTACCTGCGTCCCCTGCTCGACGCCGAGCGCGACGCGGGTCGCCTCCGCCCCGACGTCGACCCCGACCTCGCGGCCGACTACGTCGCGCGGATGCTGCTGTCGCTCATCGGGACTCCGGGACGCTGGGATCTCGACGATCCCGAAGCCGTACGTCGGCTGGTGCGAACCGAGCTGCTCGGGCCCCTCACCCGCTGATCGGATCCCGCGCACCGACCGGGCGACCCGTGCGCATCGGCGCGGACCGCTAGTGTCCCCCGGCCATGGGAACGCGTCGCGCGCTGCTGCTCACCGTCGTGATCGGCGGACTCGCGGTGCTCGGCGTGGCCTGTGGCGGAGGTGACGACGACTCGGGCACGACCCAGAAGCGGCCGAGTGGCCCGGCCTTCGACGTCGAGGATCCGTGCACGCTCCTGAGCGCGTCGCAGGTGGAGAAGGTGTTCGGCGAGCCCGTGACCGTCGATGCCACCAACAACGCGAGCCCGCTGACGACCGACTGCGCCTACGTGGTCGGGGATCCGGCCGCCCCGACCGGGCGCCTGGTGGCGAACGTCGTCTTCCCCGCCTTCGGGGCGGGGGAGGGCGCCGACGCCCTCAGCGTCGTCGAGAGCGACCGGGCGCTGGCGCAGATCGCCGGTGAGGGGGTGTTCGACCTGGGCCTCGGGGTGCCGGGCTTCCTCGAGAGCCGACGCTCGTTCGTCGAGTTCTTCGTGCGCCCCAAGCTCGCCGTCTCGCTCCAGTGGTACCCGACCGGTGGCGCCCCCGAAGGCACCCCGGTGACCGAAGAGGTCGAGGCCGATCTCACGGCCCTCGCCACCCACATCACCAGCCGCCTCGGCTGAGGCCTCCCCCGTTCGGGCGGAGGCCGTTTGAGTAAGCGCTACTCATGCCCGCACGTCCTCTCCTCGTCAGACTCCGACCAGCAGACGAGCCGGAGCATCGCGACCAGGAGGACCCGCACATGGGCATGTTCAAGGACCTGAAGAAGCTCTCCGACCAGGGCAAGGAGATGGGGAAGAAGTCGGGTCGGCCGACCTCCATGATGGGGATGATCAAGGACACCCCCAACATGATCAGCCAGGCCACCGCCGCGGTCGACGACGCCATGGCGCTGCAGGAGGACATGCAGGCCCAGCAGGCGCTGCTCCAGACCGGGACCCCGGCCGCGGGCACCATCAAGAGCTTCCAGGACACCGGCACGCTCGTGAACTTCAACCCGCAGGTCGTCATCGAGCTCGATGTCGAGGCCGACGGCCAGGCGCCGTACTCGGTGCAGACGTCGACGGCGGTGCCCCAGACGATGCTCGCCCAGCTCACCCCGGGCAACCGGCTCGCGATCCGGGTCGACCCGAGCAACCCCCAGAACATCGTCATCGACTGGGCTCGCTTCGGCCAGGTCTGAACCGGCCGCGCACCACACGGACGACGCGACGGGCGGCCCCGGTCGGGGCCGCCCGGGCGCGACAGGGGTTCGTCGCGAGTCCCCGCGCGTGGCGCGAGGACGGTTATCGTGACGCCCGTTCGGCGGGCCTTCGAAGGGGCGGAGCAGTGATGCGGCAGGGGCGGATGCGGCGACTCGGTGCGGCCGTCGCGGGCGCGATCCTCGTGGGCGCGGCCGGCATGGTGGTCATGAGCGCGCCCGCGGGCGCAGTCACGGTCTCCACCGAGGCCGAGCTCGACGCGGCCTGGGCCGACGGAGGGGTCACCGAGATCTCCCTCGCGAACGACATCACCCTCACCTGCGGCGGAGCGGGCGAGCTCGACCGCTCGGCCGCGACGGGTGTCACCGTGCTCGGCAACGGCTTCACGATCACCCAGACCTGCGCGTTCTCCCGGGTCATGGACAAGGACGTCGGCGGCGGCGTCATCACCCTCGACGACGTCACCATCACGGGCGGCAACACGACCGGCGACGGCGCCGGCATCCGGGCGCTGGGCACCGACCTCGTCATCGTCGACTCGACGATCACCGGCAACACGACGACCGCCGGCGACGGTGGCGCCGCGTTCGTCGGTGGTCCGGTCACGGTCACGAGCTCGACGATCAGCGACAACCATGCGCCCGCAGGTCAGGGCGGCGGGGTCTGGACGAGCAGCGACCTCGACATCACCGACTCGACCTTCACGCAGAACACGGCCGCCGGGGAAGCCTTCTCCTTTGGCGGCGGCGCCTTCGCCAGCGGCACCGTCACCGTGACCGGCTCGACGTTCGACCAGAACTCGGCGGTCGGCGGCGGTGCGATCCAGGGTGGTAGCGCAATCATCGTCAACTCCACGATCACCGGGAACACCGCGACGAGCGTCGACCCGGCGTTCAGCGGTGGCGCGATCCGCACCAATGACGACACTTCGCTCGTGTACGCCACCATCGTCGGCAACACGGCTGCGGACGCCGCCAACCTCCAGGTCAACGCAGCGCTCACCTCGTTCGGGTCCGTCGTCGCCGAGCCGCTCGGCGGCGGTGTCAACTGCGTCGCCGACAGCGCGACGTCCAACGGCTACAACTTCTCCGACGACGCGACCTGCGGCTTCACCGGCACCGGTGACCGTGAGGACGCGGGTGATCCCGACGTCCGAGCGCTCGCCGACAACGGTGGACCGACGCAGACGATGCTGCCCGCAGCGGCGAGCCCGCTGCTCGACTTCATCCCCGCGGCGAGCTGCCAGGACGACGGCGCGAGCGGGGTCACCACCGACCAGCGCGGCGTCACCCGTCCGCAAGGCGGTTCGTGTGACGTCGGCGCGGTCGAGGTCGAGGTCCCGGTGCCGCCGGCGCCGTTCATCGTGCTCGAGCCGACCTTCACCGGCTGAGCCGCACCCGCCCGCGAGATCTCGCCGGTCCGACCGGAGCACCGGGCCTTCGTCGCGCGCCCCGGTCCGGGTCTCCCAGGTCCGACTCCGCCACCCGTCGTGTGTGCGACCCGCACCTGCGACACGATGTGGCCGTTGACAAACAAGGGGTCTTGATCCTGGATCGTGGCTAGGCCTTTGCCTAGCAGTGGTCCATACTTGGACGGTCCCCCTGGCGGGATTCGAACCCGCATTCCTGCCGGAACCGCCTTCCAAAGGCGGCGCGTATTCCAGTTCCGCCACAGGGGGGTCGAGCGAGGGGTGACGGCCGGCCGCTGGCACGGCCGACCGCCATGCCCTCATGGGTTACCGATCAGCTACGGGGGAGGCATCGCCTTCTCCTTTCGGTAGCGCAGGGGTCGGGGTGGTGGTGGTTGGCTTGCAAGGCCTCCACCACCCCTTCCCCCAAGAGATGTCAAAACCTCCGGACCACACGGCCAGCCAAGCGATCCAGTCCCGTCCGTATGTCTTCCAGGGACCTTCACGCCCGGTTCAGGCAGCGGGCACGGAGGTTCGGAGTGAAGACTACATCAGTGTGATTCGGCTGCGCGGGGACTGTTCTGGCACAGCCGCGTTGTGGATTGATAGGTGGATTGATAGAGGGATTTCGCTGTCCCTACCCGACGGGCGAGAAGCAGCACGACCCACTCCGGGAGGAGCGGGATGAGCGCACGAAGATCGAGCTCACCGCCGGCAGAGGCGCTGAAGGCTCTGGTCGGGGCGCTGCTGGACGATGGCGACACTTCCGGCCCCAAGGGACGGCGGAACTCGTCGCCGCCTTATTGCGGCTACCCTTGTTGGATCGGATTTCCCGTAGAAGGGACTGATTGAGATGGCACGTCCGATTGACCCCTGACGGGGGCGGTTTCTGACCCCCGAACCGTCGCAGCCGCCGACTCGGCGGCTGCGTCCGCGTCGGCCATCCGTTGGGCTAGGCGTTCGAAGTTCTCGTAGACCACTCGGGTCCCCTGCTTGTATCGCAGGTACTCAACGGCCAGTTCCCACCGTTCCCACGATTTCACGATGACCCCACCTAGGGACTCGTGAAGTGATGCGAAGTCGATTGCGCCCTGCGCTTCCATGATGGCGATGTCCTCGAGGAAGTTGGGTTCGCGCATCATTTGGAAGTAGGCGAGCTTCCGCTTCTTTCGCAGGCGCTTTACCGTCTTGTAGACGCCCTTCGGCGTGCGAAGTGCGGATGACACGCGGCGCGACGCGATCATCACATCCTCATCCCACCGCCGAGAGATGTCAGCGAGTAGCTGCGCGTTGCGAGATCGTTGGGCTTCAATCAGTTGCTGCTTCGCGTTTTCGATCTGCACCTTCGCCTGAATAATCTGCTGGCGAGTAAACACGACGGCGACGGCGGCAGCGATCAGGCCTAGGGCCCCGATCCCGGATGCAACAGCGGTGACGGTTTCTTGCCACGAGGCGAGCACCGGACTCAAGACTCCCCGCCCCCTTCAGTGCGCCGACGCTTGGTGCGTGGCTGACGGTACATGAGCCGCTCGCCGTGCATCTGGCCCATCAAGCGGGCCATGCGCTGACTGTTCCTCATCTTCCGTGTCGTGTACCGGAAGTCGCATTCGGCCAGGTAGCGATGTAGGTGCCGGTGGCTGACCGCGTGGTAGGTCCATCGATTGACCGCTTCAGTTGCGAGACGATTCTTTCGACCTGATTCGTTGAGATCTCGTCGCGGGCGTACTCGCCTCCGGAGTGCCACACGGTGTCGTGCTGGGGGGACTGCTTCCCGATCCAGCTGTAAACCCACGTGCTCATCGGTCATGAGCCGCGAACCCTGGTAGTGGACCTCGCAGTGAATCGCGTGACGTGCGACACATTGACGGTGAGACGATCTCGGTCGTATCGTCTCAGGTGATGACGCTCGTCACCGAGCCCACCCCGGAGCAGGCCGTCGGATCGATCGCGGCCCCGGGGGTCGAGGAGCGGGTGATCGAAGCCACGTTGGCCTGCATCGCCCGGCACGGGCTGTCGAAGACGACGATCGACGACGTCGCCCGCCAGGCCGGCTGCTCCCGGGCGACGCTGTACCGCTACTTCACCAACAAGCGCGACCTGGTCGAGCGCGTGCTCGCGCGCGAGGTCGACCGGGTGACGGGCGACCTGCTCGCGGCGGCCGCCGCCGAAGCCACGCTCGAGGACGCGGTCACCGCGATGTACGTCACTGCGGGCCGCGAGCTGGCTTCCAACGACGCGCTTCGATTCGTCGCCGACTTCGAGCCCGAGAAGCTCCTCCCGCACCTCACCTTCGCGGGTGGCGACGGGTTCCTCCGTGACGCGTCGATCGCGCTGGCGCCCGCGCTCGAGCCCTACCTCGGCGACGGTGCACGACGCGCCGCCGAGTGGATCGCGCGTCTGGGCCTCGTGCTCTGGTTCTCGCCGACCGCCCCGGTCGCGATGTCCGACGAGGCCGCGATGCGCGCGTACGTCCACGAGCTCGTCGTGCCGGCGATCCGTCCGGCACCCGAGGACTCCGTCTCCGTCCAGCCGCACTCCACCCAATAGGGGGGTCCCCCATGGCAGTGACCAACGAAGAGCTCATCGGTCGTTCCGGGCTGAACGACGTCGATCAGATCCTGGCGGTCACCAACACCGACGTCGAGGAGGCGCTGCACGCCGTGCGGGCCGAGAGCGACGCGATCTTCACGTGGGACTACGAGCAGAGCCGCAAGCCCTTGCTCAAGCTCTACGAGAAGGCCAAGACCTCCCAGTGGAACTCCAACGACCTGCCCTGGGACACCGACGTCGACCAGGAGAAGGTCGTCATCGCCAACCAGGCGCTCAACAACTTCGGCGAGAACATGGACACCACCGGCACGCCCTTCGAGAAGTGGGGCGACAAGGAGTGGGTCGAGTTCGGCATCCAGTCGCAGAACTGGACGCTCTCGCAGTTCATGCACGGTGAGCAGGGCGCCCTGATCTGCACCGCGCAGATCGTCGAGACGGTGCCGTGGATCGACGCCAAGTACTACGCGTCGACCCAGGTGATGGACGAGGCACGCCACGTCGAGGTCTTCGCGAAGTACCTCGACGAGAAGCTCTCGGGCCACTACCCGATCAACGCGCACCTCAAGATGCTCCTCGACGACATCATCGCCGACTCCCGTTGGGACATGACCTACCTCGGCATGCAGATCATGGTCGAGGGGCTCGCGCTGGCCGCGTTCGGCTTCATGCACCAGTTCACGACCGAGCCGCTGATCAAGCAGCTGCTCCGCTACGTCATGAGCGACGAGGCGCGCCACGTGGCGTTCGGTGTGCTGTCGCTCCAGGAGTACTACGACCAGCTCTCGGCCAAGGAGATCAGGGAGCGCCAGGAGTTCGCCTTCGAAGCCGCGGTGCGCATGCGCGACCGGTTCCTCCAGCAGGAGGTCTGGGAGCGGATGGGCGTCGACGTGAAGGAGGCGGTCAAGGTCGTCATCCAGGCGCCCGATCGCCACGTCTTCCAGGGCCTGCTGTTCTCGAAGATCGTGCCCAACTGCAAGAAGCTCGGCCTCCTCGATGCCGCCGACGGCTGGCTGCGGGAGCGCTTCACCGAGCTCGGCGTCATCCAGTTCGAGGACTGGGCCGACACCGGCGAGGAGTACGCGACCCTCGACGAGGTGGCCAAGGACCGCGAGACCGTCGACGCCTGAAGCTCAGCACCGATCTGAGTACGCGCTACTCAGGCTGGCTCGTCGTCGGCTCGGGCACACTGGTGCCAGGACCGCGGATCCGACCGGAGGAGTCCCATCATGGGCAAGCTCGACGACGCCAGGAAGCAGGCCGAGGAGATGATGCAGCAGGCCATGACCCAGGGTCAGGCCCAGGGCGGCCAGTACGCGGCGGCCAACATCGCGGCCGCGCAGGCGGAGTCGGCAGCCGTCAAGAACGAGGCGGCGGCGCTCGACAAGAACGACCCGATGTTCGCCCCAATCGAGGGCGTGAGCTACGACGACTACGTCGCGCTGTGCGTGAAGATGCAGCCTGCCGGCACCGACACCGCCAAGCAGCTCGAGATCGCCAAGGCCAACGGCTACGACGAGGCGAAGTGGAAGGCCGTGTCGGACGGCTACACGAAGCGCTGCATGGAGCACCAGCAGTTCGCGCGCCGGCTCGGCATGGACGTGATGGCGGGCGACAAGGGCTGAACGCGCTCGAATCGGCGCGCCTCCGGCGCGCGGCCTCGTCGTCGCGGCACCGGGCAGTAGCGTTGCGCGATGGCTGACGCGGTCCGCATCGTCTTCTTGGGCGGGCTGGGGGAGATCGGTCGCAACTGCTTCTGTCTCGAGGTCGGCGGGCGCATCGTCGTCGTCGACTGCGGGCTGATGTTCCCCGACGCCGACATGCCCGGCGTCGACCTGGTCCTCCCCGACTTCACCTACCTGCGGGCCAACGCCGACCGCGTCGACGGAGTCGTCCTCACCCACGGTCACGAGGACCACGTCGGCGGGCTCGCATACCTGCTGCGCGACGTCTCCACGCCGATCTACGGCTCGGCCCTGTCGCTCGGCTTCGCCCGCAAGCGCCTCGACGAGGCCCGCGTCCTCGACCGCACCGAGCTGATCCCCGTCGCCGACGGCGACGTCGTGCGCATCGGGCCGCTCGAGGCCGAGTTCGTCCCGGTCACCCACTCGGTGCCCCACGCCTTCGCCGTCGCGTACCGCACGCCGGTCGGCACGATCCTGCACACCGGCGACTTCAAGCTCGACCTCACGCCGGTGGACGGTCGTCGCACCGACCTCGCCCGGCTCGGAGAGATCGGTCGGGACGGCGTGAAGCTGCTGCTGTCCGACTCCACCAACGCCGAGCGCCCCGGCTACACCGAGTCGGAGGCATCGGTCGGGCCGGTGATCCGTGATCTGTTGCGCGACCACCCCACGAAGCGGTTCATCGTCGCGTCGTTCGCCTCGCACCTCCATCGGGTGGAGCAGATCGCGCGTGAGGCGATCGCCGGCGGTCGGCGGGTCGCGTTCGTCGGGCGTTCGATGACCCACAACGTGGCGTTCGCCCGCGAGCTCGGGCTGCTCGACGTGCCCGCGGACCGCGTGATCGACATCGAGGAAGCGCCCCGGTACTCGCCGGGCGAGGTGTGCATCATCTGCACCGGGTCGCAGGGCGAGCCCATGAGCGCGTTGGCCCTCATGGCCGCCCACGAGCACAAGTACGTCAAGGTGAGCGACGACGACGTCGTCGTGATCTCCGCGCACGCAATCCCGGGGAACGAGTCGAACGTCGCCCGGGTGATCGACTCCTTGCATCGAGCCGGTGCCGAGGTCTTCCACGGTGGTGCCTCGCACGTCCACGTCTCGGGTCACGCGTCACGCGAGGAGCTCAAGTTCATGCTCGACCTCGTGCGGCCAGAGTGGTTCGTCCCCGTGCACGGCGAGTACCGGCACCTCGTGCACCACCAGCGCCTCGCCGAAGAGGTCGGCGTGCCGAGCGATCGCATCCTCGTGTGCGAGGACGGCGACGCGGTGACGATCGACGATCGGGGAGGCGACGTCGAGCGTCGCGCGGTGCCCGCCGGCTACCAGTACGTCGACGGCATGGTCGGCGACGTCGACCAGGGCGTGCTGCGCGACCGGCGGACCCTCGCCGAGGAGGGCTTCGTGGTCGTCATCGTGACCGTCGACGCCGCCAGCGGCGAGATGGTCCGGGGGCCCGAGATCGTGACCCGGGGCTGGGTGCACGCGGTCGAGGCCGAGGAGCTGCTCGAGGAGGCGCGCGCCGCGGTCGCGGCGTCCATCAGGGAGCCCGCGGAGGAGGGGGCGACCGACTTCGACACGTTGCGACGCCATGCCCGGCGCGCGCTCGGCCGGTTCATCAACGAGCGCACCAAGCGTCGTCCCGCCATCATCCCCGTCGTGATCGAGGTCTGACGGCGACGACCGCGCGGGCCAGACTGTCGGCATGCCGATCCGCGACTGGTCGAACTTCATCGGTGGCCGCACTGCCGTCGTCACCGGCTCGGGTGCGGGAGTCGGGCGCGCCATCGCCATGCACATGGCCAGGGCCGGCGCGGAGCTCTGGATCAACGACCTCGATCTCGAGCGCGCCGAGGCCGTGTGCGCCGAGATCGAGGCGGAGGGCGGCAAGGCGCGTCCGGTCGTCGCCGACGTGTGCGACCCGAGCTCGGTGCACGAGATGGCAGCCACGACCGGGCCGGTCGACATCCTCGTCAACAACGCAGGGAGCGGCATCCACGCCTTCGCCGACCAGACCGCCCACTTCAAGCCCTTCGCCGACACCGACCCCAGCGAGTGGGAGCCGGTGATGCGCGTCAACCTCACCGGGGTGCTGCACGTCACCCACACGTACCTGCCCGACATGATCGAGCGTGGGTGGGGTCGGATCCTCACCATCGTCTCCGACGCGGGCCGCAAGGGTGAGCGCAACCAGGTCGTCTACGGCGCGGCGAAGGCCGCGGCGATGGGCTTCTCGCGCGGGCTCGCCGCCGAGGTCGGCCGCGACGGGGTCACCGTCAACTGCCTCTCGCTCGGCACGATCGTGCACGGCCCGGCCGCCGGCATGACCGACGAGCAGGAGAAGAGGCTCGCGTCGGCCTACCCGGTCGGGCGCCTCGGCCGGGTCGACGACCCCGCACCGATCGCCGTGATGCTGTGCTCGGACGCCGGCGAGTGGATCACCGGCCAGGTGTACCCGGTCGACGGCGGCTACGCCCCGGCGCTCTGACCCGGCTTCGGCCCCACGGAGCGGGGATCGGGCCCGTCTCGGCCTCCAGCAGAGTGGTGGAGGCATACATCTGTTGTTGATGGGGCCGGTGTTACCGTGGCTCCGATGGCCACCCGGACCAAGCCCCGCAAGCGCTCCGCGCCCGCCAAGCGCCGACCCGCCACGAAGAAGGCGTCTCCGAAGCGTCCCCCGGCCGAGCCGCGCCTTCGCACCCGGGCGAGCGAGGCCGCTCGACGCGAGCTCGGCGGTCACGGTCCCGACGCGGCGGCGGTCGGTCTGCTCGTCCTCGCCGCCCTCCTGACGCTGGGCCTGCTCGGCGACCTCGCGGGGCCCATCGGCACCGGGCTCGCCGACGGCATCCGCACGCTGATCGGGCGCGCCGCTGCGGCGCTGCCGGTGGTGCTCGTGGTCTTCGCGATCCTCCTCTTCTCGGTGCGTCCCACCGCCCGACGGGCGATCGAGGCCGAGGAGGCCGGAGAGGAGCCCCCGCCCGAACCGATGCCGCTGCGCGTCGGCGTCGGGTTCGCGCTGATCTTCGTCGCCGCGGTCGGTGCGCTGCACCTGGTCTTCGACACGCCGTCGATCGACGGCCCGATGAGCGGGCTGCGCGACGCGGGCGGCGTACTCGGCGCCGCGTTCGGTGGTTCGCTCGACGCGGCCGCGGGAGCGGTCGGCGCGGCCATCGTGCTCGGTGGCGTCGCACTGCTCGGCGTGCTGCTCGCGCCCGGCGTCCCGATGCACGAGGTGCTGCACGGCGTCGGTCGGGGCGCGCGGTGGGCCGGTGGTCAGGCGCGCGTCGGTGCGCAGCGCCTGGGTCAGCTGAGCGATCCCGACGGCGACGACCTCGATGACGACGAGATCGACGTCGAGGGCGAGGCCGACCTCGACCTCACCGATCCGGGCGCGAT
This sequence comes from uncultured Bifidobacteriaceae bacterium, assembly GCA_964501785.1. GTDB lineage: Bacteria > Actinomycetota > Acidimicrobiia > IMCC26256 > PALSA-555 > DATBSK01. Next base: position 124,202 of record CAZCUD010000004.1, read on the forward strand.
CGACGACGGCTCGATCGACGCCGAGGCGCCCGTCCACGATGTCGACCTGTACGACGTGGTCGACGACGGCACCGATCCCGACCTCACCGATCCGGGCCTGGTCGATCCCGACGCGACCGACCCTGCACTGTCGTTCGACGACGAGCCGACGCTCACCGACCTGCCCGCGGTCGCGGCCGTCCCTCCGACCGTCGAGGAGGACGACGGGCAGGTGGCGCTCGACCTCGGTCCCCGGTCGGGCCGACGGGGCGCGTGGAAGCTCCCACCGAAGACGCTGCTCAAGCGGGGCGACTCGAAGCCCACCGACAAGCGGATGGTCGAAGAGGGCGGCAAGGTGCTCGCCGCGGCGCTCCAGCAGCACGGCGTCGACGCGAAGCTCATCGGCTCGACGGTCGGGCCCACCGTCACCCGCTACGAGCTCGAGCTCGCGCCGGGCGTCAAGGTCAACCGGGTCACGAACCTGAGCCACGACATCGCGTACGCGATGGCGTCGCCCGACGTCCGGATCCTCGCCCCCATCCCGGGTCGGTCCGCGATCGGCGTCGAGGTGCCCAACAAGTCGCGCCAGCTCGTGACGCTCGGCGACATCCTCACGTCTCCCGAGGCGAAGGCGGCGACGAACCCGCTCGACGTCGGCCTGGGACGCGACATCTCGGGTCGCGCGGTGATGATCGACCTCGCGACGCTGCCGCACGTCCTCATCGCGGGCGCGACCGGGGCCGGCAAGTCGAGCTGCATCAACTCCCTCGTCACGTCGCTGTTGATGCGCAACACGCCCGACCAGGTGCGGCTCATCCTCGTCGATCCCAAGCGCGTCGAGCTCGGCGCGTACAACGGGCTGCCGCACCTGCTCACGCCGGTCGTCACCAACCCGAAGAAGGCGGCGAACGCCCTCGACTGGGCCGTGCGCGAGATGGACCTTCGGTACGAGACGCTCGCCGAGGTCGGGGTTCGCGACATCGCGGGCTACAACGGCCTCGTCGACCGGGGCGAGCTGCCGTCGCCCGACGCGCCCGACAAGGTCAGCGGCAAGGGCTACGCGCGCCTGCCGCACATCGTCGTGGTCGTCGACGAGCTCAACGACCTGATGATGGTGGCCGCGCGCGACGTCGAGGCGAGCGTGTGCCGGATCGCGCAGATGGCGCGCGCCGTGGGCATCCACCTCGTCATCGCGACCCAGCGCCCGTCGGTCGACGTCATCACCGGCGTCATCAAGGCCAACGTGCCGAGCCGCATGGCGTTCAGCGTCTCGAGCCTCGCCGACTCCCGCGTCATCCTCGACCAGGCCGGCGCCGAGAAGCTCATCGGTCAGGGCGACATGCTGCTCATGACCGCGAGCTCGAGCCGTGCCCAGCGCATCCAGGGCGCCTGGGTCGACGAGGACTGCGTGGCCAAGGTCGCCGCCCACTGGAAGCGCCAGGCCAAGGAGCCCCAGTACGTCGAGGGCGTCGCCGACGATGCGCCGGGCTCGGCGGGTGGCGGCGCGGGCGGCGCCGGTGACGACGACGACGAGCTGCTCGCCGAGGCGATGGAGCTGGTCGTGCGCTCCGGGCTGGGCTCGACGTCGATGCTCCAGCGCAAGCTGCGGGTCGGCTTCGCGCGCGCCGGACGGCTGATGGACCTGCTCGAGCGCAAGGGCGTCGTCGGGCCGTCGCAAGGCTCGAAGGCCCGGGACGTCCTCATGACCGTCGACGAGCTCGAGGGCTCCTGACCGACGGACCGGCCCGTCCCCGGGAAGCGGCGGGGGCGCCTCCTCCTCCATGGTGGATGAAGGCGCCCCTCGTCGTGTCTCCGGGCCATCGTCGTTGATGCCCGTCGCGTCCAACGACCACGTGTTCGCGGAAGTTCCCACCGGGGGGTGCACGACGGCACGCTCGTAGAATCACGGGATGCCTCCTCACGATGGTCGTGGTGCTCCCGCGACCTTCTGGGTCGAGACGCTCGGGTGTCCCAAGAACGCCGTCGACTCCGACAAGGTGGTCGCGTCGCTCCTCGCCGACGGGCTCGAGCCGGCGACCGGCGCCGGTGACGCCGAGCTCGTGATCGTGAACACGTGTGCCTTCGTCGAGGCCGCGCGAGAGGAGTCGATCTCGGTGGCGCTCGAGCTCGCCGAGCACCGCAAGCCGAGCGCCCGCATCGTCCTCACCGGCTGCATGGCCGAGCGCTACGGGGACGAGCTGGCCGACGAGCTCCCCGAGGTCGACGCCGTCGTCGGGTTCGCGGGCGAGGGCTCGCTGGGCCGGATGATCACCGACGGGGATTCGGGTGCCGTGGCCGTCGGGGCGCCCCGCCGCAAGCCGACGGGTGTGCGCGACCTGCTCGAGCTGCCCCGAGCGACGCCGTCGGTCCCGTGGGCGTACCTGAAGGTCGCCGAAGGGTGCGACCGGGCGTGCGCGTTCTGCGCGATCCCGTCGTTCCGGGGGAAGCAGCGCTCGCGCGAGCCGGAGGCCCTGGTCGCCGAGGCGCGGGCGCTCGTCGAGGGGGGCGTGCGCGAGCTGGTGCTGGTCGCCCAGGACCTCGCCTGGTACGGACGCGACGCGGGCGAGCCGGGCGCGCTCGCGCCGCTCCTGCGTCGCCTCGACGCCGAGCTCGCACCGGCCGGCCTCGCCCGGCTGCGACTGCTCTACCTCTATCCGAGCGAGGTGCGCGATCCGCTCGTCGGCACCATGCTCGACACGCCGACGGTGGCGCCGTACTTCGACCTCTCGCTCCAGCATGCCGACCGTGCGCTCCTCGCGCGCATGAAGCGCTGGGGGAGCGGGGCGCGCTTCCTCGACTCCATCGCCGACATCCGGGATCGCGCGCCCGAGGCCGCGTTCCGTTCGTCCTTCATCGTCGGGTTCCCGGGCGAGACCGAGCAAGCGCACGACGCGCTGCTCGCGTTCCTCGACGAGGCGGCGCTCGACTGGGCGGGGTTCTTCCCGTTCTCGGAGGAGGCGGGCACGCCCGCCGCGATGCTCGACGGCGCGGTGGCGCCGGAGCTCGCCGCCGAGCGGTTGCGCGAGTGCGACGAGCTCCAGTCGGGCATCACGCGACGCGCTCGTGACCGGCTCGTGCGCGACGGCGCCGACGTCGCGGTGGTCGTCGACGGTGTCGACGACGGCGACGTCGTGGGGCGGTCGCACCGCGAGGCGCCCGAGATCGACGGTGTCGTTCGCATGCCCGGGGCGCACGCGCGCCCGGGCAGCGTCGTGCGAGCCAAGGTCACCGACGTCGACGGGGTCGACCTGGTCGCGACCCCGATCGAGGTGCTCGGGTGAACAAGCGAGCCGAAGCGCGCACTGCGCGCGAGGTTGCCGCCGACGCGGCGTGGACGGCGAGGGAGACGGCGGCCGAGGCGGCCGAGAGCGTCCGCCGCTTCGGCGAGACCGCGATCAAGACGCCGGCCAACGCGGTGACGCTGGTGCGCCTCCTCTTCGCGATCCCGGTGCTCGTCTGGATCCTCGACGAGGGGAAGGCCACCTGGGGGACCTTCACCGGCTGGCTCGTCCTCTGGGTGACGGACGGGCTCGACGGCTGGCTCGCGCGCCGTGACGGCACGACTCGTTCGGGCGCGTTCCTCGATCCGCTGGCCGACAAGGTGCTCGTGCTGGGTGGGTTCATCGCGCTCGGCGCCCGGGGCGACTTCCCCTGGATCGCCGTGGCGATCGTCGGCGTGCGCGAGCTCGGCGTGTCGCTGTGGCGCTCGCTCGCCAGCCGGCGAGGTATCTCGTTCCCCGCCCGGCCGCTCGGCAAGTGGAAGGCCAACGTGCAGTTCCTGGCCGTCGCGGCGGTGCTGTTCCCGCCGACGGCCGACGCGCACTGGTTCCAGGACACGATCCTGTGGCTCGCCGTCGCCATGACCGTGATCTCGGCGGTCGACCTGATCGTGCACGCCTACCGGTACGAGCCGGAGCGGGTCCCGAAGTCCCGCCGATGATGCAGAGAGCGAGCGAGACAGGATGAGGGTTGACGTGCTCGCGATCGGGACCGAGCTGCTGCTCGGGCAGATCGTCGACACCAACAGCGCGTGGATCGGTGAGCAGCTCGCCGCGGCGGGCCTCGACACCTACGACCATCGCAAGGTCGGTGACAACCAGGCGCGGATGGTGGCCGCGCTGCGCGACCTCCTGCGCGAGGCCGACGCGGTCATCGTCTGCGGCGGGCTCGGGCCCACCCAGGACGACGTCACCCGCGACGCGATCGCCGAGCTGATGGGGGTGCCGCTCGAACGGCGGGACGATCTCATCGACCACATCGCCGCGCTGTTCGGCGGGCGGGGCCGGGAGATGAGCGCCAACAACCTGCGTCAGGCCGATGTCCCCGTCGGCGGCGACGTCATCCCCAACCCGATCGGCACCGCCCCGGGGCTCGAGTGCGAGGTCGACGATCCGGGTGGCTCGGGCACGAAGAAGGTCGTCTACGCGGTCCCCGGCGTTCCCTACGAGATGCAGCTCATGGTCACCGAGCACGTGCTGCCCGACCTGTTGGCCCGCTCGGGCGAGCGGTCGGTGATCGTCTCGCGCTCGCTCAAGACCTGGGGCACCTCCGAGTCGGGCCTCGCCGAGATGATCTCCGCGCGGGTCGACACGCAGTCGAACCCGACGATCGCGTTCCTCGCCCGGGGCATCGAAGGCCTGTACGTGCGGCTGACCGCCAAGGCCGAGACCGAGGCCGACGCCCGCGCGCTCCTGGACGCCGAGGAGGCCGAGCTGCGCCCCATCATCGGCGAGCTGATCTTCGCGATCGACGACCAGACGATGGAGTCGGTGGTCCTCGACCTGTGCAGCGAGCGGGGCTGGTCGTTGGGAGTCGCCGAGTCGTTGACCGGCGGGCTCGTCGGTGCGCGCCTCTCGAACGTCCCCGGCGCGAGCCACACCTACCGTGGCTCGATCGCGTCGTACGCGACGCAGGTGAAGCGGTCGGTGCTCGGCGTCGAGGCCGACAGCGTGGTGAGCGAGCAGGCGGCGATCGAGATGGCCGAGGGAGCCAGGCGCGCGCTCGGGTGCGAGGTCGCGCTGTCCATCACCGGGGTCGCGGGGCCCGACGAGCAGGACGGTCAGCCGGTCGGCACGGTGTGGTTCGGGATCGCCATCCCGGGCCACGAGACCATGGCGATGACCGCGCGCCTGCCGGGCGACCGCGAGCGCGTCCGGCAGTTCTCGACGATCTCGGGGCTCAACCTCCTGCGCATGCGGCTGCTCGCGCTCCCCTGACCGGCACTCGCGCTCCGATGCGGCGCGGCTTCCTGGCGATCGACCCCCCGCCCCCGGTGCTCGACGAGATCTCTGGTTGCGTAGCTCACCTTCGTGACGAGGGTCGAGCCACGCATGACCGGCTGCGGTGGACGACCCGCAACCAGTGGCACGTCACGATCCAGTTCCTCGGTCGGGTCGGAGACGTCGACGCGCTCGTGGAGACCGTGCGCCGCGCGACCGCGACGCTCTCCGCGTTCGAGGTGCGACTCGGCGGCGCCGGCGCGTTCCCGCGACCGGCGCGAGCCGCGACCCTGTGGCTGGGCGTCGAGCGCGGGCGCGACGAGCTGCGCGGCCTGGCGGCGGCCGTCACCGAGCAGACCGCCCGGTTGGGCTACGAGGGCGAGGTCGACTTCAGCCCGCACCTGACGCTGGCCCGGGTGAAGGCGCGCGCCGATCTGCGACCGGTCGTCGCGGCGATCGGCACTCGCCCGGTCGGCCCGGCGTGGACGGTGCGCGAGGTGGTGCTGTACGACAGCGACACGCGCCCCGAGGGGGCGCGCTACACCGCGGTCAGCCGGATCCCGCTGGGGGAGTAGCCGACGGGGCGGGCGACGGCACGGCCGGCGGTGCGCCCGCGCCGGCCTCGGGGAGCTTCGCCAGCCTCCGCAGCTCGTCGATCCGCTCGTCGAGCAGGAGCTCCTTGCCCAACGTGCGCGTCGCCCGTGACGACGAGGTCCCGAGCGCCTTCGCGGGGAACTCGACCCACAGGGGCGCCGTCGACCGGGTGACCCGTCCGACCTGACTCGGGTCCTCGTCGAGCTTCTCGAGGGCGCGCACGAGCGAACCCGGGTTGCGGGTGAAGTGGATCGCGCGCCGATCGCGGTCGCTCGCCTGACCCTTCAGGGCCCACGTCTGGAGCCACTCGGCGAGCTTCGTCGGCGCCCAGCCGAGCAGCAGCGAGAACGGGTTGTCACCATCGCGCGACGCGATCGCGCCCCCGGTGAGCGCCACCGTCCAGCTCGACAGGGCGACGTCCCAGCTCCCCATGCGGCTCACCTCGTAGGCGAGGACCGCCTCGAGCTCGTCGCGCGAGAGCTTGTCGATCAGGCCGGTGGTGACGGCGACGATCGTGCGGGACGGCCGAGTGCCCACGCCGAACGAGTTGGGCGCCGGGTCCTCGATGATCGCGAAGCGTGGCGCGGGGAGCCCCGCGGCGATCGCGAGCCCTTCGAGGAGGTTGCGGACGCGCGGGTGCTCGTCGGGGTCGGCGACGTGGGCGCCGGTCTCCGACAGCACTCGACGCTCGAGGCGACGGCGCTGCAGCGGGATCTTGAGCAGCGCGAGGACGAGGCCGACGACGAAGGACACCACGACGATGCCGCCGATGAGGATCCCGAAGATCCGGAAGCCGTCGGCGTCGTCGGGGAAGATGCCGCCCTCGAACATGCCCCAGGCCACGAGCCCCAGGGCGACCGCCACCGCGGCGAGGGCCGTCGCCAGCATGTAGTTGAGGGTCGCCAGCACGAGCAGCACCGCGATCCGCCCCCGGTTGCCCGCCTCTTCGATCACCGCTGGTCGCCCTCCGTCCCGCCGGTCCCCGGTCGGCTCCGCCTCGGGCCTCGGACCCTAGCGAGCCCGGAAAGCCTTGCCTCCGAACGGGTGTTCGGTTAGGGTCACACGCATGTGATTCGGTGCCTAGAGTCACCGGCAGCCGTCGTGATCGCCGATCGCGAGTCGCTGTCACACCCCACCCGTACCGTGCTCGCCACGGCGCTTCCCCCAAGCGACCACGACCGACAGCAGTCAGACGCACCAGGAGGACCCAAGGTGGAACGGCAGCAGGCGCTCGACATGGCGCTCGGGCAGATCGAGAAGAGCTACGGCAAGGGCGCCATCATGAAGCTCGGCGAGCAGGGCAACGTCGGCGTCGCCGCCGTGTCCACGGGCGCCCTGGCGCTCGACCTCGCCCTCGGCATCGGAGGTCTGCCTCGGGGCCGGGTGGTCGAGATCTACGGCCCGGAGTCCTCGGGCAAGTCGACCCTCGCCATGCACGTGGTGGCCGAGGCCCAGCGCAACGGCGGGGTGTGCGCCTACGTCGACGCCGAGCACGCGATGGACCCGGTGTACGCGGCGGCCATCGGCGTCAACGTCGACGAGCTCTACATCTCCCAGCCCGACACCGGTGAGCAGGCGCTCGAGATCGCCGACATGCTCATCCGCTCCGGCGCGCTCGACGTGATCGTCATCGACTCGGTGGCGGCGCTGGTGCCCCGCGCCGAGATCGAGGGCGAGATGGGCGACACCCACGTCGGCCTCCAGGCCCGGCTGATGAGCCAGGCGCTGCGCAAGCTCACCGCCAACCTCAACAAGTCCCGCACGATCTGCATCTTCATCAACCAGCTGCGGGAGAAGATCGGCGTGATGTTCGGCTCGCCCGAGACGACGCCGGGCGGCCGGGCGCTGAAGTTCTACTCGTCGGTGCGGCTCGACATCCGCCGGGTGGAGTCGATCAAGGACGGCGCGGAGATCATCGGCAACCGCACCCGGGTGAAGGTGGCGAAGAACAAGGTGGCGCCGCCGTTCAAGCTGGCCGAGTTCGACATCATGTACGGCAAGGGCATCAGCCGTGAAGGCTCGTTGCTCGACGTCGCCGTCGACCTCGACATCGTGAAGAAGTCGGGTGCATGGTTCACCTACGAGGGCGAGCAGCTCGGTCAGGGTCGGGAGAACGCGAAGCAGTTCCTCCACGACAACGTCGACCTGATGGTCGAGATCATGGAGAAGATCAAGGTCGCGGCCGGCATCGACGACGCCACCGCGATCGACGCCGACAGCGCCGAGCTCGACGACGCGTCGGCAGCCGCGGCCGAGGCGATCGCCGAGGCCGAGGCCGTCGAGAAGAGCAACGGCAACGGCTCGTCGGCCCGCTCGGAGAAGGCGACCGAGAAGGCCGGCGCGAAGAAGTAACACCAGCGACACCATCACCCCAGCAACACCCCAGCAAGCAACACCAGCAAGCCCCAAGAGCACCGGCGGGAGTCCCCAGCTCCCGCCGGTGCTGCGTTCGGCTGCGAGCGCAGTGCTCAGGTCAGGGCGCGGACGAGCGCGGCGAGGCCGGCGACGGCGGAGAGCACGAGGACGGCGGGGCGCAGCCAGCCGCCGTCGACGTGCACGTGGAAGTGCCGGCTCGCCCACAGCCCGAACACCATGAACGGGGCGAGCGCGAGGGCGAGCAGCACCTGGTCGAGGTCCATGATCCCGGTCGCGGCGTAGCCGACGATCGAGAGCCCCGCGCTCACCGCGAAGAACGCGCCCAGGGTGGCGCGCGCGATCGGGCCGGATCGGTGCTGGAAGAGCAGGGCCACCGGCGGCCCGCCGACCCCGGTCGCGGTGCCGAACAGGTTCGACGTGAAGCCCGCCGCGAGAGCGGTGCCCCGGTTGGTCGGGACGGGTGGCGCGAGCAGGCTGGCAGTCACGCCGGTCAGGACGGTCACCGCCACGATGATCGTCAGGGTCGTCACGTCGGTCGCCGCGACGATGACGAGGCCGAGCGCCGTTCCGGGCAGTGCACCTCCGAGCATCCACGGGAGCGCGAGTCGGTCGAGGGCGTGGTGCTCCCGCACCACCGTCGTGATCGCGATCGGGATCGCCAGCAGGACGATCGTCGTGGGAATCGCCTCGGGGATCGTCAGCGCGACGAAGGGCACCGCCAGGATGTTGAGGCCGAGGCCGAGCGAGCCCTGCACGATCGAGCCCACCACGACGGCCGCCGCGACGACTGCGAACTCGGCGATCCCGACGTGCATCGGCGCATCCTGGCAGAGCCGATCGGCCGGCGACCCCGGGGTTCGGCCCGAGACCCTCTCGTACACTTGGTTCCCGTGACCCGGCGCTTCCACGTGCGCACCTTCGGGTGTCAGATGAACGAGCACGACTCGGAGCGCATCGCCGGGCTCCTCGCCGCGGAGGGCATGGAGTCGGTCGACGATCCCGATCGGGCGGACGTCGTCGTCCTCAACACCTGCTGCATCCGTGAGAACGCCGACAACAAGCTCTACGGGCACCTCGGCCACCTCCACTCCCTGAAGCAGCGACGGCCCGACCTCCAGATCGCGGTCGGCGGCTGCCTCGCGCAGAAGGATCGGGAGCGGATCGTCGAACGGGCCGGCCACGTCGACGTCGTCTTCGGCACCCACAACCTCCACCGGGCCGCGGAGCTGCTCCAGGAGGCACGCGACGAGGTCGAACCACTGGTCGAGATCGTCGACGAGCACGATGCCGACGCCGCGACGGTGCTCGGAGCGCTGCCGGTCCGTCGTGAGAGCCCGCACAGCGCTTGGGTGACGATCCAGATCGGGTGCGACAACTCGTGCACCTTCTGCATCGTCCCGATCGTCCGGGGCGCCGAGATCAGCCGCCGGATGGGTGACATCGTGCGCGAGGTCGAGGAGCTGGCTGCGGATGGCGTCCGGGAGGTCACCCTCCTCGGCCAGAACGTCAACTCGTACGGTCGCGACCTCGGTGCCGGCCAATGGAGTCCACGCTTCGCCGATCTGCTGCGCGCCGTCGACGCCGTCGACGGGATCGGCCGCATCCGGTACACGTCGCCGCACCCGAAGGACCTGCGCCCCGACACGATCGCGGCCATGGCGGAGTGCGAAGCCGTCTGCGAACAGCTCCATCTCCCGCTGCAGTCGGGCAGCGACCGCACCCTGTCGCGCATGCACCGCGGGTACACGGCCGAGCGCTACCTCGCTCGGCTGGCCGACGCGCGTGCCGCGATCCCCGACCTCGCGGTCACGACCGATCTCATCGTCGGCTTCCCGGGTGAGTCCGACGACGACTTCGAGCGTACGCTCGACGTCGTCGACGCGGCTGCCTTCGACGCCGCGTACACCTTCGTGTTCTCGCCACGACCGGGGACCCCGGCGGCCGAGATGACCGAGGACGCCGTGCCGACGGCCGTCGCGCAGGAGCGGATGGTGCGCCTCACCGAGGTGGTGGAGCGCCATGCCCTCGCGCACCATCGGGCGCGGGTCGGGCTCGTCGAAGAGGTCCTCGTCGAGGGACCCTCGAAGAAGGACCCGGCGCGTCGCTCCGGCCGGACGCGACAGGGCAAGCTCGTCCACTTCGACGCTGACCCGGCCGACGCCCCCGCCGGGGCTCTCGTGTCGGTGCGGGTGACCCACGGTGCTCCGCACTGGCTCTCGGGTGACCTCGTGCGCGACCACGGCGGTCGACGCCGGATCCCCGTCGTCGCCGCTTGACGACCGAGCACCTGGCCCTCGTCGGGCCCACTGCGTCGGGCAAGTCCGCCCTGGCCCTCGACGTCGCCGAGCGCCTCGGTGACGTGGAGATCGTCTCGCTCGACTCGATGCAGGTCTATCGGGGGCTCGACATCGGCACCGCGACCCCGACGTCGGCCGAGCAGGCGCGGGTCCCGCACCACCTGGTCGACTGCGTCGAACCGGAGGAGGAGTGGTCGGTCGCCCGGACCCAGGACGCCGCCCGGGCCGCGGTCCGCGAGATCGAGTCCCGCGGCCGGCGCGCGCTGCTCGTGGGCGGCACCGGCCTCTACGTCCAGGCGGTCGTCGACGACCTTCGCTTCCCGGGCGAGGACCTCGCGGTGCGGTCGGAGCTCGAGGCATGGACCGCCGAGCCCGGAGGCGTCGCCGCCGCGCACGCCGAGCTGGAGGCGCTCGATCCGGCGGCGGCCGCGAAGATCGATCCGCACAACGCGCGCCGGATCGTGCGCGCGCTCGAGGTCATCCGGTCGACCGGCCGGCCCTTCTCGTCCTTCGGGCCAGGCGTCGCCGGGTTCGGGCCGACGGCGTTCCCGGTCTCGATCGTCGGCGTCTGGCTGCCCCGCGAGGCCCTCGCCCGGCGGATCCGGACGCGGGTGTGCGCCATGCGGGATGCGGGACTCCTCGGCGAGGTGCGGGGCCTGCAAGGGCGTCTGTCGCGGACGGCCGCCCAGGCGATCGGCTACAAGGAGCTCCTCGCGCACCTCGACGGCGAGACCTCCGAGGACGAGGCGTTCGAGCTCGTCGTGCGGCGGACCCGTTCGTTCGCCCGGCGTCAGCGCATGTGGTTCCGCCGCGACCCCCGCATCGAGTGGCTCGGAGCGGCCGAGAATCCCTGCCCGCTCGCCCTGGCACTCCTGGCAAGGTGGAGGGCGTGATGCGGGTCTCCAAGCTCCACGGAACGGGGAACGACTTCCTCGTCACGGTCGCGGACGGCTCCGGCGCTCCCGGAGCCGAGGTCGCGCGCGCCCTGTGCGACCGGCACCGCGGCATCGGCGCCGACGGCCTGATCACCCTGCTGCCGGCATCCGGCGATGCCGACTGCACCATGGAGCTGCGCAACGCCGACGGACGGGTCGCCGAGATGAGCGGCAACGGCATCCGGTGCCTGGCCTGGGTGGCGCACCGGGAAGGGCTCGGCACCGACGGTCGTCTCGTGGTCGACACCGGCGGGGGGCGACGCGTCGTCACGGGTCGCTACGACGGCGTCGAGCTGCCGTACGCGACCGTCGACATGGGCCCGGTGACCTTCGAGCCGTCGGAGATCCCGGTCGACGCGCCGAGCCCCTTCGAGCTCGAAGCGACCTTCCACGGTGTGACGTACCACGGCGATGCCGCCGGCGTGGGCAACCCGCACCTCGTCCTCTTCGTCGACGACGTCGCCGCCGCTCGCGTCACCCAGCACGGTCCGCGCCTCGAGCGCGACGACCGGTTCCCCAACCGCACCAACGTCGAGTTCGTCGAGGTCGTCGACCCGAAGCGCCTGAAGATGCGGGTCTGGGAACGCGGGGTCGGCGAGACGCTGTCGTGCGGCACCGGAGTCTGCGCTGCCGCTGCCGCCGCGCATCGCCGGGGCCTCGTCGAGGACTCGGTGACGGTCGAGGTGCCGGGCGGGGAGCACGTCGTGGGCATGGGTGACACCGTGCATCTCGGTGGTGGCGTGCTGCACGTGTTCGATGCCGAGGTCGACGAGCGGGAGCTCGTGCGGAGGCTGGCATGAGTCGGGGCGAAGCGCGGGGCCGCCGTCGGCTCACCGCGACCGAGATCGACCTCGAGGTCGTCGAGCAGCGCGCGCTGCTCGTCGGCACGGGCGTCGGTTCGCGCACCGTCGAGGACGCCGAGGAGTCGCTCGCGGAGCTCGCGCGCCTCACCGACACCGCCGGCGCCGAGCCCGTCGAGCGGGTGCTCCAGCGACGTGACCGACCGGATCCCGCGACCTACGTCGGCTCGGGGAAGGTCGAGGAGCTGGCCGAGCTCGTGCAGGCGCTCGACATCGACGTCGTGGTGTTCGACGACGAGCTCACTCCCGCGCAGCAGCGCAACCTCGAGAAGGCGCTGAAGGTCGATGTGGTCGATCGCGTCGCGCTCATCCTCGACATCTTCGCCCAGCACGCGAAGAGCCAAGAGGGGATGGTGCAGGTCGAGCTCGCGCAGTACCGCTACCTGATGCCCCGTCTGCGGGGCCGAGGCGTGGAGCTGAGCCAGCAGGCGGGCCAGGCGGGGGGCATCGGTGCCCTGCGAGGGCCCGGGGAGACGAAGCTGGAGGTCGATCGGCGACGCATCCAGCAGCGCGTCACGAAGCTCGAGCGCGACCTGAAGCGGCTTGCCCGGACGCGTCAGACCCAGCGCAAGGCGCGGCGGCGCCGCTCGCTCCCGACGGTCGCGCTGGTCGGCTACACGAACGCCGGGAAGTCGACCCTGATCAATCGGATGACCGACGCCGAGGTGCTCGTCGAGGACCGCCTGTTCGCCACGCTCGACCCGACGACCCGGCGGCTCCATCTCCCCGGTGGTGAGACCGTCCTCTGCTCCGACACGGTCGGGTTCGTCCGGCGGCTGCCGCACGAGCTCGTCGAGGCGTTCCGCTCGACGCTCGAGGAGGTGGCGGAGGCCGATCTGCTCGTGCACGTCGTCGACGCGACCGCGGTCGACGCCGAAGGGCAGATCGAGGCTGTGCGCTCGGTCCTCCGCGAGATCGGCGCGGGTGACCTCCCCGAGCTGCTCGTCATCAACAAGTGCGACATGGCCGACCCGGAGGACGTGGCACACCTCGTCGCTCGGCACGAGGGGTACGCCGTGTCGGCCCGCACAGGGGAGGGTGTCGAGAAGCTCGTCGGGGTGATCGGTGACCGACTCCGCGCGATGGCGGCCGTCGTGGAGCTGGTCGTCCCCTACGACCGGGGTGACGTGCTCGCGGCGCTGCATCGCGACGGCGAGGTGCTGGTCGAGGTGCACGCCGACACCGGCACCCGCGTGCGGGCCCGGCTCGGCCAGTCCGACGTGGGGCGCTTCGACGAGTTCGTCGCCGGCGGTCGGTAGCCTCCGTCGATGGCGCGCGCTGCGGTCGAGGGGGGCTTCGTCCCGCCTCCGTATCCGCACGACCGCTTGGGTGGCCTCCTGGAGATCGCGGCGGCGGCGCCGGGTGGCCTGGTCGACGCCTCCGTCGGCACACCGGTGGATCCCACGCCGGCGTTCGTCGTGGAGGCGGCGCGGCGGGCCCTCGAGGACGCCACCGGCTACCCGGCGAGCATCGGGTATCCCGCACTCCGCGAAGCAGCCGTCGGCTGGATCCGGCGGCGCTTCGGCGTGGAGCTCGCGCCCGATGCCGTGACCGCGTGCGTGGGCACGAAGGAGGCGGTCGCCTCGTTGCCGCGGCTGCTGTCGCTGCGCGATCCGTCGCGCGACACCGTCCTCTACCCGGCGCTCGCCTACCCCACCTACGCGATGGGGGCGGAGCTCGCGGGTCTGCGAGCGGTGCCCGTACCCCTCGACGAGGGCTGGCGTCCCGACGTGGATCGCCTCGATCCCGAGGACGTCGGCCGGGCCCTGCTCCTGTGGTGCAACGACCCCGCGAACCCGACCGGCGTCGGCGCGCCGCCCGACCGGCTCGTGCGGACGGTCGCGTGGGCACGGGACCACGGGATCGTCGTCGCGAGCGACGAGTGCTACGCCGAGTTCACCTACGACGAGCACGGCGGGTCGGCCGACCCCGTGACCGCCCTCCAGGGCGGCACCGACGGGGTCCTGGCCGTGCACTCCCTGTCGAAGCGCTCCAACATGGCCGGCTTCCGGGTGGGGTTCTTCGCCGGTGACGCCGGGCTCGTCCGCTACCTGGGCGAGGTGCGCAAGCACGCCGGGATGATGATCCCGAGCCCGATGCAGGCGGCCGGCATCGCCGCGCTCGGCGACGACGGCCACGTCGAAGCGCAGCGGCGGCGCTACGCGACGCGCCGGGCTCGCCTCGTCGATGCCCTGGCATCGATCGGCATCGTCCACGACGGGGGCCCGTCGGCGTTCTACCTGTGGCTCCGCGCCGCGAACGACGACACCGAGGCCTGGCCCCTCGCGACCCACCTGGCCCGGGCGGGTGTGCTCGTCGCCCCGGGCGACCTGTACGGTCCCGGCGGCGCGCACCACGTGCGGCTCGCGCTCACGCTCACCGACGAGCAGGTCGAGCGCGTCGCCACCAACGTCATCGGGCTCCAGAGGTGATCGGGGATGAGTGATCGGGCATGAGTGATCTGGCCGCGAGGGTCGGGGAGCTGTGGGACGACCGCGACGCGCTCGAGGCGCACGGGGACGCCCGTGAGGTCGTCCATGCGGTCGTCGACATGCTCGACCAGGGCACCGCGCGGGTCGCGGAGGTCGTCGACGACGAGGTCGTCGTGCACGAGTGGTGCAAGCAGGCGATCCTCCTCCTGTTCCGGTTGGAGCAGATGGAGACCATCGAGGTCGGTCCGTTCGAGTACGCGGACAAGCTCCCGCTGAAGCACGGCTACGAGGCCGCGAAGGTGCGGGCGGTCCCGGGCTCGTCGGCGCGGTGGGGCTCCTACCTCGCGCCCGGCGTCATCCTCATGCCGAGCTACGTCAACATCGGTGCCCGGGTCGGTGAGGGCACCATGGTCGACACGTGGGCGACGGTCGGTTCGTGTGCACAGATCGGCGCCCGGGTGCACCTGTCGGGTGGTGTCGGCATCGGCGGCGTGCTGGAGCCGCCCCAGGCGGCACCCGTGATCATCGGTGACGAGTGCACGATCGGCAGCCGGTGCATGGTGACCCAGGGGGCGCGGGTCGGTGACGGCAGCGTGCTCGGCGAGGGCGTGATCCTCAACCCGGGCATCCCCGTGATCGACGCCGAGACCGGTGAGGAGGTGAGCCGGGGAGTCGTGCCGCCGTGGTGCATCGTCGTGCAGGCGATGCGGCCC
Source organism: uncultured Bifidobacteriaceae bacterium (assembly GCA_964501785.1). Classification (GTDB taxonomy): domain Bacteria; phylum Actinomycetota; class Acidimicrobiia; order IMCC26256; family PALSA-555; genus DATBSK01. The sequence continues at coordinate 139,607 of CAZCUD010000004.1, forward strand.
CGACAGTTCCCCGGAGGCGAGTACCACCTGCCGTGCGCGCTCATCATCCGCCGGCTCACCGAGGGGGAGCGGGCCGACAAGGCCAAGCTCAACGACATCCTTCGTGACCACGGGGTGGCCACGTAGCGACGGCGGAGACCGACCTCGGGAGGTCTCCCGAAGAGTCAGTTGAGGCGGCGGCCCTGCCGGCGGCTCGACGGCGGAGACCGACCTCGGGAGGTCTCCCGAAGAGTCAGTTGAGGCGGCGCAGGAGCGTGACGACCTTGCCGTAGATGGAGACGTCGGCCGGGTCGAAGATCATCTCGTCCATGGTCGGGTTCTCGGGGCGCAGCACGACCTTGCCCCGACGCTTGAGGTAGGTCTTGACGGTGGCTTCCTCGCCGGGGATGCCCGCGACGACGACCTCGCCGGGATCGGCGTCGGGCTGCTGGCGCACGACGACGTAGTCGCCGTCGAGGATGCCCGCGTCGACCATCGAGTCGCCGCGGACGCGCAGCATGAACAGCTGGCCGGCACCGGTGAAGTCCTCGGGGACGGGGACGCTCTCCTCGATGTTCTCGGCCGCGAGGACGCCCGTGCCGGCGGCGACGTCGCCGACCAGCGGGATGTGGCGGACCGGCCGTCGCTCGACCTGGGCGCCGGACTCCGCCTCGTAGACGAGCTCGATGGCCCGCGGCTTGGTGGGGTCGCGCTTGAGGTAGCCCTTGTCCTGGAGGGCGGCCAGGTGCGCGTGGACGGTCGAGCTCGACGAGAGGCCGACGGCCTCGCCGATCTCTCGCACGCTGGGGGGATACCCCCGGTCGCGCACCTCGGCGTCGATGAACTCGAGTACCTGCCGCTGACGATCCGTGAGCTCGGTCATGCGCGCAACGTAACACGATCAGGTGTTCGGGGCAAACACCTGTTCGCTCGACGGCCGGCGAGCCGTGAGAAGGGCCTGCGGGACCATCCGAACATCCGTTCTTGACTCCGAACACCCGTTCGTGCTTGGATGCGAACAGGCGTTCGTGGACACAGGAGCGCGGGGTACCCAGATCCGTTGCGGCACAAGGCTCGCAGCGCTGTCACACCCCCGTGGTCCGATCTTCCCCGGTCCACGGTCGCACGAGCGGCCCCGAAGCACAGGAACCGACGATGGCAGCGATCACGACCTCACCCGGATACGACACGGCGCTCTGGACCGCGACCAGGCGCCGTGCTCCCAGCGGAGCCATCCCGCGTCACGGGTCCCGGGTGTCGCGCACGAGCCCTGCGACCTTCCGGCGCCGACGCCTGGCCGTGGCCACGTCGGCGTTGGGAGGCCTGGTGCTCGTCGCAGCAACGGCGGGCGTAGCGCTCGGGGGCATCCCCCTCGCAGCTCCCGAGCGCCGCCCCGCCTCTGTCTCCACGATCCAGGCCGCCGCCGGCGCGCCCGACGCGGGCGCGCTCGCCACCGTCGTGGTCGAGCCCGGCGACACCCTGTGGTCGATCGCGAGCCGCCTCGCGCCGCACGACGACCCACGGCCGCTGGTCGACGAGCTGTCGTCCGCACGCGATGGCGCTCCGCTCCAGGTCGGCGAGCGCATCCGGATCCCGCAGTAGGCGTCCCGACGCGAGCCGGCTGGCACGCCGTGGCGCCGGACGACCGGTACCGTGGGAGCCGTGCGCTGCCCCTATTGCGAGCACGACGACGACAAGGTCGTCGACTCGCGGTCGCTCGAGGGCGGGGCCGCGGTGCGTCGGCGTCGGGAGTGCCTCGCCTGCGGCCGCCGCTACACCACCCACGAGCGGGTGGTGGAGCTCCCCCTGATGGTCGTGAAGCGCTCGGGGCTCAAAGAGCCCTTCGAGGGCGCCAAGCTCGCCGACGGCATCGGCAAGGCGGTCGCGGGGCGCGCCATCACGCCCGAGATGGTCGAGGCGATCGTGGCCGGCGTCGAGGAGGACGCTCGGGCGTCGGGCCCGGAGGTCACCAGCGACGTGCTCGGCATGGCGGTGCTGGAGCGCCTGGGGCAGCTCGACGACGTGGCCTACCTGCGCTTCGCCTCGGTCTACAAGGGCTTCGCCGACGCCTCCGACTTCGAGCGGGAGGCCGTGGCCCTGCGCAAGGTCACCGCCCCCAAGCGTCGGCGCCCGGCCCGCTGAGGCCGACCTCGGCCGACGGGGCGAGGGGCGCCTGGGGCCGCTGTTGCTCCTGCGCCTCGGCGTGGCTGGCGCTCGCGAAAGTTGCCGGTTGACACGCGTGGAATTTCGGTGTTGTAATTCACGCCGCATCTCGCGTTCCGGGGGGAGAAGACCACAAGATCTTGTGGTCTAGGATCGGAAGATCCTGTCGTCTCGGGCACGGGCAACCGACCAACCACCACGACGGACCCGAGCAGGGGACACCCGACCAGGGGACAGGGGAGGACGCACTCATGGCGATGGCGCCGGAGCAGATCGGCATCGGGATCCGTCGGTACTTCACCGAGCCGGGCACCCACCCGTACGAGACGGTCGCCTGGGAGCAGCGCGACGCCCGGATCCAGAACTTCAAGGACGGCACCGACGCCTTCTTCCAGCCCGACGTCGAGTTCCCGGTCGCGTGGTCCCAGAACGCCACCAACATCGTCGCCCAGAAGTACTTCCGCGGCACCCTCGGCACGCCCGAGCGCGAGTCGTCGCTGAAGCAGGTCATCGACCGGGTCGCCGACACCATCACCGCGTGGGGCATGCGCGACGGCTACTTCGTCGACGAGCAGGAAGGCGCGGCCTTCCGCAACGAGCTCAAGTACATCCTCGTGCACCAGCGCGCGTCCTTCAACTCACCGGTGTGGTTCAACATCGGCGTCGACGGCGTGCCCGCGCAGGCGTCGGCGTGCTTCATCCTCGCCGTCGAGGACACGATGGACGGGATCCTCAACTGGTACCGGGAGGAGGGGATCATCTTCAAGGGCGGTTCGGGCTCGGGCATCAACCTCTCGGGCATCCGGTCGTCCGCGGAGCACCTCGCCGGCGGCGGCACCGCGAGCGGGCCGGTGAGCTTCATGCGCGGCGCCGACGCGTCGGCGGGCACGATCAAGTCGGGCGGCAAGACCCGGCGCGCCGCGAAGATGGTCATCCTCGACGTCGACCACCCCGACGTCGAGGAGTTCATCTGGTGCAAGGCGCGCGAGGAGCACAAGGCCCGCGCGCTTCGCGACGCCGGGTTCGACATGGACCTCGACGGCCGCGACTCGCACTCCATCCAGTACCAGAACGCCAACAACTCGGTGCGGGTCAGCGACGACTTCATGCAAGCGGTCGCCGACGACGCCGACTGGGACCTCAAGGCCGTCACGACCGGCGAGACCCTCAAGACGATCCGGGCGCGCGACCTCATGCAGCAGATCGCGCAGGCCGCCTGGGAGTGCGCCGACCCGGGCATGCAGTACGACACGACGATCAACCGCTGGCACACCGCGCCCAACACGGGCCGCATCAACGCGTCCAACCCCTGCTCCGAGTACATGCACCTCGACAACTCGGCGTGCAACCTCGCCAGCATCAACCTCCTGAAGTACCTGGGCGACGACGGCTCGTTCGACGTCGAGGGCTTCAAGCACACGGTCGAGGTCGTGTTCACCGCGCAGGAGATCCTGGTCGGGAACGCCGACTACCCGACCGAGAAGATCGGTGAGAACAGCCGCCGCTTCCGTCAGCTCGGGCTCGGCTACGCCAACCTCGGGGCGCTGCTGATGGCCCAGGGCCTGGCGTACGACTCCGACGAGGGACGCGCCTGGGCGGGCGCGATCACCGCGCTGATGACCGGGCACGCCTACGCGACGAGCGCGCGCACGGCCGGCCGCATGGGTCCCTTCGCCGGCTTCGCCGAGAACGCCGAGCCGATGGTCGACGTGCTGCGCATGCACCGGGGTGCCGTCGCCGAGATCGACGAGGAGAAGGTGCCCGTCGAGCTGCTCGGTGCCGCACAGCGGGCGTGGGACGAGGCGGTCGAGGTCGGCGAGGTGCACGGCGTGCGCAACTCGCAGGCCAGCGTCCTCGCGCCCACCGGCACCATCGGCTTGATGATGGACTGCGACACCACCGGCATCGAGCCCGACCTCGCGCTCACGAAGGCCAAGAAGCTCGTCGGTGGCGGCACCATGATGATCGTCAACCAGACGATCCCGCGCGCGCTGCGCAAGCTCGGCTACGCCGACGAGCAGGCCCAGGCGATCGTCGATCACATCCACGAGCACAAGTCGATCTTCGGTGCGCCGCACTTCAAGGAAGAGCACCTGCCCGTCTTCGCGTGCTCGATGGGCGACAACACGATCCATTACATGGGTCACGTGAAGATGATGGGCGCGGCGCAGCCGTTCCTCTCGGGGGCCATCTCCAAGACCGTCAACATGCCCGAGGACGTCACGGTCGACGACGTCGGCGAGCTCTACATGGAGTCGTGGCGGCTGGGCCTGAAGGCCGTCGCGATCTACCGCGACAACTGCAAGGTCGCACAGCCCCTCGCCACGCAGAAGAAGGAGGGGGAGGGCGCCGACGGCGGCGAGGCCGACGCGCTCGCCCGGCAGGTCGAGCGGATCGTCGAGACCGTCATCGTGCAGGAGCCGGTGCGTCAGAAGCCTCCGCGCACCCGCAACTCGAAGACGTTCTCGTTCCGCGTGGCCGACTGCCACGGCTACGCGACGGTGGGTGAGTTCGAGGACGGACGCCCGGCCGAGATCTTCTTGAAGGTCGCCAAGCAGGGCTCGACGCTCGCCGGCATCATGGACGCCTTCGCGATCTCGGTGAGCCACGGGCTCCAGTACGGCGTGCCCCTCAAGGCCTTCGTCGACATGTTCACCAACATGCGCTTCGACCCGGCCGGCATGACCGACGACCCAGACATCCGGTTCGCGACGAGCCTGGTCGACTACCTGTTCCGCCGTCTCGCGGTCGAGTACCTGCCGTTCGACGAGCGCAAGGAGCTCGGCGTGCTCACGGTCGCGGAGCGCAGCGAACCGACGCTGCCGGGCGTGGCCGAGGCCGCGACACCTCAGCAGCCCGCGATCGACCTGCTCCCGCCCGAAGATCGGGCACCGTCGTCGTCGCACCCGTCGCTCGGTGCGTCGGCCGGGGGTGGCGCGAGCGCGCCGGAGGCCCGGGTGCCCGACGCCGAGATGGTGCTGTGCCACGTCTGCGGCGACATCATGCAGCGGGCCGGGTCGTGCCACGCGTGTCCGTCCTGCGGCGCGACGAGCGGCTGCTCCTGAGGCGGGGCGGGCGCGGGACGTAGGTCCCTGGCCTCGTCGGGCGGGGAAGCCCCAGACTGTCGCCCGTGTCGGTCGCGATCTCGATCTCGGGCTTGGTGAAGACGTTCGGCGCGTTCCGTGCGCTCGACGGGCTCGACCTCGAGGTCTCCGCCGGCGAGGTGCACGGCTTCCTCGGCCCGAACGGCTCGGGCAAGACGACGACCATCCGGGTGCTGCTCGGGATGCTGCGGACCGACTCGGGCGCGGTCTCGCTGCTCGGGGGCGACCCGTGGCGCGATGCGGTCGCCCTGCACCGCCGCCTCGCGTACGTGCCGGGCGAGGTGACCCTCTGGCCCAAGCTCAGCGGCGGAGAGGTCATCGATCTGCTCGGTCGGTTGCGCGGCGACCTCGACCCGAAGCGGCGCGACGAGCTGCTCGAGCGCTTCGAGCTCGACCCCACGAAGAAGGCCCGCACGTACTCGAAGGGCAATCGGCAGAAGGTGGGACTGGTCGCTGCGCTCGCGTCGTCGGCCGAGCTGCTGATCCTCGACGAGCCGACCTCGGGGCTCGATCCGCTCATGGAAGCGGTGTTCCAGGACTGCGTCCACGACCTCAAGGCCGAAGGTCGCACCGTGCTCCTGTCGAGCCACATCCTCGCCGAGGTCGAGGCGACGTGCGATCGGGTCACGATCATCAGGGCCGGTCGCACGACGGAGAGCGGGACGCTCGCGGAGCTGCGTCACCTCACCCGCACCTCGATCGTCGTCGAGACCTCGCGTCCCGCCGAGGGGCTGGCCGGCGTGCCCGGCGTCCACGGCCTCGAGCTGCAGGGCGCCCAGGCTCGCTTCGAGGTCGACTCCGCGCACCTCGACGACGTGATGCGGGTGCTGACCGAGCTGGGGGTGACGAGCCTCGTGAGCCACCCACCGACCCTCGAGGAGCTGTTCCTCCGTCACTACGGCGATCAGCTCGCCCACGTCCATGGCACCGATCCCCGCGCGCAGTCGGACGGGTCCCCTGGATGACGAGCGCCGCGCTCACCGGGTCCGGTGCACTGTCGTGGTTCGCGCTGCGGCGCGATCGAGTGCGCATCGCGACCTGGATCGTGTCGATCGCGGGCCTCGTCGTCGTGACCGTTGCGAGCATCAAGGGCCTGTATCCCACTCGCGCCGATCTCGTGCAGGCAGCGATCGCGTCCGAGGGCAATGCCGCGGCGATCGCCTTCAACGGCCCTGCGCAGGGTCTCGACACCGTCGGCGGACAGGTCGCGTTCCAGATGGGGTCGTTCGGGCTCGTCGCGGTGGGGCTGATGACGCTGCTGATCGTGGGGCGCCTCACGCGCGGTGAGGAGGAGTCGGGCCGGCTCGAGCTGGTGCGCTCCCTGCCCGTCGGCGCCGACGCTCCGAACGCGACGGCGCTGCTGATCGCGGGTGGGATGAACGTGGTGGTGGGCGCCGCGGTCGCGGTCGTCCTGCTCGCACTCGGCCTGCCCACCGAGGGCTCGGTGGTGTTCGGCATCTCGTTCATGCTCTTCGGCCTGGTGTTCATCGGGGTGACGCTCGTCGCAGCGCAGATCAGCGAGAACACACGGGTCGTCTACGGGATCGCCGGGGCAGTGCTCGGAGCGGCCTTCGCCCTGCGTGCGGTCGGCGACATCGGTGACGGCACCATCTCGTGGCTGTCACCGATCGGATGGGCGCAGAAGGCACGACCCTTCGCCGGTGAGGTGTGGTGGCCGTTCCTGATCATGATCGCGGCGGCGGGCGCGCTGGTCGCCGGGGCGGTCGTCCTGGGCCGGCGACGCGACGTCGGCGGCGGGCTCGTCGCCCCGCGGGCCGGACCGGCGCACGCGTCGAGGGGTCTCGGCCGGCCGATCGGTCTGGCGCTGCGCCTCCAGCGGGCCAGCGTCGTGGGGTGGGGCACGGCGGTGCTGCTGCTCGGCGTCGCCTACGGATCGATCGCCGACAGCATCAACGACTTCATCGAGGACAACGAGACGGTTGCCGAGGTCTTCACGGCTCGTACGGGCGCGAGCATCGTCGACTCGTACCTGTCGATGTCGTTCCGGATCGTCGCCCTGGTCGCTGCAGGGTTCGCGATCCAAGCAGTGCTGCGCATCCGTGGCGAGGAGACGTCGATGCATGCCGAGCAGATCCTCGCGACGCCGACGTCGCGCGCACGATGGGCAGCCGGGCACCTCGTGGTCGCGACGCTCGGCTCGGTCGTCCTGCTGCTCGTCGCCGCGGTCGCGGTCGGAGGATCGGCTGCGGCCGTGACCGGAGACGTCACCGTGCTCCGGGAGGCGTTCGGCGCGTCGCTGGCATACCTGCCGGCGCTCGGAGTGATGATGGGCGTCACCATGGGTCTCGTGGGCGCAGCTCCACGCGTGTCCGGTGCCGCGTGGGGGCTGTTCGCGTTCGCCTTCGTCGTCGCGATGCTCGGCCAGGTGCTCGACCTCCCGACGTGGGTGCTCGAGCTGTCGCCGTTCGAGCACGTGCCGCAGCTGCCGGCGGAGGGCGTCGCCGTCCTGCCGCTCGTCCTGCTCGGCGTCGTCGCGATCGGTCTGGGAGCGTTCGGTCTCGCGGCGCTTCGTCGCCGTGACCTCGGATAGCCGACGCGTGCGGGAGGTCGGCAAGCTCATCGCGAGCGGTCGCGACGGCGCCATCTACGAGTACGGCGAGGGACTCGTCCTGCGCCGCGCTCGAGACGGGCGAAGCCTCGCCGGTGAGGCGCGCATCCTCGAGCACGTGTACGCGGCCGGGCTGCCGGTTCCAGAGGTGCACGATCTGCGGGCGGGCGACACCGAGCTGGTGATGGAGCGCATTCACGGGCCGACGATGGTGCAGGCGTTCACCCGGGCTCCGTGGCGCGTCGGTCGGCACACTCGGGTGCTCGCCGACCTGCATCGGCAGGTGCACGCGATCCCGGGTCCCGACTGGTTGCCGCAGGTTCCCGACGGCGGCGACCGGTTGGTGCACCTCGACCTCCACCCGCTCAACGTCATCTACGGACCCGACGGTCCGGTGCTGATCGACTGGACGAACGCGTCGCGCGGGCGCGCGGAGACCGACCTCGCCCAGACCTGGCTGATCATCGAGTCGGCCGACACCTCGGGGGAGGGCCTCGTCGCTCGGGTCGCCGGCCCGATGCAAGGGCTGATCGCGAGGCGCTTCGTGGCCGAGTTCGATCGCGCCGCGATCGTGCCGTTCCTGCGCCCCGTCGCCGACGTGCGATCGCTGGACCGCAACATGCACGCGTCGGAGATCGAGGCGATGTACCGGATCGTGGAGCGCGAGGAGCGCCGGCTCGGCAGCTCCTGACGTCCGCCCTACCCGGCTCACGGGCTCTGCGGAACCCCGCGGGCTGCTCTCAGGCGCCTCACAACGCACGGTGGTGAAGTGGCCCCATGGACGACCTCGCCGCGACTCCCGAACCGCCCCCGGGCGAGGCCGCTGCCCCGCAGCTGCCGGGAGCTCGGGCCCGGCGGCGCCGCGCCAAGGAGCGATCGCGGCGGTTCCGCAGGAGCCGCATCGTCGTGGCGGGCGCGAGCGCCGCCACGATGGGCACGCTCGCCGCCGCGATGGCACTGACCGCGCCGACGGCCGCCACCACGTCGTCGCCCTCTCCCTCGTCGGACTCTGGGACGTCGGTCAGGTCGGGGTCGTCGTCGACGTACGAGCCCGACGACTCGGACGAGTCCTGGGAGGACTCCTCCTCCGACGACGACTCGTCCGGCGCCGCGACGCCCTACGACGACGGCTCGTCGGCGTCGGCGTCGCCGTCATCGTCTTCGAGCCACACGAGCTCCGGTGGCAGCTGAGCGGCGCTTCCCCGTGATGGGCACGACGGCCCACGTGGTCGTCGTCCCCCGGACGCCTGCCGCCGGCGCGGGGCTCCTCGACGCGGCAGAGGCCCGGCTCGCGGAGCTGGAGCAGCGCTGGAGCCGCTTCCTCGCCGAGAGCGAGGTGAGTCGGGTCAACGGGGCGGGCGGTGACCCGGTCGTCGTGTCACGCGACACGCAGATGCTGTTCGAGCGCGCGCTCGACGGGTGGGAGCGCACCGCCGGTCGCTTCGACCCGACCGTGCTGCCCGCGCTCGTCGCGGCGGGCTACGACGAGACGTTCACGGTCGTCGCCGCTCGTGCCTCGCACCCGGAGCACGCGCCGGTCGGCGCCGCGCCGGGATGCTGGGGCGTGCGCATCGATCGCGCGACCTCGACCGTCACGCTGCCCACCGGCGTCGGCTTCGACCCGGGCGGGATGGGCAAGGGCCTCGCGGCCGACCTCGTCGCCGCCGACCTGACGGCGCTCGGAGCGAGCGGGGTGTGCGTGAACCTCGGTGGCGACCTGCACGTCGACGGTGACGGTCCCGACGGTCGCGGGTGGCTCGTCGATCTCGAGCATCCGATCTCGACCGAGCTCGACGGGCTCGGTCAGGTGCACCTCGCGTCGGGCGCGGTCGCGTCGACGTGGCGGACCCGGCGGGCGTGGGGTCCGGTCCGGGATCGGCGGCACCACGTGATCGACCCCGAGGTCGGCGCGCCCGCGTCCACCGGCCTCGCGGGCGTCGTCGTGCTCACGAGGGCCGCGTGGTGGGCCGAGGTGCTCGCCACCGCGGCGTTCCTCTCCGGGGAGGGCGCGACGAAGCTGCTCGAGGCGCACGGCGCGGCCGGGCTCACGGTCGCCGACGACGGTCGCGTGCGAGCGGCGGGGCCGATCGAGGAGCTGCGACCGTGCTGGGCGTGACGCTCACCTGGCTCGTGAGTCGGTCGGCGGGCATCGTCGCCTGGGCGCTGATCGTGGCGTCCTGCTCGTGGGGGCTGCTCTTGGCCACCCGAGCTCTCGCGCGACGTGGCGTGAGTCGCCCGTCACCGGCGTGGATCTTCTCGATCCACCGCTTCCTCGGCGCGCTCTGCGTCGTGTTCACCGTGATCCACGTGCTCGCGATCCTCTTCGATCCCTTCGTCACCTTCTCGGTCACCGACATCCTGGTGCCCTTCGCGTCGACGTGGGAGCCGCTCGCAGTGGCCCTCGGCATCGTCGCGACGTACCTGCTGGTCGCGATCGAGGTCACGTCGCTGCTTCGCACCAGGATCCCCCCGCGCGTGTGGCGGGGCATACACCTGTCGGCCTACGCGCTGCTCGTGTGCACGAGCGTGCACGCCATCGCGGTCGGCACCGACGTGGCGATGCTGGTCCCCACCGCGGCAGGGGTCGTGGTCGCCTGCGCGGTCACGTTCGCGTGTGGGCTCCTGTGGACCGTGCGCCGGAACGCGGGGCGGGGGCGCGCCACGCCTACATCTCACCCGCGGCCGCAGCCGCGCGCGCGTGTCGGTGTCGCCACCAACGGTAGGTGAGGAACGCGCCGAGCACGACGGTGATCCCGATCGCGCCACCGATGAGCAGGTCCTTCGGTCCCCCGAGCGCGTCGACGCTGGTGCCGACGACGAAGCCGAACGTGAAGTGCATCGTGAGCCAGGCCGCGACCCCGATGCAGTCGGCGACGATGAACCGCCGGTAGGGCAGGCCGAGGTCGCCCGCGAGGATGACGACGAGGAAGCGGACGACGGGCAGGACGCGCCCGATCGCGACGGCCCACATGCCCCAGCGCTCGAAGAACGCGCGGGCCTGCGCGACCCGCGCGTCGTCGATGCCGAGGTGGCCGTCGAGCTTCGCGGTGATGGCGGGGCCGAAGCGGCGGCCGATCAGGAAGCCGATGCTGTCGCCGATCACGGCACCCACGAAGACGACCGCGATCACTGCGGGCGCCGACAGCTCGCCGATCGCGCTGAGGGACGCGGCCCCGATGACCAGGGTGTCGATCGGGAGGACGAGGCCGAGCCCTACGGAGTTCTCGAGGATCGCGAACCCGAACAGCGCGAGGTACACCCACGGCCCGTGGAGCAGTCCCTCCATCGGAGCATCGTTCCAGGTCCGGTCGCCCGGTGGCGGCAGACTGTCGGGCGTGGATCGTTCCGGCGCCCCCGAGTTCCCCGAGAGCCCCGACGCGGCGATCGCTCGCCTCGTCGAGGGCAACGATCGATTTCGAGAGGGGCAGGCGCGCAAGCCCCGCCAGGGCACCGTGAGGCGGATGCAGGTCGTCGAGGGTCAGCAGCCGTTCGCGGCGATCCTCGCCTGTGCCGACTCGCGAGTGTCCCCGGAGGTCGTGTTCGACCAGGGTCTGGGTGACCTGTTCGTCGTGCGCGTCGCCGGGAACACGGCCGCCGACGCGGTCGTCATCGGCAGCCTCGAGTTCGCGGTCGAGGTCCTCGGTGCGATCGTCGTGCTGGTGCTCGGCCACTCCGACTGCGGTGCGGTGCGAGGTGCGATCGACGTCACGACGAAGGGCGTCTCGCTCCCGGGTGACATCGACGCGGTGGTCGAACCGATCCTCCCCGTGGTGCGAGCGTTGGGGGAGGTCGGCGACGACGACGGCGCCTTCCTGGACGCCGCCATCGCCGCCAACGTCAACTCGGTGGTGGCGTCGCTCTCCGCCGTCCCGATCCTCGCCGACCGCATCGCGAACGGATCGTTGAAGGTGATCGGAGGCGAGTACCACCTCGCGACCGGTGCCGTGGAGCTGGTCGCGACCTGAGGAGGTGCGACCGCCTCAGCTCTTCTTGCCGAGGTAGTCGTCGCCGTCGAGGTAGCTCATGCCCACGAGCGCGACCGCCATCACCCGGTCGTCCTTCCCGTGGTCGACCACCTTCACCGACGCGACGGCCCGCCGGTCCGAGACCCGCTCGACGGTCCCCGTCGCCCGGATGGGGCCGACCCGGCCCGCAGCGAGGTACTCGATCGAGGTCGACGCCGTCGCGACGAGCCGGCCGCTCTCGGCCGCCACGGCGGTCGCCGCGGCGATGTCCACGAGTGCCGTCACGAGACCGCCGTGCATCGAGCCCGCCGGGCCGCGCAGGTCGTCGGTCAGGTCGATCTCGACCGTGTAGCCGTCGTCGCCCTGGAACCGGCGCGCGTCGATCTGGTCGAGGAACTCGCAGCCGAGCGACACGGTGAGGTCGCGCTCCCGGCTAGAGGTTCGACTCGAGGTTGTCGACGACGAGAGTCGCCAGGTCTTCCGAACCCGAGAACGGTGCACCGACGGCAGAGAACGTGAGCACTGCGAGGCCCCTGCCGACCCGTACGAGACCGGTCTCGACATAGAGGTCAGTGATCGTTCCGTCCGCTTCGGTGATCGAGATGACGCCCTGCCAGACGATCGAGTCGTCACCGAGCGGCACGGATGTCGGCTCGAGCTCGTACTCGGCGCTGTCGCCGGGCTCGAGGTTCTCCTCGAGGTCCGACTCGATCTGCTGCTCGATGCACCGGGGTGCCCGCGCGCCCGAGTACGCCTTGATCGGCCGCTTCGCGTCACCCACACTGTCGTAGACGACGACTCGGCTCTCGGCATCGGTACCGGCTTCGTCGGTGAACGCCGTCACGGCATGCGGAGTGTCCTCGGCGTCGTTGATGACGTTGCGGATCTGCTTGCAGACCGCACCGGAAGGGGGCGGGTCGTCACTCGGGTCGGTCTCGACAAGTCCGTAGTCGAGGACGTCGTCCTCGGTGAGCACCGAGTCCTCGGCGATCGCCTCGTCGCTCGAGCCGGCGATGGCCGGGGCCGCCCACGCGCACGAGAGCGTGAGGACGAGTCCGAGCAGCAGTGGCAGTCGACGCATGAGCGTTGTCCCTCCGGTCCGGCCCGCCCGTCTGTCGGTGGCGGACGTTATCGGCAAGCGCGCCCGCCGAGCACACTCCGAGGCGACCGTAGGCTGCGGTCCCGTGGAGCCGACCTTCGACGACGCGCTCGACGAGCTGTACGGGGTCGCTCCCGACGAGTTCGTGCTGGTGCGTGCTCGGCTGGAGAAGGAGCTGAGGTCGGCGGGCGATGCCGACGGTGCCGCCGCCCTGAAGCGACGCCGACGCCCCCACCTCGCGGCGTGGGCTTGCAACCAGCTGGCTCGCCGCGATCCCGACGGCGTCGCACGTCTCTTCGCGGTCACGGGTGAGGTTGCGGCCGCACAGCAGGCCGCGCTCGCCGGTGGGTCGGGTGACGAGCTGCGTGAGGCCGCGCGCGAACGACAGCAGGTCCTCGAGGCGCTCAGCGACGAGGCAGTGCGGATGCTCGACGGCGCCGCCCCCAAGCCCAGCCAGTACCGCGACAACATCGTCGCGACCCTGGACGCGGCGTCGATGGAGCCCGAGCGGAGCGACGAGCTGCGCGCCGGCCGGCTGACGCAGCCACTCCTGGCGCCTGCGGGCTTCGGGCCGCTCGACGCCGCGCTGGTCTCGGGAGCGAACGCGCCTCGCGAGCGGCGAGCGTCGGCTCGCGAGCTCGACAAGGCGCGCCGCGCGGTCGACAAGGCCCGTCGGGAGGCCGAGGACGCCCAGGCGGTCGTGGAGGAGGTCGACGCCGACGTCACGAGCTCCCAGCTCCAGCTCGACACCGCGACCGGGCACGTCGGGGAGGTCGAGCGGGCGCTCGAGCGGGCCCGGGATGCCGCGACCGAGGCGGCCCGTCAGCTGTCGGTGGCGCGCGAGGCGGCCGAGACCGCACGGCGCAACGCCCGCGACGCGACCGCCCGCCTCGAAGAGGCAGAGGCTCGTCTGGCTAGTCTCCAGGCCGATGTCTGAGGGGGGCGCGCTGCACGCCGACGTGACGCTGGAGTACCCGTTCACGCGATCGACGGGTCCGGTCGTCGGCGCGTTCCTCACCGCTCTCCGCGAGGGCTTCGTCGTCGGCGTGAAGCGTGCTGACGGCACCGTCCTCGTGCCGCCGTGCGAGTACGACCCGGCGACGGCGGAGCCGCTCACCGAGATCGTCGAGGTCGGCGACGCCGGCGTCGTCACCAGCTGGTGCTGGAACGGCGAGCCGCGTCCCGGTCAGCCGTTCGACGTCGCCTATGCCTGGGCGATGATCCGGCTCGACGGGGCCGACACCGCGATGCTCCACGCGGTGCACGTGCCCGAGCGCCAGGCGATGGAGACGGGCATGCGGGTCGAGGCGGTCTGGCGCACCGAGCGCGAAGGCCACATCGCCGACATCGAGTGCTTCGTGCCCGAGGGCGACGGATGACCACCGATCCGCTCGCGCCCGTCGTCCCACCGGTGTCCCTGCCGCCCCGCCTGCAGGGCGTGGAAGCCGTGCAGAGCGTGCGCACGCCGTTCCACCTCGAGTACCGAGCGTCCTCCGGTCAGCACATGGCCGCGTTCCTGCGCGGCATGCGCGAGAAGAAGATCCTCGGCGAGCGTTGCCCGACGACCGGGCAGGTCTTCGTGCCGCCGCGCGGCGTCACGCCGACGTCGGGGCTCGCGACGACCGAGCTCGTCGAGCTCCGCGACACCGGATACGTCGAGTCCTTCTGCATCACGCGGGTCCCCATCCCGGGGCGTGACGACCTGGAGCTGCCCTACGTGAGCGCGTGGGTCGTCCTCGACGGCGCGAGCGTCGGCTTCATCGGGCTCGTCGCCGGGATCCCGGCCGACGAGGTGCGCCTGGGCCTTCGGGTGAAGGCGGTGTGGCGCCCCGACGACGAGTTGCGCGAGACGGCCGACAACATCCACCACTGGGCGCCGACGGGCGAGCCCGACGTGGAGATCGCCTCCTACGAGCTCATCGGCGCGCCCGGGAGGCCGGCAGAGCCCGCGACCGGTCCCGACGACGCTCAGGGCGGTGGCGGATGACCGACATCGCCGTCGTCGCCTACGCCGCGCGCGCTTCCCAGATCATCGACGACAACGAGATCGAGATGATGGCGCCCGTCATCGAAGCGGTGCGCGAAGACGCGGGCCTCGGTCCCGACGAGCTCGACTTCACGTGCTCGGGGTCGTCCGACTTCCTGGCCGGTGCCGCGTTCTCCTTCGTCATGACCGTCGACGCGACGCGGCCCGTGCCCCCGATCGTCGAGTCGCACGTCGAGATGGACGGCGCCTGGGCGCTCTACGAGGCCTGGGTCAAGCTCCAACTCGGCGAGGCGAAGACGGCGCTGATCTACGGCTACGGCAAGTCGTCGCCGGGCTCGTTGCGCGACGTCCTCGCGACCCAGCTCGATCCGTACTACGCCGCGCCGTTGAAGCCGGACGCGTTCGGCATCGCCGGGCTCCAGGCGCGCTGCATGCTCGACGCCGGCGACGTCACCGAGCGGCAGATGGCCGAGATCGCGTCGCGATCGCTCGCGTCGGCCACCGGCAACCCGACCGCCATCCGGACGGGGGAGCGGTCGGTCGACGACCTGCTCGCCGAGCCGCTCCTCCACGACCCGTTGCGAGCGCACGATCTCCCCGCGCGCGCCGACGGCGGCGCGGCGATCGTCCTCGCCGTGCGCGAGGTCGCCGAGAAGGTGTGCGAGCGACCTGCATGGATCACCGGCATGGACCACCGCATGGACATGCACCACTTCGGAGCCCGCGATCCGCGGCGTGCGCCCTCGGCCCGCCTCGCCGCCGAGGCGCTCGGCGTCGGCAGCGACAAGATCGACGTCGCAGAGCTCGACGCTCCCTTCACGCACAACGAAGCCCTGCTCGTGCGAGAGCTCGGTCTCGATGCCGAACGCACGTCGATCAACCCGTCCGGCGGGTCGCTGTGCGGTCACGTGATGATGGGCGCCGGGCTGATGCGCATCGGTGAGGCGGCTGCCCGGATCCACTCGGGTGACGCCGACCGGGCGGTCGCGCACGCCACGAGCGGTCCGTGGCTCCAGCAGAACCTCGTCGCGACGCTGGAAGGAAGCTGACCGATGGCGAAGGAGCGTTGCGCCGTCATCGGAGTGGGGCAGACGAAGTACCTGGCGACCCGTGGCGACGTGTCGATCGCCGGCCTCGTGCGAGAGGCCGCGCTGCGAGCCCTGGCGGACGCCGGTCTCGAGTGGTCCGACATCGACGCGGTCGTCATCGGCAAGGCGCCCGACTTCTTCGAGGGCGTCATGATGCCCGAGATCATCCTCGGTGAGGCGCTCGGTGGCGTCGGCAAGCCGGTGCTGCGCGTGCACACCGCCGGCTCGGTCGGTGGCTCGACCGCGATCGTCGCCTCCACCCTGGTCGAGTCGGGGATCCACCAGCGCGTGCTGGCGCTGGGCTTCGAGAAGCAGAGCGAGTCCAACGCCATGTGGGCACTCTCGTTGCCGCAGGCGTTCCAGACGTCGATCAACGCGGGCGCGGGCGGCTACTTCTCGCCGATCATCCGTCGCTACATGGCGATGAGCAACGCACCCGAGCTCGTCGGCTGTCTCGTCGCGTTCAAGGACCGCCAGCACGCGTTGAAGAACCCGTACGCACACCTGCACCAGCCCGATCTCACGTTCGACCAGGTCGTCGACTCGCCGATGCTCTGGGACCCGATCCGCTACAGCGAGACGTGCCCGTCGTCCGACGGCGCGTGCGCGGTCGTGCTCGCCAGCGAGTCGGCTGCCGCCGCCGCACCGAACCCGGTCGCGTGGGTCGACGCGACCGCGATGCGCAGCGAGGCCAACAACTTCGGCGGGCGCAACATGGTCGACCCGGCCGCGTCCTCCATGTGCGCCGCGGACCTCTACCGCAAGGCAGGCATCACGAGCCCCCGCGACGAGATCGACGTCGTCGAGATGTACGTGCCGTTCAGCTGGTACGAGCCGATGTGGCTCGAGAGCCTGGGGTTCGCGGAGAAGGGCGAGGGCTGGCGCCTCGTCGAGGACGGCACGACCCGCCTCGGTGGCGATCTCCCGGTGAACACCTCGGGCGGCGTGCTGTCGTCGAACCCGATCGGTGCGTCGGGGATGGTCCGCTTCGCAGAGGCCGCGCTCCAGGTGCGAGGGATGGCCGGGGAGCACCAGGTCGACGGTGCGAAGCGGGCGCTCGGTCACGCGTACGGCGGCGGCGCCCAGTACTTCGCCATGTGGATGGTCAGCGCCGACGACTGACCGGGCCACGGCCGAGGACGCCAGCGGCCTCCCCAGTCCCTCCCGCGTCGGCAGCGATGTCGACCGCGGAGGTCGACAACGCTGCCAACGCGGGCGGGGCGTCGGCCGGATATGGTTGTAGGCCTACAAGTAGTTCGCCGGGTGGGTCCGGCGACGACCTCGGGGGGCCTGCGTGCGCACGCCGATCTGTGACCGACTCGGGATCGAGTTCCCGATCTTCGCCTTCTCGCACTGTCGTGACGTCGTCGCCGCGGTGAGTCGCGCCGGCGGCTACGGGGTGCTCGGCGCGCTCGCGTTCGCGCCGGAGGAGCTCGAGATCGAGCTCACCTGGATCGACGAGCACGTCGACGGCAAGCCCTACGGCGTCGACATCGTCATGCCTGCGAAGTACGTCGGGAAGGGTGGCGGTGACGAGGCGAGCGTCACCAACCTCGACTCGCTGATCCCCGCGGAGCACAAGCAGTTCGTCGAGGACCTGCTGACCGAGCACGGCGTGCCACCGCTGCCCGAGGAGGTGGCCGGGGCGACGCCCAAGGCCGCGGGCCTCAACGTCGACCTCGAGGGGCCCGGCCAGGTCGAGGTCTCGCTCGCGCACGGGGCGAGCATGCTCGTGAACGCGCTCGGGCCGCCGCCGCCCGAGGTCATCGAGCAGGCCCATGCCGCGGGCGTGCTCGTCGGTGGACTGTGCGGCTCGAAGGTCCACGCGGAGCGCCAGGTCGAGATGGGGGTCGACGTGATCGTCGCCCAGGGCACCGAGGCCGGCGGGCACTGCGGCGAGATCAGCACGATGGTGCTCATCCCGGAGGTGGTGGACGCGGTCGGTGACCGCGCGGCCGTGCTCGCCGCGGGCGGCATCGGCTCCGGGCGGCAGATGGCGGCGGCGATGGCGCTCGGCGCGCAGGGCGTGTGGACGGGCTCGATCTGGCTCACCGTCGCCGAGGCCGACACGCAACCGCTCGTCGTGGAGAAGCTGCTCGCGGCGTCGTCGCGTGACACGGTCCGATCGCGCGCGATGACGGGCAAGCCGGCGCGTCAGCTGCGAAGCGGCTGGACGGAGGCGTGGGAGCGCGAGGACACGCCCGACCCGCTGCCGATGCCGCTCCAGGGCCTCTTGTTCAACGGCGCCGGTCGACGGATCAGCCGGTCGCAGAACCGCGAGCTCTCGGGCTTCCCGGTCGGACAGATCGTGGGGAGCATGGACCGCGTGCGCCCGGCGCGCGACGTGGTCTTCGACATGGTGCAGGAGTGGATCGAGACGACCGAGCGGATGCAGGCCCTGATCGGCGAGGACGCGCCGACAGCGTGAGCCGATCCGAGCTGGCGCGCGACGCCGATCTCGTCGCCATCTACGACTTCACCACGCTCGTGTCGGCGAGCGCGCGCAGCGTCCGCCAGCACGAGCGGATGGTGCGCGCGGTGGGCGAGCCGATCACCGGTGCAGGCCTGCTCGCGCTGCGGGCGATCGAGCGTCACGGGCCGCTGACGCCCTCCGAGGTCGCTCGTCGCCTCCAGGTCGACCAGTCGACCGCGAGCCGTCATCTCGCGGCGCTCGCCGAGCAGGGCTTCGTCGTCCGCGAGAGCGACCCCGACGACGGGCGCGTGTCGTGGCTCCGGGTGGCACCGGAGGGGCAGCGGGTCCTCGACCGGGCACGCGACGTCGTGCTGCACGACTTCGATGCCGCGCTCTCGGCATGGACTGCCGACGACCGCCGCACCCTGGCCGAGCTCCTGACCCGGCTGCGCGAGGCCCTCCTGCAGGCCGAGGTCGACGAAGGCGGCTGGTCGAAGCCGCCCGCAGCGGCCAGAGTGAGGCCGTGAGCGACGACGAGCCGGCGATCGGCTTCCCCCAGACGTCGACGCGCGACCACGACCAGACCCGGGTCGCCCTCGAGGGATGGCTGGCGAGCATGCTGCCGGAGGGCGCATCGCCTCGCATCACCCGCTACGAGCCTCCGTCGGGCAACGGCATGTCGAGCGAGACGGTGCTCTTCGACGTCGAGTGGTCCGATCGGGGTGCGGCACAGCACTGGGAGCTCGTGGCGCGCATCGCGCCCTCTGCCGACAACGTGCCCGTGTTCCCCGAGTACGACCTCGACCGTCAGGCGACGACGATGCGCGCGGTCCGCACGATGAGCGACGTGCCGGTGCCGGCGGTCCACTGGACCGAGTCGGACGAGTCGGTGCTCGGCGCCCCGTTCTTCGTTATGGAGCGCATCGAGGGCGTCGTGCCGCCCGACATCCTGCCCTACAACATGATGAGCTGGCTGCTCGACGCCTCGCCCGCGGACCGTCGCCGATTGCAGGAGTCGACCGTCGCTGCCCTGGCGCGACTGCACACGATCGAGGGCGTCGAGGAGATGTTCCACTTCCTCCCCGGTGCGACAGCCGACCGCACCGCCCTCCAGCGCCACGTCGACGAGCAGCGCGACTACTACGAGTGGGTCGTGGCCGACGGCCGGCGCTCGCCGCTGATCGAATCGGCGTTCACGTGGCTCGACGAGCACTGGCCGGCCGACGAGGGACCGACGGTCCTGTCATGGGGAGACTCGCGCATCGGGAACGTGCTCTACCGCGAGTTCGAGCCGGTCGCGATCCTCGACTGGGAGATGGCCTCGCTCGGGCCACCCGAGCTCGACGTCGCCTGGCTCGTCACCCTGCACGCGTTCTTCGAGGACGTGGCCCGCACGTACGAGATGCCGGGGCTCCCCGATCTCCTGCGCCGCGACGACGTCGTCGAGCAGTACCAGGCGATCACCGGGTACGCGCCCCGCGACCTCGACTTCTACTGCGCGTACGCGTCGACCCGACACGCCATCATCATGAGTCGCATCGGTCGCCGGTCGATCCACTTCGGCGAGGCCGAGGCGCCCGCCGACATCGACGAGCTGATCCCGCATCGGGCGATGCTCGAGGCGATGCTCGCCGAGACCTACTGGCGCTGACGGCACCGATGCGGCCCCGAGCCTGCCTAGGCTCGTGCCCATGACCGACGTCGACCTGGACGCGCTGCGCGACCGTCGCGAGGAGCTCCGCCAGAAGTACCTGACCCCCGAGGACCAGCGGCCCGAGAGCAGCGCCCGTGGCGTCCATCACGTCGCGGTGCTCTCGAGCGACGTCGAGCAGACCATCCGCTTCTACCAGGACCTGCTCGAGTTCCCCCTCACCGAGCTCTTCGAGAACCGTGACTACAAGGGCTCGACCCACTTCTTCTTCGACATCGGCCACGGCAACGCGCTCGCGTTCTTCGACTTCCCCGGTCTCGACGTCGGCGAGTACAAGGAGGTGCTCGGCGGCCTCCACCATCTCGCGATCTCCGTGCCGCCCGATCGCTGGGAGCGGCTCAAGGCCAAGCTCGACGACGCCGGCATCGAGTACGCCCACGTCGACGGGTCGTCGATCTACTTCCGCGATCCCGACGGCACCCGGGTCGAGCTGATCAGCGACCCGCTCGGGGAGATGTACGGCTACAAGGTCGGCGAGATGCCCGACGAGCGAAGCCACTGAGCTTGGCCGTCGACACCACGCTCGCCGGTCGGCGGGCGCGACGGATGCTGCTCCTCGCGGTCGTCGCCGTGCTGCTCCTCGCCGCGCTCTACGTCGTCGCGGTGCACACCGAGTGGGGTCAGCGCATCGACGACGCGGCGCTCGACGGCCGGACGCACCGTCAGGCGGTGCTCGATGCCACGAGCCGGTTGCTCAACACGATCAGCGTCGCATCGCTCGCGCTCGGGACGATCGCGATCATGCTCGTCGCCCTGCTGCGGCACCGGCCCCACCTCGCGCTGACCGCGGGCGTCGTCATCGGCGGGAGCTGCGTCACCACCGAGCTGCTCAAGCGCTACATCCTCGATCGCCCCGATCTCGTCGGCCGCGTCGACACGCTCGGGATGACCAACAGCTTCCCGAGCGGTCACTCGACGGTCGCGATGTCGCTCGCCGTCGCGCTGGTCATCGTCGTCGCGGAGGAGGTGCGCCCGCTCGCGGCACTCCTCGGCTTCGTCTACGCGACGCTCGTCGGCGCCGGGACGGTCACGGCGGGGTGGCACCGCCCGAGCGACGTGCTCGGCGCGTACCTCGTCGTCACCGCGTGGGCCGGCGTCTCCGTCGCGGTGCTGCTGCTGGCCGAGGGCGCGGTCCGAGAGCGCGCCCCGACGCTCGTGCGGCGGATGCCCTCGCTCAGCCCCTTCCTCGCCGGGGCGGGCATCGGCCTGCTGTTCGGGGCCATGCTCGGGATCGGGGGCACCCTCGTCGCGGCCCAGAGCGACGAGCTCGACGCGGTGCAGCTGAACGCGACCTACGCCGCGTCGATCGGGGTGATCACCGGTGCGGCCCTCGTGCTGCTGGTCACGTTCATCGGGGGTCTGCGTGGCATCTCGCTCGACCCCACCGACGACGAGCAGGACGCGGTCGTCCCCGCGCCCGCTCCGAGTTGAGCGTCAGCCGAGCATCACGCCGAGGAACACCGCTGCGAGCGCGCTGATCGCCGAGAGCGCCCCGAACACCGCGAGCCCCGTCTTCGTCCGTGCGATCGAGTGCAAGAACGCGGTCACGCCGGACACGGCGACGACGACGATCTTCACGAACAGGGTGACGCCGTACTCGCTCGACCACACCGGATCGAGCGCGAGGATGTTCCAGATCCCCGTCGCGACGAGCACCGCGAACGCGGCCCACGCGATCCGGTTGAAGCGGCGAGCGACCAGTCGGGGTGCGTCGGGTGAGATTCCCCGCAGCCCGGGCACGAGCCCCGCGAGCGTGAGCTGTCCGCCGACCCACACCGTTGCCGCGGTGACGTGGAGGAAGACCCGGACGGTGGCCCAGGTGATCGGCAGCACGTTCGGAACCTAGGCCGCGCACGGCCGTGACGTCGGGCTCGGGAGCCCGCGGTAGCGTCGCCGCCATGACCGACGCCGTCGACCCGGATGTCGGGGTCGAGCGCATCCTTGTCGTCGCCGCCCATCCCGACGACATCGACTTCGGAACCGCGGGCAGCGTCGCGACCTGGACCGACAAGGGCATCGAGGTGACCTACTGCCTCGTGACCGACGGGGATGCCGGCGGCTTCGATCGCGAGATGTCGCGACGCGAGATGGCCGAGCTCCGCCGGGCCGAGCAGACCGCGGCCGCGAAGGTCGTGGGCGTCACCGAGCTGGTGTTCCTCGCGCATCCCGACGGAAGGGTGCAGCCGACGCTCGACCTTCGGCGCGACATCTCACGCGTGATCCGTCAGGTCCGGCCCCAGCGCGTGCTCGCCATGTCGCCGGAGCGCAACTACCAGCGCATCTACGCGAGCCATCCCGACCACCTCGCGACGGGGGAGGCGACGCTCGCCGCGGTCTACCCCGACGCCCGCAACCCGTTCGCGCACCCCGAGCTGCTGGAGCAGGAGGGCCTCGAGCCGTGGTCGGTCGGCGAGGTCTACCTGATGGCGCTGTCGGAGCCCGACGTCCACGTCGACGTGACCGACGCGTTCGAGCGCAAGCTCGAGGCGCTGCACTGCCACGTCAGCCAGCATCCCGACCCCGACTCCCTCGAGACGCGGCTGCGGGAGTGGGGCGCGGCTGTAGCGGCGCACGGCGGGCTCCCCGACGGGCGCCTCGCCGAGGGGTTCCTGCGGGTCGACACCCAGTAGCTGCGGTCAGCGCCCGCTCAGTGGGCGTGGATGACGGAGCGGATGACCTCGCCGTCCTGCATCGCGCGCAGGCCGTCGTTCACCTCGTCGAGGGTGATCGTGCGGCTCACCATGCCGCCGAGGTCGAGCTGGCCGTGCTCGACCAGGCTCACCAGTCGGGGGAAGTCCCGCTTCACCTGAGCCGACCCGTAGACCGTGCCCACGAGCTTCTTCTCGCCGAGGATCAGCGGGAAGCTCGGGATCGTCACCATGGCGTCGCTGCGGGGCACGCCCACCGCGATCGTCATGCCACCCTGGCGCGTGCAGTTGAACGCCTGCGTGATGAGGTCGGGGTTGCCGATCACCTCGAACGCGTAGTCGGCGCCGCGTCCGCTGGTGAGCTCCATCACCTGGGCGACGACGTCGCCGTCGGCCGGGTCGACCGTGTGCGTCGCGCCGAGCTTGAGGGCCATGTCGCGCTTGAGCTGCACGGGGTCGACGGCGATGATGCGCGCCGCACCGGCGATGCGGGCGCCCTGGATCGTCGCCTGGCCCACGCCGCCGCACCCGATCACGACCACCGTCGAGCCCGGTACGACCTGCGCGGTGTTGAGCGCCGAGCCGACACCGGTGGTGACGCCGCAACCGATGAGCGCGAGCTGGTCGTCGGGGAGGTCGGTGTCGACCTTCACCAGCGACATCTCGTCGCAGATCATCGACTCGGCGAACGTGCCGAGACCCGTCATCGACGGCAGCGGCGTGCCGTCGCTGCGCGTCGCGCGAGGGTTCATCATCACGGTGTAGGTGTTCTCGCAGAGGTTCGACTGGTGGTTGCTGCAGTACCAGCACGTGCCGCAGGCGGGGATGAACGAGCCGATGACCCGGTCGCCCTCCCGGAGCCCCTTCACCTCGGCGCCGACCGACTCGACGACGCCGGCGCCCTCGTGGCCGAGGATCGCCGGTGGCGGCATCGGGAGCGTGCCGTTGATGACGGACAGGTCGGAGTGGCAGATGCCGCTGGCCATGATCCGGACGACGACGTCACGGGGCCCAGGATCGGTGGGGGTGACGTCCTCGACGGACAGAGGCCCGTCCATCTCGGTGAAGATCGCTGCGCGCATGG
Source organism: uncultured Bifidobacteriaceae bacterium (assembly GCA_964501785.1). Lineage (GTDB taxonomy): Bacteria > Actinomycetota > Acidimicrobiia > IMCC26256 > PALSA-555 > DATBSK01. The sequence goes on from CAZCUD010000004.1 coordinate 163,417, forward strand.
TTCCTCGGCTCCCGACGGTGTGCGGCTGTGAGCGAGAGGACGCTACCCCTCCGCGGCGGGCACCGGCCACGCGCTCAGCGGGAGCCCCGGCGTCGGCATGCCCTCCCAGGCCAGCACCTGGCCCGGGACCCCGTCGGTGACGAAGAGGGTCCGGCCGTCCTCGCCGCCGAAGCAGCAATTGGTGGTGACGCCCCGGCCGGGGATCTCGAGGAAGTCGACCCCGGTGCCGTCCGGGTCGAGGACGCGGATGCCGTGGTCCGTGGTCGCGGCGACGTAGAAGCGGCCCTCCACGTCGAGGCAGAGCCCGTCGCCGGCCACCGCGTTCGGGCTGATCTGCTCGGTCAGCCACTCCTTCGCAGCGTCGCCGCGACCGTCTGCGTGCAGACGCGCGAGCCCGAGCGCTTCGATCAGCACGGGTGCGCCATCGCGGTCGAGGGCGATCCCGTTGCAGTAGTGGAAGTCGCGGGCCACGACCCGAGCCACGCCGTCGGGCGTCATGGTGTGGACCCGCCCGGTCGGCTCCTCGGGCGGAGGGTGGTGCGGCGGATCGGTGAACCACAGGGTGCCGTCGGCCCCGACGACCAGGTCGTTGGGGGCGAGGAACGGCGTCTGCTCGCTGGTGGAGGGATCGGTCGACGAGTCGAGCAGGTACGTGACCGCGCCGTCCGGGCCCACGCGCTGGAGGCCGGGCACCGTGGGCCGGAACGGCGGTGGGTCGTCGCCGTACAGGCCGGTGCGGGTGAAGTCGATGCCTCCGTTCTGGGTGACGACGAAGCCGCCGTCGCTCGCGAGCAGTGCCGCGTTGGCGCCGCCACCGACGTCGGCGACGCGGGTGCGCTCGCCGCGATCGAGGTCGACGCGGGTGACCGCGCCGGCGGCGACCTCGGTGACGACGAGATGGCCCGGGCTTCCTCCGCCGGCGGGCACCCAGACCGGGCCCTCACCGAACAGGATCCCGGTCGCGACGACCTCGGGTCCGCGGGGGCTCATGGCCGGGGCATCACGCCGGATAGCTCGGTGCGCCGGCCGCCTCCCAGCGCTCGACGAACTCGAAGAACTCGGCACCGAAGGGGTCGATGCCGCGCACGGGCATCGAACCCCGAACGATCGTCCAGTCGTTGGGCGCCAGGTCGAGCGCGGCCTGGAGGTGACGCGCCGCGTCGTCGGTCCGCCCCATGCGGTGGAGGTGCATGGCGAGGCGCCGCTCCGCCCGGGCCTGCTGGAGGTCGTCGTCGGGATCGACCTGGCGCCGAGCGATCTCCTGCTCGTCGACCGGAAGATCGCCTTCGCGGACCCAGCGCCGCAGCTCGTCGTGGTGCACCGAGGAGTCGATCTTGGTGAACTCGCGGAACTGGTCGTCCCCGGGCGCGATCGCCGGCGGGCGGACGATCCGTCCCTCCTCGTCGATCCACACCGTCGACGGGACGTTGATCACCCCGAAGCGCTCGGCGACCAGGTGGTCGCGGTCGACCAGCACCGGCAGGCGCGTCGGAGAGGGGGGCTCGTCGAGCGCCCACTGGCGGACCGCCTCGGCATCCTCGTCGAGCGCCACGGAGATGATGACGACGTCGTCGCCGAGCTCGTCCTGGAGCATCTGCCACGACGGGATCTCCCACCGACAGCCGCACCACGACGCCCAGGTCGAGATGACGCGCTTGCGGCCGGCGAAGTCACCGAGCGACACCGGGTTGCCGTGCACGTCGGGCAAGGTGAAGTCGGGGGCCTGCTGCTCGTCGAGCAGCGCATCGATGACCTCGCGAGGCTCGCCGATCACCGCGACCGGCAGGCCGGCGGGCTCGAGCGCGAGCGGTCGGCGGACCGCGGTGGCGAACGCGCGCAGCGAGACGAGCCCATCGACGAGGACGTCGAGCCCGCGCGGCACCGGGATGCAGACGTCGCCCCGGCAGAAGCCGCGGGGCTCGAGGTGCCATCCGGTCGCGGCCTCGAGCGAGGCGCCGTCGACCAGGAGGTCGTCGGGGCGCGGGGTGGCCACGATCTCGTGCTCCTGCTCGCCGTCGATGAGGGTCGCCACGGTCGCCGTCATGCCCGCACCCTAGGCTCCGCCCGATGAGCGGAGCCCGGCCCCTGCGCAGCGGTGCTCTGCTCGTCCGCCACGGCCAGTCGACCTGGAACGCCGAGCAGCGCTGGCAGGGGCAGGCCGACCCACCGCTGAGCGAGCTCGGCGAGCACCAGGCGGTGGAGGCGCGCGCCGCGGTCGCGGGGTTGGCGCCGGTCCGGGTCCTGGCCTCCGACCTCCGGCGCGCGGCGCGCACGGCCGAGCTGCTCGCACCCCGAGCTGTCGCGGTCGAGTGCGATCCGGTGTGGCGAGAGCGCGACGCCGGCGAGTGGGAGGGCATGACGCGCGTCGAGATCGAGACCGACTACCCGGGATGGCTCGAGACGCACCGACGACCTCCGGGGTACGAGGACGACGACCAGGTGCTCGCGCGGGCGCTCCCCGCGCTGGAGGCGCTGGTGGCCGAGGCCTCCGAGTCGATCGTCCTCGTCGTGACCCACGGCGGCCTGATCGGCACGCTCGAGCGGCACCTGCACGCGCCGTGGGTGCGCGTCCCCAACCTGGGGGGCCGGTGGTTCCACCCGGAAGCCGGCGGGCTCGCCCTCGGCGAGCGCGAGGTGCTCGTCGACGCCGAGACGGTCACGGTGCCCGACCAGATCTGAGGCGATCGTCAGGCCGGTAGGATGGTCGGTCCCCAAAAACCCGACCGGAGCCTCGTTGAGCGATCGTCACCCCGAGCTGGCAGCAGAGCAGCGCTACGTCGACGAGGCGTACGACCGCCTCGACGCCATGCGCGAGGCGGCCCGGAGGGTCGCCCGGGGCTACTCGGAGGTGGGGCGGGGAGGCACGCACCAGGCTCGGCTCGAGCGGGACGTGGCGGAGGACCTGACGCGGAGGCGCCTCGCCGCCCTCGACATCGGCGATCTGCCGCTGTGCTTCGGTCGCCTCGACCTGCGCGGCGACCGCACCCACTACATCGGCCGCATCTCGGTGACCGACGAGGACAGCGAGCCGGTCGTGGTCGACTGGCGCGCCCCGGTCGCCGAGCCCTTCTACCGGGCGACCGCGATCGAGCCGATGGACGTCGTGCGGCGGCGCCACTTCCTCACGCGGCCCGGCGAGGGGCGCACGATCGTCGGGCTCGACGACGAGGTGTTCGACCGCGACGCCGCCGACGAGGCCCGGCTCTCCGTGGTCGGCGAGGGGGCGCTGCTCGCCGCGCTCGAGCGGGAGCGCACCGGCCGGATGGGCGACATCGTCGCGACGATCCAGGCCGAGCAGGACGAGGCGATCCGGTCGCCCCTGCCGGGCGTCCTCGTCGTGACCGGTGGTGCGGGCACGGGGAAGACCGCGGTCGCCCTCCACCGCGCCGCGTACCTCCTCTACACCTACCGTCAGCGGCTCGGGAACCGCGGCGTGCTGCTGATCGGGCCCAACACGATCTTCCTCCGCTACATCGACCAGGTGCTCCCGGCGCTCGGCGAGGACGACGTGCAGCTCGCCACCGCGGCCGGCTTGAAGCCGCAGTACCGGGTCGTCGCCGACGATCCGCCCGAGGTCGCCGAGCTCAAGGGCGACCCCCGCATGGCCGAGGTGGTCGCCAAGGCGCTGCACGACCGGGAGCACCCGCTCGCCGAGGACATGGTCGTCGTGCTCGACGGCGAGGTGCTGCGACTCCGGCGTGGTGCCTCGGAGCGGATCGTCGAGCGCGCGCGACGGCGACGCGGCGTGCACAACGAGAAGCGCCCGGGGGTGGTGCGGGCAGTCGTCGACCACCTGCGCGAGCAGTACCGGCGCGCGCTGGGCGTCGCCGCGCCCGACGACCCCGATTGGGATCGCGAGCTCGCCGGGAGGATCCGCCGCTTGCCCGAGGTGCGCGCCGCGCTCGACCGGATGTGGCCCGTCCTCACCGGCGGCGAGCTGATCCACGACCTGTGCTCGTTCGCGGGCTTGGTGAAGTCGGCCGCCGACGGCGTCCTGACTCCTTCCGAGCAGCGCATGCTGCTGCGCTCGCGTGCGCCGAGCGTGCGCGAGGTCCCGTGGACCGAGGCCGACCTGGCCCTGGTCGACGAGGCCGACGCGCTGCTCGGTCCGCCGGAGCTCGCGAAGCCACGCCGACGCCGCTCGCGGCGCGCCACGGCCGACGACGCGGCGAACCGGACCGTCGCGGAGCTCGGCGTGGGCGGCATGGTGTCCGCGGCCGAGGTCGCTCGTCGCTACGCCGGTGACCCGGCGCCGATCGGGGCCGACCCCGACGAGCCCCGCACCTACGCCCACGTGCTCGTCGACGAGGCGCAGGACCTCTCGCCCATGCAGTGGCGGATGCTCGCCCGGCGCTGCCCGACCGGCTCGATGACCGTCGTGGGCGACTTCGGCCAGGCGAGCCGTCCCGGTGCCGCCCGCGACTGGGACCAGGCGCTCGCGCTCTTGCCCGATCGGAGCCCACCCCGGGTCGTCACGCTCACCGTCAACTACCGCACGCCGGCGGAGATCATGGACGTCGCGCACCGGGTGCTCGCCGCGGCGGCGCCCGACGTGGCGCCCACAAAGGCAGTGCGCGAGACCGGCGATCAGCCGCGGTTCCGGCAGGTCGACCCGGTCGACCTCGTGGCGACGGCCGTCGCCACGGCTCGTGACGCGGTCGGCATCGGGGGCACCGTCGCGGTGATCGCCCCCGACGAGCTGCACGACGAGATCGTCCGGGGGCTCGAGGACGTGGGTGCGGTCGCCGACTCGGCCGACGCCCTCGACGCACCCGTCGCGGTCCTCGATGCCCGAGCCGCAAAGGGGCTCGAGTTCGATCACGTGGTCGTGGTCGAGCCGGCCCGGCTGGTGACCCCGGACGCCCGAGGGCTGCGCCTGCTCTACGTCGTCGTCACGCGCGCCACGCGACGCCTGGTCGTCGTCCACGCGCAGCCGCTCCCCGAGGCGCTCGGGAGCGCGATCGCGAACGCACCGAGCGGCGCGCCGGTCGCGGCGTCGTAGTCTGACGCCGATGACGACCCAGGGGATCGACTCGTCGCTCACCGAGGCCGACCGCACGGCGGCCGACGTCGCCTGGGACATCGAGCCGCTTGTCGACGGAGCCGGGGCCGCCGGCGTCGAGGCCTTCCTCGACGATGCCGAGGAGCGGGCCGCGGCCATCGGAGCGTTCCGGGGGCGGATCGGAGCGCTCGACTCCGCGGAGCTCGCCACGCTGATGGCCGAGCTCGCGACGATCTCCGAGCTGCTGGGGCGCGCGGGTTCCTACGCCGGGCTGTGGTTCTCGACCGACACCCAGGACCCGGCCCGGGGAGCGCTGCTCGCGCGCACCGAGGAGCGGGCCACCGCGATCTCCAACGAGCTGCTCTTCGTCGACCTCGAGTGGGCCGAGCTGCCCGACGAGCACGTCGCGCCGCTGCTCGCCGACGAGCGGCTCGACTTCTGCCGGCACCACCTGCTGTCGGCGCGTCGCTATCGCCCACACCTGCTGTCGGAGCCCGAGGAGCGCGTGCTCGCCGACAAGGCGACGACGGGCAAGAGCGCGTGGGCGCGCCTGTTCAGCGAGCTCACGTCGACCATCGAGGTCGACCTCGACGGCCGGGCGGTGAGCCTCGAAGAGGGGCTGTCACGGCTCCAGTCGCCCGATCGCGAGCGGCGCCGTGCGTCGGCGGAGGCGGTCACGGCGGCGCTCGAGCCCGGGTTGCGGACGCGGGCGTTCGTGTTCAACACGCTCCTGGCCGACAAGAACGTCGACGACCGGCTCCGCCGCTACGAGGGCTGGCTGGCCAGCCGCAACCTCGAGAACGAGGCGAGCGACGAGTCGGTGCAGGCGCTGGTCGACGCGGTCGTCGGCCGGTACGACATCCCGCAGCGCTGGTACGCGCTCAAGGCGCGCCTGCTCGGGGTCGACCGGCTCGCCGACTACGACCGGATGGCGTCGATCGCCGAGTCGGAGGACGTGTTCGGCTGGTCGCACGCCTGCGACCTCGTGCTCGACGCCTATGCGTCGTTCTCACCCGAGCTCGCCGACGTCGCGAAGCGCTTCCTCGACGAGTCGTGGATCGACGCCCCGCAGCGGTCGGGCAAGCGCCCCGGCGCGTTCTGCGCGTACACGGTCCCGTCGCACCACCCGTACGTGCTGCTCAACTGGACCGCCCGGAGGCGAGACGTGCTCACGCTCGCCCACGAGCTCGGGCACGGCCTGCACGCGTACCTCGCCCGCGGGCAGGGCGTGTTCCACCAGTCGACGCCGCTGACGCTCGCCGAGACCGCCTCGGTGTTCGGCGAGACGGTGACGTTCGGGCGCCTGCTCGAGGAGACGAGCGATCCCGCGGCGCGGCTCGCGCTGCTCGCGGAGAGCCTCGAGGGTCAGATCGCCACCGTCTTCCGCCAGATCGCGATGAACCGGTTCGAGGACGCGGTGCACACCGAGCGGCGCGAGGCCGGTGAGCTGTCCGTCGACCGCTTCGGCGAGCTGTGGGCGACCACGCAGGAGGAGATGCTCGGGCCGACGGTCGAGATCACCGAGGGCTACCGCACGTGGTGGTCGTACATCCCGCACTTCATCGCGACGCCCGGCTACGTGTACGCGTACGCCTACGGCCAGCTGCTGGCGCTCTCGGTGTACCGCCAGTACGAGGAGCGCGGCGCCGACTTCGTGCCGTCGTACCTCGAGCTGCTCTCGCGCGGCGGCTCCGAGACGCCCGAGGCCCTCGGAAAGGTCGTCGGCGTCGACCTCGAGGATCCGTCGTTCTGGGACGGCGGCCTCACCATCGTCGACGAGCTGCTCGCCGCCGCCGAGCAAGCCGCCACCGACGCCGGCCGCCTCTAGCGTTCGGGCGTCGGTCGACCGCGCTCAGCGCGGCGAAGTGACGCCGAAGCGGTGCGCCCCCATCGTTCTGGCGTCAAGAGACCCGCCTGACGCGGGTCTGCTGACGCCGAAACGGTGGGGGCGCGCGCAGTGCGCAGCGCGCTCAGAGGCGGGCGAGCTCGGCTTCGAGCTGGTCGAGGCCCATGGGGCCGAGCTCGAGGGCCCGGGAGTGGAACTCCTTGAGGTCGAACGACGCGCCGTGGCGGCGCCGAGCGTCGTCGCGGGCACGCAGCCAGACCCGCTCGCCGACCTTGTAGCAGATGGCCTGACCGGGCCATCCGAGGTACCGGTCGACCTCGCTGCGCATGAAGTCGGCCGGGAACCGCGAGCGGTTGATCACGAAGTCGAGCGCGAGGTCGGGCGTCCAGGTCTCCCCGGGATGGAAGTCCTCGTCGTGGGGGATCCCGAGCTCGAGGTGCAGCCCGATGTCGACGACCACGCGCACCGCGCGCATCGCCTGGGCGCGCAGCATGCCGAGCTCGAACGCGGGGTCGTCGAGGTAGCCCAGCTCGCCCATGAGACGCTCCGCGTACAGCGCCCACCCCTCCCCGTGGCCGGCGTTCCACGCCATCGTGCGCTGGAAGCGGTCGAGGCGGTCGCGGCGGTAGCGCATCATCCCCACCTGGAGGTGATGACCCGGGACCGCCTCGTGGTAGCAGATCGAGACCTCGCCCCAGAGCGGGAACTGCGTGCGACCCTGGGTCGGGTACCAGGTTCGTCCCGGGCGGGAGAGGTCCTCCGACGGGCCCGTGTAGTACATCGCCGCCGCGCCGCCCGGCGGGGCGATCATCGCCTCGCAGCGCCGGAGCGGCTCGGGGATGTCGAAGTGGGTGCCGTCGAGGTCGGCGATGGTCGAGTCGATCAGGTCCTGGAGCCAGGTCCGCAACGCGTCCTCGCCCTCGACCATGCGGGTCGGGTCGTGCTCGAGGTGCTCGATCACCTCGGCCATCGACCGGCCCGGCAGGATGCGCTCGTTCACCGAGGCCATCGCGTGCTCGATGCGGTGCAGCTCGTCCCAGCCCCACTGGTACGTCTCGTGCAGGTCGAGCCGCGTGCCGTTGAACGCCTGTGCCATGAGCGCGTAGCGCTCGGCACCGACGGCGTCGCGCTCGGTCGCGTGGGGCAGGTACTCGTCGACCAGGTAACGACCGAACGACGCGTATGCGGCGGTTGCGAGCCCGGCCGCGTCCTCGAGCCGCCGACGCAGCGCGTCGTTGTCGACGGCGCCGCCGTCGTACTCGTCGAGCAGGTTCCGGAAGTATGGGGCGGCGTCGTCGCCGACGCCGCCCCACGTGTCGGCCTGCTGCGCGCACGCCACGACCTGACGCGCGGCCGCCACCAACCCCTCTCGGACTCCCTCGTTCAACGAGTCGCGCAAGGAGTCGAGCGCCTGGGGCACCGCGGCGGCGCGTGCGACGACGTGCTCCCAGTCGTGCTCGGTCTCGCGTGGCATGAGGTCGAAGCACAGGCGGATCGCCGACACCGGGCTGCCGATGACGCGGAGCGGTCGCAGCTCCTCGCCCGCCTCGTGGAGCTCGATGCCGACCTCGAGGTACCGACGCAGCACGTCGGCGCTGATCCGCTCGGCGTCGGACCCGGGGGTCAGCGTGGCCAACGATCGCAGGGTGGAACGCGCGTGCTCGAGCCGCTCGGCGACGCCATCCGGCGAGTAGTCGGTGAGCTGCGACTCGTGGCCCGGGATGCCCTCGAACGTCGCCTCGATCGGATCGAGCGCCGCGGCGCGCGTCACGAACGCATCCGACAGCTGGGCGACGGGCCCGGTGGGTTCCTCCATCGGCTCTGCCTCCTCCGGCTCGCCGGCGCTCAGGAGCCGGTCGACGTCGCCACGTACGCGCGGCACGGCTGGCCGCGCAGCGCGCCGCACTCGGGGCGAGACGTCGTCACGTCGGCGTCGATGGTGTTCAGCACGATGCGCGACGGACGGGCGGGGGAGTGCTCGACCGCGTTGGTGGTCTCACCGGAGGCGTCGAGCGCGTCGAACGCCCACAGTGGCCGGTTGCCGCCTGGTGGCTGCACGATGACCCGGATCTGCGATCCCTCCCGGAAGACGTGGCCGAAGGGGAACAGCGGCACCCGGACCGGCACGAACTCGTCGCGGGGGAGCGGTGACGCGTCCTCGCGGCTGTAGGTCGGCACCGGGAGGAGCTCGGTCGAAGCCTCTTCGTCGAGACGTCGCGCACTCGCTCGCAGCCACCCGCTCTGCACGTAGGTCTCTTGTCCGTCGGGACGCACCTCGGTGATCACGACCTCGAGGTCGGTGTCGCGCGCCGACGAGCGCACCCAGAGGTCGGCGCTGGCCGGGCCGAGCACGGCGGTGTCGGTGCGCAGCGGCGCCGTCGTGTACGCGACCCCGGCGTCGGGCTCGAGCGGCTGCCAGTCGTAGTCGGGCCGCGCCTCGAACAGGTCGTCGCCGTCGGAGGGGTGGCTCGTCGCGGGCAGCGCATCGGGGTCGTAGCGGAACTCGTCGACGCCCCGGCGGGTCGGCGCCTCGGGTGACAGCGTCCCGCCGTCGCCGAGGTAGAGGGACTCGACCGAGCCGGCGCCGGGGGGCCACGTCGAGAACGACCGCTCGAAGCTCGACACCGGTGCACCGGGGGCCGGGCCGCCGGCGCCGTTCTCGAACAGGACGCGCACCGGCGGCTCGGCCTCGTATCGGGCCAGCGCCGCGTCGTAGTCGGTCTCGCCGGCGAAGCGATCGGGCGGGAGCTCGAGCGGCACGCCGGAGAGGGCGATGTAGCCGAGGGCGGCGGTCGCGCGCACCTCCTCGGGGATCGTCGGCACGCGCTTCGCGACGTAGAAGTCGAGGAACTCGGCCCAGCGGGTGATGATGTCGGGTCCGAAGGGCTCCGAGTGCGTGCCGTTGGTCATCGTGACCTTCAACGGCACGTCCGCGGGGAAGTCGTCGATCATCGCGGGCCACTGCCCCCCGGTCTGCTCGTCCTGCCACGCCCCGGCGAGGAACGTGGGCACGGTGATCTCGTCGACGAACGTCTCGGGGGCCAGCTCGTCGATCGCGGGAACCCGGTACTCCTCGGCCTCGATCTGCTCGAGCACGTCCGGCGTCTGGAGTCGAAGCGCCTGGTTGGCCGCGCAGGTCGCGTCGCCGGCTTCGACCCGACGCCGGGCCCAGCGCTGGCCCCCCTCGGGCGCGGGCTCGGCATCCTCCTGCCGGTCCTCGGCCCACTCGACCGCGAAGCCGGTGTTGAGGATGCCGCCCGGGTAGAGCACACCCCGGTGGGTGTCGGCGATCGCCGACATCGGCGTGATCGCCGCCAGGTGCGGCGGCGCGGTCGCGGCGACGAACAGCTGGCTGATCCCGGGGTACGAGATGCCGACCATCCCGGGACGCCCGTGGAGCACCCAGGGCTGGGCGGCGACGACCTCGACCGCGTCGTAGCCGTCGAGGCCCTGGAGCGGCTCGAAGTACTGCCAGGCACCGCCGGAGCATCCGGTGCCGCGCATGTTGACGCCGACGGTCGCGTAGCCGAGCGTCTGGGCGAGTCGCGTCGCGGCCTGGGTGCCGTCGGGGTTCGCCGGGTCGTAGCCCGAGTACTCGATGACCGTGGGGTAGGGACCGTCCTCGGGCGGGCCGGGCAGCGTCACGTTCACCGCGAGCTGCGTGCCGTCCCGGGTCGTGAGGTACTGGTAGCCGGGCTGGAGCACCTGCGAGTCGTAGAACGACTGGAGCGGGTGCTCGTCGCGACCGAGCACGCGCACGGGATCGCTCTCGGCGGCACCCACCGCGACGCGGTACCCGCGCCCGGGAGGCAGGGCACGGAAGAGGATGCTGCCGGCCTCGTCGGCCTCGCCCTCGTCGACGACGGCGCCGGCACGGTCGCGCAGTCGCACCGTGGCGCCCGGCTCGATGCCGGTGGCGTAGACCTGCTCGACGCTGCCGGCGGCGACGAAGGTGGCCGGCGCCTGGACGCCGTCGGGCTCCTGGGCGCTCGCGACCGGGGCGGAGGTCGCGACGAGCGTCGCGGCCACGAGCACGAAGAGGGCGCGGCGCACGCCTGCCAACGTACCTTCCTGCTCCCGGCCCGCCGCCTCGCGGTCGGCTGCTCGACGTGCGACCGGCGCGTGCCACGATGGCGCCCGTGACCGTGCTGGAGGACGCCCATGTCCTGATCACCGGGGGGTCGCAGGGCATCGGGCTCGCGACCGCGCACCGAGTGCTCGATCGTGGCGGGCGGGTGTCGATCGTGGCTCGCGACGCGGAGCGCCTCGCTGCGGCCGCTGACGAGCTCGAGGCCCGGGTCGGCGATCCCACGCGGGTGTGCGTGGAGTCGGCCGACGTCACCGACCGCGAGGGCTTCGAGACGGCGCTCGGGCTCGTCATCGCGCAGTTCGGGCCGGTCGACGTGCTCGTCGCCAACGCCGGAGGCGCCCGCCCCGGCCTGTTCACCGAGATGTCGATCGACGTGTTCGAGCAGCAGATGCAGCTCAACTACTTCGGCGCACTGCATCCCGTGCGCGCCGTGGTGCCCTCGATGATCGAGCGGGGCGGTGGTCACCTCGTGCTCGTCTCGTCGGTCGCGGGCCTGATCGGCGTCGTCGGGTACAGCGCGTACGGCCCGGCGAAGTTCGCGTTGCGCGGCCTGGCCGAGACGATCAGGCCCGAGCTCAAGCCGCACGGCATCAAGGTCACGTGCGTGTACCCGCCCGACACCGACACGCCGGGCCTCGCCGCCGAGGAGTCCACGAAGCCCGACGCCACGCGCTCGATCTCGGCGCTCGTCGCGCCCCGCTCCGCGGAGTCGGTTGCCCGCGAGATCGTCACGGGCATCGAGCGTGATCGGAACGACGTGACGTGCGACCGCACGACCGCGCTCATGTTGCGCGCGGGAGGAGCGGGCGGGCTCCTCGGACCGGTCGCCCGACGCACGATGGACCGTCACGTGCGCAAGGCGAGCGGATCGGACCCCGCGCAGTAGCGGTCGGTAGCCTCGGACGCGTGACCGACGCGACCGGACCCACCCGCACCGAGACCGACAGCATGGGCCCCATCGAGGTGCCCGACGACCGCTACTGGGGTGCCCAGACCCAGCGATCGCTCCACCACTTCTCGATCGGTGACGACCGAATGCCGTCGGCGGTCATCCGCGGCATGGCGATCCTCAAGAAGGCGGCGGCGCTCGCCAACCGCGATCTGGGAAAGATGAGCGACGCCGACGCGGCCCTCATCGAGCAGGCCGCCGACGAGATCCTCGACGGGCGCCTCGACGACCACTTCCCGCTGTTCGTGTGGCAGACGGGCAGTGGCACGCAGACCAACATGAACGTCAACGAGGTGATTTCGAACCGGGCGATCGAGATCGCCGGTGGCGAGAAGGGCTCGAAGCAGCCGATCCACCCCAACGACCACGTGAACATGTCGCAGTCGTCGAACGACACGTTCCCGACCGCGATGCACATCGCGGCCGCCGAGGAGATGGTCCACCGGCTCGTCCCGTCGGTGCGCGCGCTGCGCGACGCGCTCGATGCCAAGGCCACCGAGTTCGCCGACATCGTCAAGATCGGCCGGACGCACCTCCAGGACGCCGTGCCGCTGACGCTCGGGCAGGAGTTCTCCGGCTACGTCGCGCAGCTCGATGCCGACCTCGAGCGGATCGACACGACGTTGCCGGGCCTCTACGAGCTCGCCATCGGCGGCACGGCCGTCGGCACCGGGCTGAACACGCACCCGGAGTTCGCCGACCTCGTGGCGAAGAAGATCGCCGACCTCACCGGGCTGCCGTTCGTGTCGGCCGACAACAAGTTCGCCGCACTCGCCGCCCACGACGCGGTCGTGTTCGCGAGCGGCGCCTTGAAGACGCTCGCGGTGTCCCTGATGAAGATCGCCAACGACGTCCGGTGGCTGGCGTCCGGGCCCCGGGCCGGCCTCGGTGAGCTCTCGTTGCCCGAGAACGAGCCGGGCTCGTCGATCATGCCCGGCAAGGTGAACCCGACCCAGAGCGAAGCGCTGACGATGGTCTGCGTGCAGGTGCTCGGCAACGACGCGGCCGTCGGGATCGCCGGATCGCAGGGCAACTTCGAGCTCAACGTGTTCAAGCCGGTGATGATCTACAACCTGCTGCACTCGGTCGACCTGATGGCCGACGCGTGCCGCAACTTCCGAGAGTTCGCGATCGAGGGGGTGGAGGCGAACCGGGAGCAGATCGATGCCCACGTGCGCAACTCGCTCATGCTCGTCACCGCGCTCAACGAGCACCTCGGCTACGACGGCTGCGCCGAGATCGCCAAGCACGCGCACCATCACCGCAAGACCCTCAAGCAGGCCGCGGTCGACCTGGGGCACCTCACGGCCGAGAAGTTCGACCAGCTCGTCCGCCCCGAGCACATGACCAAGCCGGGCACCTGAGGCCAGCCCGCCTCCAGCGTTCTGGCGTCAGCAGACCCGCCTGAGACGGGTCTGCTGACGCCGAAACGATGGGGAAGACGGGAATGACGACCCGGGGGATCGGGTTTCAGCAGGGTACGTAATCCTGTAATCACCTCCGAAGCCCAGAACCGAGGTCACCATGGCCGAGCCCGAGGCCACCAGCGAGGCGTACCCGTCCGAGGGCGGGCAGTCGGTGGAGCGGCCCACGTTCCCCCTCCTGCCCCTGTCGACCGGCGTCGTCCTGCCCCAGATGGTGGTGACGCTGGCGCTCGAGACCGCCGAGGCCCAGGCGGCGGGCGAGGCCGCCACCGCCGGCCGTCCGGGTGAGGACGGCGAGGGGCTGCTGCTCCTCGTCCCCCGCGTCGACGGCGCCTACGCCCGGATCGGCACCGTCGCGCGCGTGGAGAGCGCGGGCGACCTCCCCAACGGCGTGCGGGCCCTGGTCCTGCGCGGCCTGCACCGCGCCCGGATCGGCATCGGCGTGTCCGACCCGCGCCCCGGCGTGTGGGTCGAGGCCGAGGAGCTGCACGACCCCGACGAGCCGAGCGAGCGTGCCCGGGAGATGGCGCGCGAGTACCGCGCGGTCGTCGGCGCCATCGCCGAGCGCATCCGCGGCTCGCGCATCTCCGACGCCCTCGCGGGCGTCAGCGATCCCGGTGCGCTGGCCGACACGGCCGGCTGGTGGCCAGACCTGGCGACGGAGCGCAAGGTGGCGCTGCTGGAGACGGTCGACGTCGAGGACCGTCTGGGCCTGGCCCTCGGTTGGGCGCGCGACGCGCTGGCCGAGCTCGAGCTGAGCGAGAAGATCCGCACCGAGGTGTCCGACGGCATGGACAAGCAGCAGCGCGAGTTCCTGCTGCGCCGTCAGATGGACGCCATCCGCAAGGAGCTGGGCGAGGGCGACGACGACGTGGTCGCCGAGTACCGCCAGAAGCTCGAGGAGCGCGACCTGCCCGAAGCCGTCCGCGACGCGGTGGCCCGCGAGCTCGACCGGCTCGAGCGCACCGGCGAGCAGAACCCCGAACAGGGGTGGATCCGCACGTGGCTCGACACGGTGCTCGACCTGCCTTGGGGCGAGCACTCCGACGACCGGCTCGACACGGTCGAGGCGCGTCGCGTTCTCGACGCCGATCACACCGGTCTCGACGACGTGAAGGACCGCATCGTCGAGTTCCTCGCGGTCCGCAAGCTGCGGCGCGAGCGCGGGTTCGACGGGGAGCCCGAGGCGAGCGACCGCGGCGCAGGTACCCTGCGGCGCAGCGAGCCGGGGCCCGAGCGGCCCGCCGCGCAGCGGCAGGAGCGGAGAGGACGATCGGGCGCGATCCTGGCGCTCGTCGGCCCTCCGGGCGTCGGCAAGACGTCGCTCGGCGAGTCGGTCGCGCGCGCCCTCGGGCGCGAGTTCGCTCGCGTCGCGCTGGGCGGCGTGCGCGACGAGGCCGAGCTGCGGGGACACCGCCGCACCTACGTCGGAGCGCGCCCGGGTCGCATCGTGCGCGCGCTGACCGAGGCCGGCACGATGAACCCCGTCATCCTGCTCGACGAGGTTGACAAGCTCGGGTCCGACTGGCGGGGCGACCCCTCGAGCGCACTGCTCGAGGTGCTCGACCCGGCCCAGAACCACACCTTCCGCGACCACTACCTGGAGGTCGACCTCGACCTGTCCGACGTGCTGTTCCTGGCGACCGCGAACGTCGCCGACACGATCCCCGGCCCGCTGCTCGATCGCCTCGAGGTGATCCGGCTCGACGGGTACACCGAGGACGAGAAGGTCGCCATCGCCCGCGACCACCTGCTGGCGCGCCAGCTCGAGGCCAACGGCCTGCGGTCCGACGACGTCGACCTCTCCGACGACGTCCTGCGCATCCTGGTCACGGAGTACACGCGCGAGGCCGGCGTCCGGAACCTCGAGCGCGAGCTGGGCAAGCTCCTGCGCAAGACCGCGGCGCGCGTCGCCGACGGTCGAGCCGACTCGCGGGTCGTGATCGACGAGCCTGCGGTGCGCGAGGCGCTGGGTCGGGCCAAAGTCCATCCGGAGACCGTGCACCGCACCGGCGCGCCGGGCGTGGCCGCGGGTCTGGCCGTGACCGGCACCGGCGGCGACGTGCTCGTCATCGAGGCGTCGACGCTTGAGGCGACCGACGACGCCAAGGACGGCGAGCTGACGCTCACCGGCCAGCTCGGCGACGTGATGAAGGAGTCGGCCCAGATCGCCCGCTCCTACGTCCGGTCGCACGCGGCGCAGCTGGGGCTCGACCCCGCGGTCACGCGTCGAGGCGTGCACCTGCACGTGCCCGCCGGCGCGATCCCGAAGGACGGACCGTCGGCCGGCATCACCATGACCACCGCGCTGGCGAGCCTCCTCACGGGGCGGCCCGTGCGCGACGACGTCGGGATGACGGGCGAGGTGACGCTCCAGGGGCGCGTGCTGCCCATCGGCGGCGTCAAGCAGAAGGTGCTCGCGGCGCAGCGCGCAGGGCTCACCACGGTGATCCTCCCCGAGCGCAACGGTCCCGACCTCGACGACCTGCCCGAGAGCGTGCGCGAGTCGATGGAGCTGCACCTCGTCGACGACGTCGCCGACGTGCTCGAGCTCGCGCTCGTTCCCGAGGCGTCGGTTGCGACCGCGGCCTGAAGCAGCGAGGTGAGAGGATGACCGGGTGCGGGCGCCCGGTCGTCTTCTCGTCGTCGCGACGGGCATCGTCGCGACCCTGAGCCTCTGGTCGCCCGTCGTGGCGGCCGGGCCGGGCACCGACTTCTACGCGACGCCCGATCCGATGCCCAAGGGCGCACCGGGCACGATCCTGCGATCCGAACCGATCCCGGCTCCGCTCGGCGCGCGGGCGTGGCGGGTCCTCTACAAGTCTCGATCGGCCGACGGTGCCGACATCGCCGTCTCGGGTGTCGTCGTCGCCCCCGAGGGACGAGCGCCGAAGGGTGGACGTCCCGTCGTCACCTGGGCGCACGGCACCACCGGCGTGGCCGACGCGTGCGCGCCGTCCGCGGGCGTGGACCCGGTCGGGCGCATCCCCGCGCTCGCCGAGCTGCTCGACGCCGGTTACGTCGTGGCCGCGACCGACTACGAGGGCCTCGGCACCGAGGGCGTGCACCCGTACCTCGTCGGGGCGAGCGAGGGCGCCGGCGTGCTCGACTCCGCGCGCGCGGCGCGCGAGCTCCGGGAGGCCGGTGCGGGACGCGAAGTGCTGGTCTGGGGGCACTCACAGGGAGGGCACGCGGCGCTCTTCGCGGGCGAGATGGCGAAGCGCTACGCACCCGAGCTTCGCCTGCGGGGCGTCGTCGCGGGAGCGCCCGCCGCCGAGCCCGACCGCATGATGCCCGTCGCGGCGTCGTTCCCGCGCGCGGCGGGCTTCTACGTGCTCGCGGCGAAGGGCTACGCCGACGCTTATGCCGACGAGCTGAGCGAAGCCGACTACCTCACACCCGAGGCCGCCGAGGCGGCGAAGGTCGCCGACACCGGATGCGTGGTCGACGTGATCCGCGCGTTCTCGTCGTACCCGGCCGGCCTCGCGCCCTCCGACCTCACCCAGCACGCGACGGTGATGCGGCGCTTCCGCGAGAGCTCGGCCGGCAACCGCCCCGCCGGGGCTCCGGTGCTCGTGGTGCAGGGGACGGCCGACACGATCGTCGCCAAGGCATTCACCGATCGGTTCGTGCCCAAGGCCTGCGCCGAGGGCAGCGTCGTCGACTACCGCGTGTACGAGGGTGCGGGACACGTCGACGTGGTGCCGCTCGCCAAGCCCGACATCCTCGACTGGATGGCCGCCCGCATCGCCGGCGACGCGGCTGCCGACACCTGCTCCGGGCAGGGTCAGTCGAGCTCGTCGTCGTCCGAGTCCTCGTAGCCGATGTGGGCGCCGACGCCCACCTTGGCGAAGTCGAGCTGCTCGCCCTCGGCGAGCGGGAAGTGGCACGCCACGTAGTGGTTCGGGCCGACCTCGCGGACCTCGGGCTCCTCGTGCGCGCACTGCTCCTGGGCCTTGGGGCAGCGGGTCCGGAACCGGCAGCCGCTCGGCGGCTTCAGCGGTGAGGGGATCTCGCCGCCGAGGACCCGCTCCGGGTCGGGGCGGATCGACGGGTCGGGCTCCGGGATCGCGGCGAGCAGTGCCGCGGTGTACGGGTGCGACGGGTGGTTGTAGATCGCGTCCGGATCGCCGACCTCGCACATCTTGCCGAGGTACATGACGACGATCCGATCGCTCACGTTCTTCACGACCGCGAGGTCGTGGGCGATGAACACGAGCGTCAGGCCGTAGCGCTGGCGCATGTCCTGGAGCAGGTTGATGATCTGCGCCTGCACCGAGACGTCGAGTGCCGAGACGGGCTCGTCGCAGATGATCAGCTTCGGCTCGGTGGCGAGCGCGCGGGCGATCGAGATCCGCTGGCACTGACCGCCCGAGAACTCGTGTGGTCGGCGGCCGCCGTTCGCGGGGTCGATGCCGACGGTCTCGAGGACCTCCTCGACCTTCTTCGCGCGCTCCTCCTTGGTCCCGATCTTCCAGATGTCGAGCCCCTCCGACACGATGTCGCGCACGCGCCGACGTGGGTTCAGCGACGAGATCGGGTCCTGGAAGATCATCTGCATCCGCGGCCGGAGCTTGCGCAGCGACTCGCCGGAGAGCTCGGTCAGCTCGGTGCCGTCGAGGCGAACGCTCCCCGCCACTGGCGGCGGCAGCTGCACGATGGCGCGCCCGGTCGTCGACTTGCCACAGCCCGACTCGCCGACGAGCCCCATCGTCTCGCCCTCGAGGATGTCGAGGCTGATCCCCGACACCGCGTGGACCTTGAGCCCGTCGCGGGCGGGGAACTCGACCACGAGGTCTTCGACGCGCAGCAGCGCGCCGTCATCGCGGAGGTGTGCGGTGCCGGTGCCAGCCATCGTCTGCCTCCGCTCAGCTGCTCTGCACGAGCGAGGCGGCGGCGACCGTCCCTTCGCGCTTGTTGCGCTCGAGCGCTTCCTTCCCCTCCGGCGTGCCCACGGGGAACCAGCAGCGGTACTCGTGACCCGGTGTCACCTCGACCAACGGTGGCTCCTCCTCGTGGCACTTGTCCTGCGCGTACGCGCAGCGCGGCGCGAACTTGCAGCCCTTGGGTGGGTTCACCAGGTCGGGCGGGCGTCCGGGGATCGTCGCGAGGCGGGTGTGCGTCGCGTCCCCCAGCTTGGGGATCGACGACAGCAGCGCCTCGGTGTACGGCATCTTCATGTTGGCGAAGAGGTCGGCGGTCGTGGCCTTCTCCACGATCCGGCCCGCGTACATGACCGCGATCTCGTCGGCCCGGCCGGCGACCACGCCGAGGTCGTGCGTGATGAGCACCATCGCCATGAAGCGCTCTCGCTGCTGGGCGGCCATCAGATCGAGCACCTGGGCCTGCACCGTCACGTCGAGCGCGGTGGTGGGCTCGTCGGCGAAGAGCAGCCGTGGGCCGCACGCCAGGGCGACCGCGATGCACACCCGCTGACGCATGCCGCCCGACAGCTGGTGCGGGTACTCCTTGAGCCGCGCCTCGGGCTCGGGGATGCGCACCGAGGCGAGCAGGTTGACCGCGAGCTCGTCGGCGAAGTCCTTCGTGACGTCGAGGTGCTGGCGGATCGACTCCTTGATCTGGTTGCCGATCTTCATGACCGGGTTGAGCGACGTCATGGGGTCCTGGAACACCATCGACATCTGCGCGCCCCAGTAGGCGCGCATCTCCTTCGGGGAGAGGTCGATGAGCTCGGTGCCCTCGAAGTCGATCGAACCCTCGCGCACGAGGCCCCGCTTGGGCAGCAGCCCCATGATCGAGCGGGAGAGCACCGTCTTGCCCGACCCCGACTCTCCGACGATGCCGAGCGTCCGTCCCCGGTCGAGGGTGAACGAGACGCCGTCCACCGACCGCACGAGGCCGCGGTCGGTCTGGAAGTGGGTCTTGACGTCGGTGACCGTGAGCAGCCTGTTGCCGTCGTCGCTCAAATCCCACCCTCCCGCACGTCGAAGCGGGACCGCACGACGTCACCGAGGAAGTTCAGCGCGAGCACGGTGAAGAAGATCAGCAGCGATGCCTCGAACACGATGTGCGGCGACTTGAACAGGTTGCCGCGGTCGAGGGCGATGATGTTGCCCCAGGACGGTGTGGGCGGACGCACGCCGACGCCGAGGATCGCGAGCGTGCCCTCGGCGACGATGGCGATCGCGATGCCGAGCAGCGAGATCGAGAACATCGCCGGCAGCACGTTGGGCAGCAGCTCGCGCACCATGATGCGCCCGTTCTTCGCTCCCTGCGCGCGGGCGGCGAGCACGAAGTCGCGCTGGGCCCAGCTCAGTGCGCTGGCCCGCGAGATCCGGCCCACCAGCGGGATCGACACCACGCCGATCGCGATGATCAGCACGAGCTCGGGTGGCATGCCGCCGCCCTGCGCGGCCTCGTCGGCGCTGCCGAGCAGGAACGCGGTCAGCGAGAGCGCGAGCACGATCGCCGGGACGGACAGCATCACGTTGAACACGCCGGTCAGGTAGACGTCGAGATCTCCCTTGCGGTAGCCGGCGAAGCCGCCGAGGAGCGCCCCGAGGACGACGCCGAGGATCGCGGCGAGCCCGTCGTCGAGGCCGATCGCGACCGCGAAGATCACGCCGCCGATGATGAGGCCGAAGATCGCGCCGACGATCGCGCCGACCACGACGCCGCCGAGCTTGGTCTCCTTGCCGCCGAAGTAGCCGGCGAGCATGCCGAGGAACCCGCCGATCACGAACCCGACGACGATCGCGCCCGTGGCCACCAGCATCGAGGTCCAGGCGCCGAGCGCGAGGCGGGGGATCATGTCGCGGCCGTTGCTGTCGCAGCCGAACAAGAAGCCCGACGCGGTGCCCTCGTCGGCGAGGGGACCCTTGCGCGCGCACTCCCCGAAGCTCTCCTCGGCATCGCCCCACGTGAGGATGCCGGTCTTGGCGAGCACCGCGATCAGGACGATGAACACCATCCAGCCGATCGCGAACCAGGCCCCGACGCCGAGGCCGGGGCCCTTGCGGCGGCCTTCGCCGCCCGCGACGACGGCGCCGGCGGCGATCTCGGCACTCTGGCCGAGGAGCCCACCCTCGATCGACTCCTCGACGATCTGCTCGTCGGGAGACTCGATCTCGCCGACGAGGGCGGTCTCAGGCGGACGCTCGGGCACGGCGAATCCTCGGGTCGAGCACGGAGTACAGGAAGTCGACGAAGAAGTTGATGAGCACGAACAGGACGGCGATCACCAGCACGTAGCTCTGGAGCTCCACGTACTCGCGGGAGAAGATCGCCTGGCCGATCTTCTGGCCCATGCCGGGGATCCCGTAGATCACCTCGACGACGATCGCACCGCCGATGAGCACGCCGACGTTCAGGCCGGCGACGGTGAGCAGCGTCAGGCTCGACGGACGCAGCGCATGACGCCACAGGATGCGTCCGTTCGAGATGCCCTTGGCCTTCGCCATCGTGATGAAGTTCTCCTGGAGCGTCGCGATCATGTCGCTGCGCAACAGGCGCATGTAGATGGCGATCTGGCCGACCGCGAGCGTGATGGCCGGCAAGATCATGTACCGGATGTGCTCACCCAGGTCGGGGGAGCGGCTCGAGTCGAAGAGCGGATCGAGCCACCCGGGCGCGTAGCCCGATGTGGGCAACCATTTGAGCTCCGCGCCGATGAAGTACGACAAGAAGAGCGCGAGCACGAAGTTCGGGAGTGCCAGCAGTGCGAACCCGGTGGTGTTGATCGCCCGGTCGCTCTTCGTGCCGGCGCGGTAGGCGGCGAACACGCCGAGCGGGATGGCGAACACCAGCGCGATGACCTGGGCGTAGATCATGAGCTGGAGCGAGATGGGCAGCGACTGCTCGACGAGCTCGCTGACCGGCCGTCCCGACGAGTACTGGTGCCCGAGGTCGAGCTGGGCGACGCCGCTGACGTAGTCCCAGTACTGCTCGAAGAAGCCCTTGTCGAGACCGAGGTCGTCGCGCAGCTGCGCCTTCTGCTCCTCGGTCCCGAACGGGATGATCGCGTCGGTCGGGTCACCGGGCAGGAGACGGATCAACAGGAACGTGAAGAAGCTCACGACGATCAGCACCACGAGCAGCTGAACCGCTCGACGGAAGAGGTACTTCGCCAGCTCCATCCGTGTTCCTGGATCCGTCTCCTACCGGTTTCCCTTCGTCGTTCGTCGGGTCAGGACGTGCTCAGCCCGAGGACCGGGATCCGCCCGTACACGAACAGCGGCTTGCCACCGCCGTCGGGGATCTTGGGCAGGTTGAGGTCGACGTCGGGCGAGTACGCGATCGTCCAGTCCACGTACCAGGCCGGGACGATGTAGATGTTCTCGGCCATCACCTTGTTGAAGTCCTGGTACGTGCTCTCGATCTCGGACTTCTCCGACTGACCGCGACCCTCGTCCAGCAGCGCCTGGGTCTCGTCGTTGTTGAAGTGCGAGAAGTTGATGAAGTTCCCGGTGTCGGCGTTCGACCACCACGGGTAGTTGTCCGAGTCGGACGACGTCGAGTAGCCGCCGTGCAGGTTGCGCCACAGCAGCACGTCGATCGAGCCCGAGAGCGCCTGGTTGATGAGGGTCGCCTGGTCGAACTGCGCGATCTCGGCGTTCATCCCCGCGTCGTCGAGCATCTCCTTCATGAGCTGGGCCTCACGGGAGTTCTCGGGGTCGGTGGTCGTGCCCAGGATGATGTCGAACGACCCGGTCTCCTCGATGACCTGCTCGGCCAGCTGCTTCGCCTTCTTGGCGTTGTGGTTGGGGTAGCCCGCCTGCTTGAGGTAGCCCGGAGCGTCGACGTCCATCAGGCCGTTGGCGACGGTGAAGACGCCCTTGTTGACGATGGAGTTGATCTCTTCGCGGTCGAGCGCCAGCGCGAATGCCTCGCGGGCCTCGGGGACGTCGAACGGCGCGTTGTCGGAGAGCAGCACGTAGTAACGGATCTCGCGGTAGCCGGGCTGCTGCTCCAGCAGCTCGGCCGTGCCCGATCCGAGGCTCTTGAGGTTGTCGATCGCCGTGCCGCTCGAGGTGTGGATGATGTCGGACTGTCCGCCCTGGAGCCCGTTCACCCGCGTCGCGGCCTCGGTCACCGGGACGAACGTGATCTGGTCGGCCTTCGGGAAGCCCTTCTGCCAGTAGTCCTCGTTGGCGACGACGACGGTCTTCTCGTTCTGCGAGTACTCCTCGAGCTTGAACGGCCCGGTGCCGATCATGTTCGTCGAGCACTCCTCACCCGAGTTGAGCTGCTCGGGCGCCATGATCCCGAAGCGGCCGACCTGGAAGAGGTAGTTCGGGAAGTCGAAGACGGGAACGGTCGTGGTGACCTGCACCGTCAGCGGGTCGACGACGGTCACGTCGCCGATGAACTTCAGCACCTCGGGGAACAGCGGGCCGGTGTTGGGTGCACCCTCCGCGCCCCGGTACGAGTCGAGGTTGAGCTTGACCGCGTTCGCGTCGAGCGCCTCACCGTTGTGGAAGGTGACGCCCTCGCGCAGACCGATCGTCCACTGCGTGAAGTCGGCGTTGGGCTCGACCGACTTCGCGAGGTACGGCACCGCTTCGCCCTTCGCGTTGGGCACGGTCAGCGTGTCGTAGACCGCCGCAACCACCTGGATGCCCGAGATCGCGAGCTGCGATCGGGTCAGGCAGTAGTTGGTCGTCTCGGCCTCGAGCGCGAACGTGAGGTCGCCGCCGCCGCCCTGGGCGCGCCGGCGCCCCGACTCGGAAGCGCCACTGCTCGCGACGAGCGAGAGCGAGAGCAGCCCCGCTGCGAGCACTGCCACCACCCCGCGGGTCCAGCCCCGACGTCGGTGCGTCATCCCTTCGGCCACTGCTTCCCCCCGTGCCTGGCGGGGCGCCGATCGCCCCGTGCCGTCTGGTCGTACCCGCCGGTAACCAGGATCGGAACCGGCGGGAGGGGTGTGACCCCTGTCACGACGGCGACACTCTAGAAGGCGCGAGGGCCCTGTCAATGTGCAGGTCCCCCATGGGCCGACGCCGCTCGGTGCCATCCGCCCGCCAGATGGGTCACGATGCGGCGGTGGAGGCCATCGGCGACGTCGTGCTCGTCCTCGTTGGGGTGGCGCTCGTCCTCACGGTCTACGACTCGGCCCTCCGCACGTTCGTGCTGCCCCGGGGCTCGAGCAACCCGCTGACCCGCCTGGTCTTCGAGGGGCTCCGGTCCGTCTTCAAGCTCATCACCCGCCCGACCCGCACCTACGAGACGCGGGACCGGATCATGGCCCTCTACGCCCCGATCGGCCTGTTCGCTCTCGTGTTCGTTTGGATGGCGCTGGTGATCGGAGGCTTCACCCTCATCTATTACGCCGGGATCCGGGACACCTGGCACGACGCGTTCGAGCTGTCGGGCTCGTCGTTCTTCACCCTCGGGTTCGAGCTGCCGAGCGCGGGCATCCCCGGCTACGTGGTGGTCTTCAGCGAGGCGGCGACCGGGCTCGCGATCCTCGCGCTGCTGATCTCGTACCTCCCCACGATCTACGGCGCGTTCTCGCGGCGCGAGCGCGAGGTCGCGCGGCTCATCACGCTCGCGGGCTCCCCACCGAGCGGGGTCGAGCTCTTGATCCGGTACCACCAGATCGCGTGGAACGATCACCTGCCCGAGCTCTGGAAGGAGTGGGAGCAGTGGTTCGCCGAGCTCGGCGAGACGCACACGTCGCTCGCCGTGCTGACGTTCTTCCGCTCTCCGAGCGCAGACCGTTCCTGGATCACCGCCGCCGGGGCCGTGCTCGACGGCGCCGCGCTCGCGCAGTCGACCCTCGCGATCCCGTGGTCGCCCCAGGCCGGGCTCTGCATCCGCAGCGGGACCTTGGCGCTGCGCGACATCGCCGACTACTACGACTTCCCGTTCGACCCCGATCCGCCCCCCGACGCACCGATCAGCATCGCCAAGGCCGAGTACCTGGCCGCCTACGACGAGCTCGCGGGCGCGGGAGCGCCGATCCGGCCGGATCGGGAGCGCTGCTGGCGCGACTTCGCTGGCTGGCGGGTCAACTACGACGCGGTGCTGCTCGGCCTCGCCGGCCTCACGATGGCGCCGTACGCGCCGTGGTCGTCGGATCGGTCGTTGCGCGAGCACCGACCCCGGATCCTGAAGGTGAGCCGGCACCGTCCGACGCCGCGCTGACGCCGACTTCCGGTGGGGTCTCGGGGGTCGTGATCGGCATCACGCTGCTGAGCCACCACTGGATCCCGGTGGTGGAGGCGTGCTCCCAGCTCGAGTGGAACACGTCGAAGGCGTGCGGTGCCCCCCGCAGCTCCACGTAGGTCACGTCGACGCCGACCTCGCGCAGCGCCGTGGCGAAGCGGCGGGCCTGCTCGACCGGCACGAGGTTGTCGACCGTGCCGTGCACGACGAGGAACGGGGTGCCGGCGTCGGAGCGGTCGACGTGCGCCATGGGCGAGGCGTCGACGTAGGTGCCGGGGTCGCGCGCCGGCGTCGTCCCCAGGACCAGGGCGCCGACCCAGCCCGCGATCTGCCGGCCGATCCGCGACCGGAACGCGCTGAACGTCTCCACCATGTCGTATGCCCCGTACATGGGGATCGCCGCGCTCACCGAGGTGTCGACGTGCGCGAACCCGGGCTGGTACGCGGGGTCGTTCTGGGTGAGCGCGAGCATCGCCGCGAGGTGTCCGCCCGCCGAGCCGCCCGTCACGACGACCCGCGTCGGGTCTCCACCGAGCTCGTGGATGTGTTCGCGGATCCAGGCGAGCGCCAGCTTGCAGTCGACGAGGTGGTCGGGCCATCGCCCGCGTGGGCTGAGGCGGTAGTTGGCGGCGACGCACACCCATCCCGCGCGCGCGAGCTGGTTCATGAGCGGGCGGCCCTGGCTGTCCTTCGCGCCGACCGTCCAGCCGCCGCCGTGGATCTGGAGGACCACCGGGCTGAGCGGCGCGAGCGGCACCCGCGCCCGGTAGACGTCGAGCAGGTGCCGGTGACCGGCACCCTCCGCGTAGCGCACGTCCTTGGTGCGCTCGACGTCGACGTCGCGCATCGACCACGGGACGAGCACCGAACGGGGCGTCCGTCGGGTCCGGGGACGGCTCGCCACCCGCGCCGACAGCACCCGGTCGAACTCGCGCGCCGCGCGACGTGCGAGGAAGGTCTGGTAGCCGAGGCCCGCCATCGTCGCCACGACCAGCCCGAGCCCGACCCAGCCCGGCCACGCGGTGAGCCCCCCGAGCACGACGAGGAGGAGTGTCGTCGCGGGCAGCAGGACCATCCACCAGCCGGCGAGGCCGGTGCCGAGGAACGACGCCACGAAGGCGGGGAAGAGGATCGCCCAGTGCCGCACCGGCAGCAGGCCGGGCAGGGTCAGCAGTGCGACGAGCAGCCCGAAGACCAGGAGCACCGTGGGCATGGGCCGATTCTCCCGCATCTCGCACCTTCAGGGGCGGGGCCGCCCGGGCTGCTCCGGATCCCCGATCCCGGGATCCCCTATCGGGGGATCGTCGGTGGGGGGTTCCTCCCGATGGAGCGGGCGGCCGATCGGCACATGGTGAGCGTGGTCCTCGAGAGGCGGGGGCCACGAGCAGAGGAGACGGCGATGCCGATCACGCAGGTGGACATCGAAGGTGCCGAGGAGCTCCTGGAGGAGCTGCTGGGCGACGAGACCAAGGCCGAGGAGTACTCCAAGGACCCCGAGGGCTGGCTCACGGAGCACGGCTACGCAGGGGTCAGCCCGCAGGCGGTGGCGCAGTGTGGCGCGGCCTACGGCGGGGGCTCGGCGGCGGCGAGCACGGCCGGCGCGGCCAGCTCGGGCGTCGCGGGTGTGGTCGCACACCTCGACCCGGTCGTCTACAACCACTACTACGAGGTGGACAACTCGATCACGAACAACATCGAGAACCACGGGAACCTGGACTTCAACCAGCAGGTCGGCGACGGCAACGTGAACGTCAACGACTCGACGGTCGAAGGCGACGTGCAGACCCAGACGGGTGACGGCATCCAGGTCAACGACTCGGTGATCGAGGACTCGAACCTCGCCAGCGGTGACGACAACCAGCAGGCGATCGACGAGTCGACGAACGTCGACGTCGACCTCGACCTCGGCGGGGGCCCGGTGCTCGAGCCGGTGCGTGCGCTCGCGGTGGAGGACGCTCCCGAGCCGCCGGCCGACGAGGGCGCCGACGTCTGACAACGGCGTCAGATGACGACGGCCGACAAGCGAAGAAGGCCCCGGGCGACGAGCCCGGGGCCTTCTCGCGCCATCAAGAAGAAGCCGTGGGGAAGAGCCAGTCCTCGTGGGGTGCGTCGGATGGCGCGTCGCGGCGGATGAACCACTCGGTGCCGAAGGCGCGACGGAAGTGCTCCATCGGCATGGCGAGGAAGAACGAGGTCTCGTCGACCTGGGACGCGTGAGCGCTGAGCGCCTCGCGCTTGGTGTCGATGTGCTCGCTCACGTCGACCGTGGTGGTGATCGCGTCGGCCGGCATGCCCATCGTGAGCTCCTCGGGATCGCCGAGCTCGGCCTCGGTGTCGATGCCGTGCGCCGCGGCGTCGTCGCGCATCTCGATCATGAACCGCTTCACCTCGTCCCGGTTCATGGTCGCCTCGTAGACACGCGGGGTGCGCGCGAGCTCGCCGGCGCGCACCCCCACGCGGTGCACCTGGATGTGGTCGGGATGGTCGTAGCCGCCGTGGTCGTCGTACACGGTCAGCACCTCGGCGTCCTCCTCATGGAGGATGCTGGCAAGTCGGCGGGCGGCTTCCTCGACGTCGGCCTGCCAGAACGACGTGGGGAGGTCGTTCTCGGGGGTTCCCGCCATCCCGGAGTCGGTGTAGCCGAGGAACTCGACGCGCTGGGCGCCGAGGATCTTGGCCGCGGCCTCGGTCTCGACGACCCTGCGCTCGCCGAGGCTCTCGCCGTCGTCCAGCACGCCGTCGTCGACCTCGCCGTGCTCCCCCTTCGTCGCGAACACGAGCACCACCCGGTGGCCCTCCGCGGCGGCCCGAGCGATGACGCCGCCGGTCTGGATGGCCTCGTCGTCGGGGTGGGCGTGGAACGACACCAGGGTCCCGGCCATGGAGAGAGATGCTCGCGCACCGGAGGGGGCCTGCCGACCGGGCGGGGGATCCTGCAGCGGGCCCGCTCGGTTCCTGACGTGAGCGTCACACAATTCCGCGCTAGCGTGCGCGCCGCCAAGAGGCCGTCGGGACTTTGGGGGAAGCCGATGCGCAAGATCTTCGGAGCGGTTGCTGTCAGCGCGCTCGTCGTCGCGCTGGTCGGGGTGGTCCCCGCGGGGGCCCAGGGGGGCGGTGATCGCCCGGGCGTCACGAAGACGGAGATCCGCGTCGGCGGGTACTCGAGTCCGCCCAACGACACCCTCAACGTCGCCTACCCCGACGGGTTCGAGGGCGCCGAGGCCTACTTCGACAAGGTCAACGCCGACGGCGGCGTGTTCGGACGCAAGCTCAAGCTCGTCGCGAAGGAGAGCGACCAGGGTCAGGCGTCCACCGGCGCGACCACGGTCCGCTCGCTCGTCGAGGAGGACAAGGTGTTCGCCGTCCTCCCCGTGATGACCAACTCGTTCGTCCTCGGCTCGCGCTACCTCGCCGAGAACAACGTGCCTGCGTTCGGCATCAACGTCGAGCCCGCGTGGTGCGGCACCGCTGAGGAGCAGGCTGCGATCGAGCAGGCAGAGATCGCCGGCGACCCGAGCGGCGTGTGCCCGCGCCCGACGCTGTTCGGCGAGAAGGGCTCGTACCTCTGCTTCGAGTGCCCGGGGGTCGGCCCGTCGTACGTCGCGCAGGAGAAGGACATCGACCGGGTCGCGGTCTTCGGCTACACGCACGTCTCGTCGAGCAAGTGCGTCGAGGGCCTCAAGGAGGGCTTCGCGACCTACGGCGTCGAGGTCGTGCACGAGAACTCCGCACTCGAGTTCGGCTTCAGCCCGAGCGAGGTCGCGGCCGACGTGCAGGCCATGCAGGACAAGGACGTCCAGATGGTCGTCACGTGCATGGAGTTCGGCGGTGGCTTCAAGATCGACCAGGCGCTGAAGCAGGCCGGCGTCGAGGACGTCCTCTTCTACGCGCCCGAGGGCTACAAGCAGTCGACGCTCGACGAGTACGGCGAGGAGCTCAACGGCTGGATCTTCCGCACCGCGTTCGCGCCGTGGCAGGGCAAGAACCTGCCGAAGGGCACCAAGGAGTACCTGGCGGCGATGAAGGACCGCGACGTCGAGCCGAGCGAGCACTCGCAGGCGGGATGGATGAACGCGGCGCTGCTCGTCGCGGGCATCGAGGCGGCGGGTCCCGACTTCACCCGCCAGTCGGTGGTCGACGCGATCAACCAGATGACCGACTGGACCGCGGACGGGATCATGGCCGGCATCGACTGGTCGGGGACCTCCTACGGCGGTGGTCACGGACCGGGCAAGCGGGCGTGCGATGCCTACGTCGAGGTGGTCGACGGCAAGTTCAAGCCGATCTTCGGCAAGCCGGGCCAGCCCTTCGTGTGCTTCCCCGACAACCCGCGTCCGCCGACCCTCGAGGATCCCTTCTACCTGCCCTTGAAGGCCGGCGAGACCGACCCGACGGCCACCACTTGACGCGGCCCGACGGCGCGTAGGCGCTCGCACGGAGGTCACACGCGCTCGTGGACCAGCTCGTCGAATGGGTGATCCAGGGTGTGCCCATCGGGTGCATCTACGGCCTCGTCGCGGTCGGACTCGTCCTCACCTACAAGACGTCGGGGGTCTTCAACCTCGCGTTCAGCGGCCAGGCGTTCTTCTCCGCGTGGTTCTTCTTCGACCGGGTGCGCAACCACGAGTGGCCGACGTGGCTCGCCTTCGTCGTCACGATCTTCGTGGTGTCACCGCTGATCGGGCTGCTGCTCGACCGCGCGCTGTTCCGGCACATGCGCACCGCGTCGTGGCAGGTGAAGCTCGTCACCGCCCTCGGTCTGCTGATCGCGTTCCCCGAGATCGTGAAGGCGATCTTCAGCCCGGTCCCGGCACCGTTCCCGCCGAGCCTCGCGCCGACGATCGGCATCGACGAACGCTCCATCGAGCTCTTCGGTGACTACACGATCGGCGCCAACGCGCTGGTCATCATCATCTTCACCGTCGTCGCGGTGGTCGTGCTCGGGCTGCTGTTCCGCTACACGCCGATCGGGCTCCAGATGCGGGCGGTCGTCGAGAGCCCGCGCATGGTCGAGCTCGCGGGCGTCGACGCGGATCGGGTGGGTGCTGTCGCGTGGATGCTCTCGAGCACGATCGCCGGTCTGGCCGGAGTGCTGCTGGCCGCCGAGTACTTCGAGATCAACGGGACGATCTACCAGCTGCTGATCGTGGCGGCGATCGCGTCTGCTGCGGTCGGGCGGTTCACGAGCATCCCGATGACACTCGTCGGAGCGCTGCTCATCGGCATCGGCGCGCGCGCGCTGCCCGATGTCGTCGGCGGCACCAACATCGCCGACGACCTCCAGCCCACCCTCCCGTTCCTCGTGCTCTTCCTGCTCTTGGTCTTCTGGCCGAAGCTGCGGGAGGGTAAGGCCGCGACCGACCCGCTGGCGGGCGTCGACCCGCCACCGCCGGCGATGGCGCACGAGTACAAGGACGAGCGGCTCAAGAAGACGACCAAGATCATGTTCCCGGTGTTCATCCTCGGGTTCTTGCTCGTGATGAACACGCTCGTCAGCTCGATCTGGGTCGATCGCCTGACCTACGCGTTCGTGCTCGCGACGATCTTCCTGTCGATCACGATCTTCACCGGTCTCGGCGGTCAGATCTCGCTCGCGCAGGCGACGTTCGCTTCGTTCGGCGCGTTCACGCTCGCAAACCTGTTCCGCGATGCCGGGGTCCCCGTCATGTGGGGCCTGATCATCGGCGCGATCGTCGCGGCCGCGGTCGGCGCGGCGTTCGTGCTCCTCATCGACGCGCTCCCGGCGTTGATCGGACGCGTGCGACGACGACCCGCCACCCGCTTGTCGGGCCTCTACCTGTCGCTCGCGACGCTGGCCTTCGCACTGATGGCCGACAAGACGATCTTCCGACGCGAGGGCATCATCGGCGGCGCGTCCGGCATCCAGGTCGAGCGACCCGACTGGCTCCAGGGCGACCACGTCTGGTTCATGTTCGTCTTCGGGGTGTTCGCGGTCGTCGGGTTCGCGGTCATCCTGATCCGCAGGGGCACCACCGGCCGCCTGCTCGCCGCGCTGCGCGGCAGCGACCCCGCGGCGGCCTCCGTCGGCATCAACGCGATGAGCCTGCGCATCATCCTGTTCGCGCTCGCGGCCGGCATCGCTGGCCTCGGCGGCGGGATGCTCACGCTCCACTTCGAGAACGCCACGCCGGCCGAGACGTTCTCGATCCTCGGCATCGTGTGGGTCGTGCTGGTCGTCACCCTCGGCGCCCGCACGGTCGACGGCGCGGCGAACGCGGCGATCAGCTTCGTGGTGTTCGCGTGGCTTCTCGGCGAGCTCGGGTTCCGCCCGGAGTTCGCGATCGTGTTCTTCGGTCTCGGTGCGATCACCTATGCCCGACACCCGGAAGGCGTCGTCGAGTTCCAGACCCGCAAGAACATCCTCGCCCAGATCCGTCAGCGCGCCCTCAACGAGCGCGCCCGTTCGATGAAGGAGCGGGGGAGCCTGCCCGCGGAGTACCGACCCGTGTGGCAGGTGGCGGTGCCGGTGATCGCGGGTCCGGCGTTGTACTTCGTCTACGTGCTCGTGCGCAGCGCGATCGACGGCGACTGGGTCGCGGTGCACAGCACCACGCTGCTCTGCTTCATCGTTCCGAGCCTGCTCTTCGCCTTGTACTGGATCTTCCGCACCGATCACGTCCTGCGGCGCGACGGCGGCGTGGCCAACGGTCTGTGGCTCCTGCTCACCGGTGGTGCGGTCGGCGCCGGTGTGGGCTGGTTCTTCAACGAGCAGGGCTGGCCGTTGCGCGGGAGCCTGCTCGACTGCGTGCTCGTCGGCATCCCGGCCGGGATCGCCGTCGTCGCGTTCTTCTTGCTGCCCACGCACGTCGCGCGCATCGCCGGGAAGCGAGGGTGGCTCACGTCACCGACCGACTGGAAGGTCGGACGGGCCCCGGCCGGGTTCGTGATCGCGGGTGCGCTGCTCTTCCAGCGCACGACCCTCACCGGCTCGACCGAAGGCAGCATCTTCGACCAGGGCTTCCCGCCGTCGGGCTGGCCGGTGTTCTTCCTCACGTGCGTGTTCGTGATCGTGTGGACCCAGTGGGTCGCGACCGTGCAGGGCGCGTGCAACGAGCTCGCGATCGGTGGCGAGGACTTCGAGCCACCGGAGGAGCACACGTCGGCGGTCCGTGACGCGACCGCAGCCCCCTCGGCCGCGGCCGCGGTGCCCGCTCCGACCGGAGGTGCGACATGACGGCGGTCACACCGCGGCCGGAGCCGCCCGCGGAGTGGGCCCGGCCGCGCCTGCTCGAGGCGTCGGGCATCACGAAGCGGTTCGCGGGCATCACCGCGCTCAACAGCGTCGACCTCGACGTCGATCACGGCGAGATGGTCGGGCTCATCGGGCCCAACGGCGCCGGGAAGACGACGCTGTTCAACTGCCTGCTCGGCATGTTGCGGCCGGAGCAGGGCACGGTCGTGTTCGACGGGCAGGAGATCAGCGGGCTCCCCGTCTACAAGCGGGCGCGCCTCGGGTTCGGGCGGACGTTCCAGCGGCTGGAGCTCTTCGCGGGGACCACCGTGCGCGACCACTTCCTGGTCGCGGAGCGTCAACGCAACCGGTCGGGGCACCTGTGGAAGGACCTCCTCGGGATGTCCAACCCCACCGCCGACGAGATGGCCAAGGTCGACGCGATGATCGAGCTGCTCGGGCTCCAGCGCGAGGCCGACCGACCCGTCGAGATGCTGAGCCTCGGGCGTGGCCGCCTCGTCGAGCTGGGACGGGCGCTGATGACCCGGCCCAAGCTGCTCCTCCTCGACGAGCCTTCGTCTGGACTCGACGTCAAGGAGACGGCCGCGCTCGCGCAGCGGCTCGCGCACGTCCAGGGTCAGCACGAGTTCGCGGTGCTGCTCGTCGAGCACGACGTCGAGATGGTGCAGAGCCTCGTGACCCGTCTCTACGTGCTCGACTTCGGCACCCGCATCGCCGCGGGCCCGACCGACGAGGTGCTGAGCGATGCCGCGGTGCGCAAGGCCTACCTCGGGGACATCGTGTGAGCGGCACCGCGCCTCCCACCGAGACCGGCGTCGCGGCCGGAGCCGCGGCGACCGCGTCGGACGGTGCGGTCCCGCTGCTCGAGCTGCGCGACATCGAGGCGAGCTACGGGCCCTTCCGCTCGCTCTTCGGGGTCTCGTTCGCCATCCGGGAGCAGTCGGTGCTGGCGCTGCTGGGCTCCAACGGCTCGGGCAAGACGACGGTCGTGCGGGTCTGCTGCGGGCTGCTGAAGCCGTCGAGCGGTCACGTGCTGTACCGCGGCGAGGACATCACCGGGATGCGGGCCTACAAGATGGCCCGCATCGGGATCGTGCACGCCCCTGAGGGGCGGTCGGTCTTCTCGTCGCTGACCGTGGAGGAGAACCTCACCCTCACGTTCCGCCAGGTCTTCGGGCGCAGCGGCTGGCGGCGGGCGCTGCGTGACGCGTACGAGCGCTTCCCGCGTCTGGGGGAGCGGCGCAAGCAGATCGCGGGGACGCTGTCGGGCGGGGAGCAGCGGATGCTGTCGCTCGCCCGGGTGCTGGTCCACGAGCCCAAGCTGCTGATCACCGACGAGCTGTCGCTCGGCCTCGCGCCGGTGATCATCGACGAGGTCTACGAGACGCTCTCCACGATCCGCGAGTCGGGCACGTCCCTGCTCATCGTCGAGCAGCACGTGCACCAGGCGTTGACGCTCGCCGACGACGTGGTCGTCGTCTCGAAGGGGCGGGTCGCGCTCTCGGGTCCGGTCGACGAGCTCGGCGACGTGAGCGAGCGCGTGCTGCCGGCGGTGCACGGCGAGGTCCCCACCGGCAACGGCGCCGGCTGAGCCGGACGCGACCGGGGCCGCCCCGGAGGGCGGCCCCGACGCGCGTTCGTGGTGCTGTGAGCTACGCGGTGTTGGCGGTCACGTCGGTCGGCTCACCATCGAGGGTGATCTCCGAGCACGGAC
The DNA here is from genome assembly GCA_964501785.1 of uncultured Bifidobacteriaceae bacterium. Taxonomy (GTDB): domain Bacteria; phylum Actinomycetota; class Acidimicrobiia; order IMCC26256; family PALSA-555; genus DATBSK01. The sequence goes on from CAZCUD010000004.1 coordinate 196,782, forward strand.
CCGACTCGAGGATCAGCGGGTCGCCGAGCGCCTGCATGTTGCAGAGCGTCAGGCCGCTGACCTTCCACACGCCGCTGTCGATGAGCGCGTCACCGGGCGGTGCGAGGTCGGGCGTCACCTCACCGTTGAGGACGAGGTCGAAGTCGACGTCGGCCGTCTTCTTGCCGGTGCACTTGACCTTGTTGACCTTCACCGACGTGGTCGACGCAGCGGCTGCGTTCGCCTCGCTGCTGGCCTGGAACTGCGCCTGGAACGCCGGGCTGACCTCGTCGCCGCTCATCCACTGGATGTAGGGCATCTTCTCGTCGGCCGTGTCGGCCGTCTCGTAGTCGAGGAAGTGGTCGTAGGCCTGCTTGATCTGCTTGATGGCCTTCTTCTTGGTCTTCCCCGCGCAGTTGGCCGCCTTCGGCGGCTCCTCTGCCTGGGCTCCGCCCACTCCTACCGAGGTCCCGAGCACGAGCGCGCTCGCGGCCAGGACCCCCATGAGTGCGACGATCATCCGTCGACGCATGTTCCCCCCTCTGTCTGGTGCTCCGCCGAAGCGCTGCTCGGCTGAACTGACGTATGCGTCAGGGAAGGTAGCACCGGTGGCGGGCCGGCGGCGGGCGCCCCGCCACCGTGATCGCGGTGAGCGGTCGCTCAGGCGACCGGCTCGCGGGCTCCGTGCAGCGCGGCGTGGGTGACCGCCGCCAGCACGTCGAGCGAGGCTGCGGGGTCGACCGGGAGCTGGCGCGACTGCACGTAGTACGTGGTGCGCTCGATCATCGAGACCAGGGCGAACGCCGCGGTGCCGGCGTCGAGGTCGGGGGCCGCCGTCCGCACCCGGGTCGCGAGCTGGCGCGAGAACTCGGCGACGAGGTCGCGTGCGGTGCGCCCCATCTCGCTGTCGACGACCTCGGCCTCGGTCCAGGTGCGGATGAACTTGCCGTGGCGCGCGTAGAGATCGTTGAAGTCCTCGAGCCAGGCGCGGAAGTCGGACGAGTCGGCGCCGTCCTCGCCGTCGAGCGCGGGGAGCTGGCGGGCGAGCGCGACCATCTCGCCCGCGATGCCCTCTGCGACCGCGTGGAACAGGTCCTGCTTCGAGGAGAAGTACAGGTAAAAGGTGCCGTGGGACACGGCGGCGGCCTTCACGATGTCGTCGACCCGCGCCGCGTGGTAGCCGCGGTCGGCGAACACGCGGGCACCCGCGTCGAGCACCTTGGCGAGGGTCCGCTTGCCGCGAGCCCGCAGCTCCCGCCCCTCCGTCGGTGCGCCTCCTCGCGCCCCTGCGCGCGCGGGCGTCCGGCTCATCGGCGAGAGGCTACGAGTCAGGTGACGCTCGTGTCACCTTTCGGGCCGGATCCGTATATCCTGCGCGGCCATGACGACTCCTTCCTACGACAGCATCTCGGTCGGTGACGAGGCGCCCCCGCTCGTCGTCGAGGGCCTGACCCGCACCAACTTCGTGCGCTACGCCGGGGCGTCGGGCGACTTCAACCCGATGCACCACGACGACACGATCGCCACCCAGGTCGGCAACCCCTCGGTGTTCGGTCACGGCATGCTCACCGCCGGCCTCCAGGCGCGGGTGGTGAAGGACTGGTTCGGCCCCGAGGCGCTGCGCCGCTTCCAGGTTCGCTTCGCGAAGCAGGTCTGGCCCGGCGACACGATCACCTTCACGGCCAAGGTCACCGGCAAGCGCGAGGAGGACGGGCAGCAGCTCGTCGACCTCGAGACGACGGCGACCAACCAAGACGGCGTCCAGGTGCTCACCGGCACCGCGACCGCGTCCTGCGGCTGAGCGCGCGGACGACGGTTCGACATGGGGATGCTCGACGGCAAGGTCGCGGTCGTCACCGGTTCGGGGCGTGGCATCGGGCGCGAGTTCGCGCTCTGCATGGCGAGCGAGGGCGCCAAGGTCGTGATCAACGACGTCGGCGTGTCGCTCGACGGACAGGGGACCGACGAAGACCCGGCCGCCCAGGTGTGCAAGGAGATCGAGGCGCTCGGCTCGGAGGCCGTGCCCAACTACGACTCGGTCACCGACTTCGCCGGCGCGGAGCGGATCATCCGGACGGCGGTCGACTCGTTCGGCAAGATCGACATCCTCGTCAACAACGCGGGGATCGTCCGCGACCGCACCCTGGTGAAGATGAGCGAGGACGACTTCGACGCGGTCGTCGCGGTGCACATGAAGGGGTCGTTCAACTGCGCCCGTCATGCCGCGCCGCTGATGAAGGAGGCCGGCTACGGCCGGATCATCAACGTCACGTCGTCGGCGGGGATCCGGGGCAACTTCGGGCAGACCAACTACGGCGCCGCGAAGGCCGCGCTGATGGGGATGACGTTCATCTGGTCGCTCGAGCTCGCCAAGAGCGGCATCACGGTGAACGCGGTCGCGCCCGCGGGCAACACGCGGATGACCGCGGGGCTGTTCGAGCGCTCGGGAGAGGCGCCGCCCCCGGAGTCCGACCCGTCGTTGAACGCGCCGCTGGTCGCGTTCCTGGCCTCGGAGCGGGCCGGGCACGTGAACGGTCAGATCCTCGGCCGCACCGACTTCGCGTACACGATCTTCCAGCACCCGAAGCAGGTCGCGTTCATGTGGCGCGACGGCGGGTGGACCCCAGAGCTGGTGGCGGAGCACTTCGACCAGGTGCTGGGGCAGCACCTGCAGCACGTCGGCATGACCATGCCGTCGGGCATGGGGTACGAGAAGAAGTAGCGCAGTGACCCGCCGGTATCGGCTCGGGGTCGTCGACGTCACGTTCTGGGGCGAGCCCGAGGCCGACCGTGACCGTCACGCCAAGGCGCTGGGGTTCGAGCACATCGACGTCCTCGTCGATGTCGACCCGTCGACGTTGGTGCTGCCGGTCGGGTGTCCGACGTCGTTCCCGAAGCCGCAGCCGGGGTGGTGCTCGACGCCCGCGCCACGCGACGAGCCAGGCATGTGGGACCGCGCCGTTCGGTGGTGGCAGCGCTCACCGGGCGCGCTGCTCGAGCCATGGGCGGGGGCCGTCGTGCACTCGATCGAGACGGTGCGCGCCATGCAGGAAGCGGTGCCCGGGCTGCGGCTGCTGGTCGACACCGGTCACGTCGCCGACTGGGGCGGCGACCCGATCGAGCTGCTGGAGCACGCCGACCACGTGCAGCTCCGGCAGGGATGTGCCGGATCGACCCAGGTGCACGTCGACGACCCCCGAGGGGTCGTCGACTTCGCGGCCGTGCTGCGCCGACTCGACGAGCTCGACTACCAGGGCAGCCTCTCGGTCGAGTACTTCGACCTCCCCGAGCAGGGCTGGCCCCTCGACGACCCCGTCACCTGGGCAGTCGACCTCCGAGCCCACCTCCTCTCCCTCATGCCCTGACGCGACCCTCGTGCGGCGCGTGAAGGCGTCAGGTGACGTGGAGGAGGGTGCGGAGGTTGGTGCGCATGATGCGGGTCGTTGCTTCGGGGCCGAGGGGCTCGACCCGGGTGGCGAAGTCGGCGGGCTCGGCGAGTCCTTCCGGGTGGGGGAAGTCGGAGCCGAACAGCACACGATCGTCACCGATGCGGGCGGCCAGCGTGACCACGTCCTCTTCGTGGTACGGCGCGACGTACACGTGCTCGCGGAAGATCTCGCTCGGTCGCCCGTCGAGCCGGCCGCCGAGCCACGGGCCGTTGCGTCCCATCCCGTGCATCTTGTCCATCGCCGCGAGCAGGTACGGCACCCACAACGAGCCGTTCTCGACGCTCATGCAGCGCAGGCCCGGGTAGCGGCCGAACAGGTTGTGCAGCACCAGCGCGGAGAACGTGTCCATGATCGGCCGGTCGCCGTAGAACGACGTCCACTGGAACGCCGACTGCCCGTGCGACGGCGGGTTCGGGTCCTCGCCCCACGCCACGCTGTACAGCTCGTTGTAGCCCGACTCGCCGATGTGGAAGCACACCGGGACCCCCGCCTCGTGGACCCGGGACCAGAAGCCGTCGAAGTGCGGATCGGCCGGCGACCGGCCGTAGGCCGGCCCCGGGCGAAGCGCGATCGCGCGGGCGCCGGCGGCGAGCACTCGTTCGAGCTCCGCGACCGCGAGCTCGACGTCGAGCAGCGAGAGGAGCGGTACGGCGAAGATCCGTCCGTCCCGGTCGAAGCCCCAGTCGTCGTCGAGCCACTCGTTGAACGCGCGGAAGCTGGCGTAGAGCAGCTCGGCGTCGTGCTTGAGGAAGTGCTCGACGCACACCGCGAGCGTCGGGAAGAGCACGGCGGCCTCGACACCCTGCTCGTCCATCAGCGTGAGCCGTGCGTCGCGATCGACGTAGGCGGGCTGCATCGGCTCGATCGCGTTCGACTCGACGGGGGAGCCCGAGCTCATCGTGCGCAGCATCTCGCGCAGAGCGCCCGGCTTGGCGACCGTGTCACGGAACGAGTCGGCGAGGAACGTGAACGGCCGACCGTCGACCACGATGCCGTGATCGCCGTCGGGCGACGCGACGGCCCGCACCGCGCGCTCGGCGAACGCGGGGTCGAGGTGGCGGGTGAAGCAGTCGCGCGCCTCGTAGTAGTGGTTGTCGGCGTCCCACAGACGGGGTGGGCCTGCCTCGGCACCGGACATGGCGATCCTTCCGCCGGCTCGTCCATACTGCCGCAATGGGTGACGGTGCGCTTCGAGTCCTGAACATGTGGGGCGACGTCGTCGCCGCCGAGATCTCGCAGGCCGCGCCCGACGTCGAGGTCGTCGCGGTGCCCGGTGCGAGCGACTACTCCGGTCCGCCCGACGGTGAAGTGATGTTCGCGTTGTGGTTCGAGCACCCCGTGTTCGACGACCTCGACGCGATCGGGCTCGAGTGGCTGCACCTTCCGGGGACCGGAGTCGACAACATCCCCCGGCACGTCCTCGAGGGGCGCACGGTCACCTGCTCGCGTGGCATCAGCGCCATCCCGATCTCGGAGTTCGTCCTCGGGGCGATGCTCGCGTTCGAGAAGGACTTCCCGGCGACGTGGCTCCACGAGCCGCCCGAGCGCTGGAACATCGCGCAGCTCGGTGAGCTCGCCGGCAAGACGGTCGGGCTCGTGGGCCTGGGCGGCATCGGCACCGCCGTCGCCCGCCGCGCCCTCGCGTTCGACATGCGGGTGCGGGCGCTCAAGCGCAACCCGACCCGCGACGTGCTCGAAGGCGTCGAGATCGCGAAGGACCTCCCCGATCTGGTCGCCACCGCCGACCATCTCGTGATCGCCGCGCCCGCGACCGCGGCGACGACCAACCTGATCGATGCGGACGTGCTGGCCCAGGTGAAGCCGGGCGTGCACCTCGTCAACATCGCCCGCGGCACGTTGGTCGACCAGGACGCGCTGCGCGTCGCGCTCGACGACGGCCGGGTCGCGCGCGCCTCGCTCGACACGGTCGAGCCCGAGCCGCTGCCTGCCGGTCACTGGATGTACGAGCACCCGAAGGTGCGGCTCTCGGCTCACGTCTCGTGGTCGGGCCCGCACGCGTTCGCCCGCATCCGTGCCGGCTTCCTCGAGAACCTGCGCCGGTACCAGGCCGGCGAGCCGCTCCACGGGGTGGTCGATCCCGACGAGGGGTACTGATGACGCCCGGGGCCGCCGTCGTCGGCACCGGGTTCGGCTGTCGGGTCCACGTGCCTGCGCTGCGGGCTGCGGGCTTCGACGTGGTGGCGCTCGTGGGCCGGGACGAGGCGAAGACCAGACGTCGAGCCGAGCGACTCGGCGTCCCGGTCGCCACGGTCGACGTCGACGCGGTGCTCGCGCGCGACGACGTGGACGCGGTCACGATCGCCACGCCGCCGCACACGCATGCCGCCCTGGTGCTCGCGGTCGCCGAAGCGGGCAAGCACGTCCTGTGCGAGAAGCCGTTCGCGCTGGACGTCGGCGAGGCGGCGCGCATGCTCGATGCCGCCGAGCGCGCCGGCGTCACCCACCTCGTCGGTCACGAGTTCCGGTGGGCGCCCGAACGTGCGGTGCTCGGGCGCGCCATCGCCGACGGTGCGATCGGGCAGCCGGGTCTCGCCAGCCTGGTGCAGCACGTCCCGCTCGTCGCGGACCCGAGCACGCCGGTGCCCGACTGGTGGTTCGACCCGGAGTCGGGCGGTGGCTGGCTGGGAGCGTCGGGGTCACACGTGGTCGATCAGGTTCGGAGCTGGCTCGGCGAGATCGTGGAGGTCGACGCGTCGCTGAGCGTCGTGTCGGCGCGCGAGGACGTGGCGGAGGACTCGTTCACGGTGCGGTGCCGGTTCGCGTCGGGTGCCGACGGCGTGCTCCAGCAGACTGCCGCGGCCTGGGGTCCCTATGCGGGGATGACGCGCGTCGCCGGCACCACGGGCAGCGTCTGGCTCGACGACGACGTCGCGTGGATCGCCGACGCCGACGGCGCGCGCCCACTGCCCATGCCCGATGACCTGGTGCTGCCGAGCGCCCCCGACGAGAGCGACGACCCACGGCACCGCTTCACCCACCTCGAGCTCGGACCGTTCACGCGCCTCTGCGAGGCCCTGCGCGCGGGCGTCATCGGCGACCCGCTCCCGGAGACGGTGCCGGTGCCGACGTTCGCCGACGGCGTCGCGAACACGCGGGTGCTCGACGCGATCCGTGAGTCGGCCACGACCGGCCGACGCGTCTCGCTGCCGGAGCGCTGATCCGCGCATCGACCCGCATCGACCCGCATCGACCCGCACCGACACCCCGTGCGTCGGAAGACTCAGCGACACCTGTTGTCGCTGAGTCTTCCAACGCAGCACACAGAGGGGGCGGCGTGTGTCGCGAGGGAGGGTTACCAGGGGGTGCCGTAGCGGTCGCGGTGGGTGTGGTCGGCGAAGGGCTCCCGGCGGGGCTTGCCGAGGCGCTTCGCCGGGTGGCCGAGGGGAACGACGACCTGGGGGACGACGTGCTCGGGAAGGCCGAGCAGGTCGCGCAGCTCGGTGGCGAACGCGGTCGTGAGGGTCGTCAGGGCCGAGCCCAGACCGAGTGCCGTGGCGGCGAGCAGCAGGTTCTGGGTCGCCGGGAAGATCGACGACGCGATCGTCACCTCCAGGCAGCGCTCCGTGTCGGCCGCGACGACCACCACGACGGGCGCCGTGCGATACCCGCCGCCCGTGACGCCACGGTCGACCTCCTCCAGCATCTTCTCGTCGAGGCGCTGGGCCGAGAAGTCTCGTGCGCCGCCGGTCCACGCCCGCTCCGTGAGGTCGTGGATCGCCGCTCGCGTGTCGGGGTCCCGCACGATGACGAACTCCCAGGGCTGGCGGTTCTCGGCGCTCGGCGCGAACGTCGCCGCGTCGAGCACGCGGCCGATCGTCTCGTCGTCGACGTCCTGCTCGCCGAAGTGGCGACAGGCGCGCTGACGATGGACGACGTCGAAGAAGTCGGTCAAGACGTGCGCTCGCCGTCTCGCTCACCCACGCGGGCGAACGAGTTCACGTACATGATGCGCAGCGCGTCGTGCCAGCCCCAGTGCTGGAACTCGGGAGTGCCCTGCACGCCGAAGCGGGCTTCGACGAGTGGTGTCATCAGCTTGAACGAGTGCTCGGGATCGTCGGTGTCCATCTCGTAGAAGTGCATGAACCGCGGGTCGCCACCCGTGGCGTTCTCGTAGGGCGTGATCATCGTGTAACCGGGTGTTCCGACCGCCGCGATCCAGCTGATGTGGACGAAGTCGCCCCAGTCGCGCAGCTCCTGAGCGCGTGCGGCGTCGGTCGGGCTGATGAGCACCAACGACAGCCCGACCGTCGGCCGGCCGGTCAGTCGCCCCTGCCCGGGCCGCGCCGTCCGCCAGAAGTGGTGGCCGACGATGCCTTCGGGCACATCGTCGGGCGCCACGAACGACCGGTCGATCTCGTACACGCCGAGCGTGTCGAACTCGTCGAGGACCCTCGGCAGGTCGCGCCGGTCGCGCTTCAGGTTGCGCCACCACGTCGCCCGCTCCACGCCGTCGAGCGCGAGCACGTCGGGGACGCGGGTGTCGGCGTACTCGTCGGGCGTCATCGAGTCGGTCATCTCGAGGTAGAGCCCGGACGTGAGGCGGTCCTCCATGCGGCGCGGAGTCTACGCAGCGCCCTCATCCGCCACGCCGGTCCCGCGACGTCGGTCACGAGCGCCAGGTAGCGTCGACATCGTGGCGAGCCCGCTCGTGCGACTGCCGAAGCCTCTCGGCAAGGGCTTCTCTGTGATCCACCGCGGCTTCGTGCAGCTGTCGGGCGGTCGCGTGGGCGCGAAGTTCCGCGGCCAGCCACTCATCCTCCTCACCACGAAGGGTCGCAAGACGGGCAAGGACCGCACCTGGCCGCTCGTCGGGCTGCCGATCGACGCCGACCATCGGGACCGGGGCTGGGTCGTCGCGGCGTCGAACGGGGGCCACGACGCGAACCCGGCCTGGTACCTCAACCTCCGGGCCGACCCGTCGGCCAGCGTCCAGGACGGCCCGCGGACCACCGCGGTGCAGGCCCGCGACGCCACCCCTGCCGAGCGAGCCGAGCACTGGCCCCGCTTCGTCGAGACGCTCGACACCTACGCCGAGTACCAGGAGGCGACCGAGCGCAAGATCCCGGTGGTCATGCTCGAACCCATAACCTGACGCACGTGTCAGCATCAGGGGGGGACCAGGGAGGCGGAGGGCAGCGCGTGCGCAACGCGCCGGCGCCGGGTGAGGCGCCGATGCCGGCCGCGGACGCCGCGGCGCTCCTTCGCCGCAACGCGGCTGATCCGGACGTGCGCGATCGGCCGGCGATGCGCTTCGGCGACCGCGTGTGGACGCATGCCGAGTACGTGGACGAGTGCCACCGCTTCGCCAACCTGTTGCTCACGCGAGTGCCGAAGCGACCGGACCGCGGCGTGCACGTGGGGGTCCTGCTCGACAACACTCCCGAGTACCTGGTCGCGCTCGGTGGTGCAGCGCTCGCGGGTGCGGCGGTCATCGGTCTCAACCACACGCGTCGCGACGAGCACCTCCTGCGCGACGTGCAGCACACGCACTGCGATCTCGTGCTCAGCGAGCCGCGCCACCTCCCGTTGCTCGAGCCGATCGCCGCGGGGCTCCCCGAGGTGCTCGTGTCGCACCGCTACCCCGACGCCGACGATCCCGCGATCGAGCTGGGCGCGGACCTCGACGACGCGCTCGGCGGGGTCGACGCGAGCGATGCCGGCGTCGAGCCCGGACCCGATGCGCTCTGGGGTCTGATCTTCACGTCGGGAACGTCCGACGCACCGAAGGCGGTGATCTGCACGCAGCGGCGGTTCCTGGTGACCGGCAACCGGATGGGGATCATCATGGATCTCGGTCCCGACGACACCGGCTACATCTGCATGCCGCTGTTCCACTCGAACGCGCTGATGGTCGGCTGGGCGCCGTCGATCGTCTACGGCGCGTCCGTGGGCCTGGCGCGCAAGTTCAGCGCGTCGCGCTGGCTCTCCGACATCCGTCACTACGGCTCGACCTACTTCAACTACACGGGCAAGCCGCTCGCGTACATCCTGTCGACGCCCGAGCAGCCCGACGACGCCGACAACCCGCTGCGCGTCGCGTTCGGCAACGAAGGGTCGCCCGAGGTGGTCGACCGGTTCGCCACGCGCTTCGGCGTCGAGGTGATCGATGCGTACGGCGCGACGGAGGGCGGCGTGGCGGTGAATCGCGACGCCGAGCAGCGCGCCGGTGCCCTCGGCCTCGCGGGCGAGAACGTCAAGGTCGTCGACGAGGACGGCAACGAGCTGGCCCGGGCGCGGTTCGACGCCGACGGCCGCCTCGTGAACGCCGACGAGTGCGTCGGCGAGATCGTGAACACCGCCGGCGCGGGCCCGTTCGAGGGCTACTACAACAACGACGAGGCCAACGAGAAGACGCTGCGCTTCGGCTGGTACTGGACCGGCGACCTCGGGTACCTCGATGACGACCGGTACCTCTACTTCGCGGGCCGCAACGCCGACTGGCTGCGTGTCGACGGCGAGAACTTCCCCGCCCAGCCGATCGAGTCGACGATCGGTCAACACCCCGACGTCGTGCTCGCTGCCGTCTACGGCGTGCCCGACGACCAGGCGGGTGACCAGGTGATGGCGGGCATCGTGCTGCGCGACGGTGGGTCGTTCGACCCCGAGGAGTTCGCCGCCTGGCTCGATGCCCAGGAGGCGATCGGTCCGAAGTGGCGGCCGCGCTACGTGCGGGTCATGCTCGACCCGCCGACGACGGGCACCAACAAGATCGTGAAGCGCACCCTCGTGCACCAGAAGTGGCGCCGTGATCGCGTCGGTGACGACCCGGTGTTCGTGCGCGGCCGCGGCGAGGCCGCCTACCGCGAGCTCACACCTGCCGACGAGCAGGCGCTCCACGACTCGTTCGTGCAGTACCAGCGCGAGCGCTTCTGGGACCTCTGATGCGCCCCCAGCGGAGCCCGCGTCGGAAGAGCGAGCGACAACAGCTGTCGCTGACTCTTCCAACGCATCAGGGGTGGGGGGCGTAGTGGACCTGGCGTTCACGGCGGAGGAGCGGGCGTTCGCGGGGGAGGTGCGGGCCTGGCTCGAGGCGAACCTGGAGGTGCCGCCGCGCTTCGAGACGCTCGACGAGGAGATCGAGTGGGGCCGGCGCTGGCAGGCGCGACTGGCCGCCGACCGGTGGGTCGGCATCCACTGGCCCGAGGAGTACGGCGGGCGCGGCGCGTCGCCGATCGAGGTCGCCATCTACAACATGGAGTACGCCCGGGCGCGGGCACCGCAGCCCGTCAACCGGGTCGGCGTCAACAACGTCGGCCCGACGCTGCTCGCGTTCGGCACCGACGAGCAGAAGCGCCGGTGGCTCCCGGCGATCCTCGACGCGTCCGACGTGTGGTGCCAGCTCTTCAGCGAGCCCGGCGCGGGGTCCGACCTCGCGGCCCTCTCCACCCGGGCCGAGCCCGTCGACGGCGGCTGGATGCTCAGCGGGCAGAAGGTGTGGACGAGCTACGCCCAGTGGTCACGGTGGGGGATCTGCCTCGCCCGCACCGACCCGGACGCGCCGAAGCACGCGGGCATCTCGTACCTGGTCGTCGACATGGAGGCGGACGGCATCGAGATCCGTCCGCTCGTGCAGGTGACGGGTGAGGCCGAGTTCAACGAGGTGTTCCTCGACGACGTGTTCGTCCCCGAGGACCAGCTCGTCGGGGGTCTGCACCAGGGCTGGTCGGTCGCGAGCACGACGCTGTCGCACGAGCGGGGGACGATCTTCGCCTTCAAGGAGCAGGTCGTGCACGAGGTGTTCCTCGCCGAGCTGTTCGCGCTCGCCCGCGACCGAGGCGTGATCGACGAGGTCGCGGCGTCGGACGCGCTCGTGCAGTCGTTCGTCGACCTCCAGGTGCTGCGGCTGCACAACTGGCGGACCTTGTCTCGCCTCGCGCAGGGCATCGAGCCCGGACCGGAGACGAGCTGGATCAAGCTGCACTGGAGCGAGATGTCGCAAGCCATGTCGGCACGAGCGGTCGACCTGTGCGGTGATGCGGCTCCCCTCTGGCGGGGCGCGGCCGACTCGCCCGGCGACGGCAAGTGGCAGCGTCAGTGGCTCTGGAGCGGCGCCGCGACCATCGCCGGGGGCACGTCCGAGGTGCAGCGCAACATCATCGCGGAGCGCATCCTGGGCCTCCCGCGCGGCTGATCGTTTCGGCGTCAGCAGACCCGCCTCAGCACGGTCTGCTGACGCCAGAACGCTTAGGGTCGCGCTGATGGGTGTCGTACGGGTCGTCGGGTTCGACCATCTGGTGCTCGTCGTCGCGGACGTGGAGCGGTCGCTCGCGTGGTACTGCGACGAGCTCGGGCTCGCACCGGAGCGGGTCGACGAGTGGCGCCGCGGCGAGATCCTCTTCCCGTCGGTGCGCATCGACGACACGACGATCGTCGACCTGCTCGCCGGTGATCGCACCGGCACCAACGTCGATCACCTCTGTCTGGTCGTCGAGCCCACCGATCTCGTCGCGCTCGCCACGTCGGGGCGGGTCGACGTCGTGAGCGGACCGACCGACGGGCTGTACGGCGCGCAGGGCTACGCGACGAGCCTGTACGTGCGCGATCCCGACGGCAACGTGGTCGAGCTGCGGTCGTACGGCTAGCTCGGGCGTCGTGCGCCGGCCCACATCGCGACCCGACTGACGACGAGGTAGCCCATCCGCTCGTAGGTCGGCCGTCCGTCGTCGCTGGCGATCAGGGTGGCCGGAAGGTCGGGCCAGGCGCCCGTCGCCGCCCACGTCATCGCCTCGCCGTAGCCACGCTTCCGACGGTTCGGATCGGCGGTGATCCACTCGACGTGCGAGCAGGTCTCGCTGCGGTGCGCCATCGCGGTGCCAACCGGTTCGCCGTCGACCACTCCCAGGAACCACCGATAGTCGGGCGCGTCCACGAGCGTCGGCGAGAACATCGATCCCGGTGGGTGCCCGATCATCTCGGGCACCGGGTAGAAGTCGCGACACGCGCCTTCGAGACGGGCAAATCCCTCGGCGTCGCGCACCTCCACGATCTCGAGGTCGGGCGGCGGCTCGCGCCGCTCGCCGCCCGGTCCGCGGACCATGAACGGTGGATGACCGATGCCGCGCATCCCGAAGGGCTCGAGCGACGGGAGCGGCACCGGCGACAGCAGGACCCACGGCCCACCGTCGCCGGCCGCGAAGAACGCCTGGGCCGCGGCGACCGTCGCCCCGACCTCGTCACCCTCGAGCGGACGCAGGACGACTGCGGCGTTGAGGTAGGCGGCAGGTGAGCCGGCGTCCGCGAGCGAGAGCCGGTCGTCGCGCTGGACCCGACCGCCCCGCCCGGTCGCGATGCGCTCGCTCATGTCGACGAACCCGTCAACGTATGCGCGCAGCAGGGTGGGGTCGGTCGTCGCCGGCTCCCACCCGTCGTGCAGCACCTCGCCGGGCTGGGCGGCCCACGCGCCGTAGTCGGTCATCCTGGAAGTCCCCGCCTCCTCGTCGGCGCGCGGCGATCAGAGGAACCGCCGGACCAGCTTCTCCTTCTTCTCCGTGTAGGGCGGGTAGGCGAGGTCGGGGTCGGGCTTGTTGGCCTTCTTCAGCACGGGCTTCATGTGGCTGAAGACGTCGAAGCTGGCCTTGCCGTGGTACGCGCCCATGCCGCTCTCGCCGACGCCGCCGAACGAGAGCTCGGGAGCGGCGACGTGGAACAACGTCGCGTTCACGCACACGCCGCCGCTGCTCGTGCGCTGGAGCACCCGGTCGGTGACGGCCCCGTCCTTCGAGAACACGTAGAGCGCCAGTGGCTTGTCGCGCTCGTTCACGAACGTGATCGCCTCGTCGACGCTGTCGACCGGGATCACCGGCAGGATCGGCCCGAAGATCTCCTCTTGCATGATCGGGCTCTCGGGATCGGCGCCGCGAAGCACGGTCGGTGCGACGTAGCGAGTCGCCTTGTCGTGCTCGCCTCCCACGACTGCCTTACCCGATCCGAGAAGGCCGGTCAGGCGCTTGAAGTGCTGGTCGTTGACGATCCGCGCGTAGTCGGGGCTCGCCTGCGGCTCGTTGCCGTAGAAGTCGAACACGCAGCGGCGGACGAGCTCGATGAAGTGGTCCTCCTTGGCGCGGGGGACGAGCACGTAGTCGGGAGCGATGCAGGTCTGGCCCGCGTTGAGGAACTTGCCCCAGGTGATGCGACGCGCCGCGACCTCGAGATCGGCCGAGTCGTCGATGATCACCGGGCTCTTGCCGCCGAGCTCGAGCGTGACCGGCGTGAGGTTGCGTGATGCCGCCTCCATCACGACCCGCCCGACCTTGCCGTTGCCCGTGTAGAAGATGTGGTCGAAGCGCTGCGCCAGCAGCGCCTTGGTCTCGGGGACCGCGCCCTCGACGACGGCGATCGCCTCCGGGTCGAGGTATTCGGGGATGAAGTGCGCGAGCGCGTTCGACGTGTGCGGCACGACCTCCGACGGCTTGAGCACCACGCAGTTGCCTGCCGCGATCGCTCCCACCATCGGGGCCAGGGAGAGCTGCACCGGGTAGTTCCACGGCGCGATCACCAGCACGACGCCGAGCGGCTCCGGGATGATGCGCCCCCGCGCCGGCTTCGTCGACAGGGGGGTCGACACGCGCTTGGCGCGCGTCCACCGGCGCAGTCGCCGCAGCGTGTAGTCGATCTCGTTGATCGTGAAGCCGATGTCGGTGCCGTAGGCCTCGAGCGACGGCTTGCCCAGGTCGGCGCGCAGCGCCTGTTGGAGCTCGGCCTCGCGCTCGGTGAGCATCTTGCGCATGGCCTTGAGCTGCGAGCGACGCCACTCGAGCGAACGGGTCTTCCCGCTGTCGAAGGTGGCGCGCAGTCGAGCGACGAGCCCTTCGGCGTCGAGGTCGGGTGTGGCCGGCGGCGTGGCGGCCACCGGCGGCGGGGTGGTGTCGGTCGCGGGCAGCGTGGTGGTCACGACGTGCTCCCTTCGGGGACGAGATCGAGCAGGATGCGGAGGTCGGGGGCGACGATGACGGACTCGTCGAGGTCGCGCGGGGCGGTGTCGTCGGGCCAGTGCCCGACACGGCGCAGGTACACCGGGGTCATGCCGATCGCGCGCGGACCGACGACATCGGGTCCCCACGTGTCACCCACGAACAGCACCTGTTCGGGCGTGACACCGACCTTGTCGAGCGTGTCACCGAAGATGCGCGGGTGCGGCTTGCGGGCACCAGCCCACGCCGACGACACGACGACGTCGACCAGGTCGGTGACACCGGCCTCCTCGACGGCCTCGGCCAGGTCCCAGTCCCAGTTCGAGCAGATGGCGAGCGCGACGCCGCGCGAGCGGAGCGCTCGCAGCACTTCGGCCGTCTCGTCGTAGGCTTCCAGCACCCGGGCCTCGTTGCCCTTGCGGAGCTTGCCGACGACCTCGTCGTACTCGCCGGGGTGCAGGTCGGTCTCGGAGAGCATGGCGAGGATCCGCTCCTGCTGCCACGCGACGTAGTGGTCGCGGCTGCGCGAGTGCTCGAGGTGCTCGATGCCGTCGAGCCCGTCGTTCCAGAACGTCCGGCGGACCTCCTCGTCGAGCTCGACCCCGTGCTCGGCCAGTACCTCGTCGACGGCGACCCACCGGGTGGCCCGGGCGAGAGTGCCGTAGAAGTCGAGGAGCACGGCCGCCGGCCGGGGGGCGCGTTCAGGCAGGTCAGCAGGGGTGTCACGGGTGGGGCGGTCTCCGCGTCCCATCAGCATCCCATCAACTTCAGCCTGCAGGAGGACGAACATGGCCAAGGGCCGATTCCGCGACGGTATCCGACCGGTAGGACCCTCCCGTTGGGAGGTCGTCGTGTCGTGGCGAAACCCCGACGGCTCCTTCCAACAGCTCAGCCGCACCGTGGCCGGCGCCCGCCGCGACGCCGAGCGGGTCCGGGACGAGCTGCGCCACCAGCGCCATGACCGGGGACTCGGCAGCGCCGACGAGGACTTCGGAGCGGTGCTGGAGGAGTGGATCGACCTGCGCGAGCCGACCCTGTCGCCGTCCACGGTCGACGTGTACCGGCACGTGATCCGGACGAGGCTGGTCCCGGCGCTGGGACCCAAGAAGGTCCGGCGCCTGAGCGCCCGCGACCTGGACCGCTACTACGCACGGCTGCACTCGGAAGGCCTCGCGCCGGGCACGATTGCCAAGCTGCACTCGATCATCCGGGGGGCGCTCGAGCAGGCCCGCAAGTGGGGGATGGTCGGTGTGAACGTGGCCGACGACGCGTCACCGCCGACCAACGCGCGTCGACCGATCGTGGCGGTCCCGGCCGAGGTCGTCGCCCTCATGCTCGCAAGCGCCGACGACTGGTTCGCGGTCTTGTTCCGTGTCGCGGCTGCGACCGGGGCCCGTCGCGGTGAGGTCGTCGGGTTGCAGTGGTGCGACGTCGATCTCGACGGCGCGTCGATCACGATCCGCCGCTCGGTCGTTCGCAACAAGGACAACGTCCGGGTCGTGCGAGACACGACGAAGACGAACCGACACGGTACCGTCAGCATCGATCCCGGCACCACCGCGCTGTTGCGCGCGTGGCGAGGCAAGTGCATCGAGACTGCGCTCGCGTGCGGCGTCGCGCTCGGTGACGACGCCTTCTTGTTCTCGCCCGCTCCGGACGGTACGCGCCCGCGATGGCCCAAGGACGTCAACTACGAGTTCATCCGGATCCGCGACGGACTCGGACTCAGTGGCTTCTCCTTCAAGGACGCGACGCGCCACTTCGTCGCCACGCAGCTCATCGCCAGCGGTGAGGACGTGCGCACGGTCGCGGGGCGCCTTCGACATGCGACGCCCTCGCAGACCCTCAACACCTATGCGCACTTCCTGCCCGAGCGCGACCGACAGGCAAGTGAGACGATCGGATCCATCCTCGACCGTGAGTCCGGCGACGCGACCCGGTCCACGCCACTTCGACGACGCGACCAGGCCGGCGAATGATCAGGTCGCTGCGCGGTTTCCGACGGCGGGTGTCACGTGCGACAGAGCGGCCTCGGGCGAGCGCGGCTCCGGATCCGGGCTGGATGCTCGTGCGAGCAGCGACGCCAGCGCCGTCCGGGGCACGACCAAACGTCGGCCGAGCTGCATGGTCGGGATCTCGCGACGCTTCGCGAGCTCGTACGCGAGGCCACGGGAGATGCCCAGAAGCCGGGCGACCTCCGTGACGGAGTAGACGAGTGGCTCGCCGCGGGCGGCCAGACGAGCGATCGCTCCGTTCAGGGGATCCACATCCGAGTCGGTCGGAGCAGTGGTGTTGGTGTCCATGCTTCACCTCGTGGTCGGGTTCGCTGCACAAGGGCGCGACGCGTTCGGAGATCCCACATCACAGATGTCGGCGTCACGCCCGCCGCCGACGCGGGTCGCAACAGATGACCGGCGATCCGTCGGTCAGGACAATGAGGTGCCCCCGGCGCCGGCGGCAACCGGCCCGGGGGCTGGCCAGCACCTACTGAGGAGGTACCGGCGATGGATGACGCTACGCGTCGATCCGATGGAATGTCCGGGGAGCCCCGAGCGACGTCCGATCAGTTGACCGAGCTGGTTGGGACCGTGAGCCATGTCGTGCTCGAGGTGGTCGCGTCGGACGCGTTCCCGATCGCGCAGCGACTGCGGGACGAGGGACGAGATCCGTTCTACGTGATCGAGCTCGTGGCGGAGACGCTGCGCGCGCTCGCCGAGGGCTTGGAGCAGCCCTCGGCGGACTTCCTGCACGGCTCCTAGGCGAGGGGTCGGGTGTCACGGGTGTCGTCGGGATCTGTCGATGGGTTCGCCTCGTTCGTCAACAGGAAGAGGTGGTGTCGTGGAGTACTCGGGTCCGCCGCCGTTTCAACCGCAGGGGCCGCCGCCACCGCCTGCGTTGTCGTCGCCGCCGGTGTCTCGGCGAATCCTCGTGGCGTGGCGAGTGGGTGTCGTCGTGGCCGCGTGTGTGACCTGGTATGCGGTGGCGCTGCTCACGGCCGTGTTCATCGTCGGTCTGAGCACCGATCCTGTCCTGTACCGAGTGGTCGGGGAACCGGGGCCAGTCGCGCAGTGGGTGATGCTCGTGGCGGTCGGCGTGTGGCTCGCGAGTCTGCTCCCGCGACTGTCGCGTCGGGTTCGGCTGGTGATGATCCTGGGGTCGGGCGTGACGATGGTGGTGACGCCGCTCGGGTGGTTCGCGTGGGTGCTCGTGCGCTTCGAGTCCGTGTAGTGCCGTCATCGCGTTGTCACGCAGGCGAGCCTGTCGGGTACTGGTGGGTGCGTCAGCGCGTTGTGGAACGTGCATGACGCGTTTCCCCCATGGCAGAGCCCGGGCTTGCTGATCGCGTCGAGTGGTCGCATCGATGTGCTGATCGGGAGCCCGGGCTCTTGCCCCGGCCAGTCGCGGGGCTGCGATCGTGATGAGGTCGATGTTGTGACAGCGACCGAGGCAGTCCTCGGGTGGGTGTCGCGGGCGTTGGCCGCGGTCGTGGCGATCGAGGTGGGGTTGCTGGTCGCCGCGGTGGTGCACGATCCGACCGAGTTGTTGGCGTGGTTTGCAGCGGGCGGCGGTGTGGGCGTGCTCGCGGCCTTTGTCGAGCAGTCACAGCTCCCGAGGGGCGAGTCGTCACCAACGGAGGCGTCGTCGGAGTTCGAGCCGGGCGGTGAGCCCGTGGTCGATCCGCCACGGGGTGGGCTTCGGGCGTGTGCGCGCAGTATCAGCGCGGCGCTGCTCGAGACGGGGGTGAGCGCGGTTCCGCTGGCCGTTCACCTTGGTCCGACGTTGGCCGAGGTGTTCTGGGATCGTGAGCCTCCAGGAGGCTGGGGGCCCTGGACCCGCACACCGTCGGGGTGGGTCTGGGTCGCGCAACGCCGCGCGATCGAGGAGCAGGACGCACCATCCGAGGCGGATGCGTTGCCGGCGTTGGCGCGGCTGGGGACGACGCCGCGAGGAGAGCTCTGGCTGCACCTCGAAGCCTTCGCATCAATCGCAGTGATCGGGGACCCGGTCCGTGCCAACCATGTCGTGGGCGAGCTGGTCCGTAGCCTCCATCCGGATCGAGTGGAACTGGTCTGCATTGGGGAAGTGGGAGTGTCGTCGCTGGAGGCGCGTGGTCGCCTTGATGCCCTCGCGAGGACGTGCGACGAGTTGCTGGACGCGCGGGGCTGGCCCACGGTGCTCCTGGCCCGGGCGCATGACCCGGACCCAGGGGCGCTGCGCCCGGTGGTCGCGATCTGTGACGCACCGGAGTTCATGACCGCGAACGATCGACGCTGGCACGCGAAGCAGGGGATCACGGTGCTCGGTCACGCGCCGACGACGGTCGGTGCCGTCGTCGAGCTCGAGGTCGAGGACACGCGAGTTCGGGTGCCGTTCCTCAACCGGTTCGAGGTGCACGTCGACGCCGCACCGACCCCCGCAGCACCCGAGCCCGACCGCGATGAGTTGACCGTTGCGGCCGGAGTCGCCGGTGACGGTCGGGTCGCGGAGGTTCAGGTGCTGGGCCCGGTCCGGGTCGTCCGTGACGGCGCGGCGATCACGGCGACGGCCAAGAGCTTGGAGCTCATCGCGTACCTGGCCTGTCACCCCGAAGGCGCAGCCGACGATCGGGTCCAGGCCGCGTTGTGGCCGAACCAGGCGCCACGGCTGAAGACGTGGCGGAATCGGGTCTGGGCCGCGCGTCAGGCGTTGGGCAACGACGTCGCGGGCAAGCCGTTGTTGCCCCATGTCGAGGAACGGGTGGGTCGGTTGTCCCCGCGCGTCGGCACCGATTTGGATGTGGTGAGCGCGGCCCTTGGCGCCGACGGTGAGGCGTTGTTGGTGCTCGAGGGGTTGCGGGACGCGCTGGGGCGGGTCCGGGGGCGTCCCTTCGAAGAAGCCGCGGGATACGAGTGGGCGTTTGCGGAGCTGCACGTCGCGCACGCGGAGCGGATCGTCACCGACGCAGCGCTGCGTGCGGTCGATCTGGCACTCGAGCTCGGTGAGCCCGCGGTCGCGTTGTGGGCGACGGAGCAGGGGTTGCGGTGCTGTCCGGCGAGCGAGCCGCTGACCCAAGCCCGGATGCGCGCGTTCCATGTCGCGGGTGATCTCGCCGGCGTCGAAGCAGCAATTCGGGACTTGTTGGCGAGCCTGGAGTCCGATGATCCCGAAGCGGTCCTGCACGCAGACACGCTCGCCTTGTATGAGGAGCTGGTGCCGGCGCGCAGCGGTCCCCGCGAACGGAGTCGCCCGCGCGGCTCGACCTGATTCGTCTCAGCGCGCCGGGAGGTAGGCGATGGGGTCGACGAGCTGTCCGTGGTCGTAGACCTCGAAGTGCAGGTGGGGTCCGGTGGCGAGCCCGGTCGCGCCGACCAGGCCGACGATCTGGCGGGCCGCGACGCTCTCGCCGACCGCGACGAGGCTCGCCGAGAGGTGGCAGTAGCGGGTCCGCAGCCCGCTTGGATGCTCGAGGGTGATGGTGAGCCCGCAGCCGCCCTCGCCGCCGGCGCTGGTGACGTGTCCGGAGGCCGCGGCGGCGATCGGGGCCCCGGACGGTGCGGAGATGTCGATCCCGGCGTGCATGCGGACGATGTGCAGGATCGGGTGAAATCTCGGGCCGAAGCCGGAGACGACCGGCCCGTCGACGGGCCAGGTGAGTGATCCGTCGGCGGCCGCGTCGGCGGCCGTGCGGTACTCGGCGGCCTTGGCGAGAACCGCGTCGACGTAGGCGTTGGAGCGGTTGTAGCGAAAGAGCGCGGCGCGGATGTCGTCGATGCGTCCGGCGCTGCCGCACAGGTACGCGGCGGCGCCGTAGATGGCGTCCCATGCGTTGTGCACGTCGGGGACCGCGCCGGTGGGGCGTCCGGGTGCGAGGCGCGCCCACGCGGCCCAGGTGGTCGAGAGGAACTGCATCGGCCCCAGGGCGTGGGCCCAACCGTCGGGCATGGTCGGGTCGACGATCCGGGCGCGGCCGGTGGTGCCGTCGAGGGGTGGGCCGAGGATCGGCGGGTCGACCTGCCCGGTCGCGGGATCGAGGCGGCCGCCGCCGTGGTGTGACTCGATGAACCCGACCGCGGCGAGGACCGTCCAGTCCAACCCGGGGCACGTTGCGGCTGCTGCTTGGTAGACGGGGACGAGCGAGGGCGGGATGTCTCCGATCGCGGCGCCGGCCGGTTGCGGCGGCGGAGTGTGCGCGGTCGTTAGCGCGAGCGCAGCGACTGAGACGAGCGCGAGTCCGAGCGTGGCGATCCCCGCGGCGACGCCTTTGAGCACGCGCCACAAGGCGACTCGTGACCCACGGAGCCCTCGGCCCAGATCGGTGTGTGGGGTGCTGGGGGGCGGTGGTGCATTGCTGTGCGGCACGACCGCCGAGGAAAGGACCGGACGCGATGTCGATGGCCTGGATCGTGGTGA
The DNA here is from genome assembly GCA_964501785.1 of uncultured Bifidobacteriaceae bacterium. Taxonomy (GTDB): domain Bacteria; phylum Actinomycetota; class Acidimicrobiia; order IMCC26256; family PALSA-555; genus DATBSK01. Next base: position 217,531 of record CAZCUD010000004.1, read on the forward strand.
TGCTCGGCGACGTCGACGCCAATCCAACCTCGGAGGGCTTGCCGGGCGCGGGCTTCCTGCAACGGCTCATCGACTGGACGGCCCAAGTAGGCCTGTGGGGAAGCCTCGGGTCGATCTTGATCGGCGCGGCGATGTTCGGTCTCGCGCAGCAAGCCGGCAACTACGTCGGCGCGTCGCGGGGCAAGCACATCGTGATTGGCGGCGCGATCGGCGCCGCGATCACCGGCGTGGCACCCGCGATGGTCAACCTCTTGTTCAGTGCGTCTCGGGGCTGAGCACGATGCCCGAGGGTCGCATCCATATTCGTCTGCGTGCGCTCGTCGCGGTCGTCGTCGTGACCGGCCTGTGCGGTTTCGGCGCCGCAGGCCTGGTTCGTCAACCGGCCGATCCCGAGCAACCGACCGTTCGCGTGCCGCCGGCTGATGATGGTCCGACGCGGCGCAGTGCCCGCGCGTTTGCGGTCGACCTGGTGCGGCACGGCCAGACGATCCTCGATCAGACCCCGACCGAGCGAGCCGCCACGCTGCGATCGTTGGCCGCCGACGAGGTCGCCGACGAGTTCGTCGCCCAGCAATCGGGCGTGTTCGACGAGTTGGACGCAATCGCACGGCGCGGCACGGGCGCGTTGACCTGGCACGTGAGTGTGCTCGCGACCCGCGTCGAGGCATTCACTCGGAACCGGGCGCGGGTCGCGCTGTGGCGGGTCGGCATCCTCTCGATTGAGGGACTGGTGGCGCCACTGGCGGAGTGGGCGACCATCACCTACGAGCTGGTCTGGCAGCATCAGGGCTGGCGGGTCTGGTCCGAGGACCATCGCGAGGGCCCGACCCCGATGGGCCATCCCGAGGAGACGCCGTCGACGCCCCGCGAGCTGGCCGACGTGTTGCGGGGCTTCCATCGGTTCAACACCGGCGAGCCGATCTGATGGGCATCATCGACGGCATCCTCGACGGGCTCGGCTGGATCTGGGACCAGACCGTCGGGCGGGCCACCAGCGCGATCTGGGACGAAGTCGTCGGCGGGCTGGTTGGCTGGGTCGTCGACGCGATCGCATGGTTCGTCGAAGCGGTGCTGCGATTCCTCGAACGGGCCTCGACCCCCGATCTGGCCAGCGGATGGTTCGCCGGCGGCGGCATCGGCCCCCAGGCCCACTCGCCCTACGGCGTCGTCGCCAGTCTCGGCGTCAGCCTGATGCTCCTGTGCGTCCTGGTCAGCGTCATCCAGGGCGTCGTCGCTGGAGAAGGGCCCCGCCTGGCCGGCCGCATCGCCCGGGACGTCGCTGCCGCGATCTTCGGGATCGTCGCCACGGTCGGGGTCACCCAGGTCCTGCTCGGCGCGACCGACGAGCTCGCCCACACCGTCTTGGAACAGACCCAGGCCGGTCACAACGCCAAGGAGGTCATGACCACGCTGACCAAGGCCGGCCTGTTCGCCAACCAAGCCACCTTCGTCGTCTTCCTGCTCGGTCTGGTCGGTGTCGTCGCCACGTTCTTGCTCTGGATCGAGCTCCTCGTGCGCGCGTCGCTCATCTATCTGCTGATCGCACTCAGCCCGTTGGCGTACGCGGCGTTCGTGTGGCCCGCAGCCCGGCGCATCGTGCAACGACTCGCCGAGCTGATCGTCGCGCTGGTGTTCTCGAAGGTCGTGATCGCCATTGCGCTGGCGATCGCGGCATCAGCATTGCGCCGCGGCACCAACGGACTCCCGACCAATGACGACAAGATCGGCGCGCTCCTCGTCGGCGTCGTCATGTTCGCGCTCGCGGCGTTCGCGCCCTTCGTCGTCCTCAAGCTGTTGCCAATCGTCGAAGCGGTCGTCGTCGCCCAAGGGATCTCTCGCTCGCCGGTCCGCAGCGCCCAATCGGCCGCGAGCACCTCGTTCTACGTCGCGCGACTCGCGGGCGGTCCCGCCGGCGTCGCCGCGGCAAGCCGCGGTCCCACCACGACCGGCCCGGCCCGACCGGTGGCCACCCTCGCCGCCAGCCCCACCCAGCCAGGCGCGAGCGGTCGCGCCACCGGGCCCGTGAGTGATGGCGGCACCGGTCCCGGCCGCGCGTCGCTCGCCACCCGACCGCCGCCGCCGTCCGCGACCACGTCGCCGGAGGCTGCGCCGAGTCCAGACGTGGCGCCGCGAGCCGCGCCGGCACCACGCGCCGACGATCCGGCAACGACGGACGCTCGTCCCCGCTTCGATGCCTGAACCAGCAGCCTCACCGACGACCGCCGCGCCACGCCGGTACCGGTTCGCGCCGTTGGACCAGACCGGCTGGGTCCTCGGGCTGAACGCGAGCCAATGCCTCACGCTCGCCGGCGGCCTGCTCGCGGCGGGCATCACCCTGCAAGCGACCGGCTCGGCCGCCGCAGCCGCGCTCTGGGCGGTCGTCGCGCTGGCGGTCGCGTTCACCCGCTGGCAGGGCCGCCACGCCCACGAGTGGATCCCACCGATCACGGGCTGGCTTCGGGTCGGCCGACGCGGACGACGCTGGCACATGCCCCTGCCCGAGCTGCTCGGCCAACGCGCCCGCGCCCTCCCACCATGCCTGACCGGCATCACGCTCACCGAAGCCCCCACCGACCAGCCCGGCCTACGAGCCCACGGCATGGGGATCGCAACCAACGGCCCATTCGCGAGCGCGACGCTGCGCGTCCGCGGCCGCGAGTTCGCGCTCCTCGAACCCGCCGACCAGGAACGCCTCCTCGACGGGTGGGGCAGCGCACTCGCCGCATTCGCCCGCGAACGCAGCCCGATCGTGCGGGTCAGCTGGTCAGAATGGGCCGCACCCGCGACGCTCGACGACCACCTCGCGTTCGTCCACGAGCACCACCCCGACCCGACCCGCCCCGACATCGCGAACTACCTCGATCTGGTGCGCGCCGCGGGCCCGATGACCACGACCCATGAGGCCCTGATCACGCTCACCCTCGACCGGCGCCGACTCGTCGACGTGCACGGCGACCTCCACACGCGCGTGCACGACACGCTGACCGAAGAGATCCGACTCCTCGCCGCGCGCCTCGAACGCGCTCACCTCCACGTCGACGGGCCTCTGAGCGGCGCGCAGCTCGCGGGAATCACCCGCCGTCGCCTCGATCCCGCCGCCGCCTCGACGACGCTGACGGCCGGTGAGGAAGGGGCGAGCCTGGGGGAGCAAGCCGGCATCGTCGCGCCGACCCGCTGGGCGCCACTGGCGATGGCGACCGACTGGCACCACGTGCACGCCGACGGTGCATGGCACCGCAGCTACTGGATCCGCGAGTGGCCTCGCCTCGACGTCCGCGCCGACTGGCTGACCAGCGTCGTGTTGCACCCCGGCGGCAGCCGAACTCTCACCGTCGTCTACGAGCCCGTCGCGCCGTCACGGTCCCGGCGGATGGTCGACCGGGACGCCACCCGCCTCGCATCCGACGAAGACCAACGCACCCGCCACGGCTTTCGCATCCGCGCCCAACACCGCCGCGCCGAACAAGACGTCCTCCAACGAGAAGCCGAGCTGGTCAACGGGTACGCCGAGCTCACCTACGCGGGCTTCTTGACCATCACCGCACCAGACCTCGAGACGCTTCGCCGCCAAGCCCGCGACTGGGAGCAGGCCTGCACCGGTGCCGGCATCGAGCTGCGTGCACTCGACGGGCAGCACGACCTCGCGGTCGCGTTGACACTGCCACTCGGCCAACCCGTCGCGGCACGCCGCTAGCCGGGACATGGTCATGCGGTCGCTGCGCGTGGCGCGTCACCGCGGCACCACGGCTCACCTCGCCAGCCTCTACCCGTTCCTCGCCGAAGCCGGCCTCGGCCCCTACGGCGCGTACCTCGGCACGAACCTGCTCACCGGCGGCGGCGGCTTCGCGTTCGATCCGTTCGAGGCCTACCAGCGCGGCCTGGTCACCAACCCCAACCTCCTCGTCGCCGGCGAACCCGGCGTCGGGAAGTCGACCTTCGTCAAGCTCTTCGCCGCCCGCGCGCTCACCCTCTTCAACGCCCCCGCCCGCCCCGGCGGCCGCTGGGTCGCGATCATCGACCCCAAGGGCGAGTACCAACCGCTGGCCGAGCACCTCGACCTGGCCGTGATCCGCCTCTATCCGGGCGGCTCGACCCGCATCAATCCCCTCGATCCCGCCCCTCTTGAACATCACCAGCACGCGACCAGCGATGGCCTCGACGTGGCCCGACGGGTCGATCTCGTCGCCGCGTTGGCGAGCCAGGTGCTGCGTCGCGACCTCGAACCGCTCGAGGACGCCGCGCTGACCTGGGCCATCAACAGCCTCCCCACGGACCCGGTGCCGACCCTCGTCGACCTCGTGACGATCCTGCGCGCCCCAACGCCTCCGATGGTCGAACACACCCACCTCGTCGCAGAGGTGCTGGCCCGACAACTCGACCCCCTCGGCTTCGCGCTCGAAAAGCTCCTCGACCGCTCACTGCGCGGGATGTTCGACGGCCCCACCAACGTCGTTATCGACTGGACCCGCCACGGACTGGTCCTCGATCTGTCGGTCGTCCACCACGACGACAACGCGCTCCGGCTGGTCCTGCTCGCTGCCACCGCATGGCTCCAAACCACCTTGGCGCGCCGCGACGGCGTGCATCGCATGCAGATTCTCGACGAGGCCTGGCGCCTCCTCGGCGCGGAGCACACCACCCGCTACCTCCAAGCCTGCTGGAAGCTCTGTCGCGACTACGGCGTCGCGAACCTCGCGGTCGTCCACCGTCTCTCGGACCTGCGCGCCCAAGCCGACGACGGCACCGCCACCGCCAAGGTGGCAATGGGACTCCTCGCCGACACCCAGACTCGCGTCCTGTTCCGCCAGGCCAGCGACCAACTCGACGACGCCCGCCACCTCCTGGGCTTGAACCCCACCGAAGCCGAGCTCCTCGGCCGCCTCGTGCGCGGCCGCGCCCTCTGGAAGATCGCCGGGCGCACCGCCGTCGTCCACCACGTCGTCGCCGACCACGAAGCAGCCCTCTGCGACACCGACGTCCGCATGCGCCACCCGACCCCGCCGTGACCGACCCGACCCGCGACGCGCTGTTGGCCCGCATCGATCTCGCCGCGCTCGCGGACACCCTGCTCGGCCCCGCCCGCGGGACCGGCGCGCAGCGCCGCTGGCCATGCCCCGCACCCAGCCACGGCCCCCAGACCGGACGCACGCCACCGGTCACCATCTTCGATGGCCGCGACGGCATCCCCCGCTGGCACTGCCACGCCTGTCGCGCCGGCGGCACCGCAATCGACCTCCTCATGGACGCCCGCGGTCTCAGCGTCCGCGACGCCTTCCACGAGCTGCGCACCCACACCGGCACCATCCACCCGGACGCGCCCGTCCTGCGTGCCCGTACCCCGGTGCGGGCGGATGCAACGACGCGGCCGCGCTCGGCCCGTGCGCTGGCCTGGGCCCGCCATGCACTCGCCCGCTACGTCGCCAACACCGAACGCGCGCTGTGGTCACCCGACGGCACCCCCGCACGCCAGTGGCTCCACGAGCGCGGCTTCCACCCCCAGGTACTCAAGGATCACCGGGTCGGCTTCGACCCCGGACCCGCGCAGCTCCCGCGCGCCCAAGGCCTCCCACGCCGAGGACCCGCGATCGTCTGGACCGTCAGCGACACCCACGGCCCCCGCTACGTCCAAGCCCGCTACCTCGATCCCGACGCCACGGGCCGCAAGTACGACAACCCCGCCGCGTGGCTGGCCACCAACCCCCGCTACGCGGAACATGAACCTCATCACTCGCCCGCTAGTCGCGGAGTCGTGGTGGTGTGCGAAGGGATCCCCGACGCGCTGTCCGTCGTCCAAGCCGGCGCGCCCGCGGTTGCGCTCCTCGGCGCCGGACTCGCGGACCGCCGCGCCGCCACCTGGCTCCACGACCACCACCCCGAGACGCCGATGGTCTTAGCGTTCGATGCCGATACGCGCGGCCAGGCTGGATCCCGCGAGCTCGGCGCCTGGCTCGAAGACCTCGAACACCCGACGCTGGACCTCCCGCTCCCGCCCGACATCGACGACGTGAACGCCTGGCTGCGCGCCGACGCGCACGGGCTCAGCGCAGCCATCGCCGCCCTCGAACCGCCCACCTCGCTACCAGCACTCACGATCGACCGCTGACCAGCAGACGCGACCGACTCAGAGCTCGACGCCAGCGTCGACTCCGGCCGCCACGCCCAGCGCCCCAGCGCGACCGGCCCGGAACGCGTCCAGCGCCGGATCCTCGAACCGTGCGAGCAACCCGGGGTCCTGCTCGATCGCCATGCGCTCATCCCCGCGAGTGCGCAAGGCTGCGACCATCGCCTGCAACCCCGTTCGGGTGTCGCGACTCGCGATGGTCAACGGCTCGGTCTCTGGGTCCCGCCGGTCCAGCCGCGTCGTGTACAGGCGTACCTCCGAGCGAGCTCGACTCGCCGCAACATAGAGCGCCGCGGGACTGGTCGCGTCGGTGGTGAGTGCACGCGCGGTCTCGAACGTCGCGCCCTGCGCCGCATGCGAGGTCAACGCGTACGTGTGGGTCAACACCCCGGTCACACCCGGCCGCAGCTCGACCGCGAGCGCCTCGGCCGGCACGAAGATCGTCCCGCGACCCTCGCACTCGACCCACAAGCCCGCCGGACCAGACGGTCCGGCGGTCGGACAGACCGCGCTCACCCGGCCTTCGGTCCCGTTGCGCAAACCCAGGTCGGGTCGCCCCCGCGGGTGCAGTTCAGGCGCCGGCGCGCAGCACATGACCTCGTCACCGGCCTGGAACGCCTGCCCACCCACCTCCAACGTCGGGCCCGACAGCTCGCCCGCGGCGCGCAGCCGGGCTCGCGCCATCCTGTTCAGCAGACGACGAGTCGCGTGATCGTCGACCACCATGCACGACGGCGCCCGAGTGGAATCCGCCTGAGCGGCGCGCCGATCGTCGTACCAGTGCGCGACCAACGCCTCGGCTGCCTCGTCCCGGCCGCGGGCATCGAAGATGCGCCCGTTCGCGTAGAGCCGATGCAGCGCCGCGTCCGTGTCGCGCTCACGAAGCTCAGAGAGCGCGGACGCGATCGTCGCCGAGTCTCGTTGACGGTGGACCTCGCTCAGGTGCGCCGCCGTGCTGGGGAAGTGGCGCACCAGCGCCGCGAACGCACCGCCCGCGGTCACCGCCGAGTGTTGCGCCGGATCACCGACCAGCACGACCTTGGCGTCGAGCTCCACCGCGGCTCGCGTCAGCCGGGCCAGGTCGAAGGTTCCCAAGGCGGAGGCCTCGTCGACCACCAACACCCGTGTCGGTGCCAGCCCGGCGGGCGGGAGCTCGTCGCGTTCGGCGCGCGCGAGGAACGACGCGACCGTCTCGCTCGCGATGCCCGTGGTCGCGGCAAGTCGTTCGGCGGCGCTGCCCTGCACCGCGAGTCCCATCACCTCGAACCCGCCACGGGTCCACGCCGCGGCGGCGTGGCGCAACGTTGTCGTCTTGCCACTCCCCGCGGGCCCGACGAGGCACTGCACCCGATGCCCGGACCGACACAGCGCGCGAACTGCAGCCCGCTGCTCCTCGCTGAACTCCGCCGCGTTCCTGATCGCATCATGAAGCGTCGCCTGATCGACGACTGCGACCGACGAGTGCAAGCCCTGGCGGAACGTGTTCACCGCGGCACACTCCGCGCCGATCATCCCGACCGTCGTGTACCGAGCGATGGTCACCGCCCCGGCCCGCTGCCCACTGGTGCGGCGCAGCTGCAGGGGCACTGTGGTCGTGAGCGGCACGACGAACTCCGAGGCGAGGATCCGGTCCGCGAGTTCCTCGACCGCCGCCGGCGCGAGACGCGGACCCGACCAGTCGACGACGTGCTGGATCACGTCTCGGCGATCGAACGTCGGCGAGTGCCGCGTCAGTCCGTCATGACGCGCGAGCCGCCCGACGAGCGCGCCGATCTCGTGCTCACCGGGCGGCTCACAGGTCGCAGATCCGAGGCACGCCCGAAAGGCGGGCGCGTCGAACCCGAGACCGTCGAGCCGGCTCCTCCAGTCCGAGTGGAGTTGCGCGAGGTCAGCCGCGGGGGGCTTCGGGGCGCGAGTGCGCAACGCCACCGCCGTGCGTCCCGCGGCCGACGCGATCTCGAGCGCCTGCGCTCGAGCCTCGATCTCCGCCGATCGAGTACTCATCGCCCGCAGGGCACCCGTCGGGACGCCGACGACCTCGGCGATGCCCGAACGCACCGCACGCCAGCCGACTCCGAGGCGCGTCGTCAGCTCGTGGCGCAGTGCCGCGGCCGCCAGGTAACCGGCCGTCTTGGCGTACGCGTAGAGGCCGCTGCCGTCCAACGCCCGATACTCGCCGGTGAAGGTCTCGGTGAGATTCGCGACGAGCGTGTGCACGTGCAGTTGGGGATCCAGGTTCCTCGACGTCGCGTGAGTGAACGCGGCGGCGGTGAAGCCGCGACCGCGCTGGCGCGTCTCGCCGCGGCCGTAGTAGCAGGCATGGCGTTCGAGGAACTCGACCCCGACGGCCGTCGCGGCGTCCACTGCGGCGACGATCTCTGCGCGCTCGGCCGCGTCGGCTCGAGCCCAGAGCACCGACACTGACTTGGGGGCCGAGAACGTGACGTCGTACGCGGTCACGACCCGAGCCGCCTGGCGGGCCGCAGCAAAGCGCGCCAACTCGTTGCGGGCGACACGCCACAGGCCGTCCGCACCTTGGTCCGCGATCAAGAACGCGCGGCCATCAGCCTCAAGCGCCCGCAGCGACTCGATGGTCCCACCGCTGCGAGCGAGCACGGCACGGGTGCGGCCGGCCACCCGGCGTAGGTACCGAGCATCGACACCAAACCAGGATGCGGCCTCCGCGAACGTGAGATCTGGCCCCTCGACGTTAAGCCCCGCCGACTCCTCCTGGTCGAGCGACGCGGCCAGGTGCCGAGCACGACCATGCGAACCACGCGGGCCCAACAAGGTCCCCCCGCGCGAGGGATGCTCGCCCCGCAGGAGGGACTCCAGCTGCGTCGAATCCACCGCGCCCTCGAGCGCGAACCGCGCGGCGCCGTTCCCGAGCCAACGTCCAGGTCCCTCCACCGACGAATCCGCGTAGTAGGTCCCCGCTCCGGTCGGCGCGTGCGGGGACTCGGGGCCGCACACATATGCCACGGCCGCCGCAGCTGCGCCAGCCAAGGACCCCGCCGGCGCGGACAACGGCGTGACGGACACCTTCACGACTGATCCCCGCCACTGGTCCGCGCGGATCTCGCTCCAGCGCGCGGACCTGACTCGACCGCGGCTGGCGCGAGCGCGCGGAGTCCCACGTCGCACGCCGACGATCGGCCCGCAACGACCCGAGTCCCTCCGGGAACAGACCTCGACGAGGGGACCCGGATCGGGACGTCGCACGGGTACCCGGCGCGGACTGCCGCCCGCGATGGTGCTGCCCCCACGAACCGAGGAGGCCACCCATGTGCTTCGAGCTCTTCCGCGCGCTCGACGAGGAATGGAACGATCTCGTCCGGAGTGCTCGCGCTCGCACCAGGCTCGACCACTGGCGCGACGACCCCACGCTGCGCCCGTTCGAGGACTTGTCCGCCATCGTCCACGCGCTGCGCAACGGGGGATCGGACCCCGCCGCCGCGAACCAGATCCTCGCTGCGCTCGCCATCCGAGCAGCTGACGACGACCTCGCCGCGCGCACGATGCTCCAAGCCCTCATCCCTGGGCTCGTCAACGTCGCCAAGCGCCTCGCCAGCCCCAACCTGTGCGAGGACCTCGAAGCGCAAGTGCTGACCGAAGCCGTAGACCGCATCCGCAACTACCCACTCGATCGTCGGCCCCGCGCCATCGCCGCCAACATCACCTGGGATGTCTTCGGTCGCATCGCCCGCCGAGGCCGCGCCACCGAGATCGCCGTCGCCGAACTGACCGGCGAAGCCGAAGTACCCATCGACCCCAGCGACGAAGTCCACGGGCTGCTCACCGAAGCACTCGAGACCGGCAAGCTCCGCCAAGCCGACGCACAGCTCCTCGCCGCGATCTCCATCGGCCACGACACCATCGCGACGCGAGCCCGGACCGAAGGCACCACCTACAAGGCCATGAACGAACGCTGGCGCCGTGCGCGCAACCGCTTCCGCGACGCACTCGCCGCCTGACTGCTCCACAAACCACCAAAGCAGTCATCCATCGCCAAGACCCACACCACTCAGAAGCCGGAGGCCCGCCCATGCGTCAGCCCGAGCGCACCGTGCTGGTGGCCACTGCGACGATGGCCGTCGTCGTCGCCCTGCACTGGATCGCCGTGCAGATCGGCGCCCTCGCACACACCGGAGACCGCATGCGCGCCGATCTCGCGACCACGGTCGGGGCTACCGCTCGCCTGGTCACGCACATGGCGGACCCCGCCCACGCGTGGCCCGCGAACCTGGCGGCGCGCCTTCCCGGCCCCGCGGGCTACTGGGGGAGCGTCGCCGCTGTCTTCATCGCAGCAGCACTCGCATCAGCCGTTGCCAGTCGCCGGCTCCACGCGCTAGCACGGGTCACCGAACGACGCACGAGGCTTGGCGTCGACACTTCGGCGCGGCTGGCAACAGCACGAGACATGCGGCCGCTCATCGTTCGTCGCCCAATCCCCGGCCGCTTCATCCTCGGCCGAGTCGGACGACACCTGATCGCGACTGAGAGCCCCGCGCCTAGACGACGGCGGATGCGTCGTGGAAGTGGAGTGGGGGACCGGACCAGTGTCGCGATCATCGGCCCCACCCGCTGCGGGAAGACTGCCGCTGCGATCTCCGGCATCCTCGACTGGTCCGGCCCCGCCGTTCTCAGCTCGGTCAAGTCCGACCTGATGGCCGCCACCATTGGTTGGCGCCGAACCCTCGGCGAGGTCCGCGTCTTTGATCCCACCTGCTCGACGAACGAACCCTCGTGTGGCTGGTCACCCTTGCGCGCGGCAGGGACCATCTCCGGCGCCCAGAAGGCCGCGCGCGGACTCGTCGACGCAGGTCCCCGCGCCGGCGCGGACAACCTCGACTTCTGGCTCCGACTCGCCGAACAGACCCTCTGGCCCCACCTCTACCTCGCCGCCCACCACCGCCGCACGATGGGCCACGTCACGCGCTGGATCACTACCCAAGAATCACCCGAGGACCCGAGCACCGAACTCGCCACGCTCGCGATCAAAGGCCTCGACGACCCTGATCCCGCGATCGCGCGCGACACGCGCCTGGCCCGCGACGGCCTGCTCGGGCTCTGGAACCTGGATCGACGCACGCGGTCCAGCGCGTATGCGACCGCCCAGACCCTGATCGGCCCCTGGAACGACCCCGACGTCGCTCGCACGAGCCTGACCCACGACGTCGACCTCGAATGGCTTCTCAACGGGGACAACACCCTCTACCTCTGCGGTCCACTCCACGAACAAGCCCGCCTCGCACCCGTCTTCGGTGGTCTCCTCGGCGACCTCATCCATCAGGTCTACGAGCACGTCACCCAGACCGACCGCGCCATCACGCCGACCCTGTTCGTTCTCGACGAGGCCGCCAACACCCCGACCCGCTGGCTCCCCGAGACCGCGAGCACCTGTGCCGGGCTCGGCGTGCTCCTGGTCACGATCTGGCAAGCAAAAGCCCAGCTCGACGCCGCCTACGGTCGACGCGCCGATACCGTTCTCACCAATCACGGCACCAAGGTGATCTTCTCGGGAACGTCAGACCTCGCGACACTCGACTACGCCAGCCGACTCCTCAGCGACGAAGACACCCGACACAGCTCAACCACCATCGACGAATCCACCGGGCACCGCAGCCGCGCCGAGTCTCGCCAGCGACTCCCACTGCTCCCCAGCCACGTCCTGCGCCAGACCCGACCGGGAACAGCGCTGCTCATCCACGGCGATCTCCCGCCCGCGCACCTCAAGTCCAGGCCCTACTACCGCGAACCATCACTTCGCGCCCGAGTCTCCTGACCATCAAGCATGCCCCGCACCATCCCCCTGATCCGCGCGGACCTGCACGCCAGGTCCCACGCGAGCACGTCCCGCCCGAAGGGCGGGACGTGCAACGGTGTATGTCATCGGCGGTTGGCCGGAGGTGGACGTGGAGTTCCGGATCGGATCGTCGGAAGACGGCTTGATGAGTGTCGGCATCGTCGTGCTCGTTGGGCATCGGGGCTCCTCCGGCGGATCTGGAGGCGGCTCGCTGCCCTGAGGTCTCGATTCGGGTCCTGCCCCCGCCGTGACTCGAAGAGCTGTGTCACCCCCGGGAGCAGATGAGGAATCAGCTCCTCCTGGCGCCCGTACGATCCTGGATCGACTGTCGGATGCACCGGCGAGTGGCAGGACCCTTGCATCCCGGGCGACAGAGACACCCCCGTGAGATCATGTCGTATGCCCGGATCGCGCCAGGCTCCCCGATCGAGCCCCGAACACTCAGCAGGAACAGTTCACGATGGCAACAGCTGACCAGGTGAAGGCGCTGGTCCGCAGCCATGCGGAAGGGGACGATGGGCACTTCTACGCGGTCGCGATGCAGGTTGCCGCGCGCGCGGCCAAGGCTGGGCAAGCGAAGTTCGCGCAGGATCTCAAGGAGCTTGTCGACGCGGCAAAGGCTGCGTCGGAACAGAGCGGTCGCAAGCTCCGCCCGGTTCCGGTTACACAACCGCGAGGCGACCTCGCGGGCCTGCTTGCCGTCTCGTACCCAGACGAACGATTGACGGATCTTGTTGTCGAAGACAAGGTGCGGACGGCGCTTGAGCGTGTGCTCTCCGAGCAGCGGCAACAGGATCGCCTCATGGAGTACGGGTTCGAGCCCGTACGATCGCTGCTCTTCATCGGGCCACCCGGGACGGGCAAGACGATGTCGGCAAGTGTCGTCGCCGGTGAACTTCGCCTCCCGCTGTTCCTTATCCGTCTGGAGTCGCTCATCACCAAGTTCATGGGTGAAACCTCGGCGAAGCTGCGGCTGATCTTTGATGCTGCCGAGCAGACCAGGGGCGTCTACTTCTTCGACGAAGTTGACGCGCTTGGCGGCGACCGATCGAGCCCGAACGACGTCGGGGAAATCCGACGCGTCTTGAACTCGTTCTTGCAGTTCTTGGAGCAGCACCGCTCGTCGAGCATCCTCACGGCCGCCACCAACCATCCGCAGTTGCTGGATCGCGCGATCTTCCGGCGCTTCGGTCTCGTTATCGAGTACTCGCTACCGACGCCCGAGCAAGCCCGCGCCGTTGTCCGGAATCGTCTCGCGCCGCTCAGTATTCGCGGGCTGAGCTGGAAGCGAGTGGATGAGGCAACGGGGGGGCTGAGTCATTCCGAACTGACCATCGCGTGCGAACAGGCGGCAAAGCAGGCGATCCTCGCTAAGGCGTCGAGAGTTACAACTGACATGCTCGTCGCCGCCATGGATGAGCGGCGCCGCTCCAGCGTCGTCTGATACCAACTGTGGCGCCGCGCGACCGCTCCCATATCCTCGTTCGCCGCCCGGCGGCCGTCGAGGACTACACCTCATACGCAGCCGGTCGCGGAAACCCGCGGCCGCCGTCTCCCATCCGTGCTGAGCACGCTCGTCGGTTGACGGAGGAGGCACGTCGAGCGGAGTTGCAAGCGCAGGCCCAGCGTGCGGCAACCACCGCAGAGCTTGGTGTCGCGGCTGCGACGGAGGGAATGCTGCTCACCTTCGAGAGCTGGCCTGGGTTCGAGCTGGAGCTGAAGTCGCTGGATCCGCAGCGCAGCGGAGCGCCGGAACTGCTCGCCGTTCACGAACGTGGGACCGAGGACGATCGGGTCCAGTTCGCCACCGTGCACGTGCCCAGCGGACGACTCGGCTACTTCCTGGGCCGCCTCGACCAGTACGCAACGCAGGACACTCCGACCGGGAAGCCGAAGAACGCGAACATGGTCGAGCGCATCGCGGCCCTACGGCTAGCGACCATTCGCGAACTCTGGACCGAAGAGAGCGAAGCGTTCCCGGAGCCCCACGACGTGATTTGGTGGGAGGTGTGGCTACGACGAAGTGACGGCAACGAGGTGCAACGGCTCGAAGCCTTCGCTGAGGAATCGGAGATCATCGTTGGCGAGCGGCGTTTGGTCTTCGACACCCGTGTGATCGTGCTCGCGCGGGCGACCGCCACGGCGTTGGCGTCGGCGCTGAACGTCATCGACGACTTCGCTGAGTTGCGCTCGGCACATGTGAACGCAGCCTTCTTCACCGGCCTCGCGCCGGCGGAGCAGGCGCAGTGGATCGCTGAGCTCGTCAACCGCACGGAGCCGGCCTCCGAGGACGCGCCGGCAGCCTGCATTCTCGACACCGGCGTGAATCGTGGACATCCCCTTTTGGAGCACTCCCTCGCCGCCGACGACATGCACACTTGCAACGCGGAATGGGGATCCGCGGACCACCACGGGCACGGGACCGAGATGGCCGGGGTCAGCTTGTATGGCGACCTGCGCGCGGCGCTCGAAGGCACACAGACCGTCCGGCTTCGCCACTGCTTGGAGTCGGTGAAGGTCCGGCCGCCTGCAAACGACACAGATCCCGAGTTGTATGGCGCCGTGACTGCAGAAGGAGTAGCGCGCACGGAGATCCAAGCTCCGTCACGGCGTCGTGCGTTCTCTATGGCGGTAACCGCCGCGCCCGATCGTACGCCGGGCACGCCCACGTCGTGGTCGGCCGCAATCGATGCACTCGCAGCCGGCCGCGCGTTCGACACCGTGAACGGAGAGCTCAAGTACATCGACTCGGCGAGCGCCGACTCGCATCGGTTGTTCATCATCTCCGCAGGCAACGTGCAAGACCTGACGGACACCACTACTACCTACTTGGATCGATGCGACGCGACGCCGGTCGAGGATCCGGCACAGGCGTGGAACGCACTTACGGTCGGCGCGCACACGGATCTGGTCGACGTTGGCGCGACGGGCACGACGCACGAAGGATGGACGCCCGTCGCCGAGCCCGGCGATCTGTCGCCGTTCAGCCGGACGGGCGTTGGCTTCCAGCGCCAGTGGCCGATCAAGCCTGATGTCGTCCTCGAAGGCGGCAATGCGGCGATCTCTCCGAGTGGCTCGGAGACGGACTGGCCCGAGTCGATGCAGGTTCTCACGACCCGGTCGAGCCCGCTCGCGCTCACAACCACCAACGCGACGAGTGCAGCCACCGCGCGTGCCGTTCATCTCGCGACGACAATCGCGGCCGAGTACCCGGCCTACTGGCCCGAGACGATTCGCGGGTTGCTTGTGCACTCGGCTGAGTGGACGCCGCGGATGCGCGATCAGATTGCCGCGGCCGGTACTAGCCGTCGACAAAGAGGCGCCTTCATCCGCCGGTACGGCTTCGGCGTCCCAACGGCCGAGCGCGCCCTGAGGAGCGCGACGGATGCGCTCACCCTTATCGTCCAAGACGCTATCCATCCGTTTCGGCGCGGCTCGCTGCGTGAGATGCATCTGCACGACCTCCCTTGGCCGCGCAACGAACTCGCAGACCTAGGCGAAGTGCCGGTGCGGCTGCGGGTAACGCTGTCGTACTTCATCGAGCCGAGTCCGACGCGCCGTGGTTTTCGCGCGCGCTATCGCTACGCGTCGCACCAGCTCCGGTTCGATCTGCGTGAACCGGACGAGACCAACGACGAATTTCGCAAGCGCATCAACCGCAAGGCTCTCGCCGAGGAAGAGGAGCGCCCGGCCCGCAGCGGACAACCCGACGGATGGTTCGTGGGCGCGGAGACGCGAAACCGAGGCTCGCTTCACGCCGATATCTGGGATGGCACCGCTGCCGACCTGGCGGCGCGCGGAATGGTCGCCATCTACCCAGTGACCGGATGGTGGAAGGAACTTCCATCCCGCGACCAAAGCGACCTCGGCGCGCGCTACGCCGTGTTGATCTCGATCGAGACACCCGCAGAGGAGGTCGACATCTGGACACCGGTCGCAACCGAGGCCGGCATCCCGATCGAGATCGAGACGTAGCTCTCCACGAGGCAAGACTGAGTCTCTGATCGGTTCGGGTAGGTCGGCATTCAACATCCTTCCCGCGGCACCCGAAAGGCGCCATTCGGCTTCAGCAAGGGCAAGGATTCGCGGGTCTAGCGCCTGAGATGTCGATCAAGCGTCGCCAATACGAGCTCGCCAACGCTGCACGCCTCACGGACAACAAGTAGTGCCATTTGCGCACTGACTGCGGTTGGCAGGGCGCGCCCGTGCCCAGTGCCATCAGTACCACGGAGCTCGTTCGTCATGCGCGCAATCGACCAAGACGACTGGAGGATCTCGCGCACCTGAGCGGCACCCGATGCCGAGTTGTCGACCTGTTGCGGGAGAAGCCCTAGACGATCGCGAGCATGAAACCAGAGTTCGTCGAATCCCATCGAAGGCGCGTAGGGAACCGCGAACTCCTCGAGCACATACTTGGCAGTCGACTCAAGCATCTCCTTGGCTGTGCCAAGTAGCAGGGCGGGGTCGTCGTTCGCTCGTCGCAGTCGCCGTAGCTGATCCTCGATCGCGGGTCGCCCTTCCACGGAGACAACCGCGCCAAGACCCATTGGGCGGAGTTCACCGTCATCGGATAACTCCCAATCGATCCTCGCGAACGCCGCCTGGGTCGCCCGCACGCGCTCCTTCCGCGCGACTTCGTCGGCGCCACCCTGGTCGGGATGGAAGAACCCGAACGCTGTGTATTCGGATAGAAGCCCGTCGATGAGCTCCCGCGCGCGGTGCGGATCCCGAACCGCAGCGGAGACAGTCAGCCGAACGCGATCCTCCTTGTTGGGTTGTAGATCTGCGCTGTTGGAGTTGTACGGCGCTGAGTTTCCATACCCCGTCCGAGTGAAGACGCGTGTGAGTACCGCGTGCCGGGGACCAACACCTCCGGCGACGAACGCACCCAGGGCCGCACCGACCTCATCCGAGACGGGATGCTGCGACAATCGAAACCTCTGGTAGATCGAACTACAGCTGTGTAACCCTAGGGCCTCGACTGCTTGGTCCGTAATCGAGTTGTTGATTGTGATCTGTGTGTTGGTGCGCGAACGCGCGAGGGCCGTCATGACGCTGCACTCTTGCGCCTTCAACGAGCCTCCATGTTGGACGCCCGTTGGCGAGGAGCACGATGACGACCGTGGTCCGCATTTCGATGTACCGCCGGTCCTCGGGCAATGCACTCGAGCAATGAAGCGCGAGTCGCCGGCTTTGCTGACTTCTCGAACGCAGTGAATCAGGCGGCGAGCAAGCGCCGCTCTAGCCGCTCTGAGAACTCGATGAACCCGTCTGCTTGTTCGATCATGACTGCTGCGATCGAGAACCGTTCGCGCTCGTTTCCTGACTCGCTGAGTGCTTGAGCCGCGGCGTCAGCGCGCACAGCGGCTTCCTGGCGAGCTGCATGAGCAAGGTTCAACGGGTGCTCGTCGCAGCACTCGGCAGCGAATCGGATCACGACCTCGGGCAGGCCTTCCAGGCTGATCAAAGGATGGTCACCTCAGCACGCGTAACAGCGGTGAAATTACAGCAATGTCAGATGATGACGGATCGCCGGCGCCGCCGCCAGGGAACGGGTGTTCGCCGCGGCTGCTCAGGTGACGAACAAATGTTCGGCTAGTGTGTTGTCGAACACAAGTTCGAGCGAGCGAAGGAGGCAATCATCATGGGCAAGAAGCCCGTGCACACGGTTCCTTACGGGGAGGGTTGGGCGAATCGCCGTGAAGGCTCGCCACGCGTGAGCAACACGGCTCCGACGAAGGCAGAGTCTCAGGCCAAGGGGCGGGAAATGGCGAAACAGGACAAGACCGAGCACATCATCCACAACAAGGACGGTGCGATTGGCAGCCGGAACAGCTACGGAAGCGACCCGCATCCGCCAAAGGGATGACGCTGCGATTGCTCGGGATCCCGGTACCGAGGGTGGAATTGGGCTGTTCGGTATCAGGGTTTGGAACCGACACTCCAACTGCGCCGTACCGAAGCGCAGGGGGGCGCTCACGGGATCGATGTCACACCCCCTTCGTAGCGTGATGTCCATGGAGGAGTTCGACACTCCGAGGCTGTCGCCGAGACTGCGGAACGCGCTGGTCGCGGACCTCATTCAGGACGCAGATCCCGCGGAGGGAGATCGTTTGATCCTGGCGAAGTGGGACGAGCACGAGGCCACAGACCACCTGGCTCGACAACTTGGTTTTCGGGTTCTTTGTGACGGCGATCTCCACGACACTCTCGCCGTGTTGTTGCCAGAGATCGACCGTCTGCTCCGGCAATGGCCCCTGCCGAAGGACGGCAAGGCGTGTAGCGCCCTCGTCAAGGTTGCCACGAAGTCACTCGCACCGATCGAGGTCTACGCCGCGCTTCTCAGTGGACCATCAACGTGGAGACGCCAGACGCTTCGCGCCGACTGCACAGTGAGCGGGCTTGAGAAGCAACTCTTGATGATCCTCCAGCGCGGGTTGAGTTCCCGCTTGAACGAGATGTTCGGACGTTGGGACGCGTGGGATGTTCGCCAGCTCCGAGACCGTTGGGAAGAGGCGAAGAAGCGCCGTGCCTCCGAGGAGCTGGCCACCGAGCGTCTCCAACACCGAGAGGAAGCCGAGGCCAGGAAGCAACGTCTCGCTTCTTCCAGGATGGAACGTGCCCGATGGAATCGCGCTGCGTCGTTTACCGGACGGAGCGGTATTCCAGATCGCTTCAATCCGAGCGCGCGCCCTTAAGCGCGCTCAATTGCCCTCGCGAGTCTCGGACCTCGAGCCAATCCGCTCACGCGACTCGCGTTGGTCGAACACGTCACAACCTGGAGGCTGCAAGCTCTTAGGTGACCTGAACTCTGCTACTGCTGCCGACGGAGTATCTGTCCCTTGCAGGCGGCCGCGAATCTGAGTCGGCGAGCAGCCGGAAACCGCCTGGCGCCCCAGGCTAACGAAGGGCCGCTTGCGCACAAGCGCGGAGCAGGGCAGCCTCTTCCGGTTCAATACGGGAGGGTGTTGACCACGAGGGTGCGTGCCGCATGGACCTGCGCCGCGTCCCAGGAGGCGGGTTCTCACCGGACAGACTCGTCGCTTGGACGCCCGACTACCTCGAGCACTAGCAGGCCGCGCTTCACGGCCTGAAGAAGTGATGCAAACGTCTTCTACTGGAAGCCCCACCTCTCGCATTCAATCCTGTCGGCCGGCTTGCGTCAGGGCGGATGATTCAACGCCGAGCATCGTTCTCCCACTCGGCGTGCCGCCGCAGCTCACTCACCTTGGAGCGGCAACAACTTGCCATCGGCATTGCTGGAGCCAAGAAAGCCTTGAACACAGGTGGCCGTGATGAGCAAGAGTGACACGCAGATCGCCACACTCCTGTCGGCCGGTATCGTCCAAGCCGGCGACGAGTGGTTCATCGAACGCAAGGATGGTTACCGCGCCGTGGCGCGTGTGACGCTGAGCGGGACACTCGAGATGGGCGGCGAGCAGTACACGAGCCCATCGACCGCAGCCGGCGCTGTGCTTGGTACCTCGACCAACGGTTGGAAGCGCTGGAAGTTCTCGGACGGCGGACGGACCGCGTACATCGACGAGTTGCGCGGTCGTCTGAGTGTTGGCGATTCGCCTTAGCGCGAGCGCCGACCCTTGTTTGGGCTCT
>CAZCUD010000004.1:237078-320641 GCA_964501785.1 uncultured Bifidobacteriaceae bacterium
GTGAGACGTTCTTCTGTGAGGCGCGACTGCGCACCGCGTCCTCCGTGCGTCCAAGCTTCAAGCCGATAACCCGCGTCGGCGTGTTGCCTTTCGCGAGATCGCGTAGCTGGCGATCATCGCCTGACGACCAGCGCTTGCCGGTGTTGCGTTCGGACTTCGGGGGCATGGGCAGCTCCTCCTGTGACCCGCGTTCTACGCGGCCAGGCTGTAGCGCTTCGAGGGGATGCGCGCTGGGTGGACGTTTGCCAGGAACTTCACGATGTCGTCGCGGCCCCAGTAGGTCGGCACGCCTTTCGAGTCCTGAGCCATCAACACGATCGGCACCGGGCCGAAGGCCTGCTTGCCGAAGGCGACCATGTTGTTTCGGTCGGTCGTGCTGTTGAGGACAGAGCGCTTGCAGACCACGATGCCGAACGTCACGCCTTGCTCCTTGACCACCGCTCCTTCAAAGTGCATCTGGACTCCTCTGACTCGCCAGGCCGTCGAACCAGTCGAGTATCCAGCAGCCCTGTGACAGTTCCCCGGTCCCCTAGCACCGAACAGGTGTTCGTATCCCCGACTATGATAGTCACACGTCTGTAGTTTGAGCACGACAAGGGGGAGCGATGGCCCGTCAGGACCGCAGTAGGGCAGCGGCCCTGGAGATCGCTCTTGATGATCGCAAGGCTCGGGGCGCCTTCTTCACGCCGCCTGCCATTGCCGACTATTTGGCCGATTGGGCAGTCAAGGGCGATGCCTCCGCGCGGGTGCTCGATCCGACGTGCGGCGAGGCGGTGTTCCTGCTGGCGGCGGCCCGCAAGCTGCGTGAGCTCGGCGCGCCAGCCGCTCAACTCGGCCAGCAGATCTTCGGTGTTGACCTACACGAGGCCTCGCTAAAGGAGTCAAGGCGACTGCTGAAGTCAGAAGGCCTGGACGCCCACTTGCTGACCAACGACTTCTTCAGTGTCGGGACGCCACAGCAGCCCGGCGGTCTGCTGCCGTACGTGGATGCCGTTATCGGCAATCCACCGTTCATCCGCTATCAGGAACACATCGGTGAGGTCCGTCGACGCTCAGCGACGGCGGCGCTCGCTCAGGGTGTCCGCCTTTCTGGGCTCGCCTCGTCGTGGGCGGCGTTGGTGGTGCACGCCTGCGGCTTCCTGAAGCCCGAGGGTCGTCTGGCGATGGTGCTGCCAGCCGAGCTGCTTACGGTGCACTACGCCGAGCCGATTCGACGCTGGCTACGCGACCGCTTTGCCGCCGTGCATCTCGTGATGTTCGAGCAACTGCAATTCGATTCGGCGCTCGAGAAGATCGTTTTGGTCGTCGCTCGCGGCTCCGGCGGTTGTGATGCCTTCTCACTGCACTACCTGCATGACGCCGACGATCTGAAGCAGTTGCACGCCTTCGACAGCTTCGGCGGCGCACCGGCCGACGAGGGCAAGTGGACAGATCTTTGGCTGCCCGCCAGTCAGCGCCAACTCTTCAAGCGCGTGGTGGCAGAGCACTTTGTGCCGCTCGACGACTACGGCGCACCGGAACTCGGCACTGTCACCGGGAACAATGACTTCTTCACGCTAAGTGAAGCGACACGGCAGCATTACGGCCTTATCGAGGAACGGCACGTTGTGCCGGTCAGTCCGCCTGGCACGCGTCATCTACGCGGCCTGGCGTTCACAAAACCCGATTGGAATGCGCTGCGCGACGGGGGCGAAGCAGTCTGGCTGCTCTATCCCGATCGAGAGGACCGCACAAAGGCCTTGAAGACCTATACCGACCGCGGTCGGCGACTGAAGGTGCATCGGGCTTACAAGTGTCAGGTCCGCACACCGTGGTGGCGACCGCCGCGGGTGACACGGCCGGACCTGTTCTTCACATACATGAGTCATCGCTATCCGCGCTTGATTACCAACACCGCGCGGACGACCTTTGTCAACTCGATGCACGGGCTGCGACTGCGCTCCGACGTGCCGCGCGAAGCTAGACAGGCCTTGCCGCTGCTCGTTCTGAACTGCGTCACCATGCTCGGCGCTGAAGTCTTCGGTCGGGCCTATGGCGGTGGCGTGCTCAAGATGGAGCCACGCGAGGCGGCCAGCCTGCCCGTGCCCAAGCCT
Source organism: uncultured Bifidobacteriaceae bacterium (assembly GCA_964501785.1). Taxonomy (GTDB): domain Bacteria; phylum Actinomycetota; class Acidimicrobiia; order IMCC26256; family PALSA-555; genus DATBSK01. The sequence goes on from CAZCUD010000004.1 coordinate 239,172, forward strand.
GAACATCTCGTGGCAGCGTGGGAGATCTTGAAAGCGGATCGGGACCGCCTCGATCGACAACTTCGGGCTGGCTGCTGGACCAACGTTGCCAAGAGAGTCGAAGAAGTCCTGCTCGGTAGCGTCATGGGCCTCAGCGGGGAGGCAGTCGCTGAATTGCACGACGCCGCCGCGCTGCTGAGAGAACGCCGCATCGGGTCGTAATTCGACTGAAATGGCTCTGTGGCAGATGACATCGAGAGCGGGGCAGCGGAGCTGGAAGCGCGAGTCGGTCATCCTGGGGATGCCTGGGACGAACTGAAGCAGCAGATTCAGGACGAGCACATCAAGGAGTTCTCAGCCGTCGAACAAGCCTGGATCGGCTTGATGTGGATGCTCGATGCTTACCGCGTTGCCGGCCTGCCACCGCGCGGCATGGGCGACCCGGACAAGGAACCTGGTACACGTCTGGCGGCCGTGTACAGAGGCAAGGGCAATTGGTTCGCGACGCTGCTTGCACTGTTGCTCGAGAATCAAACGAGTCGACTCTTGGCGCCGCGCGTCAGCGTGCGCGGCTTCTCGCAGAACCATCAGATCGACGTTGCCTGGCCGGCGCGCAGGGTCGACCCGCTCATCTGTCTGGAGACGAAGGTGACTGGCGCGCCAGCCCACGGCACGACACCCGCCCGTAAGGCGACGGGTGACTGGTCGAACCGGCGCAAGGAGCTGAAGTTCGCGGCGACCGACCTCAAGCTCTTTCGTCGTCAGAACCTGACCTCGATCGAACACTGGGACGTTTGGCGAGCAGCGACCTACCCGAAGACCTACTTCTTGTGGGCTGCTCGAATGACCGACAACGACAACATCGATCGCATGGTGCGCGAAGTGCAGGCGCTGGTGAAGACATACCTGGAAGGTGCTGGCATCGTGGCGTGGCGGAAAGCTCCGGGCGACGCCTACGAGTCCGTGGCCATCCCCGAAGCTGAGCGCGTATCAGCCGTTGACGACGTGCTGTACCGGATTGCATCGGAGATCCGTTCCATCGCCCCACCCGGACAGGAGCCACCGCCGCCCGAGGTGCCCGATGAGACGACGGTCGATGTTGCAGGGCTGAGCTCCGATCGCAAGCGCGAGGATTGAGCACTTGCGCGAGCGCGAAGACGTATTCGATTCATTCGAGGCGGCTATTCGGGCACGGCCCGAGGGCAATCCGTGGCAGCGCGTTGCCGGCGCCGACGAGACGAACTACTTGCCCGACTATGAGCTGCTGGAGCAGTTGGTCGGCATTCCGATTGCTGAGGGCCGGGGGTCGGAGTCCGGCCGCCTGGCCAAGGCAATTGACGCCTGGGTGGCCAGCGAGTTGCGTCGCTGTGGCTTCGGCGCTGATGAGGTCTGGCCTCGACTGACGAAACCGCGTGTGCTGTCGCGTGAGCTGGCGCTGTTGCTCGACGGTCTGCCGCAGCACCTGCGGCAGACAGTGGAGGAGCGACTGCTGCGAAACAAGAAGGCCGCGCCGTCCGATGCCAAGGTGCTGGGCCGCGCCTACGTGAAGCAGGTAGATGTCGTAATTGCCCATTGGTCGCGCGGGCCGGAGTTGTTGATCTCGACCAAGAGCATGGTGTCATCGTTTCGCAACAACCTCCCAAACCGCTTCGAGGAGTCATACGGCGACGCCAAGAACTTGCGCGGTCGTCATCCGCTCGTCTCGATGGGGTTCTTCTTCCTGCTGCGCTCGACCGTGCTTGATGAACCGGGCACGTTCGAACGGGCGGTCGACATGCTGCACAAGCTTCAGGATGAGGGCGACGGCTACGACGCCTGCGGCTTGGTCGTGGCCGAGTGGAGCGACGATGCCTTTGACGGCGTGACGCTTCGTCGCGATGCCGTGCCCAGCGATCTCAGCATCGATCGGTTCGTTCGACTTCTCGCCGCGCGGGTCCTCGAACGCACGCCCGTAGATACACACGTAAAGGTGCGCGAGCGGCGTGAGCATCGCGAGTTGGATCTTGAGGAGACCAGCGAAACGCTAGATGAGTAGCACTCGCCGCGTTGCGTGGCCACTTCCGGGTCTTGCTTCGCTGGGAGCCGAGGTAGTCGAGAGCGCTCGCCCGTGCTGAGACAGTCGCCGGCCGCTGGGCCTTGCTACGCGTTGCCGTAGCTGGTGTGGACGGATCCCCGGCGGGCTCCTCGGGGTGCCTTGACGTTGCTGATTCGCGGGCATGCAGTCCTCAATCACCCTCAGGACCTCGAGAACTGGCGAGCAACGCTGCGCGAGAGTGAGGAGCGAATCTGCTGGTCACCGGCGATATCGTCGCGTTTCGGCGGGTCAGCGAAGTGCAGTGATCTAGATCCGGCGTACGGCCGACTCGCCACCAACCCCGTGTGCCATGAAGGCTTCCGGCCTCACCCGCCACGCACGAGGTCGTCAAACCGGTCTCCAGCGAACTCCAGCTCTACAGCAACGCGGCAGGAATCTGTCCCGATACCCCCGCAGTCCCGATGAGGTCCTCCACGATCGGTCCCCTATCGAGCTTCGGGCTGCTGGGTCGCTTCGAGGCCGCGTATGAACAGCTCGACGACTGTGAACGAGTCGGTGCGCTGGGTGGGTGAGTGGTCCACGAGCGCGCGCACGTGCGGCAAGGACTCTGGTCCGAGGACGTCGACTGCTCGGGCGAGGCCTTGGAGCTCGGAGCGGCCGGCCCCGTCGGCCGTACGTCGTGCGACCTCGGCGACGGCGGCGCCGATCACCGCGCTGTTGAGCTGTCGGTAGATGCGGTGGGCGTCGTCGTTGGCGACGCCGCGTTCATCGAGGAATCCGATGAACCGCTCGACGTGCTGTGCCTGTCGCAGGGTGTCGACCGATGCGGCCATGACCTGCGCGACGACCTCGGGCTGGCGCACGAGAGCGTCGTACACGAACCGGGCGTACTCCAAGAGCCACGCCGTCCAGTGCTGCCCGTGGTCTTCGGGCAGCCGCAGCTCACCGAGCTCGTGGGTTGCAGCGAGCGCGAGGAGCTCCTGGCGTGAGCGGACGTGGTGATAGAGCCCTGGGACGCTCATGCCGAGGTGATCCGCGACGTTGCGGATCGTCGCTTGGTCGAGGCCAATGGTCAGCGCGGCCTGCGCGATCTGTGTGCGGTCGACTCTCGGAGGTCGGCCGAGGCGCTTGGCGAGCCGCGTCGCGGGGGTGAGTTCGGTGGTGCTCGCCCTGGTGCTGGTTGCCGACATTCTCAGACAGTAGTCTGAAAAGTCATTGCACCGAGGGTGCGCTGCCGCATCGCAGGCGGACTACGGGGGCTACATGTCTGATCTCGTCGTACGAGCGGGAACGATCGTCGATGGCACCGGGCGCGACGCGTTCGTGGGCGACGTGGTCGTGCGCGACGGACAGATCGCGGCGGTCGGACCTGATGCGGCGTCGTCCGCGCCGCAAGGCACCGAGGTCGTCGACGCGTCGGACCTGGTCGTCACGCCAGGGTGGGTCGACGTGCACACGCACTACGACGGGCAGGTCACCTGGGACTCGACGTTGGCGCCGAGCGCGTGGCACGGCGTCACCACCGTGGTGACTGGCAACTGCGGCGTCGGGTTCGCGCCGGTGATCCCCGAACGGCGTGACTGGCTGATCGGCCTCATGGAAGGAGTCGAGGACATCCCGGGCACTGCGCTCGCCGAGGGCATCGAGTGGGCATGGGAGTCGTATCCCGAGTACCTCGAGGCGCTGGAAGACCGGCGGTGGACGATGGACGTCGGCACGCAGATCGCGCACGGCCCTGTGCGCGCGTACGTGATGGGAGAGCGCGGAGCGCGCAATGAGCCGGCCACTCCTGATGACATCGCCGCGATGCGAGAGATCGTGCGCGACGCGATCAGCGCCGGCGCGCTGGGTTTCTCGACGTCCCGGACCGTCGCGCACGTCGCGATCGATGGCGAGCCCGTCCCTGGGACGTTCGCGGCAGAGGACGAGCTGTTCGGCATCGGCGCCGCGCTCGATGAGCTCGATGCCGGCGTCTTCGAGCTCGCGCCGATGGGTGCGGCCGGCGAGGACGTCGTCAGCCCGAAGAAGGAAGTCGATTGGATGTGTCGCCTGTCGGCCGCCATCGGGCGTCCGGTCACCTTCGCGATGATCCAGGTCGACGCCGCGCCCGATCTCTGGCGCGAGCTGATGGACGCTTCGCTCGCCGCGGCAGATCTCGGGGCGGACGTCTGGCCCCAGGTCGCCGGCCGAGCGACTGGCCTGCTCGGCGGTCACTTCACGACGTACTGCCTCTTCGACGTCGTCCCCGCCTACCAGGCGCTGAAGGCACGGGACCTCTCCGAGCGTGAGCTCGCGGCCGCGCTCGCCGATCCCGAGGTGCGCGACTCGATCCTCGGCTGGGTTCCCGACGCCGCGACCGCCGAGCGCCTGGAGCACGCAGCGCCGCGCACGTTCGTGCTCGGCGATCCGCCTGACTACGAGCCCGGACCCGAGCGCTCGCTCGCCGGTCTCGCGGCCGCCTCAGGCCGCACTCCGCTGGAGGTCGCGTATGACGTCATGCTCGAGAACGATGCCCGCGGGCTCCTGTACGTGCCGATCCTCAACTACTCGGACGGCAGCCTCGCGCCAGTGCGCGAGATGCTCCAGCACCCGAGGTCGGCCAGCGGGCTGGCCGATGGTGGCGCGCATTGCGGCGTCATCTGCGACGCGTCGCTGCCGACGTTCATGCTCACCCACTGGACGCGCGACCGGCGCCGCGGCGCGACGCTGCCACTCGAATGGGTGGTCAAGAAGCAGACGCACGACACCGCGCGGCTCTACGGGCTTGGTGATCGCGGCACGCTGGAGGTCGGCAAGACCGGAGATCTGAACGTGATCGACTACGACAATCTGCGCCTCGGCGCGCCCTACGTGACCGGTGACCTCCCCGCGGGTGGCAAGCGCCTCCTGCAGCCGGCTTCGGGGTACGTCGCCACGATCAAGTCGGGCACGCGCACCTTCGTGAACGGTGAGGACACCGGCCTGCGTCCGGGCACGCTGCTCCGGGGCGCGCGCTGACCGCCTCGTCCATGCATGCCGGGACCGACGATCTGGCCGGTCGCCGGCTGTTGATCGTCGGCGCGTCGGCCGGGATCGGCGCGGCGCTCGCCTGCCAGGCCGCCTCCGCGGGTGCCGAGGTCACCGTCTCGGCACGGCGAGCGGGCGCGCTCGGCGTCCTGGTCGACAAGATGGGTTGCGGTCACGCGGTCGTCGGCGATGCCAGCGATCCCGACGACGCGAGGCGCGTCGTCGACGAGGCGGTGCGCGCGATGGGAGGCCTCGACGCGATGGTCTACGCGGCCGGGCACGGCGTCCTGCAGCGGTTGGAAGACACCGATCCCGAGCTGTGGACCGACCTCTACCGGGTCAACGTCATCGGCGCCAACCTGGTGACCGCGGCCGCGATCAATCACATGGACCGCAACGGTGTGTGCGCGTATCTCTCCTCGCGCACCGTAGGCGATGTCAATGCCTTCTTCACGCCGTACACCGCGACCAAAGCGGCGTTGGATCAGTGCATTCGCGCGTGGCGCGTCGAACACCCCGACCGACGCTTCCTGCGGGTCGTCATGGGCAACTGTCAGCCCACGGAGTTCGGCGAGCACATGGGCGACGACCTGCTCGGACCTGCGCTCGAGGCCTGGGAACGACAAGCCGTGCCCGGTGGGCTCATGCACGTCGACGACGTCGCTCACTGGCTCGCTCGCTCGCTCGCGACGGTCCTCGACCACCCCGAGATCGACGCATCCGACCTGTCGCTCGACGCGCGCACCTGCTGAGGAGACCGAGATGGCTGCACTGCTCGACGACTACAGCGACGCCTTCGACCCCGAGTGGTCCCTCGAGCGACTCTCACGAGGTGCGCTCGCGCGACTGTGCCGCGAATACATGCTCGTGTCGATGTTCCACGACCGGGCGCTGATGCCGCACATCGTCGAAGCCTGCGGTCAGGACGCCACGATCCGCCACGCCGACACCGAGTGGATGAGCGCGAGTCCCGTGTACACGGCTCGCAACAAGTGGAACCTCGGGATCGCGGGCGATGGCGTGGGCGAGTGCTTCAAGAGCTTCCAGTTCGACATCGGATGCCCGCACCACTTCCTCGACTTCCGCTACGACCTCGTCGACCACGACCTCGGCTACTTCTGGCTCCCGTTCTGCGGAGCGCACGACTACCTCCGGGAGCTCACCGGGAACGACCCGACCCTGGTCACCAACATGTGCCATCACATGGAGGACCGGACCTTCGACGCGACCCTCGGCGTGACCAACCCCCGCGCCCGAGCCATTCCCATCCACCGACCGCCCAAGCCCGACGAGCTCACGGGAGATCATTGCCGGTGGGAGGTCCGCATCGTCGCCGAAGAGCCCGGAGCCCGGCCCGGCGAACCGACCCTCGACATCGTGACAGCGAGCCGTGCCGGCCAGCTCCAGCTCGTGCTCGGCGACGATGGCGAAGCAGGCGGCCTGCGGGACTACTCCGGAGAGTTCCGGCCCGATCTGCGACTCGAAGATCTCTCGCACGCCGTGCTCGTACGGCAGGCCAAGGAGTTCTCCTTGGACGTGCACCTTCTCATGCGCGCCGGGTACCTCTCGGTCGACGAGAACTTCGGCATGGAGCTCCTCGACCGCGCCGCACCGCAGCACCTCGCGGCGATCGCACCTCCGCTGGTCGCACGACTCCGAGACGCGCTGCAGATCGCGGGTGACGACATGTTCGCGGTGGCCAAGATTCTGCAGATCAACCCTTTGATGCCCGACGACTACGTCGACTACCGCCTGGAGGTCGACGACTCGACCACGGGCCGTCTCCTCGTGCGGCCGTCCGCCGGTCTGGACGACGACGTCTGTCGCAGTCCACTGTCATGGCTGCGCGAACCGGAGCAGCCGGGCTTCGAGCACATCGCACAAGCAGTGAACCCACGCCTGCGCCTCCGACCCCTCGACCCCGAACGGCACGAAGCGGCGCTCGCGTGGGAGCTGACGATCGACCCCGCGGCCGACCCCGTCGAGCCGAACTGGGCCGCGGAGCTCGTCAACGGCGGACGCATCGCCGGTTTCGACCTGCGAGCCCGCGAGGTGCCCGTGACGATCGGCGGGCCGACGCGGCCGACCCCGACGGCGTAGCACGACGTAGACGCCGGCCCGCCGCTCTTACGGGTGGGTTCCCTGTTCCACCGCCTGGGCAGTCGCGAAGATGCGTATGTAGGGATGACCGTACTTTGGCTAGGTCACGCCATGCAGCCGGTGTCTCGCACCAGTCCCATGCCGCTGTGGGCCCAGCTCGCCGCAGAACTGCGTCGCCGGTTCGGCGCCGGGGAGTTCGAGGACCGGTTCCCGACCGACAAGGAGCTCGCCGAGACGTACGACGTCAGTCGTCACACGGTGCGTGTCGCGGTCCGAGAGCTGCAGAGCGCCGGCATCGTCGAACGCACGCGCGGTTCGCGGCAGCTTCGTCGCCGCCGGCCTCACCGAGGAACCACTGCGCGAGCGGTACACGCTGACGCGTACCGTTCCGGACGCCTCGGTCGAGCCCGACAGCGACATCCTCGAGGCAAGCTTTGTGCTGCCGCCCCACGATGTGCGTGAGCACCTTGGGATCAAGCGCGGCAGCCGTGCGGTGCATGTCGAGCGCGTCCGCATGTACGGCGCGCAGCCGACCGCCCTCCATTCGTCGTGGCTTCCCTCCGAATTCGCTCGGCCGCTCCTCGACGAGGACCTGCGCCAAGGCGCGTTCTACGAGCTACTCGACAAGTACTGCGGTGTGCGCGTCACCTCCGGCTGGGAGCGCGTCACCATCGTCATGCCCACGAAGGAACAGCGCGAGCTGTTGCAGATCGCCACCTAGATCCCTACGTTCCGCGCCGAACGGCTCGCGTTCTCTGGTAGCCAACCCGCCGAGTTCCGCACCAGCCTGCTGCGCGGCGACCGGTACCGCCTCGTCGCCGAATGGTCACCCGACGTTCGGCTTCGTCGCCCTCGTCGGCTGCGCAGGCGCCATCGTCGGCACCGCCTACGGGGTTGCCGGACTCGCACTCACTGGCCTGCTCATCGCGGTTTCCGACGTCGACGCGATCGTCAATCACCGCGCTGTCGAGCTCACGACCATGGTCGCGCTGCTCGTCACCTGCTTCATCGGCATCCTTGCCGGTCAAGGCCACGTCCTCACACCGACGACGCTCGGCGTCGTCGCCACCGCCGCACTCGCCACCGCTGCCGTGCCACTCGCGCTCATCACGATCGGCGCGCTCGCTACCTCGTTCCTCTTCGACGGCCACGACGACGGGAATCCACCCGCCAAAGTGCGGTTGCAATCACCGTTCTCCCTCACCTCAGCGCTGAAGTTCGGCGCCATCTTCCTCGCGCTCCAAGTGGGGGACTGTCAGAAGGTCGCAGCCATGGGAGACCGGACGTTGTGCGTCCTGGTCAGACGCGGGAGCTACTGGCGATAGCTCGCGAGGAAGCGCTCGACAGCGAAGGCTCCGACCTCGTTGATCCGTTCCGGCTCTCCGAACAGCGCGCACATGACCATCGGGCCGAGCAGCATGGCGCCGACCGTGTTGAGGTCCAAGTCGTCAGGGACACTTCCTTGCGCGGCTCCTCGTGTGAGGATGCTGGCAAGGGCAGCATGCTTCTGTGCGCGGTCTTCATCGGCGAGCTCACCGAGCTCTGGATGAGTGTGTCGCAGCGAGAGCAGGTCCGGGAGCAGGCGGATGGACCGCGGGTCTGCGAGCACGTCGGCGACGGACGCAACCTGCTGCCGGAGCGCGTCCTCGAAAGAAGCCGCCGGGTCGGGCGCGACTGTCTGAGGAATCGCGGCCCGGTACACGTCGAGGATCAGAGCGTCGATCGAGGGCCAGTGGCGATAGAGCGTCGACTTCGCAACGCCTGAACGCTCGGCGATCGCGTCGACCGTGAGAGCCCGTGCGCCGTCATCGACGATCAAGTCGATCGACGCCTGGATGATCCTGGCGCGGCTGCGCTGTACGCGGATGTCCTCGGTCAGATGGGGTGCCGGCGATGGCTTTGCCGCAAGTCTGGCGTTCATCGAGTGCACGACGCAGTCTGTTGCCCTGCTGGGGATGTCACCCCGAGCTGTCGTCCGGATCGTACAAGTCCGATCCCCTCGCGTCGGGCATGGACTCGGTTCGTTGCCGCGGACAAGTAGTACGATACTGTCTCGTTGCGTTACGCGCCGTGACGAGCGCACGCGCCTCGTCCCGACCGAATCGACCGAGCCGAGACGACCGAGCGAAGAGGAGCAGCGTGTCCACTCCGACACCTGTCGCGCTGGATGCCGACGATGTCGTCCGCGATCCGGTGCGCCGGCGGATGATCTTGATCGCCATGTGCCTCGCGCTGATGGCGGTGATCGCCTCGGTGGCCGGCCTGAACGTCGCGCAGGAGAAGCTGGCGCTCGATCTCGGTGCCTCACAGAGCGAGATCTTGTGGATCATCAACGCGTACGGACTCGCATTGGCGGCGTTCTTGATGCCGATCGGCGCGATCGGCGACCGATGGGGCCGGAAGTACGTCCTCCTGATCGGTCTCGTCACCTTTGCGGGCGCGAGCGTCGCCGCCGCCTCAGCCGGCTCCGTCGAGCTCTTGATCCTTGCGCGTGCCGTCGCGGGCGTCGGGGCGGCGATGATCATGCCCGTCACCCTGTCGGTGATCACCTCGACCTTTCCTCCCGAGGACCGCGCGCAAGCCATCGGCATCTGGACGGGTGTCGCCGGTGGCGGTGGCATGATCGGGATCTTCGTCTCCGCGGTGATGGTCGATCTCGTGAGCTGGCGATGGCTCTTCACGTTTCCCATCGCGCTGATCGTCGGCGCGTTCGTGCTCGCGGTTCGCTACGTGCCCAACTCGAGTGAGGACATCGAGCATCCCTTCGACGTGGGTGGCTCCGTACTTTCGATCTTCGCCATCGGGGGACTGGTGCTCGGTATCCAGCAAGGCCCCGAGCAGGGTTGGACGGACCCACTCACCCTCGCCGGTCTGATCGTCGGTGGCGCGTGCGCAACCGGTTTCGTCATGTGGGAGCTCGGCCGCCGTGCGCCGCTGCTCGACATCCGAGTCTTCCGCGACCGTCGTCTCGCCGCCGGGTCGATCACGCTGTTCTCTCTGTTCGCAGTCATGTCCGCGATCTTCTTGGTCCTGTTCCCCTTCTTCCAGTCGGTGCTCGGCTGGTCAGCGCTGCAATCTGCTGCCGGCATGCTGCCGCTCGCGGTGGTGATGATGCCGACGTCGGCGTCTGTGCCGAAGCTCATCCCGAGACTCGGCTCTCGACGCATCCTCCTCATCGGTCTTGCGCTCTCCGGAGCGGGGCTCGCCACGCTGGCGCTGACGGCGTCCGTCGACGGCGGCTACTGGGCCGTGCTGCCGGGACTCCTGATCATCGGTCTCGGGGCGGGCGCGAGCATGACGCCTTCGACAGAAGCGATCACGGTGTCGCTGCCAGCAGACAAGCAAGGCGTCGCCTCTGCGATGAACGACACGACGCGAGAGGTCGGCGGCGCCATCGGCGTCGCGCTGCTCGGTTCGATCTTGGCCGCGAGCTACAAGAGCTCGATCACGCCGAAGCTCGAGTCGTTCCCCGACGATGTCGCAACGGACGCCCGGGAAGGGATCGGTGCCGCCTATGGCGCGGCGGAGCACGCAGGTGCGCGAGCGCACGAGCTCATTGACCTCGCGAAGCACGCGTTCGTGGACGGATGGGTGCAAGCCATGTGGATCGGTGTGCTCATCACTGCCCTCGTCTTCGTCTTCATCCTCCTCCGAGGCCCGAAGCGCATCGATCCGATGGACGATGTGGGAGCAGGCGAACCGCTCCCCGAGCAGATGCTGACATGGGACACGCACGTGCCCGTGGCGGCGGTCGAGCAGTGATCGGCCCCCGTCGTCCCCCAGTTCGCGCCGACGCCGGCGGCGCCGGTTCAATACCGGACTGTTCTGTAGCGTTAGTGTTCAAGGTCCCCGTCCTTCCAGGAGTGGCTGTGAGCGATGCAACGACCGACGCCCTCGTCGGCGTGTCCGGCGCCTGATGGCCCAGCAGATCGGACGAGAGGATCCCGGCGCTCCCGTGAGCGTGGGGAGCTCGTCGCCGGCCCGCCTCGGTGCCTGGTGCCATGACCGTCGGTGGTTCGTGCTCGCGGCATGGATCGTCGTGCTCGTCGTCGTCAATGGCATCTCCAGCACCGTCGGCGACGCGTATCGCCAGGACCTGAACCTGCCCGACGTCGAGTCGCGTGCCGGCTTCGACCTGCTCGAGGAGCAGTTCTCGGGCCGGGGGACCGGGCTGACCGGGACGATCGTGTTCCAGGCCGACCAGGGGGTCGACGACCCCGAGGTCCAAGAGACGATGTCGCGGCTCTTCGCCGCCGTGGGCGAGCGCGATGGCGTCGCGAGAGTCGTGAGCCCCTACGAGGAGGCCGGCCGGCAGCAGATCTCCGAAGACGGGACGATCGCCTACGCCAGCGTGGAGTTCCCCGGCGGCGACGACGCCGAACTCGACAAGGCGGAGGACGTCAGGGACTTCATCCAGCAGCGGGCGTCACGCATCGATGGGGCGCGCATCGAGCTCGGCGGGATCATCTTCTCCGAGTTCGAGGATCCCACGGCCGAGACGATCGGCCTCGCCTTCGCCATCATCATCCTCATCGCTGCCTTCGGCTCGGTGCTCGCCATGGGCCTGCCGATCGGCGTCGCACTCTTCGGCATCGGCCTGGGCGGTGCGGTCACGATGCTGCTCAGCCACGCGCTCACCATCCCGGAGTTCGCGCCCTTCATCGGCGTCATGATCGGTCTGGGCGTCGGCATCGACTACGCGCTGCTGATCATCACCCGCTACCGGGAGCAGCTGCACGCAGGGCACGACACCCGCGAGTCCATTGCCATCGCGATGGACACCGCTGGGCGCTCGGTCGCGTTCGCGGGCACGACCGTCGTGATCTCGCTGCTGGGCATGCTGCTGATCGGTGTGCCGTTCGTGGCCGGGCTCGCGGTCAGCGCGTCGGTCACCGTTGCCCTGACCGTCGTGGCGTCGCTCACGCTGCTCCCTGCCCTCATCGGTCTCGCCGGCACCCGCATCGAACGGACCCGACGTCGGGGCCTGGTCGCCGCCGGCCTCGTCGCGGTCGGCCTCGTGGGCGTCGGCCTCGACGTCCCGGCGCTCGCGGTCGCCTTCGTGCTCGCCGCTGTGGTGCTCATCGTCGGCCGCTGGATCCCGCCGCTCTACGCCGAGGTCCGGCACCGACCGCCGAAGCCGCATCGCGAGACCCTGCCGTACCGGTGGAGCCGGCTGATCCAGCGCCGACCGTGGACGGCCGCGGTGGCAGGGGCCGCAGTCCTTGTGATCCTGGCGATCCCGGTGCTCGGCCTGCGGCTGGGCTCGTCGGACGAGAGCAACTACGCCCAGGACACCACCACGAAGCAGGCCTACGACCTCCTCGTCGACGGCTTCGGGAAGGGCTTCAACGGGCCGCTGCTGCTCGTGGCCGACACCCAGGCGGGGACCAACCAGTCGGCGCTCGACGGGGTCGCCGACGCGGTTGGGGCCGATCCCGGGGTCGTCGCGATCTCGACGCCGATCGCCAACGAGGACCAGTCTGCGGTGCTGTGGAACGTGGTGCCGAGGAGCGGCCCGCAGGACGAAGCCACGGCCGAGCTCGTCGAGCGACTCCGCGACGACGCGCTCCCAGCCGCCGAACGAGCGCTCGGGACGGACGTGCTCGTCACCGGCCAGACCGCGGTGAACGTCGACTTCGCGAGCTTCCTCGGCGAGCGGATCCCGTGGTTCTTCGCCGCGGTGCTCGTCGTCTCCTTCTTGTTCCTGATGGTGGTCTTCCGGTCGCTGCTCGTCCCGTTGAAGGCCGTGATCATGAACCTGCTGTCGATCGGTGCTGCCTACGGGATCATGGTCGCCCTCTTCCAGTGGGCGTGGGGCGGCGACCTGACCGGCGTGTCGTCGGCGCCGGTCGAGCCGTGGATGCCGATGATGCTCTTCGCCATCGTGTTCGGCCTCTCCATGGACTACGAGGTCTTCCTCCTCTCCCGGGTGCGAGAGGAATGGCTTCGCACGGGGGACAGCCGTACGTCTGTCGCCGACGGCCTCGCCGCAACCGCCAAGGTCATCACCGCCGCCGCGGCGATCATGGTCGTCGTCTTCGGCAGCTTCCTGCTCGAAGACAATCGTGTGTTCAAGCTCATGGGCACCGGTCTGGCCGCCGCCATCCTTCTCGACGCAACCATCGTCCGCATGCTCCTGGTGCCCGCGACCATGGAGCTGCTCGGCGACAAGAACTGGTGGCTCCCACGGTGGCTCGACCGGATCCTGCCGAACGTCGACGTCGAGGGTCACGCCCCACCGCCGGAGGAGGACGCCGTCGAGCTCGACGAGGAACCGGAGCCGATCAGCAGCGGCTGATGACAGCCGAGAATCGATCGCGTCGTGCGGGGAGTGCCCAGCCGCTGCTGGAGCCATTGAGAGGCACGGAGCGGTGGGAGTGACGATGCTGGTGCAGATCATCACCGGAACGACCCGCGAGGGGCGCTTCAGTGAGAAGGTGGCGAGCTGGATCGCGGCCGAGCTCGCTGATCGCACCGAGTTCGATGTCGAGACGGTCGACCTGCGCGATCACGACCTCCCGTTCTTCTACGGACCTGCGCCGCTGCACACGCCTCGCGAGTACCACCGCGACGACGTCGCGCGGCTCGGGCAGACGCTTGATCGCGCCGATGGCTTCATCGTCCTCACCGCCGAGTACAACCACGGATACCCAGCCGTGCTGAAGAACGCCATGGACTGGACGTTCATCGAGTGGCGGCGCAAGCCGATCGCGTTCGTCGGCTGGGGGAACGTCGGCGGCGCCCGCGCCATCGAGCAGCTGCGCGAGGTCGCCGTCGAGTTCGAGATGGCGCCGTTGCGACACGCCGTCCACATCCTCCCCGACGTGATGCTCCCCATGATGCGAGGTGAGGATCCGGATGACCTCTCGCCGCTCCAGTCGCTCGTCCCCCGACTCGACCGCCTGGTCGACGACCTCGCCTGGTGGGTCGACGCGCTCGCAGCGGCGCGCGCAGCGGGCGAATGAGCTCACGACCGGTAGGGTGCGAGGATGAGTGATCGCCGGATCGAGGTCTCCCGCAACATCGCCGCCGAGCCGTCGGAGATCTTCGAGATCCTCCGCAGCCCCGACGGGCACGTCCAGATCGATGCCAGCGGCATGCTCATGTGGGCGGAGGGCGAGCCGGTCTCGAAGGTCGGCGACCGCTTCCACGTGCACATGGACCGCGACGCGCTCCGTGACTTCGAGATGGGCGAGTACGAGCTCGACGTCGTCTTCACCCGATTCGTCCCGGAACGCACGATCGAGTGGAGCGTCACGCTGGGCGACGGCGAGCTCGTCGGGCACGTGTACGGATACGAGCTCGAGCCGATCGAGGGCGGAACGAAGGTGACCCAGTACTACGACTGGTCGAACCTACGTCCCGAGTTCGGCGACGCGGCGGCCGACGCCTTTCCCGTCATCCCGGAGAAGGCCTTGTTGGGCACCCTCGGGATCCTCGCCCGCACGGTCGCGCCCCGCCGGCAACGCCCCGGAGCGTGAGCCGCGCGTCGGACGACGCGCAGGCCGGATCGGCGGCTCCGTGCCCGCTCCGTTGGGTGCACGATCGAGATCCGCCGGGGTCAGCGAAGCACGGGCGGTGACGACGCTCGGTGTTCGATCAGGCGCGCTCGGGCCCGCTCTGCGCCGGTGACGTCGTCGCCGGAGCGGGGACCACCGCGCGAACGGCGGACGCGCGATGCCGGCTCGATCACGCGCTGTCGGCGCCCCGGGCGAGATCATGGGGCCCGGACGACGGATAGCCCTTCTCCTCACGGACCGCCGCCCCCCACGGACCGAGGATCCCGACGAGCTCCTCGAGGTCGTCACCCAGTGCATGGAGCGCGGGTCGACACTGTTCGTCGGTCGCCTGCTCGATCTCTTCTCGTACGGTCCGGCCCGCAGGGGTGAAGGCGCCGTCGGCGACGAGGCCGCGCTCGACGAGGCGCGCCTCCGCGGCGTCCAGGTCCTCGTCGCTCCACGCGCGCGTCCGGATGTAGGTACGCATGGGCAGCCCCCAGTAGAGCTCGGTCAGCAGGCCGATCTCGGTGGCGTCGAAGCCGGCGCTCGTCCACGCGGCGACGTGCGCGTCACCGCGGTACTCGCGCAAGCGGTCGCTGAGCCTCCAGAAGTCACCCATCGGAGTGCCCGGAAGCCCCTGCGCGAGCAGCCCGGCGAAGAGCGGACGGCCTTCGGGCCGCAGTGGTTCGTTGGCACGCCGAACCAGCTCGGTCGCTCGGTCCAGACCTGGCGGCTCTTCGCCGAGGACCCTGACCAGCTGCGCCACCGCGCCGGTGGTGCGCGCGTCGCAGAGCACGGACGCCGGCGCGATGGCCCACCCGCTGTCCACCGACGGCACCACGACGGCGGGGTTGAACACGCCGAATGCCGCGGCGACGACCTCACCCGGCACCTCGCCCATCACCGACCCGCGACTGCAGAAGTACGCCGGACCGTCGGGCATCGCCACGCCGTCCAGGTCGCCGGGACTCGGCGCGAACCCCAGCGCGGCGTAGGCGTCGTGGCATTCGGGAGAGAAGTAGACCTGCCCGGCGATCGGCTCCAGCACACCGCCGAGCACCCGCGCGCGATCGTCGAGCGTCGCATCGTGGATCACCGCCGCAGTCTCGCGCTCGGCGCGAACCGCCGTTGGACGCCGGAGCGCACGGCCACCGGTGCGTGTGAGCACGAATGCGACATGGCGAGAAGCGTCTCGGGCGCTGCCCGGGTCCACGGCCCAGGACGGAGCGGCGGTCGCACTCGGATTCGCCGCCTCTCGGTCGGCCCGCTCTACGCTGCCGAAGCGCTCTCGCTCGGCCTCGCCTCACGACGACCTCTGCCAAGGGTCCTGGGACGGGTCGACAGCGCGCACATCGCCGACAGTCGTTCCGTGACCGCGGCTCACGCGGTCAGACCTCCACCAGCACCCGAAGATCGCGAGCACAGCAGATGCGACTGACCACGCTCCACACCGAAGAGGGGACACGGGCGGCTCGGCTCGACGCCGATGGACCCGTGCTCCTGCCGGCGAGTGACGTCGGCGAGGCCCTCCGGGTCATCGGCGTCGACGCGCTCGGCGACGTCGCCGGTCCGATCATCGAAGGGGACCTCAGGCGGGCACCGCTCGTCACGAGCCCCACGAAGATCATCTGCCTGGGCCTGAACTACGAATCACACATCCGAGAGATGGGCCGCGACCTGCCGACCCACCCGACGCTGTTCGTGAAGTTCGTCGAGGCGCTGATCGGTCCGCGCGATGCGATCCAGCTCCCGCCCGAGTCGACGGAGGTCGACTGGGAGGCCGAGCTCGCCTTCGTGATCGGGCGACCCGCTCGCAGGATCGCAGCCGACGAGGCCATGGATGCGATCGCGGGCTTCACCGTCCTGAACGACATCTCGATGCGCGACTGGCAGTGGCGAACGACCGAGTGGCTCCAGGGAAAGACCTGGGAGCGGTCGACTCCCATCGGGCCCGACCTCGTCACCGTCGACGAGCTCGACACGAACCTCGACCTCCACTTGACGTGCGAGATCGACGGTGAGCTCCTCCAGGACGCGCGCACCTCGGACCTGGTGCACGATCCGGCAACGATCGTCTCGTACGTGAGCACGTTCGTCACCCTGCAGCCCGGCGATGTGATCTCCACCGGGACGCCCGGTGGTGTCGGGGCCGGGCTCGACCCGCGACGGTTCCTCGCGCCGGGCATGACGGTCCGGACGTCCATCGAGGGCATCGGCGAGCTCGTGAACGTGTGCGTCGAGGAGTCGATCACGCGGGCGTGAACGAGCGCGTGCGGACGTCACTGGTCGACGCGGCTCGTCGTGATGCGCGAGGTCGGGGAATGGTCTACAGGCGATTGACGGAAAGCGATGTGCTTGTAGAGTAAGCGGTGTGATCGACTTCGCCGCAGAGCCCGCGCGGTACCGACACTGGCGTCTCGAGCTCGATCCGCCCATCGCCAGGCTGGTGATGGACGTCGAGGAAGGCGCGGGCATCGGCGAGAGCTACGAGCTCAAGCTGAACAGCTACGACCTGGGTGTCGACATCGAGCTCGCGGACGCCGTGCAGCGGCTGCGCTTCGAGCATCCGGAGATCCGCGTCGTCGTGCTCACGAGCGGCAAGGACAAGGTGTTCTGCGCCGGTGCCAACATCCGGATGCTCGCGGCGGCGACGCACCATCACAAGGTGAACTTCTGCAAGTTCACGAACGAGACGCGCAACGCCATCGAGGACGCGTCGGCGCACTCCGGGCAGACCTGGATCGCGGCGGTCAACGGTGCAGCCTCGGGTGGGGGCTACGAGCTCGCGCTGGCGTGCGAGCGCATCCTGCTCGTCGACGACGGGTCGTCGGCCGTTTCGTTCCCCGAGCTGCCGCTGTTGGCCGTGCTCCCCGGGACGGGCGGCCTCACCCGCGTCGTCGACAAGCGTCACGTGCGGAGGGATCTCGCCGACGTCTTCGCGACGAAGGCCGAGGGCATCTCCGGCGAGCAGGCGCAGCGATGGGGGCTCGTCGACGAGGTGGTCGCGCGGAGCCGGTTCGACGAGGTCGTGCGCGAGCGAGCAGCCGACCTGGCGGTCTCCAGCGATCGACCTGCGGACGCGGATGGGGTCGAGTGGCGGCAGCTCGAGCGGTCCTTCGACCGCGACACGATCCGATATCCGTTCGTCGAGGCCCATCTCGACCGCGAGCTTCGCACTGCAACCGTGGTCGTCGGGTCGCCGCCAACCGATGCTCCTGTCGACATCAGCGACGCGCGCCGGGCAGGCGTCGACTGGTGGCCGCTGGCGGTGGCGCGTGCGCTCGACGACCTCGTGTTGCACCTGCGCTTCAACGAGCCCGAGGTCGGCACGATCGTGTGGAAGAGCACCGGCTCGCTCGACGCGGTGGTCACCGTCGACCGCGCACTCGCTGCTGCGGCCGGGCACGACTGGTTCGGTCGCGAGGTGATGCTCTACTGGCGGCGGGTGCTCAAGCGGCTCGACGTCACCTCCCGATCCCTGGTCGCGCTCGTGGAGCCCGGGAGCTGCTTCGGTGGCCTGCTCGCCGAGCTGGTGCTCGGCGCGGATCGCTCCTACATGCTCGACGGACGGTTCGCGGACGATCGCGACGACCGTCCCCCGGCCGTGCTGCTCCTGACCGACTCGAGCGCGGGCTCGTTCCCCATGTCGAACGGGCTCACTCGGCTCGAGAGCCGATGTTGGGGCCGCCCTGACGAGCTCGCCAAGATCGAGGAGCGCTTCGGCGAGCGCATCGGCGCAGGGGAGGCCGAGGAGCTGGGGCTCGTCACGTTCGCGCCCGACAGCATCGACTGGGAGGACGAGGTGCGCATGGCACTCGAAGAGCGCGCGGGGTTCTCACCTGATGCTCTCACTGCCATGGAGGCGAACCATCGCTTCGTCGGCCCGGAGACGCCCGAGTCGAAGGTCTTCGCTCGACTCTCCGCCTGGCAGAACTGGATCTTCCAACGACCCAACGCGGTGGGACCCGACGGTGCGCTGCGCTCCTACGGCACCGGCAGTCGACCCATCTACGACCACGAACGCGTATGACCACGACACCGATCACGGTCGATCTCGACGCCCGGATCCCGAACAACGTCGGACTCTCCGACGATCGCCGGCTCCGCCGAGCGCTCGAGCAGTGGCAACCGAAGTTCCTCGACTGGTGGCACATGCTCGGCCCGACCGACTTCCAAGAGCGCGACGTGTACCTGCGCACGGCCATCGGCGTCGGACAGGACGGATGGGCCAACTTCGGATACCTCAAGATGCCCGACTACCGGTGGGGCATCTTCCTCTCACCCGCGCGCGAAGACCGACGGATCGGCTTCGGCGAGCACAAGGGCGACCCTGCGTGGCAGGACGTGCCGGGCGAGCTCCGCGGCGATCTCCGCCGCCTCATCGTCGTGCAGGGCGACACCGAGCCCGCATCGGTCGAGCAGCAACGGATGCTCGGGCACACCGCCCCGAGCCTCTACGACCTCCGCAACCTCTTCCAGGTCAACGTCGAAGAGGCCCGTCATCTGTGGGCCATGGTGTACCTGCTGGTCCGGTACTTCGGGCGCGACGGCCGTGACGAGGCCGAGCGCATGCTCGAGCGCCACTCGGGCGATGCCGACAAGCCGAGGATCCTCGGTGCCTTCAACGAGCCGACTCCCGACTGGTTGTCGTTCTATCTCTTCACCTACTTCACCGATCGCGATGGCAAGTTCCAGCTCGCCGCGCTCAAGGAGAGTGCGTTCGATCCTCTCGCGCGAACCTGCGACTTCATGCTCAAGGAAGAGGCGCACCACATGTTCGTGGGGGCGGCCGGCATCGGGCGCGTCGTGCAGCGGACCGCCGAGCAGATGGTCGAACACGACACCGATGACGTGCGCGAGCACGGTGCGATCGATCTCGCGACGCTGCAGAAGTACATCAACCTGCACTACTCCTTGTCGCTCGACCTCTTCGGGAGCGAGACGTCGACCAACGCCGCCAACTACTACACCAGCGGGCTCAAGGGTCGCTTTCAGGAAGATCGCCGTGACGACGATCACGTGCTGCTCGATTCCGCATATCCGGTCACTCGTTGGATCGATGGCGTGATCACGCAGGAGGAGTGTCCCGCGCTGCTCGCGCTCAACGAATCGCTGCGGGACGACTACACCGCGGACTGCGCGAAGGGCCTCGCTCGTTGGAACCGCATCCTCGCCGACCGGGGAGTCGACGTCGAGCTCCGTCTTCCGCACGTGGGGTTCCGACGCGCCGTCGGTTCGTTCGCAGGTCGGTCGGTGACCCCGGATGGCGAGACACTCCGGCCCGACGAATGGCAGTCGCGCGAGCACGACTGGCTCCCGACGGACGACGACGAGGACTTCGTGCGATCGTTGATGACCGGTGTGACGGAGCCCGGCAAGATGGCGAGCTGGGTCGCTCCGCCGGCCGCTGGGATCCACGACGAACCGGTCGAGTTCGAGTACGTGCGCCGATGACAGCGAGCGCGGAGGATCGGCGCCGCGCGTTGAGCGGGCCGAGCGCCCGTGCGCTGCTCATGACGATCTTCGGCAACAACGTGCTTCCCCGCGGCGGCAACATGTGGACGGGCACTGCTGTGGAAGCGCTCGCAGCGCTGGACGTGGGGGAGAAGACGACTCGTCAGGCGCTCGCTCGAACTGCTGCGGACGGATGGTTGCGTCGCGAGCGACATGGTCGGAAGGTTCGCTGGGCATTCACGCTGGAAGGTCGTGAGCTCTTCACGCGCGGCGCCGAGCGCATCTTCTCGTTCGGGCGCGAGGTCCCGGAATGGCACGGCTCGTGGTTGATCCTCTTCACGTCGGTGCCCGAGGCACGTCGTGAGCTGCGCCACCTGCTCAGGACTCGTCTCGCGTGGGCGGGGTTCGGCTCTCCGGCGCCCGGTGTGTGGCTCTCGTTCGACCTTGCCCGTGAAGCCGAGGCGAAGGACGTCCTGGCGCAGCTCGGACTCGACGACCAGGCGAGCTCGTTCGTCGCCCAGTACGGCACGATCGGCGATCAGCGTGCCGTTGTCGCCGCGGCCTGGGATGTGAACGCCCTGCGGGCGCGTTACGACGAGTTCCTCGACGAGTTCGCCGCGACTTCGCCCCGGAGTGACGAAGCCGCCTTCGTCGCCCACACCCGGCTCGTCGACCGGTGGCGGACGTTCCCGTTCGTGGACCCTGGTCTTCCCCCTGGTCTGCTCGCCGAGCCGTGGAGCGGGACTCGCGCCGCGGCGCTCTTCCACGATCGCCATGGGGCGTGGCGTGATCGATCCCAGGCCTGGTTCGATGCAGTCGCGGAGCGCCACGATCGTGCCTGAAGCCCGCGCGCACGAGGGACCCGACGAGACGTCTCCACGACTCTCGAACGCCGTGCTTCGCTTCGTCGTCGAGCCGGAGCGGATGGCGGGCGCGGCGACGCTCTGCTGCGATGCCGCCAGCGGGAGATCGTGGTCCCGTGCCGAGGTGGCCGATGAGGTCCGGCGGGCCGCGGCCGCGCTCGTCGCTCGCGGCGTCCAACCCGAGCAGCGGGTGCTGCTCGTGCTCGCCGACACGCCGACGTTCCTCGCCTTCTTCTGGGGTGCGATGTGGCTGGGCGCGGTGCCCGTGCCCGTCTCGACGATGCTCACCGAGCGGGACTACCGCTTCCTGCTCGACGACTCCCGGGCCGTCGGCCTCGTCGTCTCGAGCACCTTCGTCCCGACCGCCGGCCGGGCAACGATCGGCGCGCGCTTCCTACGGTTCACGCTCGTCGATGGTGATGCCGAGCTCGACGGAGCGGACAGCGTCAGTGACGTGCTCGCATCGGGCGCGGCGACGCCCGAGGTGTTCCCCGCGTCTGCCGACGACGTCGCGTTCTGGCTGTACACATCGGGCACCACTGGGTTCCCCAAGGGCGCGCGCCACCGCCATGCCGACCTCGACTGCTGCGTCGAACGGTATGCAGTCGGAGTGCTCGGCATGTGCGAGCACGACCGGGTGTATTCGGTCGCCAAGCTCTTCTTCGCCTACGG
The DNA here is from genome assembly GCA_964501785.1 of uncultured Bifidobacteriaceae bacterium. GTDB lineage: Bacteria > Actinomycetota > Acidimicrobiia > IMCC26256 > PALSA-555 > DATBSK01. The sequence continues at coordinate 260,780 of CAZCUD010000004.1, forward strand.
CCTCGGGAACGCGGGGTACTTCCCGGCAGCGACGGGCGCGTCCGCGATCCTCAACGCCGCACGCCCGGACCCCAACGAGGTCGCACTGCACGTCCGGACCTACGCGCCGACGCTGTTCTTCGGCGTGCCCACGTTCTATGCCGCGCTGTTGAACGCCGATCTGGCACGTGACACGTTCGAGTCGGTGCGGCTCGCGGTCTCGGCCGGGGAGGCGCTGCCCGCCGATCTGCACCGTCGCTTCCATGATCGCTTCGGGGTGGAGATCCTCGATGGGATCGGTACGACCGAGGTGCTGCACATCTTCGTGTCGAACCGGCCGGGCGAGTCCATCCCCGGCACGTCAGGCGTGCCGGTGCCCGGGTACGACATCGAGCTCCGCGACGACGATGGACGTCCGGTGCCCGATGGGGCACCCGGCAACCTGTGGGTCGCGGGGGACAGCGTCACGACGGGCTACTGGAACCGCACGGAGCAGAACCGAAGCGTCCTGCATGGTCGCTACATGGCGACGGGCGACAAGTACATGCGCGATCCTGAGCACGGCCACCTCGTCCATCTCGGTCGCACCGACGACATGCTCAAGGTGGGCGGGATGTGGGTGTCGCCTGCCGAGGTGGAGGCATGCATCGTCGAGCTCGAAGACGTCGTGCAGGCCGCAGTCGTGGGTGCCGACGGAGGGGATGGTCTGGCGAAGCCGCGGGCGTTCGTCGTGCCGGCCGACGGAGCTGATCGAGCGACCCTGCCTGATCGCGTGCGCCAGCAGGTGCGGGATCGGCTCGCGCCGTACAAGTACCCACGATGGGTGGAGCTCGTCGACGAGCTGCCGACGACCGCGACCGGCAAGGTCAAGCGCTATCTCCTCCGGGAGCGGCCGCTCGAGGGGTGAGCGACGGATGCCGCGGACCCGACCGGATCAACCCAGGTTGACCAGGACCAAGGCAGCGCCGGAGCAGACCAGGACCGCCCCCGTCGCCGTCGCGAGCTGCTCGCCGCGGCTCCCGGTCTTCTCGAAGTACACCAGCGCCGAGGCGACGATCATGCCGATGATCGAGATCGCACCTGATCCGAGTGCGATCACGGCGAGCATCAGCACGCCGCACGACCCGAGGCACGCCATGCCATGGGCCGCACCCAGCTCGAACGAGGAGCGGCGTTCGATGTCCGCGTTGGTTGCGGCAGCGAGCTCTTCTCGGGCGATCCGCAGGCACCGGCGTCTCGCCGGGGTCAGCTGCCACGCGCCCGAGGCCAGCAAGATCGCACCGGTCACGAGCCACGGACGCTCGGCGATCGCCGGAGCGTTCTCGAGCGCCTGGTGCAGCGAACCGTCGGCAGCGAGCAGGACGATGCCGCCCGCCGTCCACACCCCGACGTAGCCGACGAGGAACCTCCCCGCCGAGAGATGATTCGTGGGCACGGCCATCGGCGGGGACGGCTCGATGGAGCCGATCGTCGAGGGCACCATCATCGCGAGCACCATGATCTGCCAGCCGACGACGAAGAGCATCACCGCTCCGGCGACCGCCCAGGGCGATTCCCCGCCCTCGAAGATCGCGTGGTGGTCGTGCAGGCCCAGCCCGAGCACCGCAGCCGCGAGCAGCATCGCCCACGCGGCGGCAGGGAGGTACCAGAGCCTGCTCATCGTCACGGCGGTTCCGCGGGGTGGAGTGATGTCGTGCACGAGTAGCCAGGTTCTGGCGGCTGGCGGCACGATGGGACACGGGATCGTTGGTCGTACGGTCGTGATCCTACGTCGATGGTGCCCCGGCTGGGCACAGACCTTGTGGAACCGTCCTTGACCATCGGAACTTGTTGCGATATGAAGGCGAGCGTCCGGAGATCGTCTTGCGTCGTCGGTCGATTGTCGGCGCTGTGGAAACGGGGTCGTGTGCCGCAGTACTTCACGCTCCATCGTGCACCGGGGCTGCAGAGAGACGAGTTCGAAGCCACCGGCGAGGAGCTCATCGACGGGCGCCATGCCCAGCACGTCGTGACCTACGCGAACCTGACGGATGGCACGATCGTGAACCTCTTCGAAGCCGACTCCGAAGAGAAGCTGGTCATGGAGTTCGAGCGTCTCGGGTTGCCGTACGAGGAGATCCACGAGTGTCAGCTCGCCCTGACGAACGACGACCTCAGGGCGGCAGCAGCAGGCTGAACGGTCGTCGGTCGGGGGGAAGAGCCATGGCAGTGTCGGGAGCGGTGCAGTCCGCCGAGCGGCATGTTCCGGAGCAGCCGGTCGCTGGCAAGCAGGTCATCAAGGTCGACGTCTTCGAGACGGCGATCCGGACCGTGGGGGTGCTCCAGCTGGTGCCCCTCTTCCCGTACGTCGGGGACGGCGATGTCGTGCCGTGCCTCTCGCCGACCGCGGGGCGCCCCGACGTCGAGCCCTACCAGCTGTTCCACACCAACGAGGCCGACGAGACGATGCTGTGCCTGGCGGCGCAGGGCGCCACCGTGCCGACCGGCGTCATCATGAAGCTGGCGCAGAAGCACGGTGTGAACTCGTTCCTCCGCGATCCGCGGGATCCCGAGAACTTCAACGTCGTGATCGTCACGATCCGCATGAAGGCGGGCGAGAACCTCCAGGAGGGGATCAGCTTCAGCTGCCCCAACTGCCACGAGACGATCTTCCGTCGTGACTTCAATGTCAAGAGCGGCCCGAAGCGCAAGCACTACGCGGAGTTCTACGCGCTGCGCCACTACACGGAGGCGGTCAAGGAGTACAACGCCGACGACGCGAACCAGAAGTGCGCGAGCTGTGGCGAAGTGGCGCCCAAGTATCCGCTGCACCTGATGGGCTGGTGGCAGTACGCCGAGAACATCGAGATCGCCGACCGCGGCCGCGACGAGCTCGAGTCCGTCGCGGGCGAGTACCTCTCGTCGGCGAGCTGAGGGAGCCGTCGGGTGGAACGCCGCAAGATGTTCAACCTGTTCCAGGCCGCGAACGAGTGTCTCGGCTCGTACGACGAGTTCCCGACGATGCCCCAGGGCACGGACCCCATGCCGTGCCTGAGTCGCAATCGGGTGGATCAGCCGTTCCACCTCGTGAGCTCGAAGGACGAGGTGTTGATCACGATGGCCGGCGAGGCGACCCTCGACCTGCCGGGGCGTGCACCATCGACGTTGCCCATCCGCGTCGGCGAAGCGGTGTACATCCCTGCCGGGCAGCCGAGCCGGATCCTCCCGGCCGGCACCACGATCCATCTGCGCTACAAGCCCGAGCCCCCCGCCTGGGAGGCCGCGGCGTGGTTCTGCGACCACTGCGGTGCCGACCTGCACCGCCGGGAGTTCCACGCCGAGGACGGGTTGCCCCAGACCTGCTACTGGGACGCGTGCCAGGAGTTCAACGGAGACGAGCAGCTTCGGACGTGCCGAGCCTGCGGCACCGTCACCGAGCCCCGCGACCTCTCCGACATCCGGTGGCCGGAGGTCGCCGAGATGATCCGTGCCGGCGACGAGGCCGCGAGCGCTTCGCGCCGTCGTGTTCGAGCCAGCTGACCCGAGCAGAAGGAGCCTCGACGCATGAGCACCCCCGGTGACCGGCCACCGCTGATGGACATCGCACCCCCACGGTGTCCGCACGTGCACCCGGTGTCGACGGTGGAGGAGCTCCTTCCTCATCTCGCGTCCGTCGCCGAGCGGCCGTACTCGTGGGGCCTTCACGCGGCGTGGGGCCTCGAGAAGGGTGAGCGCGTCCTGCTCTTCGTCGACAACTGGTACGACCCCATGTGCGTCGAGGCGACGATCAAGACGCTGGAGAACTACGGCTGCGAGGTCACGGTGCGCAACCAGGACCGCGGCCCGGTGAAGACGTACGAGGGGCACGACGAGGTCGAGATCTTCCTCGACATCACCCGCGAGCTCGCCGAATGGATGGGCGAGTGGCAGAAGCTCGAGGACGAGGGCAAGTACGACAAGCTGCTCTGGGGCTTCGGCGGCCCCATCCTCTCCGATGCGAAGCTGAAGATCGCACGCATGCCGTTCATCACCCCCGAGATGGTCACGTCCCGTGCGCACTCGATGCCCCTCGAAGTGCTCGAGGCGATCGACCAGTGGACCTGGGACACCCTGTGCCAGGCGCGCGAGGTCCGGATCACCGACCCCGAAGGCACCGACATCACCTACACCATCCGCGACGAGATCTACGACGAGAGCCACGCGCGCTACCGCGACGACTGGCTCGAGAAGTGGGTGCCCGGCAACAAGCAGATGTGGTCGACGTTCCTGCCCGGCCACGTCTGGGGCAAGCCGTGGTTCCTCAGCGACTTCGAGGACGCCAACGGCGTGATCGCCGGCACGATGAACCACATCGGTCCGTACCCTCACGCGAAGATGGCGGTCGAGAACAGCAAGGTGGTCTCGATCGAGGGCGGTGGGCTCTTCGGCGAGAAGCTCCGCAAGCTCGACGACGAGACGAAGGACCTCCAGTATCCGGGGTTCCCGGGCAAGGGCCTCATGTGGCTCTGGGAGGCATCGATCGGCACGAACCCGAAGATCCACCGGCCCCGGCACGGATACCTCGACGGCTGGGTGTGCGGCCTGTACGAGCGGATGCGCAGCGGCGTGATCCACCTCGGCTTCGGGACGGTCGTGACGACCGATCTCGAGCGTGAGGCCGCGGCGGCCGGGTTGCCGGTCGGGCACTGGCACATCCATCTCTACTTCCCGACCGTCAGCCTCACGATGGGCGACGGCAGCCAGACGCTCCTCATCGACAACGGGCACCTGAAGGCGCTGGACGCCCCGGAGGTCCGCGAGGTGGCGGCCAAGCACGGGAACCCCGAGGAGCTGCTCACCGAGGACTGGGTGCCCGCGATCCCCGGCATCAACCTCGACGGCGACTACTTCCGTGACTACGCGACGGACCCACTCGACTGGACCGTCACCGAGGTCCATCTCTGCGACAAGTGGCACCACCTCTTCAACAAGATGGCTGCGCCGACCACGTCGTGACCCGAACGGGATCCGACCTCGACGCCGAGCTGGCCAACTTCTATGCCGACGTCTCCTCCGTCGACCTGGAGCCGCTCTGGACCCAGACCAAGCAGCTGGTGCCCGCAGCGCCCGCTCCCGCCGCAGTGCCGTGGCTCTGGCGAGGAGCGACGCTGCGGGCGCTCGCCCATCGCGCACGAGAGCTGATCACGATCGAGCGTGGTGGCGAACGGCGTGTGCTGGGCCTCGCCAATCCCGGGTTGGGCGGTGCACCATACGCGACGCCCACGCTCTGGGGGGCCATCCAGGTGCTCGGGCCGGACGAGTCGGCCCCCGCACACCGGCATGCTGCGGCCGCGATCCGCTTCGTGCTGGAGGGCGAAGGGGTCTGGACGACCGTCGACGGCGACGGGTGTCGCATGGGACCGGGTGACCTCGTCCTGACGCCCGCCTGGACCTTCCACGACCACAGCAACGGTGGCGAGGCCCCGATGCTGTGGTTCGACGGGCTCGACCTCCCTCTGGTGAACGCACTCGACGCGAGCTTCTTCGAGCACCACGCCGACCTGCGCCAACCGGTGCTGGGCTTCGATCTCTCGGAGGACCGCTACGGCACCGGGCTCGTCCCCTACCCCCGTGCGGCTGCTGGCGCCGCACACTCGCCGCTCTACGTCTATCGCTGGGCCCAGACCGACGCACTGCTCACGAGGCTGGCCGCGACTGCTGACGAGCCGATGACCAGCGTCGAGTTCACCAGCCCCACCACGGGCGCGGCGGCGCTGCCGACCCTGACGTCTGCGATGCACCGCATCGAGCCCGGCCGACGTACGGCGTCACGGCGCAAGGCGGGGAGCTCCGTCTTCGTCGTCTACCGAGGAGAGGGCCGCACCGTCATCGGCGGTAAGGCCTTCGAGTGGTCACCGGGCGACATGTTCGTCGCGCCCTCGTGGGCGGCGGTGGACCACGAGGCCGAGGCGTCGAGCGACCTGTTCGAGCTGAGCGACGAGGCGGTGCTGCGCGCGCTGCACCTCTTCCGCACCGAAGAGCTCGGCGAACCGCAGCCCGTCACCGGCACCTTCACACCCAAGGGGGTCGGCAGCGAGTGATCGCTGCCGACCCCACGTTCGGCCGCTACTGCGTGTCGAACGGGTTGACGAACTTCCCGTCGACCTCGACGAGCTTGCTGTTCTTGACCTCGTAGTACACGACCGTCGGGTTGTAGAGGCGGGGCAGCGGCACTGGTGAGTCGCCCGCGAACTCCGTGTCGGTGGAGATCGGCGGCGTCATCCCTCCGGTGCTGAAGTTGTTGAGCTTGCCCATGGCGTCGAGGACGGACGCAGCATCGATCGTCGGCAGGGTCTCGGCGACGCGTTCGAAGACCCAGGTCGACATCCAGTAGTCGGCGCCGGCGTCGTTGAGGGGAAGGTCGGCGTCGTAGGCCTTCATGTCACTCGCGTACATCCGGCCACCCTTCGTCTTCTTGGTGAAGCGGGTGGTCGCGGTGACGACCAGGCCGTCCGCGGCATCGCCGAGATCGTCGATGTACTGCTGGCTGATGAAGGGAGCGATCGTCCCCAAGGACTGATCGTTGCCGCCCTGGGCGACGGTGTTGATGAAGTTCTTGGAGGCGTCGCCGACGAGGAACATGCCGATGCCCTGGGCCCCGTCATCGGTCGCCGAAGCCACCACCGGCGCCATGTCGAGCTGGTCGGCGGAGAGGATCGTCTGATCCAGGATGTCGATGCCGTCCTTTTCGCCCGTGGCGCTGACCATCAGGTTGATGAACCCGGTGGTCGTCCCACCGAGATCGCTGATGACGTACGACTGCTTGTCGGCGCCCAGCGACTGGAGCTGCAACGGCAAGCCGGCGAAGAGCCCGGCACCGCCCGACACCAGCGGGAACGAGATCGGCGAGGCCGTGGCCAGGACGTCGTTGGGGTAGTTCCCGATGAACGGGATGCCGGCGGCCTCGAGGATCGGGATGATGACGGCGCCGCTCGGGCCGTTGTAGCCCACGAGCGCCACGACGCCCTCGTCGACGGCCTTCCGCGCGCACTGCTCGGCAAGGTTCGCGTCGATGCCGGCGTCGCAGGTGAGCACCTCGAGCCTGTGGGTCTCACCCGAGGTGTCCTCGAGGAAGCCGTGGGTGTTGACGTACTTCGCACGGGCCTTGGCCGCGGCGGGCCACTCGGGATACTCGAACCCGGTCGACGGGTCCGAGAACGGTCCCATCGCCATGACCTTGACCGGATCGCCGGTCGGCTTCTCGGAGCCCTGTGCCCCGGCGGGAAGCCCCACGACCGTCGTCGCGAGCATCGTCGCCACCAGCATGCACAGGACCAACATTCGAACGGTGATCTTCTTCACTGGCCCCCCCGGTGTCAGAGACGTTCTGCGGACGCTTGGCTGACCAAGGACGTCCCGAGAACGTCCGTCTTCCTATCGCAACGGGTTCGACCGGTCAAGGAGGGAGCAGAGCAGCATTCGTCCGGGCGCAGGCTCGAACGGCCGCCCAGGATGTGGGACAAAGACTGTACGGCCCGCGATGTGATGTCATATCGTGCTCGCGGTGACGCTGCGTCTCGCTTGTGTCGGTGGTGGCCCCGGTGGGTTGTTCCTCGCTGCGCTCTTGAAGTCCGCCGATCCGTCGGCCGAGGTCGTGCTCTTCGAGCGGAACCGCCGCGACGACACCTTCGGCTTCGGCGTGGTGTTCTCGAGCGCCACCCTCGGTGGTCTCGACCGGGCAGACCCGGTGCTGCTCGAGGAGCTCCGCCGCAGCTCCGCGCACTGGGACCGCATCGAGGTGCGCGTCCGCGGCGAGCGATTCGCGTGTGAGGGCAACGGCATGGCGGCGATCACTCGTGCGACGCTGCTTCGTCTCCTCCACGAGCGAGCTGTCGAGACCGGAGTCGAGCTGCGCTTCCAGACGGAGGTGCAGGACCTGGCGTTGCTCGACGACTTCGACGTCGTGGTCGCGGGGGACGGCGCGAACTCCTGGTATCGCCAGCAGTTCGCCGACCATTTCGGGACGACGACCGACGTCGCGTCCGCCAAGTTCATCTGGCTCGGTACGACATACCCGTTCGACGGGCTGACCTTCGTGCACGCGCGCAACGACGACGGTGTGTTCGCGGTGCACGGATACCCCATCGGCGGCGCGGGGACCTTCATCGTCGAGACCGACGAGGAGTCGTGGCGTCGGGCGGGTCTCGATCGATTCGACGTGACACAGCCGCCCGGGCCCAGCGACCTCGGCAGCAAGCGGTACCTCGAAGAGCTCTTCGCCGACCAGCTCGGAGGCCACGAGCTGCTGGTGAACAACTCGCGGTGGGCGAACTTTCGCACGATCCACAACGCGACCTGGTCGCACGAGAACCTCGTGCTCATCGGAGATGCTGCGCACACCGCGCACTTCAGCGTCGGGTCGGGCACCAAGATGGCGATGGAGGACGCCGTGTCGCTCGCTGGTGCGCTCTCCCGGCACCGACGTGACGTCACTGCTGCGTTCGAAGAGTACGAGGCGAACCGGCGGCCATCGGTCGAGAAGATCCAGCGGTCGGCACGGCCGAGCCTGTCCTGGTGGGAGCACTTCGGCCTGTATCACGACACCCTCGAACCGCCGCAGTTCGCCTTCCACTTCTTCTCCCGAGCGATCGGTCGCGAACGGCTCGCCGAGCGCGACCCGGAGTTCGTCCGCCAGATCGAGGAGTGGTGGCTGGAGCGACATGGCGCCGACGTGCTCAGCAGCCCTCTCGACATCGGCCCGGTGACGTTCCCGCGTCGTCTCGTGTCGATCGACTCGGCCGGCGAGTCCCTGCGCTGTGGCGGGCTGGAGGTGCCGCTCCTCCGCGACTGGGCCGGTCCGGCGCGCGCACCCTGGGCTGCCTGGCTCGACGCGCCCGACGACGACCGCGACCTCGCGAGCGCGATCGCCCAGGCGAAGCGGGCGATCGGCGAGAGCGCGAATCTGGTCGCCATCGGTGGAGGAACCGCCCTGGCCCGCGCTCGGCTCTCGGAGGAGGTCAGGCTCCAGCTCGGCGTCCCCTCCGCGATCGTGGACGACGAGCTGACCGGTGACGCCGCCGTGACGACTGTCCTCGCGGGGCGGGCCGACCTCGTCGGGTCGAGAGGTGGGGCCGGTGCTTGAGGGCTTCGTGCCTTGGGACGATGCAACCGCCGAGCGCTATCGGGCCGAGGGCTGCTGGCTCGGGCGCTCGCTCGGCGAGCACCTCTGGGACCGGGCCGACCGATGGGCCGACCGTGTGGCCCTCACCGACGGGGCCGAACGCTCGACGTACGGCGAGCTGTTCGAGGCGGCCGATCGCGTCGCCACTCGGCTCGCCGCGCTCGGGTGGACGGGCGGCGACACCGTCGTCTTGCAGCTCCCCAACACCGGTGCGTTCGTCGTGCTGACCCTTGCTTGTCTCCGCCTGGGAGTCGCGCCCGTGATGGCGCTGCCAGCACACCGTCGTCACGAGCTCGAGCACCTCGCTCGCACTGCCGCAGCGCGAGCGCTCGTCGTCGTCGACGAACACCGCGGCTACGACCACCAGAGCCTTGCCGCCGAGATCGCGGCCGACGTCCCATCGGTGCAGGAGATCATCGTGGTCGGCGACGACGTCGCGCGCCCACACATCTCGTACTCAGAGCTCGATCGGCAGGAGGATGCCGTCGACCCCGCGTCTGCTCGTTCCACGCTCGACGCACGAGCTCCGGCGAGCGGGGAGGTCGCGGTGATCCTCCTCTCGGGTGGGACGACCGGCGTCCCGAAGCTCATCGCGCGCACTCACGACGACTACGAGTACAACGCCCGTCGAAGTGGTGAGGTGTGCGGGTTCGACCAGGACACCGTGTACCTGGTCGTGTTGCCGATCGGTCACAACTTCCCGCTCGCGTGCCCGGGAATCCTCGGCACGTTGCTCGTTGGCGGTCGTGTGGTGTTGGCCGAGTCCCCCGAACCGGGCGCCGCGTTCGACACCATGCACCGCGAGAACGTCACGCACGTCGCGGTCGTCCCGGCGGTCGCGCAACGGTGGCTCGATGCCGTCGAGTCGGCGGTGGTGGAGCCGGCTCCGTCACTGCGCGTGCTCCAGGTCGGTGGGGCTCGCATGCCACCGGAAGTCGCGCGCCGCGTTCGTCCGGTCCTACGCTGCACGCTCCAACAGGTCTTCGGGATGGCCGAGGGCCTGCTCAACTACACGAGGCTCGACGACACCGAGGACGTGATCTGCGAGACGCAAGGGCGCCCGATCAGCGACGCGGACGAGCTGCGAATCGTCGACGACGCCGACCAGACGATCCCCGATGGAGAACCTGGGAACCTCTTGACCCGCGGGCCGTACACGATCCGCGGGTACCTCCGCGCCGAGGCGCACAACGCTCGAGCGTTCACATCGGACGGCTGGTACCGTACGGGCGACGTCGTCCGCCTCCACGACTCGGGCAACCTCGTGGTGCTCGGACGCACGAAGGACCTGATCAACCGCGCTGGCGAGAAGATCTCCGCGGAGGAGGTGGAGAACCTCGTGCACGGGGTGGCGCCTGTGGTGCAGGTCGCTGCGGTCGCGATGCCGGACTCCGACGTCGGCGAGCGCATCTGCGTCTTCGCAGTTCCCCGGGGCGACGAGACACTCGACCTCGAAGCCATCCGAGCATCCCTGGAGCAGCGGGGTGTCGCACGGTTCAAGTGGCCCGAGCGGCTCGAGGTCGTCGAGGCGCTGCCGGTCACGAACGTCGGCAAGGTCGACAAGCAGGCGTTGCGGCAGCAGCTCGTACAGCAGACGTCGCGATGACCCGGCGCCGTCGCCTCCCATCGTCTGCCCGGGTCAGCCACCGCTAGGCGATCGAGTTGGCCGTCCCGCGACCCGATTCGGCGCTGGCGATGCACCGCGAGGTGCCGCCGATCTTCCTCAACGCGAAGCCCACGCCGCGCTCGATCGTATTCGGATTGCTCGGCGACTACGTGCGCTACCACTTCGACCGGACGGTGCGCCTCCGCGCAATGGTCGATCTCCTGGCGTGCTTCGGCATCTCCGAGCCGACCGCGCGGATGCTGATGTCGCGTCTGCGCCGAGAAGGTTGGTTCGACACGCGGCGCGTGGGGCGCGAGTCGATGTACCGCGTCAACGACCGCTGCATCCAGATGCTCGAGCAGGGACGAACACGCATCTTCAACCGTGAGCGCTCATCGTGGGACGGTCGGTGGTACATGGCGATCTACGCGGTGCCGGAGTCCGATCGCAAGGAGCGCGATCACATCCGCAAGATCGCCGCCTGGCTCGGCTTCGGGCCGCTCGCGTCGTCGACCTGGATCTCTCCGCACAACCGGCTCGACGCTCTTGCGAGCGAGCTGGACGGCGCGAGGAACGTCCGGCTCGATCTCTTCGAGGCCAGCTGTGGCACCCTCCGCATCGACCGCGAGATCGCCGGCCGGTGCTGGGATCTCGACGCGCTCAACCGCGACTACGCGCGTCTGCTGGAGACCATCCGGTCGCGCATCGTGGACTACGAAGCGGGGCACCTGAGCCCTCGGGAAGCGCTCGTCGAGCGCACCTACCTGGTGCACGAGTACAGGTTGCTGCCGTTCCGCGACCCGGACCTCCCGATCGAGCTCCTGCCTGCGGGTTGGGCCGGCCACGACGCGCACGTCGCGTTCCTCGAGGCGTACGAGGCCCTGCGCCGTCCCGCCGAGGACTACTTCCTGACCGTGGCCGACCCGGCCCGGGTCACGGGGGTCACCTCGATCGCGCGCGGAGCGGCATCGAGGCTCGAGACCTCGTGACGCCGCGTCCACCGCTGGCGCGACTCTTCGCGCCGGCCTCGATCGCGGTCGTCGGCGCTTCCGACGATCCCTCGAAGATGGGACATGCCCTCATGAGGGCGCTCGATGGGTTCGAGGGCGACGTGCATCCGGTGAACGCGCGCGGGGCGTCGGTCGAGGGCCGAGCGTCCTTCCGTCGTGTGACCGATCTCCCGACCGCGGTGGATCTCGCTGTGCTCGCCGTCCCTGCCGAAGCCGTGCCAGAGGTCGTCGCAGAGTGCGGAACGGCCGGCGTGAGCGCGGCGGTCATCTGCGCTGGCGGGTTCGCCGAGACGGGGGACGCAGCACGCCTCGACCTCCAGCAGCGCACGAAGCGTGCGGGCGCATCGGCCGGCGTACGGCTGCTCGGCCCGAACACCTCCGGCTTCTACAACCCGGTCGACAAGGCGAACGTCACCTTCCTGCCAGGTGCTGGCGCGCTCCCCGCCGGGTCGCTCGCCGTCATCGCACAGAGCGGTGGTGTGAACCTTGCGCTGGGCTTCCAGTGCGCCCGATCGGGGCTCGGGCTGCGTCTCGGCGTCGGTCTCGGCAACGCACTCGACGTCGGCTTCGCCGAAGTGCTCGACTTCGTCGCCGGCGACGAGGCGACGCAGGTCGTCGCGTTGCACGTGGAAGGTGCCGCCGACGGGCGCGCTCTGTTCGAAGCCGTCCGCCGCGTGGCAGCCGTGAAGCCGGTCGTAGCGCTCAAGGTCGGCCGTTCGGACGTGGGTGCCTTCGCCGCCTCGCACACGGGTGCCATGATCGGGGCGTACGAGCTGACCCGCGCCGCGCTCGCGCAGGCAGGAGCCGTCGTCGTCGACGATCCGTCCGAGCTCGTCGATGCCGCACGGGCGCTCACCGGCGTCTCGGTCCCTGCAGCCGCGGACCCCGGGGTAGGTCTCGTGACCGCCCAGGCCGGACCGGGCCTGATCGTCGCCGACATGCTGCGCAGCGCCGGTGTGCGGCTGCCGATGCTCGCCGAGGTGACACGCCGGCGCCTCGACTCGCTGTTGCCACCGATCACCTTCCTGGCGAACCCCGTCGACACCGGCCGACCGAGCGAGACGTTCGTCGATGTCCTCGGCGCGGTGTGTGACGATCCCGGCGTCGATGTGCTGGCCTGCTACGTCCTCGACGAGCCGGACGCGGTCGACCCGGCCGACGCGCTCGCGAGCATCAAGAGCGACACACCCGTTGTCTTCGGAACCGCCGGCATCGACAGCACGAGTCGTCGTGCGCGCTTCGATCCTCTCGACATCTCCGTGTTCGAGTCACCGGACAGCCTCGCTCACGCGGCGCGGGCAGTGGTCGCCCGCGGTCGCGCCCTGCATCGGATGACGACAGCCCATCCGACCGCCACCTGCGCTGCGCGGACGATCAATGCCGCGATGGACGAGCACGCGGCGAAGCAGCTGCTCGACCAACTCGGCTTCACGACGCCCACGCGTCGCGTCTGTGCGGGGCCGGAAGCGGCATGCGCGACCCTGACGCAGCTCACCACGCCGGTCGTCGTGAAGGTGCTCGACCCCGCCATCACGCACAAGACCGACGTCGGCGGCGTGGCGGTCGGAGTCCGGGACGAGCGAACCATGCTCGCCGTCCTCGACGACTTCACGCGACGTGACCTCCCGGTCGATCGGATCCTCGTCGAGGAGCAGGCGGCTGACGGGGTCGACCTGATCGTCGGCGCAGTGCGCGACGCGACGTTCGGCCCGACCGTGATGCTCGGCATCGGCGGCACCTTGGCCGAGGTCGTGCCCCCCGTCGCGATGCGCCTCGCTCCGATGACCGGCCTCGACGTCGCCGAGATGATCGAGGCGCTGCCGGCCGAGCTCCGAGCCGGGACCCGCGGCGGCGTGCCCGTCGACGCGTCGCAGCTCGCCGAGGCGCTGGGGTCGCTCGGAGCCTTCCTCGTCGCTCACCCGCAGGTCGCGAGCATCGAGATCAACCCGCTGCGGGCCGGCGAAGGAGGCCTGATCGCGCTGGACGCGCTCGTGCTCGTCGACGGAGGCCTTTCCGGGCCCTGACGCCGTCCACGACAGAACACATCCTTCATCGCGCCGTGCTCAGACCGCCGCTGAACCTCGGGAGCACCTCGGTGCCGAACAGGTGCACCGATCGAGAGGCCTCGTCGTAGGGCAGGTCCGAGAAGCTCACCTGCATGGAGGCGATCTCGAAGTCACCCACTTGCTCCGCATACGCGATGATCTGATCGGAGATCGTGGCAGGAGTCCCGACCCAGACGCCGCCCTGCTCCAGCTGGGACTCGAACGAGTCGGACTCGAGCTGTCGAATGATCGCGTCGTAGCCCGGGTAGTCGACGGAGCTGGATCCCATCATCCAGTCACGTGCTGCGTCGACGAGGCACTCGAGATACCGGTTGATGCGGTCTCGCGCGAGGTCGTACGCGCAGCGCTCGTCCTCATGGCACAGCATGTGGAACGCGAGCATGACCCTCCCGCTGCCCGGGTGCCCGGCGCTTCGCCATGCGTCGCGATACGCCGCGAGCAGGGCTGACATCTTCCCCCCCGCAAGCGGGATCGCCATGAGGGAGTGACCCAGCGTTCCGGCCTTGATGAACGACGCTTCGGTGGCGAGCGCTGCGACCCAGAACGGCGGGTGCGGTCGCTGAGTCGGCCGGGGCAGCGAAGTCGTCGCGGGGAACTGGTGGAAGCGCCCCTCGAACGCGACGTGTTCCTCGCTGAGCAGACGCGCCACGAGCTCGATGCCCTCGTCGAACCGGTCGCGACTCTCGTCGAGATCCACGCCGAAGCGCTCGAACTCGTGCGGCAGGAACGCGCGCGCGAAACCGATCTCAGCGCGCCCACCCGAGATCGCGTCGAGCATGCCGATCTCGCCCGCGAGCTTCAGTGGGTGGTTGAACGCGGGGAGCACGGCACCCGTCACGAGCCTCATCGTGGTGGTCCGCGCGGCAGCCGCCGCGAGGAACACGATCGGGTTCGGCGAGTAGCCGCCGTAGGGATGGAAGTAGTGCTCGACCGTGCGCACGTTCGTGTAGCCCAACGCCTCAGCGCTCTCGGTCAGCCGGAGCGCTTCGGCGAAGTACTGATCCGCGGGCTTCGTGGCAGGTCCCACCGACGGAAAGAACTGGACGCCGAACTCCACAGCACCTCCTGCCCGGGACCGTGCTCGTCGTTCCGATCAGGTGCTCATGACGCTTCGGTGCGGATCGAAGCTCCGGGGGCGCGATCGACGGTAGTGGGTCAGCTCGAGACTGACCCACTAGCCCGATTGACGAAGCCTTGTACTGTACGATACAGTACCGCTCGCCGTGGAGCGCGGCACTCGAGCCGAGGGGGGCGTGCATGGCGGGAACACGTGGAGCGCAGGCGTTGATCGACGTCGACAGCCACTTCGTCGAGCCACCGAACTGGATCGAGACGGTTGATCCGGAGCTGGCTGTCGAGGTCTCGGCCGTGGCGCCGATGTCGATCGGTGAGCAGGTCATCGGCGAGGTCTTCGCGTCGATCCCGATCGAGGGACGCCCCCCCTTCGAGGAGTTCGTTCCCGAGGGGCTCCGAAAGGTCTTCGCGCGCTTCGAAGGTCGCGAAGGTGCCGACCTCGACGAGGTGTTCGAGAACGATCCCGAGATCGCCGTCATGTTCAACCCTCCGGGGGCGCGCGGCGGTGCCGATCGTGTCGCGTTGTGCGACGAACAGGGCATCGACCTCCAGATCGTGAACCCGAACCTCGCGATGGCGATCGCCAACAGTGCTCGGCGCGCCGACGTCGGCCTCGGTCTGCGTGTCGCGGCCGCCTACAACGATTGGGCCGCGCAGGCCGTCGATGGCTTCACGGACCGACTGCTGTTCACCACCGTCTTGCCACTCGACGACATCGAATGGGCGGTGACCGAGCTCAAGCGCAATCGAGCGCGGGCCAGTCGCACGTTCGCGATGCCGCTCAACCCTGTCAACGGCCGCGGTCTGGGTGACGAGGCCTACGATCCGATCTGGGCCACGGCGCTCGATCTCGGCATGGTTCCGCTGATCCACATCGGTTTCGGCTGGCCCCACGTCGACACGGACTGGATCCGGGTGGGCGACCGGTTCGATTCGCGTCTGTCACTGGGGATGAGCGTCGCGTTGATGCCGTCGCTCCCGACCGCCGTGTTGAGCCACCTCGTTCACCGCGGTGTCTTCGATCGCTTTCCCGACCTCGTCGTGTTCTGCCAGGAGTTCGGCCTCGACTGGGTCGGCACATGGATCGACGCGATCAGCCCCAAGACCCGTGCCGGGGCTCCGACCGCCAACATGTTCTTCGACTGGGAGCACACGGCGACCCCCGAGGAGATCCTCCAGAAGAACATCCGGTTCAGTCCGCTCTTCGGCCAATCGGTCGACAGGTTCATCGAGGAGTTCGGGCCGTCGCTCGTCTGCTATGCGAGCGACTACCCACACTTCGAGGGCATCGCGCGGGACTGGGAGCACTTCGATCGCAACCTCGACGATGTCGATTCCGACGCGCGCCAGCTCTTCTTCTCTGGCAACGCGTCCGAGCTCTTCCTGGACTAGCGCAATCATCAGCTTGCCGACGGGGGAACACACGATGGGACAAAGCCAAATGGGACGTGCACATGCGCGCGGGACGAACGCCCTGGGGCGCACGCCTTGGGCGCGCGCGGGGCTGATCGTCGGCGTCATCGGCGTCGTCGTCGCGAGCGCCGCGAGCGCATGGGCGACGCCGAAGCCCTCCGACGAGACGATCAAGATCGGCGTGTACGCCCCAGTTGCCAACAACGACTCCGGTGCGTCGTATCCGCAGATGCCGGCGGCGGTACGAGCCGCGGTGCGGGCCGCGAACAAGAGCGGTGGCTTCAACGGCGTCAAGGGCGAGGTCGTGTTCTGCGACACCAAGGAGAACCCCAATGACGCCGCGGCTTGCGCGCGGAAGTTCGTCGACGAAGGCGTCGTCGCCGTCGTCGGGAGCTACACGTTGCAAGGGCAGTCCGTGATCCCCGTCCTTCAGGATGCCGGGATCCCGAACATCGGAATGGCCGCGACGAACGCCCAGGACTCGCTGTCCCCGATCTCGTTCCCGCTCGACGGCACCCTCCTCGCGTTCCCGGCACAGGCGCTCCAGCTCGGAAACACAGGTCCGAAGTCGCTGTACGTCTCGCGTGCGGACGTCCCCGACGCCGCTGTGGTGCCGAACTTCATCGAGGCCGCGGCCGAATCCGTGGCTGTGGAGGTCACTGGCGTCGGATCGACGCCGCTGGGGGCACCGGATCTCGTGCCCGCCGCCTCGGCCGCTCAGGCATCGGGAGCCAAAGCGGTCTCCCTGCTCTACCCCGATGCGGACGCGGTGAAGTTCATCTTGGCTGCCGACCAGATCGGCTACCAGCCGAAGTTCGCCTACCAGGAGGGTGGTCTCACGGCCGAGCAGCTCGACCAGCTCGGCGACCTTGCCAACGGCATGGTCACACCGGGCCCGTTCCCCCCGATGAGCGCGGCGAAGGACTACCCGGAGCTCAAGCGCTTCAAGAAGGAGATGCAGGCGGAGTTCAAGTCCGGCGACGAGGGCGCCGCGTCCAAGTACTACGGCAGCTTCTCGATCCGTCCCTGGCTCGCGGTGCAGGCCCTGCGGAAGGTGCTCGAGACCGACCCGAGCGCTCCACCGACCGCGGCGTCCGTGCTCGCGGCGCTGCAGTCCGCGAAGGATGTCGACCTCGGCTTGATCCCGCCGTGGACGCCCAGCAGCTCACCGATCTCGCTGTTCCCCCGCATCTCCAACCCCTACATGTACGAGATGACGATCAAGGACGGGAAGTACGTCCTCGTCGAACCGGAGCCGGTCAACATCGGCGAGAAGGTCGACTTCGCAGCCGCGCTCAGCGGGTGAGCACGGAGAGGCATCGACCTCGTCCACGTCGCCAGGCAGCGGTGCCCGGGCATTGAGGCCGATCGTCGAGGTCACGAACCTCTCGGCCGGTTACGGCGGCGCTCCGGTCGTGCGTGGCCTCGATCTGTCCATCGAGGCCGGTGAGATGGTCGCGATGCTGGGCGCGAACGGCTCGGGGAAGACGACGACGTTGCTCGCCATCTCCGGCTTCGTCGAGCCGCTCGAGGGCCACGTGCGGGTGATGGGGAGGCCGGTGACGGCAAGACCGTACGAGGTCGCCCGGCGCGGCCTGGCGCAGGTCCCAGAGGATCGGGGGGTCTTTCGAGGGCTCACCGTTCGCGAGAACCTCCAGCTCGGGCCCGGTGGAAAGGATCGCTTCGAGCGTGCCTTCGCGCTCTTTCCCGAGCTCGCAGCCCTCCAGCGGCGGAATGCAGGCGTGCTGTCAGGTGGTGAGCAGCAGATGCTCGCGCTCGCTCGCGCGCTCGCCGCACGACCGATCCTGCTCCTCGTCGACGAGATGAGTCTCGGCCTCGCGCCACTCGTCGTCGATCGGTGCTTCACCGTGCTTCGCGACGTCGCCCGTGAGGACGGTGTGGCGGTCCTGTTCGTCGAGCAGCATCTTCACCTGGCGCTCCACGCAGCCGACCGCGCCTACGTCCTGCGACATGGAGAGGTGGTCATGCAGGGGCCCGCGCGGGATCTCTTGGCCGAAAGCAGCGCGCTCGAGGCCGGCTACTTCGGCGCCACGCAGCATTGACCCGAGGAGGAGGTCTTCGGAGATGAGCAGAGAGCTCACGGCAACCTTGGCGATCATCGTCAGCGGGATCTACATGGCGCCTTTGTGGACGCTTGCCATCGAACGCGTCTGGATCTGGGCAGCCATGGAGCCCGCCGACTTTGCCAGAGACTTCCGACGGTCGTTGCTCCGGATCGACCTCGTCCAACCGGCCGGAGCGATCCTCGCGTTCGCGCTTGCGATCGGATATGCGACCACCGTCGGCGGGTCTGCCCGCGTGCTCAGCATCATCGCCGCCGCGCTGCTGGGGATCATCATCGTCATCTCGGTTGCGATCGGCGTTCCGATGCAGAAGCTCTTTCGATCGGTGGACGAGGGCGAGTTCGACCCATCGGCGATCGACGTGCCGGTCATTCGCAGCCGTTGGATCCGACTCCACCTCGTACGGACCGCGCTCGGAGTGGTGGCGTTCGTGTTGCTGGTGATCGCGGGCATCTACCCCTGACGGATGCGAGCCATCTCCTGGAGCACCGGAAGGACGACGCACGCAACGAGATCACGAACGAAAGCGTCGTCGTTCGGAAGTCCCAGCACGAGCTGGTGCGCGATCACCTGACCCATCACGATCTCGAGGATCCGCTCCGCGCAGTCATCGGGGTCGAGTGCGGGAAGCTCGCCGCGCTCGATCGCGCGCTGGACGATCTCTCGACATGCACGCCTGGGCTCGGTGAGCGCGGCGCGCAGCACATCGCCGATCTCGGGGTCCTGCTGTGCAGCGGCCAGCAGGCTCACGAACGCTCGAGCGTCGTCGTTGCTGGACACCTCATGCGTTGCTCGGACGAAGGAGGTGAGCTCGGCCAGGAGGCTCGTTCCCGTGACGTTCGGGTACAACGACTGCCGCGCGGCGCGCTGAAAGGCGTCGATGATGAGGTCGCGCTTGCTCGCCCATCGTTGGTAGATGGTTGCCTTGCTCGCTCGGGCTCGCGCCGCAACGGCATCGATGGTGAGTGCCTCGTACCCGACCTCGGTCAGCAGCGCGTACGTCGCGGCCAGGATCGCGTCCGTTCGATCGGGCCGTCGCACCTTCACCTGACTCGGACGACGGGGGCGAGGCGGCGCGGGGACCGCGCTTCCGCGAAACACCATGATGACGTGCGTCTCCACTATGACGGGTGGCTCGTACTGTACGATACAGTACTCCGTTCATCGAGCGCGGCGACGCTGGCCAGGGGGACATGGATGGGGCGAGTCCGTGAGGCCTGCCGGCCGACCGTCGAGGCTGGTGCCCGGCGCACTCGTCGAACAGGACGCATTCGAGACGTCCGACGGTGAACGAGATCATCCAGTTCTTGCTCTTGGGCCTCGGAACGGGCGCCATCTACTCGTTGCTGGGCCAGGGGATCGTCGTCATCTACCGGGGTTCGGGGATCGTCAACTTCGCCCAGGGCGCGATGGCGATGTTCGGCGCATTCGGCTTCTGGGAGCTGCACTCCGGGCAAGGTTGGCCGACCGTCGCAGCCCTCGTGGCAGCGATCGGCGCCGTCGCAGCCATCGGCGCCGCGATGCACGTGACGATCATGCGTCCGATGCGCCACTCGTCGGCGCTCACGCGAGTGATCGCCACGCTCGCCCTCGCCGGTGTCCTCACGGCGATCGCAACCCTCGTGTGGGGGAGGTCGCAACGCATCGTCGACAGCGATCTGCCACGTGAGCTCTGGACCTTCGACGGCCTCGGACTCCACGTCAGCGTGGGGTCCGACCGGATCTACCTGTTCGCGATCGCACTGGTGCTGACAGCGCTCCTCACCGCGGTGTATCGGCGCACGTCGTTCGGGCGGCAAGTGACGGCGGTCGCCGAGAACGAGAACAGCGCGTCGATGCTCGGCATCTCCCCGGACAAGATCAGCTCCTGGAACTGGGCGATCGGAGGCGCGCTCGCAGCCCTCGCCGGCATCCTGGTCGTGCCGATCACGGGCCTTCAGGTCGGCCAGCTCGCGGCGCTCCTGATCGCTGCGTTGGCGGCCGCACTCACGGGCGCGTTCCGATCGTTCTGGGGCGTCCTGGCCGGCGGGCTCTTGATCGGCATCACGCAGAGCGAGCTCGCGCGCTATGGCGGCGAGCTGTTCGGCGTGAACGGACAGCAAGGTGTCGCTGCGTCGCTTCCGTTCATCGTGATCGTCGCCGTCCTCGTGATCCGTGGCACTGCTCTTCCGCTGCGGAACCACACGTTCGAGCGGCTTCCAGCGATCGGCAGCGGCCGCATCCACAAGGCGGCGTTGCTCGCCGTTGCACTGCTCGTCATCGTCGGCGCATTCACGCTCTTCGGCGACGAGCTGAACGACGCGGTCCTGACGATGGTCTGCGTCGCCATCATGATCATCTCGGTCGTCGTCCTCACTGGGTACGCGGGGCAGATCTCACTCGGCCAATTCGCCTTCGGCGGTGTCGCCGCGCTGGCGGCGGGGCGTCTGGTGAGCGACGAGGGTTGGCCGTTCGAGGTCGCGCTGCTCGCAGGAGTCGCAGCAGCCATCGTGGTCGGGCTCGCGTTCTCGGTCCCGGCGCTTCGAACCCGAGGCATCAACCTCGCCGTGGTCACCCTTGGGCTCGGGTTCGCGATGGAACAGATCGTCTTCGCCAACACCGAGTACACCGGTGGGCTCGACGGGACACCGGTCGGGAAGGTTCACGTCTTCGGTTGGAACATCGACGCCGTGAGCCACGCGGGCCGCTACATCGCATTCTGCGTCCTGTGCCTCGTCGCGGTGGTCATCGTGGTCGGCAACCTCCGGCGCGGCCGCGCTGGTCGGCGCATGATCGCCGTGCGCACCAACGAGCGTGCTGCCGCTTCACTCGGCATCAGCGTCTTCAGCACGAAGCTCCTCGCCTTCGGCGTCTCGGGGGCGATCGCCGGGCTGGGTGGCGTGCTCCTGGCGTTCCGCGGCCGGACCATCGTGTACTCGAGCTTCGGGACGGGCGCCTCGGTCAACGTCGTCCTGGAGACGGTGATCGGCGGAGTGGGATACCTGGTCGGCGTTCCAGTCGGGACGCAGTTCGCGCCCGGCGCGCCCCCTACCCTGCTCGTCAATCGCATCGTGGACGACCCTGGTCAGTGGTTCCTCCTCGCCGGCGGGGTCGCAGTGCTGCTGGTGCTCGTCTGCTACCCGGACGGGATCGGCCGTCGCTTCCGCCGACGCGCTCCACGACGCTCGGCTCCGTCGCCATCCCCAGTGATGGGGGTCGATGCCACACAGCAGGTGCGACCCGCATCGCTGCGAGTTCGTGGCCTCCGAGTGCGCATCGGCGGCTCCGTCGTCGTCCAAGACGTCGATCTCGTAGTCGAGCCGGGGGAAGTCGTCGGACTCATTGGTTCCAACGGAGCGGGCAAGACGATGACCCTCGACGCGATCAGCGGCTTCGTCCAGCCCGCAGCCGGAGAGGTGCAGCTCGATGGCACCGTCGTGAACGCATGGTCACCGCGGCGACGCGCCCGAGCCGGCATCGCTCGTTCGTTCCAGACGCTGGAGCTGTTCGAAGACATCAGCGTCGAGGACAACTTGCGTGTCGCCAGCGAGCGTTGTGATGTGTGGTCGTACGCGCACGACCTCGCATGGCCGCGCGACGAGCCGTTGAGCCCCATGGCACGGATGACCGTCCGAGACTTCGCGCTCGAGCACGACCTCGCTCGTCGACCCGACGAGCTGTCCCATGGCGAGCGCCGACTCGTCGGGGTGGCCCGCGCGGTCGCCACCGGACCGTCCGTCCTCCTGCTCGACGAGCCCGCGGCCGGGCTCAACACCCAGGAGACCAGAGAGCTGGGCACCTTAATCCGTGGGCTGGCCGACGAGTGGCGGATCGGCGTGCTGTTGGTCGAGCACGACATGGAGCTGGTGCTCGACGTCTGTGATCGCGTGGTCGTGCTGGACGCCGGCACCGTCATCGCCGAGGGCCCGCCGGAGCTGATCCGCGGCGACCCGCTGGTCAAGTCGGCCTATCTCGGAGATCACGGCCCGGCGTCCGTGCGGCAGTCGTGAGGCGCGCCGCACCTGGCGCTGCTTGACGGCTCGTCGGGCCTCCCCTACAGTTCTTTCGACTAGACGGTAGATCAAACTCTCCCCTGGAGGTGCCGTGAGCACGCTCGAGCAGCACCAGGTCATCTACGAGGAAGGCGACCCCGACATCCCGGAGGAGTTCCGGGATCTGATGGTGCGGATGCTCTCCCACCACCTCGAGAACTCGACGAACCCTCACTACACCGAGCTCCTCAACCACCTCTGGGAGCGGTGCATGGTGCTGGCGCCCGACGAGTCGTCGAAGGTCGCGTTCGCGCGTCTCATGCTCCAGGAGGTCGAGCACGGGGTGATCACGGCCCGGGTCCTCGAGGGCCTCGGCGCCGGGCCGGTCGACGTGCCCATCAAGCAGTACATGTTCCATCTGCCGATCGACACCTTCTGTGATCTGTCGATGTTCCATGCGCTCGGCGACCGGGTCGGCATCTACATCGGGGAGACGTGGGACGCGATCCCGTATGCACCGCTCCTCAAGGCCGCGCCGAAGTTGCACAAGGACGAGGTCTTCCACGCGACGCTCGGCCTCCGGAACCTGCGGAAGGTCTGTGCCACGCCGGAGGGCCTCAACGAGGCGAACGAGAAGATCAAGATCTGGTGGCCCGCGGCACTCGACATGTTCGGGCGCTCCGACTCCGAGTTCTCGGGCGAGTACGTCCGGTGGGGGCTTCGCAAGGCCGACAACGAAACCCTGCGGCGCCAGTACATCGCGGACACCCGGCCCCTCATCGAGGAGCTCGGCATCGAGGTGCCAGCGGATCACCAGAACCGTCGCTTCCTGTGACCGTAGGATCACGCGAGATCCCCCCGGGATGATCATCCCGGACCGGAGTTCAACGTGACGTGACGGAGTTCTTCCAATACGCGCTGCTCGGGTTCGGGCTTGGTGCGATCTACTCGCTCGCCGCCTACGGCATCGTCGTGATCTACCGCGGCTCTGGCGTCCTGAACTTCGCGCAGGGGGCGATGGCCGCGGTCGGCGCGTTCGTGTACTTCGAGCTGCTCGAAGGTGGCTGGCCGACGGCGCTCGCAGTGACCGGTGGGGTGGTGGCCGCAGCCCTCCTCGGTGGCGTGACCCAGGTCGTCGTGATGCGTCCGCTTCGGAACGCGTCACCTCTCACGCGGCTGGTCGCGACGCTCGGTGTGCTCACCGTCATCCAGACGTTGCTGCTCATCGAGTACGGCGACAGCCAGAAGTTCGTGAAGTCGTTCCTGCCGACCGACCTCTGGGAGCCGGCATCAGGGCTCTCCGTGAGCGTCGACCGCATCTGGCTCCTCGGCATCGCGACGGTGCTGGCGATCGGTCTCTGGGCGATCTTTCGCTTCACCCGGTTCGGCCTGACGACGCGTGCGGTCGCGGAGAACGAAGAGGTCGCGGCGGGCCTCGGTCGTTCACCGCAGCTGATCGCGACCGTCAACTGGGCGGCGGGGGCGGGGCTCGCCGGCCTCGCCGGCATCCTCGTCGTTCCGATCATCGGTCTGTCGGTGCTCCAAGTCGGCCTCTTGCTCGTGCCGGCCCTCGCCGCCGCGCTGGTCGGCAGGTTCTCGTCGTTCCCCCTCACACTGCTCGGTGGTGTCCTCATCGGAGTGCTCGAGTCCGAGCTCACGAGCGGTGCCGACTGGATCCCCGAGTTCCTGAAGGCGCCCGGGTGGTCGAAGTCGGTGCCCTTCATCGTCATCATCGTGATGCTCCTCCTCAGCGGACGCGCGCTGCCCTTGCGGAGCCACGTGCTCGACCGCCTGCCATCAGTCGGCACCGGCCGAATCCGCCCGGTCCCCGTCATCGTGGCCTTCGCGGTCGCGTTCGTCGCGCTCAACGGTGTCGGCTTCGGCGGGCTCGACGCGAACTGGGTCGGATCGGTGACCACGACGATCGTCGCCGCGACGATCTGTCTCTCCCTCGTCGTCGTGACGGGCTACGCGGGTCAGCTGTCGCTCGCGCAGTACGCGCTCGCGGGGATCGGCGCCTACGTGGCGACACGGGCCGCATCGGGTGGCGAGATCCTCGGGCTGTTCAGCTTCGGCACCGTCGACTTCGAGCTCGCGCTCGTGCTCGGTGTCGTGTGCGCCATCCCGGTCGGTCTGCTCGTCGGGCTGCCTGCGCTTCGCACCCGGGGTGTGAACCTGGCGATCGCGACGCTCGGGCTGGCCCTCATCATCGAGCGGGTGGTGCTCGGCAACCCTGACTACACGGGTGGGTTCGAGGGCACCGTGGTCGGTCGGCCCGACATCTTCGGCCTCGACCTCGATCCAGTCACACACCCGGAGCGCTACGCCACCTTCTGTCTCGCACTGTTCACCATCGCCGCGCTGGCGGTCGCGAACCTTCGTCGAGGTCGTGCCGGCCGCCGGCTCATCGCCGTGCGCACGAACGAGCGCGCCGCCGCATCGCTCGGCATCAACGTCGTCGGCGCCAAGCTCTACGCCTTCGGTGCCGCGGCGGCCATCGCGGGCCTCGGCGGGATCCTGCTCGCCTTCCGGACGCGCACCGTGCTCTTCGCGCAGTTCAACGTCTTCGCCTCCATCCAGGTGGTCGTGCAGGCAGTCATCGGCGGCATCGGCTTCATCGGCGGCGCACTGCTGGGGGGCACGATCGCGGTCGGCGGTCTGATCGCCTATGCCGCGAACGAGCTCCTGTCGATCGACGACGAGTACATCGTGCTCGCCACCGGCGTCATCCTCGTCGTCAGCGTGATCACGTTCCCGGACGGCGTCGCGGCCCAGCTGGCCCGCCTCTTCGGTCGCGTCGGCCGGCGGCTGGCCCCGTCCGAACGTCCACCGATCGAGATCCCCGAAGTCGAACGTGAGGAGATCGCACCGGCGACCCTCCGCGTGTCGGAGGTACGCATGCGTTTCGGCGGCGTCGTCGCGGTCGACGGAGTCTCGCTCGAGGTCGAACCCGGCGAGGTGGTCGGGCTCATCGGTCCGAACGGTGCGGGGAAGACGACGTTGATCGACGTCGTCTCGGGGCTCGCGCGTCCGCAGCACGGTCATGTCCACATCAACGATCAGGAGATCACCGGCTGGTCGGTGCATCGTCGTGCGCGTGCGGGGATCGGTCGCTCGTTCCAGTCGCTCGAGCTGTTCGAGGACATGACGGTGCACGAGAACCTCCGCACCGCATCCGACCGGCGTGATCCCTGGGCATATCTCACCGATCTCGCGTGGCCGCGCAACCCGTTGCTGCACAACACCGCGGTCGCCGCGATCCGTGAGTTCGGGCTGGTCGACGATCTCGACCGGCGTCCGTCGGACCTTCCGTACGGACGTCGCCGCCTCGTCGGCATCGCGCGCGCGGTCGCGACACAGCCGTCGGTGCTCCTTCTCGACGAGCCGGCCGCAGGGCTCGACGATCAGGAGACCGCAGAGCTCGGCGACCTGATCCGCCGCCTCGCCACCGAGTGGAAGCTCGCCGTGCTGCTCGTCGAGCACGACATCCCGCTCGTGATGTCGGTGTGCGATCGGATCGTCGTGCTCGACTTCGGCCGCGTGATCGCCGAGGGGGTGCCGGAGGACATCGCGGATGATCCTGCGGTCGTCGCCGCCTACCTCGGCGAGCCCGACGAGGGTGCGAACGAGCCGAGCGGTGCGCTGCAGGTCCGGGTCGGCACCGCCCAGGACGTGGCGCCGACGTGAACGCGGTCCTCGAGGCGCGCGCGCTCTCCGCCGGCTACGGCAGCCTCGCCGCGGTGCGAGATCTCGATCTGACGGTGGGAGCGGGCGAGGTCGTCGCGCTGCTCGGCGCGAACGGAGCCGGCAAGAGCACGACGTTGAAGACGCTCGTCGGCGCGCTCAGGCCGTTGGGTGGCGAGGTGCGTTGGAACGGTGTGCGCGTGACCGCGCCTCTCCATCGTCGTGCGCGCATGGGCATGGCCTACGTCCCCGAGGACCGTTCCGTCTTCATGGGCCTGTCCGCGGCCGAGAACCTTCGCGTCGGCAGCGGACCACCGGCCCGAGCGCTCGAGCTGTTCCCGGAGCTACGGGAGCACCTCAAGCGCAAAGCCGGGCTGCTCTCGGGTGGCCAGCAGCAGATGGTGACGCTCGCGCGTGCGTTGGCCTCCGAGCCCGCCGTGCTCCTCGCCGATGAGCTGTCGCTCGGTCTCGCCCCGCTCGTCGTGCGCCGGCTGCTCGCCGCCGTTCGTGACGCCGCCGACCGCGGCACGGGCGTGCTCCTCGTCGAGCAACACGCGCGACAGGCCCTCGCGGTGGCGGATCGCGTGTACGTGCTCCAGCGCGGCCGGGTCGCGCTCAGGGGAACAGCGCACGAGATCATCGGCGACATCGAGGAGCTCGAGCGCACCTATCTCGGGGAGCGCCCTCCGATACCGGGCGGGGCGTCCGAGAGCAGGGATTGACCCATCCGGCAGCGGGGATTTATTCTAACCACCGGTCGATAGAACTCTGAAGGGAGCGCCGATGAACCCGTCCTCCAAGGGCAGGACCGTGGTGGACGTCACACGCGAGGTGACGTCCGCGCATCTGCGAGACGTCGCCTCCGCCATCGGGACCGAGAGCGCGACCGAGACGGCTCGGCTCGTCCCGTGGTTCGGGCCCACGGCAGAAGGCGAGCAGCGCCTGCTCGACGTGCTCGAGCTGGATCTCTCACGCGCGCTGCTGGCCGGCCAGAGCTACACCTGGACGCGCCCGTTCCAGGCCGGGGAGACGGTTTCGCTCAAGGTCGTCATCGACGACGTGTACGACAAGGGCAGCAACACCTTCGGCATCGTCAAGACCGAGATCCGCGACGCCGGGGGCGACCTGGTGCAGGAGCAGCGGACGACCTTCATCGAGAGGGGAGCGGAGTGAGCGATCTCAGTGCCACAGCAGTCGGACCGGTGACACGCGAGCAGATCTCGCGCTACGCCGACGCCGTCGACGACCACAATCCGATGCACGTCGACGAAGAGTTCGCCAAGGCCGCCGGCATGCCGAGCGTCATCGCCCACGGTCCGCTCACGCTCGCGTTGGCGATCGACGCACTCGTCGCCGAGCACGGCGCCGGCACGCTTCGTGCCTTCGATGCACGGCTGCGAGCGCCGGTCTTCCCGGATCAGGCGCTCACGGTGTCGACAGCAGCGGGCGAGCTCGAGCTCGCGACGACCGAGGACGCGAACACCGTCGCGACCGCAGCGTTCGTACTGGAAGAAGGCCGGTGAACTACGAGCACCTCCTCGAGGAGGAGATCGACGAGGGCGTGCGTCTCCTCACCCTGAACCGACCGGACAAGCTCAACGCCTGGAACGCCGACATGCGGCGCGAGATGCGCGACGCCGTCGAGCGCGCCGCGGCCGACCCCGGCTTGCGCGTCCTCGTCCTCACCGGTGCGGGGCGAGCCTTCTCCGCTGGCGAGGATGTCGCGGGCATGGACGAGCTCGCCCGCATCGGCACGCGTGGCTTCCGCGCCGTCGTGCGGGCGATCCATGACGTGTTCGACTCGATCGAGTCCATGGAGATTCCCGTCATCGCGGCGATCGACGGGGTCGCGGCCGGCGGGGGCTTCGAGCTCGCGCTCTCCTGCGACTTCCGGATCATGACCTCTGCTTCCCGCTTCGTCATGCCCGAGGCGAAGGTCGGGCTGATCCCCGGCTCCGGCGGTTGCTCACGCCTGGTTCGTCACATCGGGCTCGGGCGCGCCAAGGAGCTCGTCATGCTCGGCGCGACGCTGCGCGCCGACCGCGCGCTGGAGCTCGGCTTGGCGTCGGAGGTCGTGGAGGAGGGGAAGGCGGTCGACGCGGCGCGCGCAATGGCCGAGCGGCTGTGTGGATTGGCGCCGCTCGCGGTGGGGATGGCGAAGCTCGTACTGAACACCTGCACCGACGTGGATGCCGAGACCGGACGTCGCCTCGAGCGCCTCGGCCAGAGCGTCCTGAAGACCACGAGTGACCACAGTGAGGGCGCGGCAGCCTTCCTCGAGAAGCGTCCGCCGCGGTGGGAGGCACGATGAGCACCAGCGACGATCGGTTGTGGAACCGCCCGACGCAGACGGCGCCCCGGGAGGTCCTCGACGATCTTCACCTCGAGCGGATTCGCCATCTGATCGGCCTGGCCTACGAGCGTTCACCGTTGCATCGGCGGCTGTACGACGACGCAGGCATCAAGCCGGGCGACATCCGCACCTGGGACGACTATCACCATCGAGTGCCGTTCACCGACAAGCCGCAGTACATGGCGGACCAAGAGGTGAACGGCTTCGGCGGCATCGCGCTCGACGAACAGCACTGGCAGCAGTATTTCCACACGACTGGTACCACCGGCCGGTTCCTCAACGAGGTCTTCAGCCACTACGAGATCCACAAGGCGGGGTCGCAGTACTGCTACGGCATGTGGGACCACGGGATCCGCCCGTCGGACTCGATGTTCTTCTGCTTCGACTTCGGGATGTGGATCGGCCTCTGGAGCTTCTACTGGGGGGCCAGGAACCTGGGCCTCACCATCATCTCCGGAGGAGGGCAGTCGGGGCTCGACCGGGTGCGCACGATCCTCGAGCTCGAGCCGACGATCGTGACGGGCACCCCGACCTACCTCCTGCACCTCGCGGAGATCGCCCGAGCCGAGGGGCTCGACATCCGGGACGCCGGTGTGAAGATGCTCGCCGGTGGCGGGGAGGCAGGGTTCTCGATCCCGATCACGCGCCAGAAGCTGGCCGAGGCGTGGGATGCCGAGCTTGTCTATGACGCCTACGGTGTCGGCGAGGCGTTGTTCATCGGACAGTCGTGCAAGGCGTGGGGCGGTGGCGTGCACCTCATCGAAGACGTCTGCCACGCCTACGCGGTCGATCCGGAGACGGGCGAGCCGGTCACGGAGCCGGGCGCGGTGGGGGAGAACGTCATCACGAGCTATTGCCACCTGACGCAGCCGTTCATCAAGTACCGAACTCATGATCTGGTGCAGATCGATGACCATGCCGACCACGGTTGCGGTTGGACGTGGAAGCACTTCCCGGGCACCGTCCTGGGCCGGACCGACTTCATGGTCACGATTCGCGGGGTGAACGTGTACCCGACCGCAGTGGAGAACCTGGTCGGTGAGGTGTCGGGGCTGTCGAACCACTACGAGATGCACATCTCGCGCAGCGACGGGATGGACCGCATGCTCGTGAAGGTCGAGGCCGATCGCGCCGACCTCGACCGGGAGGCGCTGAGCGCCACGCTCGGCGAGCACTTCCGGACGCACCTGGGCGTACGACTCGAGACCGAGGTGCTCGAACCGGAGTCCTTGCCGCGGTACGAGCTGAAGACGCGGCGGTTCTTCGACCACCGCGACGAGACCGAACGGGCCGACAGCACGTTGGGAGGCAAGGCATGACGAGCGCAGGTCCCATGACGATCCTCGAGGACGTCCGCGAACCGCTCGATCGACTCCTCGCGCTGCGACGAACGCTGTTGAGCGAACGGGAGTCAGCACCCACACCGGCGGTCGCGCGTTCGCTCGAGATGGCCGACACCTATCTCTTCTTGGCGATCACCTATCTCGGATACACCGAGCAGCAGTACGCCGAAGAGGCATGACAGACGCCCGGGCGACGGAATCGTCGGCCCGTCGGCGCCCCGGACGGCCGCGTCACGAGCAACCTAGCCCCGACTACCTCAGGCGTCGTCGGGAGATCGTCGACGCCGCCGCCTCGTTGTTCGAGGCGAAGGGATACGACGCGGCATCCCTCGATGACGTCGCAGCAGCGCTCGACCTCCGCAAGGCCAGTCTCTACTACTACGTGCAGTCGAAGGCAGAGCTGCTCTATCTCGTTTTCGACCGCGCGATCTCCCGGGCACTCGAGGACATCCAGGCGATCGCGACGAACGGCAGCGCCGCCGAGCGACTCCAGAAGCTCATCCGCCATCAGGTGACGACGGTGACGTCGGATCCGAGCCTGTTCGCCGTCTTCTTCGACCAACGCCCTCGTCTCGAGAGCGACTACGAGGGCGAGATCCGCGAGAAGGAACGGCGCTACCTGCGCAAGTACGTCGAGGTCGTCCAGGCAGCCATCTCGGACCACACGATCGCGATGGAGAACCCACGGTACGCCGCTCAGCTCCTGCTCGGGATGGCGACCTGGACGTACAAGTGGTTCGATCCCGCGCGCGATGACGCTGACGCGATCGCCGATGCCGCGATCCATCTGATCCTGGGCAGGTCGTTGCAGGCGTGAGCCATCAGGCATCGGAACGGATCGGGTTCCGAATCCATCCGATGCCACCGATGCTTGCGACCATCACTTCGCCGGCGTGGACCTCGCCGACACCTGGCGGTGCGCCGGTGAGGATGAGGTCGCCCGGGTAGAGGCGCATCACCGACGATGCATACGAGATGATGCCTTCGATGCCGACGAGCAGTCCGCTCGTGCTCGCCTCCTGACGCAGCTGGCCGTCGACCTCGAGTCTGACCTGGAGGTTCTGCGGGTCGGTGATCTCGTCGGCGGTCGTGATCCACGGGCCGACGGGCGTGAACGTGTCGTAGCTCTTGCGTCGCGAGCGGTCCCCGTCCCCGCGCACCGTCATGTCGAGCGCGATCGTGTAGCCCAGGATGTGGTCGCGCGCGCTCGACGCCGGGATGTCACGGCCCGCCCGTCCGATCACGATCGTGAGCTCGGCTTCATGATGGATCTCGCGGCCCTCCGAGACCAGCGCGGACGGTAGGACGACCGCCTCGTCGGGTCCGATGATCGATGACGGCGACTTCAGGAAGACGTCGAAGTCGAGCAGCCACGGTTCCGCCTTCGTCGGCATTCGTCGAAGGACGTCATCGCGCATCTCGATGACGTGCTCGCGGTAGTTCGAGGCCGCCGCGAGGATCTTTCCTGGGTTCAGCGCGGGCGATCGCAGTCGCACATCGGGGAGCGGGCGGGCCCGACGTCGGGTCGGCGCGGCGAGGAGCTGCGGCCGCAGCTCCTCGAAGTCGCGGCACATCCTGACCCACCAGCCGGCACCGAACGGGTCGGTGTCGTGATCGGGGACGAGGTCGGTGCAATCGACGATCGTGCCGGCGTCGGCGTCGACGAGACCGACGCGCCACTCGTCGAAGAGCGCCAACTTCATGGGTCGGTGCTCAAGGGTCGTGGCGCTGTGGTCTGTACGCGATCGCCGGCACTCTCGAGAGGCCTGCCCGTCAGAGCCAGGCCGGAACTTCGGGCCGTGCTCCGGTGGATGCGGTGAGTGCCTGACCGGCACTCCGGCCCAAGAGCCAGGCGAGGATGTCAGCCGACCGACCGTCGACCACGCACCGATCCGAGTCCTCCGGTCCGACCGACCAGCTCGCCTCGAGATCCGAAGCGACGAGCTCCATCGAGCTGAAATCGGGTCGACTCGTGAACGTGCGCGCGAGCTCGTCGAGGAACGCACGGACCAGCGCGGGCGGGAAGTCATCGAACGACGCGCCAGACCTGAGGTCGACGGCATGGACCCACACCTCGCGGACGCGCATCCAGAGCACCTCCGCGGCGGGGATCGTCCGTCCGGTGCGGGTCCGAACCTCGGCCAGCCAGGCCGCAGCGGGATGCGACGCGATCGCATCGGCGAACCGGCGCTCGGCGAGTTCGAGGTCCGACCGCAGGTCATCGCTCGACAACAGGACAGTGGTTCGGATCTCTGAGTCCCTTTGCTCGTCGTTCACGTACATCGGTGTCTCGACGCCGGTGCGCGCCCAGAGCAGCAGGTTGTTCAGCGCGTCAGCATTCCGGGCGACGTGCGCGACGACGTGCGCACGACTCCATCCGGGCAGGATCGACGGCCCGGTGAGATCGCGATCATCGAGCGCAGAGACCGCGCGGTCGAACTCGCGCGTACCCTGCTCGACCCAGCCGCGCCACACCCTCACATCGTGTGACCGCGCTTCGGCGTTCATGCTGCCCCCGGTGAGAGCTCGGACCCGTGACGCAAAGTGGACGAGGCAAGGTCAACGAACCGCCGGTCGTCGCGTCGAAGGGAATGATTCGACGATATCGTACGTCGACGTCGCGACGTCCGACTCCGACCGGATCGATCGTCGGTGGCACCGGGCTCCTCGGCGACCCCGGTCGTCCTCGATGGGCTCCCGCCGCGTGCCCTCGGCGAGCTCCTGATCGTTGGTCTCTCGACCGCGGACCTGCGCGATGACTTTCGCTCGTCGTCACTCGCGCTCGCTCGAGAAGCGACCGGCACGGTTGCGTACGTGATGCCGCCGCTCCGGAGCCCATCGACGAATGCGTTGCTTCGCAAGGAGGGGTGTCGGGGTGATCACGGTCGTCGGTACCGAGCTCGGACGCGGCCGCGTCGGCAGCCACTGCATGACCTGCCCGCTCGTCCGCGACGGGGTCGAGGGCTGAGGCTTCGCGAAGACGCATCCCTTGCCCCCGGTTTGGGTAGGAGCGAGCGAAGGCGCGAGAAGGAGGCAGCACGATGCCCGAGGACCCGTTGCAAGAGGACGTGCCAGCGGCGCTGGGCAAGACGTTCGGTGTCGAAGGTGCCGACGACCGGAGGCCCGAGGCGTGAGAGCACTGACCTGGCACGGACGCCGCGACGTGCGCGTCGACGACTCCCCGATCCCGCCATCGAGGAGTCGACCGACGCGATCATGCGCGTCACCTCGTCCGGTCTCTGTGGCTCCGACCTCCACCTTGATCCGCCCCGTGCCGAGACCGCTAGACGGCACATCGAGGCTTGCCATGTGAGCGACGCTGCGGCAAGGACGACGCAAGGATCGACACGACGAGTGTCAGTGTGTCGGCGGCTGAGTTCTTCAACTGGTTCTGGCCCTGTGCGCTTCACTCTGCGACGTTACGGAACGCTCCAGAGCAAGAGGCAAGTGGCCGATTCTGCCTTGCTTAAGAGGCTGGCTGTGCCAACTGGTGTGACTCCGCGCGCGCGAGGACATTGATCCACACCTGCGGTGTTGTGGAGCGTTCAATGCGGATCGGTGTGGTTCCGTGTCCGTAGAAGGCATCGACGGGATCACCGATCGTGATGCTGGCGTTGTGTTCGATGGCGTACGAGATTGCGGCGAGCTCGATGTCGAAGGGCGAGTCGTACGAGTGGGCGATTAAGACCGCCGGCTTGCCATTGCGGTTCCATAGAGTCCCGTGGTCAAGCAACTCGCGGTACGAACTCAAGCAACACTCGGCATGCTCGTAGCCGGGCTTCTTGCCGCGCAATCCATGACCACATGCTCGACGCCGCGACCTTGTCAGGAATCGCGCATCGGCCCAATGGCTTCGTTGTTGAATGTATTCTTCGGGTGTCGGGCTGTCCGCGTAGGCCATCAAGCGAGCGTAGGTCCTCAGGTCCGCTTCCGAGTCGAATGGTGGCAGCGAGCGGTGCGGTGTCCGTAGCGCAGAGAAGCGGTCGCCTTAGGGATTGCCACGTTGCGTAGTAGCGCGGGTTCGTGCGCTTCCTCGGCGTGCGGGAATGAGACAACAGGCTTCTGCTGCGAGCCCGAGCGCATTTCTTAGAAGGTTGCCTTCAGCCACTTTGACCCGCTGGCATTGAAGCCGGTCCAGGCGCGTGCGTCATCGGTGACGTTGATCACGACGAGTTCGTCATCATCGTCGATGTACGATTTCAGTTCGTCGCGCACGGCCTTTGCCGACTTCGTGGTCTTGATGAGCCATGTCGAGTCAAGGTGGTGCCACCAGTCGCCGTAGCCCTCCTTGAGCTGCTTGATGAGCGGGTCGTAGTCCTTGTTGGGCTTGTTGAGGTCGTAGCCGACCATCAGTGTTCCCATGTCTCCTCCGGACTAGTTCGCCTGGGGTTGAGTCGAAGATGTGGTGCCCGTCTTCGCGGGTGGCGTCGAGTACTTGGCCTTGTACGCGGATTGGTAGTCGGGGTCTTGGCAGATGCAGATCCCGCGACGGTCTTTCTGCGCTCGTTGCGTGACGAACTCCGGGAAGGGGCGGAGCAGATCGATGCGCGACACGGTTGTATCGCGTGCTTCGTCGCGCGCGAGCACGTCTGCGACCAAGCGGCCTGCCAGCAACACACCGGCGAGCGCCGATTGGTGCGCGACGGGTACGTGCACCGCCGCGGCGGGTCGTCCGATCCGATCGAGGGGGATCACCGCGCCGCCGCAGACACCTTCTGTATAGAGGGTTCGGATTGGTCGGGAGCGGAAGGGCTCCAGTCTTTCGAGCGGGATCTCGAGCCCGCTGGCGATGCTTTCGAGCAGGTCCGGTGGTACGGGTTCGTTGGTGTGGAGCAGCTGTCGGATTCGGAGGTCGTGTTCCTCGCCGAGCCCGAGCGCAGCGCCGATCAAGCGATCGTCGCTGGGAGTGGGCCCGTTCGGAAGGTAGAAGCAGGACAGACATGCCCCAGAGTCGGTCCAGGGGTGGACGGAGACGCCCAGGTCTTCGGGCTGGGTCCATGCGTTGGCGATCCAGCGGGGAAGGGTGGCTTGGACGTGCCGGCGGTCGGCGGCCGAGTCGAGGGCGACGAGGACCCGGTCCCACTGGTAGCCGTTGGTGGCGACGAACTCGTCCCAGGACTGCTGGTGCGCGATGGCATGCAGCGGCGGTCGGAACTGTTCGGCGGCGAGGGTGACCTTGATGGCGTCTTCGTCGGCGCGGGTGGTGAGGATGTAGCGCTGGAGGTTGCTGAGTTCGATCGTCTCCGGGTCGACCAAGTGGAGTTCTCCCCGGAGGGCCATTCGCTGCAATGCCCAGGTGACGGCGTTGCCGATCGCGCCGACACCGGCCAGCGCGATAGTGCCGATGTCCAGGTTGTCGGCGATCGTTGCGTTGCGTTGCGTGGCGTGGGGCTCGAGGTCGAGGGTGGAGAAGGTCGTGTCGGGGTCTAGTTGCAGCGCGCCTTCGGGAAGGAACACGTGGCGAAAGACGCGTGCGGCGGCGAGGCAGGCGGCGGCGCCGGCACCGAAGGGGTTGTTTGATCCGCCGATCGGGACGTCGGGAGACGACGTACAGAGTGCATCCCAGCCGTCGCTTCCCGCAAAGAATTGCACGGGTGCGATCGGCTCCGCTTCTGACCCTACGGAGATGGCAACGAGTGCGGTGGCGGCAGGTGCGAACTCGATGTTGGGGTTGATCGCCCGCGCGAGGTTCTGGTGCGCGTGGACGAGGTCGTCAGGACCGTGCAGCGCGAGTCGCGGATAGAGCCGCGTCAGCAGGCGGATGAGGAGATCGCAGAGCGCTCGTCCCTCGGGCTGGTCCGTGTCGGGGCCGAGTGTCAGTCCGACCGTGGTTCCGTCGAGCCGCTCACGGATTGCTGATTCGGCCCATCCTTCGAGCAGTTGCGCCGTCGCGACCGCGGTGCGGTGGAAGTAGTCAGGCAGTGCCATGAGGTGCTGTCGTGACAGTCAGGAGCGATTCGTGGGGCACTTCGAACCAGCCGTATTGGTCGAGGCGGTAGGCGGCGGTGGCTTCGTTGAGGAGACCATGAAACGCGAAGTCGGCCGCGACGACGGAGACTCCGCCAAGTGTTGTGACGATCGGGAAGCTGTCGTCGGTCTCGGAGTGATACGCGTCGGTCGGATGCGCATGAACCTGTACGGCCAGGGTCTCTTGGTTCTCGAATAGCCACGCGTTCAACGCGTGCAATGCGTCGCCGTCGACACGGACGAGGAGCCCGTCCGGGGTGCGGTATGCCGTCTGCGGCGGATAGTGCAGGCTTCGAACTTGGAACGCGGTTTCGTCGTGAGTGCCGCTCCACAGCACGAACGCTTCACAGTTCGAACGGCCAGCGTCCTGCAGGATGGCTTCGGTCTGCTCGATGATGCTCACCGGCACCGCGAATTGTGCGACGTCGACGAGGGTCACGCCGGTGGTTCGCCAGTCTCGAGGAAGACCTGCGGCACAAGGTTTACGCCGTAGCCACGAATGGGATCGACGCCGTACTGCGCGATGACTTCGAGGATGCGGACGAGGCGTCCGGCCCCACTGGTTCGGTGCAGTTCCCACAGGTCACCGCTATGACCGGGGTGGTCGTGGTACTCGCGCACGCCGGCGATGCACAGGAAGGGGACCTCCTCGGGATGGTGGGCCTGCATGAGCGGTTGGGCGCCCTGCATCTGGAGCTGGGCGGCCATGCCGGGGATCGCGAGTGCCTGGCTGGGGAGCGCCTTGTTCAGGGTCGTGGGCAGGTCCTTGGCCAGGTAGGGCTCGCGGGTGAACGGGTCGGCCAGTCGGACCGAGGGTGGGCTGGCGTCGTAGTTCGAGTAGTCGAAGGCCACGCCGCAGACCACCGCGGGGGGTCGGAGCTTCGGAGTGGCGAGCACAACGAAGGCGAGGGGGAAGCATGCCTCGATGAGGAACCAACCGCGCGCCTCGTAGGTGGACCGCAGCGCGCGGAACTCTTCGATTTCGCGATCGAACTTCTCGTGGGAGACGCCGGGATCAGCGAACTGGAGGGTCACCGCTGCCCCCGACACCGGCCTTGAGGTTCAGGAAGAGGCGAACGTCAGGCGGGAAGTCGAATGATTCGATCTTCCGGCTCGGATCGAGCTCGACGCCGGCCGCATTTCGCAGCTCCCAGTTCTCGGGTGGCTGGCCGGCATTCCCTGTTTGGTGCAGTGCCTTGGGGATCACCGTATGGAGGGGCGCGTTGAGATTTGCCTCGACCACCGTCGGTTGGCCGTTCACGATGATCACGAGGTCGACCTTGTTTGCCATGGCATCTCCCGACAGCTAGCTCTCGTCGAGAAGTACGATAATATACGGAATTCACAAGATCAAGTGAAGTCTGACCGGGGTCGAAGTCCTCGGGGGATCGGAGGGGTTAGCGTGCCCGCGACACTGGACGTCGCTGGGGCGAGGGGAAGGGAGCGACGGATGGCGCTCGCGCATCTTCGACGGGTGAGGACGACGTACACCGGCGATCTCTCGGATCCAGAACGTGCGGCCGCAGTCCGAGACGAGCTGGTGCCGCCAACCATTTATCGAGGTTCGCAGACTGTCGTGCTCGATCTCAGCGGCAAACTGTTGACGCCAGCCGCGCTTCGTGAGCTTATCGTGCCACTCGGGCAAGGCATTCGGGGTGGCCTCTACGGCGACCTCAAGCTCGTGATCGCTTCGTCGGATGCGGCTACCCGTGAAGCGATCGATCTCATGGCGGCCGAGCACGAGCTCGCGATCTTCATTGCCGAGTCAACGTCGACCGAAGACGTCGATGACGCCCGCCCCGCTGGCGCATTGACCCCAGTCGACTTGGAAACGCTCGAAGAGTTGAAAGGTGTCGGCTGGCTCTCGACCGTCGCTGACCTTGCGGCATCGGTGGGCGTCGAGGCGAGCACGGCGACGAACCGGTTGGTGAATCTCGAGCGCAAGGGGTACGTCTACCGATTCCGGCGAGGGCGGAGCATCGGTGATCTCTTCAGCGATCCCCGGGCACCGATGGGTTTCGTGGTGGACGAGCCGGCACGCCCGTTGCGCGATGCGCTGCTGGAGCGCGGTATTCCGACCGATCCGTATGACCGGTCACCACTGCGCCTTGAGGGTGAAGCGGCGGAGCGAGCAGCTGAAATCCTGCGCCGCCGCGGCAAAGCGCACTAGCCGCCCTGGTGTTGCGCGGTGGCGCTGCACGCGTCGTTCGCCGACGCCGACGCGACGGATGAATTCAATCGGTTCCGTTGTTGGGACGGTGACCCTGACACGCCGTGGATCGAAGAAGCGGAAAACTACGTCCGCGTGAGCGTTCTCGGCGACGCCGAGTTCGTGCTCGCCATTCGCGACGACCAAGAGCACCTCGTCGCCGTGGCTGCCTTCGACTATCGGATCATCGAGGTTCCGATCGTCCGACCCCAGCAGCATGCCGGGTGGCATCTGCAGGTCGTTGCGTTAGACCTCGAGTTGCAGGGGATGCGGCTGTCGGGCGAAGTCTTCCAGCTAGTTTTCGATGCCATGACCCAGGTCGACGCGGATCGAGTGCTCGTGACCGCGCACGTACACATCAAGCACGCGGCGAGCCTTGCGGCCTGTCAGCGTGTGGGGCTGACCGTTCTCAAACCATTGGACGAGCATTACGACGTCCTACTCGGTGAGGTGCCCAAGGGCTGAGCACAGCCGAGGGTCTTTAGGCGACTTGTTCGCCCAGCGGCGCGGGTCGTGGGCGACCCACTCGTTTTCCCGGCAGCCACGTCGCGCGTGGGTTGCCGTGACCTACGCTCGAGCCGCGTGAACCGTTGGATCCTCTCGTCGGCGGAATCAGCGCGCCCCTACCGGGTCCCTACCGTTGTCACCGTTTGAAACGACGCTCGCGGTCCTCAATCGGTCCTCAGCTGGTCGAGAACTCGTAAGCAACGCTGCGAAATGGTGAGCAGTGAAATCGCTGGTCATCGGCGATATCGTCACGTTTCAGCAGGTCAGCGAAGTGCGGTGAACTAGATCCGGCGTACGGCCGACTCGCCACCACCGTCGATCTTCACGCGTGGCGCGACGCGACATCTCAGTGCGTGGACGCCAGTCGCTGCTCCATCCTGATGACGGCGGGGAACAGGAGGTTGTTCTCCTTGTGGATGTGCAGCCGCGTGTCGGCGTCGAGCGCCGCCAGACCTGCCCACAGCGCGCGGAAGGACGCGCAGACGCCCGCGGGGACCTCATCTTGCCCCGTGGCGACATGCAGGCGCTCGAGCAGGACGCCGACGCGGTCGTGCTCGAGCATCATCATCGTGATCGGGTTCGTGATTCGACCGCAGTGGAACGTCGGCACGCTGGTAGCTTCGGTGAGCTGCCGGATCATGGGGAACAAGACCTTCTCTTCCTTGAGGAGGTGCGGTTCCAGGTCGTCGCGCAGCTCGCCGAGGATCTCTGCGACGCGGATGACCTCCGGGTGTCGCTGGCCATGCGCATCGACGACCCTGTCGGCGAGCGTGCTGAGTCGCGGAAGCTCCTCCCACAGGTATCGGTGGTGGACCGTCTCGATGTGGTCAGCGAGCGCTCCCGGGTCGAGGTGTGCCCATGGTTCGTCGTCGGTGTCGGTCGTCACGGCTTCTAGGTCGGCCACGACCGCGGCGACGTCGAGGTCGCGCGCTTGGCACGCCTCACCGATCGTGCGACGGCCATCGCAGCAGTAGTCCAGCCCGCGTCGCTCGAACTCGCGCGCCAGATCGGGGTGCGCGGTGACGAGATCACCCAGCGTCGAATCGACATCGATGGTCATGGCGGTGCTTCCCTTCGTTCGTCGTCTGTCATGCGACGTGCACGCCGATCGCCGTCGCTCCGACGATCGCCAGTCCGAGGAGCAGCTGGGTGATCCCGAGGACCCTGGCCGGCGGGGGCGGTCGACGTGTCCACCGCAGCTGCGCGGCCGCGAGCAGGACGACCGCGACGGCGCCGAGGCTCACTGCGGGATCGACCATCGCGGCAATGATCGCGACGCCGAGGCCTATGACCTGTGCCGTGTCGCGCGGTCGGATCGAGACGGCCGTCGTGTGCAGTCGCTGGATCTGCGTGCGCACGAAGGGCACCGCCGCGACAGCACGCGCCGCGAGCACCAACCACAGCGCCGCGGCCAGGGTGCTGGGCGCGCCGCCTGCCAGCGCGATGCCGGCTGCTGCGCCGGCGATGCCCACGGCACCACACAGCTCAGGTGCGAGACGGCGGCTGCGGCTGTGCATGTCGAACCAGAGCTCGACGCCCACGAACGGGACGGCGAGCGCGACGGGCGCGAGCCACGCCCACCCCGCGGTGAGGAGCGCAGCGAGCCCGAGCGCCACGATGAGCATGGCCTCGCTCGCGGCGACGGCAGCTGCCACCCGGGACCGAGGCAGCCAGCGGTGCCGCCATCGATCGACGAGGACGATCTTCAGCGGCGTGCGGACGAGGAACGCCAGGATCGCGGCGAGTCCGATGGCGGCCCCGGCCCGTGACGGCGCGACCGCTAGCCCCAGCACGACCGGCTCCGCGGTCAGGCCCCATCCGCCGTGTTCGGTCGGGATCGCGACCGCGCGCCACGACGGGCGGGCCATGGGTGCCGCTGCGTGACCGCGTCTCATCGCGCGGCTGCGGTGACGGGCGTGGCCGCGACGAGGTCACCGATCGTCACGGCATCAAGGGCCCCGACGAGCTCGTCGCGAGCGCGGGTCCACGCGTCGTGCAACGCACACACGCTTCGACGACCGCACGCGAGGTCCGCGACCACGCAGCGACCGTCGTCGGTCGGTCCGTCGACGGCTTCGACGACGTCGAGCACACTGACTCGCTCAGGGGAGACGACGAGCGTGTATCCGCCCGTGGGCCCGGGGTCCGAACGGATCCACCCCCGCTTCACCAGCGCGCCGATCACCTGGGGGACGAACGCCGCGGTGGTCCCGAGACCCTCGGCGAGATCAGCCGCCTTCAGCCGGTCCACTCCCGCGAGCGCCACGAGCGCACGGACGGCGAGGTCGGCCCGCCGGGTAACCTCAAGTCGCATAGTCATAGACTAATGGATTGCGATCCCACTCGCTACCCGGCTCCTGGGACGCGACGGCCGAGCGTGAGGCCATGACGGGCAGGGGATCCGCGCGCAGGAGGCCGCTATGGTCCGCGCCGTGGTGAGCGGCACCGCGACCGTCGAACCTGCGAGCGCGGCGCCCGGCGAGATCGCCGGGCTGTTCCCGGGGTACTTCGCGCTGGTCATGGCGACCGCCGCGATCGCCATCGCGGCCGAGCTGCAGTCGATCGGATGGCTCGCCGACGCGTTGCTGGCCGTCGCCGGCGTGGCGTACGTCGTGCTCGTCGTGCTCTACGCCCTACGTGCGCTGCGGTACCGGAAGCGCTTCGCGGACGACCTCACGAGCCATGCGAAGGGTCCCGCGTTCCTCACGATCGTCGCGGGCACGAACGTGCTGGGAAGCGCGGTCGCGGTCATTGCCGGCTGGTGGTCGCTCGCGTGGGTGCTCTGGGCCGTCGGGATCGCCACGTGGATCGTCCTCGTGTACACGATCCTCGTCGCGCTGCTCCTGAGGGAGCCCAAGCCCGCGCTCGTCGTCGGGATCAACGGCACGTGGTTCCTCTTCACGGTCGCGACCCAGTCGGTGGCCGCGCTCGGCGCGCTGCTCGCCCTGCGCGTGCAGGACCCGCAGGGCATCGTCTTCGTGAGCCTGTGTGCCTTCTGTCTCGGCGTCTTCCTCTATTTCGTCGTCGTGACACTCGTGTTCTACC
Organism: uncultured Bifidobacteriaceae bacterium; assembly: GCA_964501785.1. Lineage (GTDB taxonomy): Bacteria > Actinomycetota > Acidimicrobiia > IMCC26256 > PALSA-555 > DATBSK01. The sequence goes on from CAZCUD010000004.1 coordinate 302,230, forward strand.
GGTTCACGTTCGTCGAGCTGCACGTCGCGGAGACCCTGCCGCCGTACTGGATCAGCATGGGTGCCGTCGCGATCACGGTGCTCGCCGGCTCGAACCTCCTGCTCGTCCCTGAGGACTCGTCGCGCCTCGCCGACGACCTCGCGCCGTTCGTGGCGGGTCTCGTGCTGCTCTCGTGGGCCGTCGCGACGTTCTGGATCCCGCTCATGGTCGCGCTCGGGGTCTGGCGCCACGTCATCCGGCGCGTGCCGGTTCGGTACGACCCTCAGTATTGGGCGTTGGTGTTCCCCCTCGGCATGTATTCGATCGCCACCTTCCGCATGGCCGACGCGCTTGACGTCGACTTCCTCGAGGTCGTGCCCCAGGTCGCGCTGGCGCTGGCACTCGTCGCGTGGGGCTGCGCGGCGCTCGGCCTCCTGCGACGCCTGCTGCACATCGCGAGTCCAGCGGCATGACGGGCATGCGGACCCTCACGGGCGAGCATCGACTCGAAGGGCGCGCGGTCGCGTACGCGATCATCGCGACGGCGGTCGCCATCGTGCTCGTCGTGGTGGGAAGCTCCGGGCTGCGGTGGTTCGACTCGGCGCTCGTCGCCTACCTGGTGGGCACGCTGTTCGCGATCTTCGGTGTCGTGTACCGCTACACCGTGTGGCTCGGTCGCCCCCCGACGGCGCGCCTGCACCGCCGCGGGTGGGGGGCACTGTTGCATCGGACCCGCCGCGCCGAGAACGTCCGGGCGATCCCGCGGCTGGTGACGACGAACCTGCTCGCACAGTCGTTCATCCGCCATCGGTCAACCAGCCGCTGGTTCGCCCATCAGCTCGTCTTCTGGGGCTGTGTGCTCGCGGCACTCGTCACCTTCCCGCTGACCTTCGGGTGGCTCCACTTCGAGTCCGTCGGTCAGGACGCCGAGCACTACCGGGCGTACGTGGGAGGCCTCGGCACGTTCAGCTTCCAGGCCGACAGCGTGCTCGGGTTCGCCATCTTCCACGCGCTCGATCTGGCGGCGTTCCTGGTGATCGCCGGCGTGATCATCTTCTTGCACCGGCGCGTCCGCGACCCCGGCGCACTCGCGGTGGAACGGTCGGGCGACTTCCTCGCGCTCGCAGGCCTCTTCGCGGTCTCGTTGACGGGACTCATGCTGACCGTGTCGAGCCTCTGGATGGACGGTCGCTTCTACACGTTCCTCACGACCGCGCACGCCCTCACCGTGATCCTCGGCCTCATGTACATCCCGTTCGGCAAGCTCTTCCACATCTTCCAACGACCCGCGAACCTCGGTGTCGCGTTCTACAAGCGCGCGGCGGAGGCCGGGCCACAGCAGCAGTGCCGGGTCTGCGGCGCGCCGTACGCCTCCGCGCTCCAGGTCGGCGATCTGCGCGACGTGCTCCCGCAGGTCGGCCTCGACTACGAGCTCGCCGACGGCGGATCCTGGATGGAGGTCTGCCCCCCGTGCCGGCGCGCGACCGTCGCCTACGCGCAGTCGAGCGGCGTGGGTGGCTTCGGCTGATGGCACGGCCGCCGCTCTCGGAGACCGAGCTCGTTGCCCGGTACGGGCCCCACCTCAACCAGACTCCGCCCGGCGGCTGGAACGCGGACCTCGAGCCGGATCGCGAGGTGAAGACGCACTGCTGCTTCTGTGGGCAGCAGTGCGGCATCATCCTGAAGGCCCGCGACAACGAGGTCGTGGGCTTCGAGCCCTGGTACGAGTTCCCCTTCAACGAGGGCAAGTTGTGCCCGAAGGGGGTGAAGCGCTACCTCCAGGGCAGCCACCCGGACCGACTGCTCGACCCGCTGGTCCGCACGGACGAGGGATTCGAGCCGACGACCTGGGACGCGTCGCTCGACCGGGTCGCGGGTGAGATCCGTCGCATCCAGTCTGCGTACGGCGACGATGCATTCGCGATGCTCTCGGGCGTCTCCCTCTCGAACGAGAAGTCGTATCTCATCGGCAAGTTCGCGCGCCTCGCGCTCCACACCGCGAACCTCGACTACAACGGCCGGCTCTGCATGGTGTCGGCGGGCGCCGCGAGCAAGAAGGCGCTCGGGATCGACCGCGCACCGAACCCGTGGTCGGACATCCCGCTCGCGGACGTCGTCTTCGTCGCCGGGGCCAATGTCGCCGAGTGCGCGCCGATCACGACTAGCTACATCTGGCGAGCGCGCGACCGCGGCGCGAAGCTCATCGTCGCCGATCCTCGCGTGGTGCCACTCGCGCGGACCGCCGATGTCTTCCTCGGCCTGCGTCCCGGGACCGACTCGGCGTTGATGGTGACGATCCTGCACGTGCTGATCGAGCGTGACTGGCTCGACCACGAGTTCATCGAGGCGCACACCACCGGGTTCGAGGAGGCCGCGGCCGCGGTGGCCCAATGCACGCCGGCGTGGGGGGCCGATGTGACCGGCGTCCCGGCTGCTCGCATCGAGCAGGCGGCGGAGCTGTGGGGCACGTCGAGCACCGGCATGCTGCTGCACGCGCGCGGCCTCGAGCACCAGAGCAAGGGCGTTGAGAACGTCCTGTCGTGCATCAACCTCGGGCTCGCGACGGGCAAGTACGGCAAGCCGGGGTGTGGTGTGTCGACGATCACCGGGCAGGGCAACGGGCAAGGAGGGCGCGAGCAGGGCCACAAGTGCGACCAGCTGCCCGGCAACCGTGACATCACGAACCCCGAGCATCGTGAGTACATCGCTTCGGTGTGGGGGGTCGAGGCCGACCGCATCCCCGGCAAGGGGCTCACCGCCGAGGAGATCGTCGAAGCGATCCATGACGGGCAGATCAAAGGCCTCCTGTCGATCTGCTTCAACCCGGTCGTCTCGCTGCCGGACACGCGCTTCACCCGAGAGGCACTCGACAAGCTCGAGTTCTACGCGGTGATCGACTTCTTCCTGACCGAGAGCGCCTGGCACGCCGACGTGGTGCTCCCCGGATCGCTCCACGAAGAGGACGAAGGCACGTCGACCACGGTCGAAGGCCGTGTCGTGAAGCTGAACCCGGCCGTGTCACCACCCGGACGCGCTAGGCGCGACTGGGAGATCATCCTCGACCTGGCGCGTCGTCTCGGAGCCGCCGACCTCTTCTCGTACGCCGACACGCGGGAGATCTTCGACGAGATGCGCGTGGCATCCCACGGCGGGACCGCCGACTACTTCGGGATCACCTGGGAGCGCATCGAGGACGAGCTGGGCGTCTTCTGGCCCGCGCCCGAGATCGGGCACCCCGGCACACCGCGGCTCTTCGAAGGCGGCCGGTTCTCCACGCCCGACGGCCGGGCGCGGTTCCATCGCGTCGAGTACCGGCCACCCGCCGAGGTGGTCGACCACGAGTACCCGGTGTGGCTCACGACCGGGCGAGTGGTCAGCCAGTACCTCTCGGGCGCGCAGACGCGGCGGATCGCGCAGCTCGTGCGCCAGTACCCCGAGCCGTTGTGCGAGGTCCACCCGAACCTCGCGGCTGAGCATGGCATCGCGGACGGCGACATCGTGCGGGTGACGTCGCGCCGCGGCGCGATGGAGCTGCCGGCGCGCGTCGTCACCACCATCCGACCTGACACCGTGTTCATCCCGTACCACTGGGCGGGGGAGCACGCCGCGAACCAGCTCACGAACCGAGCGCTCGATCCGGTCTCGAAGATCCCCGAGTACAAGGTGAGTGCCGTGCGCATCGAGCGGGTCGGACCGGGAGCGACCACGGTCGACGAGCGCGACCTCGAGCTGCGCACGGAGGACGCGCCATGAGCACTACGCGCGTCGAGGAGCCGGTCGAGGCGTGGGTCGTTCCCGAACGCCATCCCGACCAGCGCTTCCTGGTCATCGACCAGAGCCGTTGCATCGGCTGTGAGGCGTGCGTGCAGGCATGCGAGGAGTGCGGCACCCACCGCGGGCACTCCATGATCCATCTTGACTTCCTCGACCGTGCCAGCACGACCCAGTCGGCGCCGACCGTGTGCATGCACTGCGCCGACCCGACGTGCGCGGAGGTGTGCCCGGCCGATGCGATCAAGCAGAACGAGGCCGGCGTGGTCCAGTCCGCGCTCAAGCCCCGGTGCATCGGCTGCTCGAACTGCGTGCTGGCGTGCCCTTTCGGGGTGCCCAAGTACATGTCGGACTTCGACCTGATGATGAAGTGCGACCTCTGCTTCGACCGCACGTCGGTCGGCCTCGCGCCGATGTGCGCGTCGGTGTGCCCGAGCCAGGCGCTCTGGTACGGAACCGAGAGCGAGTTCGCCGAGACCCGCGTGGGGACGCTCGTCGACGGCTTCACCTTCGGTCGCCAGCTGGTCACGACACGAGTGCGGACGGTCAGCAGCGCACCGGGACCCGTCGACGTGGAAGCAGACGGCCGCGCGACGCACTGGCTCGACGATCCGTTCGGCCTGGCCGAAGGAGGCGGACCATGACGGACCAGGCGCCTCGCGCGCAGACCTGGCGACGCGACTTCCCCTACACCTCGGCCGGTGAGGACGACGTGACCCGCCGCGAGTTCGTGCGATACCTCGTGCTCGCCAGCGGCGCATTCGCGGGCGCGAACGTGGCGATCGCCGCGATTACGTCACTGCGATCGGTCAACGAGGGCGAGCCGCGCCGGATCGTCGAGGCAGCATCCGTCGCGCCCGGCAGCGCGCACCTGTTCCGCTATCCGAGCGCCGACGATCCCGCCATCCTCGTCCGGCTCCCCGACGGCGGGCTCCACGCGTTCAGCCAGAAGTGCACGCACCTCGGATGCGTCGTCTACTACCAGAACCACGAGCGCGAGCTGGTGTGTCCCTGCCACGACGGCGTCTTCGACGCCGCGACCGGCGCGGTGCGGGCCGGTCCGCCGGAGCGCCCGCTTGGACGCATCGACGTCGAGGAGCGCGACGGGTTCGTGTGGGCGCTCGGTGCGCGGCCATGACCACCCCTCGATCTGCTCAGCGAACCGCGACTGCGCTCGGGATCTTCGTCGTCGTCATGCTCGCGCTGCAGATCTTCCTCGTCACCGTCGCGATCGACGCGCTCCAGACCGATGATGCGACGCTCGGCTGGACGACAGCCGGTTTCTCGGTCGCGCTCTTCGTTGGGACGTTGGCGTTCGCGCAGTACCTGCGTGACCCCGGTTGAGCCCAGCACGATCAATCGAGATGCGCGTCCCCGATCGGGGCTCGGATCCGTCGTCCGGTGACGAACTCGAGCGGAATCCGCACGAAGTGATCGCCTGCATCGGGAGACCACGGGCGTAGCTCCAAGGCTCTCGCGCGCTCGAGGGTCGCCTCGTCGAGGATCTCGCTCGCTCGTCCGACGACCATCACGCTCCAGCCGGTCGTCGCGTGGCTGTCCGCTGCGTCCACCTCGAAGGCGACGACGGCCTCGTGCACGGCGGCTGTCAGCTTCGAGCCCGGTGACGTCCGGAAGACGATCGCACCATCGAACATGGTGAAGTTGACGGGGAGGATCGCGGGAAGCGCCCCGATCGTGACCGTCACACGTCCCAGCGATGCACGTTCGAGGAGCTGGAGGGATGCTTCACGCGAGAGCTCCTCGAGCGTGCGGGACACGCCCACACCGTCACAACCATCGGCCGGCTCCACCAGGGCCGAAGGTCACCCTTCAGCACCCCCCTCCGACCCTGGGCGCCGATCGTGCTGATCCCGGGTGAGAGGGATCCGGGAAGGTCGAGGTGATGTCAGCATCGACGGCCGCACGGCGAGCAGGCGCCGAAGGCGATCGTGACCGGCGGAGCCGGAGGGCTCGGCATCGCGCTCTCCGCAGCGCTCGGAGCCGCGGGGTACCAGGTCGTCCCCGTCGATCTTCGCGACACCGACCGCACGCTCGACGTCACCGATCCCGACGCGTGCCGCGCGCTGGCCGACGAGGTACGGCCGAGCCTGGGGTCAACAACGCCGGGGCACGGGTCGCGGCGACGTGCTCGACCAGACCGACGCCGAGATCGAGCGCATCGTCGCGGTGAACCTCCTGGGCGTCGTCCACGGCTCACGGGCGGCGGCGAGGACGATGCTCGCCGACGGCGGAGGGACGATCTTGAACGTCGCCTCCCTCGCGGGGTGGGCGCCGACGCCGCACATCGCCGTCTACTCGGCGACGAAGCACGGGGTCAGAGCGTCCAGCGTCGCGCTCGCCGCAGAGCTCAGGGCGACGAGCGTTCGGATGCAGTGCCTCCTCCCCGACGGCATCCGGACTCCGATGGTCGACCCGCACGACCCTCGACAGCTGATGTCCTTCACCGGGCGCCGTCTCCTCGCGTCCGACGAGGTTGCCGCGACCGCGCTCCGAATGCACCGGTCGAACCGTCTCGTCGCCTCGGTGCCGCATCGACGCGCCCTGATGACGCGCGCGCTCGGTATGGCGCCCCGCATCGGTCGCGTGCTCCAACGACCGGTCGAGCAGCGAGCGCGACGGCATCAGACAAGGGAGGCGCAGCGCGCGTGAGTCGCACCGAGTTGCCAGATGTCGCGCTTCAGGACGGCGGTGGGAGCGTCGGGCCGAACACCGTGGTAGATGCCGTCGAGAACCGCGTTCGCGTGTAGTCGACCACGCTGCTGATCTGCTCAGGGGTCAGCTGATCGGCGAAGCCGGGCATCCCGGCCTTCCCGTTGGTGACCAGCGCGATCTGTTCCGCGCGGTCGGGATAGCGGGCTTCGATGTCGTGGAGGCTCGGACCGACAAAGCCTTCACCGCGGTCGCCGTGACACGTCGCGCAGACAGCCGTGTAGATGGCGGCACCCGTGCGCGGCGGTTTCCCTGATCGTCCGAGCTTCCGCACGCCGCGGTGAAGGTGACGATCAGGCCCGCGAGGACGAGGGGCGAACCGGCACAAGGACCGATCGCCAGGACGCCGCGAACCGACTTCGATCCGGGCGCTCGCGGGTCACCGCGAGGCACTGTCGCGCAGCTGCCGGCGGATGAAGCGCAGGATCTTCTGGTGCTTCTTGGTGTCGTTCGCCATGAGCTCGATCAGGAGGGGCCAGAGCGAATGGCCGTGCATCAGGCGCAGCTCCTTCCGGCGTGCCAATCGGCGGAGCTCCTTGGCGTCGGCCCGCTCCGCATCGAGGAGACGTTGGGTGCTCTCGAGCAGGGCTTCGCGATCCGAGACGGACGTGACGGTCGGGACCTGGCGACCCGCGACGGGCTCCACCGAAGCCCGCAGCGCGTTGCAGAGCTCGTCGAAGAAGCGATGATGCCGGGCTTCCTCCTCGGCGATCAACTCGAACAGATAGGTGACATAGGCGGCGTCCGAGGCTTCGGCGACGTTCCGATACTCCTCGAGGAGCCCCCGTTCCCCCTCGATGTGGCGGGTGAGGTGGTCGAGGAGGTCAGCCTCCCACACGCTGAGCCCCGCGGGCTTGGTCGCCGTCGTCGTCATGGGAACCTCCTCGCTGTCGTGGAGCTGGCCGTTCATCGGACACGCTCGCCCGGCATCGCCGCCCGGCGTCGAGCCTGCGACACCTTGGGGCACATCGCCGCGTGCTCCCCCTCGCCGAGGTTGCACTGTCGACAGACCCACTCGTCCTCGCCCGGCGCCTGCCAGAGCATCGACCCGCAGCGGTCGCAGCGCCACGCGCCTTGTGTGCACCGCCAGCCCGCGTAGCGCTTCGACGAGAGCGGGCATCCGCGTCCCTCGCAGACGGCCCACGCCGGGTCGATCTCGAACGCGTCGACCGGACAGGTGGGCAGGCACTCACCGCAGTCGTTGCAGAGCAGCGGATCGATCACGTACACGACCGGGAACGAGTTGGACTGGGTGATCGCGCCTTGGGGGCAGCTGAACTCGCAGGCCCCGCATCCGAAGCACCTCTCGGTGATCCGCAGCGCCATCGTGCTCGCCTCCCGTCAGGCGCCGACCGGATGGGCTGCGGTCCCGTCAAAGAGGGCCTGAAGCGTCTCCGCGTAGCGGAAGAACTTGTCGCGTCCCATTGGGTCTTCTGCCCGCACGGTGAGCGGAACCCCGGCCATGGTCAGGCGGTTGAGGGTGTGGCCGCCGTCCGCGCCGCCGTTGCGGTCGATGCTGTCGACCATCTCCGTCCAGACGTCGAGCGGCCCGGTCAACGTCACGTCTGGGGAGAACGCACCGACGTCATCGAGCTCGCCGGCGTACACCGCCTGGTAGCCGTCGAGCACGATCCCGAACCGGCGGACACCGTCGGGTTGCGTGACCTCGATGACGAGGCGGAGGTCGGCGAACCCCAGTCGCTCGAACTCCTGAGGATCGTCGTCGGCGACCTGCGTCAGCCGCACGAACCACTCGTCGCTCGGGAAGCTGCTCATGCCGCGACCTCCTCCACCCGTGCCGCAACGTCGCCCTGGAGGCCCGTCACCTCGACGAGCATCTCGGGGGGCAACGTGATGCGGTCCCAGCGCGGGAGCCCCGCGTGCTCACAGCGCTCGAGGTGCTCCTGGATGACGTTCCCCCGAACGACGTTGGCCGCCGCCATGGCCAACTCCTCGGCCGCAGCCACCCCGCCGGCGGCGAGGATCGTCGTCGGCTCGACGACCTCGGGGGTCGTGAAGAGCATGGCTATGATGTCCTCGCCCTTGTCGAGGTACGCGTGGAAGTCCTCCGCCATCGAGGGGTCGCGTTCCAGCCGGTACCGGAGGTGCATGGTGCCGTACGCGACGTGGCGGGCCTCGTCCTGCATGCAGAACCGGAAGATCCGCTTCTCGACCGGCGAGGGGGCGAGGAACTCGCCGGCCCGGAACAACGACAGCACGATGCCTTCTCCGAGCAGGTGCATGAGCGCCGAGCCCTCGTCGTAGCTCTGAGCATCGAGTATCAACTTGAGGAACTCCTCGACGACGGCCTTAGACTTGCCGAGCCCTCCGCCATTGGCGAGCGCTCGCTTCCTGAAGACCTCCGTGTGGCGGGCCTCGTCAATGACCTGCGTGCAGAGGAACATCTTCGCTTCGACGAAGTCGTGGTTGATGCGCCAGAGCCACTTCGCCGGGAAGTCGGCGGCCACCATCTCGACCTCGGAGAGCACGGTGCACAACTGGCACATCGCCCGCTCGAGATCGGGGTCGAGCGGTTCCAGCTCGGCCCAGGGGATGTCTCGGGTCGCGCTCCACTGTCGGCTCACCGCTTCCTCGTAGAGCGAGACGACGTTGTCCGACCAGACCTCGGCCTTGTCGTTGATCGTGTAGCCCATGTCGGGGACGTCAGCGTCGATGTCCGACCCTCGTGGCGCCATCGTCCGCCGAGATGGGTGATCCGGAACGTCGCCGTACGAGCCGATCGAGATGTCACGCATCGTCAGTCCGACACGACTTGGCGTCGCGTGCACACCCCACTCGGATCGGCCATCGCGCAACCACGCGAGATCGAGCTCGCCGCGCTGGGCCCTCCGGTAGTAGTCGAGATCCGCGCTCAGCACCGTCATGGGGCACCTCCGAGTCCGACTCGCGCGAGCCTGGGCGCAAGTCGCGTCCCTTCAAAGGGCCAGTGGTCCCGAATCGGACATCGCGTGACCAGGGTCACACGGCGAGCCGGGTGGGTTCGACATCGGGCGCGCGACGGTGTCGCGTGCACCGACCACAAGCAGCGCGAGGCCGACGACCGCCAAGGCGCTCTAATAGGTCGAGTGCAACCCCACGCCGGCACAGGCGAGCAGCACGAGCGCGGCCCACCGCTCGCGCTCACCTGCTCGCCACGCCGCGACCAGCGCGGTCGTGACGGCACCGAGTGCGATCGCGTACGCCGGGCCGGGAAGGACGCCACTGAGACCGAAGTTCCAGACCATGAGGATTCTCGGCGTCGCTCCGTTCGCCGTGAACGCGCCGATCCCGATCACGGTCACGATGACCCCCAGCACCACGCTCAGACGGTCGGGTCGCCGGCGAACGGCCAGCGGCAGGCGCATCGCGCCCGCCAGCGCCGACACCTCGGCGATCGCGAGCAAGGAAGCGCCCACGCCGCCGCGGAGGAGCGCGACGCTGCTGGCGATCGACGCCAGGACGTACGCCGCGACCGGGAGGCTGGCTCGGGCTTCGCGCGACAGCAGCGATGAGGGTTGTGACGTGGATCACGTGCTCGTCGGGACGAAAGGCCCTGGTCGGCTTCTCGATCGGCATCGACACTCGGTTTCGGTACCTCATCGCCGGATCGGGAGGTGCACGTGCCGCAGTCTCAGGCTCCGCTCTACCAGGCGCACACCGCCACACCCTGGGAGCGCGGGGCGACGCGGTTCTGGATCATCCTGATCTCGGTCATCGCCGTGCTCGCCGTCGCGATGTCGCTGATCGCGATCGCGGTCGCGGACTCGAAGGGCGAGGGGTCGGGCGTCGCGGCGCCGGCTTCCGGAGAGCCTGCAGCGGCGGCGTTCGGAGGCGAGGAGCTCGACGTCTCCGGCGAGCCCGACGAGTCGTTCGTCGCACGCGATCCTCGTGCGCCGGCGTCGCCTGCGGGAACCGTGCATCAGATCACGATGCGCGCGACGGAGACCGACCTGGAGATCGCGCCGGGCACGACCCAGAAGATGTGGACCTTCGACGATCAGGTCCCTGGCCCCGTGCTGCGCGGGAAGGTGGGAGACACGTTCGAGATCACGCTGGTCAACGACGGCTCGATCGGTCACTCGATCGACTTCCATGCGAGCAAGGTCGCGTGGAACATCGAGATGCGCACGATCGGTCCGCAGGAGACCCTCGTCTACCGGTTCACCGCGAAGCAGGCCGGGATCTTCATGTACCACTGCGGAACCCCGCCGGTGCTGCACCACATCGGGAACGGCATGTACGGCGCGATCATCGTCGACCCGCCCGACCTGGCACCGGTCGATCACGAGTTCGTGATGGTGCAATCGGAGCTGTACAGCGCACCCAAGGGCGAGGTCGCGTCGCTCGAGAAGATGCTCGCCGACGCCTGGGACGCGGTCGTGTTCAACGGCTACCCGAACCAGTATCAGCACCGACCGATCCGCGTGGAGCCGAACCAACGCATCCGGGTCTGGGTGATGGACGACGGGCCGTCGGAGAACTCCTCGTTCCACGTCATTGGTACGATCTACGACACCACCTATAAAGAAGGTGCTTACAGGCTCCGACCCGACGCCGGGCAAGGTGGGAGTCAGGCGCTCGACCTCCAACCGGCGCAGGGCGGCTTCGTCGAGTTCACGTTCGACGTGCCAGGCCTGTACCCGTTCGTCACGCACAAGTTCTCGAGCGCGTCGATCGGCGCGGTCGGCGTCTTCCAAGCCGGCGAAGTCGAGATGCCAGAAGGCGGTGCGGACCACTGACCGAGGCGCGCGGAGGTTGTTCGCGCTTGTTCCATCGGAAGCGGTGGCCGGCCTCGATGTGCCGAGACGTCAAGCTCGGCCTCTCGGCACGCGTCGTGGATTCGTGCGGCCGCCATTGCAGCAGCAGTCGAGGCCGCGCAGGTCGGTGCCCCGATCGACCACCTCGAGGTGTTCGGGGAGCGACTTCGGAGCCCGCCCGAGGTAGGCGGCCGAGATCTGCTCGAATACGAGCTCACGTGGCGCGTGGATTTCGAGCACGATCGGGCCGAGCGCGAGGAACGTGCGCCCCCATCCGGTGTCGAGCGTGAGCTTCCCGACGCGCACGAGCCGCACCAGCGTCGCGACGCCCAGCACGACGTCGACGGCCAGGGCGAGCGCGAGCCAGAGCACGAAACCATCGTGTCGCCGCTTTCACGGGAGCAATCGCGCGCGACTGACCGAGATCAGTGTCCGGAACGGGCAGTCGTCGAGATCTCGGTCCTCAATCAGTCCTCAGCTCATCGAGAACTAGTGAGCAACGCTGCGCGCTGGCAAGCAGTGAGCTCGCAGGTCATCGGCGGTATCGTCGCGTTTCAGCAGGCCAACGAAGTGCAATGAACGAGATCCGGCGTTCTGTTTTCGTCGAGAGGCCGCGTCGCAGCGGGGAACCGGACCTGAAGAGAACGCAGCCGGTGGCGTCTACCAACTGCCAATCCCATCGGGATCCCATCAACCTGCACGAACTGCCTGACACGCCCTTGCACCAGCCGGACGGAATGTGTTCTACGGCAAGGCGCAGTGTGCTTTGATGAGTCTGCCTGGACGCCCTCGCTCGTAGAAGTCGAGCAGGACGGCCTGGACGGGTGGCACGAGGGAAGTCTACGGACGGAATGCAGCCGCCCGGCAAAGGCTCCTGAGCCAGGCCGAACCCGACCGCGAACGTCCTGGCCAGCGGCCAGGATCGACGCCCGGGATCTGATGGCGTCGCGGCAACCGATCCCTCGTCGTTGACGTAGCGTGCCCCCGCTCACGTCACGTTGAGTCGTTCCCGGCGCGAGGAGGTGTCGCCGTTGTCCCCAAGGCGGAGGTTCGCGTCCACGAGGCAGCGGCACGTCCATGCTCCGGACGCGCAAGGTGTCACCTTCGTCGAGCTGTTCTTCGATCTCGTCTTCGTGTTCGCGGTGACGCAGGTGACCGTGCTCACCGTCGAGGACCTGACCGTGTCAGGCGTCGCTCGCACCCTCCTGCTGTTCTGGCTCATCTGGTGGGCCTGGACGCAGTTCACCTGGACGCTGAACCCGGCCGACACCAGCGCGTCAAGTGTGCGTGCGGTGACGCTGGCCGCGACCGCGACCGCGTTCGTGATGGCGGCCTCGGTGACCCGAGCGTTCGGTGACGAGGCGTTGTGGTTCGTCGTGCCGTACCTGGTCGTACGGGCCATCGGCCTCGCGCTCCAGGTGCGCGTTGACCTCGAGCGGCCCGACGTCCGCCATAGCGCGATCTTCTGGTGGGTCGGTCTCTCCAGCGTGGGGCTCGCGTTGGTGCTCGCAGGCGGACTTGTGAGCACACCGGCGCGCTACTGGCTGTGGGTCGCGGCGATCGTCGCCGACCTGATCGCGGCGTCCGCCGGCGGCAAGCGCCACGAGTGGGACATCAATCCCGCGCACTTCGCCGAGCGCCACGGGCTGTTCGTCATCATCGCCCTCGGGGAGTCCCTCATCGTGGCCGCGACTGCCGTGAGTGGAGAGGCGCGAACCGGAGCGCTGATCGCGGTGGCTGCTACGGGTCTGCTGGTCGCATGTCTCCTGTGGTGGACGTACTTCGCGTGGCTCATCGAACGAGTCGAGGACGGCCTCGCCGACACCCCACCCGAACGGGTGGGATCCATGGCCCGCGACGCGTTCAGCCTGAGTCACTTCCCGCTGGTGCTCGGGATCATCGGGTTCGCCGTGGCGCTCGAAGAGATGGCGCACCATCCGGCCGCGGTTCCACCGGGCAAGGTGACGGCGGCGCTCGGAGTCGGTACGGCGCTGTTCGTCGCCTCGTCCGCGTTCGCCGTCTGGCGCGCCAGCAGAGTGCTCCTCGTCGCGCGCTTGGTCGTCCTGGCCGCGACGATGGGTGTCCTCGTGCTCGCGTCCGGCGCCGAAGCGGCGTGGCAGCTGGGCGTGGTCGCGGCAGGGCTGCTCGTCATCTCGGTCGTCGAGGGGAGCGGGCCCGCTGCGAGGACCTCTGACGTCGCCGCCGTCGAACGCGACCCCTGACCGCGACCTGCCGAGCTCACGGACCGTGCTGCATCGATCCGCCATGGTCCTCGCCTTCGGCGGGCCAGGGACGCGGGCTTCGTCAGCTTCGCTGCTCGGCTGATCGGCGCGGCTCCTCGAGCTGCCGCTTGAGCTCCTGGACCTCCTCCTGTACCTGGTCTCGGAGCCACCGCTCGAGGATCGGTCTCGCGAGCCACCCGACCAACGGTGAGAAGTCGAACTCCTCCCGATGACGCACGAAGGTCCCGCCCTCGCGCGCTTCGCACTCGAACCATCCGTGGAACCGGGCGAGGCGGTTGAGCGCCGACGGGACGGATTCGTAGTCGAGACGAGTCCAGCGGACCAGGCGGATGGTCTGGGTGTCCGCAGGCGTGGGGATGCCCCGCAGGGTGCCCGAGTAACGGATCTCGCCTTCGTCGCCGTGCATCTCGTGCCGATGGATCTTCCGGAACTTCGGGTCGACTCGGCGGTAGCGGTCGAGGTCGAGGGCGAACTCGAGGACGTCCTGGGCCGAGCACTCGATCACGGCCGTACCCTCGCCGGCGACGATCACGTCGTCAGTCTTGCGCATGGGTCGCGCAGACCGCAGCAGACTCTCGACGAGACTGCAGCGGTCCGAAGCGGAGCGAGGAGCCGATGCAGATCCAGACCACGGTGCCGATCCCGGACATCCGGGATGCGGGCGAGCTGTTCGCCGAGCTCGAGGCGGCTGGGTACGACGGCGCGAACAGCTACGAGACGAAGCACGACCCGTTCCTCCCGCTCGCGCTCGCCGCACGCTCGACGACGTCGCTTCGCTTGGGTACGGCCATCGCGATCGCCTTCGCCCGGACACCGATGCTCCTGGCGACGACCGCGCGCGACCTCCAGGACCTCTCGCGCGGCCGGTTCACGCTCGGCCTCGGTTCGCAGATCCGGCCGCACATCACTCGCCGGTACTCGATGCCGTGGTCACGTCCGGCGGAGCGCATGCGTGAGCTGGTGCTCGGCATCCGCGCCATCTGGGACGCCTGGGACGGCGTGGCGCCCCTCGACTTCCGTGGCGAGTTCTACACCCACACGCTGTTGCCCCCGGCCTTCGATCCCGGTCCCCACGAGCACGGTCGCGCGCGCATCCACGTCGCCGGTGTCGGGCCGCGGATCGTGGCCGTCGCCGGCGAGGTGGCCGACGGACTCATCACCCACCCCTTCGCCACCCGGCAGTCACTCGAAGAGCTGGTCCTGCCCGAGCTCGGGCCGGCACGCGAGCGCGAAGACTTCGAGGTCGTCGTGGTCGTCATGCTCGCCACGGGCGAGGCCGGGCCCGATCTCGACGCGGCGGTGTCCACGGTCCGGGGCCAGATCGCGTTCTACGGATCCACGCCCGCCTACGCGCCCGTCCTGGAGCTCTGCGGCTGGGGAGATCTGCACCCCCGCCTGAACGCGCTCTCCAAGGAGGGGCGATGGGCCGACATGACCGAGCTCGTTCCCGACGAGCTGGTCGAGACGATCGCCGTGGTCGGCCGCCGCGACGAGGTCGCGTCGCTCGTGGCCGAACGAGTGGATGGCTTGGCGACCGCCGTCAGCCTCGAGTGCACCCGCCGGCCCGACCCGGCGCACTTCGCCGACATCGTTCGCGACCTGCGCGTCCTGCTCTAGGTCGCGCTGCGTGCCGGCTGAAGCGGTCGGCGTGACGCGCTGGCAAGCGCACGTCGCGCTGCGCGATCGTCGCGTGCTCGGGCATCCGTCCTGGGTGCCGGATGTGGACGAGGGGTCGCGGTGAGCTCGACGGCACGTCGGATGTTCGAGCTCGTCGAGCCGATCGGTGCCATCCCGTACTCGTCCGACGAGCCCAACGAGGCGATGTTCGCCCTGGGGTTCACCGACTTCTGGGACACCTACTTCGCCGGACGGGCAGCGCCCTTGGGCCCGGTCCCCGCGGAGGTCGTGGATGCGCTCTTCTACAACTTCGCTCCCGGTGAGGTCGCTCGGCACATCCCGAAGGTGTGGAGCATCACCACGCCGGAAGCGGCGATCGCCGCTCGCCAGGTCGGTTGCGTGAAGGCCTTGCGGAGGATCCTGGGCGACGACGTGGACGCTCCCGAGTTCGCACGCGCGAGCGATCTGCTGCTGAAGGCCGCGACCAGTGCGCCGTACGAGGGCCGGCCGATGTACGCCGCGCTGCGTGCGATCCCGATCCCCGACGAGGTGGTGGCCCGCTGCTTCCACGCCGCGTCCCTGTTGCGCGAGCACCGGGGTGACGGACACATCGCGGCGCTGATGATCGAGGGGGTCGGTGGCGTCGAGTCGCATGTCCTCCACGCCCTCGACATGGGGATGCCGGCACGGGAGTTCGGACGCATCCACCATCTCCCGGCGGTGCAGCTCGCGGCAGTGATCGACGGGCTGCGCGATCGTGGCCTGATCGTCGACGACGAGCGGCTGAGCGAGGCGGGTCGTGCCGCGAAGCGAAGAGTCGAGGAGCTGACCGACGACCTCGCGGCGAAGCCCTACGAGTGCCTCGAGCCCGGAGAGCTCGAGGAGCTCGTGGTGACGCTCGAACCACTCGCCGAGCGACTGGTCGCTGCGCAGGACTGGTAGCCGACCGGCGCGTCAGAGCGCCTGGTAGAGCGTGAACAGGCCGACGGGGCTCTCGGCCAGCTGGGCCGCGAGCTCCGGACTCGGGTCACCGAGCAGCTCGCCGCTGACGTCGCCCGTGGCCATGATCGCCTCCATCAGGGGAGCCATGTTCTCGCTGTGCAGGATCAGCGCATCGGAGTCGCGGAATCGCTCGAGGACGATGCACTCCGACTCGTCGGCGTTGAAGTAGGTGTCGTACTGCAGCGTGCCGTCATCCTGGGCTCGCACGATCGCCAGGCACTCGGCCGAGAGACGCTTGAACTCCTCGACCTGACCGGGATGGAACACGAACCGAACGATGCCCTGCAGCTCAGCCATCTCGCTCTCCTTCGTCCGTGGGGCCCTCGCCCTGGAGGGGAGTGGGCGTCACCTGCGTCGAGTCTCGACCTCGCCGCATCGTGTTCACCACGAATCGGTTGACGTACGGGCGGGCAGAGGATAGAACGAACGAACATACGTTCGACATCAGCGACACGGGGCGGCCGAGGCGGCCTCGGTGGCAGGAGGAACCAATGGCGAAGGTGAAGCCGATCCCCGACGAGTACCCCCGAGTCACGCCGTACCTCATCGTCTCGGGTGCGGCCGATGCCATCGACTTCTACACCGACGTGCTCGGTGCGGAGGAGAAGGTGCGCATGCCCGGAACCGACGAGTCCACCGTCGGGCACGCCGAGCTCGCGATCGGCGACTCGATCATCATGCTGGCCGATGAGTTCCCCGACATGGGCGCCGTCGGCCCCAAGACCGTCGGCGGCACGCCGGTCACGCTCTACGTCTACGTCGAGGACGTCGACGCGACGTTCGCCAAGGCGCTGGCTCGTGGCGCCACCGAGCGGCAGCCCCTCGAGGACAAGTTCTACGGCGATCGCTCGGCCACGTTCGAGGACCCGTTCGGTCATCTCTGGGGCATCGCCACCCACGTGGAGGACGTGTCGCCCGAAGAGATGGAGGCACGAGCCGCCAAGGCGATGGCCGAGGAGATGCAGAAGAGCAGCTGAGCCGAGGGCCGGCGCCGCGGCCGCGTCGTCATGGGCGCGCCGCGCCGCCGGTCTGGATGGGTGATCGTCACCCACCTTGGGTCCAGACCTGCGTGGCCTCGATGACGTAGACGACTCGCTCATCGTCACGTGGATACGGATCGTCGATGTACTTCGCGGCGATCCGATCGACGATGGTCCATGCCTCGTCGCCTGCGGCTCTGCGCACCACCTGGCCCGCCACGGAGACCATCGCGAACGGCTGTTGCTGATCGACGATCGAGAGCGCGACGCGTCCGTCGCGCTCCAGGTTGCGGGCCTTGCGGGAGTCGGGACCCGTCATGATGAGGATCTCGTCGCCGTCGACGTCGACCCAGACCGGCACGGTGTGGGGTGCGCCGTCGGGAAGCACGGTTGCGACGTGCGCGATGTTCGATCCGCCGAGCAGCCTTCGTGCGGCTGGCGGCAGCGAGTGGATCGGTGCGGCGCTCATCGGACGAAGTCCCAGCGCGTCGAGCGGCTCGCGAGCGCCTCGTCCGTGCCGAACCCGCGCACGGCGATCGGCTCGAACGCGTACACGACGTACGGGGGCGGACCGGCCGACGGAGCTGCGAAGGGTGCATCGAGGGTGCCGTCCGAGGTCACTTCGATCGGCCAGCCGTACTTTCGTCGGTAGGCATCAGCGATCCTCTCGACCCGATCGCGGTCGTGCACCGGTGAGGCCACGCCCTCGAAGACGAGATCCATGTCGTCGGTCGACGTCGCCAGCGTGCATCGGGCGTCTCGAGCCAGGAGATCGGTCTTGCGGGCGGACGCCGACGACGTCGAGCAGAGCACACCATCAGCGACGACGGCGAAGACGGGCCGCACGTGCGCGCCACCATCCGATTCGTGGGTCACGTGCCAGTACAGGCGCCCGGCGTCGAGCCGTTCGAGCGCGACCTCCCAGGGCAGGACGTCGCTGCGATCGGGGACGTGAAGCTGGTGCTCGTCCCACATGCGGACGATGTTCACGGCGCCGCTCGGCGCAGGCGCTTGCTGACTCATCGGATCGGGACCTCCATGGGTGGGTTTCCTGAGGACACTAACAGAGTGCGTCTCCTCAGGGAACTAGAATCTCACCCATGCAGCGGACCGACTTCGGCGCCATGACCTGCTCGATCGCCCGCACCCTGGAGATCGCGGGGGAGCCGTGGTCGCCGCTGATCCTGCGCGACGTCTACGTCGGCATCGCACGCTTCGACGAGCTCCAGCGCGATCTGGGCATCTCCCGGAAGGTCCTCACCCAGCGTCTGGGCTGGCTCGTGGACCAGGGGATGCTCAAGCGCCGGCTGTACTCGTCGCGTCCGCCGCGGAG
>CAZCUD010000005.1:0-253009 GCA_964501785.1 uncultured Bifidobacteriaceae bacterium
CGCTTGGGGTTGAAGAAGAGGTTCTCGAGCAGCTGGCGCGCCGAGTCGGGCGTGGGGGGCTCGCCCGGACGCAGCTTGCGGTAGATGTCGATGAACGCCTCTTCGGCCGTCTCGGTGTTGTCCTTCGCCAGCGTGTTGGCGATCGAGTCGTAGGGGTTGCCGTCCTTGTCGAGGATGAGGCCGAGGAGCTCCTCCTCGCTCTCACCGAACCCGAGCGCCTTGAGGAGGATGGTGACCGGCTGCTTGCGCTTCCGGTCGACGCGGACGTAGACGATGTCCTTCTTGTCGACCTCGAACTCGAGCCAGGCGCCCCGACCCGGGATCATCTTGGCGTCGACGATGTCCTTCTCGGGCTGGGTCTTGTCGGGGTTGATGCCGAAGTAGACGCCCGGCGATCGCACGAGCTGGCTCACCACGATCCGCTCGGTGCCGTTGATGATGAACGTGCCCCGCGCCGTCATCATGGGGAAGTCGCCCATGAAGACGGTCTGCTCCTTGATCTCACCCGTCGCCGCGTTCATGAAGCGGGCGGTCACGAAGAGCGGCCGCGCGTACGTCATGTCCTTGGCCCGGCACTCGTCCTCGGAGTGCTTGGGCGGGTCGAAGACGTGGTCGGCGAGCTCGAGCTTGAGCGCGCCGGTGAAGTCCTCGATCGGGGAGATGTCGGCGAGGACCTCGGCGATCCCCTCCTCGATGAAGTGGTCGAACGACTGACGCTGGACGGCGATCAGGTCGGGCAGCTCCAGGACCTCGGGGAGGCCGGAGAACGAAAGGCGTTCGCGGGACGCGAGACGAGGCACTAGCGACTCCTGACGAGACGAAGGCGCGCGCGGACCGGGTTCAGGATGATTCGGGTGCGCAGGAGCGGAAAAGCACGGCTCTAGGGATGCTATACGCGAGAAGGCCGTACCGCAAACACGCGTCGACGACCAGACCCCCTCCGGGGTCTGTCGGACCGGGTGGAACCCTAGGGCGGCCTCCTCCCTCGGTCAAGCACTTCACGGCCCGCCACAGCCCTTCACCGTCGTTGCGATGTCGGGTCCACCGACCCGCCCTCGTCGCCTCGCCTCGCTTCACCGGCCGAGCCCCTGCTCCCTCGCTCGCGAGCTCGCTCGGTCGGGTCTTCGACCCGGGTCTCGGCCTGGCGAGGCGAACTGGCTCCTCGGGGGGTCGGTGGACCCGACATCGCCGGCGTCATTCGCCCCCGCGGTCGGACCGGGCGTCGCATGCCCGCGGTCATCGGAAAGTCACTGAGCCACCGTCTCGGCGCCTTCCTTCTTTGCCGCCCTTTGGCCTGGCGGCTCCAGGTCTTGGGGGCGCGCGGACTTCTCTGGTTCGCGGGCTTACGGTCCTCGTAGCCGGCGC
Source organism: uncultured Bifidobacteriaceae bacterium (assembly GCA_964501785.1). Classification (GTDB taxonomy): domain Bacteria; phylum Actinomycetota; class Acidimicrobiia; order IMCC26256; family PALSA-555; genus DATBSK01. The sequence goes on from CAZCUD010000005.1 coordinate 1,366, forward strand.
TGGGGGGTGCTGTGGGTGCGACGACTGAGGTTCGTCCGTCACCGGGAGCCGTTCGCGTTCGGGACCATCGGCGGGGGCTCGAGCGGGGGGTTCGGGTCGCGTTGGCGGTGGGGATCGCCGTGCAGGTGCTCCAGCGGTGGCTGCTCTCGGGCAACGCGCTGAGCGAGTACGGACGGTCCCTCTGGTACGTCGACTACTCGGGCGGGTTCGTGCGCCGTGGGCTCGCGGGCGAGGTGCTGCGGCAGGTGGTCGGGGGCACGCCGTCGTTGCGGACCGTCGACCTCGTCCAGAACGCGCTCGCCGGCGTCATGCTCGTCGCCGGGATCGTGCTCGTGGTGCTGCTGTGCCGGCGTCGAACCGTCGTCGCCTACGCCGCGGCCGCGCTGCTCGTCGTCGCTCCCTTCGCGTTCGACTCACTCGGCGGCCAACGGCGGCCCGACCTCGTCGGGTTCGTGCTCCTCGCCGCCATCGGGTGCTGGCTCGCCGTGGCGAGCGCTCCGCCCGTCCTGCTCGGTGCGTTGGCGGGTGCGCTGCTCGCCGCCACGACGCTCGTCAGCGAGGTGAGCCCCCTGATCGTGGGACCGTGGCTCGTGCTCCTCGTCGGGGCCGCGGCCCGAGCGGCTCGGGCCACCGACCGCGTCGCGTGGGCCTCGATGCTGCTCACCGCGCTCCCCTCGGTGCTCGTCCTCGGCATCCTCGCCGCGGTCGGGCGTCCCACCCCGGCCGCGGTCGCCGCGCTCGAGGGTCGCGCGCCACCGGAGATCGCGGGGCACGGGTCGGTGTTCTCGTACCTGGCCGACACGTTCGGGGGGAGCGTGTCGCGGGTGATCGACGGGCCGTCCCGGATCGCGCTGTCGCTCGTCGTCGGCGCGCTGCTCACGCTGCTGCTGCTGTGGTGCGCTCGCTCGGCGCTGCCGTACGCCCGGTCGACCTTCGAGTGGGTCCTACAGACGAGGCTCACCCGACGTGCGTTCTGGGTCGGCACCGCCGGCGCCGCGACGCTGCTCTTCGCGCTGGGCCTCGACACCCTGCGCTGGGTCACGTCGGTCGGGTTCGCGGCGCTGCTCACGACCGCGGGGGTGGTGCTGCTGATCGGCCGGTCATCGGAGCGCCCACCGGGCAGCTCACGCTGGCACCGGCCCATCCCCTCGTACCCGGTGGCGACGGTCCCCGCGCTGCTGACGGTGGTGGCGGGCGTCTACCTGCTCCTGCTGCCGCCGCTCCCCAACTGGGTGCGCGACGCCGGCGCGGCCGCCCGTCTCCTCCTCGACGTCCCCCGGTAGGACGCGGGACCGTCCCTGCCCGTCAGCAAGTGACGCTCGTCGATCACAGTCAGCGCTGACCGTCACTCGCTGAAGTCACCGGGTCAGCAGGTGACGCTCGCCGACGACAGTCAACGTCGAGTGTCACTTGCTCGCGGAAGGTACCCACGCGAGGTCGACGACCCCGTCCGCGAACTCGACGACCTCCTCACCAGCGGTCCAACGGAAGCCGGCGATGTCGTTGCCGCCGTCGCGGCCGGTTCCCGCTACGAGCACCACGTTTCGACCCGTCGGATCCGCGTCGAAGTTGTTCACGAACCGGCCGGGCAGAGCGAAGAGCCGCCGGCCCTTCCCGGTCGCCGGGTCGATCGTGACGACGTCGGCATGGTCGTCGCCCTGCTGGAACTGGAGCACCGCGACCCGATCGCGCTTGCCGAGATATCCGAGCACGGTCCGGTAGGTGCCAGTGTCGGGTCGAAGACCCTTCATCGGCACATCCTGGCCGGTCCGCACATCGATGAAGCTCGCGCCACGCGCCGCCTCCGGACGGGCGGCCGACTCGTAGAGGAGCCTCCGTGAGTCGGCCGACCAGCCGAGGAGGCGTTGGCCGAGGGCGGGTCGGTCAGACACGAGCGCCCGTTCCGATCCGCTTCGCAGGTCGCGCATCACGATGTCGAAGGTCGCAGGTGTCGAGCAATTGTTCGGGTCGAGTCGAAGAATGGCCAGAGAGCGCCCGTTCGGGCTCGGGATCGCCTGGGTCCCCCCGGCGACGGGCTCGGGAGCGCCTCGCCCGTCAACGCGCGCACGCTGGATGGTTCCGCATGCCGCGCCGGTCGGGAACGCCTCGGTGAAGTAGACCCATCGTCCGTCCGGCGAGACTGCGGGCGCGTACACCGGGCCGGGTCCAGCGAGCTCGCGCACCTTCGCTCCGTCAGCGCTGCGGAAGAGCGAGAGCGCCCTGTCTCCTGGTTCGGTGCCGCTCCCGACCACGTAGACGGGCACGCGCTCCGAGCCAGCAACGTCGACGTGCGCCGGCTCGCGATTGCCCGTCGTCACGACCACGGTCACGAGTACCGCCGCAGCGGCAGCAACGCCTGCAGCGATCATGCGACGAGCCCGCTGCTTGCGGTGCGGCATCGGGCCGAGCGCCGTACGCAGCTCTGCCCATGCCTCGTCCTCGTCGAGGACGGCGGCGGCGCGAGCTCGTTCCTCGAGGGCATCGCGGACGAGCGACTCGATGGTCATCGCTGATCCTCCAGACTCGACTCGATCGCAGCGAGCGCGCGATGGGTGTGCGACTTCACTGTCCCGACCGAGATGCCCAGCTCGGTAGCGGTCTCGGCCTCGGACAAGCCGACGAAGTAGCGGAGCACGACGCACTCCCGCTGCCGTCCTCGCAATGCTCGGACGGCGTCGATGACCGCTCGACGGTCTTCGCCGAGCACGACCTGCTCGTCGGGACGCAGGCCTTCCACGGGCTGCAACGGCGCGCGCTCGCGAACGACTCGACGGTGGCGCAGCTCGGAGCGAGCGAGATTGAGGACGGCCGAGCGCAGGTATGCCGGGCCCGCGGTGACGTCACGCAGGCCGGTCCACGACCGGTAGGCGCGTAGGAAGGCCTCTTGGACGACCTGCTCGGCGAGTCCGACGTCGTCGACAAGGAGGTACGCGAGTCGGACGAGCGCCCGCCACTCGCTGCGGAACAGCGCTTCGATCTCTACGAGTCGGGCATCGGACCCCGCACTCGGTGCCGGGCGGTCGTCGTCGACCACCACCGCTCGCTTCATCAACCAGACAGACGCCCGGGCACCAGTGAGGTTGTCGATCGATCGAGGAGGGGTCTTCGCCCGGTTGGAAGGCTGAGCGACAACAGCTGTCGCTCAGCCTTCCAACGCGGGTTCGGTGTTGCCCCTACTTGAGCTCGACGGTGGCGCCGGCGCCCTCGAGCTGCTCCTTCGCCTTGTCGGCGTCTTCCTTGGAGACCTTCTCGAGGACGGGCTTCGGTGCGTTGTCGACGAGGTCCTTGGCCTCCTTCAGGCCGAGGCTCGTGAGCGCACGCACCTCCTTGATCACCTGGATCTTGGCGTCGCCCGCGGCGGTCAGCACGACGTCGAACTCGTCCTGCTCCTCGCCACCGGCGGCCGCCTCGCCACCTCCGGCCGCAGCCGGTCCCGCCGCGACCGCGACGGGCGCGGCGGCGGTGACGTCGAACTCTTCCTCGAACGCCTTCAGGAACTCGTTGAGCTCGAGGACGGTCATGTTCTTGAACACGTCCAGCAGCTCTTCGGTGGTCATGGTTGCCATTGCTATTCCTCCGTTGCGTCGGTCTCGGCCGCGGCCTCGTCGGCAGCAGGCGCTTCGGTCTCCGCGGCGGGCGCTTCGTCCGCCGCCTCGGTCTGTGCTTCGGTCTCGGGCGACGCTTCGGTCGCTTCGGCGTCGCCACCCGATGCGGCCTCGGCCGCGGGCGCGTCGGCCGGCGCCTCGGCTGCGGGCTCGGCGAGCGCCTCGCCGCCGGCGACGCGCTGGTCGACGTAGGCCTGGAGGCCGTAGGCGAAGTTGCGGGTGAACGCCTGGAACAGGCCCGCGGCCTTGACCATCGGGGCCTGGAACCCGCCCGCGAGCTTGGCGAGGAGCACCTCTCGGGGCTCGACGTCGGCGAGCTGGGAGATGTCGGCCGGCGTGAGCACCTTCGGGCCGAGCATCCCGCCCTTGATGATCAGCGCGGGGTTGTCCTTGCCGAAGTCGCGCAGCGCCTTCGCCGCGACGACCGCGTCGCCCTTCACGAAGGCGAACGCGGTCGGGCCGCTCAGCATCGGGAGGAGGTCGTTCATCCCGGCGTCCTCGATCGCCCGCCGCGCCAGCGTGATCTTGAAGACCTTGTACTCGGTGCCGGCCGGGCGCAGCGATCCGCGCAGCTCGGCGAGCTCCGACACCGTGAGGCCGCGGTACTCGGTGAGCACCGCCGCGTCGGCGTCGCTCAGCTTGGTCTTGATCTCCTCGACCGCGGCGACCTTGTCGGGTCGTGCCATCTGTTGCTCCGAACCTCGTAGACGAGAACGACGGGGCGCCGCAGACGAACGCGGAGACACCCCGTCGATGGAAGCTCGGAGGTCACCTCGTCCGGCGGGCCTTGCGGGCCCATTACCTCCTGCTGCGCCGAGGCGAGCGGGAGACCGAAGGTCTGTGGCGACGAATTCAGTTGTGAGTGGTACAGGTTACGCGGAGGCGAGCTCCTGCGGCGAGTCCTCGTGCGTCGCCGACGGGTCGACGCGCACGCCGGGCCCCATCGTCGACGACACCGTCGCCGCCTTCACGTACTTGCCCTTGGCCGCGGCCGGCTTCGCGCGCAGGATCTCGTCGAGGACCGCGTGGTAGTTCTCGACGAGCTGCTCGGGGGTGAAGCTGGCCTTGCCGATCGGCACCGCCACGTTGCCGTAGCGGTCGGTGCGGTACTCGACCTTGCCGGCCTTGAACTCCGAGACCGCCTTGCCGATGTCGTTGGTGACGGTGCCCGTCTTGGGGTTGGGCATCAGGCCGCGGGGCCCGAGCGTGCGACCGAGCTTCCCGACCTGACCCATCAGGTCGGGCGTGGCGATCGCCACGTCGAAGTCGAGGAAGCCCCCCTCGACGCGCGCGATGAGGTCGTCGGCGCCCACGACGTCGGCGCCGGCCGCCTCGGCCTCCCGGGCCTGGTCGCCGGCGGCGAAGACCGCCACCCGGGCCGCCTTGCCGGTGCCGTGGGGCAGCGAGACCGTCCCCCGGATCATCTGGTCGGCCTTCCGGGGGTCGACGCCGAGGCGGAAGGTCGCCTCGGCGGTCTCGTCGAACTTCTTCGTCGCGAACGACTTCACCAGCTCCAGCGCCTCGGCGGGCGGGTAGAGCCGGTCGCGGTCGTACCGACCGGTCGCGTCCTTGTAGGCCTTGCCTGGCTTGCTCATCACTCCCGCTCCTGGCCCTGCGGGCCGGGCCGCTCGGGCCCCGGCTCGCTGCGGCGCAGGTTACCTGCGCCGCGATCGCTCACCTCTGGTCGCTCCATCTTCATCAGTCGACGACGTCGATGCCCATCGACCGGGCGGTGCCGGCGACCTGGAGCATCGCACCGTCGAGGTCGATCGCGTTGAGGTCGGGCATCTTCTGCTCGGCGATCTTGCGCACCTGATCACGGGTGACCGAGCCGACCTTCTCGGTGCGCGGGTTGCCCGACCCCTTCTCGAGCCCGGCGGCCTGGCGCAGGAGGAAGGGGGTGGGCGGCGTCTTGGTGACGAACGTGAACGAGCGGTCCTCGTAGATCGCGATCTCGACCGGGATCACCAGGCCGCGCTGGTTCTCCGTCTCGGCGTTGTACGCCTTGCAGAAGTCCATGATGTTGATGCCGTGCGGGCCCAGCGCGGTGCCGACCGGGGGCGCAGGCGTGGCCTGGCCGGCCTGGATCTGGATCTTCACCGTCGCGGCGAGCTTCTTCTTCGCCATGGGGATTCGTGACCTCTCGTCCTAGAGCTTCGCGACCTGGCCGAACTCGAGCTCGACGGGGGTCTCTCGTCCGAAGATGTTGACCAGCACCTTGAGCTTCGAGCGGTCGACGTCGATCTCGGAGATGGAGCCGTTGAAGTCGGCGAACGGCCCGGTGACGACCCGGACCTGCTCGCCCTCCTCGAACTCCACGCGCGGCCGCACCTTCTTCTCCACGGTGGGCGCGCCCTCGGGCTTCTCGACCCCGAGGATGTCCTCGACCTCACGCCGCGACAGCGGCACGGGCTTGGAGCCGCTCGGGCCCACGAAGCCGGTGACGCCGGGCGTGTTGCGCACCACGTACCACGAGTCGTCGTCGAGGTCCTGGCGCACCAGCAGGTAGCCGGGGAAGACCTTCTTCTGGACGACCCGGCGCTGACCGCCCTTGAACTCGATGACGTCCTCCATCGGGATGACGACCTCGAAGATCCGCTCCTCGACGTGCATCGAGCGGATGCGGTTGAGCAGGTTCGACTTCACCTTGTTCTCGTAGCCGGCGTAGGTGTGGACCACGTACCAGTCGCCCGGGCGGTCGTAGGGGCTCTTCTCCTTCGCGACCGGCTCCTCGCCCGCTTCGCCCTCGTCGCCGGAGTCGTCGGAGGCGCCCGCCGAGTCGTCCCCGTCGGCGGATGCCTCGGCGCGGGGGTCGGAGAGCGTGGCCGCCGGGTCGAGGGCCGGGCCCTCGAGCGCGTCGACGTCGCCCTCGATGGCTTCTGCCTGGGCGGGGTGCTCGGCATCGACGATGTTGCCGTCGTGCACGTCGGTGTCTTCGGAAGGTGCGGAGAAGGTCATGTCACTCAGTCGAAGAGGAAGAGGACGAAGTTCGACGAGGCGTAGTCGAACAGGAACACGAGGGCGGTCATGAAGACGACGGCGATCAGGACGACGAGGGTCGAGTTGAGGACCTCCCGGCGCGTCGGCCAGGCGACCTTCTTGAGCTCTGCCACCACCTCGGAGAGGTACCGGCGGGGTCCGATGCGCTCCTTCTTGACGTCGGCCCCGGGCTGTGGCCGGCGACGCTCGCGCGCGGCCGGCTTGTCGCCGCCCTGGCGCGCCATCATTCGCTTCGTCTGTCGGTTCGTCACGCGTCGCCCTCGGATCGGAGCAGGGCAGGAGGGACTCGAACCCCCAACCGCCGGTTTTGGAGACCGGTGCTCTACCAGTTGAGCTACTGCCCTCTGGCCTGGCCCCGGTCTGTGCTGCAAGTCGTGCCCGGCGGCACGGGGCCAGGGATTCGAGGATAGCAGCGGGCCCTCGAGACGCTCCCGTCGACTCCCTCGGGCCGGCGGGCGGCCCGTGACCTCGCGGCGCCGTTCAGTGAGTGGCGAGCGCGGCGCGGCGCTTGGCCCGGGCGAGGAGCACCGCGGCGGCCGTCGTCGCGGTCGCGGCAGCGAGCGCGCCACCGACCCCGGCGACGTAGGCGACCCGACGGCCCGAGAGCAGCGACCGGATCGCCCGCTGCTCAGACGCCTCGCCGATCGCGGCGAGGGTCTGGCTGAGGGCACCAGGTGCGGGCTCGAGGTACTGGGTCCGCAGCAGCTGGAGGCCGCGCAGCATGCGCCGGTACCGGGCGAGCTCGGCCTGACAGCGCAGGCACGACTCCACGTGCCGCTGGACGGGCAACGCCACCGGGGCGTCGCCGTCGACGGCCTCCGGGAGCAGGAGCGCGACGTCGTCACACCGCACGAGCAGACCTCCCCTTGCCGGTGTCGTCCGAGGCGTCGAGCAGCTCACGCAGCCGCTTGCGCCCCCGGTGGAGCCTGACCTTCGCCGCGGCGACCGAGATGCCGAGCTCCTCGGCGATCGCCTCGTGCGACAGGCCGTACACGTCCTTCAGGATCACCGCCGTCCGCAGCGTCGGCGGGAGCTCGTCGAGCGCGAGCGAGAGGTGCTCGAGCCCGGCGCTCGACTCGGCCAGGGTGTCGGGCTGGGCGTCGAGCCGGCGGTCGATCGGCTCGTCGACGTCGTCGAGGTGCGTCGTGCGCCGCCGGCGGCGCCGGTCGACCAGGGTGTAGGAGGCGTTGGCCGTGATGCGGTACATCCACGTGGGGAACGCGGAGTCGCCCCGGAACCGGCGGATGCCCTTCCAGGCTCGGAGGTATGCCTCCTGCACCACGTCTCGCGCGTCCTCCTCGTTGCCGGTCAACCGGACGGCGAGGGTGTACGTGTCGACGTAGGTGCGGCGCACCAGCTCGTCGAACGCCGTCCGATCCCCCCCGCGAGCCTCGGCGACGAGCTCGTCGAGCCCATCGGTCACCCGAGCCTCCGGCACCGGATCGTGCTGATCTTGGTCCTTCGTCGACATATGACTCCCGGGAACGCTACGGGGTTACCCATCGGTACGCACCCCGCCGAGTCGGCGCCCTGCCGCCCTGCCAGACTCACGGCCGTGCGCTTCGGGATCTTCCACGAGCACCAGGTGCCGCGGCCCTGGCAGGACGGCGACGAGCAGCGGGTGTTCGACGAGGCGCTCGAGCAGGCCGAGCTCGCCGACCGGATCGGGATCGACAGCTTCTGGCTCGTCGAGCACCACTTCCTCGAGGAGTACAGCCACTCCAGCGCCCCCGAGGTGTTCCTGGGTGCCCTGACGCAGCGGACGAAGCGGATGCGGCTCGGCCACGGGATCGTGCAGACGCCCCCGGCCTTCAACCACCCGGCTCGGGTCGCCGAGCGGATCGCGACCCTCGACGTCCTCTCGGGCGGGCGGGTCGAGTTCGGGTCCGGCGAGTCGTCCTCGGAGATGGAGCTCGGCGGCTTCGGCATCGATCCGGCCCAGAAGCGGGAGATGTGGGAGGAAGGGCTGCGGGTCGCGCTGCGCTGCCTCTCGGAGTCACCCTTCACCGGCCACGTCGGCGAGCACGTCACCATGCCGCCCCGCAACGTCGTGCCCAAGCCCGTGCAGACGCCGCACCCACCGGTCTGGGTCGCGTGCAGCCGGCGCGAGACGATCCACCTCGCAGCCCAGAAGGGGATCGGTGCCCTCGGGTTCGCGTTCTTCGACCCCGAGGAGGCGCGCTTCTGGGTCGACGACTACTACGCCACCCTCGCCGCCGAGGGCGTGCCCATCGGTGACGCGGTCAACGCGCAGATGGCGTGCGTGACCCCGTACCTGTGCCATCCCGACGAGGAGCAGGCGGTGCTGCGGGGGGCCGAGGGCGTGAACTTCTTCGGGTACTCGCTCGGGCACTACTACATCTTCGGTCGACATCGTCCTGCCGGCACCGACGTGTGGGGCGAGTACGTCGAGCGTCGGCGGGAGCACGGGTTCGATCCGGAGGCGGTCGCCGCCGCGGCGAACGCCGGCGACCGGCTCGGCGCGAAGGCGATCACCGGCGGGTTCATGGGGCTGCGCGGCGCGATGGGCACGCCCGAGCAGGTGCGTGACTACCTGCGCCGCTACGAGGAGGTCGGCGTCGACACGGTGATCCTGTCGAGCGCCGCGGGCCGCAACCGGCACGAGCACATCATGGAGAGCCTCGAGCTGTTCGGCCGGGAGATCCTCCCCGAGTTCGCCGAGCGTGACGAGGCGCAGCGCCGCGAGAAGGAGGAGCGGCTGGCCCCGGTCATCGAGCAGGTCATGGCGCGCAAGCCGCCGAACGACCACCCGCCGCTGGTCCCCGACTACGAGGTGCCGGCGATCCCCCGGGCCGAGGCCGACCGCGCCGAGTCGGCCCAGTTCCACGAGTGGCTCGACACGATGGAGGACAACATGGTCGCCGGCCGGCTGCCCGACCCGACCATCGGCGAGCACCTGGCGTAGCAGCACCTGCGTGGCTCAACCCTCCTGACGAAGGCTCGCTACGCATCCAGACGCGGGTGCGCCCGTCAGGGGGTGAGGGGGCGGCGCTCCGTCCAGTCGACCAGGACCTTGCGGTCGCGGATGCGCCAGCGGCCGTCGGCGCCGCGGACGTACTCGTCGCGGTAGCGGATGTACATGACGTAGTTGGTCGTGGGGCCCTCGGCCGCGGCGGGTTCGCCGCCGGCGGCCTCGCCCGGCACGTGGTGCGCGATGCAGTACACCTCGCCCGTCGCCGAGTCGCCCGCGAGCTCGTAGCGCGAGTTGCCGACCAGGTGATACGTGCGATCGAAGCGAGCGACGCGTGGGATCACCCGGGCGAGCGCCTCGTGGCCACGCATGGCGCTCGGCTCGGTGGTCTCGGGAGGATCGTGGACCGCCAGCGTCGCATCCGCGTCGAAGACGCTCAGGAACAGGGCTTCGTCACGCCGGTCGACCGCGCTGGCATACGTCTCGGAGAGATCGCGCAGCGCCGCCCGAGCTGCGAGGTCGGGGGCTTCGTCGGTCACGGTGCGATCAGCTCGCGCGAACCGAGAAGGGCCGGAGCGCGCTACCGCGTCTCCTTGTGGAGGGTGTGGCGCTTGTCCCAGCGGCAGTACTTCTTCATCTCGATGCGATCACGATCGTTCGTCTTGTTCTTCATCGTGATGTAGTTGCGCCGCTTGCACTCCTCGCACGCGAGGGTGACCTTGACGCGCTTGTCGCTCGCCATCTCTCCAACCCCTACTTGATGATCTTGGTGACGCGGCCGGCACCCACGGTGCGGCCGCCCTCGCGGATCGCGAACTTCAGACCCTCTTCCATCGCGATCGGCGCGATGAGCTCGACGGTCATCTCGGTGTTGTCGCCCGGCATGACCATCTCGGTGCCCTCGGGCAGCTTGACCGCACCGGTGATGTCGGTGGTGCGGAAGTAGAACTGCGGCCGGTAGTTGCCGAAGAACGGCGTGTGGCGACCGCCCTCTTCCTTGGTGAGGACGTACACCTGCCCCTCGAACTCGGTGTGGGGGGTGATCGAACCCGGCTTCGCGAGCACCTGGCCCCGCTCGACCTCTTCCTTCTTGGTGCCGCGCAGCAGGGCACCGATGTTGTCGCCGGCCCGGCCCTCGTCGAGGAGCTTGCGGAACATCTCGACGCCGGTGCACACGGTCTTGGTCGTGTCCTTGATGCCGACGATCTCGATCTCCTCGTTGACCTGGATGATCCCGCGCTCGACGCGCCCGGTGACCACGGTGCCTCGACCGGTGATCGAGAAGACGTCCTCGATCGGCATCAGGAAGGGCTTGTCGATGTCGCGGGTCGGCTCCGGGATGTAGGAGTCGACGGCATCCATCAGCTCGACGATCTTGTCGCCCCACTCCTGGTCGCCCTCGAGCGCCTTGAGCGCCGAGACCCGCACGATGGGCGTGTCGTCGCCGGGGAACTCGTACTCGTTGAGCAGCTCACGAACCTCGAGCTCGACGAGCTCGAGGATCTCCTCGTCGTCGACCATGTCGGTCTTGTTGAGGGCGACGACGATCGAGGGCACTCCGACCTGACGGGCGAGCAGCACGTGCTCGCGGGTCTGGGGCATCGGACCGTCGGTCGCAGCGACCACGAGGATCGCGCCGTCCATCTGGGCGGCGCCGGTGATCATGTTCTTGATGTAGTCGGCATGGCCGGGGCAGTCGACGTGGGCGTAGTGGCGGTTCTCGGTCTCGTACTCGACGTGCGCGATCGAGATCGTGATGCCGCGCTGCTTCTCCTCCGGCGCCTTGTCGATCTGGTCGAACGCCGTGAAGCTGGTGTTGGGGTTGCGCTCCGAGAGCACCTTCGTGATGGCCGCGGTCAGCGTCGTCTTGCCGTGGTCGATGTGACCGATCGTGCCGATGTTCAGATGCGGCTTGGTCCGCTCGAACTTCTCCTTGGCCATGGGTCGACGCTCCTAGCTGTGTGGAAGCACGTCGCCTCGACGCGCCACGGCCGAGAGCCCTCCGCAAGGAGAGCCGCTCGGGGAACTCGGTTCTGGTAGCGGTGGCGGGACTCGAACCCGCGACGCCGCGATTATGAGCCGCGTGCTCTGCCAACTGAGCTACACCGCCGAGCCCCCTTACGGACTCGAACCGTAGACCTCTTCCTTACCATGGAAGCGCTCTGCCGACTGAGCTAAGGGGGCGCAGCCGACAAGGGTAGCAAGGCGACGCATCACCGCTCCGGCCGGATGGCGCCCTGGACGCGGAGACGGAAACGACCCGGAGCGACCCGGGGAGCGGATCGTACGATCGGCCGCCATGAGCGACCTCACCGTCCGCCTCGCCGAGCGCCGCGATGCCGAGGCGATCCGTGCGATCTACAACGTCGAGGTCGCCGAGTCGACGGTCACCTTCGACATGGTCCCGCGCACCCTCGACGAGCAGGTCGCCTGGATCGACCGCCATTCGGGTGGCCACCCCGCGATCGTGGCGGTCGACGGCGACGGCACCGTCGTGGGCTTCGGCTCGCTGTCGGTGTGGCGGGACCGGCCCGCCTACTCGGGGAGCGTCGAGGACTCGGTGTACGTCCACCGCGACCGCCGGGGCTCGGGGATCGGCCGGCTCCTCCTCGAGGAGCTCGTCCGGCTCGGCGCCGACCACGGGTTCCACACCGTGCTGGCCCGCATCGTCGGCGGCCACGAGGCGAGCATCGCGCTCCACGAGCGGTGCGGCTTCGAGACCGTCGGCGTCGAACGCGAGGTCGGCCGCAAGTTCAAGCAGTGGCTCGACGTCGTCGTGATGCAGCGGCTGCTGTGACGCAGCGCATCCTGCCCGACGATCTCCGGCTGGCCGACGACCTCGTGACGCTCCGGCGCTGGACGCCGGCCGACGTCCCCGTGCTCACCGAGATCTGGCAGGACGCCGAGCTCCAGCGCCGCTTCGCGGTCACGCCTCCGGTCACCGACGCGTCGACGACGGGCTACGTGGCCGGAGTCACCGGCGCGTGGCGCGACGGCGTCCAGCTCTCGCTCGCGATCGAGGCCGACGGCGCCGTGGTTGGCGGCACCGACCTCGACGAGCTCGACGGGGACGTCCCCCAGGTCGGCTACTGGCTGGCCGCGACCGCCCGCGGGAACGGGTACGCGACCCGAGCCGCGGCGCTCCTGGTCGCGTGGGCCCACGACGTCTTCGCCGAGCCGCGGATGGAGATGGAGATAGAGCCCGACAACGCGGCGTCGATCCGCGTTGCCGATCGCCTCGGCTTCACGCGCGTCGAAGGAGTCCAGCGCCGCGACGGCGACCGCGTGTTGGAGGTGTACGCGCTCAGCCGGTGAAGCGAGGCTCGGCGACGATCGCCGGGGCCGCGAGCCAGCTGATGACGACCTCGCCGTCGCCGCTGCGCACCCCATCCACGAGCACGCCGCCCGCGGCGAGGCTCGAACCGCCGCCGCCACCGCCACCGGCACCCGCGAAGCTGCTGCCCTCGGCACCGGCGCCACCGCCACCGCCGCCGAACCAGCCGCCGCCGGCACCACCACCGCCGGCGCCGACCGAGACGGCCGGGTCGTTCTCACCGCCGTCGCCACCGAAGGGTCCGTCACCCGGTTCGCCGGGCTGACCGTCGCCCGAGCCGCAGCCGGACGCGCCCGCGCCCGCCGCACCTCCAGCGTCGGAAGTGCCCGCACCGCCGCCACCCCCGTTGCACACGAGGCTCCCGTCGTATCCGACGCCGCCGGCCGCACCGCTGTCACCGCCGACGCCACCCGAGACCGGATCGTCGGCGCCGCCCGGAGCGCCTTCGCCGCCGCCGCCACCGCCGCCGGCCGCGACGACCAGCGCGGTCGTCCCTCGGGCCACGGCACTGGAGCCGCCGCCGCCACCGCCCGCCGCAGACACGCCTCCGTCGACGCTCCCGCTGTCGCCGCCGGTACCACCGTCGCCGAAGCCCGAACCGCCGTCACCGCCGATCAGCGAGCTGCCGTCGCCGCCGGCTCCGCCCACGAAGACCGTGAGCGTCTCGCCCGGCGTCACCGGGATCGCGGTGACGACGCCCGCTCCGGCACCACCGGGTGCGGGGGTCGCGAAGCAGAGGTCTTGCCCGGTGCAGATCCCGCCCGCTCCACCGCCGGCACCGAAGGCCTCGACGGTGATGCTCGTCACGCCTGCCGGCACGACGAAGGTGTGCTCCCCGACCGTCGAGAACGTCTGCGAGCCGGCGTCGGTCTGGGGCGACGCGCTCGTGCCCGTCGCGGCCAGACCGGCGGTCGCCAACGCGGCCATCGCAATCGTCGAGAGCGCCCGCTTCATCATCTCGTCCCTGCTCCTTCGTCCGAGGTCGTTCGGCTCAGCCGGTGAACCGGGGCTCCAGCACGATCGCCGACCAGGTGATCACGACCTGGCCGTCGCCCGCGCGCACCCCGTCCTCGAGCGTCCCTCCGGCCGCGAGGCTCGAGCCGCCACCGCCGCCACCGGCGGAGCCACAGGATTCGCCGCCCGAGGTGCCGCTACCGCCACCACCGCCACCGAAGAGGCCGCCGCCACCGCCGCCACCGCCCGCGCCGCAGCTCTCGCCGATGGCCCCGCCACCGTCACCGCCGAGCACGGCTGCGCCCGGCGAACCGGCCGTGCCCGGGTCGCTGCCACAGCTACCGCCGGTACCGCCGGCCCCGCCCGCGGCCGGCGTCGCTCCGCCGCCGCCACCGCCTTCGCACGACTGGATCGTGCCGTCGCCGCCGTCGGTGCCGCTCGCGCCACCGGTCCCGCCGGCACCGCCAGCATCCGGCGCCGAGGCCACGTTGGCACCCTCGCCGCCGCCACCGCCGCCGCCGGCGACGACGACGAGCGGCTCGGAACCACGCGCGACCGCAGACGCCCCACCACCGCCGCCGCCACCCGCCGCGACCGAGTCTCCGGGATCAGGGTCGCCGCTCGCGGCACCCGCGCCACCGGCGCCGTAGCCGGCGCCCGCGGCACCGCCTGCGACGTCCGTGCCGTCACCACCGGCGCCGCCGACGAAGACGGACAACGTCTCACCAGGCGTGACCGCGAGCGTCGTGCCCGCGACGTGGGCACCGAGTCCGCCGGCGCCACCGGCTGCGACGCAGAACCCGGCGTCGCTGCACGACCCGCCGGCACCGCCTCCCGCGCCGTACGCGTCGACCGTGATGCTCGTCACGCCCGCGGGCACGACGAAGGTCGACTCGCCGGGGGTCGTGAACGTCTGCGAGCCCGTGGTGTCGGTCTGGGGTGCGGCGCTCGAACCCAACGCCACCACGCCGACGGTGGCCATCGCCACCACAGCCGCCACGCCGCAAGTCTTCCGAAGGTGTTGCACCCCGCCCTCCCCGCAAACGAACGTCTGGCGAGAAGTTAGCCGCTCGCGCCCTTCTGACCCTTCTTGCGCTTGCCGCCGCCCTTGGCCTTCGTCGCCCCGTTCTTCTTGGCCCCGTTCTTCTTGGCCCCGTTCTTCTTGGCCCCCGGCTTGCGCTCCCTCGCCGAGGCCCCGTTCCCTGGTTCGGCCGGTCGATCGGGCTCGGGCTCGGTGCCGTCCGGCTCGAGCGCGGCGAGATCACCGAGCCCGCCTCGTTGCCCGTTGAGCCTCGGCAGCGGCACCGAGACCTTGCCGTGCTCGGCATGCGCGCTCACCACCTCGGCGTGGTACGCCTCGGCGATCGCCTCGAACTCGGGCGTGCCGTACACGCGTCCGTCGACGAGCTGACCCTGCTTGGCCTCGATCACCGCCTCGATGTCCTCGCCCGTGAGGGTCTTGTGCGTCTCCAGCGCGTGGGTGACCGCGAGCACCTGCACCCGGTTCTCGGCGATGAGCGCCTCGGTGCGGGTGAACAGCTCGTGGAGGTTCTCCTCGATCCGCTGGCCGAGGCCGGCCTTGAGGATGTCGCGCTCCTTCTCGTCGCCGGGCTTGCCGGGTCGGCCGCCGCCACCGACGCCGACCTGGTGCGTCACGCCGTGCGAGGCGATGGTCTGACCCATCCCCCAGTAGCCCTCCATGAAGGTCGCGATCGACGTCGCGCTCGCCAGGTCGCCCGAGACCCCCGACGACGAGTCGCCCCCGAAGAACATCTTCTCCCCGGCGAGGGAAGCCAGGCTCACCATCACGTCTGCCTCGTAGTCGGAGCGCCACCGGGTGAACAGGTCCTCGGGCGGGATCGAGCTGACCATCCCGAGGTAGTTGCCGCCCTTCTCGATCGTCGCGATGTCGATGACGAGGTGGTGCCGGACGCGATACGCGACGACCGCGTGGCAGGCCTCGTGCAGCGCCGTCGCGTGACGCTCGCGCTCGATGTACTCGACGTCCTCGGGCGGGCCGAGGTCCTTGAGCTGCTTCGCCTTGATGACGTCGGCCCAGGACACGACGTCGCGGCCGTCGCGGATCGCGGTGATCAGGGCCTCGTTGACGAGGTCCTTCATCGTCGCCCCGGTCGCGTACGGGGTGATGGTCGCGAGACGGTCGATGTCGCCGTCGGTGAGCTCGTGCTGCACCTTCGAGAAGTAGCCCTCGTAGGTGCGGATCCGTCCGGCCTTGGAGGGGTACCCGACCTTGTAGATCCGGTCGATCCGACCGGGGCGCAGCAGCGCGTCGTCGAGCTTCTCGGGGAGGTTGGTCGCCATCACGACGAGCAGTCGGTACTTCGGCGGCGGCTTGGGCTTGACGCCCAGCGCCCGGCGGACGTGGCGGTTGACGAAGCCGCGGGGCTTCTTCAGGCCGGAGAGCTGGGCGAGCAGCACCTGCAGGATCCCGCCCCCGCCGCCACCCATGCCGCCCATGCCCATGAAGAACCGGCTCCGCCGGCGCTGCTCCTCGACGTCGGAGTCGGGGGGAGCCATGAACAGCGAGGCGCGACCGGCGTCGGACAGGTACGAGATGCCGCCGCACGCGCGGGCGGCCGCGAACGGTGAGGGGGTCTTCACCGGCACACCCTGCGGTGGGGTGCCGGCGAGCTGCCCGCGGTTGCCGAGCGAGTCGGCCTCGTCGAAGAACACCACGACGCCGCCGTACTTCAGCGCGTACTTCCGCAGCTTGCGGAAGAGCAGGATGACCTTGAGAGGGCCGATGCCTACGCCGAGCATCGAGGCGTCGACGTTCACGAACGGCATCCCGGTCTCGCCGGCCATGGCCTCGGCCATGAGCGTCTTGCCCGTGCCGGGCGGGCCCCACAGCAGGATCCCGCCGGGCACGTATCCGCCGCGCTGCTCGATCACCTCGGGGTTGTCGAGGAAGAGGAGGTTCTCGCGCACGCGGTGCTTGACCTGGTCCTGCCCCCACACGTCGGAGAACCGGGTGGTGATGTCGTCGGGGAAGAACGTCTCCACGCCTCCCCGCGTCATGAAATAGAACATCAGGAAGAACTGGAAGCCGATCCAGAACAGCAAGAAGATCGCGGCTTGGGCGATGACGGGCGCGGCGTCGAGCGCCTCGTTGAGCGCGTCGAAGTACGCGGTGAACGGCGAGGTGTCGAGGAGGCGGCCCAGGATGATCGCCCCGATCACGATCGCGAGCACCCACTTCATCGCGCGCGCGAAGCGATACCGGTTCCAGGCGTTGAACCTGCTCATGTAGCGGTTCCAGCCGCCGAACACGCGCTTGGTCCAGAACTGGTGGTAGCGCGCGCTGCGCTCGCTGATCAGGTAGTGGATCTGGCGCAGCACCTCGAGCCCGATGAGCACGAGCAGCCACGACCGCGAGCGCAGCGTCTCGTTGATCGCCTCCGAGACGGGGAGGATCGGGTTGTCCGCGATCTCGGTCGCCACGAAGAAGGCGAGCAGCGCGACCAGCAGCAGCAGGATCTTCACCCGGTCCCACAGGCTCGAAGGACGCCGGGTCGGCAGCTCGTCGAGGCGCGGCCGGCTGGTGACGAACTCCTCGTGGGGTGGGGGCGGCGTGTAGGTCACGGCGTCAGCTCTCGACCGTCCAGGAGTCGACCACGCGACCGATCTGGTCGGCGTTGTCGGCGTAGCACTGCGCGCCACAGGTCAGCACCAGGTTGTAGAGCTTGCTGGACGCCTGGTCGATCAGGGTCGTCTGGTCGAAGGTGATCGTTCGCCCACCCTCGAGCGCGAGGTCGACCACCAGGTGGAAGCCCCGGAAGCCGCCTTCGGGCTCGAGCAGCTCGTACTCGACGATCTCGCCCTGACCCGCCTGCACCGCCGTATCGACCTCGAGGTACTGGTTGCGCAGCGCCTCGAGCGACGCGGTGTCGGACTGGTCGAAGTCGAGCTCGTCGACGCTCGCCAGACCGGTCGGGTGCTTGGAGCGCGGGTCGAGCAGGTGCTTCAGCGAGGGATCGGGGCTGGCGTCGAAGCCGACCTGCCAGCTGCTCTCACGGATCGACTCGCGCTCGCGGGGTGTGAGCGACCGGGTGAGCGCGTCCTCGTCGTACACGGTCCACTGGTCGGGGACCTTGAAGTAGGTGCGGTCGTCGGAGTTCTTGATGTAGCTGTAGCCGGTGCTCGCGCACGCGGCGCCCAGAGCGCCGAGCGCGAGCACACCGAGAAGGAGACGAAGCGGGAAGCACGGCCGCCGGGTCACGACCCCAGTATCGACCATCGACCGCGGGTCCCGAAACCGGGCTTGCGGAGTGGGCCGGGCTGGATTCGAACCAGCGAAGCTCTCGCAGCAGGTTTACAGCCTGCCCCCTTTGGCCACTCGGGAACCGACCCTGGGAACTGCGTACAGTAGCAGCAGCCGTTTTCGCTCCATCATCCGTACATCCGTGCGCGGGCGGCGCCTGCCCCGCCGACACGAGTGAGGAACCGTGCCGACGTTCGATGTGGTCTCTGAGGTCGACATGCAGGAGCTGCGCAACGCGGTCGACCAGGCGAGTCGCGAGATCTCGACCCGCTACGACTTCAAGGGCACCGATTCGTCGATCGAGCTCGGCGAGAAGACGATCGAGCTGCACACCGAGAGCGAGCAGCGCCTCACCGCGCTCACGCAGGTGCTCGAGGAGAAGCTCGTCAAGCGCAAGGTCTCGCTGAAGTCACTCGAGTACGGGAAGGTCGAGGACGCCGCCAAGGGCACGGTGCGCCAGACGGTGACGATCAGCGTCGGGATCAACCAGGAGAAGGCCAAGGCGATCGGCAAGTTCGTCAAGGAGCTCGGCAAGAAGGGTGTCTCGCACCAGATCCAGGGCGATCAGCTCCGGATCTCGGGCAAGAAGCGCGACGACCTCCAGGACACGATCGCCGCGCTGCGCGAGCACGACTTCGGCATCCCGCTCCAGTTCACGAACTTCCGGGACTAGAGCCCCCGGGGCGTGGTCAGGAGCGGGCCGGGCTCGCGGCCAGGAGGCGGCGGACGCGCTCTTCGACGGGCGGGTGCGTCGAGAACATGTTGGCGAAGGCGGCCTTCGACCCCGCGAGCGGGTTGACGATGTAGTTGCTCGCCTCGGCCGGGTTCACGTTCATCGGGACCCGGTGCGCGTACGCATCGATCTTCTGGAGCGCGCTCGCCAACGGCTCGCCCGTCCCGAGCATCTCCGCACCGCCGGCGTCGGCGCCGTACTCGCGCGACCGCGAGATCGCCATCTGGATGAGGATCGCGGCGATCGGGGCCAGGATCATCATCAGCAGGCTGGCGACGAAGTTGTCGTCGTCGCCGAACCAGAACGCCATGCGGGCGGCGAACGTGATCGCGAGCGCGACGGCGGCAGCGACCGAGCCGATGAGGATGTCGCGGTGCTTCACGTGGGCGAGCTCGTGGGCGAGGACGCCCTTCAGCTCGTCCGGCGTGAGCACCTTGGTGATGCCGTCGGTGATGCACACCGCGGCGTTGTGCGGGTTGCGACCGGTGGCGAAGGCGTTGGGCTGTGCCTCGGGTGACACGTAGAGCCGCGGCATCGGCAGATCGGCCCGCTGCGTGAGGTCTTCGACCATCGCGTAGAGCTGGGGCGCTTGCTCGCGGGTGACGGGCTCGGCCCGGGCCGCCCTGATCGCGAGCTTGTCGCTGAACCAGTACGACCCGCCGCAGAACAGCAGGCCGATGACGAGTCCGACCGCGAGTCCGGTGGTGCCGCCGACCGCAGCACCGATGCCCATGAACAGGGCTCCGAGCAGCGCGAGGAGGCCGGCGGTCTTCAGGGCGTTCGTGAGCATGGTCATCACCTCTCCCGGATTCTCAACGATAGGGGGGCGCATGGGTGTTCCCGGATGCGGCCGCCGCCGACCGTCTCGGACGCCTGCCGGGCCCGAGATGCACTGTGCGTCCCTCGACCCGCCCCACGACGGTGAGCGACGCATCCAGGGGTTTCAACGGCTCGCGATGAGGAGGATCAGGCCCGCGGCGACGACGAGGGACGAGACGATGCGGGCCTTGCCGAGGCGCTCGTGGAGCAGGAGCCAACCCGCGGCGGCACCGAGCACGACCGACGACTCGCGCAGGGACGCCACGTAGCCCACCGGGGCCAGGCGCACCGCCACGAGCACCATCGAGTACGCCGCCACCGAGGCCAGACCGCCGGCGACGACCCGGAGCCGCTCGGTCGTGCGCAGGTAGCGGACGAAGTCACCCCCTCGCCCCAGCGCGACGCCCAGGGCGCTGATCGCGATTCCGGCACTGACCACCAGGACGATGCCGTATGCGAAGCCGCTGTCGGTCCGACGCGCACCTGCGGCGTCGAGCGTCGTGTACACGCCGATCGTCAACGCGGTGAGCAGCGCCCAGCCGATCGCGACGAGCCCGACGCTGGGGCGAACGAGGGACAGCAAGCCGACGAAGACGATCGCGATCGCCAGCCACGACAGGGAGCTCAGATCGTCGGAGAGGAACGCCACGCCTCCGACCGCGGCGAGCAGCGCGCCGCCGCCGCGCGCGAGCGGATAGGCGAACGAGAAGTCGGCGTGGTGATAGGCGCGAACGAGCGCGCACACGTAGACGACGTGCACGACGCTCGACGCGGCGAGGAACGGGATGGTGTCGGCGTCGGGCAGCCCGGTGAACGCGAGGACCGGGAGGAGCAGCACACCGCCGACGACGAACTGCCCCCACGCGGTGAGGAAGCGCTCGTCGCTCGTCTTGACGAGCAAGTTCCACGTGGCGTGCAGCGCGGCCGAGCCGAGCGCCAGGAGCGTCGCCTCGACCATGCCGGACCCGCCCGTCAGTCGTAGTAGCCGGAGTGCTTGTAGAGGCTCGGGATCCCCTCCCGGCGGAACATCTCGACGTTGCGCCGGTCGTCCTCGATGGCCAGCTCGAGCACGAAGCCGTAAGCCCGCAGGTCGGCGACGGTTGCCTGCTTGAAGTGGCGGGCCATGTCGTAGTCGCCGTAGGGACGCATGATGAGCACGTCGTACCGGATCTCGTAGTGGTGCAACCACGCCTCGGTCAGGGGGTGCACGCGCTCGGGTCGAGCCGTGAGCAGCACCACCCGCAGCTCGGGATCGAGCAGGTCGAGGAGCACCTTCACCTCCTCGATCACCGGGTCCTCACCGCAGGCATCGAAGAACGCGCGCCAGTCGCGCCGCGGCGACTCGAGGTAGTGCTGACGGCTCGCCGCGTCCGAGAGCACGCCGTCGATGTCGACGACGACCGCTCGTCCCGGCTCGACCGGACCCTGTCGCCAGGTCCAGTGCTCGGGTGCGTCCAACTAGTCCTCGTCCGCGGTCTGGGCGAGGTAGCGCGCCTTGATGCCCTCGACGACGCCGGGATCGGCGAGCGTGGTCGTGTCGCCGAGCGCATGGTCCTCGCTCACGTCCTTGAGGAGCCGGCGCATGATCTTGCCCGAGCGCGTCTTGGGGAGGTCCTCGGTGAAGAGGATGGAGCGGGGCTTTGCGATCGGGCCGATCTTGTGTCCGACGTGGTCGCGCAGCTCGTCGACGAGGGCCTCGCTCGGCTCGACGCCGGCGCGCAGGATCACGAAGGCGGCGATCGCCTGCCCCGTGGTCGCGTCGGTCTTGCCGACGACGGCCGCTTCGGCGACGGCGTGGTGGTCGACGAGGGCGTGCTCGACCTCCGCCGTCGAGATGTTGTGGCCCGACACGAGCATCACGTCGTCGACCCGTCCGAGCAGCCAGTAGTAGCCGTCGTCGTCGCGCTTGGCACCGTCACCGGCGAAGTACTTGCCGTCGAAGCGCCCCCAGTACGTCTTCCGGTAGCGCTCGGGGTCGCCCCAGATGCCGCGCAGCATGGAGGGCCACGGGTGGGTGAGCACGAGGAAGCCGCCGCCGGGGATCGGCGTGCTCTCGCCGTCGTCGTCGACGACGTCCGCGCCGATGCCCGGGAGCGGGAAGGTCGCCGACCCGGGCTTGAGCGTCGTCGCACCGGGCAGCGGGCTGATCATGATGCCGCCGGTCTCGGTCTGCCACCACGTGTCGACGACCGGGCAGCGCTCGCCACCGATGTGGCGCCAGTACCAGACCCACGCCTCGGGGTTGATGGGCTCGCCGACGCTGCCGAGCAGCCGGAGCGACGTCAGGTCGTGACGATCGGGGTACTCCGCGCCCCACTTCATGAACGAGCGGATCGCGGTGGGCGCGGTGTAGAGGATCGTCACGCCGTACTTCGCGACGATCGACCAGAGCCGGTCCTTGTCTGGGAAGTCGGGCGTGCCCTCGTAGAGCACGCCGGTGGTCCGGTTCGCGAGCGGTCCGTAGACGATGTACGAGTGCCCGGTGACCCACCCGACGTCGGCCGCGCACCAGTACACGTCCTCGTCGGGGCGGATGTCGAAGACGTTGCGATGCGTCCACGCGACCTGCGTGAGGTAGCCACCCGTCGTGTGCATGATGCCCTTGGGCTTCGCGGTCGTCCCCGACGTGTAGAGGAGGTAGAGCAGGTCCTCTGAGCCCATGGGCTCGGGCGCGCACTCGGTGCTCTGGGCGGGCACCAGGTCGTGCCACCACACGTCGCGGCCGTCGGTCATCGGCACGTCCTGCTCCGTGCGGCGCAGCACGAGCACCTTCTCGACGCTCGGGCACTCCTCGAGCGCCTCGTCGGCGATCGTCTTGAGCGGCACGATCGCTCCCCGTCGCCACGCGCCGTCGCCGGTGATGAGCACCTTCGCCTCGGCATCGTTGACGCGGTCGCGCAACGAGTCGGACGAGAACCCGCCGAACACCACCGAGTGCGCGGCACCGATGCGCGCGCATGCGAGCAGCGACATCGGCAGCTCCGGCACCATCCCGAGGTAGACGTTGACTCGGTCGCCCTTTCGGACGCCGAGCTCCTTCAGCGCGTTCGCGAGCCGGCTGACCTCGTCGAGCAGCTCGGCGTACGTGATCGTGCGCGTGTCGCCGGGCTCACCCTCCCAGTGGTAGGCGACCTGGTCGCCGTGGCCGGCCTCGACGTGGCGGTCGAGGCAGTTGTACGACGCGTTGAGCTTGCCGCCGACGAACCACTTGGCGAACGGGAGGTCCCACTCGAGGACGGTCTCCCACGGCTCGATCCAGTCGATGACGTCCTCGGCCTGGCGCGCCCAGAACCCTTCGAAGTCGACGCCGGCCTCGTCGTAGATCTCCGCGTCGACGATCCGGGCGTCGCGCTTGAAGTCGGCGGAAGGAGGGAACGTGCGCCCCTCGGCGAGGAGCGACTCGATCGTCTCGGCCATGCCGGGTCACCCTACGCGCGTCCCGAGCGGGCGACCGCCGGAGCACCGATGCGATCGGCCCCGGGCGCGCCGCTCCCGCCGGGCGGACCCGGCGGGAGCGACTCGTGCGGTCTCGGTGGTGCGGGCGTACGGCCGTGCGGAGCTACAGGTCCTTGGTGGCCGACCGGATGCCGAACGCGAACACGATCTGGCTGATGCCGCGGAACATCGCCATGATGCCCACGTAGAAGATCAGGAGGCTCGCCTTCGCGGTCACCAGCTGCTGCGAGGCCCAGAACGCCAGGATCAGGAACAGGATCCCGGCGATGAGGCCCAGCCACCACAGCGGGTTGACGTCCTTCACCGCGACGGCCTTGATGATCTCGAAGATCCCCATGAACAAGAGGATGAAGCCGAGCACCGAGGCCAGCGCCCAGAACGCCTCTTCCGGCTGGATGAAGGCCCACAGCGCACCGAGGACGAAGAGCACGCCCAGGATGCCGCTGAAGATCTTCCAGCCGGCGGACTCCGCCGGGATCATCATGAACTCGGTGAGCGCGCCGATCAGGAACACCACACCCATCAGCACACCGATGGTCGTGATCGACGACTCGTCGAAGCGCAGGACGACGAGCGCGATGATGAACCAGGCGATGCCGGTGACGAGGAAGAGCCACCAGGCCTTCCCCACCTCCCTCATCATTCCTGCGTCGGTCTGTGTCATATCCCCCTCCGAAGTTCGGGCCGCGGCAACCTAGCCGAACCGACGCCCCAACGCGATGACCCGATGCGCACCGAGGCCGCTCGGGTCGGTGAGCGCTCGAGCTTCGGCCGCGCGGCTGCGCCCGGCGATCGCCTCCAGGTCACCGAGGTGGGCGCGCTCGCGCCACACGGCGAGCCCTTCGTCGACGAGCTCGTCGATCCCGAGGTCGGCCAGCGCCTCGGCCTGTGTCCGATCGGAGATGATCGTGAACCCGGCCCTTGCCGCCGCGTGATGCAGATGCTCCAGCGGCACGTCGGCGGTGATGTCCTGGATGCCCGGAGCGTCGAGCGGATCGCTGCCGCGCTCGTGTGCCCGGTACGTGCGCAACCATCCGCCCGGGCCTCGCTCCAGCAGCTCGGCCGCCGGCGCGGCGTAGTCGATCACGAGCACCTCGCCGCGATGCACGAGCGAGGCGACGCGATCGAGCCACTCGACCGCCGCCTCCGGCACCGGGAGCCGGGCGCCGACGGGCACGGCGAGGGCCGTCGCGACGACGTCGGCCTCCGCGGCGAGCGCACCGTCCGCGGCCACGCGCGTCTCGACGAAGCGGTCCCCGTCGTCGGCGAGCCCGACGAGGACCTCGTCCCAGCCCGTCGGGGTGCGCTCGACGACCCGCACCGGCAGGTTGTCGAGCAGCTCGTTGGCGAGTACCACGCCGGTCATGGTGATGCCGGGGAGCCCGTCGAGCGCGGCGACGATCGGACCCGATCGGGGCACGGGTTCGCTGGCCTCGTCGGGATCGCCGCCCGGCACGAACGGCCCGAGCGCCTCGTCGGCGGGCTCCAGGGTCAGCAGCTCGCGCTGGAGCGCGCGCAGGGCTGCTGAGCGCTCGACGAGCACGTAGCGCAGTGCGGCCCGACAGTCGGGCTCGGCGCGCAGCACGTCGGCCGCGAGCTTGCCGCGCCCGGCGCCGACCTCGACGACGAGGAACGGGTCGGGCTCGCCGAGGGCGCGCCAGGCGCGATCGAGGTGTCGGGCGACGAGCGTGCCGAAGAGCTGGCCGGTCTCGGGGCTGGTGACGAAGTCACGCCCCGAGCGGCCGGCCCCGCCCCCGGTCGTGAAGAAGCCCCCGTGCGGGTGGTAGAGCGCGAGCTCCTGGTACTCCGCGAACGTGATCGGCCCGCTCCGCCGGATCCGCTCCACGAGGGCATCCCGCACGCTCATCCGCCCATGCTTGGAGATCCACGCACCCCGATTCGGGCGTCGTGGGCCTCCATGCGATCAGCCGGGAGTGAAGGCGAGCTCGCCGAGGCGGGCGAAGAACTGCGGGTAGACGCCGATCACGAGCACGGTCGCGGTCGTGAGCAGCATGGCGACGTTGAGCGCGACGGGCGTCGGCTTCGTCTTCGCGTCGACGGCGTCCGGCGCGGGGTCGTGGAACCACATCCGTCGCGGGATGCCGGCGTAGTAGAAGAACGCGATCACCGAGTTGACCGCGGCGATCACGCCGAGCACCACGGCCGCGGTCGTGCCCGCGTCGAACACCGCGCGGAACATCACGAACTTGGCGAACCAGCCAGCGAGCGGCGGTACGCCGGCGAGCGACAACATGAAGATCGTCATCATCACGGCGAGGACCGGGTCGGTCTTGCCGAGGCCAGAGAAGCTCGAGATCTCGGCCGATCCCGTGCGACGCGCCGACGCGATGACGACCGCGAACGCCCCGAGTGTCATCGCGGCGTAGATGAGCAGATAGATGATCACCGCCTCCCACGCGGAGTTCCCGGGCACGTCGCCCGCGACCGCGAGAGGGACGAGCATGAAGCCGGTCTGCGCGACGGCCGAGTAGGCGAGCATGCGTACCGCGTTGGTCTGGCGCAGCGCCGCGAGGTTGCCGAGCGTCATCGACGCCGCGGCGAGGATCCACATGATCGGCTCCCACGAGTCGCCCGAGGGGAAGAAGCCGAGTCGGATGATGGTGAGGAGCGCGACGAACCCTCCGGCCTTCGACGCGACCGACAGGAACGCGGTGACGGGTGTCGGCGAGCCCTCGTACGTGTCGGGGGCCCAGAAGTGGAAGGGCACCGCGCTCACCTTGAACGCGAAGCCGACGAGCGTCAGGAAGACCGCACCCGCGAACAGCGGCGGTGTGTTGGTGGCGGCGTAGTCGGCGATGTCGGAGAGCAACGTCGAGTTCGACATCCCGTAGACGAACGACATGCCGTAGAGCATCACCGCCGTCGACAGCACGCCGATCAGGAAGTACTTGAGCGCGGCCTCGTTGCTCTTGGTGTCGTGCTTGCGCCAACCGGCGAGCACGAACGTCGGGATCGAGATCGTCTCCAGCGCGACGAAGATCGTGACGAGGTCGCGGGCACTGGCCATGACCAGGAGTCCGAGCACCGAGATGAGCATGAGCACGTAGTACTCACCTCGGTAGTAGTCACCGTCGCTGATGTAGTCGACCGAGATGAGCAGGGTGAAGTAGGCGACGACGAGGAAGAAGCCCTGGAGCACGAGCGCGTAGTTGTCGACGACGAAGGCGCCACCGAACATCTCGCGATCGGCACCGTCGACGGCGAGGGTGAGCACGGGGATGATCGCGGCAAGCACTCCGAAGCTCGCGAGCCTCGGCACCAGCTCGGGCCGGCTGGGGAGGAACAGGTCGACCAGCAGGCAGACGACGGCGGTGACCGTGATGACGATCTCGGGCGCGAACGCGTGGAAGTCGATCGACGGGTTCACGAGGCCCGCTCTCCGGGCGCGAAGGGTCGACGATCCATCAGCTGAACACCTTGCCGATGGGACTGACCGCGGGATCGGTGAGCGAGAACAGGATGTCCGGGTAGATGCCGAGCACGAGGATCAGCACGAGCAGCGGTGTCCACGCGATCCACTCGGAGACGTGGACGTCGTGGATGTGCGCGTGCTCGAACTCGGGCTTGGGCTTCCCGAACGCGACGCGCTGGAGCATCCACAGCAGGTACCCGGCGGCGAGGACGGTGCCGATCGCCGCGATCACCATGAACGTGCGGTACGTCCACAGGTTGTCGCCACCGAACAGCCCGTCGGCCAGCGGTGCCGGCTCGTACGACGCGAGGATCGACGGGAACTCGCCCCAGAAGCCGGCGAGGCCGGGCAGGCCGAGCGACGCCATGGCGCAGAGCCCGAGGATCCAGCCGAGCTTCGGCGCCTGCGTGAGCAGCCCGCCGAGGCGGCTCATCTCACGGGTGCCGTAGCGCTCCTGCACCGATCCGGCGATGAAGAAGAGCATGCCGGTGATGAGACCGTGGGCGACCATCCCGAAGATCGCCGCGTTGAGGCCGAAGTCGGTGAGCGTCGCGATGCCGAGCATCACGAAGCCCATGTGAGCCACCGACGAGAACGCGATGAGCCGCTTCATGTCCGTCTGTGCGAGACAGCACAGCGCGCCGTAGATGATGCCGATGACGGCGAGCAGGCCGATCCACGGTGCCCACACCTCCGCCGCGTCGGGCAGCATCGGCAGCGCGATGCGTACGAAGCCGTAGGTGCCGAGCTTCAGCATGACCGCCGCCAGGATCACGGAGCCGACCGTCGGCGCTTCCGTATGGGCGTCGGGAAGCCAGGTGTGGAACGGGAACATCGGCACCTTGATCGCGAAGCCGAGGAACAGCCCGGCGAACACCAGGTTCTGGGTGCCCTGCGAGATCCCTTCGCCCCCGAGGCTCGTCAGCGTGACCATGTCGAACGTCTGGGTCTCCGAGAGGAAGAAGAGCGCCAGGAACGCCACGAGCATCAGCGCGGAGCCGAACAACGTGAAGAGGAAGAACTTGATCGACGCGTACTCGCGGTTCGGGCCGCCCCACACCCCGATCATGAAGAACATGGGGAGGAGCACCAGCTCGAAGAAGATGAAGAAGAGGATCAGGTCCTCGGCGAGGAACGTGCCGTTGAGGCCGACCTCGAGGAGCAGGATCAGCGCGAGGAACGCCTTGGGGTTGTGCGGCTCGGGGAAGTGGCCCCACGAGTAGATGATGCAGACGATCGTCGTGAGCATCGAGAGGATCAGCAACGGGAGCGCGATCCCGTCGACGGCGAGGTGGTAGTTGCTGTTGATGACGTCGATCCACGGCTCGTTGACGTCGAACTGCATGGAGCCCGCGGCGCCGTAGTCGAACTGGAAGAGGATGCCGACGCCCACGGCGCCGGTCAGCACCGCCGTGAGCAAGGCGGTGGCCTTGATCGCCTGCTCCTGTGCGCGCGGGATCACCAGCACCACGGCCATCCCGACCGCCGGCAGGAACACCGCCAGCGTCAGGGCCCAGTCATCGAACCAGTCCATCGCTTCCTACGCCTTCCGATCTACAGAGCGTTCGTGAGGAACAGGGCGAGCGCGAGCAGGCCGGTCGCGGCGAACAGCCACATCGCGTACCGCTGCACCTTCCCGCTCTGGACCTTGCGGACCTCTTCGCCCGCCTCGCCGGTCTCGTACGCCATCCCGTTGACGGCACCGTCCACGACGCGTTGGTCGAACGTGTCGTAGGTGAACGTGCCGGCACGGCGAGCCCCTCGACCGGCGCCGTTGACGACCCCGTCGATGACGTGCTGGTTGAACCAGTACGCAGCCGCCGACACCGGACCGCGGATCCCGTCGACGATGACGTTCTCGTACAGGTGGTCGAGGTAGTACTTGTTCTCGAGGAACGTGTAGCCCGCGTGGGCGAGCTTGTTGCGCTGTGTGAGCCCCTTGAGCGGTCCCGTCTCTTCGTGGCGGAACCAGTAGAAGGCCGCGATGCCGATCGCCAGCGCGGCGAGCGACACCGAGATGATCGCCTTCGGGTAGTCGAACTCGGCGTGCACGAGGCTCGGGAACGCGAACGTCGGCTCGACGTACTCCGTGAACTTCTCGATGCCGAGGGGTGCGGCGTTGATGAGGCCGGCGAGGATCGAGAGGCCGGCGAGCACGACGAGCGGGATCGTGATCGCGCGCTCCGACTCGTGCGGGTGGGCGTGGCCTCTGTACTCGCCGAAGAACGTGAGGTAGATGCAGCGCGTCATGTAGGCCGCGGTGAGGAACGCCCCGATCAGACCGATGATCATGAACGTCTCGAAGCCGTTGCTCCCCGCGTTGACGAGGATCTCGTCCTTCGACCAGAAGCCGGCCAACGGGAAGATGCCGGCCAGGGCGAGAGAGCCGATCATGAACGTCCAGAACGTGATCGGCATGTACTTGCGCAGCCCCCCCATCTCGCGCATGTCGAACGAGTGGTGCGTGCCGCCGTGGCTCACCGAGCCGGCACCGAGGAAGAGCAGCGCCTTGAAGAAGGCGTGGGTGAAGAGGTGGAACACCGCGGCGACCCAGGCACCGACGCCGAGGCCCATGACCATGTAGCCGATCTGGCTGACCGTCGAGTAGGCCAGCACCTTCTTGATGTCGTTCTGGACGAACGCGAGCGCGGCACCGATCAGGATCGTGATGCCACCGACCAGCGCCATCATGTTGATGCCACCGGCCGAGATCGAGAACCCGTCGTAGAACACCGGGTACAGGCGAGCCCCGAGGTACACCCCCGCGACGACCATCGTCGCCGCGTGGATCAGCGCCGACACCGGAGTCGGGCCCGCCATGGCGTCCGGCAGCCACGTGTGGAGCGGGAACTGACCGCTCTTGCCGATGATGCCGATCATCAGGCAGATCGACGCCGCCAGCAGGATGTCGTGCTGCGCGGCCGGGCTCACCGCGTAGCTGTTGGTGGCCCCGATGCCGAAGGACCCGACGGCGAAGAAGAGGATGATGATGCCGATCATCAGCCCGATGTCGCCGGTCCGGGTGGTGAGGAACGCCTTGATCGCGGCGCGGCTGTTGGCCCGGTCTTCCCACCAGAAGCCGATCAGCATGAACGAGCACAGGCCGACGAGCTCCCACCCGACGAGGAGCTGGAGGGTGTTGCTCGCGACGACGAGCGTGAGCATCGACGCGCTGAACAGCGACAGGCACGCGAAGAACCAGGTGTACCGGCGATCGTCGTGCATGTAGGCCGTCGAGTAGATGTAGACGAGGAGCGACACCAGCGTCACGACGAGCAGCATCATGACGGTGAGCCCGTCGACGTAGGTGCCGACGCCGAAGCTGACGCCACCGCTCGTCCACCACGTGACCGACTCGACCACCGGCGTCACGACCGCGTGCTCACCCTCCGCGGCGGCCATGAAGCCCTTGCCGAAGAACGCGCCGAGCCCGTGCTCGCCCGTGTTGGCGGCGTTGACCCGGTCGATCCACTCGACGGCGGCGACGATCGACAGCACGAAGGACGCGGCCATCCCGAGGATGCCGATCTCGGCACCTCGCTTCGGCAGCTTCTTGCCGAAGAACATGATGACGACGAAGGCGATCGCGGGGATCGCGGGGATGATCCAGGCGTTCTCGAGCATCGTCTCGGATCAGCCCTTCAGCTGGTCGACTTGGTCGAGGTCGGGAGTGCGCATGTTGCGGTAGATCAGCAGCACGATGGCGAGGCCGACGCCGACCTCCGCGGCCGCGATCGTGATCACGAAGAGCGCGAACACCTGGCCCGCCACCTCGCGCCCGAACGCCGAGAAGGCGATCAGGTTGATGTTCACCGCGTTGAGCATCAGCTCGATGCTCATCAGCACCAGGACGCCGTTGCGGCGCGCGATCACGCCGTAGATGCCCACGCAGAAGAGGAACGCGCTCAGGATCAGGAACTGGTTCAGCTCCATCTCTTCCTCAATCCCTCCGCGCCAGGACCACGGCGCCGATTAGCGCACCGAGGAGCAGCATCGACACGACCTCGAACGGCACCAGGAAGTCGCGGAACAGCGAGCTCCCGACGTTGCCGGTGGAGCCCTGCGCGACGAGCTCGTTCCCGAACTCGATCTCCTGGCCGCCGAAGGCGTCGACCACCATGGCGGTGAGCACGCCGAACACGAACAGCGCCACGACGGCCGCGGCCCAACGCTGGTCGTTGTCGAGCTTGCGCCCCTCGCCGCCCATCGGCGCCCGGGTGAGCATGATGCCGAACAGGAACAGGATCACGACCGCGCCGATGTAGATCAGCACCTGCACCCATGCGACGAACTCCGCGACGAGCAGGATGTACTGGCCCGCGGCGCCGGCGAGCACCACGACGAGGTACAGCGCCGAGTGGACGATGTTCGACGACCGCACGACACCGATCGCTGCCGCACCCATCGCGATCGCGAGGATCCAGAAGGCGACCTGCTGCTCCCACATCATGCGCTCGCTCTCTGCGGGCCGGGATACCCGGCCCGCGGGCGTTCGCTCGCTGGCGAGCTCGCTCCGCACCGCTCCGCTCGCCGCGCCCGAGTCACCGTCGATCGTCCCTCGGCCGCGCGCGCGCTCACTTCTTGCCCTTCGACTCGGCTCCGACCTCGAGGGGCTCCGGCTCGGGCACCGTCTGCATCCACTCCCCGAGGCGCTTCTTGTCGTGCAGAAGGTCGCCGATCCGCGACTCGGAGTACTCGTAGTCGG
The DNA here is from genome assembly GCA_964501785.1 of uncultured Bifidobacteriaceae bacterium. Taxonomy (GTDB): domain Bacteria; phylum Actinomycetota; class Acidimicrobiia; order IMCC26256; family PALSA-555; genus DATBSK01. The sequence goes on from CAZCUD010000005.1 coordinate 32,619, forward strand.
GGCTCCAGAACAGCGCGTCGAAGGGGCACACCTCGACGCAGATCCCGCAGTACATGCACAGCGCGTAGTCGATGTCGAAGCGATCGAGGACGCTCACGCTGCGCGGACGTCCGCCCTCACGACGAGGAGGACGCTGCTCCTTGTGCCCCTCGATGTAGATGCACCAGTCGGGGCACTGGCGCGCGCAGAGCATGCAGACCGTGCAGTTCTCCTCCTTGAGCGCGATGACGCCGCGCGCGCGGGGAACCGGGTCTTCCTTCTCGTGCGGGTACTGCACCGTGACGGCGGGCTTCAGCATCGTCTTGAGCGTCACGCCCAAGCCGCCGATCAGTCCGGGGAGCTTCGGCATCAGAACGCCACCTTGAACACGCCGGTGAGGAGGATGTTGAGCAGGCCGAGCGGGATCAGGACCTTCCACGCCAGCGCCTGGAGCTGGTCCTCACGCAGGCGCGGATACGTGAACCTGACCCAGAACATCAAGAACGCGACCGCCATGAGCTTCGCGAACAGCACGAACGGCCCGAGGATGTTGGCCCAATCGCCCTCGACCCCCGGGATCGCGTAGCCGCCGAGGAACAACGTCGCGGCCAGCGCGGCGAACGCGAACGCGGTGCCGAACTCGCCGATGAAGAAGAACAGGAACCGGAAGCCCGTGTACTCGACCATGTAGCCCGAGACGAGCTCGCTCTCGGCCACCGGCATGTCGAAGGGAGTCTGCGTGAGCTCCGCCTGCGCGGCGACCAGGAACAAGAAGAAGCCGATGAACTGCGTGAGGATGAACGGCTGGCCGAGCGCCTCGAACCCGAAGATCGATCCGTCGGCCTGGGCGTTGACGATGCCGTTGAGGCTCAGGGTGCCGGCCTGGATCACGACGCCGACGACGGCCAGCAGGAGGGGCAGCTCGTACGCGATGAGCTGAGCCGCCGCTCGCAGTGCGCCGAGCAGCGCGAACTTGTTCGCGCTCGCCCAGCCGGCCATGAGCACGCCGATCACCGACAGGCTGGAGACGGCCAGCGCGTAGAAGACCCCGACGTCGAGGTCCTTCACCACGAGGTCGGGGCCCATCGGGATCACGGCGAAGATCAGGAACGTCGAGAGGACGACGACGGCCGGAGCGGCCGCGAACACGCGCCGGTCCGCCTCCGTCGGCATGACGTCTTCCTTCTGGATGAACTTCAGGCCGTCGCCGACGAGCTGGTACCAGCCGTGGAACCCGCCCGGGTCCATCGGCCCGAGCCGGCTCTGCATGTGGCTCATCATCTTCAGCAGGAACACGTAGCCGAGGATGAGCGCGCCCAACGGGATGATGACGAGCACCACGATCGTCTTGATCGCGAGCGTCGTCCCCCAGCCGAGCTCGAGCGCCAGCATTGCGTCCATCGTCGATGCAAGCTCCATCACGTCGGGACTCCGCTACGCCGTCTCGCCCCGGGCACGGCTCCGCTGCGTCTCATCGGTCGATGTCGCCGAGGATGAAGTACAGGGAGCCGAGGATCGTGATCACGTCGGGCACGAACACTCCCCGCAGCAGCCACGGGAGGATCGAGACGTTGCTGAACGACGCGGACCGGATCTTGGTGCGGAACGGACCCGTCGCACCCAACGAGTAGACGTAGTACCCCATCTGCCCGAGCGGGTTCTCGGTCTCGACCCACACCTCGCCCTCGGGGACCTTGATGATGCGCGGCACCTTCGCCATCACCGGACCCGACGGCAGCTGGTCGAGGCACTGGAGGACCATGCGCGCCGCTTCGCGCGTCTCCTCGAGCCGCACGACGTAGCGCGAGAACGAGTCGCCGTCGGGGTGGGTGTGCACCGCGAAGTCGAGCTCGGGGTAGACGAGGTACGGCGGCCCGTCGCGACGAAGGTCCCAGTCGACGCCGCACGCCCGGATGTTGGACCCCGACACGCCGTACGACGTGCCGACGTCAGCCGGGATGATCCCGATGCCCCGCGTGCGGGCCTCGAAGATCTCGTTGCCCGCGACGAGGTTCTCGAACGTGTCGCAGGCCTCGAAGACGATGTCCATCACCGAACGGCACTCGGCGATCCAGCCCCAGGGCAGGTCGTCCTTCAGGCCCCCGATGCGGTTGAAGTTGGGGTGGAAGCGCCCACCCGTGACCGCTTCGATCAGGTTGAGCACGTGCTCGCGGTCACGGAAGCCGTAGAACGCGGGCGTGAGCGCGCCGACCTGGAGCCCCATCTCGCCGAGGAACAGGAGGAACGTCGCGATCCGTGACAGCTCGGTGAGGATCGTGCGGATGTACTGCGCGCGCGGCGGGGCCTCGATCTCCATGAGCTTCTCGGCCGCGTCCATGAACGGGACCTCGTTGGCGAAGCTCGAGAGCCAGTCGATGCGGTTGATGAGCGTCGTGATCTGCGGGTAGGTGCGGAACTCCGTGAGCTTCTCGTAGCCCCGGTGCATGTAGCCGATCACGGGATCGGCCGAGACGACCCGCTCGCCGTCGAGGCGCACCACGAGTCGCAACGTGCCGTGGGTGGCCGGGTGCTGGGGGCCGAGGTTGAGGATCATGTCGCCCGTGTCGAGCTCGACGTTCATCTGCGCTTCGGCGAGGTGCCGGAACGCGCCCGGCGCCAGCTGCTCCTCGGGCGTAGTGGGCGGGGGCGTCTGCGTGGTGCTCATGCGTCCGCCGCCTCCTCCGCGGGGGCGTCCTCGCCCGGCATCGGCTCGACGTCGACGAGGCCGGGCCAGGGCTTCACCACGCGCGCGAGCAACGGGAAGTCCTTGCGCAGCGGGTGACCCTCGAAGTCGGTGGGCAGGTAGAGGTTGCGCAGGCTCGGGTGCCCGTCGAACTCGAAGCCGTACATCTCCCAGCACTCGCGCTCGTGCCAGTCGGCACCCGGGTACACCGGGACCCACGACTCGACCGTCGGTGCGGTCTCGTCGAGATCGGTCTTGAAGGTGAGCCCCCAGTGACGGCGGGTCGACTGGACGTGCGCGAAGACCTGGAAGCGACCGGCGGACCCGGTGGCGCCGAACGTCATCTCCGTCGGCTGCGCGGGCTGCGACGTGTCGCCGCTCGCATCGTCCCCGCCTTCCTTGGGCGCCGGCGCCCAGTCGATGCCGGCGATGAACGAGAGGTAGTCGCACTCGAGGGCATCGCGAGCGACCTCGGCCGCCTTACGCCACGCACCGGGCACGACACGGACGACGAAGTCGTCGAACACCGACTCGGAGCGCACGACCGTGTTGCCTCCGAGCCCACCGGCCTGGAGCGCGGCAGCCATCTCCTCGTGGACGGGGTTCGGCTCCGGCGCGGGCGCGCTCGCCTCGTCGGGCGCCGCCTCGTCGGCCGACACGTCGGTCACGTCCTCGTCCACCGGGTCAGGAGCCAACGACGATCGGCTCCCCACGCCACCGCTTCTGCAGCTCGTCGTTCCCGATGCCCTCGTTCTGGATCCGCTCCTGGAGCAGGACGATGCCTTGGAGCAGCGCCTCGGGCCGAGGTGGGCACCCGGGCACGTACACGTCCACCGGGATGATCTGGTCGACGCCCTTGGTCACCGAGTACGAGTCCCAGTACGGCCCGCCGCAGTTCGCGCACGAGCCCATCGAGATCACGTACTTCGGGTCGGGCATCTGCTCGTAGAGGCGCTTGATCGCCGGCGCCATCTTGTCGGTGACGGTGCCCGAGATCACGACGAGGTCGGCCTGACGCGGGCTCGCCGGGAAGGGGATGACGCCGAGGCGCATCATGTCGTAGCGCGGGCTCGCCAGCGCCGCGCCCATCTCGATCGCGCAGCACGCGAGCCCCCACTGGAACATCCACAGCGAGTACTTGCGGCTGTAGTTGAGCAGCCACGTCAGCGGCTTCGGCACCTTCCCCGACTCGATCAGGCCCACCGCAGCACTCCTCCCGCGTGGGGTCCTGCTGCTGGACGGTCGTGTGCGACGACGCGCGCGATCAGGCCCACCGCAGCACTCCCTTCCGCCACGCGTAGACGAGGCCGAGTGCGAGCAGGATGATGAAGATCGCCATCTCGACGAGGCCGAACACGTCGAGCGACTCGAGACCGACCGCCCACGGGAAGATGAACACGGCCTCGACGTCGAAGATGACGAACAGGAGCGCGTAGATGTAGTAGCGGACGTTGGACTGGCCCCACCCACCGACGGGATCCGAACCGGCCTCGTACGTGAGGTACTTCTCCGCCTGCGGGCGCGTCGGGCGGAGCAGCCGGCCGACGCCGAGCATCGCCCCCACCATGAGCAGCGCGGCCAGGATCAGCACGGCTACGGCGAGGTACTCGCGGTAGTACTCGGTCACTGCGCTCGCGCCCTTCCCTCCAGCGGGGCCCGGTCGGGGGGAGCATATCCACGGCGACCGAGCACGCTCGGAAGCGAGCGGCCCGAATCGAGCCCGGCCCGGACCGTGCCCCACCGGGGCTGCCGGGCTCCGACGCGGGCGTGCGCGACTATCAGGGCATGACCGGCATCCTCCGGAGCGTGCGGATGCGCTCGCGGCCCGTCACGGCGTTCGTGCTCTCGGGCGGCGGCAACCAGGGCGTCGCCCAGGTGGGGATGCTGCGGGCCCTGCTCGAGCGGGGCCACGCCCCGGACGTGATCGTCGGGACGTCGGTGGGGGCGCTGAACGGCAGCGTCCTGGCCACGTCGCCCACGCTGGAGACCGTCGACCGGCTGGAGACCGTGTGGTCGGCCCTGACCGGGGAGCAGGTCTTCCCGGGCAACGCCTTCAAGCGCGCGTGGAACGTCCTGCGTCGTGACGACCACCTCATCTCCAACGAGGGCCTCTCGGGGCTGATCACGGCGGCCGGTGCCGCCGAGACGTTCGAGGATCTCGAGGTGCCGCTGCGGGTGGTGACGACCGACATCGTCACCGGCGACGAGATGGTGTTCGTGCGTGGTCCGCTCCGGCCGGCCCTGCTCGGCAGCGCCGCGCTGCCGGGGATCTTCCCGCCGGTCGAATACGACGGCCTGGTGCTCGTGGACGGGGCGGTCGTCAACCTGGTGCCGATCTCCCACGCGCTGGCCGGCCCGATCGACCGGATCTTCGTGCTCGACGTCTCCGATCCGCTGACCGAGCGGCCCATCCGGTCGCCGCTCGACGTCGCGGTCCGGGCCTTCGCGATCTCGCGGGAGCAGCGCTTCGAGCTCGAGCTCCAGTGGGTGCCCTCGGAAGTCGAGGTCGTCGTCCTCCCACCCCCGGTCGACGACCGCGAGTTCGTCGACTTCTCCGGCGGCGCGCGCCTGATCGAGCAGGCGTACCACCTCGCGATGCGCGCCCTCGACGACCTGGAGGCCGAGCCCGGCCGCCAGCGTCGCCGCCGCTGGTGGCGCCGCCTCGCCAGCTGATCCGCGCGACCGGCGTTCTGGCGTCAGGAGACCCGCGTGGGCCGGGTCTGCTGACGCCGAAACGACGGGAGGGACGTCACCGTTGGGCGCGGTACCGCCGGATGAGCGCGTTGGTGGAGGAGTCGTGGGGCAGGTCCGGATCGTCGGTCGCGTCGAGCTGCGGGACGATCGCCATGGCGAGCTTCTTGCCGAGCTCGACGCCCCACTGGTCGAAGCTGTTGATGTTCCAGACCGCGCCCTGGGTGAAGATCTTGTGCTCGTAGAGCGCGATGAGCTGACCGAGCACGTTGGGTGACAGCTCGGTCGCGAGGATCGAGTTCGTCGGGTGGTTGCCGGCGAACGTCCGGTGCGGCACCTGCTCCTCCGGCACACCTTCGGCGCGCACCTCCTCGGCGGTCTTGCCGAACGCGAGGGCCTGGGGCTGAGCGAAGAAGTTCGCCATGAGCAGGTTCTGGTGGTCACCGACGACGTGGCGCGGCTTGCAGAAGCCGATGAAGTCGCACGGGATCAGCTTCGTGCCCTGGTGGATGAGCTGGTAGTAGGCGTGCTGCCCGTTCGTGCCGGGCTGGCCCCACACGATCGGTCCGGTCTGCCACTCCACCGGGTTGCCGTCGCGATCGACCGACTTGCCGTCGCTCTCCATGTCGAGCTGCTGGAAGTACGCGGTCAGCTTCGAGAGGTAGTCGTTGTACGGCAGGATCGCGACCGTCTCGGCGCCGAAGAAGTTGTCGTACCAGATGCCGATCAGGCCGAGCAGCATCGGCATGTTCTGCTCGATCGGCGCGGTGCGGAAGTGCTCGTCCATCGCGTGGAACCCGGCGAGCATGTCGCGGAACGCATCGGGACCGATCGCGATCATGAGCGAGAGCCCGATCGCCGAGTCGTACGAGTAGCGGCCGCCGACCCAGTCCCAGAACTCGAACATGTTGTCGGTGTCGATGCCGAACTTCGACACCTCCTCGGCGTTCGTGGAGACCGCCACGAAGTGCTTCGCGACCGCGGCGTCGTCCTTCAGCTTCGCGAGCGACCAGTCGCGGGCCGACTTCGCGTTCGTCATCGTCTCGAGGGTCGTGAACGTCTTCGACGCGATGATGAAGAGCGTCTCCTCGGGGTCGAGATCGGCGGTCGCCTCCCAGAAGTCGTTGCCGTCGACGTTGGAGACGAACCGGAACGTCATCGATCGCTCGCTGAAGTCCTTCAGCGCCTCGTAGGCCATCCGCGGGCCCAGGTCGCTCCCGCCGATGCCGACGTTGATCACGTTGCGGATGCGCTTCCCGGTGTGGCCCTTCCACTCGCCCGAGCGGACCCGGTCGGCGAACCCGGCCATCTTGTCGAGCACTCGATGCACCTCGGGCACGACGTCGACGCCGTCGACCTCGATCATCTCGCCCTTCGGTGCGCGCAGCGCGACGTGCAGGACGGCGCGGTCCTCGGTGATGTTGATCTTCTCCCCGGCGAACATGGCATCACGCAGGGCCTCGACGTCGGCGCGCCGCGCGAGCGCGCAGAGCATCGTGATCGTCTCTGGCGTCAGCCGGTTCTTCGAGTAGTCGAGGTAGAGGTCGCCGACCTCGATGCACATGGTGTCGCCCCGGCCGGGGTCGTCGGCGAAGAGGTCACGCAGGTGCGCGTCGGCGATGTTCGCCTGGTGCTCGGCGAGCGCGACCCACTCGGGGGTGTCGATGATCCGCTCATAGTCCTCGGGCATCTCCGTCTCCTTCTCCTCGAGGCGTTCGATCGTCAGGTCGAGAGGGCGAACAGCTCCCACTCGTCGGGGACGCCCTTGAGGGCGTGGACCCCCCGCTCGCTGAACACCAGTCCCGAGCCGGCCGTGAGGTCCTTCACCGTGCGCGAGACCCACACCTCTCCCGGACCGGCGAGCGCGGCGATGCGCGAGCCGATGTGGACGCCGATGCCGCCGACGTCGTCACCCCGCCGCTCGAGCTCACCGGTGTGCACACCTGCCCTGATCTCGAGGTCGAGCGGGGCCACGCCGTCGCGGATCGCCTCGGCACAGGCGACCGCGCGCGAGGGGCCGTCGAACGTCGCCAGCGCGCCGTCCCCGATCGTCTTCACCAGCCGACCGTCGTAGGACTCCACCCGCTGGGCGACGACCTCGTCGTGCCGGTCGAGGAGCAAGCGCCAGGTGTGGTCGCCGACCGCCGCGGCACGCTCGGTCGATCCGACGATGTCGGTGAACAGCACGGTCGCGAGGACGCGCTCGACCGCGGGTGCCGGCACGGCCGGACGGCGGCCGGTCACGAACTCCTCGATCTCGTCGACGAACCAGGCCTGCTCGCCGTCGTGGTGCATGTGGTAGTCGACGTCGCGCTCCACGAATCGAGCACCCGGGATGTGCTCGGCGAGGTAGCGACCGAGCTCGACACCGACGATCGGGTCGCCCGTGCTGTGCAGGACCAGGGTCGGCACCGAGATCGCGGGCAGCACGCCGCGCACGTCGATCCGGGTGTTGAGGAAGAGGATCTGCCGAGCGATCCGCGGCGAGGCCGCGCCCCGGGCGAACCGGGCGACGGCCTCCCGCGTCTCGGGATCGCGTGGGATGTGCTGGATGAACGCGCTCATCGACGATCCGGTCCCCCAGCGCGACTCGACGCCGTCGACGAGGGCATCGGCGAGCTCCTCCGGCACACCGATCGGATAGTCGGGTGCGGCGATGATCCGCGCCATCGTGCCGTAGAGGACGAGCGAGCTCACACGGTCGGGGTAGGTGGCGGCGTACAGCAACGAGAGGGGACCGCCCTCCGAGACGCCGACGACCGCCGGTCGCTCGAAGCCGACGGCGTCGACGACGGCGCGGATGTCGTCCATCCGCTCCTCGATGCTGCCGAAGCCCAGGTCGCGGTCGGAGAGCCCGGTCCCCCGCTTGTCGAACGTGACACAGCGACCGAACGAGCCGAGCCGACGCAGGATCGGGTCGAGCGTCGGCTGCTCCCACGTGTCGTCGAGGTTGGAGATGAACCCCGGCACGAAGACCAGCTCGTGCTCGCCGTCGCCGAACTCCTGGTACGCGACGCGCAGGTCGCCGCTGGTGGCGTATCGCACGTCCTCGATGCGCACGGTGCGAACCTACCGGCTCCAGGGTTCTCGGCACGCTGCCGCGGGCCATGGCTGTCTGAACGTGCCGAGAACCCGGGAATGGACGGCTACAGCATGAACGTCGCGTCGCGGGCCCAGTGCACGAACGTGCCGGGCACCAGACCGACGAGCAGCACGATGATGCCGGTGACGCCGAGGACGACGGCGCTCCAGCCGTCGACGCGCCGCAGCATGCCCGCCGGCTCGGTCTCGCCCTCGTCGGGTGGCGTCAGGGTCACCACCGAGATCCGCAGGTAGAAGAACGCCGCGGTGATCGAGGCGAGCACACCGAGCACCAGCAGGCCGTACTCGCCGGCCTGCGCGCTCGCACTGAAGATCTCGAGCTTCGCGACGAAGCCTCCCGTCAGGGGGATGCCAGCCTGCGCGAGCAGGAAGAAGATGAGCAGTCCCCCGACGACCGGTCGCCGCAGCGCGAGCCCTCGGTAGTCGTCGAGCGAGTGCTGGTCGTCGCCGCGTCGGGTGGCGATCGTGAGGACCGCGAACGAGCCGATCACCATGAACGAGTAGACGAACAGGTACAGCAGCGCCGCCTCACGGCCTCGGGACGTGTCGGCGTAGAAGCCCATGAGGATGTAGCCGGCATGGGCGATCGACGAGTACGCGAGCATGCGCTTCACGTCGGTCTGCACGATGGCGGCGACGCTGCCGACGACCAGCGAGAGCCCCGCGAGCACCGCGACCGCAGGGCGCCAGTCGTCGCGGTACAGGTCGAGGCCGACGAGGAAGACCCGCAGCAGCGCGGCGAACGCGGCCGCCTTGACCGCCGCGGCCATGAACCCCGTCACCGGCGTGGGCGCACCCTGGTACACGTCGGGCGTCCACATGTGGAACGGGACGGCCGCGACCTTGAAGCCCAGGCCCACGAGCAGCAGGGCGAAGCCCGCGAGCAGCGTGCCCTCCTCGTAGAGCACGTTCTGGGAGAGGAACTGGCCGATTCCGGTGATCGAGGTGGTGCCGGTCGCGCCGTAGGTGAGGGCGATTCCGTAGAGGAAGATCGCCGACGAGAACGCTCCGAGCACGAAGTACTTGAGACCGGACTCCTGCGAGGAGAGTCGCCGCCGGTCGAAGGCGGAGAGGACGTAGAGCGGGATCGACAGCACCTCGAGCGCCACGAACACCGCGATGAGGTCGTTGGCGGTCGTCATGGCCAGCATCCCCGTGCCGGACAGCAGCACGAGCGCGAGGTACTCGGGAGCCTCGAGCTCCTCCCGGCGCAGGTAGGCGATCGAGAGCAGCACGCCGAGCGCGGTGGCGATGATGACGACCGATCCGAGGAAGATCGCGAACGGGTCGACCCGCACCATGCCGCCCACGGTCTCGATGGCGCCGTCGTCGCGCACGAGGTTCCAGAGGCGGAGCTGCACGACCCCGGCCGCGATCAGGCCGGCGAACGCGACCGCCAGGCAGACCGGCATCGTCTGGGGTCGGCCGCGCAGCAGGGCACGCACGAGCACGATGACGATCCCGGCGAGCCCGAGCGCCACGACGGGCGCGATCGCGAGCCAGTCGACGGTGGGCGTCTCGATGGGTGCGAGCTGCGCGATCACCGTCGCTCCTCACGCGCCTGGTCCGCGACGTCACGGAACGTCTTGCCGCTCTGGCGACGCGCCTCGAACCCCTCGGGCTTGATCTCCTCGAAGTCGGTCTTCTGCTCGAGGAACTGGATCCGCTGCTCGACCGTCGGCTCGATGCGATCGAGCACCGGCTGGGGGTAGATGCCGAGGAACAGGCTGAGCCCGATCAGCGGCACGATGACCACCAGCTCACGCAGGTTGACGTCCTTGACCTTCGCGTTCGCGGGGTCGGGTCGACCGGTGAACGCGCGCTGGAACGCCCAGAGCATGTACACCGCGGCGAGGATCACCCCGAACGTGGCGACGATCGCGTAGGGCTCCTCGGAGACGAACGCGCCCGCGAGCGACAGGAACTCCCCGATGAACCCGGAGAAGCCGGGGAGCCCGATGCCGGCGAACATCGCGGCGATGAAGAGCGCGGTGAGGATCGGTGCCGGGCGCCAGAGGCCGCGGAAGTCGGAGATCAATCGGGTGTGCCGCCGCTCGTAGAGCATGCCGATGACGAGGAACAGCGCACCGGTGGTGAGCGGGTGGCTGACCATCGTGAACACCGCACCGTCGAGTCCGATCACCGTCAGCGAGGCGATGCCCAGGATCAGGAAGCCCATGTGGGCGACCGACGAGTAGGCGATGATGCGCTTCAGGTCCTTCTGCATCGCCGCGACGATCGCCCCGTAGAGGATGCCGATCACCGCCAGGACGAGCAGCACCGGTGCGAGGTCGACCATCGCCTGGGGGAACAGCTCGAAGCTGAACCGCACGAAGCCGTAGGCGCCCATCTTGATGATCACGCCGGCCAGCACGACCGAGCCCGCGGTCGGAGCCTCGGTGTGCACATCGGGCAGCCACGTGTGGAACGGGAACAGCGGCGCCTTGATCGCGAACGCGGCCATGAAGCCGAGGAAGAGGATGATCTCGGTCGTGGTGCCGAGGCCGGAGAACGACCACTCGGCGAGGATCCGGTAGTCGAACGTGAGGTCGCCCGTCTCGGCCTGGTGCAGGAAGCCGAGCACCAGCGTGCTCGCGAGCAGCAGCGCCGAGCCCACACCCGTGTAGATGAAGAACTTCATCGCGGCGTAGTTCTTGTTGCCGCTCCCCCATCCCTGGATGAGGAAGTACATCGGGACGAGCATGAACTCCCAGAAGACGAAGAACGCGATGAGGTCGATGCTGAGGAAGATCCCCATGATCGACATCTCGAGGATCAGGAACCAGGCGGTGAACGCCTTGGGGCGCGTCTCGACGTACTTCTCCGAGGCGAGCAGGCCGATCGGCATGAGCAGCGCGGTGATGACGACCATGAACAGCGAGATGCCGTCGACACCGACCGTGAAGCGCGTCCCGAGCCCGGGGATCCAGGGCCGGTTCTCGACGTACTGGAAGTCGGGGTTGCCGACCTCGAAGTTCCACAGCAGCCACAGCGCCAGCCCGAGCGTCGCGACGGTGAAGATGTAGCCCGCGACCCGGATCAGCTCGGGCCGACCACTGGGCAGCATCGTGACGATGACCGCACCGATGGCCGGCGTGGCGATGATCGCGAGGAGGATGGGGAAGTCAGTCATGGTCCGGTCTCAGCGCGCCACGTAGGCGACGAGGAACAGCAGGATCGCGACGACGCCCAGGAGGATGCCGATCGCGTAGCGACGGACGTAGCCGTCCTGGAGCTTGCGCAGGCCGAGGCCACCGCGGCGGACGAGGTGCGCGATGCCGTTGACCGCCCCGTCGATCACCTTCTGGTCGACGGTCTCGTCGAGGAAGCGGGCAGTCTTCTTGGCCGGCCCGTCGGTGAACGCGGCCAGCCCCTCGTCGTAGTAGTAGGCGTGCCCGAGCACGTCGCCGACCGGCCCGAGCTTCTCCTTGAGTGGGTCCTCGGATGCCTTGCGCAGCCCGCGCCGGTACAGCAGGAGGCCGATGGTGATGCCGACGAGGGCGAACACGACCGAGATGCCCTCGAGCACGAGTCCTTCGACGAACGAGTGCGGGTGGGGCTGGCTCACCCCCGCGAACACGGGGGAGAGCCACTCGTCGAGGAACTGGAGCCCCTCGATCGGGATGTTGAGCAGACCCCCGACGACCGCGAGGAACGCGAGCGTGACGATCGGGATCAGCATGATCACCGGTGACTCGTGCGGGTCGTGGTCGCCGAGGCGCGACTTGCGCGGTGGCTCGACGTAGTCGACCGTCGGCGCGAACGCGGGGTCGTAGCCCAGCGCGTCGGGCATGTCGGCCGGGTCGATCTCGAACGGTTCGGGCTCGTCGAGCGTCGCGGTGGCCGTGCCTCCCGAGGCGTCGGGGACGTCGTCGTCGGAGCCACCCGAGACGGCCGGCACCGGCCGCTCGTCCTCGCCCGGCCGGAAGCGCTCGTTGCCGTAGAAGACCAGCTGGATCAGGCGGGTCATGTACATCGCGGTGAAGATGGCAGCGAGCAGCCCGATCACCCACACGCCGTAGTCGCCGTTGATGTAGGCCGACTCGAGGATCGAGTCCTTCGACCAGAAGCCTGCGAACGGCGGGATCCCGGCGATCGACAGCCACGAGACGGCCATCGCGATCGCGGTGAAGGGCAAGAACTTGCGGAACCGGCCCATGACCCGGATGTCCTGGTTCTCCTCGTCGCCGTGGATGACCGACCCGGCGCCGAGGAACAGGCAGCCCTTGAAGAACGCGTGGGTGAGCACCATGAACACCGCGGCGGTGTACGCGCCGACCCCGAGCGCGAGGAACATGTAGCCGAGCTGGCTGATGGTCGAGTAGGCGAGGACCCGTTTGATGTCGGGCTGGAGCAGCGCGGCGCCGCCCGCGAGCAGGGCGGTGAGCCCTCCGACCCACGCGACGACGGTCATGGCGTCGCCGCTCGCCTCGAAGAACGGATGCGTGCGCGCGATCAGGTAGACGCCGGCGGTCACCATCGTCGCCGCGTGGATGAGCGCCGAGACCGGCGTCGGGCCCTCCATCGCGTCGGTGAGCCACGGGAAGAGCGGGATCTGCGCGCTCTTGCCGATCGCGGCGACGAGCAGCAGCAGCGCGATCGCCGTCACGACCGTGTGGTTCGCCTGCATCGCGTTGGCGCCCATGGTCGAGTAGTCGAGGTTGCCGAACTCGGCGATGATCACGAACATCGCGATGAGGAACCCGACGTCGCCGACGCGGTTCATCACGAAGGCCTTCTTGCCCGCGACCGCCGCGCTGTCGCGCTCGAACCAGAACGAGATCAGCAGGTACGAGCACAGACCCACGCCCTCCCAGCCCAGGAACGTGAGCAAGAAGGTGCTGCCCAGGACGAGCAGCAGCATCGAGCCCGCGAAGAGGCTGAGGTACGCGAAGAAGCGACCGAAGTTGGGGTCGCCGTGCATGTAGCCGATCGAGTACAAGAAGATCAGCGACCCGACCCCGGTGACGAGCAGGATCCAGGTGATCGAGAGCGGGTCGGCCAGGAACCCGAACGCGACGCTGAGCTGGTCGACCTGGAGCCACTCGAACGCCACGCTGACCTGCGAGCGGGAGTCCTCGGGCAGCGACAGCATCGCGGCGAACATCACCAGCGACCAGACGAACGCGGCACCCATGAGCCCGGTCGCGATCCAGCCGGCCACTGGCTCGCCGATCCGCTTGCCGAACAGCAGCAGCACGGTCGCGCCGATGAGCGGCAGCAGGGGCACGATGCCCACGAACGAGAGCAGGTCGCGCGCCATCAGCTCGTCACCGTCATCCCTGGAGCACCCCTCATCCTTGGAGCACCGTGAGGTCGTCGGCCGTCATGCCGCGACGGCGGCGGAAGATCGCCACGATGATCGCCAGGCCGACCGCGACCTCGGCGGCCGCGACGGTGAGCGTGAAGAACACCAGCACCTGACCGGCGGTGTCGTCGAGCGCGCTGGCGAACGCGACGAACGTGAGGTTGACCGCGTTGAGCATGAGCTCGACGCTCATGAACATCACGATGACGTTGCGCCGCACCAGCACGCCGACGGTGCCGATGGTGAAGAGCGCGGCCGCGAGCACCAGGTAGTACGACGGCGTGATCGTGAGGGCGAGCGACGACGTGCTCACGACGCCGACTCGCTCTGCTCGACGTCCGACTCCGAGCCCGCTTCGCCGCCTGCCCCGGTCGGCTGACCGCTGCGCTTGGCGAGGGCGACGCTGCCCACCACCGCGATGACGAGCAGCAGCGCCGTCAGCTGGAACGGCCACAGGAAGTCGGTGAACAGCACGCGCGCGACGCGCTGGATGTTGTTGCCGAGGTCGCCGCCGCCCTCGATCGGGACCCCGCTCGCGGTCTTCGCGCCGGTGGCCCAGGTGTGCCCGGCGAGCAAGAGCACCTCGGCGAGGATGATCAGCCCGAGCGCGACTGCGATCGGGCGCTGGAACGGCAGCGTCTCGGACAGCGTCTCGCGGCGGTCGACGCCGAGCAGCATGATGACGAAGAGGAAGAGGACGACGATCGCGCCCGCGTAGACGATCACCTGCACCGCGGCGAGCAGCTCGGCGTCCTGGATCAGGAACAGCACCGCGACGCTCACGAGCGTCGCGACCAGCCACAGCGCCGAGTGCACCGGGTTGCGCGACAGGATCACGCCGAGGGCACCGACGAGCGCCAGCCCGCCGAACGCGAAGAAGAGGACGGCGATCACCGGTGCGCGTCGCTCTCCTCGTCGGACGGACCGGCCTCGATCGCGAGCGGGGCGTTCTGGCCGTGCTCGGGCTCGCGAACGCCGAATCCGAGCTCACCCGACCAGGCGACGCGGCCCTCGTAGGCGGCGACGCCCGACGGTGCCGTCGCCCGCATCCACGCGCTGGTGTCGTCGTCCTCGCCGCCGAGCCACAGCTCCCACGGCTGGCGTCGGGCGCGCCCGTCGTCGTCGACGAGCAGCTCGCGCTTGGTGTAGATCGCGTCGTCGCGGTTGACGAACGAGAACTCGAACAGCTTGGTCTCGGTGATCGCCTCGGTGGGACACGCCTCCACGCACATGTCGCAGTGGATGCACCGGAGGTAGTTGATCTCGTAGACGAACCCGTAGCGCTCACCCGGCGACACCGGCGCGTCGGGAGGGTTGTCGGCGCCGCGCACGTAGATGCACCGCGCCGGGCACACGCCCGCACAGAGCTCGCACCCGATGCACTTCTCCATGCCGTCCTCGTAGCGGTTGAGGACGTGCCGGCCGTGGAAGCGCTCGGGCTTCGGGCGCTTGGTCTTCGGGTACCGACCGGTGATCTTCGGCTTGAAGACCTGCCGCAACGTGACCGCGAAGCCTCCGAGCTTCCCCATTACTCTCCCGCTCCGCTCGGGATCGGCCGAGCTTCGCTCGGCACTTCGTGACGGACGGGCGTGCGCGCGATCACTTCCACTCTTCGATCTCCTCCTTGCGCGGCACGCAGGCCATGAGGAGGAGGTAGATCAGCAGCGCGCCGACTGCCGCCGCGGGGGTGACGATCCAGAGGTTCCAGCCCTGGTCGCGACCGACCACGATCAGGCCGGTGACCATCGCCCACAGGAAGGCGGCCTCGATGAGGACCTTCCATCCGATGTCCATCAGGCGGTCGTAGCGCAGGCGCGGCAGCGATGCCCGCACCCACACCGTCGCGTAGAGCAGCACGAGCAGCTTGAGGAAGAACCACAGGATCGGCATCAGCCAGGTGTTGAGCCAGCTGTCGGACGCGACGCCGAGGCCCTCGAGCCCCGGACCCGAAGGCCCGCCGAGGAAGAGGGTCACCGCGATCGCGCACATCGTGATGAGGTTCATGAACTCGGCGAGGAAGAACAGGGCGAACCGGATGCCGGTGTACTCGGTGTGGAACCCGCCGACGAGCTCCTGCTCGGCCTCGACGAGGTCGAACGGCGGGTGGTTGGTCTCGGCGGTCGCGGAGATGAGGAAGATCACGAAGGCGCCGATCGCCGGCAGCCAGTACCAGCTGCTGAAGATCGAGCCGAGGTCGACCCAGCTCTGCTCGTTCACGATGCCGCGGGTCGACAGCGTGCCCGAGTGGATGAGCACGCCGACGATGGCGAGGCCCATCGCGGCCTCGTAGGAGAGGAGCTGCGCCGACGCGCGCACCGAGCCGAGGAGCGGGTACTTCGACCCCGACGACCAGCCGGCGAGCATCACGCCGTAGAGACCGATGCCCGACATCATCAGCAGCCACAGCACGCCGATGTCGGGATCGGCCAGCTGGAGCTCGGTGACGTGCCCGGCGATCGAGACCGTGCCACCGATGGGCACGATCGCGAACGCGAGGAACGCCGGCACGATCGAGAGGTACGGCGCGAGCAGGTACACGGGCCGATCGGCGGTGGTCGGCTCCGACTGCTCCTTGAAGAAGAGCTTGATGCCGTCGGCGAGCGTCTGGAGGATCCCGAACGGGCCGGCGGTGGCGGGCCCGATCCGGTTCTGCATGTCGGCGATCACCTTGCGCATGAACCAGATGTAGAAGAGGACCGACAGCAGCAGGAGGACGAAGATGATGAGCGTCTTGACGACGACGATCAGGATGACCGTCGTGTCGAGACCGTTCTCGAGGAGCGGGTCGGCGCCGAACAGGGGGATCATGCGCCGGATCCGCCTTCTGCGTCGATGACCTGGATGCGCAGGTCGGTGACGGCCTCGCCGACGTCGACGAGGTCGGCCGCGCCGGGACCGCTGCGGTTCGACGCGATGAACGCGCTGCCCTTCTCGACCGCGCCGTCGGCCCCGACCGGCACGTCGACGGTGCCGCGCGACGACGTGACCCGCACGGGCACGCCCTCGTCGACGCCGAGCGCCGCGAGGTCGCGGGGGTTGATCACGAGCCGCGCCACGTCGTCGGTGATGCGCGCGAGCGACGGCGACGCCATCACGGTGCGGTCGGCGCCGAAGAGGGTGCGGCTCGCCACGAGGCGCAGACTGTAGGCGTCCGTCGGCGCGGCGGCGGGGGCCGGGGCGTCGGCGCTCCAGGTGTGCAGCGTCACGGGCGGCTCGGGCGGCGCCGAGACCTCGATCGACTCCGTCGGCTCGCTCGCGTCGGTCGCCTCGCCCTCGGCCGACTCCTCCGGCTGGGCCGGGATCGGCTCCCACGAGAGGCCGGGGCCCGGAGCCGCCCGCCCGAGGTGGAGGTCGTCGACGTGCTCGGCGAGCGGCAGCACCACGCCGTCGCGCGCCCGGCGGACGAGCGACGCGTCGACGCCGGCGAACGCGGGTGCGACCCGTGCGATCTCGTCCTGCACCTCGTCGGCGCTCTCGAGGTCGAAGTCGGCGCCGAGGCGGGCCGCGATCTCGCCGGCGATGCGCCACGGCTCCATCGTCGAGCCGTCGGGCGTCACGATGCGGCCGAGCCGCTGGACGCGCCCCTCGACGTTGGTCGTCGAGCCTCGCTGCTCGCCCCACACGGTCGGCGGCAGCACCACGTCGGCGTGCTCGAGGCCGTCGCCGGCGAAGGCGCCGACGCAGACGACCCGCTCGACCGCGGCCAGGGCAGCCCGGGCCAGCGATCGATCGGGGAACTGGACGAGTGGGTCGGCACTCAGGAGCACCAGCGCCTTGATCGTGCCGTCGGCCGCGGCGCGCAGGATGCCCGTGGCATCGAGGCCGGCCTGCTCGGGGACGCTGCCCCACGTCGCGCCCACGTGGTCACGGCCCGCGTCGAGGGTGACGCGGCCGGGGAGGAACCCCGGCGTGAGCCCGAGGTCGAGCGCGCCGTGCACGTTGGCGCGGCCCAGCGCCGACAGGAAGCGGACATCGGGCCCGACCGCGGCGAGGAGGGCCGCGGCGTGCACGGTCGCGTCCGGCGACTCGGCGACCGAGGGGCGCCCGAGGACGACGACGATCGGCCCGTCGCGGCCGGCGATCGCGTCACCGAGGTCGTCGACCGCCTTCGTGCGGGTCTTGCGCCCGCCGAGCGCGGTGGCGAGCTTGGTCACCACGTCCGTGGGTGCACCAGGGGCGTGGCGCAGCACCGTCGTGGCGTAGCGGGTGAGCCCCGTGGCGCGCGCGCCCACCTCGACGAGGGGCACGCCCCGCTCGACCACCGCGGCCCGGGCCCGGAGGTACAGCGCGGGGGTCTCGTTCTTGACGTCGACCCCGAGCACGACGATCGCCTTCGCGCGGTCGAGGTCGGCGATCGTGGCTCGGGGCATGCCGAGCACGACGTCGGCGGGCAGCCCGTCGCCGAGCTGCGCGTCGACGTGGTCGGTGCCGAGCACGCCCTTGGCGAGCCGGCTCCAGCAGTAGGCGTCCTCGTTGGTGAGCGCGGCACCGCCGAGCACGCCGATCGCCTCGGCGCCGTGGTCGCCCTTCACGCGGCGCAGGACCTCGGCCGCCGCGTCGAGCGCCTCGGGCCAGGAGACCTCGACGAGCTCGCCCGCGTCGGCGCCGGACTCGCGCTTCACGGCGGGCGAGCCGACGCGCGCGTCGGAGTGGACCCACTCGTACCCGTAGCGGCCCTTGTCGCACAGCCAACCCTGGTTGACGGGCTCGGAGTCGACGCCGAGGAACCGGACGAGCCGGTTGGTGGTGGACTCGAGCGCGCCCCGGCACCCGACCGCGCACGACTGGCACGAGGTCTCGACGGCCTCGAGGTCCCACGGCCGGGCCTTGAAGCGATACGGCTGCGCGGTGAGCGCGCCGACCGGGCAGATCTGCACCACGTTGCCCGAGAAGTAGGACGAGAACGGCTCGTCGGGGTAGGTGATGACCTCGGTCTCGTCGCCGCGACCCCCGAAGTCGATCAGCGGGTCGCCGGCGACCTCGGCCGCGAAGCGCGTGCAGCGCCCGCACTGGATGCAGCGCTCGCGGTCGAGCAGCACGAGGTCGCTGATCGGGATCGGCTTCTCGAAGTGGCGCTTCTCCTCGACGAAGCGCGACTCGCCCGGCCCGAAGGCGAGCGTCTGGTCCTGGAGGGGGCACTCGCCGCCGCGGTCGCAGACCGGGCAGTCGAGCGGGTGGTTGATCAGCAGGAACTCGAGCACGCCGTCCTGGGCCTGCTTGACCATCGGCGAGGTCGTCGACACGACCATGTCCTGGTTGACCGGGGTCGCACAGCTGATCTGGAGGCCGCGCATGCCCTCGACCTCGACGAGGCACATCCGGCACATCCCGACCGGCTTCATCCGCTCGTGGTAGCAGAAGCGCGGGATGTAGGTGCCGTGCTCCTGCGCGACCTTGATGAGCAGCTCGCCGCGCGGCGCCTGCACCTCCTTGCCGTCGATGGTGAGCGTCACCATCTCGGCGTCGCCGGGCACCGGGATCGTGTACTCGTGGTCGGACGGCCACTGCGACATGGGGACGGCGTCGGTGCTCATGCCGGCATGACCTCCAGCTGCGAGCGGCGCGCGGCGTCCTTCTTGAGCCGTTCCCGGATCTCGTCGCCGAACCACCGCTCGAGGCTCACGACGTGGCTCATCGTCGACGGACCGAGCGCGCAGATCGTCGTCTGCGCGAAGGGCGCGTTGAGCCCGGGCACGATGTTCTGGCCGAAGTCGAGCAGGAGGTCGAGGTCGTCGGGGCGCCCGAGCCCGTTGGCCATCCGGTAGAGCACCTTCGAGATCCAGCCCGAGCCCTCGCGACACGGCGTGCACTTGCCGCACGACTCGTGGGCGAAGAACTTCGCGAGCCGCCACGACACGAGCAGCGGGTCGACGGTCTCGTCGTAGACCATGATCGCTCCGGAGCCGAGCATCGTCTGGAGCTCGGACGCGCGATCCATGTCGAGCGGCTCGTCGAGGTGCTGCGGCATCAGCCAGGGGGCCGACGCGCCACCGGGGATGAAGAACTTCATCTTCTTGCCGTCGCGCACGCCGCCCGCGAGGCCCTCGATCAGGTCGCGGAACGACATGCCGAGCTCGACCTCGTAGTTGCCGGGGCGCTCGACCATCCCGGACACCGAGAAGATGCGGGTGCCGGTCGACTTGTTGACGCCGAGCCCGGAGTACCACTTGCCGCCTCGCCGGATGATGTGCGGGACGGTCGACATCGTCTCGACGTTGTTGACGACCGTCGGCGCGGCGTAGACGCCCTGCGCCGCGGGGAACGGCGGCTTGATGCGCGGCATCGCCCGCTCGCCCTCGAGGCTCGACAGCAGACCCGTCTCGTCGCCCGCGATGTAGCAGCCCGCGCCCCGGTGCACGACGAGGTCGAGGTCGAAGCCCGACTTCAAGATGTTCTTGCCGAGGTAGCCGTTGGCGTACGCGTCGTCGACGGCCTGCTGGAGACGGTCGGCCCCGAGCGCGAGCTCGCCGCGGATGTAGATGAACGCGTGGTGCGCCTGGATCGCGTACGCGGTGATCGCCGCGCCCTCGATGATCTGGTGCGGGTCGCCCTCGATGAGCATGTGGTCCTTGAAGGTGGACGGCTCGCCCTCGTCGGCGTTGACCGCCAGGTAGCGCGGGAACACGCCGGCGGGGAGGAACGACCACTTCTGCCCGGCCGAGAAGCCCGCGCCGCCGCGGCCGCGCAGGCCCGACGTCTTGACCTCCTCGATGATGGCGTCGGGCTCCATGCCGAGCGCCTTCTCGAACGCGGAGTACGCCTTGTTGTGCTTTCGCGCCGCCTCGAACGTCCACGAGTCCTTCGGGCGGGCCCGGAGGAACTTGGTGACGATCCGCGTCTCGGCGGCGTCGGGCGAGGGCTTCTTCGTGGGCATCAGGTCGTCGTCCCCGTGCTCGTGCCCGAGATCGTGCGCGCGGTGAGGTCGCCGCGCTTGTACTGCTCGATCACCTCGATCGCGTCGTCGGGCGTCAGCCCGTTGTGGAACTCGTAGTTGACCTGGAGGACCGGCGTCATGTCGCACGCGGCGAGGCACTCGACCTCTTCGACCGTGACCTCGTCGTCGTCGAGGTAGCGCAGGCGCAGCGCGTCGAGGAGGTCGGGGCCGCCGTTGACGAGGCACGACACGTTCGTGCACACCGACACGACGAGCTTCCCGACCGGCTCTCGCTTGAACATCGTGTAGAAGGAGCACGTCCCGAGCACCAGGGCGGGCGTGAGGTCGAGCAGCTCCGCGACGTCCTCCATCGCTTGCGGCGTCACCCAGCCCTCGCGGTCCTGCGCGAGGTGCAGCAGGGGCAGCAGCGCCGACTTCGGGTGCGGGTAGCGGGCGATGATCTCCTTCGCCCGACGACGGTCCGCGTCGGTGAGGCCGCTCCCGCGCTCGGTGATCGGGGTGCTCATCGGTCGACCTCGCCGAGGATGGGGTCGACGCTGGAGATCACCGCGACCGTGTCGGCGACGAGGGTGCCCTCGACCATCGGCGCCGTCGTCTGGAGGTTGTAGAAGGACGGACCGCGGATGTGCAGCCGCACTGGCTTGCCGGTGCCGTCGGACACCAGGTAGCAGCCGATCTCACCTCGTGGTGACTCGATCGCGACGTAGGTCTCACCCGGCGGCACCTTGAACCCCTCGGTGAAGAGCTTGAAGTGGTGGATGAGCGCCTCCATCGACTCGTCGATGCGGGCGCGCGGCGGCGGGGTGACCTTGCGGTCCTGCACGCGGTAGTCGCCGGAGGGCATGCGCTCGATGCACTGGCGCACGATCTTCACCGACTCGAGGATCTCCTGGAGCCGGATGAGGTAGCGGTCGTAGCAGTCGCCGTTCGACGTGTAGATGACGTCGAAGTCGACCTCGTCGTAGGCGAGGTACGGCTGGGCCTTGCGCAGGTCCCACGGGAACCCGGTGGAGCGCAGGATCGGCCCGCTCGCGCTCAACGAGAGCGCCTGCTCGGTGGTGATCATGCCGACACCGACGAGGCGCTCCATCCAGATCGGGTTCTCGGTGAGCACCTCGGCGTAGTCGCGCGTGCCGGCCTCGATCGTGTCGAGCGCCTCGAGCGTCGCCTCCTCCCACCCGTCGGGAAGGTCGGCCGCGACGCCGCCGGGACGGATGAAGTTGTTGTTCATTCGCAGGCCGGTGAACTGCTCCAGCAGGCGCAGCGTGACCTCGCGCTCGCGCCAGCCGTAGATCATCATCGAGATCGCCCCGATGTCCATGCCGTTGGTGGCCTGGAACAGCAGGTGCGACGCACAGCGGTTGAGCTCCGCGAGCATCATGCGGATCCACACCGCGCGCGGCGGGACCTCGATGTCGAGGAGTCGCTCCACCGCCATCGAGTAGACGAGCTCGTTGCTCAGCGGCGAGGCGTAGTCCATGCGGGTGACGTTGGTGGAGCCCTGGACGTAGGTGAGCTCCTCGGCCGTCTTCTCCATGCCGGTGTGGAGGTAGCCGATCACCGGCTTGGCCCGCAGCACCGTCTCGCCCTCGAGCTCGAGCATCACCCGCAGCACGCCGTGGGTCGACGGGTGCTGGGGACCCATGTTGATGATCGTGGTGTCGGTGTCCTCGGGCCACAGCCCGCCCGTCATCACGATCTCGCGGGTGCGCGGCTGGAGGACCTGCGCGCCCTCGTCGGTCTGGCCTTCGAGGCGCCCTTCCTCGCGGGCGTCGAGGTGGTGGAGGTCGGTCATCGCGGGCTCGGGTCTTCCTTGAAGGTCACGGGGACCCGCGACGGGGCGTCGTCCTTGCGCAGCGGATGGCCGACCCAGTCGTCGGGCATGAGGATGCGGGTGAGGTCGGGGTGGCCCTCGAAGGTGACGCCCATCAGGTCGTAGGCCTCGCGCTCGGCGAAGTTCGCGCCGGGGAAGAGGTCGGTGATGCTGGCGATCGTCGGGTCGGACTCGGGCACCTCGCTGATCACGCGGATGCGCCGGTTGCGGGGGTGCGAGAGGAGGTTGGCGACCACCTCGTACCGTTCGGGCGTCACGCCCTCGACCGCGAGCCGGGTCTCGTCGCGGAGGTGATCGACCGCGGTCACGTCGACGCACATCGTGAACTGCTGGGCGTCGCGCAGGTGCGCCGCCACTTCGTGCCACGAGCTCCGGTCGACGTAGACGACGGGCTGGCCGTGCGACTCGTGGAACACCGCGCCCGGGAACTCGGCGACGAGCGCCGCCGCGACCTCGTCGGACACCACGGCCACGGGCGCGTCCGGTTCGTGAATCTCTTCACGAGCGTCGTCGGCGTCGGGCATCGTGGGTCCTCGGGCTGGGTGGTCAGGCCGACCGGGAGAGGGTCACGGGCTGGACGGTCGACGGCGTGCCGTCGATCTGCTCGACGTGGATCTCGGCGCCGCGGTGCTCGCCGCGCCGCTTCATGATCTCGCCGTGGTGGATCTCGTCGTGCAGCATCAAGATGCCGTGCATGAGCGTCTCCGGCCCGGGAGGACAGCCCGGGACGTAGACGTCGACCGGCACGACCTGGTCGACGCCCTGCACGAGCGCGTAGTTGTTGAACATGCCGCCGGTGCTCGCGCAGACCCCCATGGAGATCACCCACTTGGGCTCGACCATCTGGTCGTAGACCTGGCGCAGCACCGGGGCCATCTTCTGGCTCACCCGCCCGGCCACGATCATCAGGTCGGCCTGGCGCGGGCTGGCGCGGAAGACCTCCATGCCGTAGCGGGCGAGGTCGTAGTGCGCGCCGCCGGCAGCCATCATCTCGAGCGCGCAGCACGCGAGGCCGAAGGTCGCAGGCCACACCGAATGGCGCCGCGCCCACTTGACCAGGTCTTCGAGCCGTCCGGTGAGGATGTTGTGGGGGATCTGCTCCATCCCCATGTCAGGCCGCCTCTTCGGTCTGCTCGCGCGCCGCGGGGTCGAGCCCGCCGCGCCCGGTCGCGCCCTTGGCGCGCAGCACGCTGCCCGCGACCCGCTGCGTGATCTGCTTCGCCGGACCCCAGTCGACCGCGCCGGTGGACAGGAGGTACGCGAACGGCACCAGCAGCACGAGGAGGAACACGCCCATCGTGATGACGCCGTACGTGCCCAGCGGCTTCAGGATCGTCGTGAAGGGATACAGGAAGATGATCTCGACGTCGAGGACGATGAACGCCATCGCCACGAGATAGAAGCGCACGGGGAACCGCTCGGCCGGCTCGACCTCGGGCACGATCCCGCACTCGTACGGAGCGACCTTTGCCGACGTCGGCCGCTTCGGGCCCAGCAGCTTCGACGCCACGAACGAGAGAGCCGCGAACAAGAACACGAGCACGACCATCGCCAGGATCGGCAGGTACTGCTCCACGTCTCCCTCCCTCCTCGTCTCCCGACGCTCGCTCGACGTCGAGCGGGCGTCGCGCGCCGCAGGCTACCTCCGGCGCTCGCTCGGGCTGAACTGCTGGGCGGCCCGGGGCGGGCCACCTCGCCTCGGCCGCTCCGACCTCATGGCGGATCGGGTCCGGTGGTCGCGCCGGCGAGGTCGGCTTCGGCGGGGTCGGGGCCTGCCGGTTCGGTGCAGTCGCTGTCGGTGGGTGGTCGGGCCCGGGGATCGTCGGGTGGGACGAGGTCCCAGGCACCCGGCCGGCCGATGACGACCCAGCCGCAGTGCTGCTTGAGGTGATCACAAGCGGTGCAGATCCGCCATGCGTTGTCCTGATCGAGGATGCCGCCCAATGCGTAGGGGTGGATGTGGTCGATGACCAGGTTGCGGGTGTTCTCACAGGCCTGGCGGCCACAGACCGGGTAGGTGGCTTCGAGCCAGCGGCGCAGCTTGGCGGGGACCGTGCGCGTCATCGACGAGATGTGGGTGATCCGGTCGTGCTCGTCACGCACCCGCAGGCTCACGCGGGCGTCACGCAGCAGCCGCCGGGCGGTGGTAACCGGGATCGGCCCCAACCCGGGGACCTCGCACCGTTCGCCCTTGACGAGGTGGCCGCGTTCGAGGGCAGCGTCGCTCACGTCGAGGCGAGCGTCGATCGGCTTGGCGGGCCCGCCCCCGAGGATGAGGTTGGCGACCGCGTCGGCCAGGTACGCGGCCCGCGGCTCGCGCCGGCCCGCGGCACGCGCATCACGGAACACGCGGTCGGTCTCGGCCTGCACCGCGGCGTAGATGCCCGGCGCGTGGTCGGGTGAGAACCGGGCGTCGAGGCGCAGGTGCCCCCGGTGGTCGAACAGATGCGCCTCCCGGGTCTCGTGCAGGTTGCGATCCCACTCCCTGTCGTCCTTCACCGACGCGGCGATCACCCGCGCGCAACGCTCCCGCAGCCCCTTGATGGGCCGCAGGCGCCGCGCATAGCCGACCAGCTCGCCCTGGGCGTCGGGATCCTTGACCGCGGCGGCGGTGATCTCGCGGGTCGCGGTCTCGCTCAGCTCCC
This sequence comes from uncultured Bifidobacteriaceae bacterium, assembly GCA_964501785.1. Taxonomy (GTDB): domain Bacteria; phylum Actinomycetota; class Acidimicrobiia; order IMCC26256; family PALSA-555; genus DATBSK01. Next base: position 57,756 of record CAZCUD010000005.1, read on the forward strand.
CCGCCCGAAACGACTGCTCCACGACCGGGAGCTCGGGCAGGCGCTTCGCCGCCCGCAGCATCCCTTCCGCCGCGCCCACCGACACCCCCGACCGATCCGCGAGCAGCTGACCAGCCGATCGATGCCCCGACGCGCGGTGCGCGCCGGTCTCTTCGACCCGCACCGCCGCCAGCGTCTTGCCCGCGGCGGCGAGGCGCTCGATCCGCGCGAACAGCTCCAACACCGTGACCGCATCCGGGCCGTCCACACACGCCGGCTCGAAGCCACGCACCACACCCTCGAGGGTGTCCAGTGCAGCGCGGACCTGATCGAACACGATGCCTCCTGCCTGTCACTTCACTGTGGGGAAGTCGGTTGGCAGGACCCTTCTCACCCGAGCTCTGTCGGGAGCATCGCCGGTCCGCGAAGCGTGCCCTCACTCTATCGAACACGCGTTCGATTGTCAAGGGCTCGCAGCTCGGCAGCCCGGTCGCAGGAGTGGCAGCAGAAGCGCGCGCGTTGGTCGGCGCTTAGGTCAGGCGGCGTCGGCGAGGCGCCAGCTGATCGCGGGGGCGGCGGTCGGAGCCGTCGCGGTGTCGGCGAGCAGCGAGAGGTCGGTGAGGCCGTTCTCTGGGGCGTCGGCGACCTTCTTCCTCCGCTTCTTGCCGGCGGCCGCGGCGAACAGCCCGCCGATCACCGATACGGCGCCGAGGATGGCGAGCGGGAGGGTGCCGGGGCCGCTGCCGGTGAAGGCCAAGACGCCACCGACGCCGACCGAGCCGACGACCGGGGCGCTGACGGCCGGGCCGCCACCGAGCGGCCCGCCGCCGACGGGTGCGTCGGCCACGACGTTCACGCCGGCGACGCCGACGCTGGGGTCGGATGCGCTGAAGCTCATGTTCGTTCCTCTTCTTCCAATCGGGGGGATGACGTGCGATCGGTCACGCCGCGTCGGCGGCGTAGCGCGTGGGCGAGGTCCAGGTGCAGGACTCGACCCGCGGCGCGCGGACGGTCTTGACGAAGGCGTGCACGAAGTTCACGCGCTGCACCCAGTCGAGGACGATCAGCGCCGGGGCGAGCGGCACCAGCCGCCAGCGCCGCAGCGCGATCGCGCCGATGGTCGCCCACAGCACGTAGCCGCCGACGTAGATCGCGAGGGTGCGCAGCGGGCTGCCGGTCACCGCGAACGTCAGGGCGAGCATGGCCGGCCATGCCAGCACGTACAGCGCCCAGTCGAGGATGAGTCCGAGGTACGTGACGTCGAACAGCGTGGCGCGCCGACCGATGCGGTGGCCGTGGATGCCCTGCATGGTGCCCCAGAGCCAACGCAGGTTCTGCCGGTACCACTCGCGCAGGGTCGTCGGGTCCTGGATCAGGGCGATCGCGGCCGGCGCGTAGACGATCCTGCCGAGCTTGCGGCGATGCGTCTCGAGCGTCCAGTAGGTGTCGTCGACGATGTAGGGCGTCTGCTCGCTGACGACCTGCTGGAGCACCGACGTGCGGTACAGCGAGTTCGATCCGGCGATGCAGGTCATCACGTTGAGCATCGACTGCCCGCGGCGGATGAAGAGCTGGTACTTCCAGTAGGAGAACGCGCGCGCGGCCACCCACGGGTTCCAGCGGACCTTGTGGGTCCAGTCGGAGACCGTCCTGCCGACGACGATCGCCACGCCCGCGCGCATCTTCTCCAGGCCGCGCCGGATGAAGTCGGGCGCGATGCGGGTGTCGTCGTCGATGATGGCGACGGTCGCGAACCGACGGGGGATGTCGAAGTGCCGGAGGGCTCGGGCGATGGCCGCGGGCTTGCCGACGTTCTCGGTGAGGACGAGCACCTCGGCGCCGGCGGCCGCGGCGACTCGGGCGGTGTCGTCGGTGCTCCCGTCGGAGACCACGAACACCGCGGCCTGCTCGAGGGCCCGCTCGACGGCGACCCCGATCTCCGACTCGCCGTTGCGGCAGGCGATGAGGACGCATGCGGCGGCCTCGGGGGCGACGTCGCTGCCGCCCGCGTACCAGCGGATCTCGGGCAGCGCCGGCCCGGGTGGGATCGTCGACGTACCGGTCTTCGTGGCTCGGCCCATGACTCCTGCTGCTCCTCGCGGCCCTCGCGGGCCGTCCGATGCAGGATTGGGCCGGTCTCACCACTCGCTCGCCCCGACCTCAAGGGTGACCGACTTCGGTCGGGGGTCCTAGCGTCCCGGTCCTGCGTAACCACTCAGGGTGGTCACTGGACATCAACCGTACACGGAGAGTGATATTCCGCGCCAACCGTGGCCACTCCACCACCAGCGGTGGGCAGCAGGCCCAGAGGGACTCGGGCTCAGGACTCCGGCGCCACCCGGGTCACGGCATCGCCGAGGTGGCGCACCGCGAGGTGCGTCGAGTGCAGCATCTCGCCCGCCCAGACGATGCCGACGACGGCGGAGGCCTCGGCGGCGTCCCGACCACCCCACGCCTCGAGCGCGGCCACCTGCGTCGCTCGACGGGCGGTGGCGGCCTCGGGCGGGGGCACCGGCGCTGCGGTCGCCTCCTCGAGCGCGGTGGCATCGCTGCGCACCAGCGAGGTGAGGGAGTCGCTCTCGGCCTCGAGCACGGCAGTCGCGTCGGGCTCGGGATCGATGCGGAAGCCGAGCTTGGCCTGCACGCTGAGCAGGTCGCCGCCCCCCTGGATGCGACGCGCCGAGGCCGCGATCGAGGCCCACACGTCGTGGCCCGGCGGCAGCGTGCCCGGTCCGGCGATGAGGTCGTCGTAGATGTCGCCGACGCGGCGGGACGCGTCGATCGCGTGGTCGCAGGCGCGCTGGCAGTCCGACGCCGAGCCCCCCGCGATGGTGCGCATCGCGGCGTCGAAGTAGTCGGCCGCCGACCGGAGGTTGGCGCCGAGGACGCGTCGCAGCATCCCCACCGCGCCTCGGGGCCACAGCAGCACCCCGACGACGAGGCTGACGGCCGCACCGATCGCGATGTCCTCGACTCGTACGAGGCCCGTGCGCCATCCCTCGGGGACGATCACGTCGAAGAGCAGCACGATCGCGATCGTGAACGAGGCCTGTCCGATCAAGAACGAGATCGCGGTCGGTGCGAACGCCGCGAAGAACGCCGCGATGGGGAGCGCGATCCACTCGGCGGTCGTGTCGGCATCGAAGATTCCGAAGAACACGAAGACGACGACGAACCCGAGGCACGTCCCACCCACGGCCTCCAGAGCGCTGCGCCCGGTCGCCATGGCGTTCGACCGCAGCACCGACAGTGCTGCGAGCCCGACCCAGAAGGCGTGCTCGACACCCGCGAGCCCGGCGACGAGCACCGCCAGCGACAGCCCGACCGCGGTGCGCACGGCGTTGCGGAAGCGGATCGAGCCGAGGTCGACGTTCACCCGCAGCACCCGCCGCAGGCGTGCGCGGAAGCCCCGGGCTTCGCCGATCGGTGTCTGGAGCGTCGCGGCCAGCTCGTCCGCGAGCGGCGCGCCCCCGCGACCGATCACCGCGTCCGCGGCGACCGCGATCGTGATGAACGACGCGATGCGCGACCACCAGGCACCCTCGATCTCGTCGAGCACCTGGTCGGCCGGCTCGCCGGCCCGAAGCGCCGCCGCGGCCCGCTCACCGAGTGCGACGCGGTGCTCGTGGCGCGCCGCGTCGAGGCGGCTCAGGTCTGGCTCGGGGGCACCCGGCGTGGCGACGTACTGAGCGGCAGCGTCGAGGACGTCGGCGCTCGCGGCCCGCAGCACCACCGCCCGGTCGTCGAGCGCGGCTTCCTCGCTCTCGGGCTCGACGTCCACCAGGCGCTCGAGGCCCTCGACGAGCGCGACGAAGGCGCGGTCCTTCACCGCCGGCCCCGACGGGCGGTAGGGCGCCCGCTCGTATGCCTCGCGGAGACGGTGGACCGATTCCACGGCCGTCTCCCGCGCTGCACCGACACCCGCGGCACGCACGAGGTCGGCACACGAGTGCATCGCGTCGACGGCGAGCTTCCAGAGCGCCGGCCGCTCGTAGACGGGCCAGAGCAGCAGCGCCATGGCGGTGGCGATCAGCCCGCCCACGCCCCAGCCCCACACGCGCTCGGGGAGCTCGCCGATCGGCGCCTCGAGCGTGGCCGCGAGCACGTAGGCGAGGATCGTGGCGAACATCCCCGCTCCCCAGGCGCCACCGAAGGCGGCGACCTGCATCACCACGAAGGTGACGACGAGCGTGACGAGCGTCGCGGCGACGACGGAGCCCGAGACGAGCGTGCCGATGGCGATGAGCACCCCGCCGAGCAACGTCGCGGTGAGGTAGGCGACGGCGCGCGCACGCGGCGGGCCACCGAAGTCGGCCATCGCGAGCAGCGCGAACGCGGCGAACGCGGCGAAGAGCGCCGCGATCTCGTTGCCCGTCGCGGCGTCGACGAGCGCGAGCACGCCCGGGAGCGCGATGGCGGCTCGCAGGCCCCGCCGGAGCGCGAGCTGCCGCACGCTGTGGACAGTCACCCCGGCGACGCTAACGGTCGCCAGGGTGACTGCAACGGACTACGTGGCCTTGGTCTTCCCGACCACGGCATCCACCGCGGTCGCGAGGCTCTTCGACTTCACGGTGACCTTCACCGCCTTCTCGGAGCCCTTCTTCGCCGACGTGAAGACCTTCACCTTCATCGTGATGTTCTTGTTGCCGCCGGCCGCGAGGTTGCTGATCGAGTAGCCCGCCGAGCTCTTGACCTTGCTCGTGATCTTGGTCGACCCGGCGTAGTAGTCGATCGTGAACTTGCCGCTCGTCCCACCGATCCCCTTCACCGTGTACGAGTCGTCGGCATCCCCGTCGTTCTGGATCGGAAGGGTGAAGACCGCGGTCGTGCCTCGCTTCTGGTTCTTGGTGACCGACTGGTTCGAGCCGGTGGAGTTGTACAGGTCGTTGCCCTTGACGGGCCCGCTCGTGCCCGTGCGGATCCGCGCGTCCGGGCGGCGGTACACGATCGTGAAGTCGCGAGTCGTGTCCTCACCGGCTGTCACCGTCACAGGCTGCGCAGCAGCACCTTCACGCGGTGGTGCGAGCACCTCGACGCGGTACGCGCCGGGCGAGAGGTTCGAGACGGTGTACCCACCGTCAATGCCGGTGAACACCGGAACCGTCGCCCCGGGACACGGCTGACCCGCACCCGGGTCGGCGCACGCCCGCACCGCCGCACCCGCGAGCGGTTGATTCGCTCCACCACGCACCGTCCCGGTGATGCCCCCGGTCGTGGGGATCTCGGCGAGCGTGAAGTCGACGTCGGGCGTGTCCTCGCCAGGCTGCACGACGACCTCGCTTCGCGAGTCCCCGGAGTATCCGCCCTTGGCCGCGTCGACGCGGTACGCACCTGCCTCGATGTCGGCGATCTGGTAGGTGCCGTCAGCACCTGACGTGGCGCTGGCGAGGTCGTTGTCCTCGGTGCACGGGTCTGCGCCTTGGGCACACACACGGACCGATGCGCCCTCGAGGTCAGCGTCGTCACCGTCAGCGACGCGTCCACTGAAGGACCCGGTCGTGGGCTCGTCCTCGGTCTCCGCCGGTCCGCCCGGATCGGTCACGGATCCGTTCTCGATGCCGTCGTCGTCGCCGAACCCGCCGTCGGTGATGGTGAGCGTCACCGTCGAGCTGCCGAACGACGCGACCGAGGTCGCGTCGATCCAGGCCCCGTCGTGGAACTTCCAGTACGCATCGAGACCCGTGACGTCGGGCAGGAACAGCTCGACCACGGCATCGTCACCCTCCGGGATGCCGTTGAGCGTCCAGCTCACGAGACCCGCCGGGAGCTCGAGATCGACGGGAGGATCGGGAAGGGTCGCCGGGTTGACGACGGTGACGCCGACCAGCTCCGTCCCCTCGGGTGCCGCGACGGTGACGTAGCCCGCGTCGTTGGCCGCCAGGAGCGACGCGACGTGCGCCTGCTCGGAGTCGGGCGTGTCGTCGTCGTTGCCGTCGCCGCCGTTGGGTGCGCCGTCCTCGACGCCCGAATCGACGCCGTCGGCGTCCTCGTCGGAGATGGTGAAGTCGAGGTCGTCGATCACCTCGCCGTCGCCCAGCGTGAACGACACGGGTGCCGAGTAGATGAGCGGCAGGAAGAGGCGCTCGGCGAACGCGGCGAGGTTGTAGTCACCTGGTGGCAGCCTGAGCTCGTACGCACCACCGTTCTGCGGCGAGAAGGCGGTGATCAGCCCGAAGCACGTCCTCGACAACGGCACCTCCACCGGACACGCGCCGACGCCGGCCGAGGTCGTGCCCTCCACGTTCGCGCCGAGGGTCACCTCGCCTGACACGGTCGCGAACTCGACGAGCGCCGCGGACACATCGGTGTCGACGCCTTCGGTCACCTCCACGTCGTCGATGACCTTCGTCACGTGGTTCGGCGCCGAGATCTCGACCCGGTACGTGCCAACCGGGACGTCAGCGATCTCGTAGTGACCCGGCGGCGGCGTCTCGACCCCGGTCGTGTTCGCCTGAACCAGGTTGTCGCACGGCTCGACGTCGAGCGTGCACAGCGAGACGGTCGCGAAGTCGATCGCGTCATCGTCCTTGTCGACGACGTCGCCGGAGATGCTGCCCGTCGCGAGCAGCGACATGGTGAAGTCGGCGCCGGCGACCTCACCGACCGCGAGCGTCGCGGTCTGCGGGGCCCCGGAATAGCCGTAGAGCCGTGGTTCGAGGTGATACGTGCCGGCCGGGAGCTTCAGGAACCAGGTGCCGAACTCCCCGAACGCAAGCGCCTCCTTGTAGCCGGGGTCGCCCGGGTCGCAGGGCTGGGTGCCTTCGGCGCAGGCCAAGACCTTCGCGCCCGCCAGGCCTGCGTTCTCGGTGTCTCGGACCTGCCCGCTCACGAGCGCGAGCGGATCGAGCACGACGGGCTCCGGGAGCGAGCTCGAGCCCGTCGGGATGTCGACGTTCTCGACGGCGACGGGGGTGTCGTGGTCCTCCTCCGAGAAGAGGATGTTGTACGTGCCAGGCACCGGGACGGTGAGCAGGAAGTCGCCGTCCTCGTTGGTGAACGTCTCGATCGCGGAGCTGCTGCACGCCGGCTCGCTGACGAGGCACGCCGTGACGGCGACTCCGCCGATCCCGTTGGAGGTGACCGAGCTCACGACGGTGCCGGACAACGTTCCCGCCGTCGACTCGAGCACGAAGTCGACGCCGGACGTCTCCTGTCCGCTCTCCACCTCGATGCCGGTCTGGAAGGCGCCGGTGTATCCGGAGCGCGACACGTCGACGCGGTAGGTGCCGGGCGGTGCGGCCAGCGAGTACTGACCGTTCGCATCGGTGGTCAGGAAGCCGACCGACGTCGCGAGCGTGCAGGGATCGTCACCCGGACAGGCTGCGACGAACGCGCCCTCCAGCGGATCCACCCCGTCGGTGACCGTCCCGGAGATCGTGCCGTTCTGCTCCAGCGCGATCTCCACCGGGTCGTTCGCGCCCGCCGTCAGCGGCCCGTACTCGAGGACGCCGGTCGCGTAGCCGGGCGCGTACACCTCGATGCGGTAGTCGCCGGGCGCGATCTCGACGAGGTACTCGCCCGGTGTCACCGTGAAGTTGCCAAACCCGACGAAGTCGCACGGCTGCACACCGGTCGTGCACATCTGCACCGCGGCGTCCTCGATCGGTGCGTCGGTGACGGCATCGACGACCGTGACAGTGAGGGTGGCCGCGACGTCGAGTGCGAAGTCCTCGTCGAGCGGTGAGCCGAGCTCGAGCGTCACCTCCCGCGACTGCGCCGAATGGCCGGACGCCTGCACGTAGAGGCTGTAGACCCCCGCGGGAAGCTCGAACGAGTAGTCACCGTTCTCGTCCGAGATCGCGAAGTTGGAGACGTCACAGGGGTCCAGTTCGCTGACGCACGCGGCGTCGATGGAGGCGCCCTCGATCGGGTCGACACCGTCGGTGACGGTCCCCGAGATCACCTCGGTCCGCAGCACGACGATGTCGCCGACGTCGTTCTCGCCGACGAGCAGCGGATCGGTGGTCACCACCGAGGTCCAATGACCGGGCGAGGAGAGGGCCTCCGCCCGGTACGCCGTGCCCGAATCGAGGCTCTCCAGCGTGAACTCGCCGTTGGCGTCGGTCGGATCGGGCGAGAAGCAGGGATCGAAGTCGTCCTCGCACACCGAGACCGACACGCCCTCCAAGGGCTGACCCAGATCGTCGACGACCCGGCCGATGATCGACGCGTCGCCCGGATCCGCTCCCGCACCGGGGGCCACACCGACGGCGACGGTCCCCACCAGCGCCACCAACCCGACGATCGAGCAGATCCTCGTCCGCAGCCCTGCGCGCGCGACTCCCCGACCCGTTCCCATGTCCGCCCCCCGGCCCTGTCCCGTGTCCCGTCGCGGAGCATAGGCGCCGACGGCGACCCGTCAACGGGTACGTCACCACCGACGGCGACCTGGATCGCGCGCGCGGGTCGTGCCCGCGACCGTCGGCGCCTACGGCTCGGGAGCCACCTTCACCATGGCGGCGACGGTCTTGTAGACGGCTTCGGCGGGACCGAGCTCGTCGGGGCGAAGCAGGTTGGCCATGATCCGCAGGATCCACTCCATGAGCGTGCGGCTCTGGAACCCGACCCGCGTGAGCTCGCGCATGACCGCGGGGTTGCCGATCGCGGCGACGAACACGCGCGCCACCTTGAAGTAGAGGCCGTAGGTCTCGGCGAGGCGCGTCTCGTAGCCGCGCAGCGCCAGCCCGTCGCCGGTGACGAGCGCCTCGTCGATCGCCTCGGCGGCGTAGCGACCGGTCTCGTAGGCGACCGAGATCCCTTCGCCGTTGAACGGGTTGACGCCACCCGCGGCGTCCCCGACCTGGATCCAGGAGGGCCCGACCGCCGGCTTCACCGAGAAGCCGGTCGGGAGCTTGCCGCCGGTCGGCGGGCCGCACGCGGTCTCGGGCGAGATCTCCCAGTACGACGGGGCGGTGGCGCAGAAGGCGTCCATGAGGTGGCTCGTGTTGATGTCCTTCCAGCCCGAGAACGTGGACAGCAGCCCGACGCCCACGTTGATCGTCCCGTCGCCCACCGGGAAGATCCACCCGTACCCGGGGAGGTTGTTGCCCTGGCGGTCGTGGATGTCGAGGTGGCTCTCGATCCAGGGGTCGTCGTGACGGGGGCTGGTGAAGTAGCCCCGCACCGCCATCCCGAGCGGGTAGGTGCGGTCGCGAGCCGATCCGAGCTTGCGGCCGAACCGGGAGTTGGAGCCGTCGGCAACCACTACATAGCGCGCGCTGACCGGCTCGGTGCGCCCGTCCTCTCTCTTGTGCACCACGGCGCCGGCGAGCAGGCCCCCGTCGAGGATCGGCTCCGTCGCCTCGGCGCCGGTCCAGAGGGTGGCACCGGCCTTCACGGCCCGATCGGCCACCATCTCGTCGAGGTCGCGGCGGCGCACCACGTAGCCGTAGCGCGGGAAGTCGGGGTGCTCGGGCCACTCGAGCTCGAGGGTCACGCCGTGGGCGATCGACCGCAGCCCGTCGTAGCGCAGGTGGCCCTCGAGCCGCTCGCCCAGCCCCATGTCCTCGAGCTGGCGGACCGCCCGCGGGGTGAGCCCGTCCCCGCACGTCTTCTCGCGGGGGAACACCTTCTTCTCCACGACGAGGACCCGATGGCCGCGCTCGGCGAGCCAGTAGCCCGCGGCCGCGCCCGAGGGACCCCCGCCGACGACGAGGACGTCGTACCGGTCTGGGTCGGGGGCGGCCACGAGGCAATGGTCGCACGCGAGTCCCGAATATGCCGATTCCACAAGTACCGTGGTAGGAAATCGCCGACCAGGCGCCTCACACCAGCCACACCTCAGCCGCTCGACGAGGAGGGAAGCCGGGTATGCCCAACCTGCTGCCCGACTGGACACTGACGCTGCCGTGGGGCCTCGGCGATTGGAGCGTCCGAGCCTCGGGGCGCTTGATCTGGTCGACGATCCTCCTGCTCGTCGGACTCGCGATCGTCATCACGATGATCAAGCAGCCGGGCGTGAAGCGGCCGTTCCCCAGCTGGGTCGGCTACCTGCTCTTCCCGGTGATCGTCGTCGGCACGCTGGTGCTCGGCGCGCTGATCCCCTCGCTCCAGCGCACGATCATCCTCGCCGGCATGGGCGTGCTCGTCGCGCACACCCTGCTCATGGTCGCCTCCCGCAAGCCGCGCGACATGACCGAGGAGCCGGCGACGTGGGCCGAGTGCATCGCCGGTGCGCTCGGTGCCTTCGCGCTCATGACGCTCGCGTACGCGATCATCCCGCACGAGTGGCTCGAGTTCGCCAACGCCCAGCTCGAGTGGGGCGACAGCTCGAAGTTCGTCTGGCAGTCGAACCAAGAGATCCTCGGGTTCATCCCCATCAACTACCCGTTCAACCTCGACTACCCGGCGCTGCGCGACATCGTCGTCACGCTCATCTACGTCGTGTTCCTGGGACTCAACCTCAAGCTGTTCGTGATGTGGCAGGAGCGCAACGCCGTTCCCGCCGAGGCCGACGAGAGCGCGACACCCTCGAAGCTCTCGCGCTTCGGACGCCCGCTGCGCGCCATGCGCCGTCGCGGTGCGCCGGCCGAGCCCGCTCCCGAGACCGCCGCGACCGCGGCGCCTGCAGAAGGAGGGTGACGTGGCGAAGACGGATGCGAACCCGCCCATGCCCGACTTCGCGACCGACTACGTCCTCCAGGAGGTCGATCCGGCCTACCTGACGCAGTCGGTCAAGCCCAAGCAGTTCCTCCACATCGACCAGGCCGAGTGCATCCTCTGCGAGGGCTGCGTCGACATCTGCCCGTGGAAGTGCATCCACATGGTCTCGGTCGACGCGATCAGCGAGGCCGTCGCGACCGAGCAGCCCGGCGACGATCCCCACGACCACGTCGCCTTCATCGTCGACGAGGACATCTGCACCCGCTGCGCCCTCTGCGTCGACCGCTGCCCGACGGGCGTGATCATCCTCGGCAAGATCGGCAACGTCCCCGCGGGGGGCGACCCGCACACCCGCACCAACCGGCACGGCTACTCGTACGGCGTCCGGTTCTGACCCGTACGACGTAGGGACCTCGAGGGAGCAAGGTTCGTGGCGAACGGCAACGGCAAGAACGGGAGCAACGGCAGCGGCGGCCGCGAGAAGGTCGCGGCCGCGCTCGACAAGACCGACGAGAAGATCCGCGGGTCACAGGCCTGGAACTCCATCTTCCGGCCCGGCTCGGTGTACCGCCGGGGCTACACCGACAGCCCCCGCAACCGCTCCTACGTGATCATGAACAACGTGCTGTACCACCTCCACCCGGTGAAGGTGAAGCGGCACGCGGTGAAGGTGTCGTACACGCTGTGCCTCGGTGGGCTGAGCTTCTTCCTCTTCATCCTGCTCACCGTCACCGGCATCTTCTTGATGTTCTTCTACCGACCGACCGCGGCCTCGGCGTGGAGCGACGTGGAGACGCTCGAGACCGCGGTGACGTTCGGGTCGCTCGTGCGCAACATGCACCGATGGGCAGCACACCTCATGGTGATCTCGGTGTTCCTGCACATGTGCCGCGTCTTCTACCACGGCGCCTACAAGGCACCCCGTGAGTTCAACTGGGTGATCGGCGTCATCCTGCTGACGCTCACGCTCCTGCTGTCGTTCACCGGCTACCTGCTGCCGTGGGACCAGCTCGCGCTCTGGGCGGTCACCGTCGGCACCAACATGATGGGCTACACGCCGGTCTTCGGATCGAGCGTGAAGTACGTGCTGCTCGGGTCGAGAGAGATCGGCAACGACACGCTCTTGCGCTGGTACGTGCTGCACGTGCTGCTGTTGCCCTTCGTCATCGTCATCTTCATGGCGGTCCACTTCTGGCGCGTCCGCAAGGACGGCGGCCTGTCGGGCCCGCTGTAGGCCGGGGGAGGGTCGATGGCCGAGGTCCCGGAACACCTGCTGCGCCGCTCGAAGGAGCGGCGCAAGGCGCTCGGACTCCCCGTGGACGGGGACGACGAGGGCGGCGACGCGCCCGCGGCCGACGCGCCTTCGGAGGGCGAAGCGCCGGCCGCGGAGACGCCGGCCGAGACGCCGGCCGCGAGCGACGCGGGCGCCGTCACCGAGGACGTCCAGACCGAGGGCGGCGCCAAGATCCCGGCGCACCTGCTCGAGCGCTCGCGGCGCCGGAAGGAAGGCGCGGCCGCCGCGGCAGGCGGTGGCGGCGCCGCGACGGCGACCGCGGTGGCGGCGCCGCCGGCACCGGGCACCACCGGGCCCGGCGGTCACACCCAGCGGCTGCTCACCGTCGTCAAGTCGGGCTCGATCCAGCAGACCCGCGCCGAGGCGGCCGACAAGGTGCACACCTGGCCGCACCTCCTCGTCATCGAGTTCGCGTCGATCCTGATCGTCTCGGCCGGTCTCTTCATCTTCTCGGCGCTCGTGCGCGCACCGCTGCTGGGGCTCGCCGACTTCAACCGCACCCCGAACCCGTCGAAGGCACCGTGGTACTTCCTGGGCCTCCAGGAGCTGCTCACGATGTTCCACCCGATGGTCGCGGGCGTGACGATCCCCGGTGTCGGGCTCGGGCTGCTCGCGCTCGCACCGTTCGTCGACAAGAACCCGTCGAACAACCCGAACGACCGCAAGTTCGCGATCGCGGTGTTCACCATCTTCATCATGCTGTGGTCGGTGCTCGTCATCATCGGCTCGTTCTTCCGGGGCCCGGGGTTCAACTTCGTGTTCCCGTGGAACGACGGGATCTTCTTCGAGCTGTAGGAGAGAGCGAACGTGACGATCATCGTCATCGGCGTCGTCGTCATCCTCGGCCTGGCCGCCGTCTTCCTGCTGGCCACGGCCCGTCGTCGCGCCGGCACCGGACGGCTGAGCCGGGAGACGAAGCGAGCCGACGCGAGCGCGCCTGCCGAGCCGGGCACCGACCTCGAGCCGGCTGCCAAGCCGGACGAGGACACGGAGGGAGCGGTGCCCGTCCCGGCCGGCGATCGCGCGCCGGTGCGCTACGAGCCCGTCGACGAGGAGGAGCTCGGCGTCACCCGCCGGCAGTTCTTCAACCGCGGCGTGCTCACCGGGTTCGCGCTCAGCCTCGGCGGCTTCGGTGCCGCGGCGCTGGCGTTCCTCTGGCCCACGGGAGCCGGGAGCTCGGGCACGAAGGTGACCGTCGGCACCGTGAGCGACGTCGAGGGCGCGATCGAGGACAAGCAGCCCTTCTACAACGCGTCGGCGAAGGTCTACATCCAGCCCTACCCCGAGGACGACATCGCCAAGGCCGAGCAGGTCTACCCGTCGACGATCGTGGCCGGGATGTCGCAGGGGTTCGTGGCGCTGTACCAGAAGTGCCCGCACCTGGGCTGCCGGGTGCCGTGGTGCCAGACGTCGCAGTGGTTCGAGTGCCCGTGCCACGGCTCGAAGTACAACCGGGTCGGCGAGAAGCGCGGCGGTCCCGCACCCCGGGGCATGGACCGGTTCCCGCTCGAGGTGTCGGGCAACTCGATCGTCGTCGACACCGATCCCACCAAGCTGGTGCAAGGACCCCCCATCGGCACCGACACCACCGGCCAGGGCCAAGAAGGCGCACCCTGTGTGTGAGCCCCGGTAGCCCGACGATCACAGGAACGGAGTAGGAACTCACCGTGAGCTTTCGCACGTGGCTGATCGTGCTGAACGCGGTGGCCTTCGTGGTCATCGCCGGCATCATCGTCTGGCGCGTCTTCAGCGTCCGGCGCAACGTCGAGCCTTCACCGGCCAACCAGACCGAGTTCCTGCGCGACGACGAGCTCGAGGGCCCGCGCCTCGAGCGCGTCCTCGGGTGGTCGCTGCTGTTCGTGATGATCGTGGCCCTGTCGATCCCGCTGTACTTCCTCGCCGAGCCCGGCCGCCAGGACGCGGCAGCCGAGAAGTTCGACGAGCGCTCGGTCGAGCGCGGTGCAGTCCTGTACGCGAACGCCAACAGCCCCGAGTACGACGCCACCGTCTCGCTGCTGTGCGCCAACTGCCACGGCGTCGAGGGCGAAGGCGGCTTCGCCCCCTTCACGCTCCAGCCCGAGTCGGACGAGTGCCTCGAGGAGCAGAACCAGGGCAACCCCGACGTCCCCGAGTGCCTGCCCCGCCGGGTCTCGTGGGAGGCGCCGCCGCTGAACACGGCGGCGCTGCGCTACGACCGCGCGCAGCTCACGAACATCATCACCTACGGCCGCCCCGGCACGCCGATGCCGGCGTGGGGCGTCGAGAGCGGCAAGGGCGTCCTCAACTCGCAGTCGGTCGACGACCTCGTCAACTACCTCGAGAGCCTCACCATCCCGGTCGAGGAGGCCAAGGGCATCTCCGACGAATCGGTCGCCGACTACAAGGAAGGCGCTCGCGAGCTGGTGCAGGACCAGACGGAGGCCCTCGACGAGGCGCGCGCCGACCTCGCCGAGCTGCAAGCCGATCCCGAGGCGAGCGCCTCGGCCATCGCCGACGCCGAGGTCGAGGTCGAGACCGCCGAGGCCCAGCTCGAGCGGGCGATCGCCTACCGCGACGAGGTCCTCGGTCTCAGCGACGGGGCGATCCTCTTCCGGCTCAACTGCGCCCGCTGTCACACGAAGGGCTGGTCGTACTACAACCCGATCGACCTCGACGTCCCGGAGCCCGCGCCGCAGGGCAGCGGCGCCTACGGCCCGAGCCTGCGTGACGGCTCGGTGCTGCTCCAGTTCCCGGGTGAGGCCGGGGTCGACGAGCAGTTCGACTGGATCGCACTCGGTGTGCCCGCCAACGACCAGTACGGCGTGCGCGGCATCTCGTCGGGGCGCATGCCGCACTTCAGCAAGCAGCTCAGCGAGGCGCAGATCGACGCCATCGTCGAGTACGAGCGAAGCCTCTAGGGGACTGAAGCGATGGACTTCACCGTGCTGGCCTCCGAGATCACCGAGCGGACGCTCTGGTACCCGACGATCCTCGGCATCCTCGTCGTCGTCTTCGCGGTGCTGCTGTTCTGCGGGTCGATCTACCTGCTGCTAGCCACCAACATGGGGGCGCGCCTCGGCTTCCTGGTCGCCTTCACCTGCCTGACCGGGTTCATGGTGCTGCTGACGGCGCTGTGGATCACGACCACGTCGCCGCTCAACACGCTGCGCGGCCGCGTGCCGGCGTGGGAGGCGCTCGAGGTCGTGGACGACCCGGCCGACGCGAAGACGGTCGAGGTGCGCGACATCGAGACCGAGGGTCGCCTGGTCGGCGCGGTCGAGGCGGCCAACGTCAAGGCCGAGGTCGACGAGACGCTGGTGCAGGTCGAGGCGGTGCCCGGTGAGGCCCAGATCGCCAACCAGGCGTTCGCCCGGTTCCAGGGCGTCACCAACTTCCAGGTGCTCAACACCTGGGAGATCGGCGGATCCAACCCGAACCCCCTCGACTTCGAGCTCACCCACACGCCGCTGTTCGCGGTCGTGGAGTTCTGCGAGGTGACGCCGCCGGAGGAGACGGTGCCGTTCGGCGTCGCCCCGCCGGCACCCGAGTGCATCGAAGGCTCCGAGAACAACGGCTTCCTCGTGCTCAGCCGCGACCTCGGGTCGCTGCGGGTCCCGCCGATCGTCGCGTTCGTGGCCTCGCTGCTCCTCTTCGGGCTCGGGCTCCTGGCGCTGCACTGGCGGGAGAAGGATGAGCGAGCAGCGAAGCAGCGGGCCGAGGGTGGGGGTGGCGGTGACGCCACGCCGGCCGTGCCCGAGTCGACGGACGACGCGTCCGCTACCGAGAAGGTGTGAGCGAGATGAGCGTGCTGGCCCAGCAGATCGTCGATGCCGCGGGAGAGAACGGAGGCGGTGGCCTCGCGTTCGTGCTGATGGCGCTGATGATCATGATGATGTGGGCGGCGCTGTTCTTCATGGACCGCATCCGTCGCCGCCGCGAGGAGCAGGACCCCGCGCAGTAGCCGCGGTGCGTCGCGAGCGAGGGACTCTGCCTTCGCCGCACCAGCCGGGCGACGCGGCTCGCGCTCGCAACCGGCTCGACTCAGGACTCCGGTAGGAGCCCGAGCTCGCAGAGCGCCTCGATCTCGTCCGAGTAGTGGCGGAACGACCTGATCCGGTCGCCCTCGAACTCGGCGATGGTGACGCCGTGCACCGTGCACCGCCGTCCGGTCGGTGCGATGACCAGGTCCTCGTCCACGATCAGCGGGCCCGAGTGGGTGACCGTCGCCGTCCACTCGACGCACGCCTGATCACCACCGACCTGGAGCGGTCGGACGTCGAGCACGGCGTCGCTGAAGGCGGTCTCCACGTCCTCGAGCTCGACCGCCAGCTCGGCCGCCGACGACACGCTCAGGGCCGGCGACCAGCCCTGCACGTCGCTGGTGTAGAGGTCCTTCACGACACCGCTGTCGCCGGCGATGCTCGCCTCGAGCGCGCGCACCAGCAGGGCTGCCCGCTCGGCTTCGCTCGCCGACAGTCGCCGAGCAGCCTCGTCGTGGCGCTCGCCTGCCGCTCCTCCGACGCCCGGGTCGGGCTCGGCCCCTCGGGTGCCGACGCGCCGGACGGCCTCCGGCGTCGCCCCCGCGGCGAGTCGCAGGACGGGACGGCGACGACGGAACAGCAGGTTCATCGGCCCCTCATGCAGATCGGCTGCGGGCTCTCATCGAACCCCTCGGAACGGGCCGCGGCATCACCCAACCCGGATGAATCGTCGGACGAGCGCGGCGGGAGCAGCTAGGCGGCCTCGGGACTGGTCCGCTCCGGAAGCAGCAGCACCGCGCCGACCAGGAAGCAGACCGCCCCGACGAACGTCCCGAGGTTCATCAACGCGACGTTGCGGACCTGGTCGGTGTCCGGCACGATCTTCGCCGCGACTGCCGAGACGCCGAACGCGACGGATCCGAGAAGGTTCAGACCGGTGATGCGCCAGGACAGGCTTCGGGGCCGCCACGACCACCACGCATGGCTCACCTCCGCCCAGGCGAGCCCGCTCGCGACGAGGAAGCAGATCGAGCCCAGCACGTCCGGACGCCACACGAGCTGATCGGTACCGCTCGCCGACAGCTCGAGGTCGATCGCGTGGAACGTGCTGACGTTGAAGTAGACGGTTCCGACGAGCTGCACGAGCGCCGCCCACCAGTCGATGCGGCGCGGCTCCCAGGTGAGCAGTCGCCAACGCTCCCGCGCGTGTGCGCCGGGGGGAACTCGTGAGGCGTTCGCCACCTCGAGGTACTGCGACAGCGCGGCCGTCGTGAAGAAGACCGATCCGACGAAGAAGGTGATGGCGTCGGCCTCGTCCCCGACGAGCCCGACGTACCCCGGCGCGGCACCGACTGCGAAGCAGATCGAGCCCACCGCGAAGAGCACACCGATCCACCACCCGATCGCTCCGGGCGCCCACCACGTGGACCCCCGTCCCGTGTCGAGCACGGAGTGACGCTTGCGCTGATCACGCGAGATCCACGTGACGTACGACCCGTCGGGTCGGCGAAACGTCTGGCGGGTGACGAACGGAGTCGGACCGCCCGCCTCGACCCGCTCCCACGCATCGGGCGTCGCGACCGAACGCGAGCCCTTCAGTGGCTGAACCCGCCGTGGTGGTCGCCAGCGCTCGGGAGCGGCGCCGCCAGCTTCTCCAGGAGCTGCACGTGGCTCTGGAGATCGGTGACGAGCATGTCGGCGAGGTCGCGGGAGAAGCCGTTGCGGATCACGATGCGCAGCGCCGCCAGGTCCTGTCGGTTCTCCGGGAACGTGTAGGCCGGCACGAGCCATCCGTTCTTGCGCAACGCGTCGGCGACCTCGAACACGGTGTAGTTCACCGAGTCGGTCTTCAGGGCGAACGCGAAGACCGGGAGCTCGCTGCCGTCGGTGATGAGGTCGAAGTGGGGCATCGCGCCGATCGCCTCGGACGTGTACATCGCGACGTCGCGACACTCCTGCTGGATGCGCTTGTAGCCGTCGAAGCCGAGCCGTAGGAAGTTGTAGTACTGCGCCGCGACCTGGTTCCCCGGACGGGAGAAGTTGAGCGCGAACGTCGGCATGTTGCCGCCGAGGTAGTTGACGTTGAACACGAGGTCGTCGGGCAGCGCATCGGGGTCGCGCCAGACGACCCATCCGACACCCGGGTACACCAACCCGTACTTGTGGCCCGAGGCGTTGATCGACTGCACGCGGGGGAGGCGGAAGTCCCAGACGAGGTCCGGGTCGATGAACGGGGCGACGAACGCGCCCGACGCACCATCGACGTGCACGGGCACGTCGAGGCCCTGCTCTCGCTCGAGCTTGTCGAGCGCGGCGCAGATGTCGGCGACCGGCTCGTACGAGCCGTCGAACGTCGAGCCGAGGATCGCGACGACCCCGATCGTGTTCTCGTCGCAGTGCGCCACCGCGCGCTCCGGCGTGAGGTGATACGTCTCACCCTCCATGGGGACGAGCTTGGGCTCGACGTCCCAGTAGCGACAGAACTTCTCCCAGCACACCTGCACGTTGGCGCCCATCACGAGGTTGGGACGATCGGTCGGCTTCCCGGCCTTCGCCTGCCGTTCCCGCCAGCGCCACTTCAGCGCCATGCCGGCGAGCATTGCCGCCTCGCTCGAGCCCGTCGTCGAGGTGCCCGTCGCCTCCGCGTCGTCGGGCGAGCCCCACAGGCGGCTCAGCATGCTCACGCACCGCTCCTCGATGGCGGCCGTGCGCGGGTACTCGTCCTTGTCGATCATGTTCTTGTCGAACGTCTCGGCCATGAGCCGGCCGGCCTCGGGCTCCATCCAGGTGGTGACGAACGTCGCGAGGTTCAGGCGGGCGTTGCCGTCGAGCATCAGCTCGTCGTGCACCAGCTGGTAGGCGGTCCCGGCGGCCATCTCGTCGTCGGGGAGCGTGTGCCGAGGGGCGCGGCCGGCCTCACCGGGCCGCGCGTACATCGGGCCGACGATGAGCGGACGCAGGTCCTCGACGAGCTTCTTGTGCAACGCCACGGGTCGACTCCTCGTCGCGGGTCCGGGTCGGTCAGCAGCTCAACGTATCGGTGATCGAGCTCAACGCGCCGGAGAGCTGCGAGCCGGCCGTGCTGATCGCGTCTCCGATGTCGGCGAGGCTGTCGGCCGACGTGATGCCCTCCAGCGTGCTCTGGACGTCGTCGAGCTGACTCTGCACGTCGTCCTTCGTCGATGAAGCGAGAGCCTTGGCCGACTTCTCCAGGGACTGGAAGGTCGACTGGACCGTCGAGAGCTGGTCGTTCGCATCGCCGAGGTTGCCGCTCTTGACGTCGTCGATCAGCGTGCTCACGGCCGACTCGAGATCGTTCGCGTCGTTGCAGAACCGCTCCTGGGCCTGCTGCGTCGAGCTCTCGTCGTCGCCGCTGCATGCGGCAGCAGTTCCTGCGAGCAGCGCGGCGGCCGTCAGGCCGGCGATGGTGCGTCGGTGCATGTCAGCTCCGGTCAGTCTTTCGCGAACCAGGCGGCGACCGTCTTCTCGGGGTCGACGAACTTCTCACCCGACACGTCGACGACCACCCTGTCGATGGTGCCACCAGTGAAGCGGAAGGGCGAGACGTACTCCGGGCTCACGGGCGAGGCGCTGTCCCGCCCCACGCAGATGCCGTCACCGATCAGGCAGAAGGCACCGGGCTGAGTGGTGATCTCGGACGATCCGACCTCGTCGCCATCGACGTAGAGCGTCGCCGTCCCCGTGAAGCCAGGCATCGCGGGGTCGGTGCTCGCACCGCTCGACTCGAAGGCCAAGGAGAAGGCGTGCTTCCCGGTCGTGATGTCCCGGTCGGCGACGATGTCCTGGAACTTCGAGCCGAGCCAGTTGAACGTGTAGCGCAGCCGCTTGTCCCTGACGTAGAGGCTGTGGCCGCCCGCGACACCACCGTGGGCGTAGACCACACCCTCCGCATCGCCGGAATCGACCTCCACGGAGGCCGCGATCGTGTACGAGCGACCGTTGATCGCCACGCCGGCCGACTCGGGAACGTCCGCGATGCCCGGGTAGTAGGTGTAGCGCACGCGGTCGGGCCCACCCTTGGGTCTCTCGGCGAGCACCTGCTCGAGCGCGGATCGATCGTCGAGCGGGAGTCCCCGGTAGATGCCCGCGTAGTAGAACCACAGGGCCTTGAGCTGCTCGAGGCGCTCCGGCTCCTTCTCGGCCAGGTCCTTGGTCTGCGCGCGATCGTGCTCCAGGTCGTAGAGCTCCCACTCGTCCTGGTCGTACTTGCCCCAGCCCGACAGTGGCGGGTGCACCGTGGTGGCGAGCCAACCCTCGTGGTAGATCGAGCGGTTGCCGAGCATCGTGTAGAACTGCGTGCTCTTGCTCGGGGCCTTCGCGTCACCGAGCGCGGCGGCGAAGCTCTCGCCCTCGATCGGGCTCTGGACGAAGCCCTTGAGCACCTCGGGCGGCTCGACACCGAGCAGGTCGTAGACGGTCGGGACGATGTCGACTGCGTGGACGTACTGGTCGCGCACGTCCTTCGACGCCTTGATCTTCTTCGGCCACGACACGAGGCACATGTCGGAGACGCCACCCTCGTAGCCGGCCCAACGCTTCCAGTACGGGAACGGCGTGTCGAACGCCCACGCCCAGCCGGTGTTGTAGTGGTTGTATGACTTCGGCGTGCCGAGTTCGTCGATGTGGGGCATCGTGCGCTCGGTCGTCGACGGGACGCCGTTGAAGAACTCCCACTCGTTGAAGGTGCCGTTGGGGCCGCCTTCTCCGCTTGCACCGTTGTCCGAGACGACGACGACGAGCGTGTTGTCGAGCTGGTCCGACTCCTCGAGGTAGTCGAGGATCCTCCCGATCCGGTCGTCGTAGTACGAGATGTAGCCGGCGAAGACCTCGGCCATCCGCGCGAAGAGTCGCTGCTCGTCGGCGCTGAGCGAGTCCCACGGGCGCACCGTGTCGAGCGGTGGCCAGGGCTGACCGTCGGGTCCCGTGCGATCGGGTTCGCCATGGGGGTTGATCGGCGACAGCTCCGTGTCCTTCGGCAGCAGCCCCAGCTGCTTCTGGTTCTCGAGGATGCCGGCGCGGATCGCCTCGTAGCCCTGATCGAACTTCCCCTTGTACCTGTCGGCCCACTCCTTCGGGACATGGTGGGGCGCATGCCCGGCCTGGGGCGCGAGGTACATGAAGAACGGCTTGTCGGGGTCGATGACCTTGGCATCACGGATGTACTCGATGGCCTTGTCGGCGAGGTCGTCGGCGAGGTGGTAGCCCTCTTCCGGCGTCTTCGGCGGATCTATCTGGTGGTTGTCGTGGACCAGGTCCGGATACCAGGAGTTGGTCTCGCCACCCAGCCAGCCGTAGAAGCGCTCGAAGCCGCGCCCCAGCGGCCAACGTCCCTTGTACGCCGCGAGGTTGCACTCCTCGCCCGGCGTGAGATGCCACTTGCCGACGCAGTAGGTGTTGTAGCCCCGTTCCGCGAGCACCTCCGAGATGAACCCGTTCTCGAAGGGGATGCGGGTCGAGATCCCCGGGAATCCCGACGCGAACTCGGCGATGGTCGCCATTCCGTTGCTGGTGGCGTTGCGGCCGGTGAGCAGCGACGCCCGGGTCGGGGAGCACAGCGCCGTCGTGTGGAAGTTGGAGAACTTCACGCCGGCGTCGGCGATGCGCCGCATCGTCGGGCACTCGACCGGGCCGCCGTAGGTGTCCATGGTCGCGTAGCCGAGGTCGTCCCACGCGATGAACAGCACGTTGGGAGCGTCGTCCGGCGCCTTGGGCGCGAGATACGGCGCCCAATCAGGCGTGGAGTCACGGACGTCGAGCTCGACCTTGCCTCGGAACTCGGGGGGCATCTGCAAGCCGCTCCTTGCTCGTGTTCCCCGATCGTACGAACGCCGTTCGTGGTGCAGCATCACCCCATGGGGATGAACAGGCGTCCCGTCACCCCTCGATCAGCCCGAGCGCACGTGCGCGCTCGACCGCCTCTCCGCGCGAGCTGACCTCGAGCTTGCGGTAGATCGCGATCGCCTGGGTCTTCACCGTGTTGCGGGACACGAACAGCTCGTCCGCGATCTGGGCGAAGCTCAGGTGCGTCGGCAGATACCGGAGCACCCGGAGCTCGGCGGCGGTGAGCGGCGTGGCGTGGAGCCCGAGCGGCATCCCGGCCGCGTCGGCCACGTGCCGAAGCTGCTCGAGACGCCCGGGGAGCGAACCGAGGCCGGGATGGTCGACGACCACGCGCTCGGCGACCGCCAACAGACGTCGCGCCTCGGCGCTCTCCCCGAGCGCCAGGGCGACTCGCGCGAGCTGGATGCGGAACTCGACCGAGATCCACGGACCGAAGCCACGGAGCCCGAGGAGGAGGAACTCCGCGTGCTTCGCGAGCTCACGGGCGTCGTTCGTCCTCCCTTCGTGCGCGGCGACGAGAGCACCAACCGAGAAGGGGATGCATCCTTGCGGTCGCTCGGTGAAGTGGATCTCGTACGCCTTGTCCAACGAACGCGCGGCGAGGACGGCCGCCTCGTCGATCCGGCCCTCGTCGTCGGCCATGAGCGCCTGGAACGCGAGCGCGTGCATCGCGACCGAGGGTGTGAGCAGCTCCCCGAGCGGCAGCGCACGCTCGAACGAGGCTCGCGCGCCATTCGCGTCACCGAGGAGCCGGGCGGCCACTCCCTCGAGCAGTGCCGCCACCGGCCGGAACGGACTCTCGGGTACGTCCTCGCGATACGCGAGCGCCGCGTCGGCACGCATCTGAGCGCTGTCGCGGCCTTCGAGGGCGCGCAGCAGGGCCACCGCGGCCTGCACCGGTGCGCCGCTCGGGAGGCGCTCCTCGGACGAGTCGGAAAGGGACGCGAGCCACGCCGACATCTCCTCGGTGTCACCGGCGGCGAACGCGCGCCACGCCGCCATGACCGAGAGTGCCGGCGTCGACACGATCTCGCCTGGGGGGAAGGGCGCCAACCAGCGTGCAACCGTGTCGTCGCGCCCGGTTGCGATGAAGAAGGGGGCGTGGTGCCAGACGAGCGCGACCGCGCGCTCCCGGTCGCCACCCGCGTGCGCGTGGCGCATGGCCTCGTCAGCGTCGCCCGCAGCCTCCAGCCATGTGCCCGCCCGGACGTGGAGATCCCGGATCGCCCCGGGATCGCGGCGCGCCAGCTCGGCGACCAGCAGATCCTGGAAGAGGTGGTGGTAGCGGTACCACTCACCGGCTCGGTCCATCGGCACGACGAGGCGGTTGGCGTCGGCGAGCGAGTCGAGCATCGCAGCCGAGCCACTCACACCGAGCACGTGGTCGCACAGCGGGCCCGACAGACGGTCGAGCACCGAGGTGCGCAACATGAAGTCGAGGCGGTCCTCGGCGACCGAGCCCAGCACCTCGTCGGCGAGGTACTGCGCGATCGCCCGGTCCCCACCACCGAAGCTCGCGATCGAGCCCGGCGCTGCATCGCGGAGCGCCAACGCGCAGAGGTAGAGCGCGGCCGGCCACCCCTCGGTCAGCTCGACCAGTGCCTCGGCCTCCTCGTCGACGAGCGACAGCCCGGCTCCCCGCAAGAGCTGCGCGCCCTCGGTCGCCGACATCGTGAGGTCGGCGGTCGCGAGGTCGAGGACGCTGCCACCGGCCCGAGCGCGCGCGAGCCCGAGCCGGGACGCGTCGCGCGTCGCGATCGCGACCCGTGACGAGTCCGGGACGTGCTCGACGAGCGTCCGCACGACCGCACACGCCTGTGGCGCATCCAGCAGATGAGCGTCGTCGAGCACCAGGACGAACGGCGACCGCGTCGCGAGGACGTCGACCAGGCGTGGGAGGCGGACTTCTTCGAGGGACGCGTCGGAGACGACGATCTGCTCGAAGGCCACGTCGGGAACGCGCTCGACGCCGTCGAGCCCGAGGAGCACCCGGGCGAGCAGCGACGTCGGATCGTTGTCTGCACGCCCCAGCGTGAGCCAGGCGCATGGGCGCTCGTCCCCCTCGGCGAGGCTCGCGAGCAGCGTGGTCTTGCCGTAGCCGGCGGGCGCGGTGACGAGCACGCACCGAGCCGTCGTGCCATCGCCGAGACGGTGGGCGGCCTTGCCGCGATGGACGATCCCGGTCGGCACCGGCGGCGCCGCGACTCGCACTCCCCCAGGTGCGAGCGCGCGAGCGAACGCACGCAGGTCGTCGTCCGCCGCCTCGGGATCCGACACCACCCCCGCACTCACCTCATCGACGCTAGAGGGGCCGGGGGAGCCGGTGCACAAGCGCGGCGCGGGTTTACCACCCCGAAACCGAATCGACACGACGCGGTGGATCGGACCCGACGGACTGACCGCCGCTTGCGGGTCAGCCCCCGCGAGCATCCGCGGCCGCGGCCGCGACGTCGGTCCGGTGGTACTCCTCGAGCAGCTCGGTCTCGCGCTGACGCTTCGGGAAGAAGAAGAAGACGAGCGTCGCGCCGAGCACGATCGCGATGATGCCCGCGACGTAGGCCCAATCGGCCCCGTCGATGAAGGACTGCTGTGCGGCACCGACGATCTGCTTCGCGTACTGCGGGTACTGCTCGGCCGTGTTGACGGCGCTCGAGAATGACTTCGTGAGCTCGGACTGGACGTCGTCGCTGATGTTCGCGGCCTGGGGGTTCCCCGCGATGAGCTTGGAGAACGCCGACGCGTACCCCGCGGTCAGCAACGAACCGAGGATCGACTGCATGATCGCCCCGCCGAGGTCGCGCTGGAGATCAGCCGTGCCCGATGCCATCCCGGCCCGCTCGACCGGGACCGAGCCCGTGAGCGAGTGCGACGCAGGCGTTCCCGCGAACCCCACACCGATGCCGACGAACGCGTACGCCAGCCCGACCTTCCAGTAGTCGATGCCCTCCTTCCAGAGGACGAGCATCGTGACGAAGCCGAGCAGGCAGAAGACGTAACCGATCAGGAGCGTGAACCGCGCCCCGAACCGGTCGACCAGCTTCGCCGAGCGCGGAGCGACGAGCACCATCAGGATCGCGGCCGGAAGGATCGACGCGCCCGCCTCGAACGTGTCGTACAGCAGCACCTCCTGGAGGAACTGCTGCCCGACGAACATCGCGGCCATGAGAGAGCCGAACACGATGATGCCGGCGACGGCGGCGACCCAGAAGATCCGTCGGCTCGCGACCTTGAGGTCGTAGAGCGGGTTGCGGGCCCGGCGCTGGCGGATGACGAAGACGACCGCGGCGGCGAGCGTGATGATCGTCAGACCGATGACCAACGTGGTCTTGTCGGGAACCGACGCGAAGTTGATCGCGAGGATGAGCGCGCCGACGAGGACGATCGAGACGAGGCCTCCGAGGTTGTCGACCGGATCCGTCGACTCGTTCACGTGGCTCGGCACGTATCGCCACGCGAGAGCGAGGGCGATGAACGCGAGCGGCAGGGTCACGAGGAACACCGATCCCCACCAGAACTCCTCGAGGAGCGCCCCGGCGACGAGCGGACCGAGAGCTGCGATCGCGCCGCCGATGGCCGACCAGAGCGCGATCGATCTCGTCCGCGCTGATCCAGACCACAGCGCCGTGATGATCGCCAGCGTCGTCGGGAAGGCCATGCCCGCCGCGAGACCGCCGAGGAGTCGGGCGACGAACAGCACCTCGATGGTCGGCGCGTAGGCCGCGAGCAGGCAGGCAGGGATCGAAAGACCGACGCCGAGCAGCAGCATCATCTTGCGCCCGTAGCGGTCACCGAGCGCACCGAGGTACAGGACCGAGGCCGCCAGGCCCAGCGAGTAGCCGACGGCGACCAGGTTCAACGCGGTCTGACCGGCGTCGAAGTCCTTGCCGATGTCGGGCAGCGCGACGTTCGCGACCGCGAGGTTCAGGTTGGCGACCGCTGCCACCAGGATCAGTGCGACGAGCACCAGCCCCTGCTTCGCGGGCGACGTGGACGGCTCGGTCTCGACGTTCGCTGTGGTCACGGGCGCACAATATCCACGACCGGCACCGCGCGGATCGTCCTGATCGGACGACGCGGGCGGGCTCCCATCGGAGTACCGTCCGGCGCACCATGACGTGGATCAAGGGGGCCGAGGACCCACCCGAGCGGCGGCCCACCGACCTCGTCCGCGTCGCGGTCGGGATCGGGGGCCTCGCCTTCGCGGGGCTGTGGGCCCAGTCGGAGTCGTCGCTCGACACCAACCTCTTCGCGACGGTCAACGACTTCCCCAACTCGCTCCAGGGCGTCGCCGACGCGCTCTACGCGCTCGGCTCCTACTGGGCGGTGATCGCGGTCGCTCTGGTGGCCCTGCTCCTGCGCCGCTGGCCGGTGGCGCTCCACGTCGCCATCGCCGGCGCGATCGCGTGGGGCATCGCCGAGCTGCTCCACGAGCTCCTCGACCCGCAGCGCACCGCGGGACTCGACATCACGATCCGCAGCGGCGACGGACCCATCTTCCCGGCGACCAACGTCGCGATCATCACCGCGCTGGCGTTCGTCCTGGCCCCGTACGTCGTGCGACCCGTTCGTCGCGTCTTCCTCCTGCTGGTGGTCCTGGTGTGCCTCGCCGCGATGTACCTCGGCGTCGCGTTCCCCTCCGACGTCGCGGGCGGCTTGTTCCTCGGCACCGCGGCGGCCGGCGCGGTCCTCGCACTGTTCGGGGCACCGGGCGGTCGGCCCACGGTCGCCGAGGTGCGGTCGGGGCTGGTGGCGCTCGGGTTCGACGTGCGCAGCGTGCGCCATGCCGACGAGCAGGTACCGCGCGCCGCGGTCATGGACGCGCGCCTGGCATCGGGCGAGGAGCTCGAGGTCGCGGCCTTCGGACGCGACCAGCGCGACGGACAGCTCGCGGCGAAGGTCTGGCACTGGATCATGTACCGGGACCCCGGGGTCCCGGTGTTCGGGAGCCGTCTCCAACAGACCGAGCACATCGGGTACGCGCTGCTGCTCGCCGACCGGGCGAAGGTGCGCGCGCCGAGGCTGGTCAAGACGGGCGCGGCCGGTCCCGAGGCCGCGATGCTCGTCACCACGCCACCCGCGGGCACCCCCCTCGACCGGCTCCCGGCGAAGGCGGTCACCGACGCCGTGCTGGGTGACGCCTGGAAGCAGATCCAGGCGCTGCACCGCGCAGGCATCAGCCACGGGAGCCTCGACGCGCACCACGTGCTCGTCGACGCCGGGAAGGCGTCGCTGACCGACTTCAGCCGGTCGGACGCGAACGCCGACCAGTACTGGCTCGATCGCGACAGCGCCGGGTTCCTGGCCGCGACCTCGCTCATCGTCGGCAACGAGCGCGCGGTGGCCGTGGCCGTCAAGGTGCTCGGAAAGGAACGAGCGGCCGAGCTGATCCCCTTCGTGCAGCCCGCGGCGATGCCGGCCGCGACGCGCCGCGGCCAGAAGCACCTGTCGAAGGCGCTCAAGGGCCTGCGGGCCGACCTCACCACCGCGACCGGCGCCGAGGACGTGCCGGCGCTGAAGATCAAGCGGCTGAGCCTGGTCAACATCGGGATGCTCGCGGGCATCCTGCTGGCACTGGCGATCGCGATCCCCAGCCTCGAGGGGATCGACTGGGCGACCCTCTCCGACGAGTTCGAGGACGCGACCTGGGGTTGGGTCGCGCTCGCGTTCGCGCTCTGGCCGACGATCCCCACCGCGTGGGGCACCGCGCTCATGGGCTGCGTCAACAAGGACCTGCCGTTCATCCCGACCGTCACCACACAGGTGAGCTGCACGTTCTTGAACCTGATCACACCGAACGGGCTCGGCGGCACGGCGCTCCAGATCGACTACCTGCACCACCAGGACGTCCCGGTCGCGTCGGCGGGGAGCGCGATGGTCCTGAGCACGGGCGTCGGTGGTGCGATCCAGATGATCCTGTTCGTGGTCGCCGCGTCGCTGACGTCGACGCCGTTCAGCCTCAGCAGTGGCGGTGGCGTGAGCCTCGGGGCGATCGCCGTGGTCGCCGCGCTCGTCGGGGTCGTCCTGCTCGTACCCAAGATCCGCGGCAAGGTCGTGCCCGCGGTCCAGAGGGCGGCGTCCGACATCTGGGCGGTCCTGCGCAACCCGAAGAAGGGGATGCAGCTCATCGGGGGCGACCTCGCCGGCAACCTCATCTACCCCGCGCTGCTCGGACTCTGCCTCAAGGCGTTCGGCTACGACCTGGGGTTCGCGGAGCTCATCGTCGTGCAGGTCGGGGCGGGCATGCTCGGCAACGTGGCGCCCGTTCCCGGCGGCATCGGGGTGCAGGAAGCAGCGCTGACCGCGGGCCTGACGGGCTTCGGGATCCCGGCCAACCCCGCCCTCGCCACCGTCATCGTGTTCCGCACGATCACGTTCGCGATCCCGCCGATCGTCGGCTTCTTCACGCTGCGGTGGCAGCGCGCCAACGGCTACGCCTGAGCACGAGCGCGGTCGACCGGTCCGATCTTCGATCACCCGATCACGTGATCATCCGATCAGGGTGATGATCGAGGTCGTGGCGAGTCGTACAAGGGTCTCCGATCAAGGAGAACCGACATGCTCGCACTCTCGACCGGTTGGACGGTCGGCATCATCGTCTTCGCCATCATCTGGATCCTGCTGGCGTTCTGGCCGGCGCGGGTCGCGGGCCGCAAGGGACACAGCTTCTTCGGCTACTTCATCCTGAGCCTGATCTTCTTCCCGCTCGCCCTGATCCTCGCCTACGCGGTCGAGGACCGGACCCGAGCGGTCGGCGCGGTCTGACGCGGTCGCGGACGAACCTCACAGCGGCGGCTTCGGCAGCACGATCAGCTGCACGACCGAGAACACGAGGATCACCGCCCCGACCGCCAGCAAGCCGTAGCGCGCGCTGCGGAAGCGGAAGTGGGTGCTGACCCCGACGAGGAAGAGGACGGTCGCGAGGTAGACGGTCGTCCGCACGTAGTCGTCGGCGTCCTGACCCCGGTCGGAGCCCTCCTGGAAGAGCTCCTCGCCCTCCTCCCGGAGGCGATCGGCCTTCTCGACGTCGGGCTCGACGTACTCGGGCATCGACTGCGGACCGGGGGGCGCATCGGGGTTCGTGTCGGGGTTCGTCGCGATCCAGGCGTCGAACGCGGTCGCGAGCGCCGGCCGGAAGCGCCGCTCGGCGATGGCCTCGGCCTCGGGGTCACCGATCGCGTGTGCCGCGAGCCACGCGTTGAACACGAGTGCATCGCCCAGGCGGACGTCGAGGCCCTCGAGGTGCGCTGTGTTCGAGAGGTTGCGCGTCGTCGACGCCTCGGCGATCGTGATGCGGGACTCCGTCGACCACTTCGCCGCGGCGAAGCCCGACCACGCGGCGAGCAGGGCCACGACGGCGAGCAGCGCGGCCTCGAGGATGCTGATCCGACGGTCGTGCTTCGACCCGTCGCCGCCCTCGCCACCGTGCATGTGCTCGGCGATCTCCCGGCTCGTCTCGGCCGGTCCCAGCGCCGCCTCACCCATCCCCGATCGCCCTCCGAGAGACCCGCGGACCCAACCGGCCCGTCCGGGCGCGCAGCGTACCGACGCGCGAAGGCGGGTGGGTCGATCGGTGCTCCGACGCAGCCCGCGGCGAGCACCGGTCACCTAGCGTCGACGCCGTGGCCGACCGCGTCGTCTTCCTCGTGCTCGACGGGCTCCCGGTGGAGCTCGTCGGTCCGGAGATCACCCCGGCGCTGTTGGCGTGGTGCGCCGACTCCGGGACCGCGCCGCGGTCGGTGCCCGCGGTCCTGCCTGCGGCGACGTACCCCAACCACGCGACGTTCGTGACCGGCGTCGCACCGATCGCGCACGGGATCGTCGGCAACCACGTGCTGGACGCGTCGGGCCGGTTCGTGCCCGCGAGCAGCGTCGGGCCCGGCGTGCCGACCGTCTTCGACGCGGTGGCCGAGGCCGGGCTGCGCAGCGCAGTCGTCGTCGGCGACCAGGAGCTCATCGGCGTGATGGGTGGCCGGCGAGCGACGACGCACTGGCCTCCCGACGGGGTGGTCCCCGGCGACGCCGCTACCGATGCCCACGGCTACCTCGACGACGACGTCACCGAACCGGTGCTCCTCGCCGCCCTGGCCGGCGACGCCGACCTCGTGTTCGGCCACCTCAACGCACCCGACACCGCGGGGCACGTCGACGGACCCGGCGCGGCGCACGACACGTACCGCGCGACCGACGCGCGGCTCCGGACGATCCGTGACACGATCGCGCCGCGCGCGCACGAGACGCTCGTGATCGTGGTCAGCGACCACTCCATGGAGCCGGTGACCGACCCCTCACCCCTCGACCTGAGCCCGGCGCTCGAGGGGACCTCGCTCGCATGGATGCCCGAGGGGTCGGCGGGCGTCGTCTACGGGACGCACCCCGACGTCGCCGGGCTCGTGTCCACGATCCCCGGCGTCGCGGGTGTGCAGGCCCTCGCGCCGGATCGGCACCTTGTGTGGGGCGACGACGGTCGCTGGTGCTGCTTCACCGGCATCGACGGCGAGCGCGGGATGCACGGCAGCCCCCGTTCGGCGCGCCAGCTCGCCGCGTCGGTCGGGTCGCACCCCGCAGCGCGCGCGCTCGACGAACGCATCGCCGCAGGCCCCTTCGACGCGGCGTCGTGGCACGACGTGATCCTGGCGCACCTCGGCATCGCGCCCTGACCGTTCTGGCGTCAGCAGACCCGACCGACGCGGGTGTGCTGACGCCGAAACGATGAAGGGGTCGACGCGCCGACGTCACTCCCGGCCGGGGAGCGACGCGAGCGCGTCGGCGGCTGCGGCGAGGGTGCGGTCGATGTCGGCGTCCGAGTGGGCGAGGCTCGGGAAGAGGGCCTCGAAGGGGCTCGGCGCGAAGAACACGCCCTGGTCGAGCAGGGCGTGGAAGAACGCACGGTACGAGGTCGCGTCGGCGGCCTTCGCCTCCTCGTGGTCGAGCACGGGCGCGTCGGCGAAGAACACGCCGGCGAGCGTGAAGGCACGCGGCGTCTGGAGCGCGACCCCGGCATCGCTCGCCGCGGCCGCGAGCCCGTCGACGAGCCGGGCGGCCGTCTTCTCGAGCTGCTGGTAGGAGCCTTCGTCGAGCTCGGCGAGCACCGCCAGGCCCGCCGCGGTCGCGAGCGGGTTCCCCGAGAGCGTGCCGGCTTGGTACACGGGGCCGACCGGCGCGAGCAGGTCCATGAGCGCGGCCGGACCGCCCACCGCGGCGAGGGGCAGCCCGCCGCCGATGACCTTCCCGAAGATCGACAGGTCGGGCGTGATGCCCAGGCGCGCCTGAGCGCCGCCGAGACCGACCCGGAAGCCGGTGATGACCTCGTCGAAGACCAGCAGCGCGCCGTGCTCGCGACAGCGCGCGCGGAGGTGCTGCAGGAACCCGGCGACGGGTGGCACCAGCCCGGTGTTCGCGGCGATCGGCTCGACCAGGACGGCAGCGAGCGAGCTGCCGTGCTCGGAGAACGCCACGTCGACCGCCGCCGGGTCGTTGTACGGGACGACCACGGTGTCCGCGACCGTGCCCTCCGTGACCCCCGCCGACCCCGGGATGCCGAGGGTCGCGACGCCGCTGCCGGCTCCGACGAGGAGCGCGTCGAGATGTCCGTGGTAGCAGCCGACGAACTTCAGGATCTTGGGCCGGCCCGTCGCGCCGCGCGCGAGTCGCACCGCCGTCATCGCGGCCTCGGTGCCCGACGACACCAGCCGCACCTTCTCGACCGAGGCGACGCGCTCGGCGATCGCCTCGGCGAGCTCGACCTCGCGCATCGTGGGTGCGCCGTACGACGTGCCGTCGGCCGCGGCGCGCTGCACCGCCTCGACGACCCTCGGATGCGCGTGCCCGAGAATCGAAGCGCCCCACGACTGGACGAAGTCGACGTACTCGTTCCCGTCGACGTCGAACAGCCGCGCACCCTCGGCGCGGGCCACGAAGAAGGGCTCGCCGCCGACGCCGTCGAAGGACCGCACCGGCGACGACACGCCGCCGGGGATGACCGCCCGGGCGCGGTCGAAGCGCTCGCTCACGTCACCCTCGCTGGAGACGTTCGGCCACCTCGCGCGCCGAATAGGTGATGACGAAGTCGGCGCCGGCTCGCTTGATCGCGGTCAGGTGCTCCCAGACGACCGCGTCACCGTCGAGCCACCCTCGCTCCGCCGCCGCCTTCACCATCGAGTACTCGCCGCTCACGTGGTAGGCCGCGAGCGGCACGTCGACGGCCGCGCGGAGCGCAGCGATCACGTCCAGGTGCGCGACCGCAGGCTTCACCATGATCATGTCGGCGCCCTCATCGAGGTCGAGGCTCGCCTCGAGCGACGCTTCACGGACGTTCGCCACCTCCATCTGGTAGCTCCGGCGGTCACCGAAGCCAGGCGCGCACTCGGCGGCGTCACGGAACGGCCCGTAGAGCGCCGACGCGTACTTCACCGCGTAGGCCAGGATCGCCGTGTCGTGGTGACCTGCGCTGTCGAGCGCGTCGCGGATCGCGCCGACCTGTCCGTCCATCATCCCGGAGGGCGCGACCACGTCGGCACCAGCATCGGCCTGCGCCACCGCGATCTCCGCGTAGCGCACGAGGGTCGCGTCGTTGTCGACGGTGCCGTCGGTCGTGGTGATCCCGCAGTGGCCGTGATCGGTGTACTCGTCGAGGCAGTCGTCCGCGATCAGCACCATCGAGTCGCCGACCTCGTCGCGCAGCGACCGCAGCGCGACCTGCACGACCCCGTCGGCGGCGTCGGCGCTCGAGCCGCGGGCGTCCTTCACCGACGGGATGCCGAAGAGGATGGCGGCCGGCACACCGAGGTCGGCGAGCGCGCGCACCTCCTTGCGGAGGCTCTCCTGGGTGTGCTGGAGGACCCCGGGCATCGACACCACCGGCTCCGGTGCGTCGATGCCCTGCTTCACGAAGAGCGGCGCGACCAGGTCGTCGACGCCGAGGCGGGCCTCGGCCACGAGCCGGCGCATCGCGGCGGTGCGACGGAGTCGGCGAGGGCGGTGCTGTGGGAACGCCACGCCTCAATGGTACGTGGGCGACCCCGACGAACGGCCAGGCACCGGGCCGCTGATGCTGCGGTGGTCGTACGATCCTCGGCGAGGCGGACGACAGTGGGGACACGACTCCGAGGACGTGCACCCGAGCTCGAGGCGCTACGAGCGACCCTCGACGAGCTCGGCGCGGGGAGTGGTGCCGTCGCGCTCGTCGAGGGCGAGGCGGGGATCGGCAAGACGCGCCTGCTCGACGTCCTGTGCCAGGAGGCACTGGAGCGAGGAGTCGACGTCCACCGAGGCTCCGGCGAGGAGCTCGAGTCGGATCGCCCCTTCGGGCCGCTGATCGAGGCGTTGGGGACGCCCGACGGCTCCCTCGCCCGCGGCCGCGGCCTGGGCAGCGCCGAGGCCCGGTTCCTCGCCCAGGACGCCTTCGTCGACCTCGTCGAGCAGCTCGCGGCCCGTCGACCGGTGCTGCTCGCGATCGACGACGCGCACTGGGCCGACCGGGCGACGCTGGCGTCGCTGTGGGCGATCGTTCGGCGCAGCCACGCGCTCGGCGTGCTCGTGCTCGTGGCGATGCGACCGGCCCCTCGCTCGGCCGAGCTGACCCGCCTGGTCGACGGATGCGAGCGGTTGGGAGCGCTGCACTGCGCCCTCGGTCCGATCGACGACGAGTCCCTCGTCCAGATCATCGCCGACGTCTCGGGTGCGACGCCCGGAGCCGACGTCGTCGAGCGGTTGCAGCGCGCGGGTGGCAACCCCTTCCTGGCCCTGGAGCTCTTCCAGGCGCTGGGGTCCAGCTCACCGACCGAGAGCTCCGACGACCCGGGCGACCTCCCCGCCCCCGTGCGGGCCGCGGTGCTCCAGCGGGTCGCGGCGCTCGACGGCAAGGCGCGGCAGGCGCTGTCGGTCGCGGCGGTGCTCGGCGGTACGGGGCGGCTCGAGGACGTCGCCGCGCTCCTCGGCACGTCGATCGCCGACACCGGATCCGCGATCGCCGATGCGACGAAGGTCGGGCTGCTCGACCCGACCGGTGAGCTCGTCGCCTTCCGCCACGACCTCATCCGCGAGGCGCTCTACGACGATCTGCCCGAAGCGGTGCGCACGGGTTGGCACCGGGAGGCGGCGCGGGTCCTGGAAGGGCGCGCGGAGCCGGCCGTCGTCGCCCGCCACCTCGTGCTCGGCGCGACGCGCGGCGACCCCGACGTCGTGGCGGCACTGGGCCGGGCGGCGGCGGGGATGGCGGCGAAGCAGCCGGATGCCGCGGCCGACCTGCTCGAGCGCGCGCTCGAGCTCGCGTCCGGCGACGTCGGGCGCGCCGAGCTCGCGACGGCGCGGGCGAGCGCGCTGCTCAGCTCCGGGCGCACCGAGGAGGCTGCTCGCCAGGCCGAGGCGGTCATCGGCGATCCGACCGCATCGCTGCCCCTCGTCGCCCGCGCTCACGTGGTGCACGGGAACGCGTCGTTCCACCTGGGTCGACCGTCCGAGGCGGTGGCCGCCTTCACCGCCGCGCTGGAGACCTCGGCGCTCGACGAGCACGCGGCCGCCAACGCGCTGGCCCATCAGGCGATGACCCGCATGTGGACGTACGAGCACGAGCAGGCGCTCCGCGAGGCCGACGCCGCGCTGGCCGAGGGCGAGCGGCTCGGGATCGTGGCGGTCCAGGTCGAGGCGCTCGCGACGCGGTGCGAAGTGCTCAACTTCCTCGCCGAGCCCGCGGCGGCGATCGAGGCCGGCGAGCGCGCGGTCGCCCTCGTCGGTGACGACGCGACCGCGCTGCGGCGCACGCCGCACACGTTCCTCGGTCTCGCGCTCCAGCTCGGCGACCGCATCGACGAGGCTCGCTCGGTCGTCGAGGAAGGCCGCCGGCAGGCCTCGGCGTTCGGACAGGTGCTCGTGCTGCGCAGCTACTACCTCACACAGCAGCGAGTCGAGTGGTTCGGCGGTCGCTGGGACGACGCGCTCGCGGCCGCCGACACGGCCGACCGGCTCGCCGAGGACTACGGCACGCGCTTCGGCGTGATCGCGACCGACGGCGTGAAGGGGCTCATCGCCCACCATCGCGGCGACGCCCCTTCGGCCGAGGCGTCACTGGCCCGGTACCAGGCGAGCCTGCGCGGCGGTGAGCTCGACTCGTCCGGCTCGGAGCTGCTCGTCCTGCTGAGCGCCAAGGTGCTGGAGGCGAACGGCGACGTGGACGCCGCCGCGTCGGTGCTGCTCGAGCACAACGCCCTCGAGCAGCGGATGGGCATGCACGCCGCTCGACTGTGGACGGGGCCGACCTGCGTCCGCGTCGCACTCGTCGCGGGCCGGATCGACGCTGCGCGCGACGTCGTCGACGACATCGAGGAGATCGCGTCGCGCGCCGCGACGACCGGCGCGCGGGCCACCGCGCTGCAGGAGCGTGGACTGGTCGCGGACGATGCTGAGCTGCTCGGGGCCGCGGCCGACGGCTTCCGCCGGTGTGCAGCGCGCCCTCGACGAGCTCGAAGCCCGTGAAGCCGCCGGGTACGCACATCTGCGCGCGGGCCGGAGCGACGCCGCCGTCGCCGCGCTGACCTCGGCGCTGGCGACCGCGGAGCGGCTCGGTGCGGCCCGCGATGCTCGGAGGATCACGGCGAGCTTGCGCGGCCTCGGCGTGCGCACCGGAGCACGAGGGAGTCGCACGCGGGCGACGACGGGCTGGGACGCGCTGACCGACGCCGAGCGAGAGGTGGCGCGGCTCATCAACGAGGGGCTGCGCAACGGGGAGATCGCCGAGCGGCTGTTCGTGTCGCGCCGCACCGTCGAGTCCCACGTCGGACGGCTGTACTCGAAGCTCCAGGTCGACACGCGCGTCGCGCTGGCGAACGAGATCCGCGCGCAGCTGGAGCGGGGCGCCGCCTGACGTGCGTCGCTCGACCGTCGTGACGACGGTGAGCTACGCAACGGAAGAGAGGCGCTCCAGCAGGGCGGTGACGAGACCGTCGATCGTGTGCTCGGCGGCCTCGGCGTCCACGCGCAGGCCGCGTTCACGGGCGGTCTGCGACGTGATCGGGCCGATCGACACGACGAGCGGTTGCGGTGAGGGCAACGTGCCCACCACGTCGCAGAAGTTTGTGACGGTCGACGACGAGGTGAAGGTGATCGCGTCGACCGCACCCGCCCGCACGACCTCGAGCACGCCCGGATCGGGCTCCGCCCGCACCGTGCGGTACACCGGCAGCACCTCGACGTCGTAGCCCCGCTCGGTGAGCCCGTCGGGCAGGACGTCCCGGGCCTGCTCGGCCCGGGCGAGCAGCACGCGCGCGCCGGGCGCATCGGGGTCCGGGAACGCCTCGAGCAGCGCCTCGGCGACGAACCGCTCGGGGACGAGGTCCGCGCGCACCCCGAAGAGCGCGAGCGCGTCGGCCGTCCCGGGGCCGATCGCCGCGACACGGACGCCCCCCAGTGCTCGGGCGTCGCGGCCGGAGCGCGCGAGCGCCTCGAACAGCGCGACAACGCCGTTCGCCGACGTGAGCACGAGCCACGCGTAGTCGTCGAGCGAGGGCACCTCGAAGGCCAACGGCTCGATCAGGATCGCCGGCACCTCCAGCACGTCGGCGCCCAGCGCTTCGAGCTGCTGGCGCAGCCCGCTCGCCTGCTCCCGGGCCCGGGTGATCGCGATCCGGCGACCGAAGAGCGGGCGGTCCTCGAACCAGCCGAAGTCGAGCCCGGCGACGTCGCCGACGACGATCGCGGACGGCGGCGCGACGTCGGCATCGCCGATCGTGCCCAGCGTCGCCCGCACCGTCGTCTGGTCGGGTCGGGTGCCGTTGCGCACCGCGGCGACGGGCGTCTCCGGCGCGCGACCACCGGCGACCAGGCGCGCCGCGATGTCGCCGATGCGCGCGGCCCCCATGAGGATCACCAACGTCCCGCCCGCACGCGCGAGCGCCTCCCAATCGACGTCGCTCCGACCCTTCGTCGGGTCCTCGTGCCCGGTCACGATCGTGACGTGGGTCGAGAGGCCCCGATGCGTCACCGGGATGCCCGCGTACGCCGGCGCCGAGATCGCGCTCGTGACTCCGGGCACCACCTCGTAGGGGACGCCCGCGGCGGCGAGCGCCTCCGCCTCCTCGCCGCCTCGGCCGAAGACGAAGGGGTCACCGCCCTTCAGGCGCACGACCCGTCGGCCGGCCCGACCGTGCTCCACGAGCACCGCATTGATGCCGTCCTGGTCCATCTCGACGTGTCCCGGCGCCTTCCCGACGGAGACCCGCAGGGCGTCGGGCGGCGCGAGCTCGAGCAGGGCGGCGCTCGCGAGGCGATCGTGGACCACGACCTCGGCAGCCGCGAGCACCTCGGCGCCCCGCAACGTGAGCAGCCCGGGATCGCCGGGCCCCGCGCCCACCAGCCAGACCGTCACCCGAGCACCTCCCCGGCGGGCACGAGCGTCGCCGCGAGCTCACGGCCCGCTCGCTCGGGGTCGTCGTCGATCCGCGCGCCACGACGGACGCGCGCGCCGTCGTACGACGCGACGAGCCCGTCGATCGCGATCGCTCGCCCGTCGACGTCGTCACCCTCGACGACCGCCGCGTGGGCGGCGACGGGCAGCGAGCAGCCGCTGCCGAGCTCGCGCAGGAACGCGCGCTCTGCGCTCACCGCGTCACGGACGTCGTCGTCGTCGATCGCCCCGACGCGATCCCGAGTTGCCGCGTCGTCGGCGCGGCACTCGACCGCGAGGGCACCCTGGCCGACCTGCGACAGCATGTCGCGCGGGCCCAGGCGCTCGGTGATGCGGTCCGCGAGCCCGAGGCGGTCGAGCGCCGCGGCGGCCACGACGATGGCGTCGAAGTGCTCCGCCTTGTCGAGCCGCGTCTGCATGTTGCCGCGCAGCTCGGCGAACCCGACGTCGGGGCGCAGGGCGGCGAGCTGCGCCCGGCGGCGCACCGAACCCGTCGCGATCACCGCACCGGTGGGCAGCGCCGAGAGCGTGGAGCCGACGAGCGCGTCGCGCGCGTCCCCCCGCTCGGGGAAGGCGGCGAGGACGAGACCATCGGGGGTCTCGGCCGGGAGGTCCTTGGCGGAGTGGACGGCGATGTCGGCCCTCCCGTCGAGCACGGCCTCCTGCACCTCCTTCACGAACACCCCGGTCCCGCCGATCGTGTGCAGCGGCACGTCCGCCTGCTGGTCGCCGGTCGTGTGCACGATGACCAGCTCCGCGTCGTCGCCCAGCAACGCGACGACCCGCTCGGCCTGCCAGCGCGCCAGGGCGCTGCCTCGCGTCGCGACCCGCAGCGAGCCGGACGTCACTCGTCGGGAGACGACGGCGGCTCGTCGAGCGCGAAGAGCGCGGCGAGCGCGTCGGCGTAGAGCTCGCCGACGGCGGTCCCGGACGCGTCCTTGAGGCGGACCGTGGGCTCGTGGAGGACCTTGTTGGCGAAGGCCCGCGTGATCTGCTCGACGAGCTCACGGGCGGCGGGATCGAGGGCGTCGAGCTTCGCCCCCGCCCGCTCCAGCTCTCCGGCCCGAAGGCCCTCGACGTGCTCTCGCAACGAGGAGATCAGGGGGGCCACCTCACGGGCGAAGCGCTCGACCCGGAAGCGGTCGATCTCGTCGGAGATGATCACCCGCACCTTGCCGACCTCGGCCCGGCGTTGCTCCAGCGACTCCTCGCCGACCGCCTTGAGGTCGTCGATGTCGAGCAGCTTCACGCCGAACACCTGGCCGACGCCGGGATCGACGTCGCGGGGCACGGCGATGTCGACCACGAGCAGGGCCCGGCCGTCGCGGCGGCGCATCACCTCTTCCATGTCGCCGCGCTCGATGAGCGTCCCGGTCGCCCCGGTCGACGCGAGCAGGACGTCGCAGGACACCAGGACGTCCATCACGTCGTCGAGGGGCACGGCGCGCCCTCCGAATCGGGCGGCGAGCTGCTGGCCGCGGCTGCGGCTGCGGTTGGCGACGACGATCTCGTCGACGCCGGCACCCGAGAGCGCGAGGGCCATCCCCTCGCCGACCTCGCCGGCGCCGAGCAGGAGCACCCGCTTGCCCTCGAGCGATCCGAGCTGCTCGGCCGCGACGCGCACAGCGGCCGACGACACGGACACCGCGTGGCGGCCGATGCCGGTCTCGGTGCGGGCGCGCTTGCCGACCTCGATCGCCTGGCGGAACGTGCGCGACAGCAGCTGGCCGATCGTCGCCTCGCGCTCCGCGACCTGCCAGGCCTCCCGGACCTGCCCGAGGATCTCGTGCTCGCCGATGATCATCGAGTCGAGCCCCGAGGCGACCCCGAACAGGTGCGCCACCGCGGCCTCGTCGTGGTACGTGTAGAGCTGCTCGGCGAGGGCGTCGGGGTCGAGGCCCGACGAGTCGGCGAGGAAGTGCCGGACGTCGTCGATCCCGTCGTGGAACCGGGTGGTGCGGGTGTACACCTCGGTCCGGTTGCAGGTCGAGAGGAGGACGACCTCGGCCAGGTGCTCCCGACCCGCGAGGTCCTGGAGCGCCTTCGGGAGGCCCACGGGCGGCACCGTCATCCGCTCGAGCAGGTCGACTGCCGCGGTGCGGTGGTTCAGTCCGACGACGACGAGAGACACGCCTCGAGGAGCTCCTTTGCCTCCGCCCTGCGGCCGGAGCGGATCAGATCGAGCATGCCCGAGTCGAGGGCACGTTTCCAATCGACCGACTCGCTGGAGGTCCCGCCGGCCCGGAGTCGCTCCCGGGCCTCGGACAGCATCTCCAGCAGATCGGCCCACTCCGGGCCCATCTCCTGGGCCACGTGGTCCTTGAGGTAGGTCGCCAGGGCGGGGCTGCGCCCCCCGGTGCCGATGGTGACGACCAGATCGCCCTGACGGACGACCGACATGAGCGTGAACGAGCAGTGGGCGGGGTCGTCGGCGGCGTTGACCCAGATCCGCCGGGCCTGGCCGGCCTCGAACACCGCCCGGTTGACGTCGGCCTCGCTCGTGGCCGTCGTGGCGAGCCACGCGGCGTCGAGGTCGCTCGCCTCGAACGGTCGCTCGTCGACGCTCAGGCGACCCTCGTCACGCCACGTCGCGATCTCGTCCCCCACCTCGGGCGCGACGACATGGACGACCGCGCCGGCCTCGAGCAGGGCCTCGACCTTTCGTGCGGCGATCCGCCCCGCCCCGACGACGACGCAGCGGCGCCCCTCGACGAGGAGGTTGACCGGGTAGCCACCGAGACCCCGGCGCTCGGGGTCGGGCGGCGAGGCGGCGGTCATCTCACCAGCGTCTCGCGCGAGCGCGCATCACGTCGGCACCTCGGCGCGGTGCTGCTGGTAGAAGGACAGGATCTGCAGCTCGGTCGCGAGGTCGACCTTGCGCAGCGACACGCCGTCGGGGACGGCGACCACCGCAGGCGCGAAGTTGAGGATCGAGCCGACGCCCGCGGCGACGAGCCGGTCGGTGACGTCCTGCGCGGCCGCGGCCGGCGTGGCGATCACCCCGATCGCGACCTCGCGGGCGGCCACGATGGCGTCGAGGTCGTCGATCGACTCGATGTCGAGGTCGCCGACGCGGGTCCCGACCACTCCCGGGTCGGCGTCGACGAGGGCGACGATCCGGAAGCCCCGCGCGCCGAACCCTCGGTAGTTCGCGAGGGCGCGCCCGAGGTTGCCGAGGCCGACGATGGCCACCGGCCAGTCGTGGGTGAGCCCGAGCTCGTGGGCGATCTCGTCGACCAGCTCGGCGACGTCGTAGCCCACCCCGCGCGTCCCATAGGAGCCGAGGTAGGAGAGGTCCTTGCGCACCTTCGCCGCGTTGACGCCGGCCAGCTCGGCGAGCTGCTCGGACGACACCGTGCCCCTGCTGTCGTCGATCTCGAGCAGCGACCGGTAGTACAGCGGGAGCCGGGCGACGGTGGCCTCGGGGATGGGGCGAGGCTCGGCGATGACGGCTGCTCCCTCGTGCTCGGCGGGGGGCGGGCCCCCTCGCCGTCGGGCCGGACGTGGACCAGAGAGCCTACGCCCGCTCGTGCACGAATTCACAAAGTTGGCCGGGGCATCGCCCGCAGTGGGCGGAGCGGTGACGCCCGCACGTCCCCTCGTACGCTCGCGCCCGTGGTGATCGCCCTCGCGTTCGTGGCCACCGCGGTGGCCTCGCTGTTCGCGGAGGCCACGTTCGTGCGCTGGACCGCCCGGCGGACGTCGCACCTCGCGGCGTGGACGGTGGCCCTCGTGATGTTCGCGGGCGCCTCGGCCGCCCTCGCGGTCGGGGTGGGCACCGGCTGGGACACCGGCACGTTCCGCGTCTTCTACCTGCTCGGCGCGATCCTCAACGTGCCCTGGCTCGCCCTCGGCACCGTGTACCTGGTCCTCGGCCCCGTCGGGGCCCGGGTGCGACCGTGGCTCCTCGTGTTCTCCGGCTTCGCCGCAGGCGCCGTGCTGGCTGCCCCGATGGCGGCGGTCTCCGGTCGCGAGATCCCCGTCGGGAGCGAGGTGTTCGACGCCCTGCCACGCGCGCTGGCGGCGATCGGGAGCGGCGTCGGCGCCGTGGTGATCCTCGGCGGCGCGCTCTGGTCGGGCTACCGGTACGCGCGCGCCCGGGACGAGCCACGGTCGGCCCGGCTCGCCGCGGCGAACGGGCTCATCGCGCTGGGCACGCTCGTGCTCTCGAGCGGCGGCCTCGTCCAGGGCGCGATCGGGCACGACGAAGCCTTCACGCTCAGCCTGGCGGTCGGGATCACGGTCATCTACGCGGGGTTCCTCGTCGCCGAGGGTCGCCGACCCGCCCCGAGCGAGCGAC
Source organism: uncultured Bifidobacteriaceae bacterium (assembly GCA_964501785.1). GTDB lineage: Bacteria > Actinomycetota > Acidimicrobiia > IMCC26256 > PALSA-555 > DATBSK01. The sequence continues at coordinate 99,149 of CAZCUD010000005.1, forward strand.
CTCAGCTCGCGCGGAGCTGACGCCGCACGAGCTTGCCCGCGATCGACCGTGGGAGCTCGTCGAGGACCTCGACGCGTGACGGGCACTTGTAGCGCGCGAGCGCGCGAGCGCAACCGGCCCTGATCGCCTCGGGGTCGAGCGTCACGCCCGGCTCGGGGACGACGTAGGCCACGACCGTCTCGCCCGACCGGGGGTGCGGCTCGCCGACGACGGCCGCGTCGCGCACCCCGTCGAGGTCGCGCAGCACGTCCTCGACCTCCACGGGGTACACGTTGAAGCCCGAGACGATCACCAGGTCCTTGGCCCGGTCGACGATCCGCAGCTCGCCGTCCTCGACGACGGCGACGTCGCCGGTCCGCAGCCAGCCGTCCTCGGTGAGGACGCGTGCGGTGGCCTCCGGGTCGTGCCAGTACCCGGGGAACACGTTGGGGCCACGGACCCAGACCTCTCCCGGGTCGCCGGCGAGCACGTCGGAGCCGTCGGTGTCGACCAGGCGCACCTCGACGCCGGGCAGCGGGGGGCCGATCGAGCCGGCGCGCGGATCGTGGTCGTCGAGCGCGGTCGTGGTCACGATCGGCGACGCCTCGGTGAGGCCGTAGCCCTGGTGGACGACGACGCCGTAGCGACGGTGGAACCCCGCCGCGATCTCGTCCGGCAGTGGGGCGGCACCGGACACGGCGAGCCGGACCGATGCGAACGCATCGGACGGACCGGCCGCGGCGTCGAGCTCGAGCCATGCCGCGAACATCGTGGGCACGCCGGCGACCACGCTCACCCGCTCGCTCCGGATGCGCGCGACCGACGCCGCGGCATCGAAGTGGTCGACGAGCACGACCGCGGCGCCGGCCGCGAGCGACACGCCGAGCGAGACGTTCAGCCCGAAGACGTGGTGGAACGGCAGCAGCGCCAACGCGCGGTCGTCGGGCCGCAGGGCCAGGCCGGGATGGTCGAGCACCTGCCGGACGTTCGCCGCGAGGTTCCCGTGGGTCAGCATGGCGGCCTTCGGTGCGCCCGCGGTCCCCGAGGTGAAGAGCAGCACCGCGACGTCGGCGTCGGCGCGATCGACCCGCTCGATCGGCGCCGTGTCGAGCGACCCGAGGTCGATCCCGACCACCTCGGCGCCGGCCGCCGAGAGCGTCGATGCCGTCGGTCCGCCGGCGAGCGCGAGGCGGGGCTGCACCGCGGCGAGCTCGCGGGCGAGCTCGTCCGGCGGCGCGGCCGGGTTCAGCGGCACCGCGATCGCCCCGGCGTGGAGCACCCCGAGGTAGGCGGCGACGAAGCCGGCGTCGTTGCCCGCACCGATGGCGACCCGGTCGTCCGGTTCGACGCCCCGCGCCGTCAGCGAGCCCGCGACGCACGCGGCGAGGTCGCCGAGCGTCGCGTAGGTCGTGGTGCGATCGACGTCGACGAGCGCCGCCGCCTCCGGGAGCCCCTGGGCCAGCAGCACCTCCACCAGGTTCACGCCGGCGATCGTACGGGCGAACCGGCACTCACTTCTGAGGGGCGACCGCCTGGAGACCGGGAGCGAACCTCTGCGGGGCGGGTACCCCGCCCCGCAGAGAGCGACCACATGGAGGAGGAGAAGAAGGACCGGCCGCGGGCGTGGGCCTTGGGGCGGGCTGGGAGGCCGGTGAGCGCCATCGGTCGAAGCCGATGGCGTCACACAACCCACGCCCGCGAGCCGGATCTTCCCACCCTTCGACGCTCTCGGTGGCAACCTTGAGCCCGAATTGCCACTCACAGTGAGATTTCCGTGCACACCCGGAGCCACCGACGTCAGCACGGCCCCTGTTCCTCTCCTTCGAGCGCAGGAGTCGACACCGCGGAGCACCGGCGTCAAGGCCCGACGGCCGAGACCCGGCTCGAAGAGCCGACCGAGCCCAGGCGCCGAGCGGCTTCGCCGCTCGGCACCGTGGAGACGAGCGTGCGAGTCGACCAGACAAGGTGGCGAGGGAGCAGGGGCTCGGCCGTGCAAGGGCCGGGCCGGTGCGCAGCGGTGTCGAGCTCCGGAGCGGAGCGGGCCGTGCCGAGAATGCCGCGCCGCGGCCGCAGCGAGCGTGAGCGAGCGGAGGCTCGCCAGGGAGCGAACGGCCGCGGGGCGGGTACCCCGCCCCGCAGAGAGCGACCGAGACGTCAGGGCGAGAGGCGGAGGACGAACTGCGCGAAGGCGGCGGCGAGGATGAGGACGAGGAGGGCGACGATGACGATGGTGGTGCCGGGGCGCATGGTCCTCCGATCCTCGCGTCAGGTCCCTGACCCGGGCGCATCGGCACCGGGGGGGATCAGCGTGACGGCGCCGCCCTCGGCGAGCCCGAACTCGGCGGCCGCCGAGGCGCGGTCGAGGGCCAGGGAGCACAGGCCGTAGGAGTCGACGACCAGCACGAGCTCGGATGCCTTGGCGTCGGCGTAGGTGCCGACCCAGCGGGCCGACTTGGCGCGACCCCCCATGCGCACCTCCACGACGCCACCGGGGGCGGCGCCCAGCGCGACCAGCTCCTCGGGACCCACGTTGAGCTGGGCGTTGCCGAACCGGTCGATCCACCAGACCTCGGCTTCGACCGCTCCCGAGTCGGCGACCGTCGGGAGGCCGAGCAGCCCGGGGACGAGTCCGGCGGGGTCGACCGGCTCGCCGAGCGTCTCGATCGGCGTGCCGGTGGCGAGCGCCGCGGCGACGGGGGCGAGGACGTCGCGGCCGGCGAAGGTCGGGCCGGGTGCGGGGAGGTGGTGCTCGACGTTCGTGAGGGAGATCACCCGTCGCGCGCCGCCGAGCATGGCCACCGCGGGCGCGAGGAGTCCGTTGTCGGGTCCGACGAACGAGGCGTCCTCGCAGTCGATCGCGAGGAGGCGTCGCTCGGTGCCCACGCCCGGGTCGACGACGGCCAGGACGACCGCCTCCCGGGGGAGGTACTGCACGGCGCGCACGAGGGCCAGCCCACCGGCGCGCACGTCGTGGGGTGCGACCTCGTGGGTGACGTCGACGATGACGAGATCGGGCGCGCGGCCGAGCATCACGCCCTTGCAGACGCCGACGAACTCGTCGGCGAGGCCGTAGTCGCTGAGGAAGGCGACGGGTCGGGTCACGGAGACGAGGATGGCGCGGCGGGATGGCGCCGCGCCGCTCGACTCAGCCGGCTTGGGTGTAGCGCGACGCCAGGTACGCGTCGACGTCGGTGTCGCGGACGCGGAACGACCGGCCGACACGCACCGCCGGCAGCTCGTTGTTCTTGATCAAGCGGTACACCGTCATCGACGACACCCGCAGCATGTCCGCCACTTCCTGAACGGTCAGGAAGCGTGCCTTTGCAAAGGACTGCGCCACGCGGCTCACCCCTCTCCCCCGCTCGAAGGATGGCAGCGTAGGCGCCCGGGGCGCGTGTTGTCGAGTGTGACCAGAGGGGGCCGGGGGCCCCGGGTGCCGGGGCGGCTCAGGGCTGCGGGCAGGGCTCGAGGGCCCCGATCATGGCCTCGACGAGGGGGTCGTAGGCCCCGGGCGGGCGCTGCTCGTCGATGGGGACGACCCGGACGGGCCGCTCTCGGCGCTCGGCGACCCCGAGGACCACGGCATCGAGGTCGGCGAAGGCGATGGTGTCGATCCCGGCGGCGACCCCGGCCGCGGCGAACCCTCGGTCGCACACCAGCAGGTCGGGGCGGCCGACCGAGAACAGCCACTCGTCGCCGGTCGCGATCCCGTCGTCGGCGAGGAGGCTCGCTCCGTCGGTGACCGCGGCGACGCCGTCGACCCACCACAGTGAGCGGCTGCCCTGGAACGGTCCGAACGCGCCCAGGTCGACGACCCGCGCGCCGGCGTCGTCGAGCGCGTCGGCGATGGCGCCGTAGCAGCTCAGGAGCGACGCGGGGCGGCCGGTGGCGAGCGCGACGCGACCCCGGTCGCGAGCGACGGTGGCGAGGCGGTCAGCGGCGCGCGCGACCGCGACCGTCGTCCGCTCGGGGTCGATCGTCATGCGGGCTGCTCTCGTGGGCGCGCCCCACACCGCGTCGAGCGCGGACTCGGCCTCCTCGCGCGGGACCCGTCCGAGGTCGAGGCCGAGCGTCGCGTCGGCATGGCCCGCGGCCAGTCGGGTGAGCAGCGCAGACATCTCGCCGGCGCCGATTCGGGCGTGCGGACCCGCGACGCGCCGGTCGGCGAGGAGGCGGCCCAGCGTCGGTGGGTCGGACGGTCGGTCGGCGGTGACCGGCGAGAACGCGGGAAGGTCGTCGAGGCGCGGCGGCCGGTTCTTGCGCGGACGGCGGCTCATTCCGCCCCCAGCTCCCGGGAGCGGCGGGCGGCCGCGCGCACCGCGTCGACGAGCGCGGCGCGCACACCCTGCTGCTCGAGCACGTGGATGGCGGCGGCGGTCGTGCCGCCGGGCGAGGTGACGGCAGCGCGCAGCTGCTCGGGCCGCTCGCCCTCGGCAAGGAGGGTCGCCGCGCCGAGGAGCGTCTCGCGAGTCAGCGCATCGGCCACCGGGCGGGGCAGCCCGGCCAGCACGCCCGCCTCGATGAGGGCCTCGGCCACCAGGAACACGTACGCAGGACCCGAGCCCGAGAGGCCCGTGACCGCGTCGAGGTGCTCCTCGGGGACCCGCACCACGACCCCGACCGCGCCGAGGATCTGCTCGGCGAGGACCAGGTGCTCGTCGGTCGCGTGGCGGCCGCCGGCGATCGCGGTCGCCGCCTTCCCGACGAGCGCCGGGGTGTTCGGCATCGCGCGGACGACCGGCCGTCCGGGCACCGCGGCCTCGACGATCCCGATGCGGACCCCGGCCGCGATCGAGAGGACGAGCGTGCCGGCCGCGAGGCTGGTCGAGGCCTGCTCCAGGGCCCCTGCCACGTCGCCCGGCTTCACGGCCACCACGACGACGTCGACGTCGGCAGCGGCCCAGGCCGGGCTGGGCACGACCCGCACGCCCGCGAAGCGCTCCTCGAGCGCCCGGCGCCGATCGCCGTCGACCTCGGCCACGACGATCGACTCCGCGTCCCAACCGGCATCGAGGAGGCCCTGGACCAGCGCTTCGCCCATGCGGCCCCCGCCGAGCAGCGCGAGCGTCGACATCGTGCGCAGGCTAACGCCCACCACCTGCTGCCGGAGTGGGCGCGGACGAAAGGCCGGGCCCGAGGAACCATCGGGTCCGACCCGCACTTCCCCGAACGGGCCGGGCCGTCCTGCACCTCGGGCCCGAGCCCGCGCAACCTACCCGACGTGAACGGACGCGCGAACCGACGCATGTGACGACCGCCGCCGACAGCGGTGGGCCTGCGTCACATGCCGGTGCGAGGTGGGTACGCGAGCCGCACGACCGGTTGGAACCACGTCTCGACGAGCTCGTACAGCACACCGATCACCCGATCGAGCTCGTCGACGGTCAGGTGCTCGAGCGCCACCCGACCCGTCAGGTAGAGGTCGCCATCGGGTCCGATCGAGAAGCGGGCGCCGTACAGCCCGTGGTTGCGCTGGAGGACGAAGCGATAGAGCTCGAGATGGTTCGTCGGTGGGTCGGGGAGGAAGTACACCTCGTAGCGCAACGTGCGCTGGTGCAGGTCGAAGTAGATCGTCGTCGCGTCGCGACCGTCACAGCCGAACCGTACGTACCACCGCCGCAGCTCGGGGTCGTACTCGACCGTCTGGATGTAGGGCTCGTGCGCGACGACGCCCTCGAGGTGCGCGACGAGCAGCTGGTGCGCCGCCTGCTCGCGCTCGGCGAGCTCGCGGGGATCGTCGCCGGTCACGCGACCGCCACCCGGGCCCCGCTCAGGTGCAGGAGACGAGCTCGCGCGCGCCGACGTCGGCGTAGACGCGGCGCAGTCGTGCCGCAGTCATGTTCCACGTGTAGCCGGCCGACCGCGCTGCGGCACGAGAACCCATCGTGCGAGCGAGCGCCCGGTCTCCGAGCAGCCGGGCGACGGGCTCGGCGAAGGCCTCGGGGGTGCGGGGCGAGACGAGGAAGCCGGTGTGCTCGTCGTCGACGAGGGAGCGCAGCCCTCCGACGTCGGCCGCGACGACCGGGGTGCCGCACGCGGCCGCCTCGAGCGCGACGAGGCCGAACGACTCCGAGCGCGACGGCACCAGGCAGACGTCGGCCGCGCGGTACCAGTCGGCGAGGGCCTCGTGGGGCTGGGGCGGGACCCAGCGCACCCGCTCGGCGACGCCGAGCTCGTCGGCGAGCTCGTGCAGCCGGGCGAGCGCGGCCGGCCCGTCGGTGCCGCTCGGGCCGCCGATCACCACCAGCGTCGCCGGCTCGGGGAGCGCCGCGAGCGACTCGATCGCGAGGTCGATGCCCTTGAGGGCCTGGATCCGGCCCACGAAGAGGACGACCGGGCCCTCGACGTGCAGGCCGACGGCTCGGCGCGCGGTCGCCTGGTCGGCCGGGAAGAAGACGCGGTGGTCGACGCCGGGCGGGATGATCTCGACCAGGTCGGGCTCGGCCCCGTAGTCGCGCACGAGCTCGGACTCCTCGTCGGGCGCCGAGGCGATGAGCCGGTCACTGCACGCCACGATCTCGCTCTCGATGCGGGCTCGGACCGCGACGTCGTCGTCGACCCCCGCCGCGCGCTTCGTGCTCGCGAGGGTGTGGAACGTCGTGACCAGCGGGAGGTCGAGCTCGTGCTTGAGCTGGTGTGCGACGTGCCCGGAGATCCAGTAGTGCGCGTGCAGCGCGTCGACGTCGGCGCTGCGCAGCAGGTGCTCGCGTGACGCGGCGAGGAGCTCGTCGAAGAGCGCCGGCAGCGCGTGCTTGTCGACGGGCGCGCCGGGCCCGGCGCGCACGTGGACGACGCGGACGCCGGGCTCGATCTCGACGACCTGCGGCCGCCGACCGTCCTCGGCCCGAGTGAGGACGTCGCACTCGACCCCGGCCTTGGCCAGCGCGCTCGCGAGCGACCGCACGTAGACGTTCATGCCGCCGCCGTCGCCCGCGCCCGGTTGCGCCAGGGGCGAGGTGTGGAGGCTGAGCATCGCGACACGCCGAACGGGCATAGGAGCAGCCATCCTACTTTTCGACCCGACGCGGCGGATCGCCGCCGTCGGCCCGGAACGAGCGGTACACCTCGAGCAGGATCTCCTTCTGGCGCTCCGACAGCGTCGGGTCACGATCGATCTCGCGCTCGAGATCGGGCGCGTCGCCGTCTCGCTCCTCGAGGAAGCCCGCACGCACGTACAGCGTCTCGGCCGAGATGCGGAGCGCCGCCGCGATCTGCTGGAGGATCTGCGCGCTGGGCTTGCGAAGGCCTCGCTCGATCTGACTCAGGTACGGGTTCGAGATCCCTGCCAGCTCGCTCATCTTGCGCACCGACAGCTTCGCGTCGTGGCGACGATCGCGGATGAACTCGCCGAGGTCTCGGAGTCGGTTCTCGATCGCGTCGGCCACGCGTCGTGCTCAGGCCTGAGCGACGTGGCGCGCGGCCAGCTCCGCTTCGACGGTGTCGATCACCGCGTGCAGGCGCCGGCGACGCTCGGAGGTCTCGCGCTCGAGCTCTCCGAGCTTCGTGATCGTCTGCTCGAGCGCCTCGTCGGACATCGTCGGCAGGTTCACGAGCGTCGCGTCGGTGATCAGGTGCTCCAGGCCGCGCTTCCACTCGATGTTGGGCGACGGCGCGAGGTGGCGCGGCAGGCGGCTCCGCTCCGGTGCCGCCCGAGGCGTGTCGTCGGCCAGGATCCGCGGCAGGGCCGAGACGAGGTCTCCGACCGAACCGCCGGCGGCGCGGCGGTCGAGCTCGGCGCGCACGATGTCGATGCGAGCCTGGGCGAGCCGCCGCACGTAGGAGACCTCGGTCTCGACCTCGAGGCATTCCTCGTGCTTCGCGCGCACCTGCTCGAGCGACTGGTCACCGAGGCCCTCGAGGTACTCGGGTGCGAGCATCACATCGACGCGGCGGCGTCGCGGCTCGGACATCCTCACGAGGCTACCAGTAGCGTGCCGGCATGACCGTGGTGCCGAACGCGCAGCAGCGCGAGTACTGGAACGGCGACGACTCACGCGAGTGGGTCGAGCACGCCGCGCTCTTCGACGACATGCTCGGGCCGATCGGGCACCTCGTGCTCGAGCGAGCCGGGATCGCCGCCGGTCATCGTGTCCTCGACGTCGGCTGCGGCAACGGTGCGTTGACGATGGACGCCGCGACGCTGGTCGGACCGCGCGGCCACGCGCGCGGGATCGACCTGTCGGCTCCGATGCTGAGCGTCGCCCGGGCGCGCGCCTCGGAGGCCGGCCACGAGAACGTCGACTTCGTCGTCGCGGACGCACAGGTCGACGACCTCGGCGGACCGTTCGATCGCATCGTGAGTCGCTTCGGGATCATGTTCTTCGACGATCCGGACGCCGCGTTCGCCCACCTCGCCGAGGCCCTCGCTCCGGGTGGCCGGGTCTCGTTCTCGTGCTGGGCCCCGCGGATCGAGAACCATTGGGTGGCGGTGCCGATGGCCGCGATGATCGAAGCGATCGGGCCGCCGCCCGTCGGCCTCCCCGGGAGCGACGAGCCGGGACCGTTCCGCTACGAGGACCCCGACCCGCTGGTCACGTCGTTGCGGCGAGCCGGGCTCGACGACGTGGTCGTCGCCCGAGCGGACGTGGAGATCCTCCTCGGTGGACACGGCGGCCTCGTCGAGGCTCGCGACTTCATCGCGCGCAGCGGGATGACGCGGTCGCTCCTCGGTGAGGCGACGCCCGAGCAGTGGGAGCTCGCGCTGGACGCGATCGCGACCGCGCTCGAGCCCTACGTGGCCGATGACGGGGTGCGCATCGGATCGGCGAGCTGGCTCGTCACCGCCGACAAGCCCTGACCGATCCTCACGTGCGTCGCTCGACCGTCTCCACGACGGTGAGCGACGCAACCACGCGCGGTCAGCCGCCGCTGACGGGGGGGATCACGGCGACCTCGTCGCCGTCGTGGAGGCGGGCACGGGTGCCGTCGGGCGGCTCGTCACCGTTGACCCACACGCGCGCGCAGTCGAGCACCGCAGCGAGCCCGGGACCGTAGGCCTCGCGCGCGGCCACGAGCGCGTCGCCGAGGGTCTCGGCATCGACGTCGGTCGTCGCGCAGCCGGTCGCCTCGCGCGCGGCCGCGAAGAAGCGCAGACGCACGCGCGCCACTCAACACACCGCCGTCGTTCGCGGGGTCACTTGCCGGGCGCGGTCGGCCCTCCGGCGCGCGACCGCTCCACCCGCGCCAGCTCGCCCTCGAGGTCGACGAACTCGGCTTCGAGGCCTTCGAGCACGACGAGGTCCTCGTCTCGCTCCTGCTGGTCGGCGGGCCGCTCGGTCTCCATGCGTCGAGCGTACGCGTCGCCCACGACGGCCGGCGCTACCCGCCACCGAGACGGAACTCGAGCACCCGCGCCTCCTCGGCGAGCAGCGCCATGAGCCGGTCGAGGCGCTCGCCGGCGTCGTCGACCTCGAGCAGCGCCTGCGCGTCGAGCGGACCGATCGGGGCGCGGGCCGCGGCCTGGAACGATGCACGGATCAGGTCGTCGTCGAACGGGGTGACGGGCGGGGGCGCAGGAGCGCCGAGCTCGGTCGCCAGCGCGAGGACGCGCTCGAGGAGCGCGCCGACCTCCGCGAGCTGTGCGGGCTCGGCCGTGCCCAGCTCGTCGTCGAGCGGATCGACCTCGGCCTGCGGATACGGGTCGTCGGCGAGCCACTCCCGCACCCGCACGCGCTGGGTGCCGACCGTCATCAGTGCGTACCGACCGTCGTCGAAGCGCCCGGCCTGCACGATGCGGGCGATCGTCCCCACGTCGAAGCGTGCGTCGCCACCGCCCACCTCGCTCCCCCGCTCGATGAGGACGACCCCGAACGAGCCGTCGTCGGCAAGGCAGCGCTCCGTGAGCTCGCGGTAGCGAGGTTCGAACACGTGCAGCGGGAGCACCGCGTGCGGGAACAGGACGTTGCCGAGCGGGAACATCGGCCTGGGCATGGCGCCGCAGCCCGCGTTCAGTTCGCCCGCGCGCGCAGCGCGGCGGCGTCGCGCGAGAGGCGCGCCGCGCCTTCACCGTCGACCAGGTCGACGAGCTGCTCGAGCTCGGCCGCCGCCTCCTCGAAGCGACCGAGCGAGCCCAGCAGCGCGGCGGTCTCGCGCCGCTCGGCGGGCGAGAGCCCCGGGATGCGCAGCCGCAGTCGCGCCACCCACACCGCGCTCGTGGGGTCGCGGTCGACGTAGGACTGCAGCAGGTTCGCGAGGACCCGTGCCGCGATCGAGCGCGGGCCGACCGGGGCGAGGTACTCGTCGAGGAAGGGCACGTCGCCTCGCAGCGCGGCGAAGATCCGGCGCGCACCGTCGACGTCGATCCGTCGCCCGCCGTCGAACGGGTCGAACAGGGCGCCGTCGGTGGACCCTACGAGGAAGTGCCCCGGCATGCCCACGCCGTCGAGCGGGACGCCGCGCCGACGCCCGATCTCGATCATCACGACGCTCAGGGTGATCGGGATGCCGACCCGTCGCTCGAGCGCGACGTCGAGGAACGAGTTGGCGGGATCGCGGTAGTCGGTGGTGTTGCCACGGAACCCCTCCTCCACGAAGAGGTGTCGGGCGACGGCGGCGGGGTCGGGCGCGACGTCCGCCGCGAGCGCGTCGAGGCGTGCCGACACGTCGGGGTACGAGACCGGGTGATCGTGCGCGGCGACGGCGACCATGAGCTCGTCGAGCGGGATCGACGAATCGGGCCGCGCCACCAGCTCGGAGAAGCGACGAGTCGCGTCGTCTTCCCCACCGGACCCACCGGACGGGCGGGAGGGCATCATCGACCCGACGGTACACTCGGTCGGTGGCGAGTCGGTTGCGAGACGCCGTCGACGACACGGCCGGTGACACCGTCGACGACGTGGCCGACCGCACGGTCGACGACGCGGTGACCGCCCGGCTCTCGCGCGTCGGTCAGCGACTCACCGACAACCGTGCCGCGATCGTGAACGTCCTGCGCGGAGCCGATCGGCCGCTGACGCTGCCCGAGATCCTCCGCGCCGACGCGGAGCTGGCCCAGAGCAGCGCCTATCGCAACCTCGTCGTGCTCGAGGACGCCGGCATCGTGCACCGGATCGTCACCAACGCCGAGCACGCGCGGTTCGAGCTCGCCGAGGACCTCACGGGCGACCACCACCACCACCTGGTGTGCTCGGTCTGCGGCTCCGTCGAGGACGTGCCGGCGAGCGCGCGCATGGAGGCTTCGCTCGCCGACGCCGTCGACGAGATCGACCGCACGACCGGGTTCACCACCGAGCACCACCGCATCGACCTCATCGGTCGTTGCCGCGACTGCTCCTGAGCGCCTCCGCAGAGGCGCCGCTACTCGAAGATCGGCTCGCCCGCCGCGAGGCGCTGCGCGGCCTCCTCGAGCACGTCGGCCGGCAGCTCACCGCTCGCCCGGGCGACCACCTCGCCCTCGGCATCCACGAACACGAAGTACGGGAAGGCCTCGCCGCCGTAGGCGAAGAATGCGGTCAGGTCCTCGTCGTCGGCGAGGACGGGTCGGAACGGCCAGCCCTCTTCACGGAGCCAGTCGGACGGGGGCCAGTTGGGCAGCTGCTTCGTGGTGTTGGTGGCGACGGTGTCGATCTCGACGCCGTCGAGCTTCCCTTCCTCCGCGAGCTCCACGATGACCGGCACCTCGGCCTGGCAGTGGGGGCACGAGTGCGAGAGGAACACGATGATGCGCGGCTCGCCGTCGTTGCCCATCGTCACCTTCTTGCCGGTGAGGCTGAGCGCGCTGAGCTCGGGCGCGACCTTGCCGATCGCCGGGTCGTCGGCGGTGCCGACGTCCTCCGATGCCTTGAGCTTCTTCCCGGTGACCGTCACCTTCGGGCTGCGCTCGTCGTCGAGCTCGGCCGCACCGGCAGGGGCCGCGGCGAGCGCGACGACCGCCGCCACGGTCGCCAGGGCGAGCACCCGGAGCATCCGGGTCGTCGCCTTCGTGGTCGGTGCTCTCATGCTGTTGCCTTTCTCGAACGGTCGGAGGCCCAGGCAGTGACGAGCAGGGCACCGATGAGGAGGAACGAGCTCAATGCCATGAACGCCAGGGTGATGTACCCGAGTTCCTCGAAGAACGGGATGCTGCACGGTGAGAACACCGAGCACGAGGAGCTCTCGGCGAGCGACGGCACCCGCTCGACGAGCCAGTGGTACAGCGAGATCGGTGCGCCGACCACGACGAGCGGCGCGGCGTACCAGACGACGGCGCGGTCCTTCCGGACGACGCCGACCGCGAGGACGGCGACGAGCGGGTACATGCAGATCCGCTGGTACCAGCAGAGCTCGCACGGGATGTAGCCGACGATCTCGGAGTAGTAGAGGCTGCCTGCGGTGGTGACGGCCGCCACGACCAGCGCGAGCACCGGAGCCCGGGGACCGACCGCGGCCACCACGCGCCGGGCCAGCTCACGTGGCCGCCCGCCCACGAGAGCGCCGATCCCCACCAGCACCAGCACCAGCAACGCGGCGTTGGCGAGCAACGTGAGGACGGTGAAGACGTCGTTTGCCTCCGAGACGTAGTCCATCGCTCCGGTGTCACCTATCCGATGTCGATCGTGCCGCGCAGCGTCGGCTGCTCGAACTCCGACAGCAATGGTTTCGCGGTCACCTTCCACTCACCTGAGAGCGGGATCTGGAACCCCGGTGAGTAGTAGTGACCGGGCGACAGCCGGCGGAGGGGCACGTCGATCGGGGAGATGTCCTTGTCGGGGAGCGCGAACGTGACGCTCAGCTCGTCGACGTCGGTCGGCGCGCCCTGGGCGTTCGCGACGTCGACGTGCACGTCGTTCGCGCCTTGCCCTCCGGGCGTGACCGTGACGTCGACGCTCACCTGATCGGCCTCGAGCGTGACAGCCGCGACGCCGCCCTCGGCCGACGACGCGCTCGCGGTCTTCGCGGGTGGCGCGTTCACGAGCAGCGCGGTGGCGGCGAGGATCAAGCCGGCGGTCACGATCTCGGACCAGACCGACCGCCGCAGCTGGCGCAGCTCGTAGGCCTCGTCGAGGACGAACTCCTCCCCGTCGTCCTGGTCGGCCGCCGCCGCGTCGTCGTCCGCGCCGCCCGCGACGACGGGCAGACCGTGCCCTCGCTCTCGGGGCGGGAGCAGGCGGAGCACGATCTCCCGACTGAACGCGGCGAAGACGACCACGAGCGCGACGAGGACCAGCTTCACCACGAGGATCCGGCCGAAGTCGGTGGTCCGCAGCGCGTCGAGGCTGCCGACCTGGCGCCAGGTCTGGAACGCGCCCGTGGCGACGAGCGCGAGCACGCACCCCAGCGCCATGCGCGAGAAGGGCTCCAGCGCGTCACGCACGCCGAGCGCCGCGCTGCGGGCGAGCCCGACGACCGCCAGCACCACGAGCCCGCCGAGCCAGAGCGCCATCGCCAGCACGTGGACCGCGTCGGCGACGACCGCCACCCCGACCCAGTCGCCACTGATCGCGTGGCCCGAGATCCCGGGCGTGACGGCGAGCGCGACCCCGAGCACGGCGCCAGCGACCAGCCACACCGAGCGCACCGCGCGCCCCGGTTCATCGTCCGTGCCGGCTCGACGGAAGAGCGCGACCACGACCGGCGTCGCGAGCAGGAGGAGGACCAGCCGGGCGAGCCACACCTGACCGAAGCGCACCCCGAGGGTGTCGCCCAGGAGCGACGAGCTGAACGCGTCGCCCAACCCGAGCCCCTCGACGTAGGGGCCGTAGACGAGGAGCCCGACCAGGGTGCCGAGGAACGTGGCGATCCAACCGACCCAGACGATGCGGCGAGCGGCCTTCGACTCCCGCGCCGGCCGCCAGATCGCGAACGCGAAGAACGCGCCGCCGATGAGCAACGACAGCCCGGCGAACACCGTGAAGCGGGAGATCCCGTAGATCACTCCGACGACTCGATCGCCGCCCTGGTCGGCGAGCAGCCGATCGGCGAGCCCGGTCACCTCCTGGCTCGTCGCGCCGGCACCGCCTTGTCCGACCTGGAAGGTGAACGCACCGCTGATCGGGTGCGCGTCGGCGGAGACCACGCGCCAGGTGACGACGTAGGACCCGTCGCCGACTTCGGGCATCGGCATCGTCACCGTGGAGCCGGAGGCTTCGGCGCCGCCGTCGTCGACCCGCTCCCCGTCGGCGTCGAACACCCGGATGGCGCCGCCCTGCGCGTCGACCGACTCGGTGAAGTTGAGCTTGATCTCCTGCGGAGCGGCGTCGAGCACCGCGCCCGGCGCGGGCGTCGACTGCACGAGCTCCGCGTGCGCGCTCGCCGGCCCGGCGAGGAGCGCGACGACGAAGCACGCCAGCCCGACGACGACCAGGAGTCGACGTGCCACGACCGCCGGCGCCGCGAGCGTCACGCGGCTCGCCACCGCAGCAGGGGCCGAGAATCGGGTCGTGGCGGCGCGGTGATGCGCCCGATGGCGACGCACAGGGCCAGGCCGAGCATCTCGGTGGTGTGGGCCAGCTCCGCGAGCGCGGCGGTCCGCCCGCTCGCGACGTCGACGATCGACGACAGCAGGAGGAAGGCCACGAGGGCGGCGGTCATCGGGAGCAACCCTGGCACGCGGCTGGGCCTCCAGGCGATCACGAGGAACCCGACCCCCAGCGCGGCGTCGAACGATCCCAGGTGGCGGGCCGTATGGACGGGCAGGCCGGCGTCGGTCCCGAACAGGAGCGCCGGGACGGCGAGCGCGACCTGGACCAGCCCGACGACGGCGAGCCCGAGACGCCACGCGTCCAGGCGGTCGCTCCGGTGCGGCTCGGCGTCGATCGCAGCCAGGACGGCGGGCGTGAGGTCGGGCACCGGGGGGGCAGCCGCGACCCGCGACTGCCGGTGCAGCCGGGTCGCCTCGGTCTCGAACGCACGACACCCGGCACAACGAGCCAGGTGCGCGTGCAGCGATGCCGCGGGGCAGCCGGGGTCCTCGTCGTCGAGGCGGGCCGAGACGCCGCTTCGGCACTGGTCACAGGTCAGTCGATCGCTCATGGATGGGTAGTCGACTCCTGGGGCACCGGGGTTCCCCGGTATGGTCGGCGATCGAGTGGACGAGCTGACGCGGCTTGCGCTCGCGGCGCGCGACGGCGACCGCGACGCGCTCACCGCATTCATCCGACGCAGCCAGAGCGAGGTCTGGCGCTTCGTGGCGAACGTCGTCGGCCCCGCCGACGCCGACGACGTGACCCAGGACGTCTACGTCCGCGCCTGGCGCAGCATCCGGCGCTTCCGCGGCGATGCCAGCGCCCGGACCTGGCTCTTCGTCATCGCGCGCCGAGCCTGTGCCGATGCGCTCCGCGGGCGGGGTCGACAGCGGCGCATCACCGACCGGGTCCGCGCCGCGGCGGAGACCACGCCGGAGGCCGCGTCCGACTCCTCCGCCGCGTGCGCGCTGGAGGCCCTCGTCGAGCAGCTCCCGCTGGAGCGCCGGGAGGCGTTCGTGCTGACCCAGGTGCTGGGCTGCTCGTACGACGAGGCCGCGACGGTGTGCGGCGTCCCCGTGGGCACGATCCGATCCCGGGTCGCGCGCGCCCGGGAAGACATCGTCGAGGCGATGCGGGCGGCCGACGAGGCCGCCGGCGAGGGCTGACGTGCGCGGACTCGGGCGCCTGCTGGTCGCGGGCGTCCTGGTCGCGCTCGCCCTGGGTGCCGGCGCGACGCCGGCCGCGGCGCACGGGGTCGGTGGCGTCCGCCCGACCAACTACGAGACGCGGATCGAGTCGGTGCGGCCGGCGGTCGCCGGCGTCACGGTCGAGGTGGTCGACCTGGGCGACCGGCTCGAGCTCGAGAACCGCACCGGGCGCGACGTGACCGTGCTCGGCTACGAGGACGAGCCCTACCTGCGCGTCGGTCCGCGCGGCGTGTTCGAGAACGCGCGCTCGCCGTCCACGTACGTCAACCGAACCCGCGAGGGCACCCGCCCGGTGCCGGCACGAGCGGACGCCGAGGCGGCGCCCGAGTGGCGCAAGATCGGGGACGAGCCGATCGCCCGCTGGCACGATCACCGCGCGCACTGGATGAGCGAGCGCGACGCGCCCGCCGTCCGCCGGGCACCCGGCGAGCAGCACGTGATCCAACGCTTCGCGATCGAGGTCCTCGACGGCGATCGCACCATCACCGTGCGCGGCGACGTCCGTTGGATCCCCGGACCCTCGCCGTGGGGATGGGTCGCGCTCGCGGCCGCGGCCGCGATCGGGCTCGTCGTCCTCGCGCGGACCCGCCTCGCGACCTCGGCCCTCGAGGTGGCGCTCGTGGTCGTCATCGTCGTGCAGGCCGTCCACGTCGTGGGCGCGTGGGGGGCGACGACGCTAGGCGTCGGCACCCGACTCGGGGCCAGCGTCTATGCCGCGGGCTCCGTCCTCGTCGCGGCCGTCACCCTCGTCTGGCTCGTGCGGCGCGGCCTCCACGCCGCGGCACCGCTGCTGCTGATCACCGGCCTCTTCGTCGCGATCACCGGCGGCCTCACCGACCTGACCGAGCTGACGCGCTCGCAGCTGCTCACGACGTGGCCCGCGTGGCTGGCCCGCTTGTGCGTCGCGCTCGCGCTCGGCCTCGGCGTGGGCCTCGCGGTCGTCGGTGGCCTGCGGCTGCGGGGGACGCCGGAGGAGCGGCGCCGGCGCTACCTCGCCCGCCGGGGAACTCCGCGGGCATCGGGGACGACTACCCCCGAGACCTCCACGACGGAGGCGATCCCACGATGAAGACGACGAAGACGATGAAGGAGCGTTCGACCATGCGCAGGTCCCGACGAGTCATCGCGGTGGCAGCGGTCGCCAGCGGAGCAGTGCTGATGGTCGCTGCTCCCGCCGCCGCGCACGTCGAGGCTGACCCCAGCCGGGTGAAGCCCGGCAAGGAGGCCGAGGTCACGTTCACGGCCGAGCACGGCTGCGAGGACTCGCCGACCACGGGCATGACGTTCCGCATCCCGAAGGGCGTCACCGACGCCGAGGGCGTCGAGGCCGACGGTTTCACCGCGGCCACCTCCGGGCGCACGATCGAGTTCACCGGCGGCTCCTTCCCGGGCGACGAGGAGGCCCCCTTCACCATCACGTTCACCGCGCCCGACGAGAAGGGCCAGCTCGTGTGGCGGGTCGTGCAGGTCTGCGAAGAGGGCACGGAGCGCTGGATCGAGCGTGACCCCGACGGCGACAAGCCCGCCCCGCGCGTCGGCGTGGGCGAGAAGGCCGAGAGCGGTCACGACGACGGCGGCGGGCACTGAGCAGCGCGCGAGCGGTCGACGCCCGGCGGCGGTGGTTCACGTGCAGCCGAGGGCCTTGCGCAGCGCGGCGAGGTTGTCGCGCATCACGCTGAGGTAGTCGTCGCCGGACTCGATCCGCTCGTCGTCGAGGCCCTCGAGCGGATCGAGGACCGCGGTGCGCAGACCCCCAGCCTCGCGGGCCAGCGTGCGCGCGACCCGGGGCGACACCAGGGTCTCGGTGAAGACGGTCGTGACGCCCTCGCGCTCGGCGAGGTCGGCCAGGTCGGCGAGGCGATCGGGATCGGGCTCGGCGTCGGGCTCGAGCCCCGCGACGCCGTGCTGCTCGAGGTCGTAGCGCGAGGCGAGCCAGCCGAACGCGTCGTGCGAGGTGAGGATCGTGCGTGACGTGCACTCGGCGAGCCCGGCAGCCAGGTCGTCGTCGAGCGTCGCCACCTCGGCGGCGAAGCGCGCGGCGTTGCGGCGGTACGCGCGCGCGTGGTCGGGATCGACGTCGGCGAGCGCCGCGGCGACCGCCTCGACGACCTCCTGGTAGCGCTGGGGGTCGAGCCAGACGTGAGGATCGTCGGGCAGCTCGTCGCGGTCGACCTCGTCGAGCACATGCAGGGTCGGGCCGTCACGCTGCTCGGCCGCGTCCTCGACCGCGGGCTGGAACCCGTCCCCGAGGACGACCGCGAGGTCGGCGTCGAGGATCGCGTCGACGTCGTCGGTGTCGAGCTCGAGGTCGTGGGGCTCGGCGCCGGGCGGGGTGAGGTCGCTCACGGTCACGTTGCGGCCTCCGACCTGTCGCACCGCCTCGGCCAGGGGGTAGAACGCGGCCGCGACCTGCACCCGGTCGCGACCCGACGCGCCGGCAGCCGGGATCTCTGCAACCGCGAGTGGCATCGCCACGGCGGCGGGGAGCACGAGGGCGAGGGAGCGGGCGAGGAGCGTCGGCATCGAGGGCCACCTTCGGATCGCGGTGCGGCGCACGAACAAGTGAATGAGAATCATTCTTACTATACCATGGGCCGATGCGCACCGTGCTCGCCGCCCGCGGCCTCTCGTTCGCGTACGGCGACCTCGCCGCGGTCGACGACGTCTCCTTCGCCCTCGGCGCCGGGGAGTTCGCCGCGCTCGTCGGTCCGAACGGATCCGGCAAGTCGACGCTGATCCGGCTCCTGCTCGGCCTGCTGCGCCCCGACGCCGGCTCGGTCGAGCTGCTCGGCGACGACCCGCGCGCGCTCACCGAGCGCGGGCGGCTCGGCTACGTGCCCCAGCGCGGCGTCCTCGCCCCGGACGTGCCGGTGACGGTGACCGAGGTCGTGGCCACCGGGCGCCTGGCCCGGCGCGCGTGGTGGCGACCCGCGCGCGCCGCCGACCACGACGCGATCCGCCACGCGATCGAGTCGGTCGGGCTCGGCGAGCTCGCGCGGCGGCCGGTGACCGAGCTCTCCGGCGGGCAGCAGCAGCGGGTCCTCATCGCCCGCGCGCTGGCCAGCGATCCGGAGCTGCTCGTGCTGGACGAGCCGATCGCGGGGGTCGACGCCGAGTCGCAGCGCCTGTTCCGCGACTCGCTCGTCCACCTCGTCGCCGAGCACGGCGCGACCGTGCTGCTCGTCTCGCACGAGCTCGGCGCGGTCGCCGACGACCTCGATCGGGTGCTCGTGATGAAGCGCACGATCGTCTTCGACGGCTCCCCCGACGAGCTCACCGCACGGGGGGTCAGCCTCGGCGTCCACGCCGACGACCTGCCGCTCTGGTTGGAGGCGATTGAGTGAGCATCGACCTCGTCGCGCAGCTCCCGCTCCCGTGGCCGTTCGAGCGCGAGTACATGCAGCTCGCGCTCGCCGCGGGCCTGGTGGTCGGCGCCTGCGCCCCGCTGATCGGGGTCTTCCTCGTCGAACGGCGGATGTCGCTGCTCGGCGACGGCATCGGCCACCTCGCGTTCGCCGGCATCGCCGCCGGCCTCCTGCTCGAGGTGTGGCCGGTCTGGACCGCGCTGATCGTCGCCGCCGGTGGCGCGCTGGCGATCGAGTGGCTGCGCAACCAGGGGAAGGCGACCGGCGACCTGGCACTCGCCCTCTTCTTCTACGGGGGCATCGCGCTCGGGATCGTCCTGGTGAACCGCGCCGACAGCGGCAGCGTCAACGTGCTCCCCTACCTGTTCGGCTCCATCCTCACCGTCGAGCCGGCCGACGTGTGGGTGGTCGTCGGGATCGGCGTCGCGATCGTGGCGAGCATGGCCGTGATGGGCCGGGTGCTCCTCGCCAGCGTGCTCGACGCCGAGGCGGCCCGCGTCGCGGGGCTCCCGGTCGACGCGGCCAGCTCCCTGCTGGCCGTCCTCACCGCGGTGACGGTCGTCGCAGCCATGCGGGTCGTGGGGGTGCTGCTCATCGCCGCACTCATGGTGCTCCCGGTCGCGTCCAGCCGGCTGCTGGCCCGGTCGTTCCGCGCGACCGTCGCGATCGCGGTCGTGATCGGACTCGCGTCGGTGGTCGTCGGGCTCGCCGCGGCCCGGCAGTGGGCGCTCGCGCCGGGTGGCTCGATCGTCCTCGCGGCCGCGGCCTTCTTCGTGGTGACTGCCGCCGTGGGCCGCCACCCCGCCCTTCGCCGCTGACCCGCCCTCGTCACGAACCCCGCGCCCGACTCACCCAAACGCCCCTTGGCGAGTTGGAAGCCTCAGCGAAACAGGTTGTCGTTGAGTCTTCCGGCGCGGCGCTCGTAGGGTCAGGAGGCGTCGTGGGCGGGCTCGGCGCAGTCGTGGGACTCGAGCTCGAGGGTGGCGTGCTCGATGCCGAACCGCTCCGCGAGCATCTCCTTGATCTCCTCGCCCCGGTGCTGCGCCTCGTGGAGCGAGGTCGTGTCGGTGAGCACGACGTGGGCCGAGAGCGCCGCCATGTCGGAGCTCACCTCCCACACGTGGAGGTGGTGCACCGTCTCGACGCCGGGCTCCCCACTGATCGCCGCCTCCACGTCGTCGAGGTCGAGCCAGCGGGGCACGCCCTCGAGCAGGACGTTGAAGGTGTCGCGCAGCAGACCCCAGGTCGAGACGAGCACGAGCGCCGCGATCGCCAGCGAGGCCACCGGGTCGAGCCAGTCGGCGTCGAACAGCAGCACCCCGACGCCCGCGGCGACCGCGGCGAGCGACCCCGCGGCGTCGGCGGCCATGTGCAAGAACGCGGCACGCAGGTTGAGGCTGCGGCCAGGCACCCGCGCGAGCACGATCGCGCTGACCACGTTGATCGCGAGGCCGACCGTGGCCACGATGAGCAACCCCAGCCCACGCACGGGCGCGGGGTCCTCGAGCCGCTCGATCGCCTCGACGACGATCCAGGCGACTGCCGCGATGATGAGCGCGGCGTTGGCCAGCGCGCCGAGCGCCTCGGCGCGCCGGAGCCCGAACGTGCGGCGGGCCGACGCGGGTCGCAGCACGAGGGCCTGGGCGACGAGCGCGATCACGAGGCCGGCGACGTCGGTGGACATGTGCGCCGCGTCGGCGAGCAGCGCCAGAGAGTCGAACGCGAAGCCGGCGACGACCTGGACGACGAGGTAGCCCGCGTTCGCGACGAGCACGACCACCAACGTCCGACGCACCACCTCGGCGGGCGCCGCGTGGGCGTGGGTGTGATCGTGAGCGCGGCTCACGCGCGCACTGTACCCAGGGCCTCGGTCAGCAGACCGCGGCGACCGACGGGTACGGGTTCACCGCCGATCCCCCGCCGGGATGGATCTCGAAGTGGGTGTGCGGGGCCGTGTAGCGCGCGTCGCCGGTGTTGCCGACGTACCCGATCACCTCGCCCTGCGACACGCGGCGCGGTCCACCCTCGTATCCGGAGAGGTGGAAGTAGTAGTAGAGGTTGCCGTCGTCGCCCTGGAGGTACGCGCCCATCCCCGACGTGCCGCCCTCCCGGAAGTTGACCGACCCCGAGACGACCGCGACGTTCGGCGTGCCCTGCGCGGCCATGAGGTCGACGCCCTGGTGGGGCCCCTGGTGGCGCGGGAAGCCCCACGAGTCGATGAACGACACCGCGCCCTGGATCGGGCACACGATCCCGGTCGACACGTACGCCCCGGAGTAGTCCTTGCCGTTGTCACGGTTGCTCGCGCTGCGGGCGGCCTCGGCCGCGAGCTCTCGGGCCCGCTGCGCCTCCTCCTCGCGCCGCAGCTGCTCCTCGAGGACCTCGAGCGCGTTCTGGGCCTCCTGGAGCTGGGCCTGCACGGTGGCCTGCTCCTCCTCGACCTGCGCGACGAGCTCCTCCTGCTCGATGCGCTGGCGCTCGAGGGCGTCCTGCTCGCGCGCGAGGTCGTCGTTCAGCTCGGCCAAGCGGTCGACCTCCGCGTCTTCACGCGCCTTGGTGTGCGCGAGGAGCTTCTCGCGCCGGATCTCGTCGAGCGGGTCGCCGCCCTCGATGTAGAGCTGGCCCGCGGCGAGCGTGTCGCGCCCGACGTAGGCCTCGACCGCGCGCTTCCGGGCCAGCACGCGGAGGCGCCCCGCCTCCTCCTTGCCCGCGGCGATGCGGGCTTTGCGGTCGTCGATCTCGAGGCCGAGCTGCTCGAGCCGACCGATCGCCTCCTCGTAGCGGGCCGCGGCCGCGTCGGCCGACCGCTGCGCCTCGGCGACCGTCGCCCGGGCGTCGTCGATCGGCGCGGCCTGGGCCGCAGGTGCGACGCGCGCGACCAGAGCCGTGGCGAGCATCGCCACGACCAGGACCACCAGCCCGACCACCCGGGCACCACGACACGACAGCAACCTCATGCTCAACACCCCGGACGCGACGGGAGACACCGTCTGGGTCCGGGGACCCGGCCAGGCTACGCGGGCCGCCGGGGCGCCACAACGCACGCCGATACCCTGCGCCCGTGCGGCTGGATGGCGAGCGAGCGCTCGTGACCGGGTCGACCTCGGGGATCGGCAAGGCGGTGGCGGTCGCGTTCGCCCGCGAGGGCGCTCGGGTCGCGGTCCACGGGCGTGACGAGGGGCGCGGGGCCGCCGTCGTCGAGATGATCTCCGGGGCTGGCGGTCACGCGGCCTTCTGCCCCGCCGACCTGGGCACCGAGGCCGCGTGCGAGCAGCTCGTGGCCGACGCCGTCGAGCGGCTCGGCGGCCTGACGGTCCTGGTCAACAACGCGGTCGCCGCCGTGGTCGACGGACACGACTCGTCGGTCGCGGAGATGGACACCGCGGTCTGGGAGGCGACGCTGCGGGTCAACGTGACCGCACCGATGTGGCTGAGCCGCGCCGCGATCCCTCACCTCCGCGCGGCCGGTCACGGCTCGATCATCAACGTCTCGTCGCGCCAGGGAGAGCGGCCCAGCGCCGGACTCGCCGCGTACGCGACGAGCAAGGGCGCGCTCAACGCGCTGACGCGCGCGATCGCCGTCGAAGAGGCCGAGCACGGGATCCGCTGCACGACGATCAGCCCCGGCTACGTCTTCAACGAGCGCCGCGACGCCGACATGACCGACGCCCGGCGCGCTCGCCTCGCCGCGATGCACCTGACCCGGCTCGGCGAGGCCGACGACGTGGCGCACGCGGCCGTGTACCTCGCGAGCCGCGAGTCGGAGTTCCTCACCGGCGTGAACCTCCAGCTCGACGGCGGCGGGAGCATCGCCCGGGCGTCGTCGCTCGGCTAGATCGTGCATTCCCGTGTGTCGCTCTCGGCGATCTCGACGTTCCAGTGGGACCTCGACGCCGACGTCGCGTTCTACGAGCGGGCCGGCATCACCGCGATCGGCGCGTCGCTCGCCAAGCTCGAGGCTGCGGGCCTGGACTCCGGCGCGCGCCGCCTGCGCGACGCCGGCCTGCGCGTCACCAACCTCATCGGGATCGGGCCGTTCCGCCTCGACGACCCGGCACAGTGGCCCGAGCAACGGGTCCGGGTCGGGCGGGCGCTCGACGCCGCGGAGGCCGTCGCGGCGGAGTGCATGATCCTCACCACCGGACCGGCCGGCCCGCTGACGTGGGAGGACGCCGCCGACGCGCTCGAGGAGGCGCTCGGCCCGGTGCTCGAGGACGCCGCTCGGCGCGGCGTTCCGTTCGGGCTCGAGCACACCAACTCGTTGCGGGTCGACGTGGGCTTCGTCCACACGCTGGCCGACGCCGTCGACCTGGCGCGTCGGCTCGACATCGGGGTGTGCGTCGAGACCAACGCGTGCTGGGCCGAGCGCGGGCTCGGCCCGACGATCGCGGCGGGCGTCGACACCTTCCGGATCGTGCAGGTGAGCGACTTCGCGATCGGCACGCTGTCGACGCCGAACCGGCTGGTGCCCGGCGACGGCGACATCCCGCTCGATCGGATCCTCGGACAGATCCTGGCCGCGGGGTACGAGGGCTGCTTCGACCTCGAGCTGATCGGCCCGCGCATCGACGAGGAGGGCTACGAGTCGGCCTGCACCCGCGCCGTCGCCGCCCTCGGCGACCTCCTCACCGACCTCGACGCCTGAGCCGGCGCCGCACCCACTTCCCTCGCCCCACCGTTTCGGCGTCAGCAGACCCGCGTGTGACCGGTCTGCTGACGCCGAAACGGTCAGGGGGGCGGACCCCAGGGGCGGCGCTCGGCGGGCCACTCGGGGATCGGGGCGCCCTCGACGGCGGCGACGGAGTCCCAGAGCCAGTCGGGGAAGCTCGCCACGCCGTTGGGGCCCACCAGGAGCTGCACGACCCACGCGCGCGCGAGCGGTCGCCCGGTCGCCGCCTCGACGAGGCGCTGCTCGATCAGCGCCGACTTCCCCCGTCGTGCCCGCCAGGCGGTCGCACCGACGTACTGCTCGTGCATCCAGCCCTCGGTGTCGTACTGCACGTGCAGCTCGCGGACCACCACCGTGCTGCTCGAGCGACGGACGAAGCGCACCCAGTCGGGTGCGAGGTGCGCGGCGACGTAGGCGATCCGCAGCTCGTTGAACATCCGCACCGGAGCGGTGTTGTTGAGGTGGTCCTGGTAGCGATCCTCGTCGGCGGGTCGCACCTCGATGTCGAACACGGCACGAAAGCCCTCGGCGCGCAGCGCGTCGACCCCGGCCGACGGCACCGGGTCGCCTCGCCGCACGCCGTCGCAGGGCCACTCGTCGCTCCAGTCGGCGGACGCGCCACGGCGTCGCTCGTTGCGGGTCGGGCTCGCCACCGGATCCTCGGTCACGACCAGAGGAAGTTGCCGCCGTCGACCATGAAGGTGTGGCCGGTGACGAAGCGGCACGCGTCGCTGCACAGGAACAGGGCGATCGGCCCGATGTCGAGCTCGGGGTCGCCGTTGCGATGCATCGGGCAGGTGCGCATGAACTCCTCGTAGTGCTCGCTGCCGACCGCACGCGGCGGTGCCGCGGCCGGGGCGATCACGTTCACGATGATCCCGTCGGCCGCCCACTCCCTCGCCGCGGTGCGCGACAACCCCCGGATCGCCTCCTTCGACGCGTTGTACGCGCCGAACCCCTCGCCGCCGACGCGCCCCATCGACGACCCGAAGTTGACGATGCGCCCCCAGCCCGCGGCCTTCATGTGCGGGTAGACGGCCTGCATCGCCCAGAGCGTGCCCAGCACACCCGAGCGGTAGAAGACGTCGACGTCGTCGGCCGACACCTCGGCGACCGGGGCGTTCGCTCGGAACGTCTGCGCGTTGTTGACGATCCCGTCGACGCGCCCGAACGCCTCGACGGTCCGGGCCACCATGGCGTCGATCTGCTCACGCTGCTGGATGTCGACCTCGACGCCGAGGTTCGGCGCGCCGAGCTCGGTGAGCTCGTCGCACGTGCGACCCATCTTCTCGGCGTTCCACTCGGCGACGACCACCGACGCGCCGCCCTTGGCGAGGTGATGCGCCACGCCCCGCCCCACGCCCTGCCCCGAGCCGGTGACGATGATCACCCGACCCTCGACCGAGTGCATCGCCTTCGTCGCCGCGGCGTCCACCTCGGGGTGCATCATCGTCGACCGCTCCTCTCCCGGATCACGGCCGCGCAACCTATCCTTCGACCCGATCACCATGCCGACGCTGTTCACGAAAATCATCGACGGCGAGCTGCCGGGCACCTTTGTGTGGAAGGACGACGAGGTCGTCGCGTTCCTCTCGATCCAGCCGGTGCAGCCGGGCCACACGCTCGTGGTGCCGCGCGCGGAGATCGACCACTGGATCGACCTGGAGCCACCGCTGCTGCACCGCGTGACCACCGTCGCCCAGACGATCGCACGCGCGCAGCAGTCGACCTACGAGCCCCACAAGGTCGGGCTGCTGGTCGCCGGGCTCGAGGTGCCCCACGTCCACCTGCACGTGATCCCGCTCGTGCACGGCGAGATCGACCTGCACCTCGACCGGGCGACCCAGGCCACGCCCGAGCAGCTCGCCGTCGAGGCCGAGCGGATCCGCGCCGCGCTCCGCGACCAGGGCGCCGACGGCGTCAGCGACTCGTAGTCCCGCTCAGTCCTCGACCGGCATCACGATCGCGCGGGGAGCGGCGACCTCGCCCTGGCCGCTGCGGCGCTCGCGGATCCGCTGGAACAGCGTCCCGCTCGCGAGCAGGGCGACGCTCACGATCAGCACCATCGTCGCGAGCACGTTGATCTGCGGCGGCAGCGCGCGCTGGCGAGCGCCGTAGATGTAGAGCGGGAACGTCACGTCGTCGGGGCTCGAGTTGAAGAGCGTGATGATGAAGTCGTCGAGCGACAGCGCGAACGAGAGCAGCGCGGCGGCGAGGATGCCCGGCAGCATCAACGGCAGCGTCACCCGCAGGAAGACGCGCATCGGCCCGGCACCCAGGTCGGCCGCTGCCTCCTCGAGCGACCAGTCGAAGCCCCGCAGGCGCGCCTTGATGGTGAGCGCGACGAAGCTCACGCAGAACATCACGTGGGCGATGATGATCGTGGCCTCGCCGAGCGTCTGGGGCACCGGCGGCGGGTACACCTGGAGGATGAAGAGGCTGCCCAGCGACGCACCGAGCACGATCTCGGGCGTGGTGAGCGGCAGCACCAAGAGCATGTTCACCGCGCCGCTGCCGCGGAAGCGGTAGCGCGTCAGCGACAGCGAGACGAGGGCGCCGAACACGATGGCGACCGCGGTCGCGATGGCGGCGATCTTCAGGCTGAACACGAACGCGTCGACCAGTGCCGGGACGGCGAACGGATCGGCCCAGTTGTCGAGCGTGAAGCTCTGCCAGACGAGGTTGAAGCGTCCCTTCGGCGCGTTGAAGCTGAAGAGGATGATGACGAAGATCGGGATGAAGAGGTAGAGGAGCGCGAGGCCGGCGTAGACGTTCAGCAACCTCGAGCCGAGGCGCCGGAGCCACGGCGGCGGGAAGACGCGCTCCATCTCGGGCTCGGGCGCGCTCGCCGTGGGCGGCGGCGGTGCAGGCGGTGCGACCGCGGTCATCCGACCTGGCCCCTCATCCGGTCAGCTCCTCGGTGCCGAGGAACTTGGCGTAGACGAAGACGAAGAACGTGATGATCACCATGAGGGTGATCGACAGGGCGGCCGCGGTGGGGTAGTCGAGCTGCACCAGGAACTGGTTCTGCACGACGTTGCCGATCATGGCCGTCTGCGGGCTTCCCAGGAACTGGGCGTTGATGAAGTCGCCCGATGCCGGGATGAACGTGAGCAGGCTCCCCGCGAACACGCCCGGCAGGGACAGTGGGAGGACGACCTTGCGGAACGCCCGCGCCGGCGTCGAGTAGAGGTCCTGAGCTGCCGACACCAGGTTGCGGTCGATCTTCTCGAGGCTGACGTAGATCGGGAGCACCATGAAGGGCAAGAAGTTGTAGGTGAGCCCCCCGATCACCGCGCCGGGCGTGGCGAGCAGCCCCTGGTTCTCGGCCAGGATCCCGAGCGTCCGCAGCACCGAGACCAGCTCGCCCTCGTCGCCGAGGATCGTTCGCCAGGCGATGGTGCGGATCAGGTAGGTGGTGAAGAACGGGATGACCACCAGCCCCAGCAGCAGGTTCTTGTAGCGCCCGCCCCGGAACGCGATCACGTACGCGAGCGGGTACCCGATCGCGATGCACAGCGCGGTGGCGATGCCCGCGTACACGAACGAGCGGATGAACTGCTCCGAGTACTCGGAGAGCGCGTCGCCGAAGTTGGAGAAGTTCCACGAGAACTCGAGCTCCGACGGCAGGAACCGGTTCGGGCGGTCCGACAGCGAAGCCCGCGCCAGCGTGAGCACCGGCACGAGGAAGAACAGGATCAGCCAGAGGACGCCCGGGCTGAGCAGCCCGTACGGCGCGAAGCGAGCCCGCCTCGCGCCGGTCTCGATCGCGCCCGCCACCCTGCGGTGCTCCCCCTCCGCCGGCCCGCCGGCCGATCCTCGCTACGAGCCCGTGATCTCGGCGAAGCGCTCGTCGAACTTCTCTTCGTCCTTCGCGCTCAGCTCCTGGTTGAACACCTGGAGGCGGGCCTGCACGTCCTCGGGCGGGAAGATGAGCGGGTTGGTGGCGAGCTCGGGGTCGATCTCCGACGCGATCCCTTCGACCGGCGAGATGTACTGCACGTACTCCGCGACGCGCGCCGCGTTGGCTGGGTCGTAGAAGTAGTTCATCCACGCCGCGACCTGGTCGGCCCGCTTGGCGGTGCTGACCCAGACCATCGTGTCGGCCCAGCGCATGCCGCCCTCTTCGGGGATCACGAAGCGCAGGTTCTCGTTGTCGAGGGTGAGCTGCGCGACGTCGCCCGACCAGCCGACGCAGGCCGCGAAGTTCCCGTCGACGAGGTCGTCCTGGTAGTCGTTGCCGGTGAACCGCCGGACCTGGCCGTCGTCGACCGCCTTCTGGAGCCGGTCGAGCGCCGGCTCGGCCTTCTTGTACGTGACGGTGGCGGGGTCGATGCCCTCGGCCTGGCACGCGAGGCCGACGGTGTCGCGCATCTCGAGGAGCATCCCGACCTTGTTCTTGAACTTCTTGTCGTAGAGGTCGTTGAAGCTCGTGAGCTCGCGGTCGGTCACCTCGAGGTTGTACGCGATGCCGGTCATGCCGGTCTGCCAGGGCAGCGTGTACTCGCCGGTCGGGTCCCACGGCGCGCCCTGGAACCCCGGTGAGAGGTTCGCCGCGTTGGGGATCTGGTCGAGCGGGAGCTTCTGCACGTAGCCGAGGTCGATGAGGCGCTTGGCCATCCAGCTGGTCGGGGCCGCGATGTCGAAGCCGGGGTACTCGTCGGCGCTGAACTGCCGCTGGTACTTGGCGAAGAACTCGTTGTTGTCGTTGAGGCTCTCGGCGTACTTGGTGTCGATGCCCGTCTGCTCCTCGAACAGCTCGACCGACTCCTCGTCGATGTACAGCGGCCAGTTGAGCACCGACAGCTTGCCGCCGACCTCACCACCTCCACCCTGCCGGCGGCGCGACGCGAACGCGCTCGTCCCGCCGAGCAGCGTCGACCCGAGCGCAGCACCACCCAGGGCGGCACCACCGCGGGCGATGAACTGCCGACGCGAGAGCCCCGGTCCCCGCTGCTGCTTCCGTCGCCTCGCCGTCATGTGAAGCTCCTCTCCAGCTCGTCCAGCTCGATCCCAGTTCCTACTCGCTCGTCGAGGCCGGGCAACAGGCGCCCCGCCTCCTTCTCCCACGTGACCCAGACCGACTGACCGGGCCGCAGCGCCGGCAGGTCGTCCTCGGGGCCGACGTGCGCGATCACCTCGGTACCGTCCGCGGCGCGCAGCGCCGCGCGCACCAGCGGCCCCTGGAAGGTCAGGTCGGTCACGGTCGTGGCGACGTGCGGCGTCCCGTTGGCGGGCTCGTCGAGCGCCAGCCCGAGCCGCTCCGGTCTCACCATCACGGTCGCACGGTGATGGGGCTCCGGCGTCCCGTGGCCCACCGGCACCGGGGCCCGCGCGCCACCGGGGAGGGTGACGTCGGCCTCGTCCTCACGAACCGACTCGACCGTCGCCGGCAGCAGGTTCGCCACGCCGATGAAGCTCGCGACGAACACCGACGCCGGCGAGCTGTAGATCTCCTCCGGCGGCGCGATCTGCTCGACCCGACCGTCGTTCATGACGGCGATGCGGTCGGACATCGTCAGCGCCTCTTCCTGGTCGTGCGTCACGTAGACGAACGTGATGCCCACCTCGCGCTGGATGCGCTTCAGCTCGATCTGCATCGCCTGACGGAGCTTGAGGTCGAGCGCGCCGAGCGGCTCGTCGAGGAGCAAGGCGCTCGGATAGTTGACCAACGCGCGTGCGAGCGCGACGCGTTGCTGCTGGCCACCCGAGAGCTGGCCCGGCCGCCGGTCGGCGAAGTCCGCGAGGCGCACGACGTCGAGCAGCTCGCGCACCCGGTCGCCGATCTCGGAGCGCTTGACCCGCTTCGATCGGGGACCGAACGCCACGTTGTCGAAGACCGACATGTGCGGGAACAGTGCGTAGTGCTGGAACACGGTGTTGACGTTGCGCTTGTACGGCGGCACGCGCGACACGTCGCGGCCTTCGAGGGTGATGCGTCCGGCCGTGGGCTGCTCGAACCCGGCGATCATGCGCAGCGTCGTCGTCTTCCCACAGCCCGAGGGCCCCAGCATCGAGAAGAACTCACCGCGGGCGATGGAGAAGTCGGCGCCGTCGACCGCGACGAAGTCGCCGAACCGCTTGGTGACGCGGTCGATCCCGATGACGACGTCACCCTGCTCGACTGCCTCGCCTGCGCCGGACGACTGCTCGTCGGTCATCCGCTCCCCTCCGCCGGTGCGACACCCTAGGCACGAACGAGGTGCAGCGGGCAAGGGAATCCGCGCCCTTTCGTGGTTCTGACGACGGATTCCTTGCGCATCGGGTCGTCCTGCCACCAACATCGTCGCCGAGCGCATCCGTGGCGGCGACGACCGGCCCCGGTGCACCCGGTCATCGAGGAGGCCTGCATGGCGCGACAGAACTTCATCGGCGGCTCGTGGCGTGACGCCAAGAGCGGCAAGACCGACGCGGTCGTGAACCCCGCGACCGGTGCGGTGCTCGACGAGGTCCCGTCGAGCGATCAGGCCGACGTCGACGATGCCGTCGCCGCGGCCGCCGGCGCCTTCGACGAGTGGTCGCGCTCGACGCCCCGGGCCCGCTCGGAGGCGCTCCAGAAGGTGGCCGAGGCGATCGCCTCCGACCTGGACACGATCCAGGCGCTCGAGATCGACAACGTCGGCAAGCCCGAGTCGATCATCGAGTTCGAGATGGACCTCACCGTCGACAACTGGCGCTTCTTCGCGGCGGGTGCCCGGTTCCTCGAGGGGCGCGCCGCCGGCGAGTACATGGAGGACCACACGTCGTTCCTCCGGCGCGACCCGATCGGGGTCGTGGCGTCGATCGCGCCGTGGAACTACCCCATCAACATGGCGACCTGGAAGGTCGGCCCGGCGCTCGCGGCGGGCAACACCGTCGTGCTCAAGCCGTCGGAGCTCACGCCCCTGACGGCGTTGCGGCTCGCCGAGATCACGGCCGACATCCTCCCGCCGGGCGTGCTCAACGTCGTCACCGGTCAGGGTGAGACCGCCGGCGCGTCGCTCGTGAAGCACCCCGACGTCGCGATGGTGTCGCTGACCGGCGACGTCGCCACCGGGAAGGTCATCGCACGCGAGGCTGCCGACTCGCTCAAGCGCGTCCACCTCGAGCTCGGCGGCAAGGCGCCGGTGATCGTCTTCGACGACGCCGACATCGACGCGGTCGTGTCCACGCTCGCGGAGGCGAGCTACTACAACTCGGGCCAGGACTGCACCGCCCCGTGCCGCGTGCTCGCCGGGCCCAAGGTCCACGACCGGTTCGTGGCCGACCTCGCCGGCGCGGTCGGCGAGATCAAGACGGGCGATCCGCACGATCCCGACGTGGCGATGGGGCCGGTCGTGTCCGGCGATCAGCTCGAGCGGGTCGCCGGCTTCGTCGACCGGGCACGCGACGCCGGCGCGGACGTGGCGGCCGGAGGCAAGCGGATCGACGGCGACGGCTTCTTCTACGAGCCGTCGATCGTCGTCGGTGCCGCCCAGGATTCGGAGATCATCCAGCGCGAGGTGTTCGGTCCGGTCGTGACCGTGCAGCAGTTCTCCGACGAGGACGAGGCGCTGCGATGGGCGAACGACATCGACTACGGGCTGTCCGCGAGCGTGTGGACGAGGGACGCCGGGCGCGCGATGAAGATGGCGGCGCTCCTGCGCTTCGGGACGGTCTGGGTCAACGACCACATCCCGATCGTGTCGGAGCTGCCCCACGGCGGGTTCAAGCAGTCGGGGTACGGCAAGGACATGTCGATCTACGCGATCGAGGCCTACACCGAGATCAAGCACGTCATGGTCAAGTGGTGACCATCCTCTTCCCTTTTGGCGTCAGCACACCCGCGTGACGCGGGTCTGCTGACGCCAGAACGATGAAAGGACAGTGATGGGGGACAAGTTCACGGCGAACGCGGAGCGGATCGCATCCGAGGAGATGGCGCGGCTGCTCGATGCGACGCCACGGTCGAAGGCGCTGTTCGAGCGCGCGTCGAAGCACCTCCCCTACGGCGTCGCGTCGACGTTCCAGGCCGGCGACCCGTACCCCATCTACATCGCTCGCGGGAAGGGCTCGCACGTCTGGGACGTCGACGACACCGAGTACGTCGACTTCCACGGCGGCTTCGGCTGCAACGTCGTCGGCCACGCGCACCCGAAGGTCGTCGAGGCGATCGAGCGCGCGGCTCGCAGCGGCACGCACTTCGCCGCCACGACCGAGGTCACCGTCGCGTTCGCGGAAGAGCTGTGCCGTCGCTTCAACCTCGACAAGGTGCGCTTCGCGAACTCCGGCACCGAGGCGACGATGGACGCTGTGCGGGTCGCGCGCGCAGCGACCGGTCGCGACGTCGTCGTCAAGATCGAGGGCTCGTACCACGGTCATCACGACACGGTGATGTTCTCGGTCGTGCCCAACGCCGACGCGATGGGCGGGCGCGACCAGCCCGCGTCCGCGCCGATGTCGAAGGGCATCCCCGAGGAGATGGCGCAGTGGACGCTCGCCGTGCCCTTCAACGACGCCGCCGCGGTCGAGCGGCTCTTCGGCGAGCGGGGGAGCGAGATCGCCTGCTTGATCATGGAGCCGGTGATGATGAACATCGGCGTGGTCGTGCCCGAGCCCGGCTACCTCGAGGCGGTGCGCGAGCTGTGCACCAAGCACGACGTCGTCTTCATCTTCGACGAGGTGAAGTCGGGCGCCACGATCGCCGAGGGCGGCGCGATCGAGCGCTACGGCGTGCAGCCCGACCTCGCGTGCTTCGCGAAGGCGATCGGCGGAGGCGTCCCGACCGCGGCGTTCGGGGGGCGGGCCGACGTCATGGACGTGATCGAGCACGGTGCGGCCCAGCAGGGGACGTTCAACGGCAACCCGCTGGTGGCCGCAGCCGGGCTCGCGACGCTCACCGAGGTCCTGACGCCCGACGCGTACGTGCACCTCTCGGCGCTCGGGAGTCGGCTCGCCGACGGGTGCGGCAAGGCGATCGCCGAGCACGGGCTGCCCGCGCACACCGTCGACCTCGGCGCGAAGGGCTGCATCTCGTACCGGCCCGAGCCGCTGCAGAGCTACCGCGACTTCCTCGAGACGCGCACCGAGCTCTACGAGGCGTCCTTCCCGTGGGTGCTCAACCGCGGCGTGTTCATGACCCCCGGTGACGAGGAGCAGTGGACGATCTCCGTCCAGCACACCGACGCCGACATCGACGCCTACGTCGAGGCCTTCGCCGGCTTCTGCGCCGCGGTCGCGGCCTAGCGGCTGCATCCCGGCCGGCCTGGCGAGCGCACTCGGAGAGGCGTCGCCTCTCCGGTGCGTCGCTCGACCCGCCCCACGACGGTCAGCGACGCAACAAGAGGGTCTCCACCAGCCAGTCGGCGAAGGCCGGCGCGTCGACCCGGCGGACGACGGTCGCGGAGTGGCCCTCGGTCGGGTCGACGACCGTGTGCGCGAGGCCGCTCGGGTCGAGCACGGCCGAGACCGGCAGGCGCACCGCCTCGACGAACTCGCACTCGGTCACGCACGCGACGGTCAGCGGATCGTGGAGGTAGGCGGCGACCTCTGACGCCCCGCGCGTGAGCGCGCGGCGTCCCCAGGCCTCGACGAGGTCCGCGAGCAGGACGCACAGCGCGTCACCGCCCCGGAGGCGCTCGACGTGCGAGTGCAGCAGCGGCGCGCCGAACGTCACGTCGAGGGGCACGAATCGGAGTCGCCAGCCTGCGCCGAGCACCCGCACCGCGGCCGGTGGATCGAGCACCAGGTTCCAGTCGCGCGCCGCGCCGTGGACCACGCCGTCACGACCCGCGAACGGCTCGAAGACGCCGCCCATCACGGTGAGCTCGCCGACGGCGCGCGGCATCGCCGGCGCGCGCTCGAGCGCGGCCGCGACGTTGGTGACCTGGCCGATGGTGGCGAGCGCGCCACCGCGCAGCCCGGCGAGGAGCTCGACACCGTCGCCGAAGGTCGCCCCCTCGGGCGCAGGAAGCAGCCGGCGGTGCTCGTCGCCGATGACGTTCCGGTCGTCGCCCGCCACGCTGCGGCCCACGGCCACCGGCACGTCCGGCGCGCCCGCGACGTCGAGCAGCCTCCTGGCCATCCCGGCTCGCACCTCGGGCCGCGACGAGACGGTCGTCACTGCCTGCAGGTCGAGCCCGGGATGGCGCACGGCCAGCGCGAGCGCCAGCGCGTCGTCGACGTCGGATCCGACATCGGTGTCGACGACGAGCGGGACGACCATGGCCCTAGGACGCGTCCAGCGCCGCCAGGATCCGGCTCGGCGTGAGCGGCTGCTCCGTCACCTTCACGCCTCGGAGCGCGAGCGCGTCGGCCACCGCGTTGAACACCGCGGGCGGTGAGCCGATCGCGCCGCCCTCCCCCATGCCCTTGTGCCCACCCGGAGTCGGCGAGCGCGTCTCCACGTGCCCGTACTCGATCTCCGGCACCTCGGTCGCGGTCGGCACGAGGTAGTCGAGGAACGTCGTCGTGAGCGGCGTGCCCCACTCGTCGTACACGAGGTGCTCGTAGAGCACGCCGCCGATCCCCTGCACGACGCCACCCGCGATCTGTCCCTCCACGATCATCGGGTTGATCATCACGCCGCAGTCCTCGCTCACGACGTAGCGGAGCAGACGCACCAGCCCGGTGCCCGGGTCGACCTCGACGGTGCACACGTGGCACGCGTTCGACCAGGTGATCGGCGGCGCCTGGTACGAGACCGTGGCCTCCAGCCCCGGTGCGATGCCCTCGGGCAGCTCGGCAGGCGAGTTGTACGCCACGCGCGCGACCTCGGCGATCGCGACACCCCGCGACGGCGTGCCGCGCACCGTGATCCGTCCGGCCTCGACCTCGAGGTCCTCGGGCGCGGCTTCGAGCAGGTGGGCCGCCACCTGCACGGCCTTCTCGCGCACCTCGGTCGAGGCCGCCCGCGCCGCGCCGCCGGCGACCACCGCGGTTCGGCTCCCGCCGGTCCCGGCCCCGAAGGGTGCGCTCGCGGTGTCGCCCTGCACGACCGTCACGTCGTCGATGTCGACCCCGAGGTGCTCGGCCACCACCTGCGCCATCGTGGTCTCGACGCCCTGGCCGTGCGATCCCGTGCCGAGGAGCACCGTGACGGTCCCGCTCGGCTGCACCCTCACCGTCGCGGTCTCGACCCCGATCGACCCCGACGCCATGCTCGTCGGCTCGACGTAGAGCCCGATGCCGACGCCGAGCAGCCGGCCCTCGTGCGCGAACGCGCGCTGCTGCTCGGCGCGGAACTCGTCGTAACCGATGATGCCGACCGCTTGCTCGAGGGTCTCCGACGGCGTGACGTGGTCGAGCGGCATCCCCATCGCCGTCGTGTAGGGCAGCTCGTCGGCACCGATGACGTTGCGACGCCGCAGCTCGAGCGGGTCGAGCCCGATCTCGCGCGCGACCAGGTCGACGACCTCTTCCCGAGCGACGCTCTCGAACATCCAGGGCCCGCGGTACGCGCCGCGCCCGCAGGTGTTCGTCCACACCGAAGTGCTCGTGAAGCCCATCTTCGGCAGGCGGTACGGACCGGGGAACAGCATCGCCACGAACGGTCCGACGCCGCCGGTGCCGCCGACCGGGTAGGCGCCGCAGTCCTCCACGTGATCGAGGTGCGCGGCGGTGAACCGGGCGTCGGCGTCGACGGCCACCTTGACCGTCGCGACGTCGGCGCGCGCGTGCACCGACGCGATCAGGTTCTCGCGCCGGTCCTCGATCCACTTGATCGCGCAGCCGAGGTGGCGCGCGGCTGCGATCACCGTCAGCTCGTCGCGCTGCACGAAGTACTTCTGGCCGAACCCGCCACCCACGTCGGCACCGCGCACCCGCACGAGGTGCTCGGGGACGCCGGTGAGGCGCGAGCAGACCTGCCGCGCCTCGTGCGGGTTCTGGGTGGAGAGCACGACGTCGAGCTCGCCGCTCGCCGGCTCGTAGGACGCGATCACGCCGCGGGTCTCCATCGGCACGTTCGTGTGCCGGTGCTGCACGATCCGCTCGGTGACGACGTGCGCGGCCGCCGCGAACGCCGCGTCGAGGTCGGGGTCGGGTGGGGTGGGGATCTGCCCGGCGACGTTCGATCCCAGCTCGGGGTGCACGAGCTCGGCCGGCTCGTCGCGCGCGCGCTCCGGATCGACGATCGCGTCCAACGGCTCGTACTCGACGAGGACGAGCTCGCACGCGTCCTCGGCCACGTAGCGGCTCTCGGCGACGACGATCGCGACGAGGTCCCCGACGAAGCGCACGTCGCCGTCGGCGAGGGGCCGGACGGGTGAGCACATCGACGGCGGCGCATCGCCCTGGAACATGGTCGGCTGCATCGACCCCACCACCGGGTTGAGGTCGGCGCCCGTGAGCACTGCTCGCACGCCCTGGAGCGCCCTGGCGTCGTCGACGTCGATGGACGTGATGCGGGCCCGAGCGTGGTCGCTGCGCACGAAGGCAGCGTGGAGCATCCCGGGGACGACGACGTCGTCGACGTAGGTGCCGTGCCCGGTGAGCAGGCGCGGGTCCTCGCGCCGCAGCACCTTCTGCCCGACGAAGCGGCCCGCGGTCGTGGTGTCCATCAGCCCATCGCGCCGGAGTCGGCGCCGGAGCGGGCCGCGCGGCGGACGGCGTTGACGATGCCCTGGTAGCCGGTGCAGCGGCACAGGTTCCCCGAGATCCCTTCGCGGATCTCGTCGTCGGTCGGATCCGGGTTCTCGCGCAGGAGTGCGGTGACCGTCACCACGAAGCCGGGCGTGCAGAAGCCGCACTGGAGCCCGTGCTCCTCGCGGAACGCGGATTGGACGGGCGAGAGCGTCCCGTCGTCGGGCGAGAGCCCCTCGATCGTCACGACCTCGGCACCGTCGGCCTGCACCGCGAAGAGGAGGCACGAGCGGACCGCGGCACCGTCGAGGAGCACCGTGCACGCACCGCACACGCCGTGCTCGCAACCGAGGTGGGTGCCGGTGAGCGCGCAGTCCTCGCGCAGGAAGTCGGCCAGCGTGCGCCGGGCCTCGACACGACCCCGGCGTTCGAGGCCGTTGACCGACAGCGTGATCTCGTGCTCACCGCTCACGAAGGCCTCCGGGCGCGCTCGAGTGCGGACGTCAGCGTGCGCTGCACGAGGTGCGCGCCGACGCGGCGGCGGTACGCGGACGTCGCGTGGATGTCGTCGGGTGGGTCGAGGTCGGCGACGGCGAGGTGCGCGACCTCCTCGAGATCGGGGCCCGACGGGGTGCGTCCGAGCAGCGCGGCCTCCGCGTCGGACGGACGCAGCGGCGTGCTGCCGACGCCCAGCATGCCGAGCGCGACGCGCTGGACCGCACCGGCTCCGTCGAGCTCGACCGCGGCCCCGACGCCCGCGAGCGCGAAGTCGCCGCTTCGCCGTGCGACCTCTTCGAACGCGAACCCGCAGCGCCCCTCCCAGACCGGGAAGTGGATCGACGTGAGCAGCTCGTCGTCGGCGAGGCACGTCGTCCAGGTGCCCTCGAAGAACTCGGCGGCCGGCACCCGACGCGAGCCGCCGGGACCGACGATCTCCATCTCGGCGCCGAGCGCGAGGGCCACGGCCGGCAGCTCGGAGGCGGGATCGGCATGCGCGATCGACCCGCCGACCGTCCCCCGGTTCCGGATCTGGCTGTGCCCGATGTAGGGGACGGCCTGCGCGAGCAACGGCACTGCACGCTCGACCTCCGCGTCGGTCTCGATCGCGCGCTGGCGCGTCATCGCGCCGATCGACAGCGTGCCGTTGGTGCGCGTGACGCCGCGCAGGTCGGGGACGCGATTCAGGTCGACGATGTGCTCGAAGCGCGTGAGGCGCAGGGCGAGCATCGGCACCAGGCTCTGGCCGCCCGCGAGCGGCTTGCACTCGTCGGCGTGCTCGGCGAGGACCCCGACCGCGTCGTCGACGGTGACCGGCGCGTGGTACTCGAACGGCGCGGGCTTCACGCGGCGACCCCCTCGTCCCTCCACCCGGGCTGCGCCGCGACCTGACGCCGGCGTCAGCGAAGCCGCAACCTACCTGCTCGTCCCCGCCCGGCGCGTCAGAGCTGGCTGCGGCCCCGGGCGACGACATCGTCCTTGCGCCGGGCGATCTCGGCAGCGTCGATGCCACCGGCGAGCCACGCCCGGTTGACCCGCTCCTCGACGGCCCATCCCGCGTCGTAGATCGAGGCGGCGATCTCGTCGTAGGTGGCGAGCATGCGCCGCACGCCGACCTGGTCGTTGCCGACGGCCGCGAGCGCGAGCTCGCGGGTGAACGGCAAGAGGTCGTCGTGGGGCACGACGTGGTTGACGAGGCCCCAGGTGAGCGCGGTCGCGGCGTCGACGAAGTTCCCGGTCGCGCTCATCTCGCGAGCGCGCCGGACGCCGATCGTCTCCACGAGCAGCACGGTGAGCCCCCACCCCGGCATGATCCCGACGCGCGCGTGGGTGTCGGCGAACCGTGCTCGTTCCGACGCCACCAGGAAGTCGCAGTTGAGCGCGAGCTCGAAGCCACCGGTGATGGCGACTCCGTTGACCGCGCCGACGAGCAGCTTCGTGCGCGGTGGGAACGGCCCGCGGAACGAGAACTGGCCGTGCTCGTCGCGCCGGTACTCGTCGTCGGCCCCGAGCGAGAGTGAGGCGGCGGGGCTCGCGCCACCGGCCGCCATCTCCTTGAGGTCGGCGCCGGCGCAGAAGGCCGGGTCGGCGCCGGTGAGCACCATCACCGAGACGTCGTCGCGGGCCTCGCACTCTCCGATGGCGCGCGCGACGCCGAGGCCCAGCGCGCCGTTGATCGCGTTGCGCGCCTCGGGGCGGTTCATCGTGATCGTGGCGACCCCGTCGGCCACGTCCACCAGCACGACGTCGCTCTCCATCACGCCCCCCGTCCGGGTCAGGTCTTCAGCAGCTCGGGATGGCGCGCCGCGACCATGCGGCGGATGCCGTCGTCGATCGACACCGTCGCCTCGCCCGCGATCCCGTGCAGCTTCGTGAGGTCGACGTGCACGCTGCCGATCGTGCCCGGCGTCTCCTCGAACCTCGGCTCGAGCCCGGTGAGGTCACCCAACAGCCCGCACCAGTCCTCCAACGAGGCCGGGGCACCCCCCCAGTTGACGATCGTCGCGGGCACGGACGCCGCGTCGAGGAGCGCCGGCACCGTGCGCGCGATGTCGTCGTCGTGGATCGGGTCGAACAGGTTCGGGCGCTCGGGGTGCAGCGGGATGGGCATGCCGGCGAGCATGAACTCGAGGTGCCAGCCCGGCCAGCCCCCGTTGTCGCCGTACGGCACGTTGAGCCGGGCGATCGTGGTGGGCACGCCGTGCTCGCGTGCCGCCGCGCGTGCGACGACCTCGGCGGCGATCTTGGCGAGGCTGTACGTGGGGAACATGACTCGGTGGTTGTCGCCGAGCGGGTCGGTCTCGACGAGCGCGCGCCCCGGCCCCTGGTGCTGGTAGACCGCCGTCGACGAGCAGTGCAGGAAGGCCCGCGGCTTCGTGTGCCCCATGAGCAGCGCGATCGACTCGCCGTTCGCGGCGAGGTCGCGGTCCCAGTCGTCGTCGCCGCCCTTGGTGACGGCGAGGTTGAGCACGTAGTCGAAGTCGGTGGGCAGCTCGGAGAAGTCGGCGGTCGCCAGGTCCGTCGGGACGCACGTCACGCCGGCGTCCTCGAGCCGCTGTCTCGCGGCCGCGTCCGAGAACCGAGCGATCCCCCACACGTCGTTGTCGCGCGCGAGCGAGAGCGTGAGCGGGAGCGCGACCTGACCGGTCGGCCCCGTGACGAGGACCTTCGCGCCTTCGAGCGTCGTCATGCCGGCCTCCAGGTCGGGACGGACACACCCTCCTCGATGTCGCGCCACACGAGCTCGACGTCGAGCCCGATGCGCACGTCGGACACCGCGCAGTCGGTCATCGCGCCGATCAGGCGGCACCCATCGGTGTCGGGCAGCTCGACGACGGCGGGGACGTGCGGCACCGTGTCGGCGAGGTCGGGCATGAGCGGGTGGCGCACGACGGTGAAGCTGTAGACGGTGCCGGCGCCGAGGCGCTCGACCCACTCCACTCCCTGGGCCCGGCACTTCCAGCAGAACGCGCTGGGCGGCAGCCGGAAGGTCGCGCACGTCGTGCAGCGCGGGACCACGAGCCGGTGCTCGGCAGCCGCGAGCCAGAACGGCTCGGTGAACACGTCGGGCGTGAGCGACACGAGGCCCTCGGGCGGCAGTCGCACGGCCTCGGGCTCGGGCGAGGTGGAGGTGTCCGGCGCGGCGCTCACGAGCTCGGCTCCTTCGCGAGGAGGAGGGCGCTGGTCGGGATCGACGCCGGACCGCCCGTCGACAGCGCGAGCTCGGCGCCTTCGACCTGGTTGACCGCGGTGCCCCGGATCTGCTCGACCGCCTCCTTCACGTGCGTCATCCCGATGATGTAGGCCTCCGAGAGGTTGCCGCCATGGGTGTTGACCGGCAGCGAGCCGTGCGGCCACCGGATCGCTCCCGACTCGACGAACGCGCCGCCCTCGCCGATGCCGCAGAAGCCGTAGTCCTCGAGCTGCATGAGGACCATGGGCGCGAAGTGGTCGTAGAGGAGGGCGACGTCCACGTCGTCGGGACCGCATCCGGCCATCTCGTAGAGGCGCTGCGCGACGGGGCGATGCCCGGACGACGCGAACTCGTCGTCGGGCATCCCCATCCAGGTGATGGCCTGCCCCCATCGCCCGTGTCCCCCGTGCGCGGTGGCGCGGACGTACGCGGGCGGGTGTCGCAGGTCCTTCGCGCGCTCGGCGCTCGTGGTGACGACGGCGACCGCTCCGTCGCACTCCAGGCAGAAGTCGAACAGGCACAGCGGCTCGGCGATCATGCGGGCGTCGAAGTAGTCGTCGAGGGTGAGCTCGTCGCGCATCAACGACGTCTCCCGGCGTCGCGCGTTCTCGCGCGTCGAGATCGCGATCTCGGCGAAGTGCTCTCGCTTGGTGCCGTACAGGTGCATGTGACGCTGCGCGAGCACCGCGAACATCTGTCCGGGCCCCATCAGACCGGCCGGCTGGATGAAGTTGCCCTCGGGAGTGGCGGGCGCGGAGTACTGGCCGCCCTTCTCGCCCTTCTTCTTCGGTGCGTAGGACGTCCCGAAGCGGTTGGCCGCCTGCTGGAGGGTCATGAGGCTGACGACGCACTCGGCCATCCCCGAGGCGATCGCCGCCGCGGCGAGCCCCACGGAGCCGGATGCGCCACCCCCGCCACCCGTCAGCTGCGCGGTGAAGCGCACCTCGGGCACGCCGAGGACCTGCGCGAACAGCGAGGTGTCGCCGCCGAGCCCGAAGCTGTACAGCGCGAACCCGTCGACGTCGTCGACCGTCAGCCCGGCATCCTCGAGCGCGGCGAGGGTGGCCTTGCCGGCCATCTCGAAGGGCGTCTGGGGCAGCGACCGGCCCCGCTTGTAGTACGGCGTCGCGCCGACGCCGACGACGGCAGCCTTGTCACGGAGGGTCATGCGGGGGGCATCATGGCATGGTGGACGACACCGCCGACCCTGCCCCGACGGGCGCCGAGGTCGATGCCGCGGTGTGGGCGAAGCGCGATGCCGGGGTCGTGTGGCACGGGTTCACCCAGATGTCGTGCTTCACCGAGAGCTCGCCGGTCATCGTCGAGCGCGGTGAAGGCCACGAGCTTATCGACGTCGAAGGGCGGCGCTACCTCGACGCGATCTCGTCGCTGTGGGTCAACACGCTCGGGCACGGGGTGCCCGAGCTCGACGACGCGATCCGTGAGCAGCTCGATCGAGGGGCGCACTCGACGATGCTCGGCAACGGCAACCGCGTCGTGGTGGAGCTCGCGGAGGCACTCGCGCCGCGGGTGCCCGTCGACGACCCCCACTTCCTGTTCGCGTCCGACGGGGCCAGCGCCGTCGAGCAGGCCCTGAAGATCGCGTTCCAGCACTGGGCGAACCTCGGGGTCGAGGGGCGCACCACCTTCCTCGCGTTCGGCGGTGCCTACCACGGCGACACGATCGGCGCGCTGTCGGTCGGCGCGGGCGGGTTCGGCACCGACCTGTTCGACCCACTCCGCTTCCCGGTGCTGCGCGCACCAGGGTTCGACGATCCGGCCTGCTTCGAGACGGCCGCGGCCATGGTGGCCGCGCACTCGCACGAGCTGGCCGCGGTGATCGTCGAGCCGCTGGTGCAGGGCGCCGCCGGGATGCAGCTCGCTCGCCCGGAAGCGTTCGCGCCCCTCGCAGCGGCGTGTCACGAGCACGACGTGCTGCTCGTCTGCGACGAGGTCGCCACCGGCTTCGGCCGCACCGGCACGCTCTTCGCGTCGGAGCAGTGCGGCCTGCGGCCCGATCTGCTCGTCCTCGGGAAGGGCCTCACCGCCGGCTACCTCGCCCAGTCGGCGACGGTCGCCGCGGACCGGGTGTTCGCGTCGTTCCTCGGCCCCGACCTGTCGGAGCGCACGCTGTACCACGGCCACTCCTACAGCGGGAACGCGCTCGCGTGCGCGGTCGCGCTGCGCCACCTCGAGCTGCTCGACGAGTGGCGCGTGCTCGACACGGTGCGCGAGCGCTCGAGCGAGCTGCGCACCCTGCTCGACGAGCGCATCGCGCCGCACCCGACCGTGCGTGAGGTGCGCCTCCAGGGGCTGATGGGCGGCGTCGAGCTCGCGCCGCCACGCGAGGGTCTGCGCTGGGGCCGACGGGCGTGTGCCGGCGCGGTGCGGCGCGGCGTGCTCCTGCGTCCACTCGGTGACGTGGTCGTGCTGATGCCGCCGCTGAACGTGACCAGCCCCGAGCTGCACCGGATCGTCGACGCCCTCGAGTCCTCCCTCGACGATCTGGCGTCAGAACGATGAACATAGCGCGCTGGTCGGAGTGGGCGGACGCGGAGCGGGCGCAGATCCGGGACGCGGGTCGCTGGCGAGCCCCGCGCGACCTCGACGCGGCCGGGCCCGAAGGAAAGCTGGCGCCCGACGGGCGACCCGTGGTGTCGTTCGCGTCGAACGACTACCTCGGCCTCACCCAGCACCCGTCCGTCATCGCAGCCGCGCACGCCGCGCTCGACCGTTGGGGCGCCGGAGCGGGCTCGGCGCGCCTCATCGTCGGCTCTCGTCCGGTCCACGGCGACCTGGAAGCGGCGCTCGCCGACTGGAAGTCGACCGAGCGCGCGGTGCTGTTCCCGACCGGCTTCGCCACCAACCTCGGCGTGCTCACCACGTTCGGCGGCCCCGACGTGCTCGTCGTGTCCGACGAGCTCAACCACGCGTCGATCATCGACGGCTGCCGGCTCGCGAAGGCGGAGTGCGCGATCGCGCGACATGCCGACCCCGCGCACGTCGACGCGCTGCTCGCCGAGCGCGGTGACCGGCGAGGACTGGTCGTCACCGACACCGTGTTCTCGATGGACGGTGACCTCGCGCCCATCGAGGAGCTCGTGACCGTGTGCGCGCGCCACGGCGCGCTGCTCGTGCTCGACGAGGCCCACGCGGTGCTCGGCCCCGATCCCGATCTCGGCGGCGCCGACGTGATCCGGATCGGCACCCTGTCGAAGACGCTCGGCGCCCTGGGTGGGTTCGCGGCCGCGCGCGCCGAGTACGCCGAGCTGCTCGAGAACCGCGCTCGTTCGTACATCTTCACGACCGCCTCGACCCCGGCCGACGCCGCGGCCGGCCTCGCGGCTCTGGCGATCGTCCGCTCCCCCGAGGGTGAGCGGCTGCGCGCGCGGCTGCGCACGCACGTGGCGCGGCTCCGGCCCGGACACCGCTCGCCGATCGTCCCCGTCGTGCTCGGCGACGAGCGGCGCACGCTGGCCGCGGCCGAGGCGCTGCTCGACCAGGGGATGCTCGTGCCGGCGATCCGGCCGCCGACCGTGGCGCCCGGCACGTCGCGGCTGCGCGTCGCCCTGTCGGCCGCACACACGCCCGAGCAGGTCGACTCGCTCGCCCGCGCGCTCCACGACCTCGACGCGTGACGCGACCGGCACGCCTCGTCGTCGTCTCCGGCACCGGCACCGAGGTCGGCAAGACGTGGGTCACGGCCGCGCTCGCTCGTGAGCTCCGCGAGGAGCACCTGCGGGTCGCGGCCCGCAAGCCCGCGCAGTCGTTCGCACCCGATGACGCGTCGACGGACGCCGACGTGCTCGGTGCCGCGACGGGCGAGGCGCCCGAGGAGGTGTGCCCACGACGGCGCTGGTACGAGGCGCCGATGGCGCCACCGATGGCGGCCGACGTGCTGGGCCGACCGGCGTTCACGATCGCCGACCTCTCGGCCGAGCTCGCCTGGCCCGACGCCATCGACGTCGGGCTCGTCGAGACGGCCGGCGGCGTCCGGTCCCCGCTGGCGCGCGACGGTGACACCATCGACCTCGTCGCGGCCACGCAGCCCGACCACGTCGTGCTGGTCGCCGACGCCGGTCTCGGAACGATCAACGCGGTGCGCCTCGCGCACCCGCTGCTGGCCGCGTTCGCCCCGGTGACCGTCTTCCTCAACCGCTACGACGCCGACGACGACCTGCACCGCCGCAACCGCGACTGGCTCGCCGACCACGAGCGGCTCACCGTGGTCGTGGACGCACGTGGTTGCGTAGCTCACCTTCACGGAGCGGGTTGAGCAACGCAGGTGTCACCTGCGTTGCTCGACCCAGCGGGTGAAGGTGAGCTACGCAACCGGAGCAGCCGGGTGCGCGCGT
Organism: uncultured Bifidobacteriaceae bacterium; assembly: GCA_964501785.1. Lineage (GTDB taxonomy): Bacteria > Actinomycetota > Acidimicrobiia > IMCC26256 > PALSA-555 > DATBSK01. The sequence continues at coordinate 143,337 of CAZCUD010000005.1, forward strand.
TGGGTGTGGGCCCTGCGCGTCCTCGCGAGCTACCGGCCGAGGCGGTCCTTCGTGCGGAACCAATGCCCGACGATGGGCAGGTAGTGCTCGCGCCAGCGGTGCAGCGGGATGCTCGGGAAGCGCAGCTGCGCGAAGGGCGGTGGAGGTTCTTCGCCCGACAGCCAGGCCGCGGCACGGTCGCCGAACCAGGTCGCGAGCGCGACGCCCGTGCCGTTGCAGCCGGTGGCGAAGGCGACGTCACCGCCGCCCGGCAACGGGACCCGACCGCAGTGCGGCAGGCGGTCGAAGGTGATCGCCACGTTCCCGCCCCACGCGAACTCGAGCGGCACACCGTCGAGCTGCGGGTGGACGCGGACGAGCTCGCGGTACAGCACGTCGCGCGCCTCGGGCACCGTCGTGGCGGCGAGGCTCGTGCGCCCGCCGAACACCATGCGGTCGTCGGGTGAGAGGCGCCAGTAGAAGAGGAAGTTCTTCGCGTCGTAGACCATGCGCCCCTTCGGGATGCACGCCCGCGCGAGGTCGGCGTCGAGCGGCACGGTGGCGACGATGAAGCTGCCCATCGGCAGCACCCGGCGCGCCAAAGCGGGCACGAGCCCGTCGGCGTAGGCGTTGGTCGCGACGAACACCTCGCCTGCGTCGATCGAGCCGCGATCGGTCGCGACCCGGTAGCCGCCGCCAGCGCGCGCCTCGATCGCGGTGACGCGCGTCGAACCGTGCAGCTGCGCGCCGTCGGCGAGCGCGCGTCGCACCAGACCCGCGTGGTACTTCGCCGGCTGGAGCCCGCCGGTCCGTTCGACCAGGAGCCCCGCGTGGTAGCGGTCGGTGCCGATCTCGTCGTGCAGCTCATCCCGCGTCAGGAACCGCGCCTCTTCACCGAGGGTGTCGCGCCACTCGCGGACCTCGTCCTCGAGGCCGGGGACGTGACGCTCGTGATGCGCGAGGAGCAGGCCCCCGGTTCGCCGGTAGCCGCAGTCGATCGACCACTCGTCGACCAGCTGCTCCACGAGGGCGAACGCGTCGAACACCGCGTCGACGAGCTCTCCGCCGAGCGCGCCGTGCTTCTTCGTGAGCCACTCGGGTCCGTGCTTCAGCTCGGGGATCACCATCCCCCCGTTGCGGGTGCTGGCCCCCACCCCGATGGGGTCGGCCTCCAGCACCACCGCCTCACGTCCGCGCGCCGCGAGACGAGCACCCGCGGTGACCCCGCAGTACCCGCCTCCGACGATCAGCACGTCCGCGGTCGCGGGGAGCGGCTGCACCTCGTGCACGGCGTCGGGCGGGGCGGCGTCCGCGTGCCACAGCGGCTCGAGGCGGAACCCGGCGGCGAGCGGGGCTGGCGCGGGAGCGACCACGGCGGCATCCTACGGGGCCGCGCCGCTCGCGGACGACGTGATCCGCAGTCCAGAGGCGGCTGGACCGTGGATTCCACGTGAACAAGCCTCCGATACGACGGAATCCCTTGCGCCGGGGCGCGACGACATGCCATCGTCGAGGGATGCCCCGAGCGAGCACCGATGCGATCGTCCTCGACGAGACTGACAAGGCGCTCATCGAGGCGCTCCAGCAGGACGGGCGCATGCCCTACACCCGGCTCGCCGAGCGGGTCGGCCTGAGCGAGGCCGCGGTGCGCCAGCGGGTGCAGCGGCTCATCGAGTCGGGGGTCACCCAGATCGTCGCCGTCACCGACCCGCTGATGCTCGGCTTCCGGCGGATGGCGATGGTCGGGCTCAGCGTCGAGGGCGACCTGCGGTCCACCGCCGACACGATCTCCTCCATCCCCGAGGTCGACTACGTGGTCATCGTCGGCGGGTCCTTCGACCTCCTGCTGGAGGTCGTGTGCGAGGACGACGACCACCTGCTCTCCCTGCTGAACGACAAGATCCGCGCGATCCCGGGCGTGCGCGCGACCGAGACGTTCACCTACCTCCGCCTGTACAAGCAGACGTACGCCTGGGGGACGAGATGACGAGGACCCGATGAGCACCGACGACGCACCAGCCCTCCCGAACGCCGGCGAGCTCGAAGCGCTCGCGCGCCGCCACCTCTGGATGCACTTCAGCCGCCTCGGCGCGTACGAGGCGGGGGCCCGGGTGCCGATCATCGCCCGCGGCGAGGGCTGCTACGTGTGGGACGCGCACGGCAAGCGGTTCCTCGACGGGCTCTCCGGGCTGTTCACGGTGCAGATGGGGCACGGCCGGCGCGACATCGCGGAGGCGGCGGCGCGCCAGGCCGAGACGCTCGAGTACTTCCCGATCTGGACCTACGCGCACCCGCCGGCGATCGAGCTCGCGGCTCGCGTGGCCGACCTGGCCCCCGGCGACCTCAACCGCGTCTTCTTCACGTCGGGCGGCTCCGAAGCGGTCGAGTCGGCGTGGAAGCTCGCGCGCCAGTACCACCGCGTCCGCGGCGAGGGGCAGCGCTACAAGGTGATCGCGCGCCAGATCGCGTACCACGGCACCACGCTCGGGGCGCTCGCGATCACCGGGCTGCCCGGGCTCAAGACCCCGTTCGAGCCCCTGACCCCCGGCGCTTCCCACGTCGAGAACACCAACCGGTATCGCCATCCGCTCGGCGACGACGAGAAGGCCTTCATGCTCGCGGTCACCGACGCCATCGAGCAGGCGATCCTCTGGGAGGGTCCCGAGACGGTCGCCGCGGTCTACCTCGAGCCGGTCCAGAACGCCGGCGGGTGCTTCACCCCGCCCGAGGGCTACTTCCAGCGGGTGCGCGAGATCTGCGACAAGTACGGGGTGCTGCTGGTGTCCGACGAGGTGATCTGCGCGTTCGGACGCCTGGGCGAGTGGTTCGGCGCGCAGCGCTACGACTACCTGCCCGACATGATCACCTGTGCCAAGGGCCTCACGAGCGGCTACTCGCCGCTCGGCGCGGTGATCTGTCGTGACCACCTCGCCGAGCCCTTCCTCGAAGGGCACCAGTCGTTCCTGCACGGCATCACCTTCGGCGGGCATCCCGTCAGCTGCGCGGTGGGGCTCGCGAACCTCGCGGCGATGGAGCAGGAGCAGGTGCTCGACAACGTGCGCCGCAACGAGGCGGGCTTCCGTGAGCGGCTCGAGGGCCTGCGCGACATCCCGATCGTGGGCGACGTGCGCGGTGCCGGCTACTTCTACGCGATCGAGCTCGTGCGCGATCAGCAGACGAAGGAGACCTTCGACGACGCGGAGTCCGAGACGCTGCTGCGGGGCTTCCTCTCGCCGCGGCTCTACGACGCCGGCCTGATCTGTCGCGCCGACGACCGCGGCGATCCGGTGGTGCAGCTGTCACCTCCGCTCATCGCCGACGAGCCAGAGCTCGACTTCATCGAGTCGACGTTGCGCACCGTCCTGAGCGAAGCGTGGGAGAGGCACGGCGCATGACCACCGTCGGCGTTCCTCGCGAGGTCAAGGAGGGTGAGCACCGCGTCGCGATCACGCCCGACGGCGTGTCGGAGCTGCGAGCGCACGGGGTCGACGTGCTCGTCGAGCGCGGTGCCGGTGCCGACTCGTCGATCACCGACGACGACTACCGCGGCGCCGGCGCCGACGTCGTGGACGCCACCGAGGACGTCTGGGGCCGCGCCGACATCGTCATGAAGGTGAAGGAGCCCCAGGCCGACGAGTTCGCTCGCCTGCGTCCCGGGCTGGTGCTCTTCACCTACCTCCACCTCGCGGCGTATCCGACCGTCGCCGACGCCCTCCTGGAGGGGAAGGTCACCGGCATCGCCTACGAGACGGTGCAGGTCGCGAACGGGTCGCTGCCGCTGCTCGCGCCGATGAGCGAGGTCGCGGGACGCATGGCGACGCAGATCGGTGCGCACTTCCTCGAGCGCGAGTACGGCGGGCGCGGGATCCTCCTCGGCGGCGTCCCGGGCGTCCGACCGGCGCGGGTGGTCGTGCTGGGCGCCGGCAACGTCGGGTGGAACTCGGCGTGGATCGCCCAGGGCATGGAGGCCGAGGTCACGCTGCTCGACAAGAACCTCGACCGCCTCCGCTTCGTCGACCAGATCCACCAGGGTCGGATCGTCACGCTCGCGAGCAACCGCGGCACCGCGGCCCGCGCGGTCGCCGAGGCCGACCTCGTCGTCGGCGCGGTGCTCGTGCCCGGTGGGCGGGCGCCGGTCGTGGTCACCGAGGACATGGTGCGCTCGATGCGCCCGGGCTCGGTCGTCGTCGACTGTGCGGTCGACCAGGGTGGCTGCGTGGAGACGATCCGCGAGACGACCCACGCCGACCCCGTCTACGAGCAGCACGGCGTGCTCCACTACGGGGTGGGCAACATCCCTGCCGCGGTTCCGCACACCTCCACGTACGCGCTCACGAACGTCACCCTGCCGTACGCGCTGGCGCTCGCCACGAAGGGCGTGCGCGGCGCGACCGAGCGCGATCCCGAGCTGGCGGCGGGCGTCAACACCGTCGCGGGCAACGTCACCAACCCGGTGGTCGCCGAAGCACTCGGTCGCCCGTCCATCGAGCTCGCGGACGCCCTCACGAGCGCCTGACCCTTCGCTGCCTGACAGGATCGCGGGATGCCGAACCAGCTCCTCATCGCCGGCGAGTGGACCGACGGGAAGGCGGAGTCGTCCATCGAGGTGACGAGCCCGGCGACGGGCGAGCACCTCGGATCGGTGCCGTCGGCGACACCGGCCGACGTCGACGCCGCGGTCGCGGGCGCTCGCCGCGGCGCGGACGCGATGGAGGCCATCCCGCCCTTCGAGCGGGCCGAGCTGTGCCACCGCGCGGCCGACCTCATCGAGGCCGACCGCGACGCGCTCGCCCGGCTGATGACCCTCGAGAACGGCAAGCCCCTGCACGCCGAGGCGCTGCCGGAGGTCGACGAGGCGGTCGAGAACTTCCGCTGGATGGCCGAGGAGGCCAAGCGCCTGGAGACGCCGACCCTGCCGGGCGCCGACCCCGACAAGCTGGTGATGACCTTCCGCAAGCCCAACGGCGTCTACGCGGTGGTCTCGGCCTGGAACTTCCCCCTCGGCATCCCGTCGGAGCTGCTGGCGCCGGGGCTCGCGGGCGGCAACGCGTGCATCCTGAAGCCGTCCGAGCACACGCCGCTCGTGGCCGTACGCCTCGTCGAGCTGCTCCTCGAGGCCGGCTTCCCCGAGGGCGCGGTGTCGCTCGTCTTCGGCGAGGGCGAGGCCGGACGCGAGCTCGTCGGTCACCCGGGCGTCGACGCGATCGCGTTCGTCGGCTCGCAGACGACGGGCGAGGCGATCGTGCGCGCCGCGGGCCTGAAGCGCACCCTGATCGAAGCGTCCGGCAACGGACCCCAGATCGTGCTCGACGATGCGCTGCTGCCCGCGGCCGCCGAGGCTGCGGTGTACGGCGCCTACTTCGCGGCCGGGCAGTGCTGCGTGGCCACCGAGCGCTTGCTGGTGCACGAGTCGGTGCACGACGAGATGGTCGAGCTCGTGCTCGCGGAGGCGGCGAAGGTGCGCCTCGGCGACCCGCTCGACGAGGCGACCACCATGGGGCCGCTCAACAACGAAGCCGTCGCGGCGAAGATGGACGGCCACGTCGCCGACGCGCGCGCCCGCGACATCGAGGTGCTCACCGGCGGCGGGCGTGCGTCGGGCTTCCCGACCGACCTGTACTACGAGCTCACCGTCGCGGACGGCGTCGGGACCGACGCCCTGCTCTTCCGCGAGGAGTCGTTCGGGCCGGTCGTGCCGATCACGACGTTCGCCGACGACGACGAGGCGCTTCGCCTCGCGAACGACACCGACCTCGGGCTCCAGGCCGCGGTGTTCACGTCGAGCCTCAAGCGCGCCTTCCGGTTCGTGCACGGCCTCCGGGCCGGGAGCATCGTCGTCAACGACACCACCGACTTCTGGGAGCCACACCCGCCGTTCGGCGGGGCGAGCGGCACGCGCACAGGGTGGGGGCGGATCGGCGGCAAGTACACGCTGCTCGACATGACCGACCTGCGCACCGCGGTCATCGACGTGCAGAAGACCCGCGACTGACGGACGGTCCGCGGGTCCTCGCAGGGTGGCCGCGGGTCGGTCCCGTACGATCCCGCTCGTGGCGTCGACCTGCTTCTGCGGATGCGGCCGGACCGTCAAAGGGGTGCGGCCCCGGGCGAACAACGCGGCCGCGGCCGAGATGGTCCGACATCGTGACGTGCTGCGTGGCGCTCTCGACCGCGGAGAGGCGGGCGACCGGACCGCCGAGGTCGAGGCGCTCGCCGACGAGGGCACGGCGCTGATCGACGCGATCCGTCGCTACCTCCACGGCGAGATCTCTCGCGACGACCTGGATCGCCGAGCGACGAAGGAATGGCTCGATCGGGGGCGGAAGGTCGCCGAGCAGCTGGTGTCGTCCGCGTCCGGCGCGCCGTGGCTGCCCGACGACCCCCGGACCGCGCACCTCGCGCAGGCGGGTCGACGGGTGCGCGGCGTGATCACCGACGTGCGCCGTGCAGGCCTCGGCAACGAGCGGGTCGCCGACCTCGCGATGTCGGTGAAGGTCCGCGAGCCCGACGGCGCGGAGACGGTGCTCACGCGCGACCTGTCGATCGCGGTGATCCGGGCACCGAGGGTCGGCGATCAGGTCGAGGTCGCCTACGACGAGGCCGAGCCCGACCGGTTCGTCTACCGCCCCCTCGCCGAGCTCCCACCCGCCTGAAGCCGCCACGCCGAGCGAGCGCCCGCGGCTCGGGTACCCCGGCCCGCAGCGAGCGAACCGTGAGCGAGTCGAACGGTGAAGCCCCGCGCGCCGAGCGAGCCGCCAACCTGCACGAGTCAGACGGTGAAGACCCGCGCGCCGAGCGAGCGCCCGCGGCTCGGGTATCCCGAGCCGCAGCGAGCGAACCGTGAGCGAGTCGAACGGTGAAGCCCCGCGCGCCGAGCGAGCGCTCGCGGGCCGGGTACCCCGGCCCGCAGCGAGCGAGGCCAATGAGGGTGGGCCGCCGGGGGATCGAACCCCGAACCGCCGGGTTAAAAGCCCGTCGCTCTGCCAGTTGAGCTAGCGGCCCACTCTGTAGTGTGCTGCATCGGCCTGGGGCGGGCGCCGGACAGGCCACGGAGAAGGGGTGCTCGATGCGGCGGATTCGAGCGAGGCGACTGGTGACGATCGGGGTCGGCGTGCTCGCCGCCGCGACGCTCGTCGCCGCGTGCGGCGGGGGCGACGACGACAGCGTCAGCACCGACGACGGGACGACCACGACGTCGGGTCCGCCCAACATCGGCGGCAAGTACGGCGGCGACGGGAACGACGTGCTCGCGCTCCAGCGCGAGCTGAACTCGCTCAACTGCGACGCCGGACCCAACGACGGCACCCTCGGCCCCGACACCGAGGCCGGGATCCGCCACTTCCAGCAGGTCGCCGGCCTGACCGTCGACGGGGTCGTCGGCCCGCAGACCCGGGCCGCGCTCGCGACCGCAGCTCAGACGGGCCAGCCCAGGTGCCCGGACGCGCCCCCACCCCCGCCCCCGTCGACGGCACCGCCGACGACCGGTGGCGGAGGCGGTGGCGGAGGCGGCACCCCGCCGTGCACCGAGGCCGCGATCCGGCCCGTCGTGCAGGCGTCGCTGAGCCCCGGTGAGCAGATGTTCAAGCTCAACCAGTTCAACTGCGCGATCACCTGGGCCGTGTCGACCCCGACGGTCGGCAGCACCCAGGAGAACGCGGTCGAGATCACGGTGCTGCTCCGCTGGAACGGGAGCGCGTGGCAGGTCGTCGACCGGGGCGTCTACTGCGAGAACGGCGACGTGCCGCCCGCGATCGTCCAGAAGGCCTGCAACTCGAACTGACGCGCTCACATCGGGTTCACATGATGAGCACCGTACGCTCGTGGGCGTGCGGGTCCTGGTCGTCGAAGACGAGGCCCGGATGGCGACGCTGCTCGAGCGGGGCTTGCGGGAAGAGGGCTACTCCGTCGACATGGCGGCCACCGGCACCGACGGCTTGTGGCTCGCGACCGAGCACGACTACGACGCGGTCGTCCTCGACGTGCTCCTCCCGGAGATCGACGGGTTCGAGGTGTGTCGACGCCTGCGGGCCAACGGTCGCTGGTCGCCCGTCCTCCTGCTCACCGCCCGCGCGGACGTGGACGACCGGGTCCGGGGGCTCGACGCGGGTGCCGACGACTACCTGACCAAGCCGTTCAGCTTCGTCGAGCTCGCTGCCCGGCTGCGGGCGCTCGTGCGCCGCGGCACGCCGGAGCGACCGGCGACGCTCGAGGTCGGGGATCTGAGGCTGGATCCCGCGTCGCACCGCGCGTGGCGAGGCGAGACCGAGCTCGCGCTGTCACCCAAGGAGCTGGCCGTGCTCGAACTCCTCATGCGCCGGCCCGGACACGTGGTGACGCGCACGGAGCTCCTCGATCGAGCCTGGGACTTCGCGTACGACGGCACCTCGAACGTCGTCGACCAGTACATCGCGTACCTCCGCCGCAAGGTCGACCGTCCCTTCGGTCGCGCCGACATCGAGACCGTGCGCGGGGTCGGGTACCGGCTCCGCGCACCCGAGTGAGTCGTGCCGATCAGGGTTCGACTCGCGCTCGTCGCGGTCGCCGTGACGAGCGCGGTATTCGGCATCAGCGCGTGGCTGTTCGCGGGATCGTTCGAGCGCGGCCTGGTCGACTCGATCGACGAAGGTCTGCGCAACCAGAGCGAGACCTTCGTGCGATACGTCGAAGGACGCGACGGCGACGTCGTGCTCGACGATGCCGGCGACTCGTTCGTGACGTCCGCCGACGTGGTCGCGCAGGTGCTCACGTCCGACGGGCGTGTCGTCGCTGCGACTCGGGAGGCTGGTGTCAGGCCGGTGCTCGGGCGTGACGAGGTGCGCGCGGCCGTGGACGTCCCGCTGTTCGCCGACGTCTCGTCAGCGGAAGAGGGGGAGCCGTTCCGTCTGCTCGCGGCACCGGCGGCGACGAGCTCCGGGACGCGGGTCGCGGTCATGGGGGCGTCGCTGGAGGCGACCGAGCGATCGGTCGCGCGCGTGCATCGCGCGCTCGTCGTCGGCGGTCTGCTCGCGGTCGTGCTCGCCGGCATCGGCGGGTGGCTGCTCGCCGGGGCCGCGCTCCTCCCGGTCGAGCGGATGCGCCGGAAGGCGGCCGCGATCTCCACCGACGACCTGGGCGCCGAGCTCGACGTCCCCGGTGGACGAGACGAGCTCAGCGCGCTGGCATCGACCATGAACGATCTGCTGGCCAGGCTCCAGGGTGCGCTCGCCCAGCAGCGCACCCTCGTCGGAGACGCCGGGCACGAGCTGCGCACTCCCCTCGCCGTGCTGCGCGCCGAGCTCGAGCTCGCCAACCGCCCCGACCGGAGCATCGACGAGCTCCGGGACGCCATCGAGCACGCGGCGGACGAGACCGACCGGCTCATCGAGCTCACCGACGAGCTGCTGTTCCTTGCCCGCGACGATGCGGGAGGGCTCACCGCTCGTCGCCGGCCGATCGCGCTTCGGGAGGTCATCGACGCGGCGGTGACCCGCCACTCGGCGAGCGGCACCGAGCGTGGCGTTCGCGTGGTCGCCGAGCATCACGTCGAGGAGTCGATCCCACTCGACGTCGGGCTCGTCGCTCGAGCGCTCGACAACCTCCTCGTCAACGCGCTCCGCCACGCTCCGCACGGCACCACGGTCCGAGTGACCAGCGAACGACGCGGCGACACGGCGATGATCAGCGTGCTCGACGACGGTCCGGGGTTCCCGAGCGAGTTCCTCCCGCACGCCTTCGAGCGGTTCCGGCGTGCCGACGACGGGCGGGCGCGCGCCGACGGCGGTGCCGGCCTGGGACTGGCGATCGTGCGCGCCGTCGCAGAGGCACACGACGGGACCGCTCGAGCGGAGAACCGGCCGGGTCACGGCGCGATCGTCACGATGACGCTGCACGTGTGAGCCCTCTCACGAACCTCACACGGCTTACCAACCTCGGATCGCGCACGCTCGTAGCGACGGCTGCATCCGAAGCGGAGGAGAGGGACGAGATGAGAAGCAGGCGAACGGGCGGATCGCCGCCCGCAGTGCGCTGGGGGATCGCGCTCACGGTGCTCGGCACGATCGTGCTCGGCGGGACGGCACCGGTCGCGGCCGGCGAGTCCGACGGCCCGAGGCTGCGGCCTCGCGACGTCGTCGAGACGATCGACAACCCGTACTTCCCGCTGCTGCCCGGCTCCCGCTGGGTCTACGAGGGCGTGACGAAGGAAGGGACCGAGACCATCGTCGTCGAGGTCAACGACGAGACCAAGCGCGTCCAGGGCATCGACGCCGTCGTCGTGCACGACACCGTCCGCCTCGACGGCGAGATCATCGAGGACACGTACGACTGGTACGCGCAGGACGTGCGCGGCAACGTCTGGTACCTGGGTGAGGACACCCACGAGTACGAGAACGGCGTGCCGGTCAACAGCAAGGGTGCCTGGCAGGCCGGCGTCGACGGTGCCGAGGCGGGGATCGTCATGAAGGCGAACCCTCGGGTCGGCGACGAGTACCGCCAGGAGCACTACCGGGGCGTGGCGGAGGACCGCGCGAAGGTGCTCAGCGTCACCGCCTCGGCGCGGGTGCCCTTCGGGAGCTTCTCCGGCGACGTGGTGAAGACGAAGGACTTCACGCCGCTCGAGCCGGGCGTGGTCGAGCACAAGTACTACGCCCGTGGAGTCGGGCCGGTGCTGGAGGTCGCGGTCTCCCGGGGCGGGGAGCGGGTGGAGCTGATCGAGCACACGTCGCCGTGACCGTCGCCTCGAGCCGGACCCGGCCCGGAACCCGGCACGAGGCGGTTGCTACGATTGGCCGCTCCCCCGGGAGAGCGGGCCCCCATCGTCCAGCGGCCCAGGACGCCGCCCTTTCAAGGCGGTAACGGGGATTCGAATTCCCCTGGGGGCACGAAGAAGACCAGCAAGCAAGATGGTCCTGTGGTGCAGTTTGGAGTGCACGCCGCCCTGTCAAGGCGGAGGCCGCGGGTTCAAATCCCGTCAGGACCGCTTCGAGGCGACGACCGCGTCGTCGCCTTCGACGGCCGGGTAGCTCAGTTGGCAGAGCGCGCGCCTGAAAAGCGCGAGGTCACCGGATCGACGCCGGTCCCGGCCACCGCCCTCCGGAGCGCGCCCGCTCCGTAGGATCGCCGGGTGGCACAGCCCGAGATCGACGTCGTCCTGTTCGACCTCGGCGGCGTGCTGTTCGACTTCGCCGGGGTCGACGCGATGCGCGGTCTGAGCGGCATCGACGACCACGACGAGCTCTGGCGCCGCTGGCTCGAGTGTCGGTGGGTGCGCGCCTTCGAGCGAGGCGACTGCTCCCCCGAAGCGTTCGCCGCCGGCGTGGTCGACGACTGGAACCTGGCGATCACCCCTGCCGAGTACCTCGACTCGTTCCGCTCGTGGCTGCGCGGGCCGCTCGAGGGTGCCGACGACCTCGTGAGCGAGACCCGTCGCGCGGTGCGGGTCGGCTGCCTGAGCAACACGAACCGCCTCCACTGGCAGGAGTTCGAGCAGCAGTGGGGCCTGCCCGATCGCTTCGACGCCCACTTCCTGTCGTTCGAGCTGGGCGCGGTGAAGCCCGACCGTGAGATCTTCGACCGGGTCGCGGCGGCGCTCGACGTCGAGCGTGGTCGGGTGCTCTTCCTCGACGACAACGCGATCAACGTCGAGGGAGCGCGGGCGGCCGGGCTGCGCGCCGAGCGCGCGGTCGGAGTCCAGGGGGCACGCGAGCACCTCGTCGCGCTCGGCATCGTGACGGCGTCCTGACGGCGCCGATTCAGGCCTGGGTGCCTTCGCCCTCGGCCAGGAGGCGCCGGATCTCGCTCGCCTTGAAGCGCCGGTGACCGCCCAGGGTCCGGATGGCGGAGATCTTGCCGGTGCGGTGCCAGCGCGTCACCGTCTTGGGGTTCACCCGGAACATCGCCGCGACCTCCGAAGGGGTGAGGAGCTCCTCGGGTTCGCCGGCTCCGGCGTCACCGGGGGGCGTGCCGGGATCGTCAGCGGCGGGCATCCGGACGAATGGTACCAAGCGGGAGAAAGCGTGCCTTCTCGCCGGAAGGCTCAGCGGCGCTCGATCGTCGCGCGGCCGTGGCCCTCGACGATCGCACCGACGAGCCAGGCCTCGGAGCCGGCGCTGCGCACCGCGTCGAGCGCGTGGTGCACGTCCGAGCCGGCCACGACCGCAAGCATGCCGAGCCCGAGGTTGAAGACGTGCTCCATCTCTTCGTCGGGCACGTCGCCCTCGGCCTGGATCACGGAGAAGATCCGCGGCTCCTCCCACCGGCCGCGCTGGAGCACCGCGTCGCAGTCGTCGGGGAGGACGCGCTCGAGGTTGTCGGCGATGCCGCCACCGGTCACGTGCGAGAGCGCATGCACCTCGGCGTGGCGGCGCAGGTGCGCGACCGCGGGCGCGTAGATCACGCTGGGTCGGAGCAGCTCGGCGCCGAGGGAGTGGCGCGCGCCTCGCCAGGCCGGCGCGTCGAGCGAGTGGCCCGAGCGGGCGAAGACGTGGCGCGCGAGGGAGTACCCGTTGCTGCGGAGGCCGGGGCTCGCGAGGCCGATGATGCGGTCACCGGGCTGCACGTCTCGGGGGAGCACCGCGCTGCCCTCGACGACGCCCACCGCGAAGCCGACGAGGTCGAACTCCCCCTCGTCCATCACGCCCGGGTGCTCCGACATCTCGCCGCCGAGCAGCGCGCAGCCGGCTTGGCGACACCCGTGCGCGACCCCGGTCACGATCTCGTCGATCTGCTCGGGGACGAGCTTGCCCACCGAGATGTAGTCGAGGAAGAAGAGCGGCTCGGCGCCGGTCGTCGCGATGTCGTCGACGCACATCGCGACGACGTCGAGCCCGATCGTGTCGAAGCGCCGCAGCTCGGCGGCGATCAGCGTCTTGGTGCCGACCCCGTCGGTGGACGCGACCAGCAGGGGGTCGCGGTAGGGCAGCCGTCCGAGCGAGAACAGGCCTCCGAAGCCGCCGATGTCGCCGATGACCTCGGGCCGGAACGTCGAGCGGACGTGCTCCTTGATGAGCTCGACCGCCTTCTCGCCGGCCGCGATGTCGACGCCCGCGTCGGCGTAGGAGGCACCCGGTGCGCCGGGAGCCGGCGTTCGGGGCGGCGGGGCGTCGGAGCGTCGCCCGCGCGACGACCGCGACGCCCCCCGCCGGCGTCGAGGGCTCACCGGTGCGGCTGGTGGGCGGGCGAGACGCCGGTGGCCTCGCCGTCCGCCGGCGCCGCCGACTCGGTCTCGAGCACGAGCTTGGCGTCGGTGAGGTCGGGGATCGGCACCGGGTAGTCGCCGGAGAGGCACGCGGTGCAGAACGACTGGCTCGGCGTGTCGGTGGCTCGCACGAGGCGGTCGAGCTCGAGGTACCCGAGGGAGTCGACCTTGAGGTAGTCGGCGATCTCGCCCACCGTCAGGTCGGCCGCGAGCAGCTCGGAGCGGCGGCCCGTGTCCATGCCGTAGTGGCACGGCCAGCGGTAGGGCGGCGACGACACGCGGAAGTGGACCTCCGCGGCGCCCGCCTCGCGCAGCATCGCCACGACCTGACGGGTCGTGGTGCCGCGCACGATCGAGTCGTCGACCACGACGAGTCGCTTCCCGCGGATGTTCTCGGGGAGCGGGTTCAGCTTGAGGCGAACCCCACCGGCCCGCATCTTCTGGCTCGGCTGGATGAACGTGCGGCCGACGTAGCGGTTCTTCACGAGGCCGTCGCCGTACGGGATGCCCGCCTCGCGCGCGTACCCCTGCGCGGCGGGGATGCCCGACTCGGGGATCGGCATCACCATGTCGGCCTGCACGGGTGCCTGGCGGGCGAGCTCCTCACCCATGCGCTGGCGCGCGGCGTGCACGCTCTTGCCGAACAGGTAGGTGTCGGGACGCGCGAAGTAGACGAACTCGAAGAGGCACAGCTTCGGGTCGGGCTCCGCGAAGCGGTGCGCGCGCACGTTCGCCGCGTCGATGACGACCATCTCCCCGGGCTCGACCTCACGCACGACGTGAGCACCGACGATGTCGAGCGCGGCGGTCTCGCTCGCGAGGACCCAGCCACCGTCCTCGAGACGACCGAGCACGAGGGGCCAGAAGCCGTGCCGGTCGCGCACGCCGATGAGCCGCGCGTCGTCCATCAGCACGAACGAGAACCCTCCGGCGAGCCGGGGCAGCACCCGTTCCAGCGCGACCTCGAGGTCGCGGCCGTCCGAGCGCGGCTCGGCCGGGTACTCGTGGGCGACGAGCTCGGCGACGAGCGCGGAGTCGGTGGTGGAGTCGACGTCGACGCTGGGCGTGCCGAGGCCGGGCAGCATCCCCAGACCCTCGGCGAGCTCCGCGGTGTTGGTGAGGTTGCCGTTGTGGCCCAGCGCGAACCCCGCGTCACCGATCGACCGGTAGACGGGCTGGGCGTTGCGCCACGTGCTCGAACCGGTCGTCGAGTACCGGTTGTGCCCGATCGCGAGGTGCCCCTCGAGCGGGGCGAGCCGTCGCTCGTCGAACACCTGGGTGACGAGACCCATGTCCTTGACGACGGTGATCGTCTCGCCGTCGCTGACCGCGATGCCCGCGGACTCCTGACCTCGGTGCTGGAGGGCGTAGAGGCCCAGGTAGGCGAGCTGCGCGACGGGCTGGTTGGGCGCGTAGACGCCGAACACACCGCAGGCGTGCGCGAGGCCGGGGGCAGGGGACCTCGGATCCACGTCCCCAGTATCCCATGGCATCCCCCGCGCCCCCGACCGGCGCGACACGGACGACGCCGGACGCTCGCCCGACGCTACGGTCGCTCCGTGCCGGGCGAGTGCGTGCTGCTGACGGGGCGGGCCGGCGCCGGCAAGGAGACCATCGGACGCGGGGTCGTCACCGACCTGCGCAAGCGAGGCTGTCCCGCCGGGCTCGTCGACGACGACTGCGTCGGCGCTCACCTCCGTGAGGGGATCGAGTCGGTGACCTGGCTGTGCCGCTTCCTCGTCGATGCCGGCGTCGTCGGCGTCGTCACCGCGCCGCTGCCCGGTCGCGACGCTCGCGAGCGCCTCCGCGCTGCGGTGCCCGAGCTCGTCGAGGTGTTCGTCGACGCGCCCGCCGACGTCTGCGCGACCCGAGCCGGCCGCGCGGACCCGTCCTACGAGGAGCCCTACGCCCCCGACCTGCGCGTGCCCACCCACGATCGGGCGGCGCGTGCGTCGATCGCCCAGGTGCTCTCCTTCTTGGAGGAGCGCGGCCTCGAGCGTTCGTAGGATCGTGTGATGGCGCGGTGGCCCGGCCACGTCGAGCGAACCGCCGCCCGGGTCGTGGGCGGGGCGAAGCTTCCGGTCGCCGCGCTCGTGGCCGCTGACGGCACGGGGCGCACCGAGACGCTCGACCGGGTCGTCGAGCTCCTCGAGCGCGACGACGTTGTCGCAGTGCGGCTGTCCGCACGCCGGGCCGACCGCGAGGTCCGCTTCGCATCGCTGGAGCCCCTGCTCGACGGCAAGGAGCCGGGCAAGGGAGCCGCGGGCGAGCGCACGGCGCGGGCCCGGCTGGCGGAGCGATGCGCCGGCTCGGTGCTGGTCGTCGACGACGCCCATTGGCTCGACGACGCGTCGCGACGGACGCTGGCCGCGCTCGCCGACGAGGCCGACGAGCGCGAGGTGGGCCTGGTCGTCGCATCGCGGCCGCCCGCGCCCCGGGACGACGACGCCGTCGTCGGGGCCATCGCCCGGGCCGGCGCGGTCGTCGAACCCGAGCCGCTGACCGAGGACGACGTCGCCGAGCGCGCGGCCCGAGTCGTCGGCCGGGACGTCGACGCGGTGGTCGTCGACGTGCTCTTCACGCAGACCGCCGGCCACGCCCGGCTCGTCGACACCCTCGCCGATGCGTGGCCCGACGACGGGGCCGTCGGCGACCTCGCCCCGCTCGCGGCCGACACGGTGGCCGCGGCGACGAGCGACCTGTCACCGGAGGCGCGCGAGGCGCTGGTCGCGCTCTCGCTCGGCACCGGGCCCGACGACGAGCTCCTCGCTGCGCTCGCGGGCACCGAGAGCTCGTCGGTGCCGGCGATCTGGGCCGAGCTCGGCCGGGCCGGGCTGCTCGCCCCGGGCCACGACGAACCGATCCCCGTCGTCGCGGCAGTCGTCGCGTCGAGGACCGACGCGGCTTCCCGTCGCGACGTGCACCGAAGGATCGCGGACCTGCTCGCGGCCCGTGGCGTGCCCGCGCCGCACGTCGCCGAGCACCTCGTCGCGTCCGAGGCCCGCGGCCCCGACGCCGCGACGACGCTCGTCGCCGCGGCCGAGGCGCAGCTCGCGGACGCGCCCGCGGTCGCCGCCGAGCTCTTCGAGCGTGCCATCGAGGCCGGGTCCGACCCGGCCGCGCTCGGGGGGGCACGCGCGGAGGCAGCCGCGCTCGCGGGTGACGAGGACTCGGCCGTCGCGCTGGCCGACGCGGCGATGGGCGGACCGCCGAGCGTGCAGGCGCGAGCCGCGCTCGTGCTCGCGGGTGTGCTCGCCCGACGCGGCCTGTGGGCGCGGGCGGTCCGCTCCTACTCGTCGACGTCGGACCATCCGACGCTGCCCGACGACGCGGTCCAGGCCCTCGGCGCCGTCGCGAGCGTGGCGATCGGCACGCCACCCGCGGTCCCCGCGGCGCCGGGCGCGCCCGGCCCGCTCGGCGCGGAGGTCGCCCGACTGCTCGGAGACGTCGCGGCGGCCATGGCCGCAGGCGACGCATCCGCGGCGCGCCGTGCGGCGGGTGAAGCCGCCGACGTCCTCGAGGCGGGTGCGACCACGATCGTGCTGCCCGAGACGCCACACGCGCTCGCGGCACTGGTCGCGCTGGTCACCGGCGACGCGGACGGCGCCGAGCTCCTCGCCGCGCGCGCGCTCGAAGCCGACGTCGGGGGTCCTGCCGCCGCGATGCGTCACCGGCTGCTCGGTGGCCTCGGCTCGCTGCGCGCCGGTCGCTACGACCGCGTGCAGCGCGTGCTCGACGAGGCGCACGGGCCGGGGACGACCCGCGACGCGCTGCTCCGGGCCTCGCTCTCGATCGGCTTGGCCCGCCGACTGGGCGACGTGGGCCGCCTCACCGCCGCGTGGGATGCCGCCACCGCCGTCATCGCCGCGACCCGAGGTGATCTGTACCTCCTCCCCGCGTTCTCCGAGCTGTTCGTCGCGGCCGCACGACTGCGCCGGCGCGAGGTCGTCGCCGAGCGCGAAGCCGAGCTCGACGCCGTCGTCCAGGGGCTGGGGCGGCCCGGCCTCTGGATGCGTCCGCTCGCCTGGTCCCGCGTCGAGGCCGCGGTCGCGAGCGACGACGCGGCCGCGCTCGAGCCCGCGGTCACGTCGCTCCAAGAGACCGAGGCGGCCCACGAACGCCTGGTGGGGCTCGACGCGGCGGCGGCCGCGTGGCGCGGCGTCATGGCCGGCGACTCGACCGATCTCGACGCCGGCGTGGCCGGGCTCGAGCAGGCCGGGCTGGTGTGGGAGGCCTCACGGCTCGTCGGCCACGCCGCGATCCGCGCCGGTGACGCCGACGCGACGCGATCGCTGCTCGGTCGGGCCCGGGAGCTGCACGGCACGCTGCCGGTCGTCGACGAGGCCGGGCAGCCCACGGGGACCGTGCTCTCGGCGCGCGAGCGCGAGGTCGCGGCGTGCGTCGTCGACGGGCTCACGCACAAGGAGATCGGGGCGATGCTGTTCATCTCGCCCAAGACCGTGGAGCACCACGTCGCCCGGATCCGCCAGAAGCTCGGGGCAACCACTCGCGCCGAGATGCTCGCGGGCCTGCGCAGCACGCTCGCCGCCGCCGACGCCTGAGCTCCGAGCGCATGCGGAGTGACCGGGCGCGCACGCCGGCTCGGCCCTAGTCTCTGGCCCGATGTCCGAGCCGCCGCCGACCCCACCACCGGGCAAGGAGCCCGCTGGCGCGTCGCCGCCCGGTGACGCGAACCCGGCGCCGACCCCGCCACCGCGGCCCACGACCAAGCGCGGTCGCCCGAAGGCGCCACGCGTCCACCGCCGTGGCGTGGGCACGTACGTGTTCACCGCGATCATCGTGATCGCGGTGGCGGTCGCCGCGTGGCAGCTCTTCAAGTCGTTCACCGCCGACAAGGAGCCCGAGGTCGGCGACCACGTGCACGCCGCGCTGGGGATCACCGTGTGCGGGATCCCGGTCGAGAACGCTCCTTCGTTCGAGTTCCAGGAGGGCACCGAGACCAAGGCCGGGCTCCACTCCCACGGCGACGGGCTCATCCACATCCATCCGTTCACCGAGGACGAGTCGGGCGAGAACGCGACGGTGGGCCGGTTCATGGAGTACGGCGGCTGGGAGATCGACGAGGACCGCCTGTCGCTGTGGGACGGGCTCGAGGTCACCAGCGGAGACCCGTGCCCCGACGGACGCGAGGCGACGATCCGGTGGGCGGTCAACGGCGAAGAGCAGGACGGCAACCCGGCCGACTACAAGCCCGACGACCAGGACGTGATCGCGATCGCGTTCCTCCCCGAGGGCGAGGCGATCCCCGGACCACCCCAGGCCGTGCTCGACGCGCTGCCCAACCCGGCCGACGTCCAGCAGGGCGGGTAGCCCTCAGTCGCGGGGGTGCACCCGCGACCCTGCGACCCAGGTCTCGACGACGGTCGGGGTCGCGGCGGTGAGGTCGAGCACCACCAGGTCGGCGCGCAAGCCGGGAGCGAGGCGACCCCGCTCGCCTTCCTGACCACCGGCATGGGCCGCGCCCACCGTGTACGCGACGAGCCAGTCGTCGAACGGGACCGCCTGCTCGGGCTCGAACGCGATGCCGGTGCTCGTGGCGCGCGACGCCCCCATGCGGGCACCCCACATCGGGGACGCCGGAGCGCACGGGTCGTCGCTCGAGCCGGCGAGTCGCACCCCGGCCTCGGCGAGACCCGCGAACGCGAGCCAGTGGTGATCGTCGAATCGCACCCCTCGGCTCTGGATCCCGACGTGCTCGACGAAGCCGGGCTGCACGACCGCCACCGCGTCGAGAGAAGCCAGGCGGCGCCACTGCTCGGGCGACGTCACGCCCGCGTGCTCGAGCCGAAACCGATGGTCGATCCCGTCGCTGGTGCGCGCACGCACACGCTCGAACGCGTCGATGGTCGCCTGCACGCCCACGTTGCCGATCGCGTGCACCGCGATGCGGAAGCCTCGCTCGGCGGCCGCCGACGCGCACGCCGAGAGGTCGTCCATGACGATGCCGTACCGCACCGGGTGCCCGGACACGCTGGCGTCGAGGGCGATCGCCACGCCACCGTCGGCGAACAGCTTCGCCGGTCCGACCCGTAGCCACTCGTCGCCTTCGCCCGTCGGTGGCCCGTCGAGACGCCGCCCCTGCTCGTTGGTGAGGATGCTGCTCGGGTGGGGCATCGCGAGCACCGAGATCGGGAGCGTCCCGTCCTGCGCCATCGCCGCGTAGACGCGTTCCGCGGCCGGGTCGCAGGCAGCGTCGTGGACCGCGGTCACGCCGTCACGGAGCAGCTCACGAGCCCGGGCCACGATGTGCTCGGCCCAGCGGTCGGGATCCGCATAGGCGGTCAACGAGCGCGCGTGCGCCTCACCCCACGCCCGTTCGAGCAGGAGTCCGGTCGGTGCACCGTCGCGCCCGCGCGCGATCTCCCCGCCCGGCGGATCCGGCGTCGCGCGCGCGATCCCGAGCTCGTCGAGCCCTGCGCTGCTCACGACGCACTGGTGGAGCGAGTAGTGCGCGAGCACGACCGGGCGCTCCTCACCGGCAGCGTCGAGGTCGGCGGCGGTCGGGACGAAGCCCGACGGCGTCTCGTTCCAACCGTGGAGTCGGATCCACGGCGCGTCGGGAGTCGCGCTCGCGTGCGATCGGACCGCGTCGACGAGCGAGTCGCGGTCGGCCACCGCGCTCGCGTCGCCGAACGCCGGCACGAGCGCGGCGATCGACAGGTGGTTGTGCGCGTCGATCAGGCCGGGGACCAACGTGCGGCCTGCGAGGTCGACGACCTCGGCGTCGGGCCACCGCTCGAGCGCGCCCGGCCCCTCGACCGCGGCGATGCGGTCCCCGACGACGACGACCGCCTCGGCCGTCGCGTGCGCGGCGTCCATCGTGCGGATCGGGCCACCCCGGAACAGGCGCGGCCGGCGAGCGGCGTCGGGGTCAGGCGCCGGCGAGGATCGCTTCACACGTCCGCACGAGCAGCCGCGACGCGTCGGCGACCTCCCTGCTCGCCATCGGGCTCTCGGCCCGCTTCTGCCAGCGCGCGAGCTGCGCGGTCGCCTCGGCGCGGATCGCGTCGGTGTCGGCGTCGGCGTCGAGGCCGAGGCGCTGCGTGACGGTCGCGCCCTCTCCGCCCACCAGGCGCTCCATGGCCTCGAGGTCGTCGGGCTTGGCGTCGATCGTGCCCGCGCGCAGCCCGGCCAGGAGCTGGAGCTCGGCGAGCTCGTGCGCGCCGGCGGTGATCTGCTCGACGTCGGCGAGCAGGGCATCCGAACCGGGCCGCCCGTCCACGCGCGCGACCGCCTCCACCGCGAGCAGGCCCGACCGTGCCTTCAGCAGGTCGCGCCGCTCCGCGAACTGGGTGAGCAGGACCTCCCGCAGCTCGGGCAGCCCGCTGCGCGTCTCCAGCTCCTTCGAGAGCGCGTCGGCGTTGGTGACGGTTCCCTCGCGGATCAGGTGCACCACGAGTCGGACGCCGAAGAGCCCGAATCGCTCGAGGAGGGCCTGGCGCTCCATCGTCGTGAGCCCGACGTGCGCGTCGCCGTTCGCGAAGCGGTCGGCCGACAGCAGGAGCCGATCGACCTCGTCGACCGACGCACGGCTGAGGGTGGCGAGCGCCTGGTACTCCGCCTCGCGCAGCGTGACGCCCGTCTGGGCGAGCAGGCCGGCGACCGGGACGACGGTCTGGGTGAGCCGTCGCACCTTGGGGTCGTGCGAGTACCGAGCGGCCACCGTCGCGGCCGACTCGAGGGAGTCGAGACGCCCGCCCCCCACCTCGTCGGCGCGCGACAGCACGGCAACCGCGTTGACCGGCGTCGCCTGCGACACCTCCTCGTCGTGGAACGCCGAGAGGAAGTCGACGTCGGTCGTGTGGAGGTGCTTCATCAGGTAGAGCACCGCATCGGCCTCGGTCTCGCGCCCCTCGCCAGGAGTGAGGAACTCGACGGTGCTCGCCGACGGCGTGCCCGAGAGCGCACCGATGCCCGGCGTGTCGATGAGCGTCATCTCCCGCAACGAGGCCGACGGCCACTCGACGTCGAGGCGCTCGACGTCGTCGGGCGCCAGCCCACCGAGGTCGACGAGGACGGCGTCCTCGAGCCGGTCGAAGCGCGCCGCGGTCGGATCGCCGCTCCGCGGGTGGATCGTGACCCGGTAGGTGACTCCGTCGTGGTACCAGGTGACGATCCGCGTGCACTCGCCCTCGTCGGTCGGTGCCAGGGGCTCGCCGACGAGCGCGTTGAGCAGCGTCGACTTCCCCGCCTTCACGCGACCCGCGATCGCGACCCGCAACGGCTCGTCGAGGCGAGCCCGCTGCTGGGCGAGGTGCTCTGCGTGCTCCGTGCCCTGGTACACGCCGACCGCGTCGTCGAGGAGCCCCTTGACCCGGGCCAGCAGCGCGTCGCTCACGAGGCTCCGGCTCCCTCGTCGGCGGTGGCGAGGTCGCGGGCCTCGAGCGCCATCTTGCGCAGGCCGAGGATGCGCTGGAGCTCCGACTGCACGTCCTTGAGACGCTTCGCGCGGGTGGCCTCGTCGGACTTGAGCGCCTGCGCCGCGGCCCCCGTCGCCTCGGCGACCGAGCGGTGCAGCTCCTCGGCGCGGGTGTTGTAGTGGTCGCGCAGCTGCCGTTGGACCCGCCGCAACGTGTCGCGCTGCTCCTTGCCCGCGAGGAACTGCGCCTCGTCGAGGTACTTGCGCACCGCGTTCTTCGCCGTCGTGCGGCGGATCGTCAGCTGGCGCTCCTGCTCGTCGCGCAGCGACTTGCGGCCCATGAGCAGGCCGGCGGCCACTGGCAGCGCTCCGACGGCGAGACCGATCATCGAACCCAGCGCGCCGAACATGAGGACGCCGATGTACCCCCCACGGAACCCGGTCATCATGCGCTGGCCCTTGGTCATCACCTTGAACTCGGCCGACGCGGTCGCGCTCGCCCGTCGGAGCGCCGCCCCGCCCTCGGCGAGCTCGGGCCGGAACGCGATCTCCTCCTGGTCGAGCGCGAAGAGCTCGGCCACCTGCGCGCTCAGCTCCTCGGCGCGACCCTGCAGCACCCGGTACGAGTAGACGACGTCCTCAGCGGTGCGGCGGTACAGCCAGGGCTCGAACTCGTCCCAGAACTCGGCCGGGTCACCCTCGTCGATCACCTCGTCGGCCTCGCGGATGATCTCCCGGAACCGGCCCCTGAGGTCGTGGTCGACGTCGGACGTCAGGTCGCCGATGCCGTCGTTGAGCACCTGCGCCCAGCGAGCGCTCTGGCTCTTGAGCTTCTCTGACTTGCCGCGGGCGCGCTCGAGGTCGCGCTGGAGCTCCTCGGCGCTCTCGGGCGTCCCGAGCGCCTTCTCCTCGGAGCGGAACTGCGTCTCGAGCTGGTCGATGACCGCGAGCAGCTCCGAGCACACCGCCTGCACGCCGCGTCGCTCGCCGTCACCGACGATCTCGGTGCGCAGCGACTCGAGCAGCCGCGGGAATCCGGACTCCGCGTTGAGCTCGCGGTCGTCGGTCTCGAGCGCCTGCTGGCGGAGCACCGACGACACGGGGAGGATCTCGAGGTCGAGCTTCGCGGCCGCGAGGTGGCCCTTGTCGAGATCGAGGATCTTGCGCCACGCCGGGTAGAAGTCGGTCTTGGTCAGGACGCAGCACACGTTCGGGCACAGCGACAACGCCTGCTTCAGGAAGGTCATCTCCGGCTCCGAGAACTCCTGTGAGGCGTCGGAGAGGAACAGGACCCCGTCGGCCATCGGCAGCGCCGCCGCGGTGATCGCACCGTGCACCGACCCGAGGCCCCCGACGCCGGGCGTGTCGACGAGCACGAGACCGTCCGCGAGGAGCTTGCGGGGCACCCCGATCTCGACCCACTGCACCCGGCGCTCGTTGGCGGGGTTGGCCGCCTCGGTGACGAACTCGCGGACGCGATCGACGGGCACGTCGACCGCCTCGGGCTCCGCGTCGGGGTCGTCGTCGGACGGCGCGTAGAGGACGCGGGCGCCGACCTGCTCGGCGTACTGCACCGCGGTCGGGGCCGACGTGGCGATGTCGTCGTCGACGGGGCACACCGGCGCGTTGAGGAGCGCGTTGACGAGCGAGCTCTTGCCCTGCTTGAACTCGCCCACGACGAGGACCCGGAAGGCGGGATCGTCGAGCCTGCGCCTCGCGGCCGCGAGGCGCGCGGTGAGGTCGTCGCGGCCGTAGGCCGCGGTCGCCTTGTTGGTGAGGTGCATCGCCGCGAGCGCGGCGTCGACCGCCGGGCTCGGCGGCGTCGGCTGCTCCTCGGCCTGGGCCGGTGATGCGCCCTCGGAGGTCGTCGTCATCGGGGCAATCCTGGCTCACCGGAGCACGACGCCCCGTGCCTGCTCATGGCCGCGGCGCGACGGGTCGACGGCGACGGCCCCGGGACTGGTGCCCGGGGCCGTGCTCGTCGTGCTCGGTCGAGACCCGGATCAGGCCGGCAGCTCTTCCGCGCCGTCGGGCTCGGGCGGTGCCTCGGGCTCCGGCAGCGTGACGTCGACGTCGATGTTCTCCGACTGGTCGATCGCCTGCTGGTTGTCGTCACCACTGGAGAGGTTCGAGTCGTCGATCGTCGAGTCGTTGATCTGGATCCCGTCGCCGGTCTGGGTCTGCACGTCACCCTCGATGGTCGAGTCGTTGACGTTGACGTTGCCGTCGCCGACCTGCTGGTTGAAGTCCAGGTCACCGTGGTTCTCGATGTTGTTCGTGATCGAGTTGTCGATCTCGTAGTAGTTGTTGTAGACGATCGGGTCGAGCGCCGCCGCGACGCCCGCGACACCGGAGCTCGCCGCCCCCGCGCTCGTCGACGCCACCCCGGCCCCGCCGTACGAGGCGCCGCACTGGGCGACCGCCTCCGGGTTCAGGCCCTCGTAGCCGTGCTCGCCGAGCCAACCCTGCGGGTCCTTCGAGTAGGCCTCCGCCTCGTCCTGGCTGCCCAGGAGCTCCTCGATGACCTTCTCCGCCTCTTCGATGTCCACCTGCGTGATCGGCATGTCTGCTCCTTCAATCGTGCTCCCGTACCTCGGGAGCCACGACGAAGTCTGAAGATCCCCCTCCGGATGCGAATGGGGGATTCCCCGCTTCCAGAGCGGAGACGTTAGGGGAGCGGGGGAGAAAGGTCTAGGGGCGCGAGGTGACGGCTCGGTGAACGCCTCGTCACGTCACCGGCAGGCGCTCAGAGGTCGAGATGATCGCCGTCGGACCCGTCGTGGCCCGCGTGGTCGTGGGCGTCGGAGCCGTGGTCGAGCGGATCGGAGGGCTCGTGACCGGCCTCGTGGTCGGCCCAGTGGATCGCCTCGTTGATCGGGTCGGACGCCTCGAGCGCGAGGTCGGGGAGGTGCGTCGCATCGAGCTCGGTGTCGAAGGGGTGCTCAGTGAGGTTCGCGAACTCCGGAGACGCTGCGGTGACGTCGTCGGCGTCGCCCGGCTCCCAGCCGACGCCGAAGCCGGGCTCGGGCTCGTCATCCGAGAGCCGAGCGAAGGGGCTCGCCGACCCGTCCTCGTCGCTCGGCGCTGCGCCGGCCTGCCCCCCGTCGTCGCCACCGGCCTCATCGGGCGGCACGACGTCGAGCTCCCCGCTCGGATCGTGCTCCCAGAGCCCGGCGCCGGCGAGGTCGGGGGCCTCGGGGTCGCTCGAGGTCTCGGGGTCGGGCTCGAGGGTGGCGGGATCGAGCCGAGCGAGGCCGTCGAGGGCGGCGTCGCCGTCGGTGACGCGCGCGGCGGCCTCGACGGGCAGCGTGTCGGCGACGAAGCCGACCGCCTCCGCGACCTCGGCCGGCGTGAGGCCGTCGAAGCCGCGCGCGGCGAGGAAGGCGTCGGGGTCCGCGTCGTACGCAGCCTTCGTCGCCTCGTCCCCCATCAACTCCTGGGCCACTTCCAGGAAGCTCACGGTGCCGTTCCTCGTCTCGTCGGGCCGTCTCCTTCGTCCTCGAGGGTAGGCGGACGCTGCGTCCACGCCATCGGGGACATCCCCTAACGCCGGGCGCGAAGCGGGGGTCGGACCCCGAGGGCGGGGCCGCCGACGTTGGCCTACTGTGCCGCGCAACGAGGCCGTCGCCGACGGCCGCCGACCGGAGGGGTGAGGACGTGGGCTACGCGCTCGGAGTCGACCTCGGTACCACGTACACCGCGGCCGCCACCTGGCGTGACGGACGCACGGAGATCGCGACGCTCGGCAGCCGGAGTGCGTCGGTGCCGTCGGTCGTGCTGATGCGCGATGCGGACACCGTGCTCACCGGCGAGGCGGCCGAGCGACGGGCCGCCACGGAGCCCGACCGGGTCGCCCGTGAGTTCAAGCGTCGGGTCGGCGACACCACCCCCATCTTCCTCGGCGGCTCGCCCTACTCGGCCGAGCTGCTGATGAGCGAGCTGCTCGAGTGGGTCCTCGCCGAGGTGACCCAGCGCGAGGGCGGCGCGCCCGACCGGGTCGCGATCTCGCATCCCGCCAACTGGGGCGCGTACAAGCGGGAGCTGCTCGACAACGCGATCCGCCAGGCCGAGCTCGGGGACGCGATCACGCTGACCGAGCCCGAGGCGGCGGCGATCCACTACGCGTCCACCGAGCGCGTCGACGTCGGCGACACCATCGCGGTGTACGACCTCGGCGGCGGGACGTTCGACGCCGCGGTGCTGCGCAAGACCGAGGCCGGCTGGGAGACCCTCGGCTCGCCCGAGGGCATCGAGCGGCTCGGTGGCATCGACTTCGACGCCGCGGTGTTCGCGCACGTGCAACGGTCGCTCGGCGGTGCGCTCGAGGAGCTCGACGAGGACGACCCGACCGCGATGGCGGCCGTGGGTCGGCTCCGCCAGGAGTGCACGGCCGCGAAGGAAGCGCTGTCGTCCGACACCGACGCGTCGATCCCGGTGCTGCTGCCGAACCTCCAGACGCAGGTGCGGCTGACGCGCGGCGAGTTCGAGGACATGATCCGACCGCAGATCTCGATGTCGCTCGACGCGATGCGTCGCGCGCTCACGAGCGCCAAGGTCACGCCGGACGACGTGAAGGTGGTGCTCCTCGTGGGCGGCTCCTCGCGCATCCCGCTCGTCGCCCAGATGGTGACGGCCGACCTCGGCCGCCCGGTCAACGTGGACGTGCACCCGAAGCACGCCATCGCGCTCGGCGCCGCGCTCGCCGCCGGCGACGAGCAGGACCGCTCCGGCGCCGGTGCCGGCCTGGCGGCCGGTGCCGCCGCGGCGGCAGCAGGCGTCGCCGGCGCCGCGGGCGCCGCGGGCGCGGCCGGTGCCGCTGGTGCCGACGAGACGAGCGAGCTCGCGGGCGTCGGCGGTGCCGATTCCGGCGGCGGGGCACCGACCGAGCCCGTCGTCGTCGGCCCGCCCCCCGGGGGTGGAGACGCCGGCACGCCGCCACCGCGCGGACGTGGGGGCCCGCCGGGGGACGAGTCCCCGCAGCGCAAGGGCCTGATCATCGCGGCCGCGGCGGTGGTCGCCCTGCTGCTGATCGGTGGGGGCGTGGTGCTGGCGTCCGGCGGTGGCGGCGAGGACGACCCCACGACGACCACGTCGACGTCGACCAGCACGTCCACGACGACCACGACGCTGCCCGAGGTGACGACCACGCGACCGCGGGTCACGACCACGCAGCCGACGACGACCACGACCGAGGCGACGACCACGACCACGACGCCTCCGACCACCTCGCCACCGACGACGTAGGGCGTCATCACGACGGGCCCGGCCCAGCGCCGCGTTGGAAGGCTCGGCGACACTGGTTGTCGCTGAGCCTTCCAACCAAGGCCTTCCCACCACGGGTGGGGCGGGCTGAGGTCTGGGTGCGGTCAGGCGACGCGGCGGGGGATGGCGTTGCGCCACGCCGCGGCGGCCGCCTCGACCGCGACGTCGAGCGCGTCGTGCACGATCAGTCGGTCGCCGCCGGTGGTCCCGACGTGGCGCGCGGCGACGCCCGCATCCCGGGCTCGGGCGAGCAGGTCGTCGAGCCCTCCCTCGTCGACGGTCACCACCACGCGGGATGCCGACTCGGCGAAGCACCATGCCGCGGGCGTGAGGTCGGGGTCGGGCGCGACCGACGCGCCGCAGCCACCGACGATCGCCATCTCCGCGAGCGTGACGGCGAGTCCACCGTCGGCGACGTCGTGCACCGCTCGCACGCGGTGGTTCGCGGCGAGGTCGCGCACGAGCCCGTGCAGCCGTGACGCGAGGTCGAGGTCGGCGGGCGGGGGCGGACCGTCCGCGAGGCCGTGCACGACCGCGGCCCACTCCGATCCTCCGAGGTCCGCGGCGGTCGACCCGAGGACGACGACGTGGTGCCCGGGCGCGAGCCCCGGGCCGGGAGGTGGGCGCTCGAGCGACTCGATCACCCCGACGACGCCGACGACCGGCGTCGGGTCGATGTCCCGGCCCTCGGACGTGTTGTAGAAGGACACGTTCCCACCGACCACCGGGATGCCGAGCACGCTGCACGCGTCGGACATCCCGTCGACGACCTCCGAGAACTGCCACATCACCTCGGGGTGCTCCGGGTTGCCGAAGTTGAGGCAGTTGACGAGCGCGCGTGGCTCGCCCCCCGCGCAGGCGACGTTGCGCGCCGCCTCCATCACGAGGAGCCGGGCGCCGGTCGCGGGGTCGAGCCGGCAGAAGCGCGCCTTGCCGTCGGTCGAGAGCGCGATCCCCCGCGGCGTCCCCTTCAGGCGGAGCACGGTCGCGTCGCCGCCGGGGCCGACCACCGTGTTGAGGAAGAGCTGGTGGTCGTACTGGTGCCAGATCCACGACTTGTCGCCGATCGTCGGTGTGTCGAGGAGGGCGAGCAGCTCCGATGCGAGGTCGGCGCCGGTGGGGAAGCGAGCGAGCAGCAGAGGCGCCGGGTCGTCTGCGAGGCGCGCGTCGTGGTCGGACGGCCGCGCGCGCGGCCGCTCGTAGACGGGCCCGTCACCGAGGCTGTCGCAGGGGATGTCGGCGAGCGGCGGCAGGTCGGACGACGTCGGCGGCGGCGCGTCGCCGCTCGGCGGGGGCGGGTTCTCGCCCTCGACGCCGATCGCGTCGAAGCGCCCTTCGAACACCCGGAACCGGCCGGTGTCGGTGACGCGCCCGACGACGGTCGCCCGCACCTCCCACTGGTCGCAGAGCGCGAGCACCTCGGCCAGGTTCGTTGGCTCGACGATCGCGAGCATGCGCTCCTGGCTCTCGGAGGTCATCACCTCGACGGCGTTCATCCCCGGCTCGCGCTTCGCGACGCGCGCGACGTCGACGTCCATCCCCGCGCCGGCGTTCGCGGCGGTCTCCGACGCCGCGCACGACAGCCCCGCGGCGCCGAGATCCTGCATGCCGACCGCCAGGCCACGTGAGAGCAGCGCCAACGTCGCCTCGATGAGCCGCTTCTCCTCGAACGGGTCGCCGACCTGCACCGACGGCCGCAACGCCTCGGCCTCGGCGTCGAACGCGGCCGAGGCCAGCACGCTGGCGCCCCCGATGCCGTCGCGTCCGGTCGCCGAGCCGAGCAGCACCGCGAGGTTTCCGTCGCCCTCGGCACGTGCGAGCGCGAGCTCGTCCACCCGCAAGAGGCCGAGGCACAGCACGTTGACGAGCGGGTTGTCGCGGTAGCAGTCGTCGAACACCGCCTCGCCACCCACGGTCGGCACGCCGACGGCGTTCCCGTAGCCGCTGATCCCCGAGACGACCCCCTCGAACAGGTATCGGGTGCGCGCGTCGTCGAGGGGGCCGAAGCGCAGGGGGTCCATCAGGGCGATCGGGCGAGCGCCCATGGAGAAGATGTCGCGGATGATGCCGCCCACCCCGGTGGCCGCACCCTGGTACGGCTCGACGGCCGAGGGGTGGTTGTGGCTCTCGATGCGGACGGCGAGCGCCAGACCGTCGCCCACGTCGATGACGCCCGCCCCCTCGCCCGGACCCACCAGCACCCACGGTGCCTCCGTCGGGAAGCGGCGCAGGTGGACCTTCGAGGACTTGTACGAGCAGTGCTCCGACCACATCACCGCGTACATGGCGAGCTCGAGCTCGGAGGGCTCCCGCCCGAGGAGCTCGACGATGGCGGCGAGCTCGTCGTCGGTGAGCCCGAGCCGGCGGTGCAGGGGCTCGCTCATGGCCGGAGCCTACCGGTGGCGCTTTTCCCCAAATGGCCTCGCCCGATTATCCTTGCATGGCGCGGGCGGGATTTGGCGATAAGAGAAGGGAACGATGGCACCCAAAGGGATGACCGAGGAGCACAAGCGCAAGCTCGCGGTCGGTCGGGAGCAAGGGCGCGCGGTGAAGGCCTACCTCGACGCGCTCGAGCAGCACCGACCGCGTCGGGGCCGCCAGCGCACACCCGAGTCGATCCGGGCCCGCCTCGGTGCGATCGAGAAGGAGTCCCAGGACGCCTCGTCGCTGAAGCGGCTCCAGCTCGTGCAGGAGCGGCGCGACCTCGAGGTGGAGCTGGCGGCGAAGTCGGCCGGGAAGGTCGACCTGTCCGCGCTCGAAGGCGACTTCGTGCGGGTCGCGAAGGCGTACGGCGACTCGAAGGGGATCACCTACGGGGCGTGGCGAGAGCTCGGCGTGCCGGCCAAGGTGCTCGAGCAGGCCAAGATCACGCGCGGCTGACGGCGGGCGCCGCGACGAGCGAGCCGAGCAGCGCCGCGCCATCGTCCGATCCGAGGATCTGCTCGATCGCCCGCTCGGGGTGCGGCATCAGCCCGACGACGTTGCCCGCCTCGTTGGTCACACCGGCGATGTCGTCGACCGACCCGTTGGGGTTCGCGACGTAGCGGGCGACGACCCGCTCGTCGGCTCGCAGCCGTTCGAGGGTCTCCGGATCGCAGGTGTAGCGACCCTCGAAGTGGTTGATGGGCAGGCGCAGCACGTCGCCGACGCGCGCGCTGCGGGTGAGCACCGACCGGGTGCTCGCGATCTCGACGTCGACCGTGTCGCAGACGAAGCGCAGTCCCGCGTTCTTCTGCAGCGCTCCTGGCAGGAGGCGGGCCTCGCAGAGCACCTGGAAGCCGTTGCAGATCCCGACCACCGGTCCGCCGTCTCGGGCGAACTCCGCCACCGCGTCCATGACCGGCGAGAAGCGGGCGATCGCACCGGTGCGCAGGTAGTCGCCGTGCGCGAAGCCGCCGGGCACCACCACCGCGTCGGCGCCGCCGAGGTCGCGCTCGGTGTGGAAGACGATCGACGCCGAGCCACCGACCCGCTCGATCGCGTAGGCGACGTCGAGCTCGCAGTTGGTGCCGGGGAAGAGCACGATCGCGACGCGGGCACCCATCTCGAGGGCTATGCGCTCGCGAGCTCGGAGATGCTGACCTCGTACGCCTCGATGACCGGGTTCGCGAGCAGTCGCTCGCACATCTCGTCGGCCTGGCTCCGGGCCGCGGCCTCGTCGGGCGCGTCGACGACCAGGCGGATGGTCTTGCCGATGGTCACGTCGGACACGTTGTCGTAGCCGAGCGCCGGCAGCGCCCGCTCGACGGTCGCGCCCTGCGGGTCGAGCACCCCGGGCAGGTGCGTCACGTCGACGCGCACCGCGAACCTCATGGCGCCGATGGTACCGGCGTCAGTCGTCCTGTCCGTACCAGTCGCCGAAGCTGTTGCCGGTGAGCATCTCGTACACCTCGATGTAGCGGGCGCGCGTGCCGGCGATCACCTCGCCGGGCAGCGGCGGCGCGGGCGGTCGCTGGTCCCAGCCGAGCCGGAGGTAGTGGTCACGCACGAACTGCTTGTCGAACGACGGCGGTGACGATCCGACCTCGTGCTCGTCGGCGGCCCAGTAGCGGGAGGAGTCGGGCGTGCAGAGCTCGTCGATCACGATCAGCTCGTCACCCCGCATGCCGAGCTCGAGCTTGGTGTCGGCGAGCAGGAGGCCGCAGGTCTCGGCATGCGCGGCGGCGTGCTCGTAGATCGCGAGCGACGCCGCTCGGGCCTGCTCGTACACGTCGGCGCCGACGAGGGCGACGGCCTCGCGCTCGGTGAGCGGCTCGTCGTGGCCCTCCTCCGCCTTCGTCGTGGTCGTGAAGATCGGTTCGGGCAGCCGCTCCGCCTGGCGCAGGCCACTCGGCAGCGGTCGACCGCCGACCGCGCCCGTGGCCTCGTACTCGGACCACGCCGAGCCGAAGAGATGGCCCCGGGCGATGCACTCGAGCCGCACCGGCCGGGCGGCCCGCACGAGCATCGCTCGCCCCGCGACCTCGGGGCCGGCGGTCTCGGGGAAGTCGGTCGGGTCGGACGACACGAGGTGGTTGGCCCAGATGGTCGCGGTGCGCTCGAACCAGAACGTCGACAGCGCGGTGAGCGCCGCGCCCTTGTCGGGGATCTCGTCGGGCAGCACCACGTCGAAGACCGAGATCCGATCCGACGCGACGACCAGCATCCGGTCGTGGTCGACCTCGTAGAGGTCTCGGACCTTGCCGGTGTACCGGTGCGGGAGCGCGATGCGGGTCACGCGAGTGCGTCGACGGTGCGACCGGCGTGCTCGAGCGCGTGGTCGAGGTCGAAGGCCCGCGCCAGGCGATCGGGCGACAGCGCCGCGCCGACCTCCTGGTCGTCGGCGAGGACGTCCCGGAACGGGCGCCCCTGCTCGGTGGACGCGACGGCGTTGCGCTGGACGGCGCGGTATGCCGCGTCGCGGGTCATCCCCGACTCGACGAGCGCGAGCAGGACCGGCTGACTGAAGACGAGGCCCCGCAGCGAGTCGAGGTTCGCCTGCATCCGCTCGACGTCGACGACCATGCCGGCGACGATCGCGCGGAACCGCACGGTCATGTAGTACGCGAGCTGGAAGGCGTCGGGCAGCACGATGCGCTCGACCGACGAGTGCGAGATGTCGCGCTCGTGCCACAGCGCGACGTCCTCGAGCCCCGGCACCACGTAGCCGCGCAGCACGCGGGCCAGACCACACAGCTGCTCGCACTTCACGGGGTTGCGCTTGTGGGGCATGGCGCTCGACCCCTTCTGCTCACCGGTGCGGAAGGGCTCGGCGACCTCGCCGACCTCGGTGCGCTGGAGGTGCCGGATCTCCAGCGCGAACGTCTCGATCGCGGCGCCGAGCGACGCAAGGGCGTAGAGGAGCTCCGCGTGGCGGTCGCGTCCGATCACCTGGGTCGCGGGCACCGGCTCGAGGCCCAGGCGCTCGCACACGAACGCCTCGACCTCGGGGTCGATGTTGGAGTACGTGCCGACCGCGCCCGACAGCTTGCCGACGGCGACGGCCGAGCGGGCACGTGCGAGTCGGTCACGGTCGCGTCGCAGGTGCAGCGCCCAGAGCGCGAGCTTGGCGCCGAAGGTCGTCGGCTCGGCATGGATGCCGTGGGTGCGGCCGATCATCGGGGTGTCGCGGTGCTCACGGGCCCGAGCCGCGATCGCCGCGTCGAGCTCGTCGACCACCTCGAGCAGCAGCGTCGAGGCCCGGACCAGCGTGACCGACAGCGCGGTGTCGACCACGTCGCTCGACGTGAGCCCATGGTGGATCCAGGCGCCGTGCGGCGCACCGATCCGCTCCTGGACCACGTCGACGAACGCGGCCACGTCGTGATCGGTGACCCTCTCGCGCTCCTCGACCGCGGCCGCGTCGACGCTCGCGCGCTCGCGCGCCACGTCCACCGCCTCGGTGGGGACGACGCCGAGCTTGGCCTGGGCCTCGACCGCGAGCAGCTCGACCTCGAGCCAGGTCGCGTAGCGGGCCTCGTCGGCGAAGAGCTCCGCCATCGGCGCCGATGAGTAGCGGGGGATCACGTGCCGGCTCCTCCTGACACCCCATCGTAGGAGGCGGCCACGCCGGCGATGTCGTGGCGGTGCTGCATCCCCGGCCACGAGATCTTCTCGACCGCCTCGTACGCGCGGCCGCGTGCGCCGGCGATCGTCGCGCCGAGGGCGGTGACCGCGAGCACCCGACCACCGGCGGTGACGAGCGCGCCGTCGTCGCGACGGGCGGTGCCGGCATGGAACACCATCACGTCGGACATCGCGGCCGCGTCGTCGACGCCCTCGATCACGTCACCCTTGCGGGGCGCCTCGGGATACCCCTCGGTCGCGAGCACCACGGTCACGCACGCGCCGTCGGTGCACTCGATCGTGGGCAGTGCGTCACCGGCGGCGGCGGCGCGGCACAGCTCGCCGAGATCGGTCGTGAGGCGGGGCACGACGACCTGGCACTCGGGATCGCCGAAGCGCACGTTGTACTCCAGCACCTTCGGGCCGTCGGCGGTCAGCATCAGCCCCGCGTACAGCACGCCCCGGTACGCCACGCCCTGTTCGGCGAGGAGACGAAGGGTCGGCTGCACCGCCGTGCGCATCACCTGGTCGACCATCTCGTCGTCGACGATCGGCACCGGCGAGTACGCGCCCATGCCGCCCGTGTTGGGGCCGGCGTCACCGTCGCGGATCCGCTTGAAGTCCTGCGCCGGCGCGAGCGGTGCCGCGGCCTCGGGATCGCCGTTGCAGACGACGAGCAGCGAGAGCTCGGGGCCGCGCAGCCCCTCCTCGATCACGAGCGTCCGGCCCGCGTCGCCGAACGCCTCGCCCGAGAGGTAGCTGCGCACCGCGGCGGCCGCCTCGTCGTACGACTCGGTGACGACGACGCCCTTGCCGGCCGCGAGCCCGTCGGTCTTGACGACGTAGAGGCCGTCGAGGGTCGCGAGGAAGCCGAGCGCGGCCTCTTCGTCGTCGGCGTGGAACGACCCGTGGGCCGCGGTGGGCACGCCCGCGCCGTCGAGGAGCTCCTTCATCCAGCGCTTCGAGCCCTCGAGCCGGGCACCCGCGCTCGTCGGTCCGAACGCGAGGCACCCCGTCGCCTCGACCGCATCGACGACTCCGCGCACCAACGGCTCCTCGGGCCCGACCACGACCAGGTCGGCCCGGAGCTCGTCGGCCAGGGCGGCGACCGCCGTCGCGTCGGTGGGATCGACGGTGACGTTCGTGGCGACGTCGGCCGTGCCCGGGCTCCCGGGGGCGACGAAGACGTCGTCGACCGACGCGCTGCGGTCGAGGCCCCACGCGAGCGCGTGCTCCCGACCGCCTCCACCGACCACCAGCACGCGCACGGCGCGAACCTACGCCCCGGGTCAGGCGGCGATCGGGAGGACGACGGTCTGCTCGCGGGCAGGACCGACGCCGAGGAACGTGACGGGCACACCCGCCAGCTCCTGCACGAACTCGACGAAGCGACGCGCCTCGGCGGGCAGGTCCTCGACGCTCGCGGCGGTGTCGATCTCCTGCTTCCAGCCCGGCAGCGTCTCGTAGACCGGACGGACCTTGTGCAGCACCGACTGGTGGTACGGCACGTGCTCGTAGCGGGTGCCGTCCTCGCCCTCGTACGCCACGCACACCGCGATCTCGTCGAGGGGGGCGAGGACGTCGAGCTTGGTGAGCGCGAGCTCGGTGCAGCTGTTGAGCCGCACCGCGTGGCGCAGCATCACGGCGTCGAGCCAGCCGGGCCGCCGGCGACGGCCGGTGTTCGTGCCGAACTCACCGCCGCGCTCGACGAGCAGGTCGCCGACCGCATCACCTTCGAAGAGCTCGGTCGGGAACGGTCCGCTGCCGACGCGGGTCACGTACGCCTTGGCCACGCCGATCACGCGGTCGATCGCCCGGGGGCCGACGCCCGCGCCGGTGCAGACGCCCCCTGCCACCGGGTTCGACGACGTCACGAACGGATACGTGCCGTGGTCGAGATCGAGGTAGGTCGCCTGGGCGCCCTCGAACAGCACCTGCTCACCGGAGTCGAGCGCGTCGTGCACGAGGTGCACGGTGTCGGCGATCAGTGGCTCGAGGCGCTCGACCATGCCGAGGTAGGTCTCCGCGATCTCGTCGCCGTCGAGCGGGAGGCGGTTGTAGACCTTCGCCAGGACCCCGTTCTTCTCGCGCAGCGCCAGGTCGAGCTTCTCGCGGAAGATCTTGGGGTCGAGGAGGTCCTGCACCCGCAGGCCGACCCGCAGCGCCTTGTCGGCGTACGCCGGGCCGATCCCGCGCTTGGTGGTGCCGAGCTTGTTCTTGCCGAGGAACCGCTCGGTCACGCGGTCGAGCTCCTGGTGGTACGGCATGATCAGGTGGGCGTTGCCCGAGACCCGCAGGCGCGACGTGCTCACGCCCTTCGCCTCGAGCATGTCCAGCTCGTCGATGAGCACGGCCGGATCGACGACGACGCCGTTGCCGATCACGGGCGTGACGTGCTCGTAGAGGATCCCGCTCGGCACCAGCTGGAGGGCGAAGACCTCACCTGCGACCACGATCGTGTGCCCGGCGTTGTGGCCGCCCTGGTAGCGCACGCACAGGGCGCTCGCCTCGGCCAGGTAGTCGGTGAACCTGCCCTTGCCCTCGTCACCCCACTGGGTGCCGACGATCACCGTTCCCGGCATGGGACCTCACACACGACGAGCGGCCCCGATGCCGACCGGTGCTCGACCGGGCGGTGGGGCCGCGGGGACGCGACTGCAGTCACGTTGAGAGCAGGGTAGTCGGCTCCGGGCCGTTCGGGAACGGCGATATCCGTGCGCGCACGGATGTCTTCGCGGCACCGGCGCCGGACGATCGGGGGAGAAACCGGACCCCTGGACCGGAGGCCTCCCATGTCCCGAACGGCTCCACGCCGCCATCGACCGGCCCTTGCGGGCATCGCGATCGCCGCCGCGGTGGTGGTCGCCACCGCCGCGCCCGCCCTGGCCGGCTTCGGCTGGCGGGCAGAGTTCGGCTCGACCGGCTCGGGCCAGGGCGACCTCCTCTTCCCGGCCGACGTCGCGGCCGACAACACCAGCGACGTCTTCGTGTCCGACAGCGGCAACAGCCGCGTCCAGCGCTTCTCCCAAGCCGGCGTGTTCGAGGCCGAGTGGGGCACCCAGGGGAGCGATCCGGGGCAGTTCCAGACCAACGCCGGGATCGACACCGACGGGACGAACGTCTACGTCGCGGACCGAGGCAACCACCGGGTCCAGAAGTTCGATGCGTCCGGAACCCACCTCCTCACCTTCGGCAGCGGCGTCCAGGGCAGCGCCGACACGGACCTCTCCAGCCCGACGGACGTCGCCGTGGCGTTCAACGGAAACGTCTTCGTGACCGAGCTCGGCAGCCACGAGGTCACGGAGTTCGAGGCCGACGGCGACTTCGTCCGGCGTTGGGGAGGCTCGGCACAGCTCAACGCTCCACGCGGCATCGTGACCGACAGCAGCCATCTCTGGATCGCCGACACGGGCAACAACCGGATCGTCCGCTACGACATGGACGGCACCGACCCCGTGCCGTTCGGCTCGTTCGGCTCGGGTCCGGGCGAGCTCAACCAGCCGTACGGTCTGGCGATCGAGGGGCTGCCGGGCTTCGAGGGTCCCGAGCTCCACGTCGTCGACCGCAACAACCACCGGGTCAGCGTCTTCGACCGGTCGGACAGCTCGTTCCTGCGCACGTACGGACAGCTCGGCACCGACCCGGGCGATCTCGCCACTCCGGAGGGGATCGGGTACAACCCCTCGACCGACGCGTTCTACGTGACCAGCACCGACCCTTCGAGCGTGCAGCTCTTCGGCGACACGACCTCGATCACCATCAACCACATCGCGCCGACCGACGCGCCCGCGGTCGACTTCCCCTATGAGGCGACCGGAGGACTGAGCCCGAGCACGTTCTCGCTCGACGACGACTCGAACGCCACGCTGCCCGACACGCAGATCTTCTCGGGCATCGCTCCCGGCACCTACTCGGTCACGATGACCAGCGCAGCCTTGATGAGCGGCCGGGCCGTCGAGATCACCTGCAACGGGGCAGCGACCACACCGACCGAGGACGAAGCCAACCGCACCGTGTCGATCACCGTGGCGACGGGCGAGCTCATCGTGTGCGACTTCGTCTACCAGTCGCTGCCCTCGCTCAGCTTGGTGTTGGACTCACAACCCGACGACGCCCAGAACTTCGACTTCACGCTCTCGGGAGGCGTCTCGTCGAACATCACGCTCGACGACGACGGGGGAATCAACAGCGAGCATGAGAACGCGCTCCAGGTCTTCTCGCAGGTCGGGAGCGTCACGATCACCCAGGACTCCGTGCCCTCGGGTTGGACGCTGGCGTCCATCGAATGTGTCGGCGGCACCGGCGGTCCGGTGTCCGGCGACGTGGGTACTCGGACCGTGACCCTCGACGTAGACGTGAACGAGGCCGTGACCTGCACGTTCACCAACGCGCTGCCTGCATCGATCACCATCGAGAAGGACGCGCTGGGGCTGCGCGGCGCCGCCACCGACCCGCAGGACTTCTCGTACACGACGACCGGGAGCGGTCTGTCGTCCTTCTCGCTCGACGACGACGCCGACGGCACCCTCGACTCGACCGAGACGTTCGACGACCTGCTGCCCGGCACCTACACCGTGACCGAGACGGCGGCGTCGGGCTGGTCCCTCACGGGACTGGTCTGCGACCCGGTCGAGGCGACGAGCACCGCGACCCGAACGGCGACGATCACGCTGACCGGCGGCGAGGACGTGACCTGCACGTTCACGAACGCGCGGCGCCAGCCCGACGCGCTCGGCAAGCGCAACGTCGACAAGTCGTACCAGGGGAACAACACCTACGACACGACGACGCCCGGCACGCCCAAGCGCACGGTCAACGCGACGCGCGGCAAGGTGATCCTGTTCAACCTGAAGGTCACCAACGACGGCGGCGCAACGGACAGCTTCCGGCTCAAGGGCGAGGCCAAGGGGCCCGCCGGGTTCAACGTGTCCTACAAGAACAACGTCGGCACCGACATCACCGGCGCGGTGAAGGCAGGCACCCAGACGATCGCGAACGTCGCGACCAACACGACCAACAAGGTGATCACGGTGAGGATCGCCGTCACTGCTGCTGCGGCGATCGGGTCGAAGCGCACGGTCCACATGACGACCACCGCACTCGGCGACACCAAGAAGGACGTGGTGACGTTCGAGGTCAAGGTCGTGCCCTGAGGCCGGGCGGACCCTGACCGCGACGCGAGGCCGGGTCCCGCTCCCGAGCGGGGTCCGGCCTCGTTCGCGTCAGGCGTCCGACCGGGTGGCGAAGATCGCCTTCAGGTAGACGGCTCGCACCGCGAACGCCTGGCGGAGGTCGGCGCGCAACCCCCGGAGGAACTCGTCCTCGTAGGCCCGGTCCGAGAGCAGCGACACGGTGAACTGGAGCGCCGAGAACGAGGCGACGAAGCCGGCCACCTTGATCAGCTCGGTGGTGAGCCCCATCTCCTGACCGAACAGGTCGAACGTGAAGAGCACGTCGGGCGGGTGCCCGATCCACTCGGCCGCCAGCGTGGGCGGGATCGTGATCAGGCCGAGGACGAGGAAGAACGTGAACATCGCCCCCGCGACGATGGTGACGAGCGTGCCTTCGCTGACGACGACCACCATCCGCACGTTGCGCCGCTCGCTCTTCGACAGCGGCGGCGACGAGTACGAGCCCCGTCCGGCGGCGAGCGGCATGCACGGGGTGTCGACGACGAGGTCGCGGATGGTGGCCGGGTCGACGTCGGCCTCGATCTCCCCGATCTGGTCGGGTGCCCGGATGACGGCGAACACGAGCCCGAGCGCCACGAACAGCGCGGCGCCGAGCAGGAGAACCGGCCAGCGGAGCTGCGACGCGAGCTGCCACGACTCGGCGGTGTAGAAGACGAGCACCACCACGATCAGCAGCAGCGGCAGCGCGCGCAGGATGACGCCCGAGATGCTGCGGATCCGATCGGCGAGGTGGGCCAGGGTCCAGCGCGCCAACGAGACGACGGCGTAGCGCCGCTCGAGGTACGCGAGCGCGAGCACGACGAAGTTGACCACCGCGGTGATCGCCGCCGATCGCCACTGCCCGCCGAACGCGATCGGGATCAGCGCGGGCCCGAGCACGAAGAGCAGCACCTCGACCGGACCGATGCGGTCGGGGCGCGCGAGCCACGGGCGACCGCGCAGCCGGTTGGCGACGACCCAGACGCCCCCGAGCACGGCGACCGCGCCGAGCACCGCGATGATGCTCTCGAGGACCGGGTACTCCTCGTTGGGTGCGAGCACGACGATCTCGACGACGAAGACGAGCAGCACGATCGGCACCACGGCGACCCAGACGTCGCGTGACGACCGGAACCGATACACGAAGTGGGGGAGCCCCCGACTGACGAACCAGCGCTCCGTCGACCGGACGGCGTCGTCGGTTGCGGCGTCGCCGGGCACGCCCGCAGGCTAGACATCCGCCGTGCGCAAGATCCGCAGCTGGTACGCAGACCTGCGCCGCCGGCTCGTGCGCACGCGCACCGACGGGCCG
This sequence comes from uncultured Bifidobacteriaceae bacterium, assembly GCA_964501785.1. Taxonomy (GTDB): domain Bacteria; phylum Actinomycetota; class Acidimicrobiia; order IMCC26256; family PALSA-555; genus DATBSK01. The sequence goes on from CAZCUD010000005.1 coordinate 182,660, forward strand.
AGCCGCCGGCGTCCGAGCGACGCGGTCAGGGTCGTCGTCGCGGTGGCGGTGCTCGTCGGCCTCGCCTTCCACGCCGACAGTCCGACCGCCACCGAGGAGGCGGTGGTCCGCTGGTTCGCGACCCTGCCCGACGCGGCCGACACGTTCTTCCTCGTGTTCTACGACCTGCTCGCGATCTGGGCGGTGGGGCTGCTCGTCGTCGCGGTCCTCCTCGTGCGGCGCTGGCGCCTGGCGCGCGACCTCGCCGCCGCCGGAGCGCTCGCGTGGCTGCTCGGTCGGCTGCTCGCGTTCGTGTGGGGCGAGACGAGCCTCGGCGGCGCGTTCGAGGTCGTGTTCGACGTGACGGCCGCTCCTCGCTTCCCGACGGTCCGCGTCGGGATCGCGGTCGCACTGATCATCGTCGCTTCGCCGCACCTCACCCGGCCGGTGCGCCGGGTCGGGCAGGTGCTCGTGGCCCTGCTGGCGCTCAGCGCGATGTACCTCGACCGCGCCTACCCCACCGACCTGCTCGGCGCGATCGTCCTCGGGTGGGGCGTGGCGGCCGGCGTGCACCTCGCGTTCGGGACTCCCGACAACCGGCCCACGGTCGCGGACGTGCACCGCGCGCTGCACCGCCTCGGGCTGGCCGTCACCGGACTCCGCCTCGCGTCGCACCAGCCCGTCGGACGGGCCCGCTTCGTCGGGGAGATCGACGGGGGGCGCGTGCGCGTCGGCGCGATCGGTCGAGACGAGGCCGACGCCCAGCTCCTCGCGCGCCTCTGGCGTTTCGTCGCCTACCGCAACACCGTCCCTGCCTTCTTCCCGACCCGCCGCCAGCAGGTCGAGCACGAGGCCTACGTCGCCCTGCTCGCGCGCGACCACGGCGTCGCCACGCCGCGGGTCCTCGCGGCGGGCAGTGCCGGCAGCCTCGCGGTGCTGGTCGAGGAGGTCCCCGCAGGCGCGACGCTGCGCGACCTCCCGAGGGCCAAGGTGACCGACGCGCTGCTCGGTCGGATCTGGGCGCATGTTCGTCTCCTCCACGATGCCCGCGTCGCGCAGGGCGCGCTCGACGCCGAGCACGTGATCGTCGACGCGCGGGGCCGTCCGACGATCGTCGGCTTCGAGTCCGCGGCCACCAGCGTCGGTGACGCCCAGACCTCACGCGACGTGGCCCAGCTGCTCGCGTCCACCGCGACGCTCGTGTCGCCCACCCGGGCGCTTCGAGCGGCCCGGCGCGCGCTCGGCGACGACGCTCTCGACGCCGCGCTGCCCCTGCTCCAGGCCCCGATCGTGACGCCATCCACCCGAGAGCGGCTCGCGAGCGACACCCTCGAGCGCCTGCGCGACGGCGGAGCGAAGCTGCTGCGGCGCGACCCGCCCGAGCTGCGTCAGCTGTACCGCATCCACCCGCGATCGCTGATCATGGCGGTCGCTGCGCTGCTCGCGGTCGGGTTCCTCCTGAGCCGCATCGGCGATCCGGCGCAGTTCTGGGACTCGGTGAAGAACGCGAGCTGGGAGTACGTCGCGCTCGCGTTCCTGCTCGGAATGTTGACCGACGTCGCCTTCGCGGTCGCGTTCCTCGGCACCGTGCCGATCCGGGTCGCGCTCTGGCCGTCCGTGCTGCTCCAGTCGTCGATGTCGTTCTCGAACCTCGCCGTGCCGGTGGCCGCCGACGTGACGATGCAGATCCGCTTCCTCCAGAAGCAGGGCCTCGACCTGAGCTCGGCCGTCGCGACCGGAGGCCTCCTCAGCACGGTGTCGGAGATCGTCGTGCAGGTCGGTCTCCTCTTCCTCGCGCTCTGGCTCGCCCCCGACTCGATCGACTTCGGCGACGTCGAGACCGATCAGGTCGTGCTGATCGCGCTGATCGCGGCCTTCGTGATCGGGGTCGCGCTCGCGGTGGTGTTCAGCATCCGCGGCATCCGTCGGGCCGTCGTGCCGGCAGTGACGCGCGCCGCGAGGACGGTGTGGGAGGCGGTCAAGACGCCCGGCAAGCTCGGTCTGCTGCTCGCCGGCAACGTCGCCGCGCAGTGCTTCTACGCGGCGTCGTTGCTCGCCTGCCTCGCCGCGTTCGGAGAGAGCGTGAGCTTCTGGACGCTCCTCGCGCTGAACATCGGGATCTCGCTGATCGCGTCGCTCGTGCCGCTCCCCGGAGGTGGCGCCGCTGTGTCGGCGATCGGCCTCGCCGGCTTCTTGACCGCGTTCGGCGTGCCCGAGGCCGCCACGGGCGCGGCGGTGCTCGCGCACCAGCTCGCGGTCAGCTACGCGCCCGCGGTCCCCGGCTGGTTCGCGACGAGGGAGCTCCTGAAACGAGGCTGGTTGTAGCGCTCGCGTTGGTTGCGTAGCTCACCTTCACCACGACGGTTCAGCTACGCAGGTTGCACCTGCGTAGCTGAACCCGAGTGGTGAAGGTGAGCTACGCAACCGGAACCGAGGCAACGTGCGCGCGGGGTGAGCCCCTCACACGCCCGCGTGGGACTTGGCGCTGAACGTGAGGGCGCCGTCGCTGGTGGCGTCGACGACGATGACGTCCCCCTCGTGGTACTCGCCCTTGAGCAGACCCAGCGCGATCGGATCGGCCACCTCCTTCTGGAGGACCCGCTTGAGCGGGCGCGCCCCGAAGTCGGGGTCGTAGCCGGTCTTCGCCACGTGTGCGAGCGCAGCCGCCGTGAGCTCGAGCCCCAGGCTCCGCTCCGCCAGCCGAGTCCGCAGCTGCTCGACCTGGATCTCCACGATCCGCTCGATGTGTGACTCGTCGAGCCGGTGGAACAGCACGATCTCGTCGATCCGGTTGAGGAACTCGGGCCTGAAGTGGCTGCGGACCGCGTCCATGACCACCGACTCGTCCCCGCCGGCACCGAGGTTGCTCGTCATGATCAGCACGACGTTGGTGAAGTCGACCGTGCGCCCCTGGCCGTCGGTCAGGCGACCGTCGTCCATCAGCTGGAGCAGCACGTTGAACACGTTGGGGTGCGCCTTCTCGACCTCGTCGAGCAGCACGACCGCGTACGGACGACGCCGCACCGCCTCGGTCAGCTGGCCGCCCTCGTCGTAGCCGACGTAGCCCGGGGGCGCGCCGACCAGGCGCGAGACGGAGTGCTTCTCCATGTACTCGCTCATGTCGACGCGGACCATGGCCCGCTCGTCGTCGAACAGGAAGTCGGCGAGCGTGCGCGCGAGCTCCGTCTTCCCGACGCCCGTCGGACCCAGGAACAGGAACGACCCGATCGGGCGGTTGGGGTCGGACAGACCTGCACGCGATCGACGGATGGCGTTCGACACCGCGCTGACGGCATCGTCCTGGCCGATGACACGCTCGTGCAGCACCTCTTCGAGGCGCACGAGCTTGGTCATCTCGCCCTCCATGAGACGGCTCACCGGGATGCCGGTCCACTTCGCGACGATCTCGGCGACGTCTTCCTCGTCGACCTCCTCCTTGAGCATCTGCTCGTCGGCCTGGAGCTCGTCGAGGCGCACGGTCTTCTCCTCGATCTCGTGCTCGAGCTCGCGCATCGTGCCGTAGCGCAGCTGTGCGGCCTCCTCGAGCTTGCCCTCGCGCTCGGCTCGCTCGGCCTCGGTGCGCGCGTTCTCGAGCTGCTCCTTGAGCGCGCGGATCTCGGTGATCGCGTCCTTCTCGTTCTGCCAGTGCGCGACCTTGGCGTCGCGCTCTTCGGCCAGCTCCGCGAGCTCGGCGTCGATCGCCTCGAGCCGGCCCTTGGAGGCGTCGTCGGTCTCCTTGGACAGCGCAGCCTTCTCGATCTCGAGCTGACGGATCCGACGCTCGATGACGTCGATCTCGAACGGCATCGAGTCGATCTCGATGCGCAGGCGCGACGCGGCCTCGTCGACGAGGTCGATCGCCTTGTCGGGGAGCTGGCGCCCGGTGATGTACCGGTGCGACAGGACCGCAGCGGCGACGAGGGCCGCGTCCTGGATGCGGACGCCGTGGTGCACCTCGTAGCGCTCCTTGAGCCCTCGCAGGATGGCGATGGTGTCCTCGACCGAGGGCTCTCCGACGTAGACCTGCTGGAACCGCCGCTCGAGGGCCGGGTCCTTCTCGATGTGCTTGCGGTACTCGTCGAGGGTCGTCGCGCCGACCATCCGGAGCTCGCCGCGCGCCAACATCGGCTTGATCATGTTGCCCGCGTCGACGGCGCCCTCGGCGCCCCCGGCGCCGACGATCGTGTGCAGCTCGTCGACGAACGTGATCACCTCGCCGTCGGAGTCGGTGATCTCCTTCAGGACGGCCTTGAGCCGATCCTCGAACTCGCCGCGGTACTTGGCACCGGCCACCATGCTGCCGATGTCGAGCGCGATGAGCCGCTTGTTGCGCAGCGACTCGGGCACGTCGCCCTCGACGATGCGCCGGGCGAGACCCTCGGCGATGGCCGTCTTGCCGACCCCGGGCTCACCGATGAGGACCGGGTTGTTCTTCGTGCGGCGGGAGAGGACCTGGATGACGCGACGGATCTCCTCGTCGCGGCCGATCACCGGGTCGAGCTTGCCGTTGCGCGCGTCCTCGGTGAGGTCGCGCCCGAAGCGCTCGAGCGCCTGGTACTGGTCTTCGGGGTTCTCGCTCGTCACGCGATGGCTGCCGCGCACCTCCTTGAGCGCGCCGAGCAGCGCGTCGTGGGTGACGCCGGCGTTGCGGAGCAGGTCGCCGACGCCGCCCGCCACGTCGGCCATCGCGAGCAGCACGTGCTCGGTCGAGAGGTAGTCGTCGCCGAGCTCGGCACGCTGGCGGTCGGCCGACTCGAGCACCTGGTACGCGTCGGGTGAGAGCTGGGGGGTCTGGGTGGTCTGGCCGTAGACCTGGGGCAGCGAGCCGATCGCGTCGCCGACCCGGTCGACGAGGGTCTTGGGGGCCACGCCGAGGCGCTCCAGCACCGGCAGCACGACGCTCTCGGGCTGGCCGAGGAGCGCCGCGAGGAGGTGCTCGGGGGTGACCTGGGAGTGGTTCCGCTCGCGGGCCAGCGACTGCGCGGCCTGGAGGGCCTCGCCCGTCTTGCGGGTGAGCTTGTTGGGATCGAGTGCCATCGAGACCCTTCGGGTGCTGCGGGCCCAGCCCGCGTCGGTGCAGTGTCGAAGTTGACAACGGGATTGTCAAGTTCGACATTCCCTGGGATCGGGCCGATCGCCCTCTGGAATCGGACCTCGGAGCGTGCCACGCTGGACGGCCCTGTGACGCATGTTGATGATGTGGTTCGCCCGGATCGGCGCTTCGCCGCCGATCCGCTGGCCCCGGGCCGGGAGCGGTACTGGGACAGCTGGCACTGGACCGCGCGCGTCCGGGGACCCGACGGCACCGAGGGCCTCCACTGGACCCCCGACCTCGCGGTGCTGCCCCGTCCCCCCGCGCCCGACGCGGCCCCGGTGCTCGGCGCTGCCGCGCCCGCAGCGCTCGACCCCATCGTCGCCGGGCTGGGCGACCCCGACGCGACCCCACGACCCGAGAGCGCGGACGACTGGGCCCTCGCGCTCACCGAGCCTCCGGTCGCGCCGGCGGCACCGCCCCAGCACGAGTTCGCAGCCGACCCGATGGTCGCCGCGTTCGGCGACGACCTGCGACCCTTCGTCCCCGAGGCGAGCGTGCCCGGCTCGAAGCGGCGACGCCTGGTCATGGCCGTCGGCGCGGTCGCCGCGGCCGGGCTGATCGCGGCGGGCGCGGCGGCCGGCGCCGGCGTGTTCACCTCGAGCGACCAGCGACCCCGCGTCGCGACCGAGCTCGCCTACCGCGACGCCGACGCGGGCTTCGCGCTCCGCTACCCCGACGACTGGCGTGTGCTGCGACGCGAGCGTGGCAACGCGATCCGCTTCGCGATCGCGGCGCCCGGCGCGTCGACGACCGAGACCAACACCGTGTCGGTGGTCGTCGGGGCGACCGCGGCCGAGCTTCCACAGCTGCACACGCTCTCCGACCAGCTCACCGAGATGCTGCGTCAGCAGCTCCCGGGCGTGCGACTCGAGTCCGCGTCGCGCACGAGGGTGGCCGACGCGCCTGGCTTCCGGTTCGCCTTCCGCGACCCCGAGTCGTCACCGGCGACGCGCATCGAGCAGTACGTCGGCCGAACCGCCAACGGCAAGCCCTTGACGGTGACCGTGACGGTGCGCGAGCCGCGCACCGCACCCACCGAGACCGAGCTCAACGAGTTCCTCGACTCGCTGCGCTCGGGGAACCTCCGCGCGCGCGGCTAGCCGAGCCGCGCGGCCTTGCCGGCGTCAGCCCGTGAAGGTGGGCTCGATGACGATCGGGGGTGTCACCGGGGCCTCGAGCTCCACCGCGCCGATCTCGCAGCCCGTCTCCTGCGGACGCGTGACCCCACGCTGGTCGGTCGTCACCGCGAACCCGGCCAGTTCGTCACCGCCACCGCACTCCGCGACCGGGATCACGTTCACGAGTGGGCTGGAGGGGTCGGGGAGCATCGTCTGGGTCGGTCCGCCGTTGCTCGCCAGCGCCCCGAGCTGGGGGGAGGACCCGTCCTCGGTGTCGGTCGTCGCGGTGAACCCACACGTGGCGTCGTCGGAGTAGTTGTACCCGCTCGACTCGGTCGCAACTCCGGCGAGGTCGCAGTTGGGTGTGGGCGAGCCGGTGCCGACGGGGTCGGCGATCACGGTCGCGAACGCCCGCAGCGTGTAGCCGGTCTCGAGGCGCAGGTTGGCCGGCTCGCCGGCGTCGAGTGGGCCGGCGTCCTCGGGTTCCGCGTCCTCGGGTTCCGCGGCCTCGGATCCCTCGACGTCCGAGGGGGTGACGCCGGTCGCCGTGCACGTGTCGCCGGTCTCGACGTTGCCCACGATCGTCGCGTACACGAGCGATGCCGTGTTGTCCGTCCCGTCTTCGGCACCGATCGCACCGTTCTCGTTCGTCACGTTCCCGGTGAACGTCGAGTTGACGACCACGAGATCGCCGCCCTCGTCGAGGTCGAGGGCCGACTCCTGGTCCGAGCGATTGCCGACGAACGTCGACCGGGAGATCGTCACGAGGACGTCTTGCTCGACCTCCACGCCGCCTCCTTCGGAGCAGGCGGTGTTGTCGACGAAGGTCGACTCGTCGACGGTGAGCGAGCCAGCGCCGTTGTGCTCGTAGCCGCCACCGTCATCGTTCGAGTTCCCGCCGGTGACGGTCAGGTTGCGCAGCGTCGTCGCGGCGTTGCTGTTGTTCTGGAGCACGCGATCGAGGCAACCGTCCTCGAGCGCGACCGAGTGGCCCGCGCCGTCGAGCACGACGGGATCGCTGGATGACCGCGACGCCGATCCACCTCCCGCGCACGTGAGCGTGATGTCCGCGGTGAGGGTGATCTCGGTCGCGGTGTCCCACGCGGCGCGGAAGGAGGTCTCGTCCCCCGCGTCGACGGCTCCTGCGGGCGACGCCACGAGCGCGAGCGACGCGACACCGAGCGCGGCGGCGCCCAGCTGCGCGACGAAGTTCTTCATGCTCGGAGCCTCCACCCGTCGACCTCGCTTCCGGTCGAGTCGATCGGGAGACCCTACCGTCAGCCAGTCCGCCGCCGCTCGACCGCCGACGGGCGCGTCGGCACCAGGTCGCGGCGGTGCTCACGGTGGGCGGCCTCGACGGCCTCCGCGACGTCGTGCCGGGCCTGGTCGAGCGCCGCTCGGAGCTCGTCGATGCGGGCGCGGGCACGCTCGAGCTGCGCCTCCAGCTCGAGGACCTTGCGGACCCCGACGAGGCTCACCCCCTCGTTGGTGAGCTCCTGGATCCGGCGCAAGAGCGCGATGTCGTTGTCGGAGTAGCGGCGGCTGCCGCCTTCGGTGCGCTCGGGCTCGATCAGGCCCTTGCGCTCGTAGATGCGCAGCGTCTGCGCGTGCACGCCGGCCAGCTCGGCCGCGACCGAGATGATGTAGAGGGCTCGCCGGCTGTCTTCGCGTGACGGCGCCATCGTCAGACCCCCAGGTCGGTGCGCGGGTTCGCGCTGAGCTTCTCCGCGAGCGTCTCGACGGCTTCGCGCTCGTCGGCCGTGAGGCGGGTCGGCACGACCACGTCGAAGGTCACCATCAGGTCACCGGGCTCGCCCTTGGCCGGCGCGATGCCGCGGCCGCGCACCCGGACGGTCGTGCCCGGCTGCGTTCCCGCCGGCACCTTCACCGTGACCGGCTCGTCGAGCGTCGGCACCTTCACCTGCGCGCCCAGGGCGGCCTCGGCGAAGGTGACCGGCACGTTGACCGTCAGGTTGGCTCGCCCGCTGCGCCCGAACACCGGGTGCTTGCCGACGTGGACGACCACGAAGAGGTCGCCGGGTGGTCCGCCGTTGCGCCCCGCGCCACCGCGGCCCTTCACCCGGATGCGCTGACCGTCCTTGACGCCGGCAGGGATGCGCACCTTCACCTCGCGGCGGCGACGCTCGACTCCCGTCGACCGGCACTTCTTGCACTTGTGCTTCACGACCTGCCCGCGCCCGCCGCAGGTCGGACAGACCTGCGAGAACGAGAACGGACCCTGGTCGACGGCGACCGCGCCCGAGCCCCCACAGGTGTGGCACGTCTCGGGGAAGGTCCCGGGCTCGGCACCGGAGCCGCCGCACACCGAGCACGGGGCGTCGGACGTGAGGTTGACCGTGGTCGTGATGCCGTGGACCGCGTCGAGGAAGTCGAGGTGCAGCTCGGTCTCGAGGTCTTCGCCGCGCACCGGCCCGACCGGACCTGCGCCGCGCCCCCGACCGCGCCGCCCGAAACCACGGCCGCCGCCGCCTGCACCACCGCCGAACAGGTTGCCGAACAGGTCGCCCAGCCCACCGCCGTCGTCGAAGTGGAAGGTTGCGTTCTCGTAGCCGGGACCGAAGCCCGGGCCGAAGCCGCTGCCGGGCCCGGCGCCGTTGGCCACCATCTCGCGGACCTGGTCGTACTCCTTGCGCTTCTCGGGGTCGCCGAGCACGTCGTGCGCGGCCGAGACCTCCTTGAAGCGCTCCTCGGCGTTCGCGTCACCGGCGTTCGCGTCGGGGTGGTACTGCTTGGCGAGCTTCCGGTACGCCTTCTGGACGTCCTTGTCGCTCGCGTCCGGCGAGATCCCGAGCGCGGCGTAGTAGTCCTTCTCGAACCACTCGCGCTGGGGTGCCACGGCTACCTCGCGACCTTGACCATCGCCGGCCGGAGCACCCTCCCCTTCAGGCGGTACCCGCTGCGCATGGTCTCGGTGACGACCGGATCGCCGTCACCGTCTTCGGAGAGCACGGCCTCGTGCTCGTTGGGGTCGAAGGGCTTGCCGTCGGTCACCATCCGCTCGAGCCCTGCCTTCTCGAGCACGCCGAGCAGCTCGGCGTAGACGAGCTCGACGCCCTTGCGCACCTGCTCCTCGGCCCCGTCGAGCGTGCCCATGGCCAGCTCGAAGCTGTCGAGCACCGGGAGCAGCGCCTCGACCAGGCCCTCGTTGGCGCGCTCGACGACCGCGGTCTGCTCGCGCAGCACGCGCTTGCGGTAGTTCTCGAAGTCGGCCTGGACGCGTTGCGCCAGGGCCCGGTACTCCGACGCCTCGCCGGCGTCGTCGCCCGGGCCGTCGAGCTCGGCATCGGGCTCGGCCATCTCGGCAGCCGGCTCCGTCACCGCGTCGTTCTCGGCACGCTCATCCATCTCATCGCTGGACGAACGTGCCGAGAAGCCGTCGTCGGTCGCGCTCACGCGCTCTTCTCTTCGTCGCCTTCGTCGACGATCTCCGCGTCGGCGACCTCGTCGTCGGAGGGCTGCTCCGCGGCGCCGGCATCGCCGGCCGGTCCGCCCGCCGCGGCGCCCTGCTGCGCCTGGGCCGCCTGGTAGAGGCGCTGCGCGAACTCCTGGCTCGCCTGGATGAGCGCCTCGTGCTTGGTGCGGATGGCGTCGACGTCCTCGCCCTTCAGCGCTTCCTTGAGCTCGTCGAGCGCGGCCGTGATCTTGGCCTTGTCGTCGTCGGTGACCTTGTCGGCCTGGTCGGTGAGGAGCTTCTCGGTCTGGTACACGAGCGCGTCGGCGTTGTTGCGCACCTCGGCGGCCTCGCGGCGCTGCCGGTCCTCCTCCGCGTGGGCCTCGGCCTCCTTCATCATGCGGTCGATCTCGTCCTTGTCGAGCGCGGTGCCGCCGGTGATCGTCATCGCCTGCTCCTGGCCCGTGCCGAGGTCCTTGGCGGACACGTGCACAATGCCGTTCGCGTCGATGTCGAACGTCACCTCCACCTGGGGCACGCCGCGCGGCGCGGGCGGGATCCCGACGAGCTGGAACGTCCCCAGTAGCTTGTTGCGGTAGGCCATGTCGCTCTCGCCCTGGAGCACCTTGATCTCCACGCTGGGCTGGTTGTCGTCGGCGGTCGTGAAGACCTCCGAGCGCTTCGTGGGGATCGTGGTGTTGCGCTCGATGAGCTTGGTCATGATCTGACCCTTGGTCTCGATCCCGAGCGACAGCGGGGTCACGTCGAGGAGCAGCACGTCCTTGACGTCGCCCTTGAGCACGCCGGCCTGGATCGCCGCGCCTACCGCGACCGCCTCGTCGGGGTTGACGCCCTTGTCGCCCTCCTTGCCGGTGAGCGACTGCACGAGGTCCTGCACCGCGGGCATGCGCGTGGACCCGCCGACCAGGATCACCCGGTCGATGTCGTCCTTCGACATCCCTGCGTCGCGGATCGCCTGCTCGAACGGGCCCTTGCAGGACTCGACGAGGTCGGCCGTCAGCTCCTGGAACTTGGCCCGCGAGAGGGTCAGCTCCAGGTGCAGCGGACCCTCCTGGGTCGCGGTGATGAAGGGGAGGTTGATCGACGTCTCCTGGAGCGACGACAGCTCGATCTTCGCCTTCTCCGCCGCCTCCTTGAGGCGCTGCGTGGCCATCTTGTCGGCGCCGAGGTCGACGCCGTGCGCGTTCTTGAACTCGCCCACCATCCAGTCGATGACGCGCTGGTCCCAGTCGTCACCGCCGAGCGACGTGTTGCCCGCCGTCGACTTCACCTCGAAGACGCCGTCACCGAGCTCGAGGATCGACACGTCGAACGTGCCGCCACCGAGGTCGAAGACCAGGATCGTGAGGTCGTGCTCCTTGTCGAGCCCGTACGCCAGCGCCGCCGCGGTCGGCTCGTTGATGATGCGCAGGACCTCGAGCCCCGCGACCTCGCCGGCCTCCTTGGTGGCCTGGCGCTGCGCGTCGTCGAAGTAGGCGGGGACCGTGACCACGGCCTGGGTGACCGTGTCACCGAGGTAGGCCTCCGCGTCCCGCTTGAGCTTCTGGAGGATGCGGGCCGAGATCTCCTGGGCGGTGTACGCCTTGCCGTCGATGTCGATCGACCAGCTCGTGCCCATGTGGCGCTTGACCGACCGGATCGTCCGGTCGGGGTTCGTGATCGCCTGGCGCTTGGCCACCTCGCCGACCAGCACCTCGCCGGTCTTCGAGAAGGCCACGACGGACGGGGTCGTGCGGGACCCCTCGGCGTTGGGGATGACGGTGGGCTCGCCCGCCTCGAGGGTGGAGACGACCGAGTTGGTGGTGCCGAGGTCGATGCCGACGGCCTTGGACATAGGGATTCCTCCGATGAAGCGATCTTGAGTGTGACGCTATCAACTTTTCTGTGCCCGGCTCTATTCCGCGGAGAACCGGGCAGGATGGTCCCACCCGCCGCTCGTCGCCCTCCGTGATCTGACGAGGTCGGAGGGTTCGGGCCGTGGCGAGGGGGTGGGTCGCTGCCCCCGAGGAGCCAGTTCGCCGGAGGCCGTCGAGACCCGGCTCGGAGAGCCGACCGAGCGCAGCGAGGGAGCAGGGGCTCGGCGGCCGTGAGGCGAGGCGACGAGCGGCGGCAGCGACCCACCCCCTCGCAACCCGCTGAGCAGAGGCGCCGGAGGGTGGCTACTGTGCGCGGCCATGGCCAAGCGGGATGCTTTCACGGACATGCTCGCCAACGTGCCGCTGTTCGCGGCGTGCTCGAAGAAGGACCTCCAGCAGGTCGCCAAGCGAGCAGAGGACGTCAAGGTCGAGCCGGGCAAGGTCCTCGTGAGCGAGGGATCGGCGGGAGCCGAGTTCTTCGTCATCATCGACGGCGAGGCGTCCGTCAGCCGCCACGGCCAGGAGGTCGCGACGCTGGGCCCCGGCGACTTCTTCGGCGACCTCGCGCTGCTCGACCGGGCGCCCCGCAACGCGACCGTCACCGCGAAGACGCCGACCGAGCTCGTCGTGCTCGGTCAGCGCGAGTTCTCCGCGCTGATCGACGAGGTGCCCGGGTTCGCGCACAAGCTCATGGCCGGGCTCGCCCGGCGGCTGCGCGCCTACGACGCCCAGACCGTCCAGTAGACCGGTCGCGCTCGCTCGGCCGCACGAGACGTGCGGCCCTTCGGGACGCTCGGCTGCTCCAGCGAGCTCCCTCCGGTCGCCGCGTCTCGGGCGGTGACGGGTAGGTTTCGGGCGTGCGCAGGCTCGGCATCAAGCCTCATCAGGCCGTCCTCGTCGTCGGCGCGCTGGCGGCGCTCGGCACGATCGCCTCGGGCATCCTCCCCAAGCTCACCGGTTGGGAGGAGTCGGGCGCCATCAGCCGCCACGTCTTTGGTGGCGTGCCCGACCCGATCTACTGGATGTTCTACGCGGTCGCGCCCGTCATCCTCTTCATCTGCGCGTGGCTCATCGCCCAACGGGTGCGCAACTACGAGCGCGGCCGACCCGACGACCGGCGCACCACGAAGGACAACGTCGAGCGCCGCATGCGGGGCTTCCGCTCCGGTGTGTGGATGCAGACGCTGCTGCGCGACCCCGCGGCCGGCGTCATGCACTCGTTCATCTACTTCGGGTTCCTCGTCCTGCTCGCGGCGACGATCATCCTCGAGATCGACCACCAGCTCCCGCCCGAGCTGAAGTTCCTGCACGGACGCGTGTACCAGGCGTACTCGGCGACCGCCGACATCTTCGGTGTGGTGTTCGTGGTCGGCATCGTGTGGGCGATCGTCCGCCGCTACGTGCAGCGCCCCTACCGCATCCGCATCAAGACGAAGCCCGAGGACGCGGTCATCCTCATCACGTTCCTCGTCATCGGCGTCACCGGCTTCCTCGTCGAAGGCCTGCGCCTCGCCGAGGAGGGCACGCCGGGCTTCGAGCGGTGGTCGCTCGTCGGCTACCCGATCGGTCAGCTCTTCGAGAGCTTCGGGTGGGCCAACGGCACCTACGCCGACCTCCACACGACGTTCTGGATCGTGCACTTCGCCGCGTTCGTGGCGTTCATCGTCATCCTGCCGATCACCAAGCTGCGCCACATGGTCACGTCGCCGATGAACATGTACCTGGCCGACAAGGACCGCCCGAAGGGCGCGATGAAGCCGCTGCCCAACCTGATGGAGACCGAGCTCGACACGTTCGGCGCGTCGACGGTCGAGGACTTCACCTGGAAGCAGCTCTTCGACACCGACGCGTGCACGATCTGCGGGCGCTGCACGTCGGTGTGCCCCGCGCACGCGACCGGCAAGCCCCTCGACCCGCGCGAGATCGTGCTGAAGGTCGGCGAGGTGATGTCGGCGACCGGCTCGCCGCCGGTGTCGCCGCCGGTGGGCACGGACGCCGAGATCACCGTCGGCGCCGACTCGGTGTTCGAGCGGGTCACGTCGGCCGAGCTGTGGGCGTGCACCACGTGCAAGGCCTGCGACGAGATCTGCCCGGTCGACATCGAGATCCTCGACAAGATCCTCGACATGCGCCGGTACCTGTCGTTGATGGAGAGCGACTTCCCCGTCGAGCTCGGCAACACCTACCGCTCGATGGAGAACACCTCCAACGTCTACGGCATGAACCAGGGCGAGCGCGCCGACTGGGCCAAGGACCTCGACGACGTCACGATCGTCGACGGCTCGAGCGCGATCGACCACGAGTACCTCATGTGGGTGGGCTGCGCGGGTTCGTTCGACGACCGCAACAAGAAGACGACCCGCGCCCTCGCGAAGCTGCTCCAGCGCGCCGGGGTCGACTTCGCGATCCTCGGGCCGAGCGAGCTGTGCACCGGTGACCCGGCCCGCCGCTCGGGCAACGAGTACATCTTCCAGATGCTGGCGATGCAGAACATCGAGACGCTCGGCGGCATGGAGGTCAAGAAGATCGTCACGCAGTGCCCGCACTGCTTCAACACGTTGAAGAACGAGTACCCGCAGTACGGCGGCAGCTACGAGGTCGTGCACCACTCGCAGCTGCTCACCGAGCTGCTCGCCGACGGGCGGCTGTCGCTCGAAGGGGCGTCGCTCGCCGAGCGGGTCACCTACCACGACTCCTGCTACCTCGGCCGCCACAACGACGTGTACATGGCCCCCCGCAAGGTCATCGGCTCCCTTGCCGGCATCGACATCGTCGAGATGCCCCGCAACGGAACCCGCGGCATGTGCTGCGGCGCCGGCGGCGCCCGCATGTGGATGGAGGAGCACGTCGGCAAGAAGGTGAACGACGAGCGCTCCGAGGAGGCGCTCGCGACCGGCGCGTCGCGCATCGCCGTCGCCTGTCCCTTCTGCTACGTGATGATGGAGGACGGCGTGAAGGCCAAGGGCGCCGACGAAGAGGTCAAGGTGCAGGACATCGCCGAGGTCCTGCTCGAGGCCGTCGAGTCGGACGCTCGCGAGCCGGCATCGGCGACCGGCTTCACGCCGGGCATCTGACGCCCGGGTAGCGAGCGGCGCCGATGCTGAGCTGGCTCGGCGGGCTGCCGCTCTTCGTCCTGTTCCTGATCTTCTCGGGCCTCGCGGTCGCGACCACGGTCGTGGTCGAGCGGATCATGCGCCGCCTCACCGCGCAAGGGCCGCGTGAGTCGATCGGTCAGACCGCCTCCACGGTGCTCCAGGCGATCACCGTCGTGTACGCGATCGTGATCGGGTTCGTGATCATCGACGAGTACAACCAGTTCCAGGACGCGGAGTCGCACCTCGGCGACAAGGCGGCCGCGATCGTCATCGTGGTCGAGAACGCACACGCCTTCCCGCCCGACGAGAAGCGCGCGATCACCGAGGACGCGCTCCACTACACCCGGCTCCTCATCAACCAGGGCCTGCCGAAGCTTGCCAGCACCGGATCGCTGGATCTCGCCACGGGACGCTCCCTCCACCACCTCTACGAGACCGTGCAGTCGGTGGAGCCCACGACGCAGGTGCAGCGAACCGCGTACGACTCGATCGTGCGGTCACTCGACGCGATCGTCGCCACTCGATCCGATCTGCTCGGCGACGCGCGCGCGGCGATCCCGGCGTCGCTGTTCTGGGTGCTGGTGCTGCTCGGGGTCGCCACGATGGCGACCGCGGCCGTGCTCGACACCAAGCACCGACGGTCGCACCTGATGATCCTCTCGATGCTGGCGATCGCCGTGGGCGCGAACCTCGCGCTCGTCGTGGGCCTCGACTACCCGTACAAGGGCACGATCAAGGTGTCGGACGAGCCCCTCGTGGAGCTCCTCGACGACCCCGTCGTCCGCTGACGCAGCCCGTGGCCGGGCACCGTTCGGCCACCTAGGTTCTGCCCGTGGAGCTCGTCCTCAACATCATCCTGCTGATCGTCTTCATGCTCGCGGTCGGCTGGCTCTGCGGCCGGGTCCTCGGCGTGCGACTCGGGCGCTGGAGCGCGGCACTGGTCGGCTTCCTCGGCTGGATCGGCGGCGCGTCCGCCGCCGTCTTCGTGCTGGGGGAGGACGGTCAGCTCGAGGTCGAGAGCTTCGAGGAGATCGTCGGCGTCATCGCCATCACGATCGCGTTCGGCGTCCTGGCCGCGATGCCGATCGCGATCGCGATCGAGCTGCTCACCCGGCGGCCCGACGGGCGGCCGCGCCGTCGCAAGCGTCTGCTGCTCCACCCGATCCGCTCCGTGAAGGCTGCGCTCGCACCGTACGGCCGCCTGCGCGAGGTGGCCGGCAACGCGCGCCGGGAGGGGCTGATGCACCTCCGCTACGCGTCGGCGAACGCCCTCGACTCACCTGAGTTCGCGGTGCGGCTGCGCAAGACGCTCGAGGACTCGGGCGGGATGCTGGTGAAGTTCGGGCAGATCGCGTCGACCCGCGGCGACCTGCTGCCCGAGACGCTGACCAGCGAGCTGGCGCGGCTGCGCGCCGACGTGCGGCCCGTCCCGCCCGACGAGGTGCGCGAGGTGCTCGAGCACGAGCTCGGTGAGCCCGTCGACGCCGCGTTCGCCTCCTTCGACTGGGAGCCGCTCGCGGCCGCGTCGATCGGTCAGACCCATCGGGCGGTGCTGCGCGACGGCACGCGTGTGGTCGTGAAGGTGCAGCGACCCCACATCGACGAGGTCGTGGAGCGCGACGCCGCGGTGCTGCGGCTCGCGGCGCGCCAGGCCGAACGGCGGTCGGACGCGGCGCGGCGGGTGCACGCCCGGATGCTCGTCGAGGAGCTCATCACCGGGATCGAGGAAGAGCTCGACTACCTCCACGAGGCGTCCTCGGGTGAGCGGCTGCGGGAGAACCTCGGCGAGCAGCCCGGCATCGGGGTGCCGATCGTGCACCGCGACCTGTCGACGCCGCGGGTGCTGGTGATGGAGGAGGTGCCCGGTCGCCCGGTCGACGACCAGGCCGCGCTGGACGCCACCGGTGTGCCCCGCACCGAGCTCGCCAAGCGGCTGCTCGGCTCGTTCTTCGCCCAGGTGCTGCACGACGGGCTGTACCACGGCGACCCGCACCCCGGGAACCTCTTCGTCGACGCCGAAGGCACGATCTGGTTCCTCGACTTCGGTGCCGTCGGTCGCCTCGACGCGCTCAGCCTCGAGGGCCTCCAGGGCATCGGCCTCGGGTTCGCGATGCGAGACCCCAACGTGCTCGCCCGGGCGGTGCGCCACCTCGCCGGCGACCACGGCGCGGTCGACCTCCGGGCGCTCGAGGCCGACCTGGCCCGCATGCTCGGCGAGGTCGACGCCGGCGGAGGGATGGACCCCTCGCTCATCGTCGAGGTGCTCGACGTGATGGAGCGCCACGAGCTCACCCCGCCGGGGGCGCTCACCATCCTCTCGCGGGCGATGCTGACCCTCGAGGGGACGCTCGGGATCATCGACCCGGGCTTCGACCTGGCCCGCCAGGGCAGCGAGCTCGTCGCCGACGAGCGCGAGGCGATCGCGGATCCCCAGGCGCTCCTCCAGAAGGAGCTGCTGCGGGCGCTGCCGTCGCTGCGGACGCTGCCCGAGCACACCGAGGCGCTCGCGAACCAGATGCGCTCGGGTCGGTTCACCGTGCGCACGGAGCGCTACGCCGGGGGCGACCGACGCGTCGTCGAGCAGTGGGTCGACCGCGCCATCCTCGCCGGCGTCGGCGTGATCGGGACCGTGGCGTCCGCCCTGCTGGTGCTTGCGGGGTCGTTGTCGCCCGACGACGACATCCAGGAGGCGTGCTGGGTGCTCGGCTTCGCCGGGCTCGCGTTCGCGGCCGTGCTGCTCATGCGCAGCGCCGCGCAGGCCCTCCGCCGCCTCCCCGTCCGCGACGAGCCCTACTGACGCGCGGGCGGGACTCGGGCATGTGACCCGGGGCCACCGCCCGATCCCCCGCATGTGACCCTGGGCCACCGCCACGGTGGCTCACGCTCACATGGTGGGTCAGCGTCACATGCCGAGCGGG
Source organism: uncultured Bifidobacteriaceae bacterium (assembly GCA_964501785.1). Lineage (GTDB taxonomy): Bacteria > Actinomycetota > Acidimicrobiia > IMCC26256 > PALSA-555 > DATBSK01. The sequence goes on from CAZCUD010000005.1 coordinate 200,154, forward strand.
CGGCCGAGCTCAGTGGTCGCGGAAGTTGAGGTAGTAGCGCGACGGGGTCGGGCCGCGCTGGCCCTGGTACTTCGAGCCGGCCTCACCCGACCCGTAGGGGTGCTCGGCCGACGTCGTCATCTTGAGGAAGGAGATCTGCCCGATCTTCATCCCGGGGTAGAGAGCGATCGGCAGCGTCGCCACGTTGGACAGCTCGAGCGTCAGGTGCCCGCTGAAGCCCGCATCGACGAATCCCGCAGTGACGTGAGTCAACAGCCCGAGACGCGCCAACGACGACTTGCCGTCGAGCCGGGCCACGATGTCGTCGGCGATCGTCACGACCTCGAACGTGGACGCGAGCGCGAACTCTCCGGGGTGGAGGATGAAGCGACCGTCGTCCGCGACCTCGACGAGCTCGGTCAGGTCCTCCTGGGGCTCCTTCGGGTCGATGAAGGGAGTGGTGTCGTTGCGGAAGACGCGGAAGTAGCGGTCGATCCGCAGGTCGACCGACGACGGCTGGATCGCGTTGTCGGCCAGCGGGTCGATCACGATGCGCCCGGCGTCGAGCTCTTCGCGGATGGTGCGGTCCGACAGGATCACGGCTGCGGAGCCTAAAGGGTCGGCGCAGTACGATCCGGGCTCACGCGGGTGTAGTTCAGAGGCAGAACATCAGCTTCCCAAGCTGAGAACGCGGGTTCGATTCCCGTCACCCGCTCTGGTACGGATCGGGGCCGGCCGCGTTAGCCTGCCGGCGCATCGGCTCGGGAGGGACTGCTGTGCTTCGTCGTTCGATCGCCGTCGTCGGGATGGCCGCGCTCGCCACGGGAGTGGTCGCCATCACTGCCAGCGGGGTGCAGGCCCAGACCGGTGAGGAGACGTTCGCCTTCAGCGGCGAGGAAGCGGCGTTCGTCGTGCCCGAGGGCGTCTGCTCGCTCAGCGTCGAGGCGGTCGGCGCGGCGGGCGGCGACGGGGACGACGAGGGCGAGGGCGCGCTCGGTGGGAGCGCGACCGCGACGATGCCGGTGACCCCGGGCGAGACCCTGACCGTGGTCGTGGGCGGCGCAGGTGAGACCCCGGAGAGCGACGTCAGGTCGGACGAGTCACGCGGCGCGGTGGAACCGGCGGCGGGCACGCAGGGCAACGTCGGCGGGTTCCCCGACGGCGGCAACGGCGGCGACGGCGGGAACCCGGGTGGTGGGGGCGGCGGCTCCACCTCGCTGGCTCGGGGCGACGAGGTGCTCGTGCAGGCCGGCGCCGGCGGCGGCGGCGGCGGCTACGAGGACACCGGGAACGGTGGCGCCGGCGGCGAGGACGGCGAGGACGGCACCGACGCCGACTCGGGGGCCGGCGGCGGCGACTCGGGTGGCAACGGCGGCGCGGGCGGCGGCGCCGCGAGCCTCGGCAGCGCCGGCCAGCCTTCGACCGGCAACGTCGGGGGTGACGGCGCCGACGGCCTCGACGCCGGGGGCGGCGGTGGCGGCGGCGCAGTCGGGGGTGGCGGTGGCGGCTCCAACGGCGAAGAGGAAGACGCGGGCGGAGGCGGAGGCGGAGGCGGCTCCAGCACCGGGCCCGCCGGCACGGTCTACGCGACCGGGGTCGCGGGCGACGACGCCGGCAACGGCGTGCTCACGCTCTCGTGGGACCCGGGTCTCGCGTGCCCGATCGTCGTGGAGCCCCGCTTCACCGGCTGATCCGCAGGGCGACGTCGCCCACCGGACTGCCTCCACCTGAGCAGGGCAAGCCCCGTCAGATCGGGGTAACTTCCCGACCCGGGACGTCGGCGGATGTGGGGAGAAGCACGAATGCGCGGATGGCGTGCGTTGGTCGGTGTGGTCGCGGTCACGGCCCTGGGAGTCGCGACGCTCGGCACCGGGAGCGGCGGAGCGGCGGGCACCGAGAGCAGGGCCTCGGTCTACGTCTCGAGCACCGACGACGACACGGTGCGGGTCATCGACCCGACGACGCAGGCCGAGATCGCCGAGATCGCGGTCGGCAACGAACCCCGCAACCTCGCGCCCAACAACGCGGGCACGTTCGTGTACGTCCCGAACCGCTTCTCGAACGACGTGAGCGTCATCGACACGAGCACCGACACGGTCGTCGCGACCGTCACCGACCCCGGCTTCGACGAGCCCTACGCGGTGGCGGTCACGCCGGACGACGCGTTCGTGTACGTCGCCAACAAGGAGGGCGGCGGCAGCAGCACGGGCTCGGTCACCGTGATCGATGCATCGACCAACACGGCGGTGCTCACGATCGACGACGCGTGCTTCGTCTCCCCCGAAGGGATCGCGGCCGACCCCACACGCGCGCGCGTGTACGTCATCAACCGCCAGGACGCTTCGGTGTGCATCGTCGACACGTCGTCGAACACGGTGGTCGGGTCGTTCACGCTCACGAGCGACGGTGCGCGCTCGGGGATCGTCACCCCCGACGGCGCCTTTCTGTTCGTCGGCGGCGGCGACTCCGGCAGCGTCGACAAGATCAACCTGGCGACCTCGGTCGTCACGCCGATCCCGGTGACCGGCGCTCCCCGGAACATCACGCTGTCGAACGACGCGACGAAGGTGTACGCGCCGGGGATGAGCGACGACCTCTTCATCATCGACGTGGCGACGAACGCAGTCTCGAGCATCGTGTTCACGGGTGCGGCCACGTTGTACGGCGTGGCGGTCGTCCCGGGCACCGACTTCGGATACGTCACCGACGCCGACGGCGACGTGGTCTTCGTCTTCGACACGTCGACCGACACCGAGATCACCGGGACCGGCTTCCCGATCCCGGGCACGCCGAACGCGATGAACGGACCCCGCGGCATCGCGGCGATCGGCGACCCGGTCCCGCCGCCCCCCCCGCCGCCTCCCCCGGGCCCGACGCCGGCCCCGATCGTCATCGAGCCCACCTTCACCGGCTGACGACCGCCGCACGAACAGCGGCGCCTTCAGCGACACGCCGGGTCGTACCGGCGACCGGGGAGATGACGCTCCCACTCGGCACGCGTCAGGGTGCGGCCCGCGAGTTGGCATGCGGTCGCCTCCCATGCATCGGGGTCGACGTCCCACACCGTCGCGAAGCCCCGGTCGGAGCCGACGACGAAGGCGCGACCACCATCGGCGGCGGCACCGAACGACGCGCCCGCGGGGAAGCCGAGCGGCTGACCGATCTCCTGCGCGGTCGCTCGATCGAGCAGGTGGATGGAGCTCGCGCCCGGGTCGTCGGGCCGGGAGAAGCGGGCGACGTCCAGCGCCGCGAACCAGCGGTCGCCGTTGACGAAGGCGACGCCGTTCGGGTCGTACTCGAGCGGGAAGCTCTCCTGGACGCGACCGGTGCGCGCGTCGTGGACCTCGATCACCCCTGATCCCGTCCGCTCGTTGCCGCCTGCGACGGCGAGCTGCTCGCCGGCGGTATCGAAGGCAAGCGCGCGGAGCCGCTGCGTCCCGGGCAGCTCGATCGCGTACTCCTGCCGGCCGTCGGACGTGCGGTACACGGTCGCGACGCCATCCTGCTCCCGGAGGATCGCGACGCGCCGGCCATCGGGGCTGAACCATGCGGTCGTGAGGTAACCGACCTGTCCCGCCGCAGGGGTCGTCGCCCCATGCGCCTGGAGGATCGCGACCCGCTCGGTGCCGCCGTCCGTGACGCGTCGCAGCTCGATCCCGTCGGCCGAGCCTCCGACGAGGAGCTCGCCGTCTGGGCTCCATCCGTGGACGAACAGGCCGGGCGTCCCGAGCGAGACGATGGGCGCGCCGTCGAGGTCGGCGACCTCCACGTCGCCCGCGCCGTCGGTCGTGAGCTGGCGGCGCAGCTCGGAGTCGTAGAGCACGACCCTGCGGCCGACACCCGCGGTCGTCTCCACCGGTTGCCCGCCGAGCGTCCACACGCGGCCGTCGCCGCCGGAGGTGATCGTGGCGACGCGCGGCCTGCCGATCGCAGCCTGCGCGATCACCGGACCCGTGGAGCGCCCCACGACACGACCGGGGGCCGCGACGGCGGAGTCGCGGGCGCCCAGCAGCGCGACACGCTCCGCGCTGCGGGTGAAGAGCCGCCCGTCCTCGAGGAACAAGGGTGCGACCGTCGTGCGGTGCATCGTGATCGGTGCACCGACCTCAGTGCCCGTCGTGAGGTCGAAGACGTGCACCGAAGAGTCGACAGCGTCGCCGACCGCGAGCGTGTCGCCAGCCGCGTCGAAGTCCATCGAGGCGACGGGTCGCTCCAGGCCCGGGAACGAGCGAGTGACGCCGTCGGCGAGGTCGACGACGTCGACCGTCGAACCGCGAGCCGTGGCGACCTGCGTGCCCGGAGCGTCGATCGCGCCGGGCGCACCGTCGACCTCGGCGACCACGCTCCCGTTCGCCACGTCGAGGACCCGGGAGGGTCCCTGCTCGACCTCGCCGACGAGCAGGCGGCTGCCGTCGGCCGAGACGCTCAGGCTCGTCGGGAGCGCGTCGTTGCCCGTCCTCGGCACGACCCCGAGCGAGCGCCGGTCGGCACGGCCGGCCGACAGGTCCCAGGCGCTGACCGACCCGTCGCCCGCCGTGGTGAACAGTACGTCGGAGTCGGTCGGATCGAACACGGCCAGCGCAGGACCGGGCCCGGCCTCGATGGGTGGAAGCGCCGGTCGCCCGCTCGCGTCGAGGATGCGGACCCGGCCGTCTTCGCCCGCGACCGCCAGCCTGCGGTCGTCCGCGCTGAACGATGCCGCGACTCCGGGAGAGGATGCGCGCGTGGGCGGCCTCGTCGTCCGCTGTCCGGTTCTCAGCTCGACGAGCTCGACGCCACCGTTCGCAAGTGGGACCGCCACACGGCGGCCGTCATGCGTGACGGCTGCGAGCCCGGCGTCGGGTCCGACCGCCACGCTGTGCTCCAGGCCCGGCGGGGTCGCGGCCAGCGCGGCTTCGAGAGCACCGTCGGTCGACGGGGAGCGGTGGAGACGGCGTGCCTGCACCGCCAGCAGCAGCGACAGGTCGGTGTCGCCGGGAACCGACCCACGGGCACGGGCGGCCAGGCGGGACGCGTCGGCGACCGTGTCCGAACGTGACGCCTGGCTCTCGGACCGGTCGGCGTCCGAGCTGCGATCGACTGCGATCAAGCCGACCACGACGACTGCCACGAGCGCCGCAGCGATCGAGCCGACGAGGACCCGCAGTCGCCTGGTGCTGACGATCCGCCGGCGACCCGTCGACAGGTCGTCCCAGAGCGACTCGAGCCACTCAAGGTCGACGTCGTCGCGACCCGCGGGTGTCGACACGGCCCCCGGTCGGGGTTCGACCAGGAGGTTGCGATCGTGGTCGAGGATCGCGGCCTCGAGGTCACGCAGCTCTGGCCCCGGTTCGACGCCCAGCTCCTCGACGAGCATCGAGCGCGCACGCTGGAAGGTGCGGAGGGCGTCCGCCTGTCGACCCGCGCGGTAGAGCGCCAGCATGAGGTTCATCCAGAGGCGCTCGCGGAACGGCTCCGCGTCGACGGCCGCTTCGAGTGCAGGCACGAGCTCGCTCGAACGGCCGAGCTCGAGCTGCGCGCTGGTGAAGTCCTCGAATGCGGCGGCACGCTGCTCGCCGAGCCGCGTGCGCTCGAGCGCCACGAAGTCGGCCTCCGCGACGTCGTCGTACGGGCGCCCGCGCCAGAGCGAGAGGGCGTCGTGCAACGTGTCGACCGCGCCGCCGGCGTCGCCCGCCGCGAGCCGCGCCCGCCCGGCACCGACGCGCTCGACGAAGCGGCCGGCGTCGACGGCATCCGGATCGATCCGGAGCCGGTACCCCGAGCCCTCCGTCGTGAGGACGCGGAACGGGCCGCCACGTGGCTGGTCGGGCTCGAGGGTGCGCCGGAGGCGGGCCACATAAATCTGGAGCGACTTCTCGGCAGAGCGGGGCGGCGCGTCTCCCCAGAGTGCGTCGACCAGAGCGTCGACCGAGACGACGTGGTCGGCGTGGGTGACGAGGAGCCCGAGGAGCGTCCGCTCCTTGACCCCATGAGGAACGACCTCCACCCCGCCGACCCGCGCGGTGACCGGCCCGAGGACCGACACCTCGACACGTCGTGGGTCGGTGTCCCCCGCCACGACCACGGTCGAAGTCTACGAACCGGCCTCCACGAGGGCTCCGCGGGCCGCGCAACCGACGCGCAACCGCTCCCCGGCACGGTGCGAGCACGCAGAGGGCGGCGATCTCGCGGCCCTCGACGACGAAGGGAGACGAGGATGCACCGAAGCCCACCGAGATGGGTCGTCGTGACCGCGCTCGTGCTGGGGGCCCTGGCGACCGGAGGGACGGGCGCGGGGGCCGCCGGCTCCGCCGAAGGGACCTTCAGCGACCACGTGGAGGCGACGGTCCTCGTCGCCCCGTCGGACGATCCGGTCTCGAGGTCGCTCACCAACATCGCCGCCGCGCCCAACGGCGTCTGGGTGGTCGGGCACCGCTCGGGCATCGTGACGCGGATCGATCCGACGACGAACGAGGTCGCGGCCACGATCGACGTGCCGGTCCCTGGATGCGTGCCGGGCGGCTGCAGCGGCCTCACGTTCATCGGGGCCGACCGCCGATCCGTCTGGGTCGCCAACATGGAGACGCTGAGCTGGGTTCACATCGACCCGAGGACGAACGAGATCGTCGGTTCGGTCCCGGCACCGGCTCTGGTGGACACCCTTGCGCCGCCCCTGCTCGACGGCTCCGACATGTGGGCCGTGCTCGACCGCGCGGCGGGTGCCATCGCGCGAGTGAGTGGTCGGACGCACGAGGTGACGAAGACGATCGCCGTCGACGCTCCGGTGTTCGAGGTTCTGGCGCGCCAGGGGCACGACCTCTGGGTCGCGACGTCGGACCCGGCGACGGGAGCCGCGAACCTCCGCCGCTACGACACGCGCACGGGCGAGGTCGTCCTCGACGTGCCCGACCCGATCGGCGGACGCACCATCTCCTACCGGGGCCTGATCGCCGGTGGCGACCTGTGGGTGAGCCCGAACCTCACCACGCGAGTCGTGCGCATCGACGGTGAGACGGGCGGCACGGTCGCCGACCTCGACTTCGGCTCGGGGATCGCTGCGTACCTCGGCACCGGAGACGGCGCGGTGTGGATGCGGCACACCACGACTCCGGAGGGGGCGCCCAACACCATGCCGTGGACCCCGCAGCATCTCCAGCGGATCGACCTCCGCACGAACGAGGTGAGCCCGATCGCCCTCCCCGACGCGGAGTGGCAGTCCGGTGTCGCGCACACGCGGGGCTCGCTGTGGGTCGGCGACTGGACCGCGGGCGTCGTCTACCGCACCGACCTGTAGCACGACGGTGGGAGGTGGCGACCGGCCACCTCCCACCGCACTACGTTGCTGCGCCGATGAGCGAAACGATGCAGGCGTGGCGGGTCCACGAGTACGGGCAGCCGCTCGAGGTGCTCCAGCTCGACGAGGTGCCGGTGCCCGAGCCCGAAGCCGGTGAAGTGCGGGTGCGCGTGCAGGCGATCCCGATGAACCTCAACGACCTCGAGCGGATCACCGGCGCCAACATGATGGTGCGCCCCGAGCTGCCCTACCCGCCCGGCATGGAGGTGATGGGCGTCGTCGAGGCGTGCGGCGAGGGCACCGACTCCTGGCAGGGGAAGAGGGTCGTCGCGACCACCAAGCAGGCGATCGGCGGCTACGCCGAAGCCGCGATCTGTCCGGCGATCTCGATGTTCGAGATGCCCGACGACATCGGGCTCCCCGACGCGGCCGCGCTGTACTTCCCGTTCCACCTGGCATGGCTCGGGCTGTTCGACCGGGCCGAGCTTCGCGCGGGCGAGGCGGTGCTGATCCACGCCGCGGCCGGCGGCTCGGGCAGCGCCGCGGTGCAGCTCGCCGCGAACGCCGGCGCTCGAGTCTTCGCGACCGCCGGCAGCGACGAGAAGGTGGCGGTGTGCCGCGAGCTCGGTGCCGACGTCGCGATCAACTACAACACGGCCGACTTCGCCGAGGTCGTGATGGCCGAGACCGAGAACCGGGGCGTCGACGTGGTGTTCGACAACGTCGGAGCCGCGGTGTTCGAGGCGTCGCTCAAGGTGACCGCGTACGACGGCCGCTACCTGATGATGGGGTTCGCCTCCGACAAGTCGAAGGTCGACGAGCCGTTCGTCGTGCCGCGTGCGATCGCCGCGGGCAACCTCAAGCTCTGCGGCGTGCTGCTCTCCTACGCCGACCCGGGTGTGGCGACGTTCGTGAAGCAGGCGATGGGCTTCAACTTCGTCGGCCGCGAGGTGGGCGAGCGCATCACCCGCGAGGTGCTGGAGCTCGTGCGGGCGGGCAAGGTCCGCCCCGTGATCGGGGCGGTGCACCCGTTCGACGCGGTGCCCCAGGCGATCGACGACCTCGCGAACCGGCGGACGACCGGTCGGGTCGTCGTGCGGCTCGGGGGCTGATCGCCGCCTACGACGTGGCGGGCGCGCTCCGTGCCCGGCGCGCGCAGAGCCACTTGTCGATCAGGCGCCAGCCATAGGCGGTCAGGACCATCCAGGCCACGAACACGACCGTGAAGATCGAGACCGTCGGCCGGTCGGTGAACGCGCCGCGCAGGATCGACATGACGACGGTGCCCGCGGCGAGGGTGATCGTGAGCCGCACCCACATCTTGTCGGGTGCGGTGTAGAGCTTCGACAGCAGTGCCACGCCGTACCAGCCGACCGCGATCGGCCACAGCACGAGGAAGAACCAGTCCGCGCCGTCGTTGATGTTGTGCCGGCCGGCGCCGACGAAGATGAACGAGACGATGCACGCGAGGTCGAGCGTGGGGGCGAGCCACCAGCGACGGGTCATTCGAAGCTCCCTTGTGGTCCGTTGGCGCGGACGGTCGTGTCGGTCAGGTGAGCAGGGTCGCCAGACCCCAGATGAACACGATCAGGCCGACGAGCATGAACGTGACGGTTCGGGTGACCGGCGCCTCGGCGAGCACGCCTCGGCTCGCCTCGGCCTCCTTGCGGACGGGGCTGCCGGGACGGCTGCGCACCACCGCAGCCTTGGCGGCGGCCTGCCGGTCGCGGCGGCGCCGGAGGAGTGCGAACGCGTTGGCACCGAACAAGGCGGCACCGAGCGCGGTGACCAGCTCGAGCAGGATCTCCTCGTACAGGTGCACGGCGGAATGGTACGGCGAGGCCCCGAGCCCGGGCCCACCCGGCGCCTGCCCGGCGAAGGAGTCGGATGGCGAAGCCCTAGATGCCGGGCCCGCCGGGCTTGAACACCATCAGGATCAGGATGACCACCATCATCACGTTGAGCACCGGCCCCACCACGGCGAGCTTCTTGCCGAGCTGCTCCATCTCCGCGACCTGGGGCGGCGGTCCCCCGGCGGGCGGCGGACCGGCGTTCATCTCCTCCATGAGCACGATCATCCTGCGAGCCGACGGCCACAGGATCCCGTGCGAGAGCCCGATGGCGATGAGGAAGAGCAGCATCGCGAGCCAGACCCAGGTCTGGCCGAAGTCGATGACGTTGTCGCCGATCAGCACGAGCACGATGCCGAGCACGAAGACGGCGTAGATGAAGTACTCGCCGATGCGCGACACGAGCATGTTCGCTCGAGTGATCGCCAGGCCCTCGGGCCCCTTGTACTGGGCCGACTGCGCCCCGTAGATGCCGTTGAAGAACACCGAGCCGAACCCGATGATGGCGCACAGGATGTGCAGCACCAGCACGATCTTGTAGGCGTCGCTCATGTAGGCAGCGAGCACGTCTGACCCCCCGTTTCCCCTCGGTCGTCTCCGGCTGTCAGCGGTCGGCCGGTCTCGGACGAGCGCATCCTATTGTCGGCCCGTGCGCCTCGTCGTCGCCGACTGCACCGTCGAGTACGCCGGCCGTCTCGGCGCTCGTCTGCCCCGCGCCAACCGACTGCTGCTGTTCAAGGCCGACGGCTCGCTCGCGGTGCACGCCGACACCAAGGCGTACAAGCCGCTCAACTGGATGAACCCGCCGTGCACGATCACCGAGGGCGACGGCACGGTCACGGTCGCGAACCCGAAGGGCGAGACGCTGGTCATCGAGCTGCACGAGGTGCTCTTCGACGAGCGCTTCGAGCTCGGCGACGACCCCGGGCTCGCCAAGGACGGTGTGGAGGCCGAGCTCCAGGAGCTGCTCGCGGCACGCGTGCAGGCGCTGCGGGACGACTACCGGCTCGTGCGGCGCGAGTACCCGACCGACCTCGGCCCCGTCGACCTGCTCTGTCGCGACGGCGACGGGCGCGCGGTGGTGGTCGAGGTGAAGCGGGTGGGTGAGATCGCCGGGGTCGAGCAGCTGCTGCGCTACCAGGAGCGGCTCGACCGCGACGGCACCCTCGCGCCGACGCGGGGCGTGTTCGTCGCGACGCGGATCAAGCCCCAGGCGCGGGTCTTCGCCGAGAGCCGCGGTGTGGAGTGCGTCGAGATCGACCTCGACGAGCTGCGGGCCGACCGACCGGCCGACCTCAAGCTGTTCTAGGCGAGCACGCGGCCGTGGCGTGGTCGACCCACGCCACGGCCGGCGATGCCCGTCCTCCTACAGAAGTGCCAGTCGGTCCCAGAACGTCGGGAAGACGAACGCAGCCAGGCCGAGACCGACCAGCTGGACCCGCTCCCCGCCCGGCTTGAGCCCGACGCCGCCCGCGATGAAGAGCACGAGCGCGATCGCGTAGAAGATGAACTGCCAGGTGTTGCCCATGAGCTCGAGTGCGAGCGCCACGGTGACCCCTTCCTGTTCAGGTCAGAAAGCTCGTGTGAGAGCTGCGTCGCGCCTCACGAGCACGCGACGCCGGATCGACGATATTGAAGGGGTCCGGCGAGATGGTGGATTTCCGTCAGGTCGCTGACACGTGGGAGGCCACGCAACACCAGCATCAGGGGCCACAGAGCGCCTAGCCTGGTCGCCCCTATGGATGCCGCCCGCCTCGTCGAGGACGCCTGCGAGCAGACCGGCCTCGACGACTTCGGTGCCGAGGGCTGGCGCGAGGGACTCGAGGTCTTCACCGCCGCGCTCGACGACGAGGGTGCGCTCTCCGACCTCGGCGAGGTCGCGATCGCGGCCCAGATCAGCACCAACCTGGTGAACCGGCTGCGCGTGACGGCCTGGCTGGCGGAGCACCCCGGGGCCCTCGACGCACCCGTCGAGCGACCGATCATCGTGCTCGGGCTCCCCCGCACCGGCACGACGCTGCTCTCCGAGCTGCTGCACCGCGACCCGGCCAACCGCTCGCTGCTCCGGTGGGAGGCGCTCGACTCGGTGCCGCCGCCGCGGGCCGACGAGCTGCACACCGATCCCCGCGTCGAGGCCGCACGCGCGAGCAACGAGGCGATGGACGCGATCAACCCGGAGTTCAAGGCGATCCACTACGAGGCACCCGACGGTCCCACCGAGGACGTCGCGGTGTTCTCCCAGGACTTCAAGAGCCAGCTCTGGTCGGTCGTCGCGAACGTCGGCGCGTACGACGAGTGGCTGCTCGCGTGCGACCAGCGCAGCGCCTACGACTACCACCGGCGCGTCCTCGCGCTGCTCCAGTCGAGCGCCCCGGGTCGGTGGTCGCTGAAGACGCCGCAGCACTGCCTGGCGCTCGACCAGGTGGTCGCGCACTACCCCGACGCGCGCCTGGTCATGACGCATCGCGATCCGGTCGCGGTCGCCGGGTCGGTGTGCAGCCTCGCCCGGTCGCTCACCGGCACGTTCAGCGACGCCGATCACTCCCGGTCGATCAACCGCCGTTGGCTCCACATGACCCAGACGATGGTCGACCGGGTGGTCGAGTGGCGTGACGCCAACGGCGACGACCGGTTCGTCGACCTCGGGTACCAGGAGCTGATCACCGACCCCGTCGGTGCGCTGGGTCGCGCCTACGAGCGCTTCGGCGAGGAGCTGTCCCCCGAAGCCGAGGCCGCGATGCGCCGCTACATGGACGAGCACCCTCGCGGTGAGCACGGGAAGCACGCGTACAGCCTCGACGAGCTCGGGCTCGACGCGGGCGAGGTCGAGGAGCGCTTCGCCGGCTACCGCGCCCGCTTCGCGGCCGAGCTCGACGCCACGCAGGGACGGGTCGCGTGACCGGGCGGGTCGGCCTCCGGCGCTCGGTCGTGTTGGTCCTCGCCGCCGCGGCGGTGGTCGCGGCGGTCGCGCCCCGGGCCCGGGCCCAGACGCCCGCACCGGCGCCCGCCGACCCCGTCGCCGTCTACACCGAGCTGCTGCGCGACGTGGCCGTCGCCGACGTGAACATGGCGTACGCCCTCAGCTGGGAGGCGGCCGGCGTGCAGGAGAACGGGCTCGCCACCCTGGCGGCCGAGAACGCGGCTCGGGCCCAGTTCATCGCCGCGGCCGAGGAGGCGCAGCGCCGCGAGGCGCTCGCCGAGTACTTGCGTGGCAGTCAGGGCGGAAGCGGGTCGAGCGCCGCCGGACGTTCACGGTGCGCGGGCGACTTCGCGTGCTTCAAGGAGTGCACGCTCGACATCGAGAGCGACGGCAACTACGGCGCGATCAGCCCCGGCGGCACCTACCGCGGGGCCTGGCAGTTCGACCAGCGCACGTGGGACTCCAACTCGGCCGCCTCGGGCCGCCACGACCTCGTCGGCGCCGATCCCGCGACGGCCGCGCCGGGCGACCAGGACGCGATCGCCTACGACCTGTACCAGCGCCGCGGCAACCAGCCGTGGGGCGGACGCTGCTGACGCCGCTCAGCCCACCGGTGGGGTGAACGACCGGCGCGCCGCCGTGCACTCCGCGCGCGCCGCACAGCCGGCGAGGTGGTCGTTGACGAGGCCGAGCGACTGCATGGCCGCGTAGGCCGTCGTCGGCCCGACGAACCGGAACCCGTAGCCCTTGAGCTCCTTCGCGAGCGCCTTCGACTCGGGCGTCTGGGCCTCGAGGTCGCCGAACCTCTCGGGTGCCGCTCGGCGGCGGCTCGGCTCGTGTGACCACACCACCTCGGCGAGGGTCCGGCCGTCGTCGTGCACCGCGAGCACGGCCCGGGCGTTGGCGATCGTCGCCTCGATCTTGCCGCGGTGCCGGACGATCGCCGCGTCGGAGAGCAACCGCCGCACGTCGCGCTCGCCGAAGCGCGCGACCTTCGCGGGGTCGAAGCCGGCGAAGGCGTTGCGAAACCCCTCGCGCTTGCGCAGGATCGTCAGCCACGAAAGGCCCGACTGGAACCCCTCGAGGCAGACCTTCTCGTAGAGCCGGATCTCGTCACCGACCGGGCGGCCCCACTCACGGTCGTGGTACTCCCGGTAGTCGTCGGGGGCGGCACCCCAGCGGCAGCGGCGCTTCCCGTCGGCGCCCCGAACCAGGTCGCCCACGACTCAGCCGACGGTGACCGTGTACACGACCTGCTGCGCGTCGGCCCCGTCCTCGAAGCCGCGCGCGTAGAGGAGCGTGAGCGTGGCGCTCCCCGGAGCCTCGGCGACGAACACGAACCGCTCCTGGCCGGGCGCGCCGAGCGCATCGGACTCGGGCGCCACGTACTCGCTCGACTCCTGGCGCACGACCGTCTCGTCGGACGACGTGGCGCTCCACTGGTAGCCCGTGGAGCGGTTGGACTCGAGCTCGATCACGAACCGCTCGCCCGCGGTCGCGCTGATCGCGGTGTCGGTCTCGCCGTACACCGGGCAACCATCGCACGCCGTGGACGGCGCGGCGGTCGTCGTGGTGCTGGACGACGGCGACGTGGACGTCGTCGGTCGCCCCGACTCGTCGCCGTCGTCGCTGCAGGCCACGCCGACGAGCGCGAGTGCGGCGACCACGACCAGCGCGGCGCGCGTCCTCATGCGTCGCGCGCCATGTTGGCGAACTTGGTGAAGTGGTCGAGGAACGCCAGGCGCGTCACGCCGGTCGGCCCGTTCCGGTGCTTCGCCACGATGAGCTCCGCCGTCCCCCGCTGATCGGACTCGGGGTTGTAGATCTCATCTCTATAGATGAAGATCACGACGTCCGAGTCCTGCTCGAGCCCACCACTTTCCCTCAAGTCGGCCAGCATGGGCCGCTTGTCCTGGCGGTATTCGAGCTGTCGGTTGAGCTGCGACAGCGCGACCACGGGACACTCGAGCTCGCGGGCGAGGATCTTGAGGCCACGCGAGATCTCGGCGACCTCGACCTGGCGGTTCTCGGTGCGTCGGGTCGTGCTCGGCGACATGAGCTGGAGGTAGTCGACCACGACGAGGCCGAGGTCGCCGTGGCGGGCCTTGGTGCGCCTTGCCTTCGCGCGCATCTCCATCACCGTGCAGTGGGGGTTGTCGCCGATGAGCAGCGGTGTCTCGGCAAGGCGGCCCACCGCGTGCGACAGGCGCGTCCACTCGTCTTCGCGCAGCTTGCCGGTCTGGAGCTTGCGCAGCTCGACCCGCGACTCCGACGCGAGGAGGCGCTTCGTGAGCTCGAGCGTGCCCATCTCCATCGAGAAGAACATCACCGGGCGTCGGTGCGCCATCGCGACGTTGGCCGCCGCGCCGAGCGCGAACGCGGTCTTGCCGGCTCCCGGGCGTGCCGCGACGACGAGGAGGTTGGACGGCTGGAGCCCGAGCAGCATGCTGTCGAGGTCGACGTAGCCGGTCTCGACGCCGGTGATCTCGCCGTCGCTGCCGTAGAGGGCCTCGAGCTGGTCGAGGGTGTCCTGGAGCGCCTCGGACACCCCGGTCATCGAGTCGGAGACCCGCCGCTCCGCGACCTCGAACACGAGCGACTCGGCGCGGTCGAGCGTCTCGGCCACCTCACCCGAGTCGTCGTAGCCCATCTCCGAGATCTCGCCCGCGACCGCGATGAGGCGGCGCAGCAGCGCGAGCTCGTTGACGATGCGCGCGTAGTGGGTGGCGTTGGCCGAGGCGGGCGTCTGCACCTGGAGGCGCAGGAGCGCCTGGCGACCGCCGAGCCCGTCGAGGAGGTCGGCCCGCCGCAGCTCGTCGGCGACGGTGACGGGGTCGACCGGCTCGCCCTGGCCGTAGAGCGACATCACCGCGTCGTAGATGTTGGCGTGCGCCGGCTTGTAGAAGTCGGCGGTGTCGACGCCGACCTCGGTGGCCGCGCTGATCGCGTCGCGCGACAGCAGCATCGCCCCGAGCAGCGACTCCTCGGCCTCCAGGTTGTGCGGTGGGACGCGCCCTAGGTCGCGACGCGGGCTCGCCTCGATCGCCTGGACCACCCCGCTACCCCTCCGCTCCCTGGTTCCCCGCCCGGAATCCGGGCTCCATGGCCGTTGCGGCCGTTCTCCGCCTCGTCACCGCCAGTTCACGAAGCGGGGGCGAGGTCGCTATGTGCGCACATCCGGCTTGTGGATCGATAGAGCGATTTCCCTGTGGAATCGGCATTTCGCTGTCCCCACCCCTGTGGATAAGCCGTTCACCTGCTCGTTTCCTGGACCTGACGGGGAGCCTGCGCCCCGCCGAGGCTCGGAGATCGTCCCAAGGGGGTGTGACAGCACCTCGGAGCGGCGCCGGCGGGGGACGCGACACGGCCCCGAGCCTGGGCTCGGGGCCGGTGGGGATCTCGGGCGCGCTCGGGAGCTCGGCTAACCGGCGACCACCTCGACGGTGACTGTTGCAGTGACCTCGGGGTGCAGCCGCACCGGCACCTCGACCTCACCGAGCTCCTTGAGCGGCTCGTCGAGGCCGACGCTGCGGCGGTCGATCTCGGTCGCCGCGGCGGCGGCGATCGCGTCGGCGACGTCGGCGGTGGTCACCGAGCCGAAGAGCTTCCCGCCCTCGCCGGCGCGGGCGGTGACGGTGACGCGCGACCCGCCGAGACGACCCGCGATCTCCTCCGCGGCCGCGCGCTCGCGGGCGTCCCGGGCCGCTCGGTTGCGCCGCATCGCCTCGGCCTGGGCGACGACGCCCTTGGACGCCTTCATCGCCAAGCCGCGGGGCACGAGGAAGTTGCGCGCGTACCCGTCGGCCACCTCGACGAGGTCGCCCTTGTGGCCGAGCGAGTCGACGTCGGCTCGCAGCACGACCTTCACGACTCGTCACCCGCCTCGTCGGCCGCACCCTCGTCGGCGCCGGCCGGGACGTCGAGCGCCTCGGGCGCGGCGTCGAGATCGGGCGCGGGAGCGTCGGTCGCGGTGGGCGGCGGTGCGTCGGGCGCCGGCATCGGTGCCTCGCCCTCGGCGCTGCGCGGCGGGCCGCCGCCGTCGCGGTCGCCCCGCTTGCCCTTGCTGCGGTGGGTGACCTGACGCACCGAGTACGGCAGCAGCGCCATCTCGCGGGCGACCCGGATCGCGCGGGCCACCTCGCGCTGCTGCTGCGCGTCGTTGCCGGTCACCCGACGGGCGCGGATCTTGGCCCGCTCCGACATGAAGCGGCGCAGCAGGTTGACGTCCTTGTAGTCGACGTAGGTGACCGACTCGGTGTCGAGGATCGAGACCTTCCGCTTCGGCTTCCGGTCTTCCCGCTCGGTCTTGCGTCGATTGGTCCTGGGTCGTGCCATGGCGCTCGTGCGCTCCTCGTCTGGTGCGGCCCCTCGGATCGCGTCCTCGGGGTCGTGCGGATGCCCTAGAAGGGCTCCTCGCTCATGTCGTCGTAGCCGGCGCCGCCGCCGCCGCTCGGGGCGCTGTCGGGCGCCGGGCGACCGCCACCCCCGCCGCCACCGCCGCCGCCGCCGCCGCCGAAGTCGCCCCGGCGCTCGTTGCGGGTGACCTGCGCGGTCGCCCAGCGCAGGCTCGGGCCGATGTCGTCGGCGGTGATCTCCACGACGCTGCGCTTGTCGCCGTTCTCGGTCTCCCACGAGCGCTGCTCGAGCCGACCGGTCACCACGACGCGCGATCCCTTGGCCAGCGACTCCGCGACGTTCTCTGCCATCTCCCGCCAGCACACGACGTTGAAGAAGCTGACGCGCTCCTCCCACTCCTGGGTCTGGCGGTTCTGCCAGCGCCGGTTGACGGCGAGGCCGAACGTCGACGTGGCCTGCCCCCCGGCCGTGTAGCGAAGCTCCGGGTCACGGGTGATGTTGCCAACGAGCGTCACCGAGTTGTCGGCCATGTCGGACTCCTGTCGTCTCCGTGCCTACTGCTCGGCCGGCGAGCCGAGCTTCCCGTACACCGCGTCGGGGATGCGCAGCACCTTGTGGCGCAGCACGTCGTCGGCGAGCGTCAGCGTGCGCCCCAGCTCGTCCATCGCCTCGGGCTCGGCCTTCGCCTGGAGGACGACGTAGTAGCCCTCCCAGCGGTGCTTGAGCCGGTAGGCGAGTCGGCGCTTGCCCCAGAAGTCGACGGGGCCGAGCTCGGCACCCTTGGCCGCGAGGGCCTGGCGTGCCGATTCGACCGAGTCGCGGACCGCGCTGTCTTCCAGGTCCGCGTCGTAGATGACCATGACCTCGTACGGCCTCATGGGCCGGCCTCCTTCGGACCGGGGTCGACGGCACCCGCGGGAGCGGACGCCTCGCCCGGGCTCGCCCGGTCGCGGCACCGAGGTGCCGGCCGCACGAGCAGGTTCGTCGTCGTCGAGTCGGTCAGGCTACCAGCGTGACCGGTCGCGCTTCGCCTCGCCGTTGCGGTGTCTCGAAGACGACCCTACGGGGCACCTGTGACATGGCCCGCAACGTCGGCCCGGCGGGCGTCAGCAGCGGAGCGAGCGCCCGCGGGCGGGGTACCCCCGCCCGCAGCGAGCGACGCAATCAAGACGAGAGGTCGCCTTCGGGGAGGTCGCCTTCGAGGGTCTCGAGCGCGTAGGTGAAGGGCCCGTCGGCGCTGTAGAGCGGGCAGCGCGACTGCACGTCGTCGCAGGGGTCCATCACCAGCCGGTCGACCAGGCGACCGTTCGCGTCGTAGAAGCCGATCTGGAGGGCGACCGGCACGGTCGACATCGTGAACGAGGTGCTGGTCGGCGCGTCGAACACGAAGAGCATGCCGTCGTAGGGACCGATGTCGTCGCGGGTCCGCAGGCCCTGGAACCGCTCGTCGCTCTCGTCGGCGAGCACGACGTCCATCGTCCGCCCGCCCACGCGCACCTGCGTCGCGGTGAGGTCGGTGAAGGGCTCGCCGGCCGGTTCGGCGTCGCGCAGCGCCGCAGCGATCGGACCCGAGGGTTGCGCAGCGGGCTCGTCGTCGCCGCCCGCGACGAAGAGGACGATCGCGACCAGCACCACGACCGCGGCCAGGGCGACGACGACGCCGACGGCCGTCGCCACCCAGCCGCGCTGGCTCACGCGGGTGCGGGCTCCGTGGTCGAGCTGTCGTCGGTGCCGGTGCGGGTGACGTCGACGTCGGGGCCGTCGAGCTTCAGCTCGTCGGGCAGGAGGTCGGCGGCGTGGTACGTCTCCTCGCTCGACGGGAACCGACCCGCGCGCACGTCGGCGGCGAAGCGCTCCACCGCCGCGGTGCCGTCGGCGCCGAGCTCGGCGTAGCGGCGCACGAACTTCGGCTTCAGTCGGTCTTCCAGGCCGAGGAGGTCGTGGAACACCAGGACCTGACCGTCGCAATGGCGGCCGGCACCGATGCCGATCGTGGGCACCGGGACGGTGTCGGTGACCAGGCGGGCGACCGCATCGGGCACGCACTCGAGCACGATCGCGAAGCAGCCCGCCTCGGCCAGCGCGATGGCGTCGTCGACGATCGCGCGGGCCGCGTCGAGGTCCTTGCCCTGCACCCGGAACCCGCCCAGCGCGTGGACCGACTGCGGGGTGAGGCCGAGGTGGCCCATGACCGGGATCTCGGCGTCGATGATCGCCTCGATCGCCTCGAGGCGCTTCCGGCCGCCCTCGAGCTTGACGGCACCCGCCCCGGCCCGCACCAGCGCGGCCGCGTTGTGGACGGTCTCGCTGGTCGAGACGTGGTAGCTCAACCAGGGCAGGTCGCCGACCACCAGCGCGCGGGGCGACGTGCGGGCGACGGCACCCACGTGGTGCGCCATGTCGTCGGTCGTCACCTGGAGCGTGTCGTCGTAGCCGAGCACGACCATGGCGAGCGTGTCGCCGACGAGGATCATGTCGACCCCCGCACCGTCGACGATCCGAGCCGAGGGCGCGTCGTAGGCGGTGACCATCACCAGCGGTGAGGCGTCACCGGCGCGGATGGCGTCCTTGGCGATCGCGATGTCGGGCGCGGTGACGCGCCGGGTCTGGGTCGTCGGACTCGTCCCAGTGGCCATCTCGTGACCTCCGCCGTCCAGGGCTCGTTCGGCTCCCGGCAGCACGTCAACCATATCCCCTCCGCGGGAACCGGGGGCTAGCCCGCGTGGCGCCGGCCGTGGAGCTCGTGACGAGTGAGGTGGTTCCAGCGGCAGTCGACGCAGACCTCGACGACGTAGCGGGAGAACTCGTCGTGGGAGGACTCGAGCTTGGCGAGCTCCTGCGCGGACGCGATGCAGCGGCCGTTGGCGTGGCGGAGCGCATCACCGTAGACGTAGGAGACCAGGCGCAGGCTGGCGTGCCCGCACACCGGGCAGTCGCCATCGACCCGGTCACCGACGTGACGGGCGGCCCGGAGCAGCTCGGGATGGGCGTCGCAGACGTCATCTCGGTCGCGCCGACCCGCCCGCAGGTCTCGCAGCACCGCCCGGCGGGCCAGGGCGTAGTCGACGTGACGCCCACCCGCGACCGCTCCCAGGCTCGCCGGCGACGGCGCCGGCCACGAGAAGGAGCCGGGGTCCTGTGGCACGCGCGGGAGTGTAGGACCGGATCCGGGGCGTCGCGCGCGCCGATCCGATGCCCGGATCGCGCTCGGGGGTCCGCCCCGACTTGACTCGCCGCCTCCGTTTCGTCAGAATCTCGTATCGATATATCGGCTCGATATATCGACTCGACACACGGGCGAAACGGGAATCGGAGTCGTCAGATGCTGGAGCTCGCAGTGCTCGGCCTCCTCCAGGAGCAGCCGCTGCACGGCTACGAGCTGAAGAAGCGCCTCGGCGAGACGCTGGGGTTCCTCTGGGGCGTCTCGTACGGCTCGCTGTACCCGGCGCTGCGGCGTCTCGAGGCCGACGGCGCGATCGAGAGCGTCACCCCCCGGCCGGGCCCGGCACCCGCACCGGTGCCGACCGGGTCGATCACCGGTGACGTGGCCGCGGCCAGGCTCCGCTCGGTCGCCGACCGCATCTCGAGCGGCCGCCGCACCCGCAAGGCCTACCGGATCACCGAGCGGGGCCAGGCCCAGCTCGTCGAGCTCTTCCTCGCCGACGACGAGCGCGCCGACCCGGAGAAGCTGTTCGCGCTGAAGCTCGCCTGCTGCGCGCTCGTGCCGCCTGCTGCGCGCCTCCAGATGCTGGAGCGCCGCCGCGCCGTGCTGATCGAGCGGCTCGCCGCGGCCGAGGCCCCGACGCCCGAGAGCGCCCGCGCCACGCGGCGCGCCCCCGATCGCTACCTCACCTCGCTCATCGAGCACCGCAACCGATCCACCCAGCGCGACCTCGAATGGGTCGACGGGCTCATCGCCGCCGAGCGATCCGCGGCACCCGAGCCCGACTCCGTCGACGTCGCCTGATCCCGGCCTTCCGATCACAAAGGACACCGACATGGGAAGCACCAGCAAGGTCCGAGTCGCCATCGCCGGCGTCGGCAACTGCGCCAGCAGCCTCGTGCAGGGCGTCGAGTACTACCGCGACGCCGATCCGAGCGACGAGGTCCCCGGGCTCATGCACGTCGAGCTCGGCGGCTACCACGTGCGCGACGTCGAGTTCGTCGCCGCCTTCGACGTCGACGCGGCGAAGGTCGGGCTCGACCTCGGGAAGGCGATCGCCGCCGGCCCCAACAACACGATCAAGTTCGCCGACGTGGGCGAGCTCGGCGTGCTGGTGGAGCGCGCACCGACCTTCGACGGCCTCGGCGAGTTCTACCGGGAGACGGTCGAGGAGTCGCCCGCCGAGCCCATCGACGTCGCGGCCCGCCTGCGCGAGGTCGGCGCCGACGTGCTCGTGAGCTACCTGCCGGTGGGGTCCGAAGAGGCGCAGCGCTTCTACGCGCAGAGCTGCCTCGACGCCGGCGTCGGCTTCGTCAACGCGATCCCGGTGTTCATCGCCAGCGACCCCGAGTGGGCCGCGAGGTTCACCGAGGCGGGCGTGCCCATCGTCGGCGACGACATCAAGAGCCAGGTCGGCGCCACGATCGTGCACCGGATCCTCACCCGGCTCTTCGAGGACCGCGGGGTCGAGCTCGACCGCACCTACCAGCTCAACTTCGGCGGCAACATGGACTTCAAGAACATGCTCGAGCGCAAGCGGCTCAAGTCGAAGAAGATCTCGAAGACCCAGTCGGTGACGAGCCAGATGGACCACGGGATCGAGGCCGACAACGTGCACATCGGCCCGTCCGACCACGTGCCGTGGCTCGACGACCGCAAGTGGGCCTACATCCGGCTCGAGGGCCGCAACTTCGGCGACGTGCCCCTCAACGTCGAGCTCAAGCTCGAGGTGTGGGACTCCCCGAACTCGGCGGGCGTCATCATCGACGCGGTCCGCTGCGCCAAGGTCGCCCTCGACCGCGGCATCGGCGGCCCGCTCCTCGGCCCGTCGGCCTACTTCATGAAGTCGCCGCCGGTGCAGTACCGCGACGAAGAGGCTCGCGAGATGGTGGAGGTCTTCGCTCGCGGCGAGTAGCCGCGGCTGCTGACCGGCTCCACCGCTCGACACCCCGCTCCGCCGCCACGCCTCCGCGACGGCCGAGCCCCTGCTCCTGCGCCCGCCGGGCGCAGTCGGCCGCACCGCGGCCGGGTCTCGACCGGCTACGGCGAAGTGCTCCTCCGGGGGTGTCGACGGTTGCGCCTCCCTGGCGCGAACTCACGCTCAGCCGGGCTGGATCCCCTGGTCCTTCGCCCAGGCGAGGAGGCGTGCCTTGGCGTCTTCTTCGCTGATCGGGCCTTCGTCGAGGCGGAGCTCGAGGAGCATGTCGAGGGCCTCACCGACGACGCGGCCGGGCTCGACGCCGAGGATCTCCATCACCTGGCGGCCGTCGAGCGGCGGCTTGATCGCGTCGAGCTCTTCCTGGGCTCGCAGCTCGTCGATCCGGGCCTCGAGCTCGTCCATGCGGCGGGCCAGCGCGTTCGCGCGGCGCTGGTTGCGGGTCGTGCAGTCGCAGCGCTGGAGCAGGTTGAGGTCGTCGAGGAGCGGTCCGGCGTCGCGCACGTAGCGACGCACCGCCTTGTCGGTCCAACCCATCGCGTAGGTGTGGATCCGCAGGTGGAGGTAGACGAGCTTCGTGACCTCCTCGACGAGCTCGTTGGGGAACCGCAGCGCACGCATCCGCTCCTCGGTCATGCGCGCACCCACGACCTCGTGGTGGTGGAAGCTCACGCCGCCCGGACCGAACGAGCGCGTCTTGGGCTTGCCGACGTCGTGGAACAGCGCGGCGAGGCGCACCCGCGTGCGGTCGGCAGGTGCGTTGCGCACGACCGCGATCGTGTGCGCGAGCACGTCCTTGTGCGAGTGGATCGGGTCCTGCTCCAGGCGCATGGCGTTGAGCTCGGGGAGGAACTCGTCGGAGAGCCCGGTCTCGGCGAGCATCCACAGCCCCGCGCTGGGATCGTCGACCTCGAGGAGACGCACCAGCTCGTCGCGGATGCGCTCGACGCTCACGATCTCGAGCCGCGGCGCCATCGCCTCGATGGACGCGACGAGGTCGTCGTCGGGCTCGAGGCCCAGCCCCGCGACGAAGCGCGCGGCACGCAGCATCCGCAACGGGTCGTCGGCGAACGAGATCTCCGGCGCCGCGGGCGTGCGCAGGCGGCGGGCCGCGAGGTCGACCGCCCCGCCGTGCGGGTCGACCAGGCGCGGCTCGGGCAGGGCGAGCGCCATCGCGTTGACCGTGAAGTCGCGTCGGCTGAGGTCGTCCTCGATCGAGTCGGCGAAGCTCACCTCGGGCTTTCGGCTCTCCGGGCGGTAGACGTCGCCGCGGAACGTCGTGATCTCGAGCCGCAGCCCGTCCTTCTCCGCGCCGACGGTCCCGAAGCGCGCCCCCTGGAGCCACACGCTGTCGGCCCACCCCGCGAGCACGGCCTCGATCTCGTCGGGGCGAGCGTCGGTGGTGAGGTCGACGTCGGGCGAGCGCCGGTCGAGGAACGCGTCGCGGACGGTGCCGCCCACGAGGTAGCACTCGTGCCCCGCCGCGGCGAGGCGATCGGCGAGCCCCCGGGTCGGCGACCCGGACGCGTAGTAGGGCGCCAGCCGCGCCGGGAGGTCGCTCGCCTGCATCCCCCCATTGTCGCGAGTGGAATGCCCGGAGACGGGCCCGTTCCCGGCGAGTACCGTCGCTCGCGAGGAGGCACATGACCCCGACCGAGGCTCGGCCCAACGTGCGCCCCGGCGTCCGCATCCGGCGGGCGTCAGCAGCGGAGCGAGCGCCCGCGGCCGGGGTACCCCCGGCCGCAGCGAGCGACGCCATCAGGGCGAGCGAGCGCCCGCGGGGCGGGTATCCCGCCCCGCAGAGCCGCGGCACCACCGACGGCGGGCGTCAGCAGCCGAGCGAGCGCCCGCGGGCGGGGTATCCCCGCCCGCAGCGAGCGAGGCAGTAGAGATGGACAGCGAGGTCTGGCGCTGGATCTGGCTGGGGGCCACGTTCCTGCTGGCGTTGGGCGAGCTCGCCGTCCCCGGCACGTTCTTCCTGCTGTCGTTCGCGCTGGGCGCGGCCGTCGCGACGGTGCTCGCGTTCCTCGACGCCTCGTTGCTCACCCAGTGGATCGCGTTCCTCGTGGGGTCGGGCGTGGGGCTGGCGCTGCTGGTGCCGCTCGGGCGGCGGCTGGCCAGCAACGAGGCCGACGAGGCTCCCGAGGGGGCCGGTCGTTGGGTCGGCCGGGTCGCCGAGGTCCTCGAGGACATCCCCGGCGGGCCCCACGCCACCGGGCGCGTCCGCGTGGAGCGCGATGTGTGGCGGGCGGAGACCGAGGTCGAGCACCCGATCGCCGCGGGCAGCAACGTCGAGGTCGTCGCGGTGCGAGGGACCCGGCTCGTCGTGATCCCGCTGACAGACACCGGCTGAGCCCGAGGAGGTCCGATGGTCCCCGTCATCGTCGTCGCGGTCGTCGCGCTGCTGCTGTTCTTCATCGCGCTGCGATCGGTGCGCATCGTCCGTCCGTACCAGCGCGGCGTCGTCGAGCGCCTCGGCCGGTTCCGCTACGCCGCCGATCCGGGCCTGCGGATCATCGTGCCGTTCGTCGACCGCATCATCCTGGTCGACATGCGGGAGCAGGTGACCGACGTCCCGCCCCAGGAGGTCATCACCTCCGACAACGTCGTCGTCTCCGTCGACGCGGTCATCTACTACGAGGCCACCGACCCGCAGCGGCTCGTCTACAACGTGGCCAACTTCCAGCTCGCCGTCACGAAGCTCGCCCAGACGAACCTGCGCAACGTCGTCGGTGACATGGAGCTCGACGCCGCGCTCACGTCCCGCGAGACGATCAACACGCATCTCCGGGAGATCCTCGACGACGCGACCGACAAGTGGGGCACGCGCGTCGTGCGGGTCGAGATCCAGCGGATCGACCCGCCACCCGACGTCGTCACGTCGATGCACAACCAGATGAAGGCCGAGCGCGACCGACGCGCGGTCGTGACGGAGGCGTCCGGCGTCCGCGAAGCGGCCATCGCCCGGGCCGAGGGCGAGAAGCAGGCGGCGATCCTCGAGGCGCAGGGCCGGGGTGAGGCGATGGAGCGCATCGCCGACGCCGAGAAGTACCGGCAGCTCACCGTCGCGCTCGGTGAGGCCGAGGCCATCCGCTCGGTGTTCCAGGCGATGCACGACGGCGACCCGACCCCCGACGTCCTCGCGCTCAAGTACCTCGAGGCGCTCGAGCGCCTCGGCGACGGTCAGGCCACGAAGATCTTCCTGCCCACCGAGATGGGCGGCCTCTTCGGCGCGGTCGGTGGCCTCGCCGAGCTGCTCCGCGGCGAGGCAGGAGACGAGTCGGTGCGGGGCAACGGCTCGCAGGCCGTCGCCACACCGGCCGACCAGGCCTAGGCGAGATCGGCGCGGCGCCGAGCGGCCGCGTCGACGACGTCACCGCCGGGCCCGCCGCTCGTCGGCGCCTCGACGCTGCTCCGCTGCCGGCCCACGAGGACCGGCAGGGTCGCCGCCACGCAGTCGCGGATCGCGTCGAGGTCGTAGCCGCCCTCGAGGAAGACGATGGTGCGCCCGGGCCCGGGGGCGAGCTCGGAAGCGCGCGCGGCGAGCAGCGCGTAGTCGCCGGCCGAGAGCGCGAGGCCGGTCAGCGGGTCGGCGCGGTGCGCGTCGAAGCCTGCCGACACGAGCACCCAGTCGGGCGCGAACTCCTCGGCGATCGGCGTGATGACCTCGTCGAAGGCCTGCAGGTAGACGTCGCCGGTCGCGCCCGCGGGGAGCGGGACGTTGCAGGTCGCGCCTTCGGCTCGTTCGCCTCCGGTCTCGTCGAGGCGGCCCGTGCCCGGGTAGAGCGGCCACTCGTGGAGCGACACGTAGAGCACCTCGGGGTCGTCCCAGAAGATGTCCTGGGTCCCGTTGCCATGATGCGCGTCGTAGTCGACGATCGCGACGCGAGCGCCGCGGGCGGTCAGCGCCGCCGCAGTGACCGCCACGTTGTTGAGGAGGCAGAAGCCCATCGGTCGACTTCCGGTCGCGTGGTGACCGGGTGGTCGAACACCGAGGAACGCGGCGACCCCGTCGCCGCGTTCGAGCGCTTCGCTCGCCGCGATGCCGGCGCCGGCGGCGCGCCGGGCCGCGTCCCACGAGCCGGTCGACGCGGCGGTGTCGGGGTCGATCCGGCCGCCACCGGCCGCGGAGAGCCGCTCCAGCCGGTCGAGGAGCTGCTCGTCGTGCACCCGCCGCAGCTCGTCGACCGAGGCGTCGCGGGGTTCGAGGACGACGAACGCATCGTCGATCCCGGCCTCGCTCACCCCGGCCGCGACGGCCCCGAGCCGGGCGACGCGCTCGGGGTGGCCGGGCCCGGGATCGTGCGCCGAGAAGAGGTCGTCGGCTCCGAGGAGCAGCACGCGGCCGAGCGTACCGCCGGGGACGCGAGCGCCTCGACGGGTACGCTCGCTCGTCGTGGCCGAGCGCATCACCGGCGGACGGGCGCGCCACCACTCCTTCGGTTGGGCGCGCGCGATGCCGTGGCGCGGCCATGCCGACGTCGCGCACCTCGTGCTCGGCGAGCGCGTGCCCACCGACACCGCGGTGGTCTCCACCTGTCTCGGGACGCTGCGGCGTGCGGGGTACTGCTCGGTCGTGACCAGTGCGCTCGCGCCGGCCGACGCACTTCCGTTCGTCGACGCGGGCTTCGAGGTGCGCGAGCGCCTGCACCTCCTCGAGCACGAGCTCGACGACGTCCCGCCGCCCGACGTCGGCGATCCGCGGGCTCGGCGCGCCTGGCGCACCGATCGTTCGTCGGTGCTCGACCTCGATCGGCTGGCCTTCGACCGGTTCTGGCGCCTCGAGGAGTCCGGCCTCCGGGAGGCGCTGCACGCGACCCCCGCGGTCCGGTTCCGCGTCGGCGACTTCGAGGCGCCCCGTGAGGGCGTGGCGGCGTACGCGATCACCGGTCGGGCCGGTCGCCGTGGCTATCTGCAGCGGGTCGCCGTGCACCCCGACGGGCGCCGCCGCGGGTGGGGTCGGGCCCTGGTCGCCGACGCCCTGCGCTGGCTGCGCCGCCACGACGTGCGGCGCGCCCTGGTGAACACCCAGTGGACGAACGACGGTGCGCTGGCGCTGTACGAGTCGTGCGGCTTCCGCCGTCTCCCGGTCGGGTTGTGCGTGCTCGATCGTCGATTGTGATCCGCCGCGCGCGCGCGAGCGCGGCGCTGCTCGTGGTCGCCGCGAGCCTGTTCGTGTCGTTCGCGCTCCCCTCGGCCGCGGCGGGTCCCGATCCCGCGAGCGCGACCGACACCGTGGCACTGCTCACGCAGGACGCGTGGACGCCGATCGGCGGCGACCTGCACCTCCAGATCGACGTCCCCGACGCGCTCGCGACGGAGGGCTCGTCGCTCAGCCTCGTCGCCCACCAGCCGCTCGCGACGCGAGCGGGCTTCCAGCGGGTCATCGACGGTGAGGGGCCCGGGTCGGTGCTCGACCAGGTCGTCGTCCCGGTCGCGGCCGTGCCGGCGTCGCCGACCGGCGCGCGCGCCCTCACCGTCGGGATCGAGGCCAGCGGCGCCGCCCGGGCCGCCGATCGCCTCTCGTTGCGGCGAGCCGGCGTGTACCCGCTCGCCGTCGAGGTGCGCGACGCCGACGACCGGGTGCAGGGCGGGTTCACCACCTTCGTCGTCGCCGTGGCGACCGATGCGTCGGGCGTGCCGGTCGCGCTCGAGGACCGGCTCGGCGTGGCGTGGGTCTGGCCCCTCGCCGCCGGTCCGTCGACCCTGCCCGACGGCGAGGCCGACCCGGAGGTCGTCGACGCCCTGCGCCCGACGGGGCGCCTGGGTCGTCAGGCCGTGGCGCTCACCCGGGCAGGTGACCTGCCGCTGACGATCGTGCCCGGGCCCGAGACCCTGGAGGCCTGGGTCCGCCACGGCGAGACCGACGCGTCGATCGCGCGCGGCGCCGCCGCGGTGCAGGACGCGTCGGGCCGGGAGCAGATCGTCGCGAGCACCTACGTGCCGATCGACCTTCCGTCGTTGCTGGCGAACGGGTTGGGCACGGTGGTCGACGCCGAGTTCGTGCGCGGGGACGAGACGCTCGCCGCGCTCCTCGGCACCCGGCCCGACACACGCACGGCGCTCGCACGACCGGTGGACGCCGCCGCGCTCGCCCGCCTGCGGGCGCGCGGCGTCGACCAGGTGATCGTGGACTCGAGCGCGCTCGCACCGGCCGACCGCCCGAACCCGACACGGCCCTTCACGCTCCAGCCGCAACCCTCGTTGGTGCCCGGCGCGCCCATGCCCGCGATCGCGAGCGACACCCAGATCGCCTCGCTCCTCGTCGGTGATGGGTCACCCGCCCTGCGCGCGCAGCGGACGCTCGCCGCGCTGTCGCTCGTCGCGCTGGAGGCGCCGAACGAGGCGCACGCGGTCACGCTGGTCAACCCCTCCGACTTCGATCCGCCTGCGCAGCTGCTCGACGCGGTCCTCACTGGTCTGCGCGGCAACCCGTGGCTGCGGCCGATGAGCGTCGACGACGTGTTCGCCGACGTGCCCGCGGAGACGACGTCCAACGGCTCCCCCGTGACCCGGGAGCTCGCCGGCTACGCGCCGCCGGCGCCACCGGTCCCCGCCGTCCCGTACATGACGACGCTCGACCGCCTCGACTCCTTCCGGCTCCTCGCCGGCCCGACCGATCCGCAGGTCGTGCGCAGCGAACGCGACATGCTCGTGAGCGAGTCGTCGACGTTCGTCGGCCCCGTGGGGTCCGCCCGGGCGCTCGCGACGGTCAACCGGGTGCGCACGGGCATCGACGACTTCCTCGATCGCATCCGGGTCCCGCAGCCGAGCACCATCACCTTGACGTCGCGCTCGGGCGAGATCCCGCTCACCTTCCGCAACGAGACCGGCCGACCCCTCGACGTCACCCTGCAGCTCACCAGCGCCAAGCTCCGGTTCCCCGAGGGCCAGACCCGCTCCGTCCACCTGCCGACGCGCAGCACGACGCTGCGGGTCCCGGTCGAGGCCCGGACCTCGGGGACGTTCCCGCTCCGCCTGTCGGTCACGTCCGTCGACGGGGCGCTGAGCGTCGCCGAGCGTACCTTCCGGGTGCGCTCGACCGCGGTCAGCACCGTCGGGGTGATCCTCATGGCCGGCGCGGTGATCTTCCTCGCCCTCTGGTGGGGCATCCACATCCGCCGCAGCCGGCGCTCCCGGGCTGCGACCGCCGGCTGAGCCGGATCGTTGTCTCGCGGTCCGCGCTCGGCGCGTCAACGCCGGCACGACACGGGTCGGCTGCTCCAGTCGAGCGCGATCGTCGGGCTCGGGACCGCGCTGTCGCGCGCGACCGGGTTCCTGCGCGTCGCGGCGATCGCGTACGCGCTCGGCGTCACCGCGACCGCGGGCGTGTACTCGTACGCGAACGAGACGCCGAACATCGTCTACGAGCTGCTGCTCGGCGGGGTCCTCACCGCCACGCTCGTCCCGCAGTTCGTGCGCCACATCCAGCAGCGCGACGACGACGCGACGAGCGCCGTCGTCACCGTGTCGATGCTGGCGCTCGTCGGCATCACCGTCATCGGCGTCCTGATCGCTCCGCTGATCGTGGACATCTACACGCTGCGGGTGACGGGCCCCGGCCGGGTCGAGCAGCAGGAGCTCGCCACCAAGCTCCTGCGGCTGTTCATGCCCCAGATGCTCTTCTACGGCTTCACCGCGCTCGCCACCTCGATGCTGAGAGCGCGACGTCGGTTCGCCGCCGCCGCGTTCGCTCCCGTGCTCAACAACCTGGTCGTGATCGCGATCTTCCTCACGCTCCCGCGGGTGATCGAGGGCCCGTACAGCGTGCGGCGCGTCAACGACGACCCGACGTTGATCCTCCTGCTGGGCCTCGGCACCACGGCAGGGGTCGCGGCGATGGCGCTGGCCCTCGTGCCCGCGCTGCGGGGCGCGCGCGTGCGCATGCGCTTCCTCCCGGCCTTCCGCCACGCCGCGGTCCGCACGCTCGTCCGACTGTCGGGGTGGACGTTCGGGTACGTCGTCGCGAACCAGATCGCGCTGTGGGTCGTGCTCGTGCTCGCCAACGGCGTGGAGGGCGGGGCCTTCGCCTACCTGAGCGCGTACGCGTTCTTCCAGCTGCCGCACGGTCTGTTCTCGGTCTCGATCATGACCGCGGTCGAGCCCGAGCTCGCCGCGGCGGGCGGGCGCGGCGACATGGCCGCGCTGCGTCACCGGTTCGCCCGCGCGCTGCGGCTCGTGCTGACGGTCGTGATCCCGGCGGCAGCCGTCTACGTCGCGCTCGCGCGGCCGCTCGTCGTGGCGCTGCTCCAGCGCGGCGCGTTCACCGCCGAGGACGCGTCGCTGGTGGCCGACACGCTCGTCGGCTTCGCGGTCGGCATCCCGCTGTTCTCGACCTACCTGTTCGCGCTGCGCGTCTACTACGCGCTCGAGGACACGCGGACGCCGTTCCTCATCAACTGCCTGGAGAACGCGGCGAACATCGGGCTCGCGCTGCTGCTGTTCGACCAGCTGGGCATCGACGGCCTCGCCTTCGCCTTCTCGGGCGCGTACGCGATCGCGGCGGTGTTGACGCTGGCCCTGCTGTCCCGGCGGATCGGCGGCCTCCAGGGCCGGGGGATCGGGACGACGGTGGCCCGCGTGGCGCTCGTCGCCGCGGCCGCGGGCGTCGTGGCCTGGCAGGTCGCCGGGCTCGTCGGCTGGGACGGCCCGGGCGAGGCGCTGGTGGCGCTGGTGCTGGGGGCCGCCGCGGCGTCGGTGGTCACGGTGGCGGGCCTCTGGCTCCTGCGGGTCGACGAGTTCCGCGAGGTCATCGACCTGGTCCGGCGGCGCCGGCCGGACGCACCCAGCCCGGCACCCCTGGGCGGGGAGGACCCAGCCGTGGAACGATGACGTCCCTGCCATCGGAGAGGAGTCCCTCGTGCCGGTACGAGTCGTCACCGACAGCGCGTGCGACCTGCCCCAGGAGCTGATCGACGAGCACCAGATCGTGGTCGTGCCGCTGTCGATCCGCTTCGGCGCCGAGGAGCTGGTCGACCGGGAGGAGCTGTCGACCGCCGAGTTCTGGGAGCGCCTGCGCCGGTCCGACGTGCTGCCCGAGACGGCGGCGCCGTCGGCCGGTGCCTTCGAGAAGGCCTTCCGTGACCTGATCGGCCAGGACGCCGACGGCATCGTCTGCATCAACCTGTCGTCGCGCCTGTCCGCGACGATGCAGGCCGCCAACGTCGCGGCCGAGGCGGTCGCCCAGGAGTGCCCCGTGCGGGTCGTCGACTCCCTGACGTGCTCGATGGGCATCGGTGAGCTCTGCCTCGCCGCGGCGCGCCAGGCGGCCGACGGCGCGACGCTCGAGGCGATCGTCGCCGACGTCACCGCCCGGCGCGACCGCACCCGCCTGTTCGGCGCCCTCGACACGCTCGAGTTCCTCAAGAAGGGCGGTCGCATCGGCAACGCGCGCGCGCTCCTCGGGTCGATGCTGTCGATCAAGCCCGTGGTCGAGGTGCGCGACGGCGTCGTCGAGGAGGCCGGCAAGGTGCGCACCCGCTCCAAGTCGTTGAAGCTGTTGGCCGACAAGGTCGCGGCCCAGCCCATCGACTCCCTGGCGGTGCTCCACGGCGAGGCGGACGACGTCGACGAGCTGCTCGACCTGCTCGGGGAGGTCTTCCCCCGCGACCGGATCCAGGTCGGCATCGTCGGGCCCGTGATCGGGACCCACGCCGGGCCCGGCGTCATCGGGGTCACGTTCGTGACCTCGGCCTAGCGCCGTCAGCCTGCGGGCCCACCGAGGCCCCGGGAGGGGGCCTCCCCGGTACCGTGGCGCGGTGTCGTCCCCGGCTGCACCGGGCCGTGTCCTCGACGGTCGCTACCGACTCGACGCGCTCCTCGCGCGGGGCGGGATGGCGAGCGTCTGGATCGGCGAGGACTCGCTGCTCGCCCGGCGCGTCGCGGTGAAGACGCTCCATCCCGAGCTCGCGGTCGACGACTCGCTGCGTCGGCGCTTCCGCAACGAGGCCGTCGCGGTGGCGAGCCTCGCGCATCCCGACATCGTCGCCACCTACGACACCGGTGAGGACGACGGTGTCGCGTACCTCGTGATGGAGCTCGTCGACGGTCCCAACCTCCGGGGGCTCCTGGACGAGCAGGGTCGCCTCCCCGTCGACCGCGCCGTGAGGATCGCCCGTGGGGTGGCTGCCGCGCTCGACCACGCCCACCGCAACGGGATCGTGCACCGCGACATCAAGCCCGCGAACGTGCTGGTGCCCGACCAGGGGCCGGTCAAGGTCACCGACTTCGGGATCGCGAAGGCCGAGGGGGCGGGTGACCTCACGCGCTCGGGCACGGTCGTCGGCACCGCGAGGTACTTGGCCCCCGAGCAGGTCGAGGCCCGCCCGGTCGATGCGCGCACCGACATCTACGCGCTGGGCCTCCTCCTCTACGAGATGCTCGCCGGTCGCTCGCCGTTCCAGGGCGACTCCGACATGGCCGCTGCGCTCGCACGCCTCACCACGCCCCCGCCTCCCCTGCGTGAGCTCCGGCCCGACGTGCCGCCGCGGGTCGAGGCGGTGACGATGCGCTGCCTCGCGGTCGCGCCCGCCGACCGCTTCCCCGACGCCCAGGCGCTCCACGCGGCGCTCGACGACCTCGCCGAGGACAGCGGCGAGATCGAGCGCCCGACGACGACGGCGGTGCAGGGAGCCGCTCTCGCGACCGCGGCCGGCCCGAGTCGTCTCCCCGCGCCGCCGCCCCGCCAGCCGCCCCGCCGCGCGAAGAAGGGCGGGAGCCGGTCCGGTCCTCCGCGCTCGCCGTCGCGACCGCCCGCGCAGGAGGCGCCGGCGGCGCGGCGGCACCGGGTCTGGCCCTGGATCCTCGGCGGGCTCCTGCTCCTCGGTGCCGCGGCGGCAGCACTGCTCGCGACCGGCGGTGCCGACGGAGGCGGTGGCGGATCGACGACAGCCACGCTCGGCGTGGCCCCGGCGATCGCCACGCTCGGCGACTTCGACCCCGAAGGCGACGACTCCGAGCATCCCGAGACGGTCGAACGGGCCGTGGACGGCGACGGGGCGACGGCATGGACGACCGAGCGCTACGACGACCTCGACTTCGGCGGGCTCAAGTCCGGCGTCGGCCTCCGTCTGGACCTCGCGGAGGCGGCCGACGTCTCGTTCGTCGAGCTCGACACCGAGGAGGGGGGCTGGAGCGCGCAGGTCTACGTCGCCGACGCCGGCTCCGACGCGCTCGCCGGTTGGGGGGCACCGGCCGCCACGGTCGTCGATGCCGCGACCACGGAGCGGATCGAGCTCGCGGGCCCGCCCGCCGGTCGTGCGGTGCTCGTGTGGTTCACCCGACTGCCCGCGTCCGGACGCGTCGTGGTCGGGGAGGTGCGCGTTGGCTGACGGCGGCGCCGACGGGGCCGGCCCGTCGGGGGTGACCGACGAGCAGCTCGCGGCCGCGGCCGCGGGCGGCGACCGCAGGGCGCTCGAGCTCCTGCTCGACCGGCACGCCGACCGCGTCCACGCGGTGTGCCGGCGGGTCGTGATGCACCCCGAGGACGCGCTCGACGCGACCCAGGAGGCCCTGATCGCGATCGCGCGGGGCGTCGGGCGCTTCGACGGTCGCTCCCGGTTCAGCACCTGGGTCTACCGGGTGGCGACCAACGCGGCCCTCGACGAGCTGCGCCGCAAGCGACGCCGACCCGTCACCGGCATGACCGATGACGTCGCCGCCGGCGGGGACCGCGAGCCGGCATCGGGGACGAACCCGATCGCCGCGGTCGAGGCCCGGCTCGACGTGGACGCCGCGCTGCACCAGGTCCCCGAGGAGTTCCGCGCCGCGGTGGTCCTGCGCGACCTGGCCGACCTCGACTACGCGGAGATCGCGGCGGTGCTCGACGTCCCGCTGGGCACCGTGAAGTCACGGGTCGCCCGGGGGCGGGCGGCGCTCCGGGCCGCCCTGGACGAGCCCGATCCCGACGCCGGGAACCCGCCCGTGCGCGCCGACCGTCCAACCGACCAGCCATGACCGACGCCCCCGACGCCCCGCGCCCGGCACCCGGGCCCGACGACGACCGCGATCCGGCGCTCGCCGCCGCGCTCGCGGTCGCGCCGCTCGCCGAGACCACTCGGCGCTCCCTCGTGCGGACCGCGGTCGCCGCCGCGAGCCCCCGGTCCGAGGCTCCGGCCCGCACGCGCCGATTCGGCGCGGTGGTCGGCGTGGCCGCCGCGCTGCTCGTGGGCGCGGTGGTCGGAGCAGTCGTCGTCACCCGACCGCCCGAGCCCGACACGCCGAGCGCCGCTCGGGCGTCGAGCACGGCGCCGACCACGGCGGCCGCCGAGCTCGCGTCGCCCGCTCCGGAGTCGGTCGAGGACGAGGTGAGCGCCGTCGAGCCGAGCGGGCAGCCGCCCCAGGACCTGGGCGACCTCGGGACGGTGCGCGGCGCCTCCCAGCTCCGCGCCGCGATCGCCGGCGGGTTCGAGCGCGGCGACACCGGCGGGGCCCGCCGCGACGCTCTGCCCTGCGCCGACCGGGACGCGGGCCTGCTCGGCCTGGTCGTCGTCTCGGCGGTGGCGGAGGCCCAGCTGGACGGGCTCCCCGTGATCGTGCTGGTCGGCCCGACC
The DNA here is from genome assembly GCA_964501785.1 of uncultured Bifidobacteriaceae bacterium. GTDB lineage: Bacteria > Actinomycetota > Acidimicrobiia > IMCC26256 > PALSA-555 > DATBSK01. The sequence goes on from CAZCUD010000005.1 coordinate 234,182, forward strand.
CCGACGGGCGAGACCGAGGCGTTCGCCCTCGACCCGGCGCGCGGCTGCGAGCTCGTGGAGCGCTTCCCCCTCTGACCGCCGGGTGAGGGCAGCGGTACGCTCGCCCCCACCATGAGCGAGACGACTTCCCAGACGTCGCCCGAGGGGTCCTCCTCCACCGACTGGCCGGCCCAGGCCGCGGGCGCCATCGAGCAGGCCGTGGCGACCGTCCGCGACAAGACGGTCGTCCCGGCCCAGCAGGCCACCCGGGCCGTGGTCTACGGGCTCCTGGCCACGTTCTTCGTCATCACGTCGGTCGTGCTGCTCATCATCGGCCTGTTCCGGGGCCTGGTGATCCTCACCGGCGAGGTGTGGATCGCCTACCTGATCTGCGGCGGAATCCTCGTGATCGTCGGGGCGTTCTGCTGGACGTTGCGGTTCTCGAAGCCGTCCGACGACCCGGACGGCTGAGCCGCCCGAGGAGGATCTGGTGAGCCAGCACCGCAAGGTCGTCATCATCGGCTCGGGGCCGGCCGGGCTCACGGCCGCGATCTACGCCGCGCGCGGCAACCTCGAGCCGGTCGTCATCGAGGGCATCGCCGCCGGCGGGCAGCTCATGCTGACGAACGACATCGAGAACTTCCCCGGCTTCCCCGAGGCGATCACCGGTCCCGGGTTGATGACCAACATGCGCGAGCAGGCCGCGCGCTTCGGCGCCGAGTTCGTGACCGCCGACGCCGACCGGGTCGACTTCTCGTCGCGCCCGTTCGGCGTGTGGGTCGGGGACGACGAGTACCGCGCCGACGCGATCATCATCTCCACGGGCGCGAAGGCCCGGATGCTCGGGCTGCCCTCGGAAGAGGCGCTCCTCGGCAAGGGCGTCTCGACCTGCGCGACCTGCGACGGCTTCTTCTACAAGGAGAAGCCGCTCGCGATCGTCGGCGGGGGCGACTCCGCGATGGAGGAGGCGACCTTCCTGACGAAGTTCGCGACCAAGGTGACGGTCATCCACCGTCGCGACGAGCTCCGGGCATCGAAGATCATGCAGGAGCGCGCGTTCGCCAACCCCAAGATCGAGTTCCTGTGGAACACCGTCGTCGAGCACGTCGTGGGCAACGGTTCGGTCGAGGCGCTCGAGCTGCGCGACGCGGTCACCGGCGAGCAGTCGCGACTCGAGGTCGACGGCCTGTTCATCGCGATCGGCCACGACCCCAACACGGCCCTCTTCACCGGGCAGGTCGACCTCGACGCCGACGGCTACGTCGTCACCGCCGCCGACTCGACGAAGACCTCGGTCGAGGGCGTCTTCGCGGCCGGCGACGTGCAGGACCACGTCTTCCGCCAGGCCGTCACCGCGGCCGGGAGCGGCTGCATGGCGGCGATGGAGGCCGAGCGCTACCTCGAGGCCGTCGCCCACGCCGCGACCACCACCGCCTGACCTGGCGCCTCCGGGAAGATCCGGGGGCCGAGGCGGCGTTCACCTCGTCGGTACACTTCGCACCGACTCGCCCGAAAGGACCCGTGCTGTGGCGGACATCGTGAAGCTCACCGACCAGACCTTCGACGAGACCATCGGGAGCTCCGACAAGCCCGTGCTCGTCGACTTCTGGGCCGAGTGGTGCGGACCCTGCAAGATGATCGCTCCCGTCCTCGAGGAGCTGGCCGACGAGCACGGCGAGAAGCTCGCGATCGCCAAGCTGAACGTCGACGACAACCCCAACACGGCGATGCGCTTCAACGTCATGAGCATCCCGACCCTGCTCGTCTTCGCGCCCGGCAACACCGGGGAGGAGGCGAAGCGCCTCGTCGGCGCCAAGGGCAAGGGCCAGCTGCTCCAGGACCTGGCCGAGTTCGTCGACTGACGCGGCACCGGCCGCGGCAGCTCCCACCTCGCGAGGTCCTCGGTGCCGGCGGTGCTGCGCCGCGGTGCACGAGGCGAGGCCGTGCGCGACCTCCAGGCGCGTCTGACCGGGGCCGGGCACCTGCCCGCGGGCGACGACGGTGGCGAGTTCGGCGTCGGCACCGAGGCCGCCGTCCGGCGGTTCCAGGAGGCCCGCGGCCTGCGGGTCGACGGCATCGTCGGACCCGAGACGTGGTCGTCGCTCGTCGAGAGCGGCTACTCGCTCGGTGATCGCCTGCTCTACCGACGTCGACCGATGCTGCGGGGCGACGACGTCGCCGAGCTCCAGCTCCGGCTGAACGCGCTCGGGTTCGACGCGGGCCGTGAGGACGGGATCTTCGGGGACGACACCGGCCGGGCGCTCGCCGAGTTCCAGCACGCCGGCGGCCTCGCCACCGACGGCATCTGCGGCTCGACCACGATCGCCGCGCTCGAGCGCGTCGGATCGTTCGCCGCCGGATCCGCCGCGGGCCTGCGCGAGCGGGAGCGGCTCCGCCCGGGAGCCGCCCGGCTCGAGGGCCGGCGCCTCTACGTCACTGCCTCGCCCGGCTTCGTGGCGCTGGGCGAGCAGGTGACCAGGGGGCTCCTCGACGCCGGCGCGGTGGCCCTCCTCGACGCGTCGGGCGCCGGCGACTCCCTCCTGGCCGAGGAGGCCAACCGCTTCGGCGCCGACCTGCTCGTCGCCCTCCGGTCCGGCGCCGAGGCCGGCGCACGCTGCACCTACTACGCCTCCCCGCGGTTCAGCTCCGAGGTCGGACACGACGTCGCGGCGTCGATCCGCTCCGAGCTCGACGGCGTCCTCCCCGCGACGCCGGAGCTCACCGGGCGCTCGTCCGGCGTGCTGCGCGAGACCCGGATGCCCGCCGTCGTGTGCGAGCTCGTCCCCGAGGGCGACGTCGGTGCGATGCGCGACCTCGTCACCAGGGCCGGCGCCACCGGACGGGCCATCGTCCGGGGCGTCCGACGAGCCATCGAGCCCGAGGGCAAGGACCAGCCCGCCACCCGCTGAGGGGCCTCCCCAGCGCGGTGCGGAGCGTCGGACGGCGCCGATCGCTTGCTACTCTCCGCCCCGACATCGTGGCGGACGAGGCGTGAGGACGTGATGGGCGGGATGGTGGCGCGCGCCGGGGCGCTCGCGGCTCTGGTGGCGATCTCGGTCGGGGGGCTCGCCGGCTCGGTCGGTTCATCGACGTTCCCGGGCGGCAACGGCAAGATCGCGTTCGTCGTGGAGACCGAGACCGGTGAGGACCAGATCTGGGTGATGGAGCCCGACGGCTCGGGCCAGACCCAGCTCACCGACCCGGCGCCGGGGTCCGACCGCGACCCGAGCTGGTCGGCCGACGGCACCCGGATCGTCTTCGCCCGCGAGGTCAGCGACGACCCGATCGTCGACATCTGGGTGATGGACGCCGACGGGTCGGGTCAGACCCCGCTCACCACGAACGGGTCCGGGACGTTGGTCTCCGATCCGACCTTCTCTCCCGACGGCACCCGGATCGCCTTCGGTCGCTTCGCGGGCGGGGGCAACGAGATCTGGGTCATGGACGCCGACGGGCAGAACCAACAGCTCCTCACCGCCGGCATCCAGCCCAACTGGTCGCCCGACGGCTCCACGATCACCTTCACCCGCGACACCGGCGTCTGGGTGATCCCGGCGGACGGGAGCGGGGCGGCCCAGGACCTCGGAGGCGGGGCGGCGGAGTCGCCGTGCTGGTCGCCCGACGGCTCCACCATCGTCTTCTCCACCCGCAGCATCCCGGCCGACATCTGGGCGATGAACGCCGACGGCTCCGACCTCCGGAACCTCACCGAGGGCAACGGCGCCAACGACGCGCTGCCCTGCTTCTCTCCCGACGGCGCCCGGATCACGTTCACGAGCGACCGTGACAACGCGCCGTTCTTCCAGATCTGGGTGATGAACGCCGACGGGAGCGACCCGCAGGCGCTGACCTCCGTCAGCCCTGGGGCCGAGAGCTCGAACTGGCAGCCGATCCCGCTCCCGCCGCCTGCGCCACCCGCACCGATCGAGCTCGTCCCGACCTTCACCGGCTGATCCCCCGCCGCGGCGGGAGGTCGGCGGTGCGCGGCTACGCGGTCTCGGCTCGGGGGAGCTGGCCGCCGGTGATCGCCCGGTAGATCCGCTCGAGGTCGTCGAGGCCGGCGAACTCGACCGACAGGGTTCCCCGCCCGCCCGCTCCGAGCTTGAGCTTCACCCGCGTGTCGAGGTGGTCGCCGAGCATCTCCTCGAGCTCCGCGAGGCCGGCCGGGCGCATCTTCCCCGGCACGCCGGTCGGCTTCTTCGCCTCTCCGTCGTTGCGCGCGCGGATCGCTTCCTCGACCTGACGCACCGAGAGGTCGTCCTTGACGACGCGCTTCGCGAGTGCCTCCTGGAACGCGCGGTCGGGCGTGCCGAGCAGCGCCCGCGCATGTCCCATCGTGAGCTGCTTCTCGCGCACCGCACGTTGGATCGACGGCGGCAGCTGGAGCAGCCGCAGCGTGTTGGAGATCGACGCGCGGCTGCGACCGACGCGCGCGGCGACCTGCTCGTGCGTCAGCGAGAAGTCCTCGATCAGCTGCTGGTACGCGGCGGCTTCCTCGAGCGGGTTGAGGTCTTCGCGCTGGAGGTTCTCGACGAGCGCCTCCTCGAGCGCGGTGTTGTCGTCGGTCTCTCGCACCAGCGCGGGGATGACCTGGAGGCCGACGCGCCGCGCGGCCCGCCACCGTCGTTCGCCGGCGATGAGCTCGAAGCCGTCGCCGGCCGGGCGCACGAGCACCGGCTGGAGGAGGCCGACCTCGCGGATCGAGTCGGCCAGCTTCGCGATGGCCTCCTCGTCGAAGACGTCGCGGGGCTGGTACGGGTTGGGGCGGATCGCCGCCACCGGCACCTCCCGGTAGCCGGTGCCACTCGGCGTGTTGGACTCGGCTGCGCCCGGGGGGATGAGCGCTCCGAGCCCCCTACCCAGCCCGCCTTGTCGCGCCACGGCTCACCTCCTTGGCCAGCTCCCGGTACGCCTTGGCGCCTCGCGACGTGGAGTCGAAGACGGTGATCGGCTGGCCGTAGGACGGCGCCTCCGAGAGACGCACCGTGCGCGGCACGACCGTCTTGTAGACCTTCGCCCCGAAGTAGTCGCGCACCTCTTCGACGACCTGGTCGGCGAGCTTCGTGCGCGCGTCGTACATGGTGAGGATGATCCCGCGCACGTCGAGCGACGGGTTCAGGTTCGCCTGCACCAGCGCGACGTTGCGGAGCAGCTGCCCGAGGCCCTCGAGCGCGTAGTACTCGCACTGGATCGGCACGATCACGTCGTCGGCCGCCGCGAGCCCGTTCACGGTCAGGAGGCCCAGCGACGGCGGGCAGTCGATGAGCGCGAGGTCGAACTGGTCGCGCACCGCGTCGAGCGCGCGCTTGAGCTTGAGCTCGCGACTGATCTGGGGCACGAGCTCGATCTCCGCGCCCGCGAGATCGATCGTCGCCGGGGCCACGAAGAGGTTCTTGATCGCCGTCGGCTCGATGCAGTCGTCGATCGGCGCGTCGCTCATGATCACGTCGTAGATCGACCCGCTCACGTCGCGGGGGTTCAGTCCGACCCCGGTCGTCGCGTTCCCCTGAGGGTCGAGGTCGACGATCAGGACGCGGAAGCCCTCGTCGGCGAGCGCGGCGCCGAGGTTGACGGCGGTCGTGGTCTTGCCGACGCCGCCCTTCTGGTTCGCGATCGCGATCACCCGCGGCAGCTCGAGTGGCGCGGGTGCATCGCCGTTGCCGGCCCGCGGCAGCTCCTCAGCGTGGAGGATCGGTCCCTCGGTGACGTCGGCGCCGCGCTGGTCGGCGCCGACCTTCGTCGTGGTGGACACGGCTCCCTCCGGCTCCGGCCGAGCCTCTACCTCGACTTGAGGCTCATGGACACCCGAGGATACCGCGCGATCGCGAATTACACCATTGTTGTTCGTGAGGTCTGCGGGGGAGCTGGGGGCGGCGCGATCGCGCCGCTTGGGCTTCTTCTTCGCCATGGAGGGGGTGCTCCCTCGCTGCTGGGGGCCGGGACCAGCGCGCCGACGCATCGTCGCCCAGTCGCCCCCGGGCGTCAAGTTCCTGGCGCACCGTGCGTGCCCGGAGCCCGCGCGCCGCGGTCAGTCCGACGGGGTCGGGAGCCTGCCCGGCTGGGCGCCGTCCCCGGTTCCGACTCTGGCGGGGATCCGGGTCTCGGTTCCGTTCCCCCTCGGTCTGCGGGCGCCTCGGTTCCACGTGGAACGCCGGCGGGCTCGGTCGACCCCGTCGGCCCCCTCGGCCCCACGTTCCACGTGGAACGCGGCTACCAGAGCGGTCGCTTGGCGGGCCGGCCCGGCTTCCGGGGCCAGCGGGCATCCAGCGGGCGGGGGAGCCGGGCGATGAGCGCCACGCTGATCGCCACGTCGGGCTCGGCCTCGTGCCGGATCCGGGGGGGTGCCAGGCCCAGCTCGGCGAGCCGGTCGTCGTCCCACCGATCGGGCGGCTCATCGGGCGGCTCGCTCACGACCAGCAGACCGCCGGGCCGGAGCAAGCCGACCGCGCACTCGGCCGTCACCGCTGGTGGGCCGAAGCTGCGGGCGATCACGAGGTCGAAGTGCTCCCGCAGGGCGGTGGAGCGGGCGGCGGCCTCGGCCCGGTCGGTGACGACCTCGACCGATCCTCCCCACCCCAGGTCGGTCACGGCCTGGCGCAGGAAGGCGGTCCGCCGCCGCTGGCTGTCGAGCAGCACGCCCTCGGCGGCACGTCCCGCCTCGGCCAGGAGACGGGCCACGGCCAGCCCGGGGAGGCCGCCCCCGGATCCGAGGTCGAGCCAGCGCAGGCGCCCTTCCCCGGTCGCGGCGAGCGCGATCCGGGCCAGGAGCTCGGCGTGGGCTCGCTGCGCGCCGATCGGCCCCGGCCCGAGAAGACCGAGGTCCTGCGCTCTGCGCAGGACCTCGTCGAGTGGATCGGGCATGTTCCGGGGCTCAGCCGGCCTTGAGCACCACCCGGCGCCGGGGCTCTTCGCCCTCGGACGTCGTCGTGACGCCGTCGAGCTCGGCGATCGTGTCGTGCACGACCTTCCGGTCGGAGGCCGACATCGGCTCGAGCGCCTGATCCTCACCCGACTCGCGCACCCGCTCGGCGAGATCGAGGGCGAAGCGCTCGAGCGCCGCCCGCCGCTTGGCTCGGTACCCGCCCACGTCGACGTGGATGCGCACGCCGTGCCCCTCGGTCTGGCGCTGGACCACCGTCCGCACCAGCTCCTCGATCGCGTGCAGCGTCGCACCCTTCGGGCCGACCAGGAGCCCCAGGTCGCCGCCCGTCACGTCGACGATCAGCACGTCGTCGTCCTCGGTCCGGGTGCCGACGGTGGCGTCGACCCCGAACGCGGTGACGAGCCCCCGGGTGAAGTCGGCGGCCACCTCCGCCTGTTCCTCCACCGACACGTCGCTCACTGGTGCGCCTCCTTGGTCACCGTCTCCGGACGCCTGATCGCGGCGTCCCGTGCTCGATCCGTTCGCCCCGTCGCCGCTCCGGCCTCGACCGCGGCCTCCTCGGCGGCGACGCCGCTTCGAAGCGGTCGACGAGCCGTCGCCGGTCCCGCGGGCGGCCTGGTCGCTCGCCGAGTCGCCGCCCCGATCGGCCACCGCCACGGCCGCCGCGTCTCCGCGACCACTCCCGCGGCTGCGGCCACCGCGGCCGCCGCGCTCGCGACCGCCCCGACCGCCGCCGTCGCGGCTGCCCTGCTTGCGGGGGCGGCGGCGCCGCTCCCCGGGCTTCTCGCGGGACACGGGCTTGACGCGGGCTCGGATGCGCGCGTCACGGCGCCCCAGGAGCCCGGACTTGGGCTCCTGCAGCACCTCGTACTCCGCCTCTTGCTCGTCCACTCCGAGCTGGTCGAGCGCGGCGTCGAGCGCCGCCTCGACCGTCCGGCCGGTCGTCTCCACCCATTCCATCGTGGTTCAGCGCTTCCGCTTCTTCTTGTTGCGCTTCCGCTTCTGGGGCGGCCGCGGGGGCGGCCCCCCACGACTGCTCGCCGGCGTGCCCGATCGGGCCTTGGCCGTGCCGCCGCCACCGTTCGCGTCGGCAGGTGGCGGGAGGCCCAGCATCGAGCGCAGGCCCCGCTTCTCGGTGCCGGCACCGGTGGCCGCTCCGGTCGTGGTGACCTCGTCCTCGGGCACCGCGTCGGCCTCGACCCGGCGCTTCGCCGCCTGCACCGGCTTGGGGCCCGAAGGCTCGAGGTCGTCGGGCGGCGTGACGTCCCGGCTCTCGGCCTCGATCGTGGCCGTCCGCTCGGCGCGCGCCGCCTCTCTTCGCTCCTTGGCCGACGGATGGTGGGCCGATCCGTGGCGCCGGAAGATGATCTCCTGCTGCCCGAAGCGCCAGAGGTTGGACACGACGAAGTAGAGCACCAGTCCCGACGGGAAGCTGATCGAGATCACCGTGAACACCACGGGCAGGATCCGCATGACCATGCCCATCTGCTTGTTCGCGGCTGGCGTGCGCTTCTGGGCCTGGCGCACCGACATGTAGCCGGTGACCGCCACCAGCGCGACGAGGATGAAGTACGGCGCAGCGTTGAGGAACCCGTTGATGTCGGTCGCCGACTTCTCGAGGTTCAGACCCAGGAAGTACTGGGGGTTCGCGGTCTCGGCGTTGCACTTCTCGACCCCGCCGCAGAGGGCGTTGTACAGCGAGGAGTCGCTCGGGACGTACTTCCACGGCTCGCGCAGGACGTTGAACAGGGAGATGAAGATCGGCAGCTGCACCAGGAGGGGCAGACAACCCGCGAGCGGGTTGATCTTGTTCTCCTGGTAGAACTTCATCATCTCTTCGTTGAGCTTCTGGCGGTCGCCCTTGTACTTCTGCTGAAGCTTCTTGATCTCGGGCTGCACCCGCTGCATGGCCATCATCGACTTGGCCTGCTTCGCGGTGAGCGGGTAGAGGAGCAGCATGATCACGCAGGTCAGCAGGATGATGTCGACGCCGAGGTTCGGGACCAGGTCGTAGAAGAACGCGAGCAACCAGCCGATCGCGTCGAAGATCGGGCCGAAGATGGCGTCCATGGGAACCTTCTCTCAGGCGGCTTCGGGCCGCTGCTGGGGGGAACGTACGTTCGTGTCGGCTCGGCGTGGGGGGACCGGGTCGAGCCCGCCCGGGTTCCACGGGTGACAGCGCCCGACGCGCTTCACCGCGAGCCAGGTGCCCCGGGCTGCGCCGTGGGTCTCGAGCGCGCCGAGGGCGTAGGCCGAGCACGACGGGTGGAACCGACAGCGCGGGGTCATGCGGGTGCTGAGAACCCGCCATCCGCGGATCGGGAGGGCCACGACCCGCGCGGCGATCGTGGGGCGCGAGGGATCGCTCATGCGCCGACCTCGTCGACGAGGGTCGCGAGCGCGTCACGGAGGTCGGCCGGCGGCAGGCTCACCACGGCTGCCCCCGCACCGATGAGGTACGCGCCGGGCGCGAGCGCCCCGGCCCGGTCGAGCTCGGCCACGACGGCTCGCAGGCGGCGGCGGATCCGGTTGCGCCGGACCGCACCCCCGGCGTTGCGGCCGATCGCGTAGGCGACGCGCGCCTCGTCGCCGCCCGGGGTGAACCGGAGCGAGAGGGGACCGCGCCGTCGGCGAGGCACGGCTGCGAGCGCCGCGAAGGTCGCACGGTCGCGGATGCGCCCGGTCAGGCGCTGAGACGCTTGCGGCCGCGTTGACGTCGGTTCTTGAGAACCGCGCGACCGCCGCGAGTGCGCGAGCGCGTGCGGAAGCCGTGCTTCTTCTTGCGCTTGCGGTTGTTCGGCTGGAAGGTGCGCTTCACGCATGGCCTCCTCGAGAGCGTGAGCCCGGCGCGGCCGACGGGCGATGGAGGGCCCGGGTGCGCGCGGCTGTGTCGACGAGTGTACGAGCGCGTCACCGACACCCGCAACGCGGGCCGCGCGCGGTCGCGAACCTTCGGTGTTGAGCGCTCGCGACCTCGGTGCTACGTTGCGCCGCGCTCATCGATCCGGCCTCGATGTGCGTCGCTTCCCCGCCGGGGCCCTGGCCCCATCGGCCGGCCAGCCCAGGGGGGAGGCCAGGCGCCGCCCTCGTCGTTCTCCACACTTGTGGACGTACCTGTGGACAACGTGGACCGGCCGAGCGCCGCTGGCCCGGACCGGGCCGCCGACGACCTCGCCACCAGAATCTGGGAGCAGGCGACGCAGCGGTTGCGCGCGGAGCTCGCCGAGGCGACCTGGCTGACCTGGTTCCAGGAGGCGCGGGCGGTCCGATTCGAGCACGACATCCTCGTCCTCGCAGTGCCCAACCCGATCGCGGCCGACAAGATCCGACGCAACTACCACGCGATGGTCGATGCCGCGCTGCTCGCCTCGACCGGCCGAGCCTGCACCCTCGAGCTCCTGGTGGCGACCGAGGCAGCCGACGCACCCTCGCTGGTCGTCGACGAGCCCGCCGAGCCGCTGCCCGCGGCAGCCGAGGTGCCCCTGCCCCCGGCCGCGACCCCGAGCGAGTCGCCCTGGGCCTCCGGGTCGCTCAACCCTCGCTACACCTTCGACCAGTTCGTCATCGGCGCGTCGAACCGCTTCGCCCACGCCGCGGCCCTCTCGGTCGCCGAGGCCCCGGCCCAGGCCTACAACCCGCTGTTCATCTACGGGCCGGCGGGGTTGGGCAAGACCCACCTCCTCCACGCCATCGGCCACCACGTGCGCAGCCTCTACCCGAAGACCCGGGTCCGCTACGTCTCGACGGAGTCGTTCATGAACGACTTCGTGGAGGCGATCCGCGAGCGCACCCGGATGCCGGTGTTCAAGCGGCGCTACCGGGCCCTCGACGTGCTGCTCATCGACGACATCCAGTTCCTCGAGCGGACCCAGGAGCTCCAGGAGGAGTTCTTCCACACGTTCAACCAGATCCACAACGAGGGCGGGCAGATCGTCATCTCGTCCGACCGCTCCCCGAAGTCGATCGCCACCCTCGAGGATCGCCTGCGCAGCCGGTTCGAGTGGGGCCTGATCACCGACGTCCAGCCCCCCGAGTTCGAGACCCGCCTCGCGATCCTCCGCAAGAAGGCCGAGGCCGAGCACCTCGGCGGCATCCCCGACGAGGTCCTGGGCTTCATCGCCAGCAACATCCAGGACAACATCCGCGAGCTCGAGGGTGCCCTGATCCGGGTCGCCGCGTTCTCGAGCCTCCACCGCACTCCGCTCTCCGAGGAGGTGGCTCGCTCCGTGCTCGCCGACCTCCTGCCGACCACCAAGCCCCGCGAGATCACCGCGGAGCTGATCCTCGACGAGACGGCCAAGATGTTCGGCTGGACGGTGGAGGACCTCTGCGGCAAGAGCCGGCGCCGCCCGCTGGTGACCGCTCGCCAGATCGGCATGTACGTCATGCGCAACCTGACCGACTTCAGCTACCCCCGCATCGCGGAGGCGTTCGGCGGCCGCGACCACACCACGGTCATGTACGCCGTCGAGAAGATCAAGGAGCAGATGACCGAGCGTCACACGACGTTCGAGCAGGTCAACGAGCTGATCGCCCGGATCCGGCTCGGCAGCAGTGGGTGAGGCGCGCACCGGCCACCGCCGCGCGCCGACCCCTGGACCCGCCCATGGCGCGCCGGCCGTCACAGGTGTGGACAATGCTGTGGAGGGCTGGGGATACCGGCGGCGTTCTGGGGACGCTGCGCAGCCGGGCGGTCACCAAGCGCGGTGGTCGGTGGACGACGGTGGACAGACCGGGGAGATCGGCACCCCTGCCGACCTGCTCGGACGCCCCTTCCTCCACAGTCCACAGCCCCTACTACGGCTACGACTCTTTCTCTAATAGAGAAGGGCCAGGTGTGGAAGATCGAGCACCAGAGGAGATGACGTGAAGTTCCGTTGCGATCGCGACGCGCTCGCCGACGCGGTCGGCACCGCCTATCGCGCGGTGGCGTCCCGGACCGGTGCGCTGCCGGTGCTCTCGGGCGTGAAGGTCGAGCTCCAACCGGGCAAGGTCGAGTTCACCGGCTCCGACCTCGAGCTGACGATCCGCGTCAGCGTGCCGGCCGACGTCGAGGGCGAGGGCTCCGCGGTGCTGGTGGCCCGGCTGCTGGTCGACACCCTCGCGAAGCTGGGGTCCGACGACACGGTCTCGGTGGAGATCGGCGACGATCAGGCCAAGATCGAGGCCGGCCGCTTCCGCTCGCAGGTGCGGACGCTCGCCGCGAGCGACTTCCCCCGACTGCCCGAGGCCGAGGGGCAACCGGTGACCGTCGAGGCGGGGCCGCTGGCCGAGGGGCTGCGCCAGGTCGTGCCGGCGGCGTCACGCGACGACGCGCGACCGATCCTCACCGGGGTGCTCGTCGCCTCGACGGGCCAGGGCGTGCGGCTCGTCGCCACCGACTCGTATCGACTGGCCGTGCGCGACCTGCCCGGCCTCACGCTCCTCCCGGAGGGGCAGAAGGTGCTCGTCGGGGCCAAGGGCCTGGGCGAGCTCCAGCGACTCCTCGGCGAGGGCTCGGTCGAGGTCTACCTGGGCGAGCGCTACGTGACCTTCCGGCTCGGCGAGATCGAGCTCACCGCGCGCCTCATCGAGGGCGACTTCCCCAACTACGAGCAGCTGATCCCGAGCGGCTACCCCAACCGTCTCGCGGTCGACCGCGACGCGTTCGCCGCGGCGGTGGAGCGGGTGAGCCTCGTGGGCGGCACCAGTCGCGACTCGTCGCCGATCCGCCTCGCGATGAGCTCGGACGGGCTCGAGCTCTCAGCGACCGCGCAGGACGTAGGGCAGTCGTTCGAGCCGGTCGAGGCGAAGTTCGAGGGCACCGAGCTCACGGTCGCGTTCAACTCGCGGTTCCTGCTCGACGGCGTCGAGGCCGCGAACGCGGCCGAGATCACGATCGAGTCGATCGATCCTCTCAAGCCGGCGGTCCTGCGCGGTGGCGACGCGGACTTCCTCTACCTGCTGATGCCGGTCCGCATCGCTTGACCGGGCACCGGCGCCGCCCGGGGCGCGAGCGGTGAGGGTCACGTTCGTCGAGGTCGCGGACTTCCGCTGCTACGCGACGGCCCGCCTCGACCTGCCCGCGGGGATGACCGTCATCGTCGGCCGCAACGGGCAGGGCAAGACCAGCCTCTTGGAAGCGATCGCGTGGGCCGCGCTCGGCCGCTCGTTCCGGGGTGTCCCCGACGCCGCACTGGTCCGCACCGGGGCCGACCAGGCGATCGTGCGGGTGGGGGTGGAGGAGCGCACCGGGCGTGAGCGCCTGATCGAGGCCGAGCTGCGCGCCGCGGGCCGCAACCGCGTGCTCGTCGACCGCAACCCGCTGAAGCGGACCCGCGACCTCGCGGGGGCGCTGCGGGTCACGGTCTTCGCCCCCGACGACCTCGAGCTGGTGAAGGGCGGTCCCGCGCAGCGCCGCACCTACCTCGACGACCTCCTCGTGGCGGTGACCCCGCGCTACGCCGCGGTCCTCGCCGAGTACGAGCGGGTGCTGCGTCACCGCAACGCGCTCTTGCGCGGCGGCCTGCGCGGACCCGACGCGCGCTCCACCCTCGAGGTGTTCGACGAGCAGCTGGTGCAGGCCGGCAGCGAGCTGGTGGTCGGACGACTCGGGTTGACCGAACGTCTCGCGCCGGCGGTCGACGCGGCCTACCGTGAGCTCGCGGCCGGGAACGACGGTGCAGGCGCGGAGTACGTCGCGGAGTGGTCCGAGGGCACACCCACGAACGACCCTTCCGCGATCGGTGAGGCGTTCCGGGCCGCGCTCGGCCGCCTCCACAAGCGCGAGGTCGAGCGGGGCACCACGCTCGTGGGTCCGCACCGAGACGAGTGGAAGCTGGTCGTCGGCGACCTCGACTCTCGGACCCACGCGTCGCAGGGCGAGCAGCGCACCCTCGCGCTGGCGCTGCGCCTCGCGGGGCACCGCACCGTCACCGACGCGATCGACGACGAGCCGGTGCTGCTGCTCGACGACGTGTTCAGCGAGCTCGACGAGCGACGCGGCGACGCGCTCGTGGAGCGGCTGACCGGCGGTCAGACGCTGGTGACGACCGCGGGGTCGCTGCCGCCGGCCGTCCGCCCGGCCCAGCGACTGCGCATCGTCGACGGTCGGGTCGAGGCGCCGTGAGCCGCCGCCGCCGCCCGAGCGGCGTGCCGGGCGAGGACGAGCCCCCCGTCCCGGTGGGCGACGCCCTCGCGGCGATCTCCGCCGAGCTCGGCCTCGCCGACCCCGGTGAGCTGCAGGCGATCACCGAGGGCTGGGGCGACGTGGTGGGTGCCTCGGTCGCGCAGCACGCCCGGATCCGCGCCCTGCGCGGCACGACGCTCACCGTGGGGGTCGAGTCAGGGGCCTGGGCGACCGAGCTCCGACACCTCGAGCGCGAGGTCCTCGCGCGCATCGAGGCGATCGTCGGCCCCGGGGTCGTGACCGAGGTCCGGGTCAGCGTCGACGCGCGTCGCGACGAGGGATGAGCGTGCGGGAGCACGGGGACCGACGGAGCCCTCTGGTAGAATCGACCGTGTCGACGGGCGGCGCGAAGCGCGCGAAGCGGCGGTCCGCGAGCGGTCCGGTCGACGAAGTCGACGTGAGAGTCGACGAACAGCCTCCCCCCACCCCTGGCCGGCGCCGCTCCGGCTCGAGCACGTTCGAGGTGCGCGCGCGTTGAGTCCGTCGAAGACGAGTACCGCGAAGTCGAGGGCGACGAAGAAGTCGCCGGCGAAGACGAAGGCCGCGCCGTCGCGCGCCGCGAAGTCCACGCCGGCCGCCAAGAAGCCTGCCAAGACCACGAAGTCCGCCGCGAAGGGCACCAGCAGCCGCGGGTCGTCCAGCTACTCGGCGAAGGACATCACCGTCCTCAAGGGCCTCCAGCCGGTCCGTGAGCGCCCGGGCATGTACATCGGGTCCACCGGACCGTCGGGCCTGCACCACCTCGTCTACGAGGTGGTCGACAACTCGGTCGACGAGGCGATGGCCGGGTACGCCACGCGCATCGACGTGACGATCCTCGGCGACGGGGGCTGTCGGGTCGCCGACAACGGCCGCGGCATGCCGGTCGACACCCACTCCGACAAGAAGTCGGCGGCCGAGATCATCCTCACCACGTTGCACGCGGGCGGGAAGTTCGGCGGTGAGGGCTACAAGATCTCCGGCGGCCTGCACGGCGTGGGCGTGTCGGTGGTGAACGCGCTGAGCACCCAGCTCGAGCTCGAGGTGCACCGCGACGGCGCGCGCTGGACGCAGTCGTACGCGAAGGGCGGCGCCCCGCAAGGTCCGCTGAAGAAGTCCGGCGCGTCGAAGCAGCACGGCACGATCGTCACGTTCTGGCCCGACCCGACGGTCTTCGAGGAGACCGAGTTCCGCGCGCAGACGCTGATGGAGCGCCTCCAGGAGATGGCGTTCCTCAACAAGGGGCTCGAGATCAACTTCCGGGACGAGCGCACCGACCCCGTCATGGAACAGGTCTTCAAGTACTCCGGCGGCATCGTCGACTTCGTGAAGCACCTCAACGCGTCGAAGGATCCGCTGTTCAAGAAGGTGATCTCGTTCGAGGACTCGGGCGACGGCTCCGAGGTCGAGATCGCGATGCAGTGGAACACCGGCTTCTACGAGGGGATCCACTCGTTCGCCAACAACATCGCCACCACCGAGGGCGGCATGCACGAGGAAGGCTTCAAGAAGTCGATCACCAACGTCCTCAACCGCTACGCGAAGTCGAAGGGCCTCGTGAAGGAGAAGGACGGCAACCTCCTCGGCGAGGACATCCGCGAGGGTCTCACCGCCATCGTCTCGGTGAAGCTGCGCAACCCGCAGTTCGAGGGCCAGACCAAGGCGAAGCTCGGCAACACCGAGATGCGCTCACTGGTCGAGCGCGCGACCAACGACAAGCTCGCCGACTGGCTCGAGCGCAACCCGTCCGAGGGGCGGGCCGTGGTCAACAAGGGCCTCCAGGCTGCCCGCGCCCGCGTCGCCGCCCGTGAGGCACGCGACCTCACGCGGCGCAAGTCCCTGCTCGAGGGCGCCTCGATGCCGGGCAAGCTCGCCGACTGCTCGTCGAAGGACCCGACCGAGTCGGAGCTATTCATCGTCGAGGGCGACAGCGCGGGCGGGAGCGCCAAGCGTGCACGCGACCCTCGTACGCAGGCGATCCTCCCGATCCGGGGGAAGATCCTCAACGTCGAGCGAGCGCGCCTCGACCGCATGCTCAAGAACGAAGAGATCCAGTCGCTGGTCCAGGCGATCGGCGCCGGCATCGGCGACGACTTCGAGGGCGAGAAGGTCCGCTACCACAAGATCATCCTGATGGCCGACGCCGACGTCGACGGTGCACACATCCGGACCCTCCTCCTCACGTTCTTCTACCGGCACCTCCCGCAGCTCGTCATGCACGGGTGCATCTACCTCGCGCAGCCGCCCCTGTTCCGCGCCGACATCGGCAAGGAGCGCACGTACCTGGCCGACGAGAGCGCGCTGCGCGCGTTCGAGGAGGCGCACGAGGGATCGCGCATCGAGGTCAACCGGTTCAAGGGCCTCGGCGAGATGGACTGGGAGGAGCTGGGCGTGACCACGATGAGCCCCGCGACGCGGTCGCTGCTCCAGGTGTCGATCGAGGACGCGGCGATCGCCGACGAGGTGTTCTCCAAGCTGATGGGTGACGACGTGGACCGGCGCAAGCAGTTCATCCAGGAGAACGCCAAGGACGTCCGGTTCATCGACGTATGAGCCCGCCCCGCAAGAAGAAGACGCCGTCGACCGACGCGCCCGTGCAGGAGTCGTTGGAGACCGTCGGCACGATCGAGCCGGTCGAGATCCGCGAGGAGATGGAGCGCTCCTTCCTCGACTACGCGATGTCGGTCATCACCGCGCGTGCCCTCCCCGACGCGCGCGACGGATTGAAGCCGGTGCAGCGCCGGATCCTCTACGGCATGTACGCACAGGGGCTGCGGCCCGACCGCAAGCACCAGAAGTCGGCCCAGGCGGTCGGCGAGGTGATGGGCAAGTACCACCCGCACGCGGGCGAGGCGATCTACGACGCGCTCGCGCGCATGGCCCAGGACTTCTCCCTTCGGTACACGCTGATCGACGGCCACGGGAACTTCGGCTCGCCCGATCCCAACGACCGGCCGGCCGCGCAGCGCTACACGGAGGCGAAGCTCGAGAACCTCGCCATGGAGCTCCTGGGCGAGATCGACGAGGAGACCGTCGACTGGGAGGCGACCTACGACGGTCAGAACTCCGAGCCCACGGTGCTGCCGGCCCGCTTCCCCAACCTCCTCGTCAACGGTGGCGGAGGGATCGCCGTCGGCATGGCGACCAACATCCCGCCGCACAACCTCGGCGAGATCATCGACGCCGCGATCTTCGTGATCGACAACCCCGACGCGAAGCCGTCGCAGCTGATGAAGATCGTCAAGGGCCCCGACTTCCCGACCGGCGCGCAGATCCTGGGCAAGGAGGGGATCAAGGACGCGTACACGAAGGGTCGCGGCAGCATCAAGATGCGCGCGATCGCCGAGGTCGAGGAGGGGCGACGCGGCGGCGAGATGCGGATCGTCGTCACCGAGGTGCCGTTCCAGACCTCGGTCGAGGTCATCGGCCAACGCATCGCCGAGCTCGTGAACGACCGCAAGATCGAGGGCATCCGCGACCTTCGCAACGAGTCGGCAGGTGACAGCACGCGCTTGGTGATCGAGCTGCGCAAGGACGCGAACGTCAACGTCGTCCTCAACCAGCTCTACAAGCACACGCCGATGCAGACGAGCTTCGCGGCCAACATGCTCGCCCTGGTCGACGGCGTGCCGATGGTGCTGTCGCTCGACCGCGCGCTGCTCGTCTACGTGAAGCACCAGCAGGACGTGGTGCGGCGGCGCACCGAGTATCGCCTGCGGCGGGCCAAGGAGCGCGAGCACATCGTCGAGGGCCTGGTGAAGGCGCTCGGCATGATCGACAAGGTCATCGAGCTGATCCGCAAGGCGGCCGACGTCGACGTGGCGCGGGCCGGGCTCATGAAGAAGCCGTTCGGGTTCACCGAGATCCAGGCCAACTTCATCCTCGACATGCAGCTTCGGCGCCTCACCCAGCTCGAGGGCAAGAAGCTGCGCGACGAGCTCAAGGAGCTGCAGGACACGATCAAGGAGCTCGAGTCGATCCTCAAGAGCAAGACGAAGCTCAACAAGGTCGTCAAGGACGAGCTGATCGAGCTCAAGGAGCGCTACGCGGACGAGCGCAAGACCCGTCTGGCCGCCGACGTCGGCGAGATCGACATGCTCGACCTGATCGACGACGAAGAGGTCGTGGTCGTGCTCACCGCCAAGGGCTACATCAAGACGGTCGCGGCCGACTCGTTCCGGCGGCAGAGTCGCGGCGGCAAGGGCGTGCGGGGGAGCCGGGCCAAGGACGACGACTACGTCGACAAGCTGCTCACGACGACCGCGCACTCGTACCTGCTGCTGTTCTCCAACCGCGGCAAGGTGTACCGACTGCGCGCCCACGAGATCCCGATGAAGGAGCGCACCGCCCGCGGCACGGCGTTGGTCAACCTGATCAACCTCGCCCAGGAGGAGCGGATCGAGGCCATCATCGACACCCGCACCTACGAGGACGGCGCGTACCTGTTCTTCGCCACCAAGCACGGCACGGTGAAGAAGACGAAGATGACCGAGTACGACTCGTCGATCCGCAACGGGCTGATCGCGATCAACCTCGGCAAGGGCGACGAGCTGGTGCGCGTCGTGCAGACCACGGGCAAGAACGACATCGTCTTGGTCACGCGCAACGGCCAGACCATCCGATTCGCCGAGTCGGGCGTGCGGGCGACCGGACGCGCCTCGGCCGGCGTCCGGGGCATGAAGCTCAAGGCCGGGGACGCGGTCGTCGCGTGCGACGTGTACCGCAGGGGCGCGGTGATGCTCTTCGTCAGCTCGAGCGGCCACGGCAAGCGCACGAAGCTCGACCTGTTCCATCGACAGGGCCGCGGCGGCCAGGGCGT
>CAZCUD010000006.1:0-237893 GCA_964501785.1 uncultured Bifidobacteriaceae bacterium
GCTCGGGCTGACGGGTCCCGGGGTCCTCGGATGCACAGGCGGAGAGGACGACCGAGACGGCGACCGCCGAGACCATCCCGACCCAGCGCTCGCGCGACATGAGCGACATGACGTCGTGCTACCCGGTCGTCGGCGTTCTCGAACGAGGCGAACGCCAACTCCTGCTCGTGCCGCCCCGGATGCCGGCATCTGACCTTGACGAACGCTCACCGCCACGTTGGCGATGCCCTGCGCACGGGTAGAACGCGCAGACGCCCCGCCCGAGGGCACTCGGACCAGGAGGAGAACGCCATGGACCAGCAGAAGCGGCCCCGTGAGCGCGACGCCGACGCGGGGACCTTCGCCGAAGGCACCAAGCAGCAAGCCGAGCTGGAGAAGCTCATCGAGGAGAAGGGTGACTTCCAAGCCGGCGTGGACGCCCAACGACGGGGCGAGAAGCCGGAAGACGAGTCGAACGCCGCGAACGGATAGGGCGTGGATGCTTCCGACCGATCATCGCGCAGCCTCAACCTCACGACTGGGGGACTGACGCTGCTCGGCGTCTTTGCCAGCATCTCCGTCACGGTCGCGTTCGGAGTCAACGTCGTGTGGTGGCAGCGCGTGCTGATCGGGACCGCCACCGCGGCGCTCCTCGTCCTGACGGTGAAGCTCGGAACCTCGTCGGGACAGGGCCCGGTCGCGCGCCTCGCGAACTGGGTGATCGGCGCTTCGGCGCCGGACTCGGATCCATGAGACGTCCGGCCCCGAACGCCTGGAGTCCGCGCGACTCGCAGCGAGCGCCGCCGGACTCTCGTAGGGCTCAGTCTTCGGACACGACGACGCGCTCCACCGCGATCGTGTGCGGCACACCCTCGTCGTCGATGTCGGCATCGACCTCGTCGACGATCTCGACCGCTCTCGGGCCGTCACCGCCGCCGGCGACGTTCACCGAGACCGTCTCGACCGCATCGGGCACGCCGTCGCCGTCCAGATCGAGGTAACGAGTCGTCTCGGCGCTCTTCTCGTCGTCCATCCTGATCACCTCCGACCTCGTGGTTCTGCCCAGCCTGTGCCCGGCCCACGCCCAGGGCCAGGGCCTTTTGCCCGCCGTTGCCGGGGACCTGAGACCGCGCGCGCCCCGAACCTCGCTCGGGGCATGGAACCTGTAACCTACCTACCAGTCGGTAGGTCGGAGGACCGTGGAAGATCGAGAGCTGTTGCACGAGCTGGGGCCCACGGCGGCCGCGCTCCTCGACCGTCACCTGGCGTCCGCGAAGGAGTGGTTCCCGCACGAGCTCGTGCCCTGGGACCGCAGCACCGAGCTGGCAGCCGAGGGCTGGAAGGTCGACGACGCGGTCGGTGATGCGGCCCGCAGCGCGCTGTTCGTGAACCTGCTCACCGAGGACAACCTGCCCTACTACTTCCGCAGCATCTCGGGACGCTTCGGCAATGAGGACGTCTGGGGTACGTGGGTCCGACGCTGGACCGCCGAGGAAGGTCGCCACGCGATCGTGCTCCGCGACTACCTGACCGTGACCCGTGCGGTCGATCCGGTCGTGCTCGAGCGTGCGCGCATGACCCAGGTCTGCGAGGGCGTGGTGCCCGAGCCGGCATCGGTCGCCGACGCGCTCGCCTACGTCTCGCTGCAGGAGCTGGCGACGCGCATCGCGCACGACAACACGGGCCGGCTCCTGCGCGATGGCGCGGGACGCAAGATCATGCGACGCGTCGCGGCCGACGAGAACCTGCACCATCTCTTCTACCGAGACCTGACGGCGGCCGCGCTGGAGATCGATCCGGAGACCGTCGTGCCCGCCATCGAGCGCCAGGTCCGCCACTTCGCGATGCCGGGGACCGGCATCCCCGACTTCTCGCGCCACGCGCGCACCATCGCCCAGGCCGGCGTCTACGACTTCCAGGTGCACCACGATCAGATCCTGGTGCCGGTGCTGTTCCGCCAGTGGAACCTCGATCGGTTGCTCGGCCTGCGCGCGACGGCCGAGCGGGCCCGCGAGCGTCTCCTCGAGCACGTCGACCGGGTCGGACGCGTCGCGCGTCGCCTGGTCGAACGGCGGGTCCCCGAGATCGCGACGTAGCCACCGTTCGAAGGGCCGTCGTCCCTTCGACGAGGGGCATCGGCAGCCCGGCGCTCGACCGATGCTTCCCAGTGGGCACGAACGGGTACTTCCGGTCAGATGCGCTCGCCTTCGGTCGGTCTCGTGCTGGGGGGAGGAGGTCTGGTCGGGCAGGCCTTCCACGCTGGCGCGCTTGCCGCGATCGCCCACGATCACGGCTGGGACCCGCGCGACGCCGCGGTCGTCGTCGGAACCTCGGCCGGTGCGGTGACCGGGGCGCTCTTGCGTGCAGGCGCCGGCGCCGACGACCTCGCCGCGGTCCACGTCGACGCCCCGAGCTCCTTGGGTCGCCGGTTCGGCGTCCAACTGCCCGATCTCCCACCCATCCGTTGGCGCGACGTGCTCCGTCCGCAGCTGCCGCGGTGGCCACTCATTGCCCGCGGCGCGCAGCTGCCTTGGCGCAGCGATCCGATCTCGTCCGCGCTCGCGATGCTCCGAGACGGCGATCTCGACGTCGTGCCCCACCTCGCCTTCCTCGGCGACCTCACGGGGGCGCGCTGGCCGCCGGAGGACCTCAGGGTGACCGCGACTCGTCAGCGCGATGGACGGCGTGTCGTGTTCGGGGAGGAGCAGCGTCCAAGAGTGGTGGAGGCGGTCTCCGCGTCCTGCGCAGTGCCTGGGTACATGCGGCCCGTGCTCATCGACGGTGTGGCGTACCTCGACGGGGGCCTGCACAGCCCTACGAACGCCGATCTCGTGCTCGACGACGATCTAGACCTGGTGATCGTCGTCTCGCCCCTGTCGACGCGCTCACCGGTCGGCTGGTCGCTGGACGCCCTGACCCGTCGCGTCGCGTCGCGGCGCCTGCGCGCCGAGGTGCGTCTCCTCGAACGTCGAGGCCGCCGCGTCGTCGTCGTCGAACCGGACCTGAGGGTGCTCGAGGCGATGGGTGCCGATCTCATGTGCGCTGGTGCGTGCCACGCGACGGTTCGTGAGGCGTTCCTGGCGCTGGGCAGGCAAGCCGGTGATCTCGCCCAGCCGCTGCGCGAGCTGCTCGGGGGCCGCCGTGCGGCGGCGTAGCGGACGCAGGACGGGGCCGCCGTGCACGGGGCTCTCGGGCGGGCCCCTTCGTCGTGCCCTCCTCGGCGCGACGGCCGGTGTGGTGGCGACCCTGCCGATGAGCGCGGTGATGCTGACTGCTCGCGGCGCGGGCTTCATGCGAGCTCGTCAGCCTCCGGAGGCGATCGTCGACGAGGCGGCCCACGCCGCCGGTGGCGACCCCCCGCTCGGCACCGTCCGGTTCGCCGCGGTCGTGGCGCACATGGGGTTCGGCGCCGCGAGCGGCGCGGTGTTCGGGTTCCTGGTGCGCGGAGCGCCCGTCGTGCGGGTCGCGGAAGGCGTCGCCTTCGGACTGCTGGTGTGGCAGGTGAGCTACCGAGGATGGATCCCCAGTGCGGGCATCCTCCCCTCCGCCGACGTGGACGAGCCGGGTCGACGCGCGACGATGCTCGGCGCCCACGTGGTCTACGGCGCGACGCTCGGTGCTGTGCTCGCGCGCCGTTGACGCCTAGGTGTGCTCGGCGGGTGCACCCTCGATCAGGAACAACCGGTCGAGCTGGGTGATCTCGAAGACTCGGCGGCACATCGGCGCCAGGTTCCGCAGCACGATTCGGCGCCCCGTCTTGCGCTGCACCGCCTCGAGCGCGCTCAGGCCCGTCGAGTCGATGAAGTGCAGGCGCTCGCAGTCGAGCACCAGGTGCTCCGGGCTCTCGCTTCCGAGCGTCGCGGCATGGTCGACGAGCGCCTCGATCATCCCCGGCGCCGTCTGCAGATCGAGGTCACCCTCGAGCCGGTAGTCCGTCACCGAGCCGCCGGCCCCGCCATCCGTGGTCTTCGTCATCGTCGGTCCCCGCCGGCGTCCGTGGACGAGCCCGCCTCGCCCGCACGGCCGCACGATCGCTTCAACGACGAGGGCGCACACCGATTGCACCCGCGTCTCCGACCGTGGCCGCCCGGAGCGGCGCGGCCCCGGACGGTACTGTCGGCGCTCCGCACGCGGCGGAGGCCTGGATGCACGAGGACCTGCGAGATCCGCCCCCGCGCACGACAGACGTCGTGCGTCGAGGGACCGTGACCACGAACCCCCGCGTGGGCGCCCGGGGGCGTCGCACCCAGCAGCGGCTGCTCGCCGCCGCACTCGACGCTTTCGGCGAGCGGGGCTACCACGCGTGCAGCGTCGAGCGGATCACCGCCCGGGCCCGGTGCTCTCGCGTGTCCTTCTACCAGTACTTCGCGAGCAAGGAGGACGTGTACCGCACGCTGGTCGACGAGATCGCGACCGAGGTGCGAAGCGCCACGGAAGCGCTGGGCCCGCTGACGTCCGACGCCGCGGGGTGGCGGGACCTGCGGACCTGGGTCGGGCGGTTCGGGGAGATCCACGCACGGTACGAGCCGGTCTTCCACGTCGCGCGTCTCGACGACGCGCTGACCGACGCAGCTCGCCGGATCGGCAGCTCGACCGTCGACCGGGTCTGCGAGCGGATCGCGTCGCCCACCCTGCCTGGTGACCGACTCGCCCCGACCCTCCGTCTGCTCCTCGCGTGCGTCAGCCACACCTTCGGCGTCGTGGGGATCCTCCGTGCCGCTGCCCCTCCTGATCCGGGTGGGAACGAGCGGACCGAGGTCGCGATCACCGACGTGCTCCATCGCACGCTGTTCGGCACTCGCGACGACGTCAACGTCCACCCGCCGGGACCACCGCTCCCGGCGCTCGAGCTCGGCCCCGACATGATCGCCATGCTCGGCCCCTACGAGCCGATGGACGAGCGCTCGCCGAGCACGCGGCGCGCCCTCCTCGATGCCGGGCGCACGGTGTTCCTCGAGCGCGGCTTCCACCCGGTGCGGGTCGACGACATCGTCGCGGCCGCGGGTGTGTCGCACGGTGCGTTCTACGAGCACTTCCGCAGTCGGGAGGCGCTCGCGCAAGAGCTGACCGGACGCGCGCTGCAAGCCATGGGTTCCGCCGTCGGCGATGCTCCCGACCCGGTCTCGACGCGGCGCGACGCGGCCAGCCTGCGGTCGTGGTTGCAGCGCTACCACGCCGCGCAGACCCACGAGGCCGCGATGCTGCGGGTCTGGATCCAGGCCACGCTCCAGGCCCCGCCGCTGCGCGCCGACTTCGCGCCGTTGCACGACTGGGGGCGACGGCGGATGGCTCGGTTCCTTCGTCCCCGAGGCTTCGGTGACGTGGAGGTCGATGCCAACGTGATGATGGCGCTGCTGGGCGCGTTCGGCTGCTTCCATGCCACTGACCGCGCGATCGACGTGACGGCCTCCGTCGTCGAGCGCGGCCTGCTCGGGAGCTAGGCGCCGCGCCGCAGGACGCTCGGAGCCATCGGCGCCCACCCGCCAGGATCCCGCGGTGATCCAGACTGAGACCCGACGCCGGAGAGGGGAGCGGTCGATGCTGGCGGTGGTGTTCATCCGGAGGCTGCGCGAGGGCAAGTCCTGGGACGACTTCCGAGACGCGTGGTACCCCGACAATGGGTTCGGCGTGCCGGCCCGGGTGATCGCGGGTCCGTCGACGACCGATCCGCGCGACATCGTCACGGTCGGCTTCGTCGACGTCGCACCTGAGGACCTCGCGTCCGTGGGGGAGCAAGTCGCTGCCGCCGAGGCGACCCGCCACGACCGCATCGCCGAGGTGATCGAGCGCACGGAGGTGCGCACCTTCTTCGAGGTCATGGGTGACCATGACTTCTCTGCCGTTCCACACGCGCTCGACGATTCTGCGAAGGGGTTCCCCTGGGCTCGATGACCGCGATGAGGCGGCGGTGACGGCTTTCCTGATGCCGACGCGTGCCTCATCCGGGTACGGTCCCAGCACGCGTCCGTCCGAGAGAGGGGAGCACCGTGCTGCGAGACGACGTGCAGGCCATCTCCGTCGACGACCACGTCATCGAGCCGCCGCACGTGTTCACCGACCACATCGAGGCGCGCTTTCGTGATCGGGCGCCGCGCATCGTCGATCGCGACGGCGTCGAGGGCTGGCTCTGGGAGGACCGCTTCTACCCGCTCTCCTTCCAGGGCAACGAGGCGACGCGGAAGTTCCGGGAGGGCGAGGCCGGGCGCGGCGACGACCTGTACGCCCGGCGCTACGAGGACATGATCCCGGCCGCGTACGACGTGCACGAGCGCGTGCGCTCGATGGACGAGGACGGGGTGTGGGCCGAGCTGCTCTTCCCCACGTTCCCGCGCTTCGGAGGCACGCAGTTCCTCGCCGCCGACGACACCGAGCTCGCGCTCGCGATGGTGCGGGCCTGGAACGACTGGATGCTCGACGAGTGGTGCGCGGCGTACCCCGATCGCTTCATCCCCCAGACCCTGATCCCGCTCTGGGACGTGCCCGCGGCGGTCGTGGAGATCGAGCGCTGCGCCGCCAAGGGCTCGCGCGCGGTGCTGTTCACCGAGAACCCCCACCCGCTCGGGCTCCCGTCGTTCCCGACCGGGCACTGGCGGCCGGTGTTCGAGGCGTGCAACGCGACGGGACTGCCGCTCTCCATGCACATCGGCACCTCGATGGGCCTGCTCAGCCCGTCGCCCGAGTCGACGCCGTCGGTGGGGATCGCCCTCTGCGGCGTCAACTCGATGAGCGCGCTGGGCGACCTCGTCTTCAGCGGGTCGCTCAACGGGCTGCCCGACTGCAAGGTCGCCCTCTCGGAGGGCGGCGCGGGGTGGGTGCCGTACGTGCTCGAGCGGCTCGACTACACGTGGGACCGCAGCCGCTACGAAGGGCTGCGCAACGACGATCGTCCGTCGGAGGTCTTCGCGCGGCACTTCTGGGTGTGCGTGATCTCCGACCGGTACGCCATCCGCAACCGCGACCTGATCGGAGTCGACAAGATCATGTGGGAGGCCGACTTCCCGCACAACGACTCGAACTGGCCCAACAGCCGCAAGATGCTGGCCGAGGCCATGGTCGACGTCCCCGACGACGAAGCGGCACAGATCGCCGAGGGCAACGCCCGCGCGCTGTACCGCTTCCCGCGCCGGTGAGCGGCGCCCGCCTCACGGTCGCGCTGCCGACGTTCTCGGCCGAGGCACCCCAGAGCTGGGACCACGTGTTCGACGTCGCGCGCGCGGCCGACGACGCCGGCGTCGATCGCGTCGTGTGCTCCGACCACGTCGTGTTCGGCGAGGACCTCGAGGCGTACGGGCGGCCCGAGGCCGGGGGAGTGGAGGGTGGGCGCCAGCCGACCGGGCCCGACGGCCACTGGCTCGAGCCGCTCACGGTGCTCACCGCCGTGTCGGCGGTCACGACGCGCGTGCGGCTCGGCACCTACATCCTGCTCGCGGCGCTGCGACGACCGGTCGTGCTCGCCAAGCAGCTCGCCACCCTCGACGTGCTGTCGAACGGGCGCGTCGACCTCGGGGTGGGCATCGGCTGGCAGCGCGAGGAGTACGACGCGGCGGGCCTCGACTACACCGGGCGCGGCCGCTTGCTCGACCACACGCTCGAGGTCTGCCAGACGCTCTGGCGCGAGCAGCGCGCGGCGGTGGACACGCCGGAGCTGCGCTTCGAGGCGATCCACATGATGCCGAAGCCGCACCAATCCGGCGGCGTGCCGATCTGGGTGAGCGGCCGGTGCAACGACCGGGTGGCGCACCGGCTCGCCCGGTACGGCAGCGGTTGGATCCCCTGGGGCGACGACGCCTCGGACCCTGCCGGCAGCATCCCGCGCATGCGCGCGGCGGTCGACGCGGCGGGTGGTGACGGCGCCTCGTTGCGCGTGCTCGCACCGCTGCCACCGCGCATCGGCCCCGAAAAGGCGATCGACCTCGCGGCGACGACCGAGCCCGTCGCCGCGATGCGAGACGCCGGAGTCACCGACTTCATGGTCCACCTGCGGGCGAGCGGCGGCTACCAGGGCGCGCACGACGCGTTCGCCGACCTCGTCAGCGCCTTCCGCGCCGCAGCCGGCTGAGGTCTTTACAGAGCGATCGTTAGATAAGTAGTCTGCGTTCGATGGCGCGGACGCAGGAGCAGCGCAAGCGGGAGACCCGGGCCCGGCTGCTCGAAGCCGCGGCGCGGCTGTTCGCCGAGGAGGGGATCGACGCGGTCTCGGTCGACGCCGTCGCCGATGCCGCCGGTCGCACGTCGGGCTCGATCTACGCGCACTTCGGCTCGAAGGACGCGCTCGTCACCGCGGTCCTCGACGAGTCGAAGGACCAGGTCGCGGCGGTCATCGCGGCCGCGTTCGAGGCGTCGCCCGAGCTGCCGACCCGACTCGACGCGCTCTGGGCCAACTTCGTCGACCCGCCGGGGCCGCTCGGCGAGCGCTGGGTGCTGCTCGAGCACGAGCTCTGGGCCCACGCGATGCGCGACCCCGAGCGGCGGGCACAGCTCGCGGCTCGGTATGCGACCGCTCGCGACGAGATGGCCGTGCGCTACGAGGACGAGCGGGCCGGCGACGCGGTGACCACCGACCCACCCGTGTCGCCCCAGGACACGGCGACGCTGCTGCTCGCGCTGCTGCTCGGACTCGAGATGCAGCGCCGGCTCGACCCGGACGCCGTCAGCGACGAGCTCGCGCTCGACGGGATGCTCGCGCTCCTGGGTGCGCGCCGAGACCCCGACATCACCAACGCCGCACCACGAGGAGGGACCGCCTCATGACCGCGACCACGTCCACGCCCGTCGATCCGCGCGACGTCGACGTCGACGTCGTGAGCCACGAGCAGTGGGCGCACGGTGTGCCGTTCGAGAAGTTCGCCTGGTTGCGCGACCACGCACCGGTCGCGCGCATGCGCGGCACCGAGGACGACATGCCCGACCACTACTGGGGTCTCACCCTGCACGAAGACGTCGTCGAGGCGGGTCGTGACTGGGAGACGTTCTCGAGCCAGCGGGGGAGCGTGCACCTCACCGACCACCAGACCGACGAGGAGCTCCAGGCCTTCCGCACGATCATCGACACCGACCCGCCCGCGCACACTCGCCTCCGCCGGGTCGTGAACCGCGGGTTCACCCCGCGTGCGGTCGGTGCGATCGAGGGTCACTACCGGATCGTGGCGGCCGGGATCATCGACGCGGCGATCGAGCAGGGGCGGGTCGACTTCGTGACCGCGATCGCCGCCGAGCTCCCCCTCGTCGCGATCGCCGAGCTGCTCGGCGTGCCCGTGGACGACCGCCACCGCATCTTCGAGTGGACGAACCGGATGGTCGGTCGCACCGACCCCGAGTACGACATGGGCCCGGACGCCCCGAGGGAGGCCGCGACCGAGCTCTACACCTACGCCAACGCGCTCGCGGCGCAGCGGCGGGCGGAGCCGCGGGACGACATCATCACGAAGCTGATCACCGAGGTCGACGGCGACTCGCTCGGTGAGCACGAGTTCGAGCTGTTCGTGCTCGCGCTGTCGGTGGCCGGCAACGAGACCACCCGCAACGCCATCTCGCACGGCCTGCACGCGCTCCTCGAGCACCCAGACGAGATGGCGCGCCTGCGAGCGGACACACCCGGGCTGATCGACACCGCGGTCGAGGAGATGGTCCGCTGGGCGACGCCGGTCATCCGCTTCCGGCGCACGACCCAGCACGCGATCGAGGTGCGGGGGGTGGAGATCCCCGAGGGGGAGCCCGTGGTGCTCTTCTACACGTCGGCCAACCGCGACGAGCGCGCCTTCGACGAGCCGATGCGCTTCGACATCGGTCGCGACCCGAACCCTCAGGTCGGGTTCGGCGGTGGCGGTCCCCACTTCTGCCTCGGTGCCAACCTGGCCCGACTCGAGATCAAGGTGATGTTCGAGGAGCTGCTCGCACGCACGTCGGCGATCACGGCCGGTGGACCGGCCGACCGTCTCCGCTCGAGCTTCATCAACGGCATCAAGCACCTGCCCGTCCAGCTCACGCCTGCCTGAGCTCCAGCCGCTCCCGGCCCTGTACCCGCTCGATCGGCCGCACGGCCGTCATGGGGAGGGATGCGCGCGGGGGTCGTGCGGCGGTACGCGGTCAGATCGTGATCACGACCTTCCCGCGGGCACCGTGGTCGAGGAGGTGGCGGATCGCGGCCGGGGTCTCCCCGAGGGGATAGCGACGGTCGATCGCGGCGCTGATGCGACCCGCGTCGATCAGCTCGCGCAGCGCGTCGAGGTCACCCGCGTTCTCGGAGGAGGCGAGCATCTCGAGCCGCTGCTTGACGAAGGGTGACAGCAGCATCGCCCGGACCGAGCGATCGAATCCGCCGATCACGCGGCCGCCCGTCTCGCTGCCGACGATGACCAGCCGCCCACGCGGGGTGAGGACCCGTCGCAGGTCGCGCAGGTTGCGGTGGCCACCGGTGTCGATGATCGCGTCGTAGCGGGCAACGCCGTTCGCGAAGTCCTCGGTCGTGTAGTCGACGACGTGATCGACGCCGATCGAGCGCATGACGTCGAGCCCGGCAGTGCTGCTCACGCCGGTGACCTCCGCGCCGAACGCCTTGGCGATCTGCGCCGCGAAGCCGCCGACACCACCGGAGGCGCCGGTCACCAGGACCCGGTCGCCGGCGTCGATCTGGGCCTTGTCGCGCACCGCCTGGAGCGCGGCCATGCCCGAGACGGGCACCGCCGCGGCCTCGTCGAACGAGAGGCTCGCCGGCTTGCGCGCCACCTGAGTGGTCGGCGCGACGACGAGCTCCGCGAAGGAGCCGCCGGCCGTGCCGTACACCTCGTCTCCGACCGCGAAGCCTTCGGCGCCGTCGCCGACCACCTCGACGGTGCCCGCGAAGCTGCGACCGGGGTTGGGCGCCTTCGGGCGGCGGACGCCGAAGCCGGCGAATCGCACCAAGTACGGGCGTCCGGTCATGAGATGCCAGGTCCCCCGGTCGACGCTCGCGGCGTGCACTCGCACCAGCACCTCACCGGGACCGGGTTCGGGCACCGGCACCTCGTCGAGCCGCAGCACGTCGGTCGTGGGTCCGTAGCGGCCCTGGACGATGGACCGCATCGACGCCCGAGCCGTGGGCGTGGTGGGCGTGGTGGTGGCCTGCATCTGATCCTCCGGTTCGTCCGGGCGAGCCTGCCCGGCGCACATTGCGAACTTACGATGTAAGTACCGTAGACTTACGACGTAAGTGCTGTCAAGCGGCTCGATGGCTCGGCAGGTCCTACCCGGGAGGAAGGAGGACGGAGTGGCTGGTCGCCCGACGCGTGAACGGATCCCCCTGAGTCGGGCCCGGGTGCTCGCGGCCGCCGTCGGGCTCGCCGACGAGCAGGGCCTCTCGGCGCTCTCGATGCGGCGACTCGGGGAGGTGCTCGGCGTCGAGGCCATGTCGCTCTACAACCACGTCGCCAACAAGGAGGAGCTGCTCGACGGGATGGTCGACGCGGTCTTCGCCGAGATCGGGGTGCCCGACGAGGAGGTCGACTGGATGACGGCGATGCGCCACCGGGCGTCCTCGGTGAGAGCGGTGCTGGCCCGACATCCGTGGGCCATCGGGCTGATGGAATCGCGATCGTCACCCGGGCCGGCGACGCTCCGGCACCACGACGCCGTCCTCGGGTGCCTGCGACGCGGCGGGTTCTCGGTCGAGCAGGCCGCGCACGCGTTCGCGTTGCTCGACAGCTATCTCTACGGCTTCGCGCTCCAGGAGGCGAGCCTTCCGTTCGACTCGGGAGGCGAGAGCGCCGAGCTCGCGCAGGCGATCATCGCGGACGCGCCGCCCGACGCGTATCCGTACCTGACCGAGCTGACGCGCGAGCACGTCCTCGCGCCGGGGTACGACTTCGGTGAGGAGTTCGAGATCGGCCTCGAGCTGATCCTCGACGGGCTGGAGCGCGCCCGGGTGTCCGGCGGGCGCGGCACCGCGGCCGGGTAGACGCGCTCAGCGCGTCCAGAACTCGTCCTCGTCGATCTCGGCGGCCTCGCGTGGTGGCGCCGGCTCCTGTGCCCGTGGGTCCTCGCGACGCGGCGGTTCGGGCAGGGGCCGCGCGGGCGGGCCGGCCTCGGACGTCGGGTCCGTCGGGCGCTCGACCGCCGAGGCGGCGGCGAGCCAGGTCGTGATGGGGACGGCCGCGACGAGGCCGATGCTGCCCACCAGCGTCGACACGATCTCGATCGCCACCACCTCGCTGTTGGCGACGGTGCCGAGCGACTGCTCCGAGAGCACGAGGAGGATGAGGAGTGGCAGCGCCGCACCGGCGTACGCGAGCGCGAGGGTGTTGACCGTCGAGGCGATGTGGTCGCGGCCGATCCGCAGCCCGCGCCGGAACAGCTCCAGGCGCGACAGCGACGGGTCGGTGGCGTGCAGCTGCCACACCGCCGACGCCTGCGTCACGGTCACGTCGTCCAGGGCGCCGAGCGCCCCGATCACCATGCCGGCGAGCACGAGGCCGGCGAGATCGATGCTCTCGTCGCCCACGCGCAGCAGGATCGCCTCTTCGCTCGCGAGCCCCGAGAAGCTCGCGAGATCGGTGAACAGCGCCGCCAGCGCGGTCGTCAGCGCGAGCGCGCCGAGCGTCCCGAGGAGCGCGACCGTGGTCATGGTCCGGAAGCCGTGGGCGAGGTACAGCGCCACGAACGCGATCGCGCTGGAGCCGACGATGGCGACGAGCACCGGGTCGGTGCCGTGCACGAGCGCGGGCAGCACGAACACGAGGAGCAGCACCACGCTCGCGCCGAGCCCCATCAGCGCGGTGACGCCGCGCCACCGACCGAGGAGGATCACGGCGATCGCGAAGACGAGCGCGAGGGCGAGGAGCACCGGGCGCCGTTGTCGATCGGAGAACTGGTAGCGGAATCCCGGCTCGGCGCGCGGGTCGTAGCCGAGGACGACCTTCTCGCCGTCGTCGAAGTCGGGGGTCGTCTCCGACTCGGGGAACTCGAGCTCGCGCACCTGCCCTTCGTGCGGCCCTTGGTTCAGGCGGAAGCGGACCTGCTCGCACGGGACGCCGTCGGCCTCGGTGGTGTTCGCGCAGGGGCCGCTCGTCGTGCCGAGCACCTCGGCCTCGTAGACGCGGCTGACCGTGCCGAGGCTCTGGAAGCCCGACTCGCCGCGGGGCCAGAGCGAGACGAGGCCGATGACGGTTGCGAGGGCGAGGGCGCCGGCGATGCCGGCGAGCACTCGGCTGCGCCGCCGGGACACCGTCGGCGCGATGTCGTGTGCATGAGCCACGCGGGCCCAGTCTGGCGGCGACCGCGCGGCAGATCGGGGACCACCGAGCCGCCTCGGCCCTTCGACGCCGTGGCCGGCTCCGGCCACACTGTCCGACCGTGGACGACCGGTACGACGCCCTCGATGCCACCGGCCTCGCCACCGCGATCCGCGCGGGTGAGCTCTCGGCCCGCGACGCGGTCGAAGCGGCGCTGCGACGCATCGACGAGCGCGATCCCGTCGTGAACGCGGTCACCGAGGTGCGGGCCGCGGCGGCGCTCGCGGAGGCCGACGACGCCGGCGACGGGCCCCTCGCCGGGGTCCCGTTCGTGGTGAAGGACCTCGGCGTCGACGTCGCCGGGATGCGCAGCACGGGGTGCTCGCGGCTGTTCGCCGACGTGGTCGCGGCCGCCGACTCGACGATCGTGCAGCGCTACCGGGCGGCGGGCCTCATCGTCGTCGCCACGACGAACGCCTCGGAGCTGGGGCGCAGCCCCTCGACCGAGCCGGTCCTCAACGGCGCGACGCGCAACCCGCACGACCTGTCCCGGTCGGCCGGTGGCTCCTCGGGCGGCACCGCGGCCGCGGTCGCCGCCGGCATCGTGCCGGCCGGGCACGGCAACGACGGGGGCGGTTCGATCCGCATCCCCGCCTCCGCGTGTGGGCTCGTCGGCCTCAAGCCGTCCCGCGGTCGCACTCCGGCGCACCCGCGCCTCTACGCGCTGTCGTATCCGATGGGCGTCAACCACGCGCTCACCCGAACCGTGCGCGACTGCGCGCTGCTGCTCGACGTCGCCGCCGGGTCGGTCGCGGGTGACGCGTTCCGGATCGAGGGTCCGGAACGGCCCTACGTCGACGAGGTCGGCGCGCCGCCGGGTCGCCTGCGGATCGCGGTGAGCAGCACGCGCCCCGACGGCCGCGGCTCCGACCAGGAGTGCGCCGCCGCGGTCGAGGCGACGGGTCGGGTGCTGGAGTCGCTCGGGCACCGGGTCGAAGCAGTCGATCCCGAGTACCCGCACGACGCGGTCGTGCACGCGATGTCCGTCGTGATGACCGCGCCGCTCGCGGCCGATGTCGACGCGCGGCTCGACGAGCTGGGGCGCGAGCTTCGCGACGACGACCTCGAGCCGTTCACCCGCATGCTCTACGGGCTCGGCAAGTCGGTCACCGGGACCCGCTACGTCGCGGCGCTGCGAGACGTGGAGCGGGCCGGTCTCGCCATGGGAGCGTTCTTCGAGACCTACGACGTGCTCGTGACGCCCACGATGGCGGTGCCTCCGCCGCCGCTCGGCCGGCTCGACCCCACCGACGTGGACGCGATGGTCGAGCACGCCGGCGCGTGCGCGGCGCACACGAGCCTTGCGAACGTCACCGGGCAGCCGGCGATCTCGTTGCCGCTCGCGACCTTCGCCGACGGATTGCCGCTCGGGATCCAGCTCACGGCCGGGTCGGGGCGCGAAGACGTGCTGGTGCGGATCGCGGCCCAGCTCGAGGAGGCGCAGCCGTGGTCGACGGCGCCGGCGTGGCCCGCGGGCCGGGCGTCCGCGGTGGGGCAGGATGGTCTCGTGCCGGAGCGACGATCGTGAGCGACGAGGCCCGTCCGCTGGCGGAGCGCCACTTCTTCCTCGCCGGTGCCGGCGCGCTCCCGATCGACGTGTCGGTCGGCGAGATGTGGGCCCAGCTGATGAGCGGGCAGCCGACCGACCCGGTCGTCGCCCAGGTCGCGACCGCGGACGGGTGGCTCGTCTCGACCTACGAGATGCACGAGAGCATGTCGTCGGCGGAGATGCATCCCGACGGTGACGAGCTCCACTACCTCGTGTCCGGCGCGCTCGATCTCGTGCTCGAGCACGACGACCGCGACGACGACGTGGTCGAGCTGCGCGCCGGCGACAGCGCGCGCGTCGAACGGGGGGTCTGGCATCGCTTCGTGGTGCGCGAGCCGGCCCTCGGGCTCGCGATCACGTTCGGGCGCGGCACCCAGCACCGTCCGCTCGCCGAGTGACGACGGATCAGGTGTCCTCGAGCACGTAGCGCGGCCCCGGGCCGAGGGCGGCGGCCTGGTCGTCGGGGTTGAAGAGCCGACAGTGGCGCAACGACAGGCACCCGCAGCCGATGCACCCGTCGAGTCGTTCGCGCAGGCGCTCGAGGAGCGCGATCTGCTCGTCGAGGCGCGGGCGCCAGGTGCGCGCGATGCGGGTCCAGTCCTTCTCCGTCGGGGTTCGGTGCGCGGGCAATGAGGCGAGCGCGGCCCGGATCTCGTCGAGGCTCAGGCCGACCTGCTGGGCGATGCGGATGAACGAGATCCGCCGCAGCACGTCACGGGAGTAGCGACGCTGGCCTCCATCGGTGCGCTTGGGGTGCAGCAGCCCCTCGGCCTCGTAGAAGCGGAGCGCCGAGGTCGCGACGCCGGTGCGCTCGCTCACCGCGCCGATCGTCAGGTCCGGGGTGCTCATGCCGCCCCAGACGATACTTCAAGCGTCCTCGAGGTCTGATCTGCCGCCCGGCGTCGAGGGTTCCCGGTCGGGCCGTCGGGGTAGCCCCGACGGAAGGCGGGGGACGCCGGACAGAGAGAGGGATGACCATGCTGGCAGTGACCGAGCAGGCGGCGACCGTGATCCGGGCCATCGCCGACCGACCGGAGCTCCCCGACGGTGCGGGGCTGCGCATCGCGAGCGACGCCGACTCGTCGGCCGGGCTCAGCGTCGCCGCGGCCCCCGAGCCGGAGGAGGGCGACCAGGTCGTCGACGACAAGGGCGCCCGGGTCTTCGTCGCCCCGCAGATCACCTCGCTGCTCGACGACAAGGTGCTCGACGCCCGGGTCGACGACCAGGGTGGGGCGGAGTTCCTCGTGTCGGTGCGCTAGCGGGCCGTCGCGAACGCGTCGGGCGCGCGCTCGACGAGCTGCACGACGATCCCGTCGGGATCGGTGAAGAAGGTGATCCACATGTCGGGCACCTTCGTGCCGGGCAGCTCGATCAGGTTCGGTGGTGCGTTCGGCGTCCAGCCGGCCGCGACGAGCGTCGCCGTGGCGGCGCGGGTGTCGGCGACGCCGAGCGCCAGCCGATAGAGGCCGCGGTGGTTGGCCTCGCCGTAGGGCATGCCGTGCGACGGCGGTGCCGACCACTGCACGAGGAGGAGCTCGAGCTCCTCGTCCGGCAGCCGCAGGCGCCCCACCTTGGCCCGGGCGCCGGTCGCGTCGCGGAGCCCGAACGCGGTGCCGTCCATCTCCACCTCGACCGGATCGGCCAGCAGCGACCAGCCGAGCGCCGAGTACCACTCGATCGAGCGGGCGAGGTCGGCGCAGGTGACGCGCAGGTGGGCCAGGCGGACCTCGACCGCGCCGGGCTGCTCGACCAGGTCGAAGGTCACCCCGTCGGGTCCGCGCACGATCGCGGCGCGCCCGTCCAGGGTGAGGGGCCGGTCGGAGCGGCCGACGGTGCGCGCGCCCTCCGCCTCGAGGCGTTCGACCGCGGGCGCGAGCTCCGGGACCGCGACGCCCAGCGCCTGGATGCCGACGTTCGTCGGATCGTCGTAGGGCGTGCCCACGGCCGGGGGGTCGGTCCACCCGTGGACCTCGATCGCCGGGCTCACGCGGCCGCCCCGCGGGTCGTAGACGAGGCAGACGTCGCTCTCGACCATCCGGTGGATGCCCAGCGGCGAGCCGTCGGCGCGGATCCCCTTGCTCGTGGCCCGGGCCGACAGCCCCACGCCTCGTTCCAGGATCGCGACCGTCGCGTCGGCGCTGTCCGAGCAGTAGCAGCAGTGCATCACGCGCATCGCCTGCACGAGCGGGTCGGAGCTCACGACGTCACCATGCCACGGGGGACGACGTACGCTCCGCCCGAGCGAAGGGGGGTCGCCGTGGCACCGGTCGAGAGCATCGCCGTCATCGGCGCCGGCGTGATGGGCAGCGGGATCGCGCAGGTCGCCGCGACGTTCGGCTACCGAGCGACGTGCATCGACATCGACGACGGTGCGCTCGCCCGCGCCCGGGAGTCGGTGCGCACGGGCCGCTACGGCCTCGACCGTGCCGTCGAGCGCCAGAAGGTGTCGCCGGAGCAGGCGGCGGCCGCGCTGGAGCGCCTCTCCTTCACCGGCGACCTCGACGAGGTCGCAGACGCCGACCTCGTGATCGAGGCCGTGCCCGAGCGGTTCGACCTGAAGATCCGAGTGCTGCGCGACCTCGACCGTCGGATGGAGCCGGGCTCGATCCTCGCGTCCAACACGTCGGGCTTCTCCATCGGTGCCCTCGGCGCGGCGACCGACCGTCCCGACCGCGTCATCGGCTGGCACTGGGCGTCCCCGGCGCCGGTGATGCGCTTCGCGGAGATCGTGCGGTCTCGTGAGACGAGCGACGAGACCGTCGACGCCGTGTGCGCGGTGGCCGAGCGGTGCGGCAAGAACCCGGTCGTCGTTCGGGACGCGGCGACGGCTTGGGGGTTCGTCGCCAACCGCATCTACGGCGCCGCGCTCGTGGAGGCCCAGCGGGTCGTCGACGAGGGCATCGCCGACATGCAGAGCGTCGATACCTTGATGATGGACTGCTTCGGCTGGCCGACCGGACCGTTCACGATGATCCGAGGTGCGTCCGAGGGCTGGACGTCGTAGCTCGCGAGGGGGATCGAGATGGTCTCGACACGCAGTGGTGCCGGCCGGAGACGGGCCGCCGCGCTCGTCGCGGTGACGATCGCACTCGTCGCCGTCGTCGCGACGGCGCTGCCCGCCGCGGCCGGTGGCGGGACCGGGTCGGGTGCCGGCGAGAGCGGGCCGCGCCCGATCGTCTTCGTGCACGGGTTCTCGGGGTCGGGCGCGCAGTTCGAGACCCAGGCGCGGCGCTTCGCGACGAACGGCTACGACGACCGCAGCATCGTGGCGTTCGACTACGACTCGACCTTCGGTGTCGAGACGACCGATGACGTGTTCGCGCGCCTCGACGGCATCATCGAGGGTCTGCTCGAGCGATCCGGCGGTGACCAGATCGACCTGCTCGGGCACTCGCTCGGGACCCGGCTCATGCAGGAGTACCTGCGGAGCTCGCCCGAGCGCGCGGCGCGAGTCGCTCACTACGTGAACCTCGACGGCTTTCCGAGCGGTGACCCGCCTGGTGGTGTGCCGACCATGGCGGTGTGGGGTCGGGGCGATCCGGCGCGCGAGATCGTCGGTGCCGAGAACGTGCGGTTCGACGACCAGACGCACACCCAGGTCGTGACCTCACCCGAGACGTTCGAGGAGATGTACACGTTCTTCACCGGTGAGGCGCCACGCACCACCGCGATCCGGCCCGAGGCCGACGGCGGTGCGGCGCTCTCGGGGCGGGCCGTGCTGTTCCCCCAGAACGTCGGGGTCGACGGCGCCACGCTCGAGATCTACGAGGTCGACGCGCGAGGCGAGCGCCAGTCGGCCGAACCGGTGGAGACCTTCCCGCTGCGCGGCAGCGGCCAGTGGGGTCCGTTCGAGGGGAAGGGCGATCAGCGCTACGAGTTCGCCATCGTGCGCGACGGCGCCGCCGTGCACCACCTCTACACCGAGCCGTTCCTGCGCGACGACCGCTGGATCCGGCTGCTCACCTCCGAG
Source organism: uncultured Bifidobacteriaceae bacterium (assembly GCA_964501785.1). Lineage (GTDB taxonomy): Bacteria > Actinomycetota > Acidimicrobiia > IMCC26256 > PALSA-555 > DATBSK01. The sequence continues at coordinate 18,764 of CAZCUD010000006.1, forward strand.
CCGAACGCGGGCATCGGCGCGCTCGTCGTCACCGGTCCGGAGCAGTCGGGGCTCGTGGTGCAGCGCTACAAGGAGTGGTGGGGCGACCAGGGCGACGGGAGCGACGTCCTCGAGGTCAACGGGGAGAACGTCCTCAACGCCGCCAACGCCCCGATCGACAAGCGCGCGATCGGCCTCTTCCTCTTCGACGAGGAGAACGACGGGGCGACCGACCTGAGCGCGCCGATCCCCGCGCTCGCCGGGCTGCCGTTCATCACCGCCGCCGACGTGTTCATCCCCGCCGATCCCGACGGCACGACCCGGGTGCGCGCCACTCCCCGGGGCGGCGACGGCAAGGTCGTGCGGATGGACGTCCCTGCATGGCGCTCGACCGACGACCGCATCTCGATCCTCTTCAGCGACCACCTCCAGAACGCGCGGTGACGGTTCACCCTTGATGCGTCTCTCGACCCCCCTATAGGGGGCCCGAGAGACGTATCAGGGAGAATGGCGACCATGGCCTGGCCGGGATCGGCGCGGATCAAGGGGCCGAGGCGGACGCGGCGTGACCTGTGGGTCGGCTTCAAGCCGTACGGCATCGGTGAGACGCGTCCGAACGGCTATCGGGCGATCCTCGACGCGGTGCGCGACAACTGGCGGCGCCTGCCGTACGCGCTGCGCATCATGCGCAAGGGCGTGTGCGACGGGTGCGCGCTCGGGGTCGCCGGGTTCCACGACTGGACCCTCTCGGGCGTCCACCTGTGCTCGACGCGCCTGTCGCTGCTCAAGCTCAACACGATGCGGGCCCTCGACCCCGAGGTCCTGGCAGACGTCGGACCGCTGCGTGAGCGGTCCGGCACCGAGCTGCGGGCACTCGGTCGGCTCGGGCACCCGATGGTGCGCCGCCGCGGCGATGCCGGATTCCGGCAGATCTTGTGGGACGAGGCGCTCGACCTGCTCGCGGAGCGGATCCGGGCCGCGGGGCCCGAACGGATCGCCCTCTACCTCACGGCCCGCGGCCTGACCAACGAGACCTACTACGTCGCCCAGAAGCTGATGCGGTTCTTCGGCACCAACAACGTCGACAACGCGGCTCGGGTGTGCCATGCGCCTTCGACCGTCGCGCTCAAGCGCACGATCGGCGTCGCGGCCACCACCTGCTCGTACACCGACGTCATCGAGAGCGACCTGATCGTGCTGTTCGGCGCCAACGTCGCCAACGCGCAGCCCGTCTTCATGAAGTACCTGTACCTCGCCCGCAAGCGCGGCGCGCAGGTCGTCGTGGTCAACCCGCTGCGCGAGCCCGGGCTCGACCGCTATTGGGTGCCGAGCAACGTCGAGAGCGCGATGTTCGGCACGAAGATGGCGGACGAGTTCGTGCCGGTCCACACCGGAGGCGACATCGCGTTCCTCAACGGCGTGCTCAAGATCCTGATCGCCGACGACGCGGTCGACCACGAGTTCATCCGGGCGCACACCAACGGGTGGGACGACCTGGTCGCCGAGCTGGAGCGCGAGTCGTTCGACGACCTCGTCGCGAAGTCGGGCATCTCCCAAGAGCAGATGAAGTCGTTCGCCCGCCGCTACGCCGCGGCGAACAGCGCGGTGCTGGTGTGGTCGATGGGCATCACCCAGCACGAGCACGGGGCCGACAACGTCGCGGCGATCGTCAACCTGGGCCTCGCCCGCGGCAACGTCGGACGCCCCGGCGCCGGGCTCATGCCCATCCGGGGGCACTCCGGGGTGCAGGGCGGCGCCGAGATGGGTGCGTACGCGACTGCACTGCCGGGCGGCGTCGCCGTCGACGCCGACAACGCCGCGGCGCTCGCCGAGCAGTACGGCTTCCCGATCTCGGGGGAGCCAGGGCTGTCTGCACCGGAGATGCTCGACGCCGTCGAACGGGGCGAGCTCGACGTGCTGTGGTCGAGCGGCGGCAACTTCCTCGAGGTGCTGCCCGACCCCGACCACGTCGAGGAGGTCCTCGCGCGCGTGCCGCTACGCGTGCACCAGGACATCGTCGTGTCCAGCCAGATGCTCGTCGACGGCGACGAGGTGCTGCTGCTCCCGGCGGCGACGCGCTACGAGCAGCGGGGTGGCGGCACCGAGACCACGACCGAGCGGCGCATCGCGTTCAGCCCCGAGGTGCGTGGCCCCCGGGCCGGTGAAGCCCGCAGCGAGTGGGAGATCTTCGTCGACGTCGCGCGTCGGGTCGACCCCGAGCGTGCGCAGCTCATGGCGTTCGAGTCCGGCGACGACATCCGCGAGGAGATCGCCCGCGTCGTCCCGAGCTACGCGGGCGTCGAGACCCTGGCCGACACCGGCGACTCGGTGCAGTGGGGCGGGACGCGGCTCTGCGAGGACGGGGTGTTCCCCACGGCGGACGGCAAGGGGGTGTTCAGCGCGGTCGCACCGCCGACGACGGAGCCGGGTCGCCTGCGGCTGTCGACCCGTCGGGGCAAGCAGTTCAACACGATCGTGTTCGCCGACCGCGATCCGCTCACCGGCGCCGTGCGCGACTCAGTGTTCGTGTCGACGTTCGACGCGGAGCAGGCCGGCGTCGCTCATGGTGACCCCGTGCTCGTTCGCTCGACGCACGGCGAGATGCGCGGCCACGCGTTCGTCACCGAGATCGCGCGCGGGAACGTGCAGGTGATGTTCCCCGAGGGCAACGTCCTCCTGCCGACCGGCCCCCGAGAGCCCGCCTCCCAGCTCCCCGACTACACCACCACCGTCGAGCTGACCCCCGACCGTTCTGGCGTCAGCAGACCCGGCTGACGCGGGTCTGCTGACGCCAAAAGGCAAGCGGTGTTCAGGAGGCGGACAGGTCGAGGGCGGGGACGGTGCCCATGCGTCCGGCGTTGAAGTCGTCGATCGCCTCGATGATCTCCTCGCGGGTGTTCATCAGGAACGGGCCGTAGTGCGCGATCGGCTCGCGGATCGGGAGCCCGCCCAGGAGGAGCACCTCGAGGTCGGGTGAGTCCGCGGGCTGGGTCGGCGCGGCGCCGATGCGCATCGTGTCGCCCTCGCCGAACATCACGAGCTGGTGCGCGTCGACCGGACGGCGCTCGTCGCCCGCGTACCCGCGACCGGTGAGCACGTAGGCCATCGCGTTGAACGCCGGGTTCCACGGCACCACGACCTCGGCGCCGGGGCTCAGGCTCGCGTGCGCGTAGGTGATCGGCGTGTGGGTGACGCCGGGCCCCGCGTGCCCGGCCAGGTCGCCGGCGATGAGGCGCACGAGCGCGCCGCCGTCGGGCGACGTGAGCAGGGTGAGGTGCTCACCCGTGATCGCCTGGTAGCGAGGCGGCGTGCGCTTCAGCGCGGCCGGGAGGTTGACCCACAGCTGCACGCCGTGCGAGCGGCCCCCCGAGCGCTCGAAGGCCTTCGTCGGCACCTCGTCGTGGAGGATGCCGGCGCCGGCGGTCATCCACTGGGTGTCGCCCTCGCCGATGACGCCGCCGCCGCCGTTGGAGTCGTGGTGCTCGATGACGCCGTCGATCACGTAGGTCACCGTCTCGAAGCCGCGGTGCGGGTGCCACGGCGCCCCGACCGGCTCGTTGGGGGCGTACTCGACCGGTCCGAGCTGGTCGAGGAGGAAGAAGGGGTCGGCGAGGTGCGCATCGACGCCGCCGGGGAACGGGCGCCACACCTCGAAGCCGGCGCCCTCCACGGCGTGGTGCGCGGGCACCACCGTCGACACGGGGCGGGCCCGGGCGTCGGGAGCGGCCTCCACGCGGGGCAGGACGAGCGGGTTCTCGACGGTGATGGCAGGCATGCCTTGCGCAACCCGCGGCGGCAGGCGTGGTATTCCTCCTGCCGTGGCCGACCGCGTGCTCGAAGCCAGCTATCGGCTCGTCGACCCCCGGCACCTGTTCAAGGCGCCCGACGACCCGTTCTCGCCCGACTACGGCACGGCGCCGGTCCTCGACGAGATCGTCAACGACCTCTACACGACCACGTCGTACCGCTCTGTCCACCTGCGCCTCGAGCTGCCGACCGAGGACACGACGCCCGAGTCGGTCGACCGGATCCGACTCGCGATCGCCCGGTACTGCGAGCAGAGCGAGACCGAGGTCGATCGCACCCGGCGGGGTGAGCGCTCCCGGGCGACGTTCGCGTTCGTGATCGCCCTGATCGCGCTGGTGTGCTTCGTGATCGTCAACCGCAGCATCCGCGACCAGAGCGACTTCTGGGTCGAGGTGGTGATCGAGGGCCTCGCCGTCGCGTTCTGGGTCGCCGTGTGGTTCCCGCTCGATGCGCTGCTGTTCGGCCAGTGGCAGCACCGCCTCGACCAGCGCATCTATCGGACGCTGGCGGCGATGGACCTCGAGATCGTGGGCGTCGACGCGACTACGGGTCGCGCGGGCGGTTCGTCCAGCGGCGCTTCGTGAACGTGCGGAACCATCCGCCCGCGGCGACGGTGCCGCCGTCGGTGGGGACCACGTGGCCGGTCACGAAGCGCGAGAGGTCGGAGGCGAGGAACAGCACCACGTCCGCGTTGTCGGCCGGAGTTCCGACGCGCCCGACCGGCACCCAGATGGGCCACCGGTCACGCAGCTCCTCGGGCACCATCGACTCGTAGTCGACCTGCGCGGTCTGGGTGACGTCGGGCGCGATCGCGTTGACCCGCACGCCCGTGCCGCCGACCTCGAGCGCGAGGCAGCGCGTGAAGTGCGTGACGGCCGCCTTGTACGCGGCGTACACCGGGTCTGGCGGGTAGCCCCGGATGCCCTCGACCGACGTCACGTTGACCACGCTCCCGGAGCCCCGCTCGACCATCGCCGGCAAGAACGCGCGCGTGCAGCGGAAGACGTGCTGCACGTTCACGTCGTGCAGCGCGGCCCAGTGCTCCTCGTCGCTCGCGAGGAAGGGGATCGCCCGCAGGTAGTGCCCCACGTTGTTGACGAGGACGTCGACGGGGCCCTCACCGAGGATCCGATCGGCGAGTGCCTGCACCTGCTCCGCGTCGCGCACGTCGGTGACGACCGACTCCGCCGCTCCGCCCCGATCCCGGATCGCCGCGACGCGCTCGTTCGCCAGCGCGGCGTCGACGTCGGCGATCACGACGCGCGCGCCCGCCGTCGCGAGTGCATCGGAGATCGCGCCACCGATGCCGCCGGCACCACCGGTGACGACCGCCACCGTGCCCGCGAGGTCGATCGAGACGCTCACCCGCTCACCATCCTGCGAGCCGCTGCTCGAGCTCGGCGAAGTAGGCGGGCAGGTCCGCTTCGCTCGCGGCGAAGGCCATGACGTGGACGTTGACGTCGGTGACGCCGAGGTCGGCCAGACCGGCCGCGGCATCGAGCGTCGCCCCGAGCGACGGTGTGCCGTCGGCACCGAGCGAGATGGGTGCCGGAGCGCGGACGACGAGCGATGCCGGGTCGCGGCCTGCGTCGGTCAGCGCGCTCCGAAGGCGCGCGATCCCGGTCGCGACGTCGTCGTCGGTCGCGCCCATGATCGGGATCCACCCGTCGCCGAGGCGGACGATCCGGTCGACGTTGCGGGCGGTGAGCGTCCCGGAGAAGAGGACGGCCGGGCCCTCGGTGCGCACGGGGGTCGGCACCGACCACACGTCGGTGAACGCCACCGTCGTCGACTCGAACGACGACGGTCCGCCGCTCCACAGCTCGCGGCACGCCGCGATGCAGTCGGTGAGGAGCTGTCCGCGCTGCGCGGGGTCGAGGCCCTGCGCGGTGAACTCCTCGGCCTGCCAGCCGGTGCCGACGCCGAGCTCGACCCGCCCGCCCGACAGGACGTCGAGGGTCGCGACGGTCTTCGCGAGCAGGGCGGCCGGGCGGAGCGGCGCGATGAGGATGCCGGTGGCCAGCGTGATGCGCTCGGTCACCGCCGCGATCGCACTGAGCACGGTGAGCGGCTCGAGCCACGGGGTCTCGGCGGGGAAGGGGAAGGTGCCCCACGGGTAGTCGGGGTCCTGCGCCATGAGCACGTGGTCGGCGAGCACGACGCCGTCGGCCCCGGCGTCCTCGGCCCGGCGGGCGAGCTCCACCTGGGCGCGGGGATCGTCGCCGCCCACGCGCGTGCCCACGGGCATCGACACCAGGATCCGCGGTCGGGTGGCCATGGGGACGGGACTGTACGGGGCGGCCGCGACGGCGGCACGTCCGCGCCGGCAGCGCGCCGAGCGCGGCCGACCCGGAGCCGGGCGATCTGGCAGGCTCCGGCCCATGACGCACGCCCCGGAGTCGACCGCAGCCTTCGACGAGCTCCTCGCGCTCCTCGGTGAGATCCGCGACCAGTACGTGCTCTCGAAGGCGCGCTTCGACGACGAGCTCGAGGTCGTCGAGGGGTTCCGCTACGTCACCGAGCTGCTGTCGGAGGCGTCCGAGCTGCTGGTCGAGGGCGACCCGGAACGGCCGCGCTTCTCGTCGATCGTGTCACCGGCGCGCAAGTTCCTCGGTGACAACCCCGACTCGCTGTACCAGCAGGCCGTGATCCGCGGCGATCGCTCGTACCGGATCCGGGGCCGCCGTGACGGCCAGGACTACATCTCCTTCACCATCCACGGACCCGATCCCGGAGGTGGCATCAACGGGCCCGTCCTCGCCGATCGCAACGACCGTGACTTCACGATCGGATCGGACGGTCGCTACGAGATCGTCCTGAACGCCGAGCCGCACGAAGGCAACTGGATCGAGCTGGCGCCCGACGCCCGGTTCGTCATCGTCCGCAACTACTTCCTGCGCGAGCACTCGGTGCAGAACGACCACGAGGTCGCGGTGCACCTGACGATCGAGCCCCTCGACGACGTCGGCCCGCCCCCACCGCTCGACGACGCCACGTTCGCGCAGCGCCTGCGCGACGCGAACGCGTTCCTCAGGGCGACGACGATCGGGATGCGCGTGTTCGGCGACCCACCCGCGTTCCCCGTGCCGTTCGTGTCCGATGTCCCCAACACCGTCGGGACGCCGTGGTGCTTCCGCAACGCGGAGGTCGACGCGGCGGGCGCGGTCGACATCTACTACTCGTCGGGCGGCTTCGAGCTCGGCCCCGACGACGCGCTGGTCATGGAGGGCACGCTGCCCGACGGGCTGTTCACCAACGTGATGCTGTGGAACGTCCACATGCAGACGCTCGAGTACCGACACCGGCGCTGCTCGCTCAACGCCGCGCAGATGGTCACCGAGCCCGATGGCACCTACCGGATCGTCGTCGCCGAGCGCGACCCGGGCCTTCCCAACTGGCTCGACACCGGCGGACACCGACGCGGGACGATCTTCTGGCGCTTCCTGCTCCCCGAGTCCCAGCCCGAGACCCCGCGCTGCACCGTCGTCCCGGTCGACTCCCTGCGTTGATGCGTATCTGCGACCCCCCAGAGGGGGTCTCAGATGCGCATCAAGGGGTTGGTGGGGCGAGGAGCGCGAGGGTGAGGGCGGCGGTCCAGGAGAAGTCCGGGGCGCCGTAGCCGTCGCCGTCGAGCGGGGAGAAGTACTCCCAGCAGCCCGCCCGGTCGACGAGCTCGAGGGTGCGGTGCGCGAGCTCGTCGGCGCTCGCCTCATCGCCCACGGCCCGCAGCCCCTCGATCACCAGCCAGTTGGTGTTGACCCACGTCGGACCCCGCCAGTAGCGCGCCTCGTCGAAGCGTCGATCGTCGAGGGGGACCGACGGGACGGGGTACCTCGGCCAGCAGCGGCGCTCGTCGAGCAGCAGCGCGCGCAGGCGCTCGGTCTGCTCGGGCGTGGGGAGCCGAGCCAACAGCGGGAGGAACGTGGCGACGGTCGGGAGCCTCACGAGCGCACCCGTCGTCCGATCGCGCGGGTAGTACTGGCCCGTCTCGTCGTCCCACAGCTCGGTGAACGCCCCGCGCGTCGAGTCGAACCGGCGCTGGAGCTCCTCGCTCACGGGCTGATCGAGCTCGACCGCCATCGCCGCGATCGCGTCGTTGGACGCGGCGAGGAGCGCGTTGAACGCGAGGTCCTCGACGAGCACCGACCTCTCGGGTGGCATCCGGCGCAGGTCGAAGCCGCTCCGCTGCGCGCGGTGCACGAGCGCGAGCATGCGCAGACCGTCGTCGTCGCTGAGGCGCTGCGCGGCGGGCGCGTAGCGCGTGTCACGGCGCAGGAGCCGCGCCACGCGCGAGAGGCGGAGCTTGAGCGCCACGTCGAGCCACCACGGCCCCCGCATGCGTCGCAGGAGTCGCGTCCACGGCGGGGTCGTGTCGAGCCCGCACTCCCACGGGTGGATCAGGGTGACGAGCCCGCGACCGTCGGGGTCGCGCTCTCGGTACAGCCACTCGTGGTAGCGGAGGACGCGCGGATACAGGTCGGCGAGGAACGCGCGCCGCTCGTCGCCGACGAGCGCTTCGGCAACCCGCCACACGGCCAGCCCGGCGACCGGCGGCTGGGTGATGCACGACGTCTCCACGTCGCGCGGCGCCTCGGGGAACGACCTCGAGCGCCAGATGTGGCGGCTCCCCGCATCGGAGACCTCCGGCGTGAAGATCATGTGGGGCAGCATCCCGTTCGCCCACTGCCCCCGGAACACGGCGCGCAGCTCGTCAGCGGCCCGTCCCGCGTCGTGGCGCGCCAAGCCGATCGCGACGAAGCACGAGTCCCACAGCCACTGGTGCGGGTAGAAGCGCTCGGCCGGGCAGGTCCAGCTGCCGCGCCGGTTCCGGTCCAGCACCGCGAGTGCCCGATCGGCCAGGCTCGTGCGGTCCACGGGTGGGCCGTCGGGCACGGGTGGGAGGATAACGACACCATGGAGTGGGACCCCGGCGAGCGCCCGGCGTGGGTGCGCCACGCGATCGCGGGCGAGGGCGGGCCCCAGTACGCGGTCGCGGCCGAGCCCTTCGACGCCGACGAGCTCGTCGCCGAGGCGGCGCTCCGTGCGGGCACCGACGACTTCGGCGGCGACTCCTACGCCGAGCCACTGGGCATCGTCGTGCGCTCGATCGAGGAGGAGGCCGATCTCCACGTCGTCGGACGCTGGCGCGTCCGCGAGGTGATCGTCCGGTACCTCGAGAGCCGCGCGCGCGTCGTGCGCGCGGTCTCGGAGACCCCGGCGATCGAGCGGCGGCCCGTGCGGTCGCCCATCGTCGTCACCGGTAGTCCGCGCGCCGGGACCTCGATCATGCACGAGCTGCTCGCCATCGACCCCGGGCACCGAGCACCGATGGCGTGGGAGTACTGGTCGCCCGCCCCGTCGCCCGACCCCCTGACCTGGGAGTCCGATCCCCGGGTGCGCCTCGCCGGCTTCGACGTGCGCCTCACCGCGGCCCTGGCGCCGGCGTTCGACGGCATGCACGAGCAGGGCGCACGGATACCCCGTGAGGACTCGTCGGCCATGGGACTCGACCTGCGCACCGACGTGCTGGCCGCGCACTACCCGGTGACGTCGTACCGCAAGTACCTCGCCGCCGACGACCTGCGCACCGCCTACGAGTGGCACCGGCGGATCCTCCAGGTGCTCCAGCACCGCGACGACGACGTGACCTGGGTCGTGAAGTGGCCCGGGCACGTCAACCACGTACCGGTCATGCTCGACACCTATCCCGACGCGCGACTGGTGGTGTGCCACCGCGACCCGCTGGCGATGCTGAGCTCGGTGACGAGCCTCGCCGCGACGCTCCAATGGGCCCACGCCGAGCACGTCGACTACCGGGCGGTCGCACGCGAGCAGGCCGAGACGTTCGCCACCGCCTGCGACCGTCTGCTCGAGGCCCGACGGAGCGGCGCCATCGACGAGTCGCGGGTGATCGACGTGCGGTTCGAGGAGTTCGTGGCCGACCAGGTGGGTGCGGTCCGCGCGGTGCACGAGCACTTCGGGCTCGACTTCGGACCCGAGGTCGAAGGTCGCGTCCGTGCGCACCTCGATGCGAAGCCACGCGGACGACACGGGGGCCACGAGCACGCCTTCGAGGCGCTCGGGCTCGACGCCGACGAGCTGAGGGCGCGCTTCGCGGCCTATCAGGACCACTTCGGGATCCGGTCGGAGTGAGCGCGTCGATGGCGGACCGAGGGGGCGGGGCACGGGTCGTCGACGGCCGGGCGTGGCGCGAGTTCTGCGACCGGCTGGCCCGGGTCGGCGAGGAGATGCTCGGCCCGGAGTTCCCCGGCACCGATCGCGATCGGGCCGAGGGGTACCGGCACCTCGCCAACCAGGTCGTCGCCTGGCTGAGCTGGGAGATCGGCTATCCGCACGCGACGCACCCGGCGTTCTTCCGGCAGAACGACCAGGTGGTGCGCTGGGGCGGTCCGAACGTCGACCAGGTGACGCGTCGCGCGCGCGTGAGCGGCGACGGCATCTACGAGCTGACCGGCACCATGGGCGCGTGCGAGGAGTTCATCCTCACCGTCAAGGACGGCGACATGCACATGGAGCGCTACGGCATCCTCTCCGAGACGTTGGCGAGCGAGCTCGGGATCGGGCCGGGTGACGACTTCAGCATCACGCTATCGGCCAGCGAGCCCGAAGGTGACGTGACGAGCTGGGTGCGGCTGCACCCGGACGCGCGGATGCTCAACCTCCGTGAGTACTACTTCGAGTGGCAGCCCCGTGCGCCCGCCCTCGTCACCATCGAGCGCCTCGACACCGCCGGCACCGCGCCCCCGGTGCTGACGCCCGAGCGCGTCGGAGAGATGCTCGACGAGGCCGCGACGATCGTCGAGCGGTCGATCGGCTACTGGAACGACTACCTGCGCGCCGCCAAGGCCGAGCTGCCCCCCAACACGATGGGCGCGCCCCGCCACAACCCGGGCGGCTCGTCACGGATCCACTACTCGTTCGGGTTCTTCGAGCTCGAGCCGGGGCAGGCGCTCGTGCTCGAGGCCGGCCCGCCCGATGCCCGCTTCTGGGACGTGCAGCTCTACACGATGGGCTGGTTCGAGCCCTTCGACTACGCGAACCACACGACGAGCCTCAACCACACCCAGACCGTGCTGTCGTCCGACGGCCGGTTCCGCGCGGTCGTCGCGGCCACCGACCCCGGCGTCCCCAACTGGCTCGACACCGAGGGTCGGGCCGAGGGGATGATCACCCACCGCTGGATCGACACCCGCGCGGAGCCGACGATCGAGGCGCGCCTCGTCGACGTCGATGACCTCCGGGCGGTGCTCCCGCCGGACACGCCCACGGTGGACGCGTCGACACGCCGGGCGGAGATCCGCGCCCGCCAGCGCCACGTGGCGTGGCGCTACCGCACCTGAGCCGACGTCGCCCGGATACCGTCGGGCTGATGCGGGCCTGGCAGGTCGACCGAGCGGGGGAGCCGCTCGACGTGCTCGAGCTCGTGGAGTGCGATCCTCCCGTGGCCGGCCCGGGTGACCTGCGCATCGGGGTGCGCGCCGCCGCGCTCGGCCTCCCCGACGTGCTGATGTGCCGGGCGACGTACCCGTTGACGCCCTCCGGGCGGTTCACGCCGGGTCAGGAGGTGGCCGGCGTGGTGCTCGAAGCGGGCGCCGACGCGCCGTTCGCCGTCGGCGATCGCGTGATGGGCGTCACCGACTTCGTGCACGGTCGCGGCGGCTTCGCCGACGAGACGATCGTCACGTGCGACAACGCGTTCCCGGTCCCCGCCGCGATGAGCGATGCCGACGCCGCGGGCTTCCGGATCGGGTACCCGACCGCCTGGATCGGGCTCGTGCGTCGAGGGTGCCTGGTGGAGGGCGACGACCTGTTGGTGCTGGGCGCGGCGGGCGGCTCGGGTGCCGCGGCGATCCAGGTCGGGGCCGCACTCGGCGCGCGCGTCGTGGCGGTCGCGGCCGGGCCCGAGAAGTGCGCGTACTGCGAGACGCTCGGCGCAGACGTCGTCATCGACCGGCGCGCCGCCGACGTCGCCGAGACGGTCCGCGAGGTCACTGGCGGGCGCGGGGTCGACCTCGTGTTCGACCCCGTCGGTGGCACGGCCGGCGAGGAGGCGGTGCACCTCCTGGCGCGTGGCGGGCGGTTCCTCGCCGTCGGCTTCGCGGCGGGGCGCTGGCCCGACGTCGACGTCGCCCGCTTGGTGGGCCGCAACGCATCCGCCCTCGGCGTGTACGTCGGCGCGTACGACCGCGTCGATCACGAGGCCGACCACGCCGCGTTGCTCACGCTGTTCGAGGCCGGTCGGCTGTACAGCGTGGTGACCCGGACCGTGGGGTTCGACGAGATCCCCGCCGCGCTCGACGTGATCGCCCGGGGCGAGGTGATCGGCAAGACCGTCGCCGTGCGGTGACTGGCCGCCGGGCGAGGCCTCGGGGGAGACTGCCGCCGGACGCCGAACAGGACGCGGAGCGAGCGACCGCGGGTCGGGTGCCCCGGACCGCAGCGAGCGATGCCACAGAGGAGGACGCGAGATGCCCTTGAACCCCGACGCGGTGGGGACCGAGACCGAGCCGTCGGAGGCCACCTGGTCGTCGAAGGACAGCCTCCTCTACGCCCTGGGCGTGGGCGCCGGGGCCTCCGACCCGACCGGCTTCGAGCTCGAGTTCACGACCGAGAACTCCGAGGGCGTGACCCAGCGGGCGCTGCCGACCATGCCGGTGGTCATCAACCCGCGCGAGTCGAAGGGTCCGTCGCCCTTCGAGGCGATCGGCAAGTTCGACTGGGCGATGCTCGTGCACGGTGAGCAGGCGGTCACCCTGCACCAGCCGCTCCCGGCCGAGGGCACGGCGATGATGAAGAGCCGCGTCGCCGCGATGTACGACAAGGGCAAGGCCGCGGTGGTCGTCCTCGAGAACGAGGCGACCGACGAGTCGGGCCAGCCGCTCTTCTCGACGACGATGTCGGCGTTCATCCGCGGCGAGGGTGGTTGGGGCGGCGATCGTGGGCCGAGCGGGCCGCGCAACGTCGCGCCCGAGCGCGAGCCCGACAAGGTGGTCTCCTACGACACCCGTCCCGACCAGGCGTTGCTCTACCGACTGAGCGGCGACCGCAACCCGCTGCACTCCGACCCGTCGTTCGCGAAGCTCGCCGGCTTCGACAAGCCGATCCTGCACGGCCTGTGCACGTACGGGTTCACCGGTCGGGCGCTGCTGCACGGGCTCTGCGACGGCGATCCCTCGCGCTTCAAGCACATGGAGGGCCGCTTCTCGACGCCGGTGTTCCCGGGAGAGCGGCTCGACGTGTGCATGTGGATCGACGGCAGCGAAGCGGTGTTCCAGACCCGAGTCGGTGACAACGTGGTCATCGACGCGGGCAAGGTCGTCTTCGCCTGACTCGCGAGCGCAGCGCGCACGCGGCCGAGCCTGCTCCGGGACGTCAGGCCGCCCTACGGGTCGTGATGCGCGCCGCGACGAACGCGCCCAACATGCCGATCGCGGACGCGATCACCACCTGCGTGAAGACCTGACCGGGGCTCAGCGCGGCGTCGTCGCCGCTGAACAGCGCACGGCCGTCCTCGCGCACGCTCCAGATCACGATCCGGATCGGGATCCACAGGATGAACGCGCCGAGCCCGGCGAGGGCGCCGTGGGTGAGGGGTGCGTCGGGCCGCCACCGTCCTGCGACCCACCCGGCGCTGCCGTACGCGACCAGGATCAGGACGAAGAGCGGGTAGATCCACCCGCTGTCGTCGAAGTCGTGGACCTCGCGGTCGAGGACTGCCCGCAGGACCGTGACCGGGACGATGACGGCGAGGCCGTAGAGCGCGCCCCGCAGCACGACGCGCCAGTCGATCCCGTCGGGGTCGGGGTTCGTGTCCCGCTCGGGACCCGTCGTCGACATCGGCTCGGTCATCGCTCAGCGCTCCTGCTGGTCACGGGCCAGCGGGGCCGGCGGCCGGGGCGGGGTCGTGGGCCAGCTCTCGGACGGGCGTGCGGAAGGCGTCACGCAACAAGGGTCGCACGGCGTGACGCTGGCGGGCGACCAGCACCGCGGCCAGCACCAAGTAGAGGATCGCCACCGCGAGACGCTCCACCTCCCGCACGTCGGCGGGCAGGACCCCGCCCAGCACGAACTGGGCCAGGAACAGCCCCAGCAGCGCGAAGGCCTCCCGAACGGACACGCTGCGGCTGAGGAGGATCGCGACCGCGAAGGCGGACTGGGCCGCGGTGAGGAAGAGCTCCTCCTGCTGCCGGCCGTCGAGCGGGAGGCCGCTGAGCGCGCCGCCGGCGATCACGAAGACGATCGGCAGCGTCCCGACGAGCAGCGTCCACTGGTTGACCTTCGACGAGACGAGCATGCCGAGCCCGCCGTTGGTGTTGAGGCGCCAGGCGAAGAGCGCCGCGACGAGCAGCTCCGGTGCCTCCGAGGCGAGCGGGGCGAGCCACTGCACGAGCAGGAACGTGCTGACGCCGAACTCCTCGCCGGTCTGCACGAGCGACTCGGCGAACGGCTCCGCGCACATCACGATCGCGAACGCGGCGAAGAGGAGCACCGCCGCCACGGTGATGCGGCGACGGGTCCTCGGCATCGCGCCGAACAGCTGTGCGGGCCCGACCAGCGTCGGCTCCTCGGCCGGCGTGCGCGAGATCCGGAGCGCGTAGGCGACGTAGAGCGCGACCAGGATCGCCGCGTCCCACAGCGTCAGGTGGTCCTTGAACGCCAGGGTCAGCGAGTAGAGGGTCGCGATCACGAGGAAGCCGATCTCGATCGCGTGCGGGCGGTCGAGGCGAACCTCGGTGTCGATCTCGCCGGTGTAGCCCTCCCGCCGGGCGGTCGAGCGCAGCCGCCAGGCCGCGAGCAGCACCACCAGCGGCCAACCGATGCCGATGAGCAGTCGGTTGCCGCCGGTCATGTTGGCCAGCGCGAGCGGCGCGTAGGTCTCGGGATCGCTGCCGGCCTTGAACGCGAACGTGAAGTCGACCGCGTACTCCGGGAGCACGGCGATCAGGGCGAGGACCGCGAGCGCGAGGCCGCGCGACACGTCGAGCTCGAGGGCCTCGGCGCCCCACGCGAGGAGGAACGCGGCGCCCACCACGGCGATGCCGAACACCGCGGCACCGACGAGCTCGGGCACGTGGACCCCGGCGAGCGAGAGCACGAGGCCCGGGAGCGCAGCCCCCGCCGCCAGGCCGATCGCCAGCAGCTTGCGCGGCCGGTGGTCGACGACGCCGGCATCGGTCACGGGCGCCGATCCTACGAGTCACCTCTCGGGGCGCCGGACCGAGCCGCCACCCCCCGGCCGAGGCCGGGACGGGTCCGAGCCGGGGTTGGGGGAGCGGGATCCGGGGAAGGACACCGTCGGGCGGTGACGCTCCCCGCGCCGGGTCGGACGGCAGGCGAGGCGCGGGACCGGAATAGATCGGCCGTCACCGTGGTTGTCGAGATGCTCGCCCCCGGTCCCCCCGAGGCGAGTGAGGAGAGAGCGATGAGCGGCACGTGGCGTGACCAGGCGCGATGCCGAGGCGTGGACCCCCAGGTCTTCCATCCTGCGGAGGAGGACGAGGCGGGCGCCGAGGCGGCGAAGGCGATCTGCGAGCTCTGCCCCGTGCGAGAGCCCTGTCTCGAGTTCGCGATCTCCGCGCGCGAGAAGGAGGGCGTCTGGGGCGGTCTCACCGCGCGGGAGCGTCGCCGGCTCGTCCGTCAGCGCCGCCGCTCCGCCTGAGCCCCCCTGATCGGGGCCGCTCGCGCCCGGGGTGAAGCAGCGGGGCGAACCCGGGGCGTCGGGAGGCGGCCGGTAGCCTGCTCCGGTGCAGTTCGATCTCCCACCCGAGCTCGAGGAGCTCCGGGCGACGGTGCGCAAGCTCGCCCAGGAGCGGGTGGCCCCCCGGGCCCGGGAGATCGACGCCACCCAGGAGTACCCCCAAGACCTCTTCGACCTCTTCGTCGACGCGGGTCTCACCGGCCTGTGCATCCCCGAGCACCTGGGCGGGTCCGGGGCCGGCATCTTCGGTCTGACGCTCGCCATCGAGGAGGTCGCCAAGTACTCCCAGGCGGCCGCACTGATGCTCCTCCTGACCCGGCTCCCGACCGGACCGGTGCTGATCGCCGGCGACGACGACCAGCAGCGCCGCTACGTCACACCGATCGCCACGGGCGAGGCCCGAGCCGCGTTCGGGCTCTCCGAGCCCCAGGCCGGCAGCGACGTCATGGGCATGCGCACCCGGGCTCGCCCCGACGGTGACGACTGGGTCCTGTCGGGCACGAAGTGCTGGATGTCGGGCGTCGAGCAGGCCGACTGGTACTGCGTGTTCGCCAAGACCGGCCCGGTCGAGTCGCGCGCCCACGACAGCATCTCGGCCTTCGTCGTCGAGCGGTCGTGGCCCGGCGTGTCGGTCGGACGGGTCGACAAGAAGATGGGCGTGAAGGGCGTCGACACCGGTGAGCTGCTGCTCGACGACGTGCGCGTGCCCGCCGCCAACGTCGTCGGCGAGATCGGAGGGTTCCGGCTCGCGATGCTCGGCCTCAACTCGATGCGCCCGATCGTCGCGGCGCGGGGCATCGGGTGCGCCGAGGGCGCGCTCATGTACGCGGTCGAGTACGTGCGCCGGCGCGAGGCGTTCGAGCGCACGATCGCCGACTTCCAGGGCATCCAGTGGAAGATCGCCGAGCTGGCGGCCGAGATCGAGGCAGCCCGGCTGCTCACCTATCGCGCCGCGTGGATGGCCGATCGCGGGCAGTTCACCAAGGAGTGGGTGCCGTACCTCTCGATGGCGAAGTACTACGCCACCGAGCTCGCGGTGAAGACCTCGAGCGAGGCGCTCCAGATGCTGGGCGCCGCCGGCTACATGGAGGATCACCCGCTCGAGCTCCTCTACCGCGATGCCAAGCAGCTGACGATCGTGGAGGGCACGACCCAGGTGCAGCTCGGGCTGATCGCGCGGGGCGTCCTCGACCATGATCTGTGGTGGGACTGACGGGGCAGATGGGGACCGGGGCGAGATGAGCGAGCCAGCACTGTGGCCGGACGTGATCGGCCGGCTCCTGCGCAGGGACGACCTGCCGCCGGAGCTCGCCGAGCGCGCCCTGTCCACGATCCTGCGGGGCGAGGCGACCGACGCCCAGATCGCCGGCTTCGCGGTCGCGCTCCGGGCGAAGGGCGAGACCACGGCTGAGCTCGCCACGCTCGTGCGCACGATGCTCGCCTTCGCCGAGCGCGTCGAGGTAGACGACGTGGCGCCGCTCGTCGACACCTGCGGCACCGGAGGTGACCGCTCCGGCTCCGTCAACGTGTCGACGATGGCCGCGCTCGTCGCCGCCGGCGCCGGCGCGCACGTCGCCAAGCACGGCAACCGGGCGCAGTCGTCGACGTGCGGGTCGGCCGACGTGCTCGAGGCGCTCGGCGTCGTCATCGACCTCGCGCCCGAGGGCGTGGCGCGCTGCATCCGCGAGGCCGGCGTCGGCTTCTGCTTCGCGCCGAGCTTCCACCCCGCGCTGCGATTCGCCGGGCCGGCGCGTCGCGAGCTCGGTGTGCCGACCACGTTCAACTTCCTCGGACCGCTCGCCAACCCGGCCGGGGTGAAGCGCCAGGCGGTCGGCGTGTCGGATGCCGCGATGGCGGAGCGCATCGTCGGCGCCCTCGCCGAGCTCGGCACCCAGCGAGCCATGGTCTTCTTCGGTCACGACGGTCTCGACGAGCTGACCACCACGACGACGTCGACGGTGTTCGAGCTCGTCGACGGGCGGGTCGAGTGCCGTGAGCTCGACCCGACCTCGCTGGGCCTGGAGCGGGTCGAGCCGGGTGCGCTTGCGGGGGGCGACGCGGCCGGCAACGCGCAGGTCGTCCACCGCGTCCTCGCCGGCCAGCACGGGCCGGTGCGCGACATCGCCCTGCTCAACGCGGCCGCGGCGCTCGTCGTCGCGGGGCTGGCCGACGACCTCGCGGCGGGCGTCGAGCTCGGCGCGGCGTCGATCGACGACGGCAAGGCGGCGGCGGCGCTCGAGTCGCTGGTGCGCATCAGCGTCGCCGCCCGAGAGGCAGGAGCCTGATGGCCAAGGCGCTCCAGTGCCCGTCCTGTGGTGCGACCACTCGGATCGACTCGGTGCCCGCCAGCGGTGCGGTGCGGTGCGACTCCTGCGGTCAGACCATGAAGGTGCCGCCCGGCCTCGGCCGCAAGGGTGGCCGGGGGAGCGATCCGGCTCCGCCGGCTCCGAGCCGCGGCGGCGACGCCGCGCCCGCGGCGTCGGCGCCCGGAGCACCCGCACCACCGCGTCGAGGACGTGGGCGCGCGCCCGCTGCGGCTCCGGTGGCGGCGGGCGGGACCGCGGTCCTCGCCCCGAGCAGCGCGCCGCCCACGGCCCGACCCACCGCAACGCCGAGCACGCCGGCTCGCACGGGCGGCCCCGTCGGCACCCCGGGGCGCCGGTCCGAGGGAGGTCGTGATCAGCTCCCGCTGGTGCTGCGCATCGGCGCGTGGGTCGTCGCCCTGCCGCTCGGGCTGATCATCGTCGGTCTCCCGGCTCGCCAGCTCGGCTACCTCAGCAGCCAGAAGCTGCTCGACGTCATCGTCAAGCGCGACCTGGGCCGGTTCCTCCCCATCGTGGTGGTGATCGCCCTCTGGGCGCTGGTGTCGGCCGTGCTGGTGACCCTGATCGTCGAGGGCGGGAGGCGCTGGATGCTGCGCCGCCAGCGCAAGAAGGCGATGCGGTAGCGACGCGCGCGCCACGAACGCACGTTCGTGATGCGTGAAGGCGCCGGTACACTGCACCCGATGACGGCGACCCGCTACCGGTGCAGCGCCTGCGGCAACCTCACCCGCTTCGACGTCACCGTCACCCGTCGCACGCGCGAGTACCACCACTTCAGCGTCGGCGGTGACCTCGAGGTCGAGGACCGCGAGCTGCTCGACGAGCGGGTCGAGGAGGTCGCCTGCCGTTGGTGCGCCGCCAGCGGAGACGCCATCGAGCTCCTCCCGGTGGAGGAACCGGTCGGGGAGTCGTGAGCCGCGCCGGACGGGGCGGGTGACGCGCGCATGGCCGAGCCGACCGTGACCGTCACGTCCGACGAGGGCATCCTGCCGCTCCCGGAGTCGCTGCTCGCACCGCTGCTCGATGCGGCCGCATCGAGCATCCCGGGGTACGACGGCGCCCTGCCCACGGTGCTGCGGCCCCTCGCGGGGTTCGACCCGCGCCGGCTGCGCAGCACCGCGGCGCGCCAGCAGCTGCACCGAGCCCTCGACGTCGACGCTCCGTTCCGAGAGCGGGTCGCCGAACGCTTCCTCGAGCAGCGCGAGGCGGCCGCCGTGCTCGAGCGCTGGAACGTCGCCGGGGCGCTGCGCCACGTCGAGGACGCGGCCGGGCAGTCCGACCTTCCGCTGCTCGCGTCGGTCCTGTACGCGGCCCGCCCCGACGGCTGGGCGTTCGGGCTCGGGCTCGCGTACCTCGCGTTCGATCGTCAGCGCATCGAGAAGGAGCGGCTCGACGACGCGCGGGCGCGCGACATGCAGCACGCATCGACCGACGAGGCGCGCCGCCGCGCGGAGCAGGCCCGCGACGTGGCCCAGGCGACCGTCGAGCGCCTCGAGTCCGAGCTGCGCGAAGAGCGACGCGCCCGTCGCGAACGGGAGATGCGTGCCGATCGGGCCGTCGAGGACGCAGCCCGGCGCCGCCAAGAGGCGGAGGCGCGCACCGCCGCGGCCGAGGAGCAGGCCGCGGCCGCCGAGGAGCGCCTCACTCGCGAGCGCGACCGCGCCCGTGAGGCCGAGCGACGGCTGCGCGAGGTGCGCCGGGAGCAGAAGGAGGCGGTCGAGCGTCCGGCCGAACCGGTCCTCGATCCCGACGACGTCCGGTCGATCGCCGAGGCGGCCCGCGAGGCGAAGCAGCTCGCGACCCGCCTCGAGTCGCTGACCACCAGACCGAGCGTCTCGGGTGCGCCGCGGCGGGCGAAGGCGACCGCGACGCGCTCGAAGGTGCCGTGCCCACCCGGTCTCGCGGCCGACTCGCCGGCCGCGCTCGACACGATGCTGCGCACCCGGGGCGTGCGCCTCGTCGTCGACGGCTACAACGTCTCGATGGCGGGCTGGGGCGAGGAGCCGGTCGCCACCCAGCGCGAGCGCCTGCTGGCGGCGCTCGAGCGGCTCCACCTGCGCCTCCGGGCCGACGTGATCGTGGTGTTCGACGGGGCCGACGTCGAGGGCGTCCGACCGCCCCGCCGGGCCGGCGTGCGCACCGTCTTCTCCAGCGACGGCGAGAAGGCCGATCCGGTGGTCATCCGGGAGGTCGAGCGCCTGTCGGCGTCGACGCCCGCCATCGTGGCCTCCTCCGACGGGTGGGTTCGAGAGCACGCGGAGGCCGCCGGGGCCGCAGTGGTCTCCGCCGCCACCCTGCTCGACGTCCTGCGGCGCTGAGCGAGGGCCCCGGGCCGCCCCCGGGCCGCCTGGGCGGCCGGAGGATGGGATGGGGCAGGCGTCCCCAGGGGACGCCCAACACCACCCCATCGATCACGCACCGCGGTCAAGTGGGCTGCCGATGAGGCCGATGACCACTCTGCGTGGTTCACGGGTGGGCGTCTTCTTCTCGCCGGCACACGGCCCGGCTGATCATCGCCGGTACCGTCGCGCTCTCGATCGGCGTCGTGACCCCGGCGGTCGTCGGTGCCGCTGAACCCGACACCACCGTGCCCCCCACGCCGGACACAACCACCACGACGCTCCCGCCGGGTACCGAGCCCGGGCAAGAGATCGTTCCGCCGGTCCAGATCGACCCTGACGACGGTGCGTCTGCTCCGATGCCCGGACCGGCGGGGGAGGGCTCCGCGAGCACACCAGGCTCGACGGCTCCCGAAGCGCTTCCCACCGGTGCCGAGATCCCCGGGGAGTACATCGTCACGCTCGAGCCTGGGACCGATCCCGATGCCGTCGCGGCAGGCGAGATCGCGCGCGGCAACCCCGTCGACGACGTGTTCGACACGGCAATCGACGGCTTCGCGGCGACGCTCGACGCGACCGACGTCGCCCGCCTCGAGGCGGACCCGCGGGTCGAGCTGGTCGAGCCAGATCGCGTGCTCACCATCGACGCGACGCAGCCGTCGCCGCCCTGGGGCCTCGACCGGATCGACCAGCCGGCGCTGCCGCTCGACGCGTCATACACCTACGAGACGACGGCCGCCGGCGTCACTGCCTACGTGCTCGACACCGGTGTGCGCGGCGATCACCAAGACTTCAACGGTCGTGTGGCCGAGGGCTTCGATGCGATCGGCGACGGGTTGCCCGCCGCGAGCGACTGCCACGGCCACGGAACGCACGTCGCGGGAACGATCGGCGGCAGCTCGTACGGCGTTGCGAAGGGAGTGACCATCGTCCCGGTACGAGTGCTGGGATGCTCGGGCTCAGGTAGCACGTCGGGCGTGATCGCCGGGATCGACTGGATCACCGCGCAGCACCAGCCTGGCCAGCCGGCGATCGCGAACATGAGCCTCGGTGGCGGTCCGTCGATCAGCCTCGATGCGGCGGTCGCCCGCTCAGTCGCTGACGGGGTGACCTACGTGGTCGCCGCTGGCAACAGCGCGGCGGACGCGTGCAACGCCTCGCCGGCACGTGCGCCGAGCGCGATCACGGCCGGAGCGACGACCAGTGGTGACGCACGTGCCAGCTTCTCGAACTACGGCTCGTGCCTGGACGTGTTCGCCCCCGGGGTGTCGATCCGCTCGGCCGGGGCCGGGTCACCGACCGGGGTCGCCACGATGTCGGGCACCTCCATGGCGTCACCGCACGTCGCAGGCGTCGCCGCCCTCTACCTCGCCACCGACCCCGATGCCTCACCGGCGACCGTGACCGCGGCCGTCGTCTCCGCGAGCACGTCGGACACTGTGACGGGTGCGGGCGCAGGCTCGCCGAACCTCCTCGTCCAGAGCCGCTTCACCCCCGACGCACCGACCGGCACGCCCGAACCGCCCGCCGCCACCCGCCAGCCCGACGCACAGGTCCGGCGTGGGAGTGGTGCGTTCGTCGGGGTCGGCATCTACCGCAACCTGGCGGAACAGACCGTGCGGGGAGATCAGAAGCGCGGCAAGGGACTCAACTATTCGGTCCGCTTCCGCAATGACGGCACCAGGACCGACAAGTTCATCGTCCGAGGTCCTGGTAGCACTCCCGGCTTCACGGTCCGCTACTACTCGGGCGCCGCGAACGTGACGAAGAAGGTCACGCAAGGAACGTTCGGCTACGCGAACGTTGCCCCCGGGTCGAGCAAGACACTCCGAGTACAGGTGGTCGTGACCACCAAGGCGAAGAGGGGCACCGGGCGAACGGTCACGGTGATCGCACGGACCAGCGACGGCGCTGCCGACGCGGTCCGTGCGATCACCAGAGCTCGCTAGCAGTCAGATCTTCGTCACCCGGACCTTGACGAAGTCGGCCTTGGCGCCGCCTGCCTGCCCCTTGGAGAGGGCCCGGAGCTGCACCACCGCTTGGTTGCCTGGCAGTGCTCCCGCCTTGGGCGTGATGGTGACGGTGACCGTGCGCTGGTCGCCGGGATCCAACGCGAAGTCGCGCCCCGTCGTCGTACCGATGCGTTGCAGCTTCGCGCCGTTCACTCGGTAGGTCACGTTGAAGCGGCTGCCGATCAGCTTCGCGGCCCGAAGGTTGATGCTCTCCCGGAGGTCGCCGTCGTTGTCGATGCGTACGACGAAGGTCCGACTGCCGATGACTCCGGCCGAGATGGACGGAGCCGTACTGCCGGTCGCCGCATACGTGTTCGAGCCCCTGAAGGCCGTGCCGTCGCCACGACGGGCCTGCACATCCGGTCGGAACCCGACGTTCAGCGCGACTGCCGGGTCGGTCGTGAGTCCCGCCTCGACGGTCACCGGCGTCCACGTCGGCCCGACACGGATCCCTGAGGAGTCCGGTGCGCACGACGGTCGACTCGACTTGCAGTAGTAGGGCGCGACCTCGTAGTCGCCCTCCTCGAGGAGCTTCGTGAACGTGCCGTCGGCAACCGCCTGCTCCTGCTGGGGCTCTGCGCAGCCTGGGGCCCCGCCGGCCTCACAGATCAGCACCCCGACGTTCGCAGTGGCGTCGAATGCCGCACCGGTTCCCTTGGGGGGGACGAGGTCGTGCACCGAACCCGCGAGTGTCCCATCAGCTGCAGCGGTGATGAACCCGTCGGACTCGTCACCGTCGCCTCTGGCGTTCGTCGCCCTGACCGTGCACGTGTAGTCCGCGTCGGTCGCGAGTCCCGAGACGACCATCGGCGAACCAGCACCCGTGCTCGTCTTGGTGTCCGGGCCGATGCACGTCGCGGTGTATTCGGTGATCGGGAAGCCGCCGTCGTCGAGCGGCGGGGTGAAGCTCACCTCTGCATCGGAGCCGGTGCGGACCACCGATACGTCAGTGGGTGCGTCGGGGGAGGTCCCCGGCGTGGCGAACGCGAAGTTCGAGTTGGGTCCGTCACCCGCGAAGTTGGTCGCGTGCACCCAACACACGTAGAGGGTCCCGTTCTCGAGGTCGCCAACCGTCACCGGCGAGACCGTCCCGCTGCCAGACCGCTCGGTGTCCGGGTCCTCCGAGACGCAGGTCGCGGTGTACTCGGTCACCAACGAGCCACCGTTGTCGACCGGGGGAACGAAGCTCACCAGAGCCTGCTCGTCGCCACCGGTACCGAGGGCGCCGGTCGGCGCACCCGGGACGTTCGGCGGGCACGGCGAGTCCTCGGCGATCTTCCACGGCGTGAAGTCGACGTTCACGGAGACGTCGTCGCCCGTCCCCGCGCCCTCGCCGCTCGGACCGTCCTCGGTGCCGTAGAAGTTGCACTCGCCGTCGATCGCGGCCGACGTGTTCTCCGCGTTGAACCCGATCCCGGTGTTGTTGCTGATCGTGTTGTGATTGACGTGCGTGTCGGTCGGTCCGGCATTGGTCTTGCCGGGCTCGCCGAAGCGCACGCCCGTCACCGGGTTGTTGCTGATCACATTGCCGCTGATCGTGACGTCGTCGACCGTCGCGGCGGGCTGAGCTGGCGGCCCGTAGCTGGGTGCGTCGTCGCGCTGCTTGAACAGCAGCGCACCGCCGTTCGTCGCGTCGCCGCCACCACTGCCGGTGATCGTCGAGTCGAGCAGCTCGATGTCGCTGAACTCTCGGTACTTCAGATTGATGTCGATGCCGGCCGCGTGGGCGGTGAAGCCGGCCTCCGGCAGTGAAGCGCCGTCACCAGAGCCGACGACGCTGAGGCGCTGGAGGAGCGCGTCGTCGAGTCGCTCGAGGTAGATGCCCTTGTGGCCGTTGCCGTCGAAGCTCGAGTCCTCGACGACCACGTCGGTGAGCGTGGGGACGTAGGGACCCACGCCCGGGTTGTTCTTGATGAACACCGACCAGCCCCATGTGCCGTTGTCGTCGAAGTGGCTGTTGTCGACGCGGAACTTCGTGATCTCGCCCGCGCCGGCCGTCACGGCATAGCCGCCGTACGCGTTACCCGAGAAGCTCGAGCTCTCGACGACGATGTCCTCGAGCGCACCGGCGCCGTTCTGGAGCAGGCCATCACCGCTGTTGCCCGTGCTCGTCACGTTCATGAGGGTGATGTGGCCGGCCGCGGTCGGGACGGCGAGCTTGATGCCCTGCCCGTTGGGGCGCCCGCCGCCCGCTCCGGTCGTCTTCAGGCTGTTGAGGACGAGCCGATCTGTCTCGGACGTGCCGCCCGACGTCACGGTGATGGCGGGCCCGTCGGTCGAGGGGTCGATGACGGTCGTCTCGCCCGCGCCGGTGAGCGTCAGAGACTTGTCGATCGTCACGTGCTCGTCGTACGTGCCGGCTGCGACGACGACCTCGCCGTCGACCGCCACGCCATCTACGCCTTCCTGGATGGTCTTGAACGGCGTGGCGGGGTGCCCGTCACCAGAGGTCACGACGCCGGAGTCCACGTAGCAAGTGGTCGTGCATCCTGGCTCGAAGTCGTAGGTCGTCGTCGCGGGGCCGCCCCCGACGCCGATCGTCAGCTTGTCGACGTTGCCGGTGAAGCCGGGCCAGCTCCCCAAGGCCCCGACCTTGAAGAGCAGTGGGCCATCGGTGGGGTTGCCGCCGTTGCCGATCTCGGCGTTCGGGAACAGCTCCAGCACGCGCGACCACGTGCACGGGAAGTTCTGCGAGCACTCGCCGGACGCACCGAGACCCGTCCCGTTCGCGGAGGTGTTGCTGCCCCACCATTTGCCCGTGAGCGGGCTCCAGGTCTGCCAGCCCGCTCCTACGGTGCCGACGGTCTGGTACGGCTCGAACACGAGCCGTCCACCGAACGCAGTGTCGGTCGGCCGGTACTTGATCCCGAACTGGAGGGTTGCGGCGAGCGTCGGACCTGGCTGGTACGTCGAGTACTCGAGGACGCTGATCTCGTCGAGTCGTGTGCCGTCGTAGGCCTGGGTCGCGACGATGTGGCCCTCGCTCGCCGTGACCGCGAGCTGCACGCTGCCGACGCCGGCCGGCGGTGTGTCAGGACCGGTCACGAAGGTGCCGGTCTCGAGCGCGGTGGGCGACTCCTGGAGGAAGCCCCACCCGTTGAGCGCGCCGGGCGTGACGGTGACGTCGGTGTGCGACGCCGCCGGGTCCGGGGTCGACGCGTTGAGGTTGTCGATGAGGAAGCCGTTGCCCGCGACCGTCGCCTCGGCCGGCGAGCCGGGCCGGAACAGGAGGGAGTCGACGGTGCGCGTCGGCCACGGCTGCGGGTCAGCACCGTTGTTGTTGCTCTCGCCGGAGAAGCGGTAGTAGTCCTCCCAGGAGGTCCCTGTGTGGACGAGGTTGCCGTCGACGAAGATCTCGACGATGTCGTTGCTCGGTCCTTCGACGAACTCCATGGCGATCTTCACGGTGTGCGGAACCGTGGGGTCGAAGGTTCCGGGGATCTCGGTGGGGACGAAGCTGGGCGTCTCGCCGCCCTGCACGTCGTAGAAGAGGAAGGTCAGGTTCGCTCCGTCGACGTGGCGAACGCCGAGGTAGCTCATCCGCGCGCCGTCGCCACGGTCGGGGTTGACGACGAGCTGGAGGTTGTGCTGGTAGGCACCGGTCGCCGACGCGACGGTGAACTCCGCCTCGTAGGTCGACTGCCGGTGGCCGCCCGACTGTCCGCCGCTGGCCGCGGACATCTCACCGGCCTGGTTCGCGAGTGACGGCGACTTCGGCTGAGCGAAGCAGCCACCGAAGACGCTGTTCGAGACGCGCCAGGCCTTGGTCCCGAACTCCGGCGGTGCGCCCGGGAAGCCGCTCGTGTCGACGACCGCCTCGTCGACCGTTCCGCACGCGTTGGGCGTACCGGTCCAACCACCCTGGCCGTAGACGCTTCCGTTCGAGTAGCTCTCGAAGTCGGTCGAGACGGTGTCGGCGCCAGCCGGCGTGATGCCGGTCGCACCGGTGGCGACGATCGCGAACGAGCTCACTGCGAGCGCGATCGCGATGAAGACAGCCCTGCCCTTCATGGCCCCAGCCCTTCTTCGACCACTGCCCGTGGTCGGTAGCCCTACTTGCCGGGCGTCGGTCTAACGCAGAGTGACCGATTCACGCAACTTGCCTCTTCTGGGGTGAACGCGGAGAATGTCCGAGTAACCACTCTCCGCGCGAACAGGAAGGGCATTCGCGCGGAGGGCGCGCGGTGTCGCGAGGGGCTGTCACACCCCCGTGGGAGCGTGCGGGGCATGCGGATCGACTGCGACGACTGCGTGATGCAGCACACGAGCGCGTGCGACGACTGCGTCGTCTCGCACATCCTCCGGCGCGAGCCCGGCGACGCGATCGTGCTCGACCTGGGCGAGGAGCGCGCGCTGCGCTCGTTCGTCGACGCCGGGCTCGTGCCCGACCTGCGGCTCGAGCCGCGGGACGAGCGCCGCGCCGGCGGCTCGCCCTAGTCGCGCACCTCGGCGCGGAGCGCGCCCACGGTGCACTGCTCCTTCGGGCGGTGCGCGAACGGGTCGTACTGGTAGATGCGCATCGCGTTCTCGTGGGTGATCTTGGCCACGTCGTCGTCGGGCACGCCGTCGAGCTGCTTGGCGAGCGTCTCGGGCGAGTGCGGCCACGTCGAGTCGGAGTGCGGGTAGTCGCACTCCCACGTGATGTTGTCGACGCCGATGCGGTGGCGGTCCTCGACGCCGGCCCGGTCGCTGATGAAGCAGAAGGAGAAGTGGTCGAGCGCGACCTGG
Source organism: uncultured Bifidobacteriaceae bacterium (assembly GCA_964501785.1). Lineage (GTDB taxonomy): Bacteria > Actinomycetota > Acidimicrobiia > IMCC26256 > PALSA-555 > DATBSK01. Next base: position 45,672 of record CAZCUD010000006.1, read on the forward strand.
CTGGGCAGCTGGTCCCCGAAGTCCTGGCCCGTCCAGAAGCGGTGCTGCTGGTACGTGTAGTCGATGCGCTCGAGCCAGTAGGGCACCCATCCCGTGCCGCCCTCCGAGAGCGCGAACTTGAGGTTCGGGTAGCGCCGGAGCACGTCCGACCAGATGAGGTCGGTCGCTGCGTGCATGGTGTTGAGCGGGGTGAGCGTGATCATCACGTCGATCGGCGCGCCCTCCTCGAGGGCGAGCGTCGTCGACGACGAGCCGATGTGCAGGCAGATGACGGTGCCCTCGTCCTCGCAGGCCTCGAAGAACGGGTCCCAGTGGCCGCCGAAGATGTGGGGCCACCCGAGCTTGGCCGGGTTCTCCGAGAAGGTGACCGCGTGGCAGCCCTTCTTCGCGACCCGTCGCACCTCGTCGGCCATGAGCTGCGGGTCCCAGATGGGCGGGATCGAGAGCGGGATGAACCGGCCGGGGTAGGTGCCGCACCACTCGTCGATGTGCCAGTCGTTGTAGGCGCGGAGCAGGTTGAGGCCGACGTCGAGGTCCTTCGAGCGCGAGAAGAGCTGGCCGCAGAACTGCACGAAGCTCGGGAAGCACATCGAGCCGAGCACGCCGTTGCGGTTCATGTCGGCGACCCGCTCGTGGATGTTCCAGCAGCCCTTGCGGATGCCGTCGAGCGACGTCGGCTCGATGCCGTACTCCTCGGGCGGCTTCCCGGCGACCGCGTTCAGCCCGATGTTGGGGATCTCGGCGTCCTCGTAGCGCCACACGTCGGTGCCGTCGTCCTTGTGGACGAAGCGGGGTGCGCTGTCCTTCCACCTGTCGGGCAGGTGGGCGTCGAACAAGGTCGGAGGCTCGACGACGTGGTCGTCGACGCTCACGAGGATCAGGTCTTCGGTCTTGGCCATCGCGCACCCCCGGGACGACTGTGAACCTGACGCCGGTGTCAGCCTAGGCCCTGCGCAGCCGGGCGGGTTAGCCTGCCGCCGTCTTCGACCGGAGGGACGGACGTGAACGATCAGGACGCGCTGAACATCGCCTTGCTCGTGGCCCGGCTGTGGGTGGGCGCGGTGATCTTCGCCCACGGATGGCGACACCTGAAGGCGGTCCGGTCGGGTCCGGGGATGGCGAGCTGGTTCGAGAGCCTCGGGCTTCGCAACGGCCCGCTGCAGGCGTGGAACGTCACGCTGACCGAGCTCGCAGCCGGTGTCGCGCTGGTCTTCGGCTTCCTCACGCCGCTGTCGTACGGGGGCGTGGCATCGATCGCGTTCGTCGCGCTGGTGACGAACCACTGGAAGAACGGGTTCTGGTCGTTCAACAAGGGCGAGGGGTGGGAGTACGTCAGCGTCCTCGGCGTCCTGTCGCTCGTGCTCGGCACGGTCGGCCCCGGTCAGTGGTCGCTCGACGACGCGTTCGGCTTCTCGTTCCCGTTCGAGCCCGGCACCGCGATCCTGCTCACCCTCCTCTTGGGGGTCGTCGGCACCGCGGCCTTCCTGGCCGTCTTCTGGCGTCCGCCGCAGAAGGCCGAGGCCGCCGAGTAGCGAGAAACCCCCGGAACCTGGCGCGAGTCTGACAAGGTACGCGTAGCAGCGGCCGGCACCCGCCGGCCCGCGCGGACCAACAACGGGGGTTCTCCGTGGCAGACACGCTCGCCAAGAAGGGATCGGGATGGGTCGGCTTCGCCGGCGTCGTCCTGATCATCGCCGGGTTCTTCGACGTCGTCTCGGGCCTGTGGGCGCTCGACAAGAAGGACCAGGGTCCGATCGACGAGATCCTCTACGAGGGCAACCTCGAGACGTGGGGTTGGATCTACCTGATCGTCGGCATCGTGCTGATCTTGGCCGGGTTCGCGGTCTTCCAGCGTGCGCAGTGGGCGCGCTGGGTCGGCATCCTCGCCGCGATGGTGGGCATCGTGATCGAGTTCTTCTGGATGTTCGCGACGCCGGGTCGATCGCTCGTCTACATCGTGATCGCGTCGCTCGTGATCTACGCGCTGACGGTGTACGGCGACAAGGAGACGGTGTAGCCGGGGAGCACGCGGCGCACCGCTGACACCAGCGGCCGCGGCCCCCGACCCCGCCCGGCAACCCGGGCACCAGGGTCGCGGGTGCCGCGGCCGTGTCGCGCCCCCACCGTTCTGGCGTCAGCAGACCCGCGTGAGGCGGGTGTGCTGACGCCGAAACGATGGGGGCGCACCGTTCTGGCGTCACTTGACGGCACTGGACGCGGTGAAGTGACGCCGAAGCGTCAGGGGAGGACCCGGGCGAGCTCGGCGGTGAGGAGATCGACGGCGGTGAGGGCGTCGCCGACGATGCCGATGTCGGCGTGGTCGAACACGAGGGCATCCGGGTCGGCGTTCACGGCGAGGACGGTGCCGGCCGCGCGGACGCCCACCATGTGGTTGAACTTGCCGCTCGTCCCGAGCGCGACGAACAGGTGGGGGGAGATCGTGCGTCCGGTGATGCCGATCTGGCGGGCCCGCGGCATCCAGCCGTTGTCCGTCACCTTGCGGGTGGCTCCGAGCTCTGCGCCGAGCAGCTCCCGCAACGGCTCGATGCGCGGATAGTCGTCGGGACCGATCCCGCCGGTGCCGATCCCGATCACCGTCGTCGCCTCGGCGAGCACATCGAGATCGTCGTCGCGGGTGCGGGCCACGACCTCGACTCGGGCGCGGGGTCGCACCGCCAACGAGCGACTCGTCGCGGTGAACGATCGCGGCGCGAGCCGGGGGAGCATGCCGGCTCGCACCGTCGCCATCTGCACGGCAGACGACGCGGTGATCGCAGCGACCAGCTGTCCGCCGAACGCGGGCTTCCACGCGACGAGCCGACCGTCGTCGACCTCCAGGTCGATGGCGTCGCCCGTGAGCCCGGCGCCGACGCGCGCCGCGACGCGCGCCGCGACCTCGCGACCCCAGGCGGTGCCGGGCGCGAGGAGTGCCCACGGTGGCTCCTGCGCCACCCAGTCAGCGACCGCGCCCGCCACGTCCTCCTCCACGAGCGCGCCGTCCGGGCCGTCGAGCGCCACCACGTCGTCGGCGCCCCACGAGCCGAGCACCGACAGGTGGGGCGGCTCGGTCGTGAGGGCGACGACCCGACCGTCGAGGTCGCGGGCGAGCGTGGCGGCGGATCCGAGGAGCTCGCGGGTCAGGTGCGCCCGGTCGGGCTCGATCACGACCGCGACCGCAGGCCCTGATCCGCCGGTGTCGGGCACGCGCTCGCCGTCGCCGGCGTCGTCCTCGGGTGGCGTCAGGGCACCCGACTGCTCGAGGAGTGCGACGGCGTCGCGGACCTGCTCGTCGAGTGGACCGTCGCAGCGATGGCGCCGCCGCGCCACCTCGTGCACCCGCACCGGCCCGACGGTCGTCGGGCTCCCGGCCGCGCCCCAGGGGCCGGGGCCGAGGGTGGCGGCATCGATGGTCCGGAGCCGCTCGCGCGGGACCGTCGCCCGTCCGGCCGGATCGACCTTGCACGGGTCGATCAGCCGCTCCGCGCACGACGCCACCAGGGGGAGCTCGACCTCGAGCTGGACCCATCCGTCGTCGTGCTCGCACCGGAGGTGCAGCACCGAGCCCTTCATGCTCAGGTGCCGCACGCCCGTCGCGAACGGCAGGTCGAGCAGCTCCGCCAACGACGGCCCGACCTGACCGGTGTCGGCGTCGACCGAGTTGCGCCCCGTGAGCACCATGTCGAACGGTCCCTCTCGCGCCAGGGCAGCGGCGAGCGCGCGGGCGCTCGCCAACGTGTCGGACCCCGCGAACGCGGGGTCGGTCACGAGGACGCCCTCGATCTCGACCGCCGCTTCGAGGCCCCACGCGATCGCTTCGCGCAGCACGTCCTCCGCGGTGGGTGGCCCGAGCGTGAGGACGGTCACCGTCCCGTCACCGATGGCAGCCGCGAGCTCGACGGCCTGCGACACCGCGCGACGGCAGTACGGGTTCATCTCGAGATCGAGGCCCTCGCGCACGAGTCGCCCGTCCGCGCCGAGCTCCATCTCCTCGAACGCGGGGATCTGCTTCACCAGCGCCGCGATGCGCACTCGACGAGGCTAGATGGCGCGCCCGGCGGGCCCGACGGCCGTCCAAACTACGCTGCGCCGGACGAAGAGGAGTGGTGATGCGAGAAGCGGTGATCGTCGACACGGTGCGCACGCCGATCGGCAAGCGCAAGGGTGCCCTGTCGGGCTGGCACCCGACCGACCTGCTCGCCTTCGCGTTGCGCGGTCTGCTCGACCGCAACGACGTCGACCCCGCGCTCGTCGAGGACGTCGTCGGTGGGTGTGTCACCCAGGCCGGAGAGCAGGGCTGCAACGTGACGCGCAACGCCTGGGTCGCCGCCGGGCTGCCCTGGCACGTGCCCGCGACGTCGGTCGACCGGCAGTGCGGCTCGTCGCAGCAGGCGATGCACTTCGTGGCCCAGGGCGTGATGGCGGGCGCCTACGACGTGGCGATCGCGTGCGGGGTCGAGTCGATGACGCGCGCGCCGATGTCGAGCAACGCCCGTGGCGGCACCGGGCCGTTCTCGCCCGCGTTCCTCGAGGCGTGCAACGGCGTCCTCGGCATCCAGTTCTGGGTCGCGCAGGTGCTCGCCGACAAGTACGGCGTCTCCCGCGAGGAGATGGATGCCTTCGCCTGCGAGTCGCAACGGCGGGCCGCCGAGAGCACCGACAGCGGCCACTTCGCGAAGGAGCTGTTGCCGATCCCGGTCCGCGACGAGGACGGCAACGAGACCGGGGCCATGTTGGAGGCCGACGAGGGCATCCGCCGTGAGACGACCCTCGAGGGCCTTGCCGCGCTGAAGCCCGCGTGGGAGTCCGACGAGCAGCCCGCGCCCGACATCACCGCGGGCAACGCGTCGCAGATGAGCGATGGAGCGGCCGCGATGCTGATCACCGAGCGCGCGACCGCCGAGCGGCTCGGCCTTCCGATCCGTGCCCGCTTCGCCCACTTCGCGGTCCTCGCTGACGACCCCGTGCTGGTGCTGTCCGCACCCAACCCCGTCACTCGCAAGCTCCTCGAACGCTCCGGCATGTCCATCGACGACTTCGACGCGATGGAGTGCAACGAGGCGTTCGCGGCGATCGCGCTGATGTGGGCGAAGGAGTTCGAGCCCGATCCGGCGAAGTACAACCCGCGTGGGGGAGCGATCGCGATCGGGCACCCGTTGGGTGCCAGCGGGGTTCGCATCATGACCACGATGCTCAACCACCTGGAGTCGACGGGGGGTCGGTACGGGTTCCAGACGATGTGCGAGGGCGGTGGGCAGGCCAACGCCACCGTCATCGAGCGCCTCGGCTGACGAGACGCCACGGTGCTCGCGCTCGAATCCGGCCCGGCCCGACTGGTCGTCGACCCCGCCAACGGCGGGCGCGTCTCGGGTCTCGAGGTCGACGGGCTGCCGCTGCTGCTCACGCCCGACGACGACGATCGCAACCACGGGATCTTCCCGATGGCGCCGTGGGCCGGGCGCGTGCGCGACGGCGTGTTCTCGTTCGAGGGCACCGAGCACCGGCTCCCGCTCAACAAGCCTCCGCACGCGATCCACGGCACGGTGCGCGACCACCGGTGGCGGGTCGAGTCGCAGACGACGACCGGTGCCGAGCTGACGATCGCGCTGACCGATCCGTGGCCGTTCAAGGGACACGTCGTGCAGCGCTTCGACCTCACACCCGACTCGCTCGCGCTCACGATGGAGGTGCACGCCGACCGCGCACCGATGCCCGCGTCGTGTGGCTGGCATCCCTGGTGGCGGCGCGACCTCGGCCGGGGCGAGCCCGTCGAGCTCGAGCTCCACGCGGACGGCATGTACGTGAAGGACGACGACGGCATCCAGACCGGTGAGCTGGGCCGCGTGACGCCGCCACCCTGGGACGACTGCTTCACCGATCTCGGCTCCCCGCCGGCGGTGCTGCGCTGGCCCGGCGCCGCGACCGTGACGTTCGAGACCGACTGCCCATGCGTCGTCGTGTACACCGAGCCCGAGCTGGCCCTCTGCGTGGAGGCGCAGTCGGGTCCGCCCGACGCGCTGAACATCGCGCCGCGCGTCGTCACGCCGGGAGCGCCACTCGTCGTTCACGCGACGTTCCACTGGGCGATCGACGGCTGACCACCAGCAGGTCGGTAGCATCCGCGTCGGTGGCTGCTGCCGAGCTCCCCGCTGATCTCGCCGAGGAGCTGACGGTCCTCGACGCGTTCTGGCGCGCCGCGAACTACCTCACGATCGGCCAGATCTACCTCCAGGACAACCCGCTCCTGAGCGAACCGCTCGCGCCCGAGCACATCAAGCCGCGCCTGCTCGGGCACTGGGGCACCTCACCGGGCCTCAGCCTGGTGTGGGCCCACCTCAACCGCGTCATCCGGGCACGCGACGCCGACGTCGTCTACATCGCGGGCCCCGGCCATGGCGGGCCCGCCGTGCTCGCCAACACGTGGCTCGAGGGCACGTACTCCGAGGTGTACCGCGACATCACGCTCGACCGGGCCGGGATGCAGCGGCTCTTCCGCCAGTTCTCGACCCCCGGTGGCGTGCCGAGCCACGTGAGCGTGCCGACGCCGGGCTCCATCCACGAGGGCGGCGAGCTCGGATACGCGCTGGTGCACGCGTTCGGTGCCGCCTTCGACAACCCGGATCTGGTCGTCGCGTGCGTCATCGGCGACGGCGAGTCGGAGACCGGACCGCTGTCGGGCTCGTGGCAGGGGATCGACTTCCTCAACCCGGTGCGTGACGGCGCGGTGCTGCCGATCCTGCACCTGAACGGCTACAAGATCTCGGGACCGACCGTGCCGGGCCGAGCGACCGACGACGCCGTTGCGTCGATCATCGGCGGATACGGCTACGACGTGCACTTCGTCGAAGGCGACGACCCGGCCACCGTGCACGCGGCGCTCGCGACGACGCTCGACGCCTGCTTCGACCGGATCGCCGAGATCCAGGCCCGTGCCCGCGCGTCCGGCATCGACGGGCGGCCCCGCTGGCCGGCGATCGTCCTGCGCACGCCGAAGGGCTGGACCGGCCCGAAGGAGGTCGACGGCCTGCCGGTCGAGGGCACCTGGCGCGCGCACCAGGTGCCGATCACCGATCCTCGCAACGACCCCGACCACCTTCGACAGCTCGAGGAGTGGATGCGCTCGTACCGCATCGACGAGCTGTTCGACGCCGAGGGAGCCCCGAAGCCGGAGCTGCGCGCGTTCGCGCCCGCCGGCGATCGGCGCATGGGGGCGAACCCGCACGCGAACGGCGGCACGCTGCTCCGTCCGCTCGAGTTGCCCTCGTTCACCGACTACGCGATCCCGGTGCGGACCCACGGCGCCGAGCTCCACGAGTCGACCCGCAAGCTCGGCGAGATGCTGCGCGACATCTACACGCGCAACCCCGAGACGTTCCGGCTCGTGTGCCCCGACGAGACGAGCTCGAACCGCCTGGGTGCGGTCTTCGAGGTCGAGTCGCGCTGCCTGGTGGCCCCGAACCTGCCGACCGACGACCACGTCTCACCCGACGGGCGGGTGATGGAGATCCTCAGCGAGCACAACTGCCAGGGCTGGCTCGAGGGCTACGTGCTCACCGGGCGCCACGGCCTCTTCGCGACGTACGAGGCGTTCGCCATGGTGTCGGCCTCGATGCTCGTCCAGCACTCGAAGTGGCTGGAGGCCGCCGCCGAGCTCTCGTGGCGCGAGCCGATCGCGTCGCTGAACGTGCTGCTCACGTCGACGTGCTGGCGCAACGACCACAACGGCTTCAGCCACCAGGGCCCGGGCCTCATCGACATCGTGCTCACGAAGCGCGGCAACGTCGCTCGCCTCTACTTCCCGCCCGACGCGAACTGCCTGCTCTCGGTGGCCGACCACTGCTTCCGGAGCCGCGACAACGTCAACCTGATCGTCATCGACAAGCAGCCCCAACCCCAGTGGTTGAACATCGACGACGCACGCGAGCACTGCGCCCGCGGCGCTTCGATCTGGACCTGGGCCGGCTCCGCCCACGGTGATCACGAGGATCCCGACGTCATCCTCGCGGCGGCGGGCGACATCCCGACGATGGAGACGCTGGCGGCAGCCGACCTGTTGCTCGAGCACGTCCCCGACCTGTCGTTCCGCGTCGTCAACGTCGTCGACCTGATGACCCTGTTCCTGCCCGAGTACCACCCGCACGGCATGGACGCGGGACGGTTCCTCGACCTGTTCACGGCCGATCGCGACGTCGTGTTCGCGTTCCACGGCTATCCGAGTGCGGTGCACCACGTCATCCACGGCCGCCCGTCGTCGGGACGCTTCCACGTGCGCGGGTTCCAGGAGGAGGGGACGACGACCACCCCCTTCGACATGGTCGTCCGCAACGGCATCAGCAGGTATCACCTCGTGCTCGAGGCCTTGCGCCGTGCGCACCGGCTCCCGGGTGATGCCGAGTCGCTCATCACGCACTGCAACGCCATGCTCAAGCGGCACAAGGGCTACGTGGTCGACCACCTCGAGGACATGCCCGAGGTGCGCGACTGGCGCTGGTCGCGAACGTGACGTGAGCAGCGCTGCCCTCGAGGTCGTCTGCATCAACTGCGGCTCGTCCTCGGTGAAGGGCGCCCGGTACGCGGTGGGCGACGCCGAGCCGCAGCGTCTGGGCGAGGCCTCGATCGACGGGCTGAGCTCGGCAGGCGACGGTGCTTCGGTGGGCGACGCCGCGGCGCACGTGTACCGGCGCCTCACCGACGACCGGGGACCGGCCGGCGCCGTCGGCCACCGGCTCGTGCACGGTGGCCCCGACCTCCGTGAGCCGACGGTCGTCGACGACGAGGTGGTGGAGCGCTTGCGACGGGTCGTCGCGTTCGCGCCGCTGCACCTGCCGGCCGCGATCGCGGCGATCGAGTCGGTGCGTGCCGTCGCGCCGGACGTCCCCCAGGTCGCGTGCTTCGACACCGCGTTCCACGCATCGCTGCCCGAGGTGGCCCGGCGGCTCCCGATCCCGGCCGAGCTCGACGCAGCCGGCATCCGCCGGTACGGGTTCCACGGGCTCTCGTACGAGTACGTCGTCGGGAAGGTGGGCGCCGACGTGCTCGGCCGGGCCGTCGTCGCGCACCTCGGCAACGGTGCCAGCCTCGCCGCGATCGAGGGCGGGCGGTCGGTCGCCACGTCCATGGGGTTCACGCCGACCGGCGGCATCCCGATGGGGACCCGCAGCGGCGACCTCGACCCCGGCGTGCTCGTCCACCTCGTGCGGGCCGAGGGCTACGACGCGGATCGCCTCGAGGCCCTCGTCGACGAGCAGTCGGGACTCGCCGGGATGGGTGGCGCCTCGGACATGCGCGACCTCCTCGAGCGGCGGACCCGCGGCGACGCGGCGGCGGCGCTGGCCGTCGACGTGTTCTGCGCGCGGGTGGCGATGGAGATCGGTGCCTACGCCACGGTGCTCGGTGGGCTCGACAGCGTCGTGTTCACCGCGGGGATCGGGGAGAACGCGGTGGCCGTGCGCGCCGAGGTCGGTGCGCGCCTGGCGCACCTCGGAGCGGAGATCGACCCGGCGGCGAACGAGAGGCACGCGCCGATCATCAGCACGGCGTCGTCCTCGGTGACCGTGCGGGTCGTCGCGACCGACGAGGATTCGGTGATCGCGCGTCACACCGCGACGCTGCTCGCCTGAGGTGTCTCAGGGCACGAGCGTGCGCAGCGCGGCGAGCTGCTCGAGGCAGTGGTCGACGGAGTCGTTGCGCAGCGTGACGCTGAGCATCGTGGCGCCGGCGTCGCGCAGCTCGTCGACGACTCGTTCGGTGCCGCCGGGGTCGCCCATCGGGTCGAGGGCCCGCTCGGGCCGCAGGACGACGTCGAGCGGTGCCGTGCGCGCCTCCCACGCGTCGGTCTCGCGGGCGCCGGCGAGCAGTGCCGTGACGTCGTCGGCCGACAGCGCGAACGGCGCCCAGCCCTCCCCGAGCTCCACCGCTCGGCGCAACGACCGTTCGGTGCTGCCGCCGATCCAGATCGGCGGTGGCGCCTGCACGCCGGCCGGCTCCACCAGCAGGTCGCGGTAGCGATAGGTGTCGCCCTCGAACTCCGGCACGTCCACGCCGAACGACGCGCGGAGCGCGCGGATCGCCTCGTCGGCCCGCTCGCCGCGACCGGCCATCGGCACGTCGAGCAGGTCGAACTCCTCGGCCAGCGTGCCGACCCCGACGCCCAGGATCAGCCGTCCTCCGGAGACGACGTCGAGCGTCCCGTAGCGCTTCACGATCTCCAGCGGGTGGTGATAGCCGAGGACGAGGACGAAGGTCGCCAGCTTGATCTGCGTCGTGCGCGCCGCGAGGTACCCGAACGTGGCGAGCGGGTCCCAGTAGGTGCCGCCCCGCACCTCGGCGACCTCCACCGGCACCGCGACGTGCTCGCTGCAGGTCAGGAACTCGTACCCCAGGCGGTCGGCCTCGACCGCGACCCGCTCCACCTCGGCGATCCCCGCGCTCCGCTCCCACTTCGCGTGCCCCCGCGGCAGCCGCGTCACGACCGGCGTGATGATCCCCAGCTTCATCCGCTCACCTCGATGCGTCGCTGAACCCGCCCCACGACGGTGAGCGACGCAACCAGCTACTTCCGGGGGAGCAGGGCGCGGTCGGCGATGATGTTCTTCTGCACCTCGGTGGCACCGGCACCGATCGACGTGTAGCGCTGGAAGCTGTAGAGGCGCGTCCACGAGCCGTTGTCGATGGCGTCGGGACCGCCCCGGGCGAGCAGACCGTTGGGGCCGAGCAGGTCGACCGCGAGCTCGGCGAGCGTCTGGGCGAGGTGGCTCCACTGGAGCTTCGCCAGCGGGACCTCGGGCCAGTTCTTCTGGCCCTTGATGATCTTCGTGAGCGCCCGGTAGTTGAGCAGCTTGGTGAACTCGATGTCGGTGTAGGCGCGCGCGATGCGCTCCCGGATCTCGGGGTCGTCGAGCGAGTCCGGGTTGACCGAGCGCGCGGCCGAGATCATCGCTCGCAGGTCGGCCGCCATCGTGATGGCGAGCCCCGCGGTGCCGACCCGCTCACGACCGAGCGTGCCCATCGCGACCTGCCAACCCTGGCCTTCGTCACCGAGACGGTGGGCCGCCGGGATGCGCGCGTCGGTGAACCAGACCTCGTTGAACATCTCGTCGCCGACGATGTCGCGGATCGGTCGGCACTCGATGCCCGGGGTCTCCATGTCGATGATGAAGGCGGTGATGCCCTCGTGCTTCGCGCCCCGCTCGATGGCGCCCGGGTCGGTGCGCAGCAGGAACAGCCCCCACTTCGCGAGGTGCGCGGTCGAGATCCAGATCTTCTGGCCGTTGACGACGTACTCGTCGCCGTCGCGCACCGCGGTCGTGCGCAGGTTCGCGAGGTCGGAGCCGGCCTCCGGCTCGCTGAAGCCCTGGCACCAGTGCTCGTCGGCCGAGAGGATCCCGGGCAGCCACTGGCGCTGCTGCTCCTCGGTGCCCCAGGCGATGATCATCGGGCCGATCTGCCAGATGCCGTTCGCGTTGTAGATGCCGGGAGCGCGCACCCGGGCCATCTCCTCGGAGTAGATGACGTTCTGGACCGGCGTCGCCTCGCGCCCGTTCCACTCCTTGGGCCAGTTGATCGCCGCCCAGCGGCCCTCGTTCAGCCGCCGTTGCCAGTCCTTGCGCCGCTCCTGCGTGCGCGCGATGCCGGCCTCGCGCTCGGCCTTCGCCGCGGCCGACTCGCCCGGCACCGACGACCGGCTCGGCGCACCGATGTTGCGACCACCGCCGGCGTCGTCGTCGCCGCCCCAGTCGGCGAGGAACTTCGGGAGGTGCTCGTCGAGCCATCCCCGCAGCTCGTCGCGGAACGCCTCGTCCTCAGGAGTGTGCGCGAAGTCCATCTTTCCTCGCTCGCTCGCTGCGGGCCGGGGTACCCGGCCCGCGGGCGCTCGCTCGCTGGCGAGCACCTCCGCTCCCTCCGGTCGCTGCGGTGCCGCACCGCCGGACTCTCACTGGCTCGTGTGGGCCGGGGTACCCGGCCCGCGGGCGCTCGCTCGCTGGCGAGCGCCTCCGCTGTCGCTGCGGCGCTGCGTGTCGTGGTGCGTCACAGCTGGTTCCACTGCTGGAGCTTGGTCTCGAGGTCGTCGACCTCTTCGTCGAGGTCGCCGAGCGCGCGCTCGGCGTCCACGAGGTCGTTCGACGTCGTGATCGCCGCTCGGAAGCGGGTGATCGCGCGCAGCGCGCGCTCACCGTTCTCGACGGCGCCGCGCGCGAGATCGGAGGCCTCGCCGTCCTCTTCCTCCGCGATCGTCGTGAACTCGGCCATCGAGACCTGCATCACGAACGCCTGCTCGTCGACCCTCGCGTTGAACTCCTCGAGGTCGCGGTAGCGCTGCACGACGGCGGTCGTCTCCGGGATCGCGCGCGCCGCGGCGACGAAGCGCGCCTCGACGCTCGCGAAGTCCATCCCCGGCGCGCTCTCGCCGCGACCCATGAACCACCAGCCCGCGAACACCAGCGTGGCGACGACGAGGACGCCGACGATCACCGGGCGGACCCGCGAGCGGTGCCGCGGGCGACGGTGCTGGCGCGGACGCGCGCCCTGTGGGCGCGGGGCAGGCCCGCGGCCGTAGCCCGGCTGGGGCCCGGGGCGCGGCGCGCCGTAGGGCGCGGGGGGGCGGGGAGGCCGGCGCCCGGCGGGCATGGGGGGCCGTGCGCGGGGTGGAGCCGGCATCCGAGCAAGATTACGAGCCGCCGAACGGCGGATGGCGTACGGCCGCGACGCGACCGGCGGGGGGCCCGTCACGGGCGGGGAGGTCGGGATACCGCACGATAGCGACCTCGCGGCGCCGATGACTAACGTGCGTGTCAGGTTTCTCGGGGCGCCCGGACGGCGTCCCGTCGGGCTTCCCGGCCCGATGACCCCGGCCGGGAGCGAGTTGGACAGTCCGGCGGTGCGGCAGAGCAGCGACCGGAGGGAGCGGAGGTGCTCGCCAGCGAGCGAGCGCCCGCGGGCCGGGTACCCCGGCCCGCAGCGAGCGAGCGAGGCAAGATGGACTTCACCTTCTCGGACGATCAGGACGCGCTCCGCGCCGGGGTGCGCCAGCTGCTGGAGCGCGAGGCGCCCGGCGCGTACGTCCGGGCGATGGCCGACGACGAGCGCGGCTTCACCGACGGCGTCTGGCGCACCATCAGCGAGGCGGGCTGGCCGGGTCTCCTCGTCCCCGAGGAGCACGGCGGGCTGGGCCTCGGTCTCGTCGACATGGACGTGGTGATGGAGGAGATGGGCCGCCTGCCGTTCCCGGGCCCCTACTACTCGTCGGCGGTGCTCGCGACGCTGGCTGCCCGCCGGCTCGAGGCGACCGACCTCCTCCCACCCCTCGCGTCGGGGACGCTGCGGGGCACGGTCGCGCTGGAGGAGACCGGCCACGGCGACCCGATCGACCGCATCCGCACGCGTGCCCGGCGCAAGGGTGCGAGCTGGATCCTCAACGGGGTGAAGCCGCTCGTCCTCGACGGTCACACCGCCGACTGGGTGATCGTGGTGGCCCGCACCGAGGAGGGGCTCGGCTCGTTCGTGATCCAGTCGCCCGAGGCGCAGCCGGTCCCCACGCTCGATCCGACCCGCAAGGCCGCGCGGCTCGAGCTCGAGGACGCGCCCGCCGAGCCCATCGGGCCGGTCGGCGACCACACCGCGATCTGGCGTCGCGTCGTCGACGACTCGGCGGTGATGCTCGCCGCAGAGCTGGTCGGCGCGTGCGACGCCGCGCTGGCGCTCGCGGTCGAGTACGCGAAGGTGCGGGTGCAGTTCGACCGCCCCATCGCGTCGTTCCAGGCCATCCGCCACAAGGCGGTCGACATGCTCCATCGCCTCGAGCTGTCACGTGTCGGCACGCACTACGCGGCGTGGACGTCGGACGTCGACGATCCGGCTCGTGAGCACGCGGCCGCGATGGCGAAGGGCTTCGTGGGCGAGGCCGCGGTGTTCATCTCGGCCGAGGACATCCAGGTGCACGGCGGGGTCGGCTTCACCTGGGACTGCGACGCCCACTTCTATTACAAGCGCGCCAAGCAGAACGACGTGATGCTCGGGTACCAGGGCTACCAGCGACAGCGACTCGCCGACCTCGTGCTCGATCCCGCCTGACGCGTCTCGTCATGAGCGACAAGCGCGCGTCGCTCGGCGACGCAGTCGCGCGCCACGTCGAGGCGGGCGACACCGTCTGCCTCGTCACCGGCCACACGCGCTGGACCGCGGCGGCGCGAGAGCTCGTGCGGCAGTGGTGGGGGCGAGCGCCCGGCTTCACGCTCGTGATGCCCAGCCTCTCGAGCCTCGGGACGCTGTTCTTCGAGGGCGGGCTCGTCCGTCGGGTCGTGACCGGGTATTCGGGCGACACCTTCCCCAACTTCACGCCCAACCCGATCTTCGGCGACGCCTACCGCTCGGGCGCCGTCGAGGTCGAGCACTGGTCGTTCCTGACCTTCTCGCAGCGCCTCGAAGCGGCGGCGCGGGGCCTGCCGGCGATCGTGACTCGTTCGCTCGCCGGGTCGTCGATGGCCGAGAACGAGGCCTACGAGCAGGTCGAGACCCCGTTCGGCGAGGTCGGGCTGCTCGCGCCGCTCGCGCCCGACGTGACGCTGCTCCACGCACCCGTCGCGGATCGCGACGGCAACGTGGCGACGCACCCGCCGCTGCTCGAGGGCGTCTGGGGTGCCCTGGCGGCGCGGCGGGGGGCGATCGTCACGGTCGAGCGCGTGGTCGACGACCTGCGGCCGTGGTCGCACCTCGTGCGCATCCCTGCGCACCGCGTGCTCGCGGTGTGCGAGGCGGAGCTCGGCGCGCACCCTGGTGGGCTGTTCACCGGTGCGCTCCCCGTCGAGCCGTACGGCGAGGACTACGAGTTCTGGGTCGAGGCTCGGGCGGCGACCCGCGCCGACGACTTCCACGACTGGGTGCGGCACTGGTGCCTGGACGTCGAGGACCAGGCCGACTACCTCGCCCGCCTCGGGACCGACCGAGTCGCTCGGCTGCGCGAGAAGGGCCGACCCGAGTCCTGGCGCGACGACGAGGCCGCCTACCCGCCCGACCTGGACGCGCCGCCAAACCGGTGGGAGGTCGCCGCGACCTGGGGCGCGCGCCACCTGGCCGATCGGGTCGTGGCGCTCGATGCCGACGCGGTGCTCGCCGGCGCGGGCGTCGCCAACCTCTCGGCGTGGCTCGCCGTCGCCAAGGCGCGTGAACGGGGGAGTGAGGTGCAGCTCACGGCCGAGATCGGCCTCTGGGGCTACGACCCCTCGATCGCCGACCCGTTCGTGCTCAACCACCGCAACTTCCCCCGCTCGACGATGCTCGACGACGCGTCGACGGTGCTCGGGACCCTCGTCGGCGGAGCCGGGAGCACGACCCTCGCCTGCCTCGGTGGCGCGCAGGTCGATCGCTTCGGCAACGTCAACTCGACGCTGATCCCCGACGGTCCCTTCCTCGTGGGGTCGGGCGGCGGCAACGACGTCGCGTCCGTGTGCGCCGAGGCGATCGTCGTCGCGCTGCTGTCACCGGAGCGGACCCCACCCGAGTGCGGGTACGTCACGAGCCCGGGGCGGGCGGTGCGCGCCCTCGTCACCGATCTCGGCACGTTCGAGAAGCCGGCGCCCGACGAGGAGCTCGTCCTCACCGCGGTGCCCGCGGGCGCCGGGACGCTCGCCGACCGGGTTGCCGCCGCGCGGGCCGCGACCGGGTGGGACCTCCGGGTCGCCGACGAGGTCGCCGAGCTCGCTCCGCCCGAGCCGGACGAGGTCACCCGGCTCCGTCGCTGGGACCCCCGCGGCTGGTTCCTCCGGTCCCGCTAGCCCCGGCGCCGCGTCGCTCGTGCCCCGGGGTTCCTTCACCCCGCGTTCACCGGCGCGCCTCCTGGCCCCCGCGTAGTCTGCGCCGCACATGAGCCAGGTGGCGATGCGCGGCGTGACCAAGCGATTCGACGACGTCGTCGCGGTCGACGACCTCACGATCGAGATCGCGGACAAGGAGTTCCTGGTGCTGCTCGGCCCCTCGGGCTGCGGAAAGAGCACTGCGCTCCGGATGATCGCCGGACTCGAGACGCCGAACGAGGGGACGATCTCGATCGGCGACCGGGTGGTCAACGACGTGGAGCCCAAGGATCGCGACATCGCGATGGTCTTCCAGTCGTACGCGCTCTATCCCCACATGACCGTGCGCGGCAACATCGAGTTCCCGTTGCGCTCGCGCCACGTCGAGAAGACCGAGCGCGTCCGCCTCGCCGACGAGGCGGCGGCGTCGCTCGGGCTCGGCGACCTGATGGACCGGAAGCCCGGGCAGCTCTCCGGTGGTCAGCGCCAGCGCGTCGCGCTCGCGCGTGCGATCGTGCGCCGCCCGGCCGCGTTCTTGATGGACGAGCCGCTGTCGAACCTCGATGCCAAGCTGCGGGTCCAGACGCGGGCCGAGCTGATCGAGCTCCAGCGGCGGCTCGAGGCGACGATCGTGTACGTCACCCACGATCAGGTCGAGGCGATGACGATGGGCGATCGCATCGCGATCCTCAACGAAGGCCGGCTCCAGCAGCTCGGTCCGCCTCAGAACGTCTACGCGACCCCGGCCAACCTGTTCGTGGCGCGCTTCATCGGCAATCCTCCGATGAACACGATCAAGGGCCCCGTGCACCGGGACGGCGACGGGATCGCGGTGTCGCTCGCCGGTGCCATGGTGCCGGTGCCCGGCGAGCTCGGCGCCGCGGTGGCCGCTTCGGGTGCCGACGAGGTCGTCGTCGGTGTGCGGCCCGAGCACCTGCGCATCGCGGGCGACGGCGTCGTCGAGGCGGTGGTGACGGTGGTCGAGTCGCTCGGGCACGAGCGCCACGTCGTCGGTCGGCTCGCCGACGGGCAGATGGTCATCGTGCGCCAGCCCAGCAGCGACCCGGCGCCCAAGGAGGCGACGGTCGTCACGCTCAGCGCCGACCCGGCCGACCTGCACGTGTTCGACGCGGCGTCGGAGAACCGGATCGACCCGTGACCGACGCCGGTGCTCCGGAGCGGGCCCTCGATCTCGCCGAGCCGGCCAAGCCGCCGCGTCAGCGACGGTGGAGCGCACGGCGATCGAAGGAGGCGCTCCTCGCGTACGCGCTGCTCGCGCCCGCGTTCGTGGTGTTCGCCGTCTTCGTCTTCTACCCGTTCGCCCGCAACTTCGAGAACGCGCTCTACAAGACGCCGCCCTTCCCGGGCCTGCCGAAGACCTACGTCGGCTTCGACCAGATCAGCGACGTCATCACGTCCGACGACTTCCTCAACAGCGTCTGGGTGACGATCCTCTTCCTGCTCTACACGGTGCCGGTCGGCATCTTCCTCGGGCTCGCACTCGCGGTGCTCGCGCACCAGAAGCTCAAGGGGATCCGTGCCTACCGCACGATCTTCTCGTCGACGGTCGCCACGTCGGTGGCCGCCGCATCGGTGATCTTCTACACGCTGCTCAACCCGCAGGTCGGCCTGTTCACCTACTGGCTCGGCCGCGACGGCGAGGTGTCGGTGCTGCGAGATCCGGCGACCGCGCTCATCGCGGTCTCGGTCACGACGATCTGGCAGAACCTCGGGCTGTCGTTCATCGTCATGAGCGCGGGGCTCCAGGCGATCCCCGACGACCTCTACGAGGCGGCACGCGTCGACGGAGCCAGCGCGTGGCGGCGGTTCTGGCGGGTGACGGTACCGATGCTGTCGCCGACGATCTTCTTCGCGACCGTCGTCGGGGGGATCCTCGCGTTCAGGGCGTTCGGCCAGATCGATCTGCTCACCGAGGGAGGACCCGCCGACAAGACGAACGTCCTCGTCTACGCGATCTACACCGAGGTCTTCCGCAACAGCAACGACGGAGTCGCGGCGGTGTACGCCATCGCGCTGTTCCTCCTCGTCATGGTGCTGACGTTCGTGCAGATGCGATTCCTCGAACGTCGGGTCAGCTATGAGCGCTGACGGACAGGTGGACGCGTGAGCACCGGGATCGCGATCTCCGAGGCGCCGCCGCTCGACGGAGCCGAGCCGCCGAACCGCGACCGTGTCACTCCCGCGATCAAGGTGGCGGTCCGCTACGCGCTGCTCACGTTGCTCGCGCTGGTGATCCTGTTCCCGATCTACATCACCGTCGTCAACTCGTTGCTGCGGCCCGACCAGATCGCCTCGCGCCCACCGCTGCTCTTCCCGACCGACCCGCAGTGGGACAGCTACTCGAAGGCCTGGACCGACGGGAACCTCGGGCGATACCTGCTCAACAGCTTCATCGTCACCACGATCATCGTGGTCGCGCAGCTGCTCACGTCGATCTTCGCCGCATACGCGTTCGCCTTCCTCGAGTTCCCCCTGAAGCGCACGCTGTTCTTCGTGTTCCTCGCGACGCTGATGGTCCCGTTCGAGGTCGTCTTCTTCACCAACTTCAACACGGTGTCCGACTGGGGCCTCTACAACACGTACGCAGGCCTGGCGCTCCCGTTCCTCGCC
Organism: uncultured Bifidobacteriaceae bacterium; assembly: GCA_964501785.1. Taxonomy (GTDB): domain Bacteria; phylum Actinomycetota; class Acidimicrobiia; order IMCC26256; family PALSA-555; genus DATBSK01. Next base: position 64,088 of record CAZCUD010000006.1, read on the forward strand.
ACGGGCTTCGGCGCGTTCCTCATCCGGCAGGCGTTCCTCACGACGCCCGGTGACCTGCGCGACGCGGCCCAGCTCGACGGGTACGGGCACTGGCGCTTCATGTGGCGCGTCGCCGTCCCCCTTGCCCGCCCCGCGATCGCCGCGCTCGCGGTCTTCGCGTTCTTGGCCGCCTGGGGCGAGTACCTCTGGCCGCTGATCATCACGGCCGACGCGGAGTACCGCACCGTCCAGGTCGGGTTGCGGCAGCTACAGCGGGCGAACCTGGAGCAGATCAACGCCACGTTCGCCGGGATCGTGCTGGCCTCCCTCCCGCTCTTCGTGCTGCTCGTCGTCTTCCAGAAGCAGCTGGTGCGGGGTCTGACGGCCGGTGCGGTGAAAGGATGATCGCCCCCGACCGATCGCACGAGATCCACGACATGGAGGCTCAGGGATGAGCAGCACCCGCACACGACGGCCGCTCCGGCGGACCATCACCGCGAGCGTCGCCGCCGCGGTCGTCGCCCTGTCGACGATCGCGATCATGCCGGCCGGCGCGAGCACGGCCGGTCGCATCGCCGGTCAGGGCGCGGGCAAGTGCCCCGTCAACGCACTGAAGGGTGCGGACACGCCGGTCGAGATCACGTTCTGGCACGCCATGACGCGTGAGAACGAGACGACGCTGCAGCGGCTCACCGACGAGTTCAACTCGTCGCAGAGCGACGTGCGGGTGACGCTCGTCGCGCAGGGGAGCTACATCGACCTGTTCAACAAGTACCGCGCCGCGCTGGGCAGCGACGACCTGCCCGACCTCGTGCAGCTCGAGGACACCGCGCTGCAATCCGCGATCGACAGCCAGAGCGTGCTGCCCGCGCAGGCCTGCGTGAAGGCCGACAAGTACTCGCTCGACGACTTCATCCCGCGCACGATCGACTACTACACGGTCGAAGGGACCCAGTACGCGCTGCCGTTCCCGGTGTCGAACCCGGTGTTCCTCTACAACAAGCAGGCCTTCGAGAAGGCAGGGCTCGACCCCGACGCGCCGCCGTCGACGCTCGATGGGATCAAGGAGGCGTCGAAGGCGATCGTCGACGCCGGCGTCACCACGAGCGGCTACGCGATCAAGCTCGACCCCTGGTACCTCGAGCAGTGGAACTCGAAGGCCGGCAAGCCCTACGTCAACAACGGCAACGGCCGGCAGTCCCGCGCCACGAAGACCGCGTTCGACAACTCGACGAGCGTCGAGATCGCGACCTGGCTCCAGGACATGGTCGACGAGGGTCTGGCGGTCAACACCGGCCAGCCCGAAGGCAACATCGAGAACCTGCTCGCGATCGGCAACAGCAACGCCGCCATGACGATCGACAGCACGGCCGTGCTCGGGACCGTGCGTGCGGTGCTGGGCTCCGGGCAGTTCCCGAACGTCACGGTCGGGGTCGCTCCGATGCCGGGGCCGAGCAACAAGGGCGGTGTGCTGGTGGGCGGCGCGGCGCTCTACATCGTCAAGGACGCGCCGGCCGAGAAGCAGGCCGCGGCCTGGGAGTACATGAAGTTCCTCTTCGAGCCCGAGCAGCAAGCGACCTGGTCGGTCGGCACCGGCTACATCCCGGTGCGCGAGTCGGCGACCGAGCTTCCGTCGATCCAGCAGCTGTGGGCCGAGGAGCCCGGCTTCAAGGTCGCCTACGACCAGCTCATCGACGGGGTCAACAACGACGCGACCGCGGGCCCGGTGATCGGGCCGTACCAGGCCGTGCGCGACGCGGTGATCTCCAACCTCGAGTCGCTGCTGACCCAGGGCAAGTCGCCGAAGTCGGCGGTCAAGGACGCCGCCGCCAAGGGCACCCAGGCGATCGAGGAGTACAACTCCCGAGTCGGGGGCTGACGCCTGCTGGCGCGTCGGAAGGCGCAGCGACACATGTCGTTGCTCCGTCTTCCGACGCGACTCAGCGGGTGACGACGACGACCGCGGCGTTGGCGCCCCGGCCCACGGTGTGCGCGAGCCCGACCCGGGCCCGCTCCACCTGCCGGGCGCCGGCGCGGCCGCGGAGCTGGTCCGCGAGCTCGACGACCTGACCGAGCGCCGACGCGCCGAGCGGCTCGCCCTTCGACAGCAGGCCGCCGCTCAGGTTCACCGGGAGCGTGCCGGTGGGGAGCGTCGTGCCGTCGACGACAAGGCGCGCCGCATCGCCGGGCGCGCACAGCCCGAGCTCTTCGTAGGCGAGGATCTCGCGCGCCGCGTCGGTGTCCTGGCACTCGACGAGGTCGAAGTCGTTCGTCGACACCGCCGACTCCTCGAGCGCAGCCCGGGCGGCAAGCGCGCTCGGTGGCGTGATCTCGGTGTCGTCGATGCCGCTCAGGGGAGTGGCTTCGCCGAGCACCGACCCGGGTAGGTGCGAGCGCAGCGCCGCGGCCGCGACCTTCGGAGCGCCGGGCGCGAGGTCGGCTCGGCGCAGCACCACGGCTGCCGCGCCCTCGTTGGGCGAGCAGAGCATGTGCAGGTGCAGCGGCTCGCACACGACTCGGGACGCGAGCACCTCGTCGACCGTCGTGGGCTTGCGGAACATCGCGACGGGGTTCTCGAGGCCGTTGGTGCGGTTCTTCACGACGATCCGCGCGAGATGCTCCTTCGTGACGCCCGACTCGCGCATGAGGCGCTGGGCGCGGAGCGCGAAGTACGCGGGGGTGGCGGCGAGGCCGGCCTGCTCCCGCCAGGGCTCGAAGAACGACGAGCGGATGATGCCCTTGGGCATCTTCTCGATGCCGAACACGAGCACCGTGTCGTACTGGCCGGCCCGGATGGCACCCGCCGCCAGCATCAGCGCCGCGCCGCCGCTCGCGCACCCCGCTTCGACGTTGACGATGGGCATCCCAGTGCGCCCGAGCGCCCCGAGCACCTTGTGGCCCGCGGCGACGCCCGAGTACACGGTCGCGCAGAAGGCGGCCTGGAATGCGGGGTCGCCCGCGTCGGCGAGGGCGGCGCGCACCGCCGTCACCCCCATCTCGGTGACGGTCACGTCCTCGAAGCGCCCGAACGGGTGCATCCCCGTCCCCGCGATCGCGACCCCGCCGCCGCTTCCGCCGCTCACGTCGCATCCTCCCCACTGCGCGCGTTGGAAGACCGAGCGACAACGTGTGTGGCTGAGTCTTCCAACGCGCCGGTGATGGGGACGAAGGTGTAGGTGGTGACCGGTGACGGGGCGTCAGCGCCGTCGGTCGGGCCTCCGAGCTCGACGAGGGCGAGGCGCATCGGCATGCCGAACTCGAGCCGCGACGGGTCGGGCTCCTCGATCCGGGTGACGACGCGCAGCCCGTCGGCGAGCTCGACGACGCCGAAGCCGTACGGCACCTCCCCGAGGTAGCCAGGAGGCGGGGCGGTCACCGCGGTCCAGCCCCAGAGGGTTCCGTGGTCGGCGAGGCGCACGCGTTCCACGTCGCTGCTGCCGCACGCCGGACACGTCGAGGCCAGCGGGAACTGGAGTCGGCCGCACGCCGCGCAGCGACCGCCCACGAGGTGGGGGCGCCCGTCCGCGTCCCGCGCGAACAGCCCGTCGTGGACCGGTGGTGCGTCCACGTTCAGACGACGCCTTCGCGGGTGAGGGCGTCGACCGCCGCGTCGTCGAGCCCGAGGAGCTCCTCGAGCACCTCGCGGGTGTGCTCCCCGAGCCGCGGTGCACCGGCGGGTGCGATCACCGCCTCGCCCACGCGGCGCGGGTATGGGGCCTGCTGGCGGTGCTCACCGATCACCGGGTCGTCGACGGTGACGAGGTCGCCGCGGGCCGCCATGTGCGGATCAGTGAAGATGTCGGCCGCGGTGTACGCCGTCGCGACCGGCACGTCCGACGCGACGCAGCGCTCCTCGATCTCGCTCGCCGGCAGCGTGCTCGTCCAGTCGGCGACGATCCCGTTGATCTCGTCGCCGTGCGTCGCCCGGTCGGCGAGGCGCGCGTACTTGGGGTCCTCGAGCAGGTCGAGGCGGTCCATGGCCTTGCACAGCCGCGAGAAGTTCGCGTCGGAGCCGGCGACGATGCACACGTACTTGCCGTCGGCGGTCGGGTAGTTGTCGAGCGGAGCCGAGTTCGCGAGCCGGTTGCCCTCTCGAGAGCGGACGGTGCCGAGGGTGTCGTACGCCGCGAGCGTCCACTCCAGGATGCGGAGGGCGGCGCCGTACAGCGCGGCGTCGATCACCGCGCCGCTTCCACCGCGTGCGTCGCGGGCGTACAGCGCGGCGATCGCGGCCTGGGCCGCGAAGACGCCGGTGAGGTAGTCGGACAGCGTGACGCCGACGCGCACCGGCGGCCGGTCGGGATAGCCGGTGAGGTTGAGGAGCCCGCCGTAGCCGATGCCGACCCGGTCGAGGCCCGGGCGCGGCGAGTACGGCCCGTCCTGACCGAAGCTGCTGATGCGCACGGTCACGAGCCGGTCGGGCAGGTCGGTCGGTCCCACGTGCCAGCGCTCGAGCGTCCCGGGGCGGAAGTTCTCGACGACGACGTCGGCGTGCTCGGCCAGGCGTCGGAACAGGTCCTGGCCCTCGGGCCGGCGCAGGTCGAGCGTGACGCTCTTGCGACCACGGCCCTCGACCGCCCAGAACAGCGAGTAGTCGCTGCCGTCGGCGCCGCGGGCGAACGGGCCGATCTCGCGCATGAAGTCGCCGGTGCCGGGCTGCTCGATCTTGACGACCTCGGCACCCTGCTCGCCGAGCAGCCCCGCGCAGAACGGCGCCGCGATCCGCGTCCCGAGGTCGAGGACGCGCAAGCCGTCGAGCGGACCCGCGCTCATCCGGCTTCCTCGATGCGTACCTCGAGCCCGGAAGCCGGGCTCCGGAGACGCATCAAGAGCCGGCCTGCTCGCGCTTCACGGCGTCCATGCCACCCTCCTTGCGCGCCTTGGTGGCGTCGAGGGCGGTGGCCGTGTTGCTCACGAGCTGGTGGACCATGAAGTGGTAACGCCACGACTCGCGCTGGCCCTGGAGGTCGAGCATGTGGTTGACGGTCTCCTTGATGGCCTGAGCGGTCACCGGCTCCACGAGCGCGACCTTGTCGGCCATCTCCCGAGCCGCGGTCGCGAGCTCCGCGCGCGGGACGACCTTGTTGACGAGCCCCAGCCGCTCGGCCTCGTCGGCGTCGATCGTCTCGGCGCAGAGGAGCAGCTCCTTGGCCTTGCGCGGGCCGAGCTCCCACGGCTCGACCAGCAGCTCGACGCCGACTCCGGTCATCCGCGCGACGGGGTTGGAGAACCGCGCGTCGTCGGCCGCGACGATCAGGTCGCACATCGACGCCAGCATCAGTCCGGCCGCGGCGCACGCACCTTGCACCGCGGCGATGGTCGGCTTGCGGAAGTCGCGCAGGCGCACGCACTTGTCCCAGTACATGACCTGCTCGTGGTGGAGCTTGCCCTCGGGCGTGTCACGCATCCGCGCCCAGTCGGTGGTGCCCTCGAGGATCTCCTTGAGGTCGTGCCCCGCGGAGAAGTGCTTGCCTTCACCTGCGAGGACGACGACCCGCACCGCGTCGTCGGCGTCGGCGAGGTCGAGCGCCGCGTCGAGCTCTTCGAGCAGCTGCGTGCTCTGCGCGTTCGCCGCGTCGGGGCGGTTCAGGGTGATCGTCGCGACCGCCCCGTCGGTCTCGTAGCGGACCGTCTCGAACCCCCGACCTGACATCTCCGTCACGTTACGCGACCCGGAGCGACCGCCGGTGCTGGCCGGCCGTCAGGCCACGCCCGGAGCGACGACGCCGCCCTCGTAGGCGATCACGACGAGCTGTGCGCGGTCGCGGGCACCGAGCTTCGACAGCAGGTGGCTCACGTGCGTCTTCGCCGTCGCGAGCGACATCGTGAGCGAATCGGCGACCTCGCGGTTGGTGAGGCCCCGTGCGACGAGCGCGAGCACTTCGAGCTCACGCTCGGTGAGCGTGTCGAGTCCGTGCGGACGCACCGCCGCGGCCGGTGACGTGCGCACGAACTCCTCGACGAGGCGTCGAGTGATGCTCGGAGCGAGCAGTGCCTGACCATCGGCGACGGTGCGGATGGCCGCGAGCAGGTCGGCGGGCAGGGCGTCCTTGAGCAGGAACCCGCTCGCTCCCGACCGCAATGCCTCGAAGACGTACTCGTCGAGATCGAACGTGGTGAGGATCAGCACGCGCGTGTTGGCGAGTCGATCGTCGGCGACGATGCGGCGAGTCGCTTCGAGCCCATCGGTGCCGGGCATGCGGATGTCCATCAGCACGACGTCGGGACGGGTGCGCGCAGCGACGTCGATCGCCTCACTCCCGTCGGCGGCCTCAGCGATCACCTCGATGTCGTCGGCTGACCCGAGCAGAACGGTGAGGCCACTGCGAACGAGCGCCTGGTCGTCCACGACGACCACCCGGATCACGACGACGCCTCGTCGCGGACCGGGAACGATGCCTCGACCCGGAATCCGCCTTCGCGTCGGGGGCCCGCGTCGAAGGTCCCGCCGTACACCGCGACGCGTTCGCGCATCCCGACGAGACCGTGCCCGACCGGACCGGCGGCTCCGGGGGCGTTGCGACCGTCGTCGGTGACGAGGATGTCGAGCCGGCCCTGGCGCTCCGCCACCACGACCGTCGCGGAACGAGCGTCGGCATGTCGGAGCGAGTTGGTCAGGGCCTCCTGCACGATGCGGTAGGCGGCGAGCTCGACGCCCGGTGCCAGCTCGCCGAGCTCCGGATCGAGCTCCAGACGAACCGGGAGCCCCGCACCGGAGACGTCCCGAGACAGACGCGGGAGATCGGCGAGGCCGGGAGCGGGGGAGTAGGTCGCCGGACCGTCCCCGGACCGGACGATGCCGAGCAGGCGACGGATCTCCGCCAGGCTCGCCCGACTCGTCCGCGAGATGTGCTCGAGCGCTTCCTTCGCCTGGGCGGGATCCCGATCGATCACCTGCATCCCCGCCCCGGCCTGCACGGCGATGACGCCGAGCGAGTGCGCGACCACGTCGTGGAGCTCTTGGGCGATCCGCAAGCGCTCGTCGGCCGCGGCCCGCAACGAGGCTTCGTGCTGCTGGTCCTCGAGCACGCGGACGTGCCGACGCCGCGTCTGGACCGTCCACCCGAGGAAGAAGGCGGCGGCGTACATCAACGGTCCGGCGACGAGCTCACCGACCCCGAAGTCGGGACTGTCGCCGAGGTAGAGCGCCGCGATCGCCGCGACGATCGCCAGGGCGGCCAGCGCGATCTCCGGTGGCTTCCGGTAGCTGGCGACGGTGTAGGCGCCGACGAGCAGCACCGTGGGCATCGCGCCGTAGTCGTAGCCCAGGAGCCCGAGCGCCACGACGGCGCTCGTCGTCACCACGAACACCGGCAGGGGCGCGGCGCGGCGCGCGTAGTACGGGACGGTTCCCAGCAGGATGAGCGCGACGGCGAGCGCGTCGCGGGGCTCGTAGCCGGCGGTGCTCCCGGCGCCCCGACCGGTGGTCAAGAGCGCGATCGCCACGAAGCACGTGGCCAGCACGGCGTCGATGGCCCAGGGCGAGACGTGGCGCAGCCTCGCCAACAGGTCGGCCCCGGTCCTCGCCATGCCCACCGCTCGGACGGTACCGAACCGGTCGTCGGATCGCATCCGTCGCAGGGATGATCGGCAGTCATCCTCTGGACCGATGCGCGAATGGACGTCAGGCCGATGACGCGGCCCGACGATCGGCGCACGCTCCCGATCGACAAACAGATCGCTCGCGAGCGCCGCGAGGCGCTTGCCTGCACGACGGGAGGAAGCCAATGAGCACCACCACGTTGCCCACATCGACCTCGATCGGCCGAGCGTCCCACGCGACGAGCCCGGTCGCGATCCGCCAGTACTCGAAGACGGCGGTCTTCGGGATCTGGGCCGCGGCGGCCCTGCCGATGGCGCTGCTCGCCTGGGTGATCGCGCCCTCCATGGCGGACGCGCTCAGCGGAGGCCGTCCGCTGGCGCGTGCGCTCCTCATCACGCTCACGGCGGGACTCGCCTGGCAGGCCGTGCTCGCGTTCGGGCTCGTCGCACACGAGCAGGGCAGCCTTCGCTGGTCCGTGCTGCGCCAGGCGATGTGGCTGCAATCGCCTCGCAGTCCCCGGTCAGGTCGGATCGGGGGTCGCGTCTGGCTGATCGTGATCCCGTTGATCATCGCGTTCGCACTCGAGGGGATGATCCCCGACCTCGCCCCGGTGGCGAGCCACGACCTTGCGACCTTCTTGGGCGAGGAGTCAGGTCAGACGCTGCTCCAGGAATCGATCCTCTGGCCCGCACTGCTGTTCGGGCTGCTGTTCCTCAACACGGTGGTCGGGGAGGAGCTGCTGTTCCGGGGTGTGCTGCTCCCGCGCATGGCCGGTGCGTTCGGTCGCGCCGACTGGGTGATGAACGGCGTGCTGTTCGCGGTGTACCACCTGCACATGCCGTGGGTGATCCCGGCGGCGCTGCTCGACATGTTCATCATCTCGTACCCGGTGAAGCGGTATCGCAGCGCCTGGATCGGGATCATCGTGCACAGCGCGCAGAGCGTCGTGGTCGGGGCGGTCGTGATCAGCCTGCTGATCTGACCGGGCGTCTCCGACGACAGCGCGTGATGCTGCCGCGACGCGACCGCGCATCGTGAGCCGACGGGCTCACGATGTGCGCGTCGCCTCGCGCTTGGGTTCGCGGGGGAGTCCGAGCACGCGCTCGGAGAGGATGTTGCGCTGGATCTCGTTGGTGCCGGCCCAGATGGACGACGCCTGGTAGTAGAGCCAGGACCGCTGCCAGGTGCCGTCGCCCGGGTTGTCGTGCGCGCCGTGCCAGAGCGGGGCCGACGGGCCGAGCACGGCCATCACCGTGTCGTGGAGGCGCTTGCTCATCTCGCTCCAGTAGAGCTTGAGGGCGCTGCCCTCGGGCCCGGGCGGCTCGCCGCGGGCGACTCGGGAGAGCGTCCGCCAGTTGTGCAGCTGGAACAGGCGCACCTCGGTGACGGCCTGCGCGAGGCGGGGGCGCAGCCGGTCGTCGTCGAAGGCGCCGTGCGCGAGCGCCAGCGTGAGCAGCTCTTCGAGCAGCTGCACGTGGATGACGAGCTGGCGTGGGTTGATGCCGCGCTCGTGCGTCAACGTCGAGTTGGCGACTCGCCAGCCCTCGTCGATCGGGCCGACTCGCTGGGAGTCGGGGAGGACGACGCCGTCGAAGAAGACCTCGTTGAACTCGGTCTCGTCGGTGATCTGACGCAGTGGGCGCACCTCGACCCCCGGAGCGCGCATGTTGACCGCGAACGCGGTGATGCCCTGCTGCTTCGGGACGTCCGGATCGGTGCGTGCGAGGCACAGGCCCCAGTCGGCGAACTGCGCGTAGCTCGTCCAGACCTTCTGTCCGTCGAGCACCCAGTCGTCGCCGCGCCGGACGGCACGCGTCGACACCGCGGCGAGGTCGCTGCCCGCGCCGGGCTCGCTGAAGAGCTGGCACCAGAGCTCCTCGGCGGGGAGGATGCGCGAGAGCCACCGTTCCTTCTGCTCCGGGGTGCCGTGCGCGAGGAGCGTCGGGCCCACGAGGTTGATGCCGATCCGTCCGACGAGCTCGGGGGCGCGGGCACGAGCGAGCTCCTCGGTGACGATGAAGTGCTCGACCGCGCCCGCGCCGCGACCGCCGTACTCCTCGGGCCACGGGACTCCGACCCAGCGACCGGACGCGAGCTTCCCCTGCCACTCACGGCCGAACGCGACCTCGTCGGCGAGGTCGTCGAAGCGGGGCGGCAACCCTCGCCCGTACTCCCACGGCAGGTGCTCGTAGAGCCACGCGCGCACCTCGTCGCGCAGGCGCGCCTCCTCGACGGTCGGTGCGAGGTCCATCGGCGCTCCGTCGGGTGGCGTCAGCCGCGGTCGGCGATCGGCACGTACTCACGCTCGGTCGCGCCGACGTAGACCTGGCGCGGGCGCCCGATCTTGGTCTTCGGGCTCTCGATCATCTCCTTCCAGTGGGCCAGCCAGCCGGGCAGGCGACCCATGGCGAAGAGGACCGTGAACATGTTGGTGGGGAACCCCATCGCCCGGTAGATCAGGCCGGAGTAGAAGTCGACGTTGGGATAGAGCTTTCGCTCGATGAAGTACTCGTCGGCGAGCGCGACCTCTTCGAGCCCCTTCGCCAGATCGAGGAGGTCGTCACGACGGCCCATCTCGTCGATCAGCTCGTCCGCGATCGCCTTGAGGATGCGGGCCCGAGGGTCGTAGTTCTTGTAGACGCGGTGTCCGAACCCGGACAGCCGGAACGGCTGGTCGGGGTCCTTGGCCTTCGCGACGTAGGAGCCGACGTCGCCCCCGCCCGCTCGGATGTCCTCGAGCATCTCGATGACGGCCTGGTTCGCGCCGCCGTGCAGCGGCCCCCACAGCGCGTTGATGCCGGCCGCGATCGCGGCGTAGATGTTCACCTCGCTCGACCCGACCAGACGGACCGTCGAGGTCGAGCAGTTCTGCTCGTGGTCGGCGTGCAGGATGAGGAGGACCTTCAGCGCCTTCACGACGGTCGGGCTGACCTCGTAGGGCTCGGTGGGGAGCGAGAACATCATGGTGAGGAAGTTCTCGATGAGGTCGAGCTTGTTGTTGGGGTAGACGAACGGCTGGCCGACCGACTTCTTGTAGGCGTAGGCCGCGATGGTCGGCAGCTTCGCCATGAGGCGCACGATCGTCAGCTCGGCCTCTTCGGGATCCTTCGGGTCGAGGCTGTCCTGGTAGAAGGTCGAGAGCGCGGTGATCGCCGACGACAGCGTCGCCATCGGGTGCGCGTCCTTTGGGAACCCGTCGAAGAACCGCTTCACGTCCTCGTGCACCAGCGTGTGCTTGCGGATCGAGTAGCGGAAGGCGTCGAGCTGATCGCGCGTCGGCAGGTCGCCGTAGATCAAGAGGTACGACGTCTCGAGGAACGACGGCTGGTGACCCGAGACGAGCTGCTCGATGGGGATGCCGCGGTAGCGGAGGATCCCCTCGTCGCCGTCGATGTAGGTGATCGCCGATGCGCACGAGCCGGTGTTGAGGAAGCCGTCGTCGAGCGTGATCAGCCCGGTCTGGGCCCGCAGCTTGGAGATGTCGACGCCGCGCTCGTCCTCGGTGCCGCGCAGCACGGGCAGCTTGGTCTCCTGCCCGTCGAAGGTGAGTACCGCGGGCGGCTCGTTGGACATGCTCGTCTCCTTCGATTCCGTCCCCCCGCCGGAGCGTAGTGAGGTGCCGGACCGGAGTGTCGTCCCGGCGGCCGGCGCGGCGTCCGCCCGCTCCGCGCTCGGGCGGGGTGGTGGCGCCGAGTCCCGGTAACCTCCGATGCTCGTGAACTTCGACCTCTCCGACGACCAGGTCGCGCTGCGCGACGGCGCCCGGGCGCTGCTCGACGGCCTCGCGTCGCCCGACCGGGTGCGCGTCGTGGTCGAGGCGGGTGGCGGGCTCGACGCCGGGCTGTGGGAGGCGATGGTCGAGCAGGGCTGGGCCGCGGTGGCGGTGCCCGAGTCGGCGGGCGGGCTCGGGCTCGGCCCGGTCGAGGTGGCGGTGCTCGCCGAGGAGATCGGCGCGCACGCGGGTCCCGCGCCCGTCGTCCCGACCGTCGTCGCGCTCGACGCCCTGGTGGAGGGCGGTGCGGACGCGCTGGTCGATCGCCTCGTCGCCGGAGCGATCGGGTGCGTGGCGTGGTCGCGCGACTCGGGCGCCGTGACCGCGAGCGAGCGCGACGGCGGATGGGTGCTGACCGGCCGCTCGGCGCCCACTCCGTACGCGCCGTCCGCGTCGGTGGCCGTCGTGAGCGCGGAGGACGCCCTGGGCCCGGCGCTGTTCGCGGTCGACCTCGATGCTTGCGGGCGACCGTCGCCGGAGCCTGCGATGGACCGCACCCGCGAGATCGGGTGGCTGCGCTTCGACGGCACGCCCGCGGTCCGCCTCGGTGGCACCGATGCGGTGGAGCGGCTCGTCGACCGGGGCGCCGTGTACGCGTGCGCCGAGATGCTCGGCGGCGCTGCCCACGTCCTCGACCTCTCGGTGGAGTACGCGAAGGAGCGGGTCCAGTTCGGTCGTCCCATCGGCAGCTTCCAGGCCGTGAAGCACCGGTGCGCCGACATGCTCGTCGACGTCGAGGGGATGCGATCCACCACCTACTGGGCGGCGTGGTGCCTCGCGGCCGACGATGCCGAGGCCTCGGTCGCGGCGTCGACCGCCAAGATCTGGTGCGCCGACGCGTCGAAGCGCGTGATGGCCTCGGCGCTCCAGGTGCACGGCGGGATCGGGTTCACGTGGGAGCACGACCTGCACCTCTTCATGAAGCGCGCGCAGCTCGACCAGCTCGAGCTGGGTGACGCGCCGTACCACCGCGACCGCCTCGCCCGACTGCTGCGCCCTCGGGTCGAGGCGGGCAGCGGCATCATCGCCGCCCCCTGACCGCGCTCGACGCGCGCCTCGGCTCCGCTCACTCCCTCGACGAGGCGGCGCGCGCACGCAGCGCGGCACGGTCGGGCTTGCCCGGCCCGAGGGTGGGGAGGTCGTCGACGAGCACGACGCGCTCTGGAGTCTTGAACACGGCAACGCCGCGCTCCGCGAACCACGCGCGGCACGTGGCGACGTCGAAGGGCCCGTCGGTGACGACGAACGCGCACACCCGCTCTCCCAGACGCTGGTCGGGATAGCCCACCGCGACCGCGTGGCGCACCGCCGGGTGGGCCTCGAGGACCCCCTCCACCTCGGCGGCGGTGATGTTCTCGCCGCCGCGGATGATGATGTCCTTGATCCGCCCGACGATCGTGAGCCAGCCCTCGTCGTCGACCGTGGCGAGGTCGCCGGTGCGGAACCACCCCTTGGAGATCGCGTCGCGCGTCGCCGCCGCGTCGCTGTAGCCGACGAACAGCTCGGGGCCGCGCAGCCACAGCTCGCCCGTCTCCCCGGGTGGGCGCTCCCGTCCCGACTCCGGATCCGTCACTCGCAAGCGAGCGAGTCCGGTGGCCCGTCCGTCGGTCTCCCGCGCGCGCTCGAGGCTGTCGTCGGGTGTGCTCGTCGTGATCGTCGGCGCCTCGGTGGAGCCGTAGGTGCGCTTCACCCGCGCGCCGAGCCGTGCGGCAGCGTCCTCCACGAACGCGGGCGTCACGCCCGCCCCACCGCTCGACACCAGGCGCAGGCTCTCGACCCGCGAGGTCGCGAACCCCGGCGCGCCCATGAGGGCCACGAAGAAGGTCGGCGGCCCGATCATGAAGCTGATGTGCTCGCGCTCGATCGCGTCGACCGCGGCATCGGGATCCCAGCGGGGCATGACGTGCGCGCGGAACGGGAGGACGCCCGGGAGCAGCACGCCGTTGAGGAGCCCCGAGATGTGCGCGAGCGGCGCCGGCATCAGGACCGAGTCGTGAGCCGTCAGGCGGTGCGCGGCCGCCATCACCCGGGCCTTGTACGCGAGGCCTCGTTGCGTGTGCAGCGCGGCCTTGGGGCCGCCGGTCGAGCCGGACGTGAACAGCACGACGCCGAGGTCGGCCGGCCGGGCCCGGGAGGTCGTGAGCGGCGCCCCCGACTCGAGCAGCCGGCTCAGGCGAGCGCCGGGCCCTCGCACGTCCTCGACCGGCAGGTGCACGCGCGGTTCGAGGATGCCGAGCATGCGGTCCGCGTCGGCGGGGCCGGCGAGGTGGTGGATCGGTCCCGCGATCGCGCCCAGCCGCCAGCACGCGCGGTAGAGGACGACGGCCTCCCACCAGTTGGGCGCCTGCCAGGCGACGACGTCGCCCCGGCGCACGCCGTCGGCGTGCAACGCACCCGCGAGACGCGCGACCGCGTCGTCCAACGCGCGGCCGTCGAGGCGCACCCCGGCCGAGTCGTCGACGAGCTGATCGCCGGTCGAGCGGCGCGCGGCGTCGGTGACGAGCGCGTCGAGCGACGGCAGGTCCCACGCACCACCCGCCGCCCGGTACGACGCTGCCTCCGGATGCCGGTACGTCGCCTTCAACCGCATCGCGCCCTCATCGTTCTGGCGTCAACAGACCCGCCTGAGACCTGGCTGCTGACGCCAGAACGATCAGACGAGGGGGTTGCGCCACCCGGCGCTCGTGGAGGTCGCGCCGCGCAGGACCTGGGTGCCGACGAAGTTCCGCTGGATCTCGACGGTGCCTGCGCCGATGCACAGCCCCCGGATGTCCCGGTACGCGCGCTCCACCGGGTACTCACGCGAGTAGCCGTAGCCGCCGAGGAGCTGGATCGCCTCGTCGCAGACGAGCTTGGCCGCGAGGTTCGCCGCGGTCTTGGCCATCGCCGTCTCGAGCGCCGGTGGCGTGCCGTGCGGTCCGGCGAGGTGCAGCGCCCGCTGCAGCAGGAGCCGAGCCCCGTCGAGCTGCGTCGCCATGTCGGCGATCTTCCACTGGAGGCCCTGGAGGTCGGCGAGCGGCCTGCCGGCGACGACGCGCTCGTTCATGTAGCGCACCGCGTACTCGAGCGCGCCGGTCGCGGCTCCGATGCACATCGCCGCGTTGCCGCACCGCTCGTGGTTGATGTGCGAGATCAGCGTCTTGAACGCGTCGCTGTTGGACGGATCGCCGGCGAGGAGGACGTCCTCGGGCGCGACGTACACGTCGTCGAAGGCGAGCTCGGCCTCGCTGGTGCCCCGCAGCCCCATCTTGACGTGGGTCCCGGCGACCGACACGCCCTCGGACTCGAGGTCGACGACGACGGCGCCGATGCCCTTCGCGCCCTCGCTGCCGGGGAAGCGGCACCACACGAGGCAGCACCGGGCCTTGTGCCCGCCCGTGACGTAGTTCTTGTACGCGTTGAGGCGATAGCCGTCGCCGTCGGGCGTGAGGCGGGCGCGCATGTGCGTGACCGCGGAGCCGGCCTCCGACTCGCTGATGCCGATGCAGAACAGCGCCTCGCCGCTCGCGGCCATCGGCAGCCAGCGCTGCTTCATCTCCTCGTTGCCGAGGTGCTGGATCGCACGGGGCGGTCCGTTGAAGATGAGCTGGGCGAGGATCGCGCTGGACACGTCGACGCGCCCGAGCTCTTCGAGGACGATCGCGGCCTCGATGTCGCCCATGCCCATGCCGCCGTAGCGCTCCTCGACCGTGATGCCGAAGAGGTCGGCCTTGCGCAGCGCGTCCCAGGAGCCCTCCGGGAACTCCTCGGTCTCGTCCCAGTGTCGGGCCTGGGGAGCGAGGTCGCGCTGGGCGACCTCCCGGGCGAGCGCGCGCAGCGCCTCCTGGTCGTCGGTCTCGGCGAACGGGTCTCGTCCCTCGCTGGCCACGGGGCCGAGGCTAAGCGATCGGGGCCCGGCGAACCTGACTACCGTGTCAGGGATCTCGCAGGCCGAGCACTGCACCGGACGGAGGAGGGTCAGGCGTTGACCGACGTGTCGTTCGACTACCCCCAGATGGACTTCGAGACGGCTCAGCCGTACCCGGTGTGGGCCCGGGCGCGAGACGAGTGCCCCGTCATCCCCGGCAGCGGGATGAACATGGGCGTCGACGCCACGATGTACTCCGTCACCCGCTGGGACGACGTCGAGCACGTCCTGCGCGACGCGGAGACGTTCTCGTCGTCCATTAACGCCGAGCACATCGGCCAGTACATGGGCGACCTGATCCTGGCGATGGACGGCAAGGAGCACCGCAGCTACCGCAACCTGGTCGCGCCTGCGTTCCGGGCTTCGCAGCTCGAGAAGTGGGGCGACACGATGGTCGCGCCGACGATCGGCGCGCTCCTCGACGAGATCGCACCCCTCGGCGAGGCCGACCTCGTGCGCGACATCACGTCGAAGTACCCGGTACGGGTGATCTGCGCGATCGTCGGCGTGCCCGTCGAGGACAGCGCCCAGTTCCACGAGTGGGCCGAGCAGATCAACACCGGCCCGCTCCACCCCGAGGTCGGGATGGCCGCGTCACGCGCGATGCGCGAGTACCTCGAGCCGCTCGTCGCGGAGCGTCGCGCGAACCCGTGCGGTGACCTGCTGAGCGACCTCGTGCACGCGGAGGTCGACGGCGAGCGTCTGTCCGACGAGCGCCTCTACGGGTTCTTGCGTCTCCTGCTGCCGGCCGGAGCCGAGACCACGTTCCGTGTCATGGGCAACGCGCTCACGGCGCTGCTCACGAACGACGACGTGATGGGGCGCGTGCTCGCAGACCGCGACCTTCTGCCCGCGGTGATCGAGGAGACGCTGCGCTGGGAGACGTCGGTCACGCAGGTGTCGAGGGTGGCGACGCGCGACACCGAGATCGGCGGGTGTCCGGTCGCTGCCGGCTCGCCGATCGCGGTGCTCACCGGGTCGGCGAACCACGACGCGGCCCGGTACGAGCACCCCGAGTCGTTCGACCTCGACCGACCGACGCAGGTCCATCTCGCGTTCGGCACCGGGCAGCACCAGTGCCTGGGCATGCACCTCGCCCGCCTCGAGCTGCGCATCGGTCTCGACGCGATCCTCACCCGGCTCCCGAACCTGCGCCTCGACCCGGACGGGCCGAGCCCGCTCATCCAGGGTCTGGCGTTCCGCGGTCCCACCGCCTTGCCGGTGCGCTTCGACCCGGCCTGAGCGAGCGGCGTCAGAGGTCCTTGGCGAAGCAGCGGGAGCTGGGGTAGTCGGCGTACTGGCCGTACGAGGTGATGAGCTCGTAGCCGAGCGACTCGTACAGGGCGATCGCCTCGGGTTGCTCGGTGCCGGTCTCGAGCTGGAGCCGTCGGTGGCCGAGCGCGCCGGCTCGGGCCTCGAGCTCGGTGAGCACGGCACGGGCGATCCCGCGCCGGCGCGCGGCGGGGACGGTGTACATGCGCTTGATCTCGCCGATCCCGTCGGCGAAGCCGCGCACGCCGCCGCATGCCACGGCTTCGCCGTCGCACCACGCGATCAGGAAGACGCCGCTGGGAGGATGGAAGTCGGAGGCTGCCGGCGTGTCGGGGTCGGGACCGCCGTAGCGCTCCTCGAGGTCGGCGAGCAGGGCGGCGACGAGGCGCGCACCGACCTCGGAGTCGATGTGGTCCTCGGCGAGCGTGAGGTTCCCGACCGTCACCACGACTGCACGCCCATCAGAACCCGCCGCCCATCATGGCGCGCCACTGATCGAGGCTCTTGATGCGGAACACGTAGTTGCGGGCGCGCGTCTCGCCCATCGAGGCGAACGGCTCGGGGGAGTACAGGTGGCCCGGGTAGAGGATCGTGTCGTCGGGGACGGTCGCGAGGCGCTGCGTCAGGCTCTCGTACATCTGGTCGGGATCGGCTCCCGGCAGGTCGGTGCGCCCGCAGCCGTCCAGGAACAGCGTGTCACCCGCGACGAGTCGACCATCGAGCTCGAAGCACTGGCTGCCCGGCGTGTGGCCGGGTGTGTGCAGCAGCGTCACCGGGATCGCGCCGACCTGGACGGTGTCCCCGCTGTCGTGGAGCACCAGGTCGGAGTCGGTCACGCCGGTCGTCCGCTTCACCCATTCGGCCTCGTCCCGGTGCACGTGGACCGGTGCGGACACGTCGGCCATCCCGCAGAGCTCGCGGATGCCCTCGATCCCGTAGCCCATGAGGTCACCGCCCACGTGGTCGGGGTGCCAGTGGGTGGCGAGCACGCCGGTCAGGTGCATGCCTTCGGTGCCGAGCAGGTCGACGAGCTCGCGCGCGCCGTAGGCCGGGTCGATCGCGACCGCCTCGCCGGTCTCGCGGTCACCGATGAGGTAGACGAAGTTGACCATCTGGCGCGCGATCGGGTCGCCGGTCGCGAAGTCGCGTCCGGCGAGCAGCTGACGGAAGTACAGCCGGTCGTGGCCGGTCATCTCTCCCGCTCCTGGCGCTGCGCGCCGGGCCGCTCGGGCCCCGTTCCCTGCGCCGCACGGTACGTGCGGCGCCGCCGGTCACTCACGGTGACTCGCGGAAGTCGAACGCCACCTTGATGGCGCCGGTGTCGTGCTGCTTCGCGAGCGTCTCGAACGCGTCGCGCCACTCCTCGAGGCGGAACGTGTGGGTGAGCATCGGTGAGATGTCGACCCGACCGCTGCGCACGAGGTCGAGGTAGTGCTCGATCGCGTGCTTGCGCACGCCGTCGACCTCCTCGATCCCGAACGCGTTCGAGCCGACGATGCGGGCCTCCTTGAAGTACCAGGGCGACCACTCGAACCGACCCGCCGCATGCACGCCGCTCAGCGAGATCGTGCCTCGCGCTGCGAGGACGCGCAGCGCGAGCTCGATCGTCTTCGGCGACGCGATGGTGTCGTAGACGACGTCGACGTGGCCCGGGTGCGTGAGCGGCAGGCCCTCCCACGGCTCGTGCAGGCGGCCGCCCGACCACTCGGCGAGCGCGACGACCAGCGCGTGGTCGTCGAGCGCCGAGTCGAGCACGGTCGCTCCGAGCCGGCGTGCCAGGTCCTGCTGCGCCGGATGCCGCACGACCGCGGCGACCTCGACGTCGGGATGCAGCGCCCGCAGGATCGCGATCGCGCTCGTGCCGAGCGCACCCGCACCCCATACGAGCGCGCGCCCGCCCGCGGGAGGTGGGTTGCGCGTGATCGAGTGGAGCGAGACCGCGAACGGGTCGGCGAGCACCGCGACCTCGTCGGGCACGTCGTCGGGGATCGGGATCGCCATCGAGCGGTGGGCGGGCAACAGCTCGGCGAAGCCGCCGGTGGCGTCGCTCGAGTTCCCGGTGTGGATCCCCGGGGCGAGGCGTCCGTCGGTGAAGCTCCAGCACAGCGAGTAGTCACCCGCCGCGCACGCCGGGCAGACCGGGTCGACGCCACGCGGCCCGCACGACAGCCAGCACTGGAGCAGCACGCGCTGGCCGACGGCGAGGTCGTCGATCGCAGATCCGACCTCCACCACCTCGGCGACGACCTCGTGCCCGAGCACCTGGGGGAACGAGATGAACGCGGTCATGGAGAAGTCGGACGCGTCGCCGTCACCACCCATGTCCATGAACACCTGCTTGGTGTCGGAGCCGCAGATGCCCGTCAGCCGGCTCCGCAGCACGACCCAGTCGTCGCCCAGGAGCGTCGGCTCGGGCACGTCCTGGAGCGCCATCGGCGTCGTCGCCAGCCCCTGCAGCAGCCGACCTTCTGGAGTTCCGTCGTCGAGGCTGCGCTCGGGCGGGGAGAAGCCGGGGTCGACGCCGAAGACCAGTGCGCGCACGGGTCGGGAGCGTAGGCGCGGCGGCGGGCCTAGCCTGCGTCCCGATGGCCACGCCGGCGCCCCGGGTCGAGTATCGGACGTGCCCGTTCTGCGAGGCGACCTGCGGCCTCGAGCTGCACCTCGAGGGGCGTGAGATCACGCTCGTGCGCGGCGATCGCGACGACGTCTTCAGCCACGGCTACCTGTGCCCGAAGGGGACGGCGATCAAGCAGCTCGAGGCCGATCCCGATCGGCTGCGGCGGCCGCTCGTGCGCGAGGGATCGTCGTGGCGTGCGGTCGACTGGCCCGAGGCGTTCGCCGTCGTCGAAGAACGGCTGACCGCGGTGCTCGACGAGCACGGCCGCGACGCCGTCGCGCTCTACCTCGGGAACCCGAGCGTCCACAACCTCGGTCTCGCGGTCTACAACCGCGTGCTCGCGCAGTCGCTCGGCACCAAGAACGTGTACTCGGCGAGCACCGTCGACCAGATGCCGAAGCAGGTCGCCGCGGGTCTGATGTTCGGCACGCTGCTGTCGATCCCGGTGCCCGACGTCGATCGCACCGATCACCTCCTGATGCTGGGAGCGAACCCGTTCGCCTCCAACGGCAGCCTCCTCACCGCGCCCGACCTGCCCGGTCGGTTGCGCGCGCTGCGGGGGCGCGGCGGTCGCCTGGTGGTCGTCGATCCTCGACGGACCAAGACCGCCGAGGAAGCCGACGAGCACGTCGCCATCCGCCCCGGCACCGATGCGCTGTTCCTGTTCGCGCTCGTGCACACGCTGTTCACCGACGGCCTCGTCGAGCCCGGAGCGGCCGCGCCGCACCTCTCGGGCATCGACGACGTCGAGCGACTGGCGCGCGACTTCGCTCCTGAGACGGTCGCGTCGCACTGCGGCATCGACGCGCCGACGATCCGCCGCATCGCACGCGAGCTCGCGGCCGCCGATCGCGCGGCCGTGTACGGGCGCATCGGCACGTGCCTCAGCGAGCACGGCACGACCGCGTCGTGGCTCGTCGACGTCCTCAACGCGCTCACCGGCAACCTGGACCGTGAGGGCGGCGCCATGTTCGCCCTCCCGGCCACCGGTGGCGCCAACACGGGAGGGGACGGCACCGGACGAGGAGTGCGGTTCGGGCGCCATGTCAGCCGTGTGCGTGGCATCCCGGAGGTCTACGGCGAGCTGCCGGTGATCTGCCTCGCCGAGGAGATCGAGCAGCCCGGCGACGGGCAGGTCCGCGCACTGGTCACCGTCGCGGGCAACCCGGTGCTCTCGACGCCCGACGGCGTGCGGCTGGGCAAGGCCCTGGACGCGCTCGACTTCATGGTCAGCATCGACATCTACCTCAACGAGACGACTCGTCACGCCGACGTGATCCTGCCCTCGCCGTCACTGCTCGCGCGCGGTCACTACGACGTCGCGCTCTACCAGCTCGCGATCCGCAACGTCGCGAACTACTCGCCGCCGCTGCTCGACCTCGAGCCGGACGAGATGCACGACTCCGAGATCATGCTGCGCCTCGCCAACATCGCAGCGGGGCAGGGCGCGGACGCGGACCCGTGGGTCCTCGACGACATCGTGGTCGCCGGGCTGGTCGACAAGGCGGTGCAACGGCGCGGCTCGAACGTGGAGGGCCGCGACCCCTCTGAGCTGCTGGATGCGCTGTCGACCCGTACTGGCGTCGAGCGCATGCTCGACCTGATGCTCCGCACCGGACCCTACGGCGACGGCTTCGGTGCCGATCCCGCGGGCCTGTCCCTGGCGCGCCTGGAGGAGTCGCCACACGGCGTCGACCTGGGTGCGCTGCGACCCCGGCTGCCCGAGCTCCTCCGCACGCCCTCCGGCAAGGTCGAGCTCGCTCCCGAGCCGATCGTCGTCGACGTGCCCCGGCTGCGCGCCACGCTCGATCGCGCCGCGGGCGACCAGATGGTGCTGATCGGACGGCGCGACCTGCGATCGAACAACTCGTGGATGCACAACCTCGAGGTCCTGGTGAAGGGCAAGCCCCGCTGCACGCTCCAGGTGCACCCGGAGGACGCGAGCCGGATCGGGCTGCGCGACGGCGCCCAGGTGCGAGTCGCTTCGCGGGCAGGTGCGCTGCACGCCCCGGTCGAGGTCACCGACTCGGTGATGCCGGGGGTGGTGAGCCTGCCCCACGGGTGGGGCCACGACCTCGACGGCACCGAGATGCGCGTCGCCGCCGCGAACGCGGGCGTGAACACGAACGTCCTCGCCGGCGCCGACGCCTACGACCCCCTCTCGGGCAACGCTGCCCTCAACGGCATCCCCGTCGAGCTCACCCCCGCCTGACCCGCCCCGCCCTCCCTCAACGACTCGTCGGGACGTGGCAGCGACGGTCAGGACGACGACATCTGGCCCATGGCGTCGATGAAGGCGTCGGGGGCGGACGTCTTGCCGATCACCATGTCGTGCTGCTTGCCCAGGCCACCGGGGAACTCCGGGGGCACGTAGTGCTCGAAGCCGTCGCCCTCGATCGCCTCGACGATGCTCTCGGCGCACTCCGCGGCGGGGACGAACGGACCCTCGTAGATCGGTGCGTCGTTCTCCGGCAGGTCCCAGATCTCGGTCTCGATCGGGCCGGGCAGCACGAGCTTCACCTCGACGCCCGTCCGGTAGAGGTCGATCGCGGCCGACTCGCTCCACCCGGCCATCGCGAACTTCGACGCGCAGTACGCCGCCTCGTGCGCGATCCCGATCCGACCGCCCATCGACGAGACCATCACGACGCAGCCGGAATCGCGCTCGAGCCAGCGGGGGAGCAGTCGCATCGTCATGCGCACCGGTGACGTGAAGTTGACGCGCATCACGGTGTCGACCTCGTCGGTGGTCAACCGCTGGACGGGCATGCGCTTCGGGATGGCCGCGTTGTTGACGAGCACGTCGACTCCACCGAACGCGTCCCACGCCTCGTCGGCGACCCGCTCCGCCGCGTCGAGATCGCCCAGGTCGGCGACCCACAGCCGGGAGTCGGGTGCATGCTCGGTGCAGCGGGCCAGCACCGCTTCGAGCCGCTCCTTGCGGCGGGCGACGATCCCGACGGTCGCGCCCCGCTCGGCGAGCATCGGTGCCAGCGCGGCACCGATCCCCGACGACGCTCCCGTCACCAGGATGTTGGACCCCTCGATCTTCACGACGCTTCCCCTCTGCTACTCGTCCCGACCGGCGGCCCAGCGGAAGATGCCCTTGGCCATGGTCGACGACTCGGCCTCGACCCGGCGGCGGTACACCTCGGCGCGCACGTCACGGGCCCGACCGTCGTCGGGACCCGCGGTCGAGGCCCACTCGGCGAGCTGCGCGGCGAGTCGGAGGTCGCCGGCGTCGGCCGCGGCGAGCGCTCGCTCGGCGAGCGCGCTCGGTCCGCCGGAGAGCTCGGTGACGACCGCGGCGAGATCGGCGTCGCGCGGCGGCTTGAGCCGGGCCGGGTTGCCGTCGTACCACCCGCCGTACAGGCGCCACACGTTTCGCACCACGAACTCCGGCTCGTCGTACACCGGACGCAGGTACGGCCGCTCGAGCAGCCGCTCGGGCGCGCGAACGGTGTGCACGATCTCGTCGAGCGCCGCGCCGGCGTTCATCATCGCGAGCGTCTCGTCGTGGAGGATCTCGAGCAGCTCGGCGATGTCGTCGAGCGCGTCGCGCACGCGGTCGGCGCCGAGGATCGGCGGTCCGTGGCCTGGCAGGAGCACCTCCGCGCCGAGCGACGCCATCTCGCGCAGCGCTCGGGCCCAGTCCTTCGGGTAGCGCTGCACCTTCTGCGGGTTGCCGCAGTTCGGCGAGGCCCAGATGAAGAGGTCGCCGGTGAGCACGACGCGCTCCTCGGGCATCCACACCCAGGTGTGGTCGTCGGTCTCGCCTCGGTCGTGGTGCAGCTCGAAGCGCCGCCCGCCCACCTCGAGGTCGAGTCGATCTCGGTACGTCTCGTCCGGATACCGGTACTCCAGCGGCCACGCCGGCTCCGGCAGCGAGAACTGCCGCTGGTTGATGAGGCCGTTGTACCCGGCGGTCGCGCGGTAGCGGTCGAAGCGATCGGCGACGGCCTCGTGCGCCACGACCCGAGGAGCGGTTGCACCGGCGGCGGCGTTGTCGGCTTCGTAGCGGTCGACGCCGAAGACGTGGTCGACGTGCCCGTGGGTGAACACGGCGGTGTGCAGCGGTGCGTCGGACCACTCGCGCACCGCAGCGTGCATGAGGTCGGCGAGCGCGTACATGCCGGTGTCGACGACGACGAGCCCGTCGGCGGTCGCGATCGCGTTGACGTTGGAGAAGCCGTGGACGAAGGCGATCCCGTCGGTGACCTCGGCCCAGCTGCCCGCGCCGCGGAACGGGTGGTAGTCGGCCTCGCCCTGCCAGACCCGCTCGGCGAGTGCGAGGACGTCGGTCATTGCACGCCGTCGGTCAAGCCGTGATCTCGACCGGGGTGCCAAGCGGCAGGATGCCGGCGAGCCGGGTGATGCTCTCGTTGCTCATCCGGATGCAGCCGGCGCTGACGCTCTGGCCGAGCACCGACGCGTCGTTGTTGCCGTGGATGCCGAGCTCGGCGTCGCCACCGTTGAACTCGGTGAGCACCTCGGAGTGCCCGGACAGCCCGTACGCGTACGGTCCGTACACCGTGTCGGGGTCGGGTGCCTTCAGCAGCACCCGCGTGTAGTAGGTGCCGGTCGGCGTCGGGGTCGACTCCTTGCCGATCGCGACCGGCTCCTGGATCATCACCGTGTCCCCGTCGTACACGGTGATCTGGTGCTGGCCGAGCGAGACCTCGATCCGGTACCGGTTCGGCGTGAGGCGCACGTCGCTCTTCTTCACCCACCCTGTCGTGCCGTTCGGCCGCACCGGGAGCAGCACCTGGGCCCACTCGTCGTTCTGCTCGGTGACCAGGAACACCTGGGGCACCGCGTGCTCCTCGTTGCCGTCGAGGAGCCAGGGGTTCGGATAGGCCTCCGACGGGCTCGACTCGTCGGGCGACTGGTGCACCGCGACCTCGTCGGACAGCGGCTGTGCGGTGAAGCTCGTGTTGGGCGCGAGCGTGGTCGTCGTGACCGGGTCGTCGTGCTCCCGCTCGCCGAGCGACGGGCGGCTGTCGGACCCGCCGCCGCACGCGGCGAGGAGCACGGCCAGCGCGGCGGCGGCGACGGCGAGGCGGGCAGGGCGGCGGAAGCGGGGGAGGCTCGGCACGGGCGGTGATGCTACTGGTCGCATCGCGCGGCCCGGCCGTCGCGCGCCCCCGTAGCCTGCGGGGGATGCCGACCGATCCCGCCGAGGACGCCTGGGTCGAGGCAGGCCTGCTGGACCCCGCGTCGCCGCTCGCCGACCAACGCCGCGAGCTGCTCCGCTACCTCACCGAGCGGGGGGCGACCGTGGACGACCTGCGGGACGCCGCCGACGGCGGGCGGCTGCGCGGCCTGGTCGCGGAGCTGCGTCGGCGAGAGGACCGCATGTGCACCGCTCGCGAGATCGCAGCCGAGAGCGGGGTCGACCTGAGCCGGGTCCTCCAGGTCTCCCGGGTCGCGGGTCTGCCGATCCCCGACCCCGACGAGCGCGCGTACCGCCCAGAGGACGTCGCCGCCGTGCGGCTGTTCGTCGGTGCGATCGAGCTCTTCGGTGAGCAGGCGGCGGTCGAGTTCACCCGCAGCGTCGGAGCCGCGCTCGCCACGATCGCGGACGCCGCGATGGCCGTCTTCGGGATCAACGTCGCCAGTCGCTACGACGAGCGTGGCGTCACCGAGGTCGATCGCGCCCGGGAGACGACGTTCGCGTCCCAGCTCCTCACGCGCGAGGTGCCGCTGGTGCTGGAGATGCTGTTCTTCCACCACGTCGACGCCGCCGCGCGCCGATCGTGGCGGGTGGCCGGGGGAAGTGCGAACACGGTCCGCAGCGCGGTCGGCTTCGTCGACCTCGTGCACTCCACTGCACTCGTCCAGGAGCTCAAGGCCGACGAGCTCGCGAGGGCGATCGGCGCGTTCGAGCAGAAGGCGATCGAGCTGATCGCGGCCCGCGACGGGCGCGTGGTGAAGACGATCGGCGACGAGATCATGTTCGTCGTCGCCGACGCGAAGGCTGCGTGCGACGCGGCGCTCGCGCTGCGAGACGTCATCTGTGACGATCCGCTGCTCCCCGACGTGCGCGGTGCGGTCGCGGTCGGTGAGCTCGTGCGCGGCTACGGCGACTACTACGGCGTCGAGGTGAACCTGGCGGCACGTGCGGTGAAGGTCGCGGATCCAGGCGTGATCGTCGCGACGTCAGCGGTGCGCGACGCGGCCGACGGCTCGTTCCGCTTCCCGTCCGTCGGATCGCACGCGCTCCGCGGCTTCGACGAAGCCGTCGACCTCTTCGCGGTCGAACGAGAGTGATCGTCCTACGGAGCCCCGCGAGCCTCCCCGTGCCGTGACCGCAGCATGGCGGTGTGCTCGGCCAACGGCTCGAGGCCGACGTGCGCCCGCCGCTCGTCGACCCGCGCGGGGTCCTCGATCGGCCACGGTGTGAGTCGGCCGTCGACGCCGACGACGACCTGCGACCCGTAGACCTGCGGCTTGCCGGTAGCCATGCGGACACGGTCGAGCAGGCACGCGTAGTGGGCGGGTGGCGCGTCGCCGCAGTCGACCGCGACCTCGAGGTGCTCGAGCGCGCGCTCCTGGAGGCCGCGATCGCCGAGCTGCGCGACGAGCCAGGCCGCGTGCGCTCCGTCGGCGCCGACGAGGCGCTCGCCCGGCCAGGCCTCGAGGTCGTCGAGCATCGCCCACAGCCGCTCTGAGCTCGCCGGGTCGGTGGGTCGGGTCGCGAGCGCGAGCAGCTCGGCGCGCAACGTCTCATCGCGGGCCGCACCGCGTCGGGCCGTGGGGTCGCGAACCACCTGGCATTGAGGATACGGCGCCGAAGTCCGGGCGCTCGCGGTCTCGCTCGGCAATAGCGTGCGAGGGATGTCGACCCACGAGCCGGGGCCCGAGGACGTCACCGATGCGATCATCGACGGCGACCGCCCGCTCGTACGGGGCACCGCGCAGGCCGCCCTTCGCCATCGCGACTTCCGCGTCGTCTGGACCGGCACCTTCGCGTCGAACATCGGCACGTGGATGCAGAACGTGCTGCTCGGCGCGTACGGGTTCACGCTGACCGGGTCGGCCACGTACGTCGCCATCCTCTTCTTCGCCCAGCTCGGGCCGTTGCTGCTGCTCTCGACCGTCGGCGGAGTGCTCGCCGACGTGCTCGATCGGCGGCGACTCCTGCTGGCATGTCAGGTCCCCCAGCTGGTGTTCTCGCTCGTCCTCGCGCTGCTGGTCACGTCCTCGCATCCCGACGAGGTGCTGCTGGTGCTGTGCGTCCTCGTCATCGGGATCGCGAACGCGCTCGGCGCGCCGGCACTGAGCGCCATCCTGCCGACGCTCGTGCCCCGCCCGGACCTCCCCGGCGCGGTGTCGCTCCAGTCGGTGCAGATGAACCTCTCGCGGGTGATCGGCCCCGCGATCGGTGCGGCGATCTACGCCGGAGTCGGTGCGGCACCGGTCTTCGTCCTCAACGCGGGCACGTACCTGTTCGCGATCGTCGCCCTGCTGGTGACGCGCTACCCGCCGCCGGCACCGGTGACCGGCTCGCGCGGGATGCTGTCGCGCCTCGGTGACGGGTTTCGGGTCGCTCGTGACGACATGCTCGTACGGCGGGTGCTGATCACGCTCGTGACGCTGTCGTTCTTCTGTCTGGCGTTCGTCGGCATGATGCCGGTCATCGCGGCCGACAACCTGGACATGGCACCCCGCAGCGTCGAGTACGGGATCTTCTACGCCGTGTTCGGGTTGGGCGCCGCGCTCGGCGCGATCAGCGTGGGGACCTGGTTCGCGAACGTCGCGAAGGCCCGCTTGGTGCGACCGGCGCTCGTCGCGTTCGCGCTGCTGCTCGTCGCCCTCGCGCTGGTGCGCTCGCCTGCGGGAGGGTTCATCGTCGCACCGGTGCTCGGCTACGCGTACTTCGTCGTCATCACGTCGCTGTCGACGGTGCTCCAGGAGCACGTCGACGACGCGGTGCGCGGGCGGGTGCTCGCGCTGTGGATCATGGGCTTCGGCGGCACGGTGCCCGTCGGCGTCCTCGTCGCGGGCCCGCTGGCCCAGGCCACGTCGATCACCCTCGTCATCCTCCTCGGTGCCGCGGTCGCGCTGGCCCTGGTCGCCTACGCGGACCTCCGCGCCGCCGGTGCCCCTGAGTAGGTTGCGGCGACACGCACGACGCTGACGTACGTCTGGTGCCCGGAAGCCGGGCCCCAGACGGGCATCGAGGGAGGACGGGGGGAGCATGGAGGCGAAGGGGACCGCGGTCGTCACCGGCGCGAGTCGGGGCATCGGGCGGGCGGTGGCCGTCGAGCTCGCGGCGCGGGGCTTCGACGTGGTCGCGACGATGCGCGCCCCGGAGGCCGGGGCGGGCCTCGCCGACGAGGTCCCCGACGGCGGCGGCAGGCTCGAGGTCGCCCGGATGGACGTCACCGACCCGAGCACGATCGACCTGCCGGCCGAGGTGCGCGTGCTCGTCAACAACGCGGCGGTCGAGCGGGAGCACCCCGCGTTCGAGTCGACGCCGATGGAGCTGTGGCGTGCGATGTACGAGACCAACGTGTTCGGCCTCATCGAGGTCAGCCGAGCCGCGATCCCGGCGTTGCGTCGGGCAGGCGGTGGGGTGCTCTGCAACGTGACGTCGTCGTCGATCCTGGCTCCGGTGCCGTTCTTCGGTCCCTATCGATCCAGCAAGGCCGCGGTCAGCGCGATCGGCGAGAGCCTGCGGGCCGAGCTCGCGCCCTTCGGGATCCGAGTGCTCGAGATCATGCCCGGACCCATCGACACCGACATGCTCGCCGACTCCGCGGTGCCGCCGGTCGCGATCGAGGATCCCGACTACGCGCCGATGGCCCAGCGCTACTTCGAGGGGCGCACCAACGTCGAGGATCAGAAGACGTCGACGGCCGACGCCGCGCGCGCGATCGTCGATGCCGTGCTCGACGACGCAGCGCCGCTGCGCGTCGCGTGCGATCCGCTCGCGCAGGGCCTCCTCGACGCGTGGCGCGCGTCGTCCGACGAGGAGCTCATGGGGATGATGCTCACCGCGTGGACGGGCGATTCCTGAGCCGTGCCCGACGACGCTAGGTGCCGAGCGTCAGCAGCGACCGCCCCAGG
Source organism: uncultured Bifidobacteriaceae bacterium (assembly GCA_964501785.1). Taxonomy (GTDB): domain Bacteria; phylum Actinomycetota; class Acidimicrobiia; order IMCC26256; family PALSA-555; genus DATBSK01. Next base: position 92,250 of record CAZCUD010000006.1, read on the forward strand.
GCCCCTTGCCCTGCCACTGGTAGGTCGCCCACGCGACGTCGTCCTGGTCGTACTGCGATGCCGTGTGCGGTGGCACGCCGATCAGCTCGGGACGGCCCATGTGGTTGGCGCCGCTGTTCCAGGTGGACTGGAGGAACTGGTAGGCACCGAGGTACGGGCCGGCGGGGTTGACCGCGCCGTAGTTGCCACCGCTCTCGTGCCCGCGCGTGCACACCATCCACGGGTCGTCGTGGTACGGGTGCACCCCGGGTGTCGGCACGTAGCCCGGCGGTGCCGTCGACGGGATCTCGCCGCCGCCACCACCCCCACCGCCGGTCGGGCTCCCACCGCCGCCGCTTGCGGTCGTCGGTGCCGCGCTCGCCGCGGCCGCCTCCGCAGCGAGCTGGGCCCGACGGTCCATCGCGGCCTGGAGCTTGGCGTCGATCTCGCGCCCGACGGCGTCGAGGTCGGCCAGTGCGGTCTCGTGCGTCGCGCGCGCGTCGCGCAGCTCCTGGCGCTGGGCCTGCACCGCGTCGCTCGCACGTGAGAGCTCGGCGAACGCGTCGTTGTCGTGTGCGTTCAGCCGTTCGAGCCACTGGCGCTTTCGGGCCGCGCTGATCGCGCCGTCGGCGTCGAGGATGCTCGACAGCTGTGCGCCCGCGCGGATGTAGGCCGCGACCGCGCGCGCCTCCGCCTGCGCCCGCAGCCGACGCTGTCGGCGCTCGAGCTGTGGGAGCTCGGCTTCGAGCTGCGCGATCCGCTCGTCCAGCGCCCGAGCCTGGGTGAGCGCGTCGAAGTACTGCTGGGCGGCGCGGTCGGCCTCCTGACGGAGCGCCTCGACCGTCGCGTCGGCGTCGCCGATGGTCTCTGCGCCGGCACCACCGCCGAGCTGCACCGAGGCTGCGAGGCCGAGCGCGACCGCGGCCGCCGCCACGCGGCGCCGACCGCGCGAGCGCACCGGGGGATGGGCCCGAGGGGCCGGGTGGGAGCCGGGATGGGTGATGGTCCGCACAGGCAGGGGGAGGAGGTTGCGAGCAGCCGGCCGAGGGCCGTTGCCCGGTCGGCCCGAGGCTACCGGGGGAGCACGCTCCGCTGACGGCTCCACGGGTACGCTGCCGACAGCCGTTCCGGGCGTTCCGTGGGCCCGGCGGGTGGACGAGGGGGGCACGGAATGCTTCTGCGCTGGATCGCCATCGCGGCGCTCGGCTTCATGGTCGGGGCCGCCACGATCATCCTTGCCGACGGTGGGGGCGACACCCGGGCCTCGGCCGAGACGCGCGTCAGCGTCGCCTCGGAGCCGATCGCCACCGACGCCGCATCCGGCGGTGCCGCGTCAGGAGTCGTGCACGATCACACGGGCGACGTGGTCACCGGCGTGAAGGCCCAGGACATCCAGGCCGAGCTCCAGCCGGACAAGCCGCTCGATCGCGCGACCCGGGCCCAGCTCGCGCTCCAGCTCGCCGCCGCGCGTGAGCAGGCGATGAAGTATCCGACCGTCGCCGACGCGGAGGCGGCGGGGATGCGCGTCGCCGGCGGCTTCGCGCCCGGGAGCGGAGCCCACTACATCAACTACAGCAGCGCGATCCTGCCCGACGGCAGCTTCGACGTCTCGAAGATCAACTCCTACATCTACGACGGCGTGAGCCCCGAGTCCCAGATCGTCGGGCTCATGTACTACGCGAACTCGAACGTCGAGGGCTTCGCCGGTCCGAACGACCACTGGCACCGGCACAGCAACGTCTGCGTCCGATTCGGTGGCGCGGACGGCATCGAGGTGCCGTTCCCGGCCGACGCCGAAGTCTCGAAGCAGCAGTGCAGCGACGCCGGCGGGAGCTTCATGCCGATCACCGGCTACATGGTGCACGCGTGGGTCGTGCCCGGGTGGGAGAGCCCGCAGGGCGTGTTCTCGCACGAGAACATGAACATCCGTTGCGCCGACGGGACGTACGACACCGACGAGGCCGGGTTCTGCCAGGGGAGCTGATCAGGTACGCGGCACCTGAGCAGCCGAGCGTCCCGAAGGGCAGCGCCGGGCATCACGGCGGCGAGCGACCATGGGGGTGACGCTCCCCGACCCGCGTGACGCAGTCGCGGGTGAGGACCTCGTCGGGATCGGCGGCGACCTCGAACCCGGCACGCTGCTGGCCGCCTACCGGAGCGGCCTCTTCCCGATGCGACTGGCTGCCGCGGGGCCGCTCGGATGGTGGTCGCCCGACCCGCGCGGCGTCGTCCCCCTCGACGGGCTGATCGAGCACCGGTCGCTGCGACGCTCGCGTCGCCGGTTCTCGATCACGGTCGACCACGCCTTCGAGGCCGTGATGCGCGGGTGCGCGGACCCGGCTCGCCCGTCCGGCTGGATCGACGACGGCTTCGTGGCCGCGTACGGACGTCTGCACGAGCTCGGCTGGGCGCACAGCGTCGAGGTGTGGATCCCCGGACGTGAGGACGACCCCGACGGGCTGGTCGGTGGTCTCTACGGCGTCGCCATCGGCGGGCTGTTCGCGGGGGAGTCGATGTTCCACCGAGCCCGCGACGCGTCGAAGGTCGCGTTCGCGGAGACCGTAGAGCGTCTCGGCGCGGGTGGCGGCGAGCTGTTCGACGTGCAGTGGTGCACGCCGCACCTGAGGTCGCTGGGCGCGATCGAGGTGCCTCGGGCCGTCTACCTCGCGGCGAGCGCGGACGCGGTGCGCCGACCCCAGCTGCGGCTGAGCTAGGCGCTCGCGGCCTCGGCTTCGCGGTCCTGCGCGACGGCGTCGAGCAGGGCGTACTCGATCTCGGTGTCGGGTGCGTCCTCGTACTCGATGACGCCGATCTCGGTGAAGCGCTCGCGCAGCCACCCGTCGCCGGCGTCGAGCAGGCCGAGCTTCTTGCAGTTGGGCACGATCTTCGAGAACAGCGCGGCCTGGAACGGGTTGACGCCGGGCTTGCGGATCTCGAAGAGCATCCGCGTGATCGTCTCGGCGTCGATGCCGCAGCGCTCCCAGACGGCCTGCATCATCAGCCGGTCGCGCATGCGCAGGGCGGCCTCGAAGGCGAACTCCTGGCGCTCGCGGATCTCGTCGCCGGTGAGACCCTCGTAGTACTCCTTGAGCGACAGCACGCCGAAGGCGACGTGGCGGGCCTCGTCGCTCATCACGTAGCGCAGCAGCTTCTTGAGCAGCGGCTCCTGGGTCGCCATGTGCATGAACCCGAACGCCGCGAGCGCGAGGCCCTCGATCATGATCTGCATGCCCATGTAGGTCATGTCCCAGCGGTCGTCGCGGATGATGTCGTCGATGAGCAGCTGGAGCGCCGGGTTGACGGGGTAGTGACCGTCGAGCTTGGTGTCGAGGTAGCGGGCGAAGACCTCGACGTGGCGGGCCTCGTCCATGACCTGGGTGGACGCGTAGTACTTCGCGTCGATCCAGGGCACGGTCTCGACGATCTTCGCGGTGCAGATCAGCGCCCCCTGCTCACCGTGGAGGAACTGGCTCATCCGCCAGTTGAACGCCTCGATCGCCATGCGGGTCCACTCGGGCTGACCCCACGACTTGAGTGGCGAGTTGGGCAGGTCGGTGAGGCGGTCGCGCAGGTGGGCGATCGCGGCCTGCATCTCGACGGCGACGCCCTCCACGTCGACGTCGATCGACCAGTCGAGGTCGGTCGAGCCGTTCCACTGCGACGTCTTGGCTCGCTCGTAGAGCTTCGCCAGGCCGGCCCGGGTGCGCTCGTAGTCCCACGTGAACACGGCGTCGGCGCCGACCTTGGTGAGGTGCGACAGGTCGCCGAAGTCGATGGCGTCGTCGGCGAGGATCGAGGCGATGTCGTTCGCGTCGTCGCGCCCGAGGGCCTTGAACTCGCTCCCGGTGAGCTGCTCTTCGGTCGTCGCCATCGGGAAGCCTCCACGTGGGTCGATCGGTTACCGAAGGGTAGCCTGAGGCCGATGGCCGACGAGACCGTCATCTTCCACAACCCGCGCTGCTCGAAGTCCCGCGGTGCGCTCCAGATCCTCGGCGAGCAGGGCGTCGATCCCGAGGTCGTCGAGTACCTGCAGGCCCCGCCCGACCGGGCCACGATCGAGCGCATCCTCGACGCGATCGCCGACGAGCCGAAGGCGCTCGTGCGGGGCGACGACGTGAAGAAGCTCGGGCTGGCCCCGTCCGACTACACGAGCCGCGACGCGGTGGTCGGGCTGCTGCTCGAGCACCCAGAGGTCATGCAGCGACCCGTCGTCTTCGTCGGCGACCGCGCGGTGATCGCGCGGCCGTCCGAGAAGGTGCTCGAGCTGCTCGACTGAAGCGCCCGACCGAAGGACCATCCATGGCACCCACGACCCCCGAAGCCGTCCGCACCGAGCTCGACGCCTGGCTCGACGACGCCTGGGACCCCGACCTCACGGTCCAGGAGTGGTGGTCGCGCCTCGCGGAGGGGCGCTGGGCGGTGCCGACATGGCCCGAAGAGTCCTACGGACGCGGCTGGTCGGGCGACCTCGCTCGCGCCGTAAACGAAGGGCTGCGCGCGCGCGGCGCGGTCGGGCCCCCCGCCGGGCTGGGAGTGCTCCTCGCGGGCCCGACCATCTACACGCACGGCACCGACGAGCAGAAGGAGCGCTACCTCCTGCCGATCGTCGACGGTCGCGAGGGCTGGTGCCAGCTCTTCTCCGAACCCGGCGCCGGGTCCGACCTCGCGTCGGTGCAGACCAAGGCCGAGCGCGACGGCGACGAGTGGGTCATCAGCGGGCAGAAGGTGTGGACCTCGGGTGGGCAGTCGTCCGACCTGGGCATGCTGCTGGCGCGCACCGACCCCGACGCGCCCAAGCACAAGGGCATCTCCTACTTCGCGTTCTCGATGGACCAGCCCGGGGTCGAGGTGCGGCCGCTGCGCGAGATGACCGGGCGCGCGCTGTTCAGCGAGGTGTTCATCGACGGCGCCCGCGTCCGCGACGACGCGATCATCGGCGGCCTCAACAACGGCTGGGCGGTCGCCAACACGACGCTCGCCTTCGAGCGGGCCGGCCTCGGCGGCGGGGGCTCCGGCGCCGGCGGTGGCGCGTTCCCCGGACCGAAGGGCGGGATGCTCCAGACCCGCGTCGGTGATCTCGCCGAAGGGGTCGGGCGAGGTCGGGCCGTCCAGCCCTCGGCGTTCGGTGGCTCCTACGAACGCCTGCGTGACATCGCCGAGAAGGTGGGCGTCGCGTCCGACCCGCTCGTCCGTCAGCGCCTGGCCGAGCTCTACACGCTCACCGAGATCGGTCGCATGACGATGCTGCGGATGAAGGCGTCGCGCGGCAAGGGCGCGACCGGCGGCGAGGGCAACCTCGCGAAGCTCCTGATGAGCCAGATCATCCGGCTGTCGCGCGACCTCGGCCCGGCGATCCTCGGTGCGGAGGGGATGCTCGTGGGCGAGTCGACCACCGGCGGCGGCGTCGTGCAGGAGATGACGCTCTTCGCACCCGGACCGTCGATCTACGGCGGCACCGACCAGATCCAGCGCAACATCATCGGTGAGCGCGTCCTCGGTCTCCCGAAGGAGCCCGGCCCGCCGAAGGAGACGCCCTTCCGCGACCTGAAGGTCGGCACGCAGGGCGCCTGATCGCAGCGCCCGGCGCTACTCGATCGTGATCTTGGGGAGGATGCGGCCGAGCCAGGCGGGGAACCACCAGTTCGCCCGGCCCAGGAGCTTCATCAGGCTCGGCACGAGCACCATCCGGACGATCGTCGAGTCGACCGCCACCGCGACCGCGAGGCCGAGGCCGAACATCTTCACCTCGGGGATCGGGTACGCGACGAAGCTCAAGAACACGACGATCATGATCAGCGCGGCCGAGGTGATGACGCGCGCCGTGTGCGACAGCCCGGCGACGATCGCGGTGCGGGTGTCTCCCGACCGGTCGTACTCCTCGCGGACCCTCGTGAGCAGGAACACCTGGTAGTCCATCGACAGCCCGAAGAGCACCGCGAACATCATCATCGGGACGAACGAGATGATCGGGATCGTGCTCGAGAGGCCGAAGATCTCCTTGCCCCAGCCCCACTGGAACACCGCGACCGTGACCCCGTAGGCCGCGCCGACGGAGAGCAGGTTCATGACCGCTGCCGTCGCGGGGATGACGATCGAGTGGAACACCAGCATCAGCAACAAGAAGCTGAGCAGCACGACCGCACCGATGAAGTACGGGAGACGGTCGGCGATCCGGTCCCCGAGGTCGATGTACGCGGCGGTGACGCCACCGACGTAGGCCCGCGTGTCGGTCGAGCCCTCGAGCGCCTTCGGGATCACGTCCTCCCGCAGCGATGACACGAGGTCCGACGTGGCCTGGGCATCGGGCGCGGTGGTGGGCTCGACGGTGATCACCGCGGTGTCGTCCGCCGTGTTGGTCTGCGCGGGCGCGACCTGGGCCACGCCCGGCGCGTCCTTCAGCGCGTCCTCGAGCCCGGCGGGCACCGAGCCGCCCTCCGGGTAGGTGACGACCACGAGCAGCGGGCCGTTGGCACCGGGGCCGAAGCCCTCGGCGATGCGGTCGAACGCGATGCGTTGCGTGCTCCCCGCGGGCGCGGTGCCGTCGTCGGACTGCCCGTAGCGGATGGAGAGGAACGGTGCCGCGAGCGCGAGCAGGATCGCGACCGCGACGACGGCGAACGGGATCGGGTGCGCGCACACGAGGGTCGCCCAGCGCTCCCAGAAGCGCGAGTGCCCGGCATGCGCGCCGCTGCGACCGCGAGCGATGTGCTTCCCGGCGACCCCGAGCAGCGCAGGGAGCAGGGTCACCGCGGCGACCATCATCACCGCGACGACGATCGCGGCGGCGAAGCCCAGGATCGCGACGTAGGGGATGCCGGAGATGAGCAGGCCGCAGATGGCGATGACCACCGTCGTGCCCGCGAACAGCACGGCCTGGCCCGCGGTCGCGACGGAGCGCCCGATCGACGCTTGCACGTCCATCCCCTGCGCGAGGTTCTCGCGGTGGCGGGTGACGATGAACAACGAGTAGTCGATGCCGACTCCGAGTCCGATCATCGTGCCGAGCTCGGGGGCCGCGGTCCCGACGTCGATCACCGAAGCGAGCAGCGTGATCAGCGAGAGCCCGATCGCGAGCCCGATCAGCGCGGTGAAGATCGGCATGCCGGCCGCGATCAGCGATCCGAACGCGAACACGAGGATCACGATCGCGACGAGCAGCCCGATCTGGTCCGACGCCGAGCTGGCCGGCGCCTCCGCGAAGTCGACGAGCGGTCCGCCGAACGCGACCTCGATCCCGGCCTTCTCCGCGGGCTCCGTCGCCGCCTGCACGTCGTCGAACGCCTCGACGCCGAGCTGTTGGACCTGCTCGCGGTACTGGAGCGATGCGATCGCGGTGTCGCCGCTGGGCGCCGGCACCGGTCCGACGACCTGGGGCTTCTGGGGCAGTGCCTTCAGGTTGTCGATCGACTCCGCGATCGCGGCCTCGGATGCGCTCGATCCGAGCGTGCCGTCGGCGGCGTGGAACACGACCGTCGCGCTCCCGCCCGCCTGCTGTGGGAACCGCTCCTCGAGGAGGTCGACCGCCTCTTGCGACTGGGCGCCGGGGATCCGGAAGTTGTCGAACGTGTGGCCACCGCTGGCCCGGGCGATGACGACGATCAGGATCGCCACCACGACCCAGGCCCCGATCACCCACCAGTGCCGTCGAGCCGTGAACCGTCCGAGGCGGTCGAGGAGGGCTGCCACCGGGCGCAACCGTACGCGCGTGCGACCATTGAGAGGTGGACGTTCGCACGCGCGCCGAGGGCGACTCCGGGATCGAGATGGTCGACTGCCCGGCGGGCGGTCGACGCGTCACCGCGAAGCGCCGGGTGCGCCTCGGCGACGTCACCCCGTCCGGTCGCCTGCGCCTCGACGCCCTGGCCCGGTACCTCCAGGACGTGGCGGCCGACGACGTCGACGAGGCCGGGATCCCCGGCGCGTGGGTGCTGCGTCGCGTCGCCCTGCGCGTCGGTCGGCTGCCGAGCTTCCGCGACGACGTCGAGCTGACGACGTTCTGCTCCGGCACCGGCGCGCGCTGGGCCGAGCGTCGTACGACCCTGTCATGCGGCGGCGAGGTCTCGGTCGAGTCGGTCGCGCTCTGGGTGTACGTCGACGCGCAGGGGCGTCCCGCGCCGCTCGAGGAGTGGTTCTTCGACCTCTACGGCAGCGCGGCCGACGGACGACGGGTCGGGCAACGGCTGAAGCTCGCGCCCCCGCCCGCCGACGCCTCTCGGCGACCATGGGTCGTGCGGCGCACCGACCTCGACGTCCTCGGTCACGTGAACAACGCGATCGCGTGGGCTGTCGTCGAGGAAGAGCTGACGCGTGGCGAGCCGCTCGGGGGTGACGGCCGCATCGCGACGGCCGAGCTCGAGTACCGCGCCGCGATCGACGAGGGCGACGGCTGCGAGGTGCGTCGATCACCCGTCGACGGCGGCTTCGCGTGCTGGGTCACCGTCGGGGACGACGTGCGGGTCGCGGCCCGGGTCCAGGGCACGGCGTAGGCTCGCGTCCTTGGCAGATCAGGGGGCATTCCGCGGGCGGCGGTGCCTGGTCACCGGTGGCCTGGGGTTCATCGGCTCCAACCTCGCCCTGCGCTTGGCCCGCGAGGGCGCCGACGTGACGGTGGTCGACGCGCTCCACCCACGCCACGGCGGCAACCCGGTCAACCTCCGCGACGGCGCGGGCCCCGAGCACGTCGAGGCGATCCGGGTGATCGAGGGCGATCTCGGCGATGCGGAGCCGCTCGCGGCCGCGGCCGCGGCCGACGTCGTGTTCAACCTCGCCGGTCAGGTGAGCCACGTCGACTCGATGGCGGCGCCCCTGTTCGACCTCGACGTCAACACGCGCAGCCACGTCGCGCTGCTCGAGGGGCTGCGTCGCGACAACCCGAGTGCCGCCGTCGTCTTCACGTCGACCCGACAGCTGTTCGGCAAGCCCCGCTACCTGCCGGTCGACGAGGATCACCCGGTGGCACCGGTCGACGTCAACGGGATCACCAAGCACGCGACGGAGCAGTTCCACCTCCTCTACGGCGAGACCTACGGGTTGCGGTGCTCGGTGGTTCGACTCACGAACGTGTACGGCCCGCGCCAGCGGCTGCGCGACGACTTCCAGGGGTTCCTCCCGATCTTCATCCGGCGCGCGCTGGCGGGGGAGACGCTGCGCGTCTTCGGCGACGGCGAGCAGCGGCGTGACTGCCTCTACGTCGACGACGTCGTCGACTGCCTCGTGCGGGTCGCCGACGCGCGCGACGCGGCCGGCGAGGTCTTCAACGTCGGCAACGACGAGCATCTCTCGTTGCGCGAGATCGCCGAGGCCGTCGTCACCGCCGCGGGGTCGGGCACCGTCGAGTTCGCCGAATGGCCCGCCGACCGGGACTCGATCGACATCGGTTCGTACTTCGGCGACTCCTCCAAGGCGAAGCGCACGCTCGATTGGCAGCCCGAGACGCGCTTCGCCCAGGGGATCGCGATGACGATGGAGTTCTACCGGCGTCACCGCGAGTGGTACCTGTAGACGCCGGCGCGGGGCGCGCCTCGGCTCGCCTCCCGGTGGTGGATCTCGCGCGTCGGGTCGAAGCCCTCGAGCCCGACCTCACCGACGCGATCGGCCGGGTCCTTCGGTCCGGTCGACTCCTGCTCGGGCCCGAGACCGACGCGCTCGAGCAGGAGCTGGCGGCCCACGCCGGTCGCCGGCACGCGGTCACCCTCGCGTCCGGCACCGAGGCGCTGCGACTCGCACTGGTCGCGCTCGGCGTCGGCGATGGCGACGAGGTGATCGTGCCCGCGCTGACGGCGGTGCCGACCGCCGCCGCGGTGTGCGCGACGGGCGCGATCCCCGTCCCGGTCGACGTCGATGCGGCCACCGCCACGATCTCGGTCGATGCGGCCCGCGCCGCCGTCACCGAGCGGACGCGGGCGGTGATCCCGGTCCACCTGTACGGGCGCCCGTCGGCGTTGCCCGATCTCGGCGTGCCGATCGTGGAGGATGCCGCGCAGGCGCACGGGGCGCTCGATCCGCGCGCACCGAGCGCGGCCGCGGCGTACAGCTTCTATCCGACGAAGAACCTCGGAGGCGTCGGCGACGGGGGTGCCGTCGTCACCGACGACGACGCGATCGCAGCCGACGTCCGACTCCGTCGCACCCACGGGATGCGAACGCAGTACGAGCACGTCGTGGTCGCCGGCAACTCGCGCCTGTCCGAGCTCGAGGCGGCCGCGCTGCGGGTCGGTCTCGTTCGGCTCGACGCGCAGAACGCGCGCCGGCGCGAGATCGCACGGCGCTATCGGGAGGCGGCGCCCGACCTTCGCTGGCAGGCGCCCGAAGGGCACCACGTGTACCACCTGTGCGTGGTGCGGGTGGACGATCGCGAGTCGTTCCGAGCGGCGCTGCCGTTCGACACCGCGGTGCACTACCCGAGGGCGCTGACGCAGCAGCCGGCGTTCGAGCGCTTCACCCGGACGCCGTGTCCCGACGCCGAGCGGTGGGCCGCCGAGTGCGTATCGTTGCCGTGCTTCCCCGAGATGACCGACGACGAGATCGAGGCTGTGTGTCGCGCGCTCCGATGAACGAGCCCGTCAACCCGGCAGTGCGGTCGATCTCGGCGTTCTTCCCTTGCTACAACGACGAGGCGACCATCGGCCGGATGGTCGACGCCGCGGCCAAGACCATCGACGAGTGCAACGTCGACGGCGAGGTCATCGTCATCAACGACGGCTCGAGCGACGGCTCGGCGGAGGTGCTCGCCGAGCTCGCGCGCACGGAGCCGCGACTGCGGATCGTCACCCACGACGCGAACCGGGGCTACGGCGGCGCGCTGCTGTCGGGGTTCGAGGCCGCGACCCGGGAATGGGTCTTCTACACCGACGGAGACGCCCAGTTCGATCCCACCGAGCTCGCGGACCTGGTCGCCGCGGCGCGTGACGACGTGGACGTCGTGCAGGGCTACAAGATGAGTCGAGCCGACAACGTGGCTCGCCGGGTCATCGGGCGCGTGTACCACCGGTTCGTCGCCTTCGCGTTCCGGCTGAAGATCCGCGACACCGACTGCGACTTCCGTCTGATGCGAAAGAGCAAGCTCGACGAGATCACGCTCGTGCACACGACCGGCGTGATCTGCGTCGAGCTGGTGCGCAAGCTGCAGGACGCCGGCGCCCGATTCGTCGAGGTGCCGGTGCACCACTACCCCCGCGAGCACGGTCAGTCGCAGTTCTTCCGCTTCTCGAGCGTCGCTCGTTCGCTGCGCGACCTCGTCGGCCTCTGGTGGACCGAGGTCGTCCGCCGCCGGCCCTGACGATCCCGGCCCGGGCGATCACCTGCCCGATCCCGTCGTCGCCCCGCTCGGGCGCGTCGGAAGACTCAGCCACATCTGTTGTCGCTGAGTCTTCCGACGTCGCAAGCGGAGGGCGCCGGCAGCTCGGATCAGGCGGGCTTGCTCGCCACGACGATCGCCGACGTCCCGAACGGGAGGCGACCGCGGTGGAGCCAACGACGCTCCAGGCGCGCGAGCGGCGCGAAGACGCGGTCGAGGGTTCGCTTCTCCACGTCGGAGCCGGTCTCGGTCGGTGGCCGATCCCGGACGCGGTCGACGAGCGACAGCGCGTACGCGGGCGGAGCGAGGAACGCGTACGCATACGCGGTGCGCTCGACGCGCAGGCCGACGCCCTCGGCAAGCCCGGCGAGGTCGCGGCGTCGGTAGCGGTGCAGCGAGTGCACGGTCTTGTCGTGTGCCCGTCGGAGCGAGTCGAACGCGGGTTCGAAGAGCAGGAGCACGCCACCGGGGCGCACGACGCGCGCGAGTTCGCGCACCGCTGCGGCGTCGTCGGGGACGCAGGTGACGACCGTGATCTCGACCACGACGTCGAACGACTCGTCGGCGAACGGCAGCGCGTCGATGGACGCCCGCACGGGCGTCAGGGTCGGACGACGGTCGCGCACGAACTCGAGGGCCTCGGGCGCGAGGTCGACGCCGGTGACCCGCCCGTGCTCGGAGAGCCAGGCGCCGTTGCCCCCCGGTCCGCATCCCGCGTCGAGGATCCGCTGCCCGCGGCCCAGCCACGAGGCGAGGAGGTCGCCCACCAGCCCTCGCGTGTTGCGATACCACCAGTGGTCGTCCTCGGCGGCGGCGATCCGCGCGTACTCGTCGTGCTCCACAGGTCGGCGACGCTAGTGACCGCGGTGCGCACGAGCCGCGCCGGGCCGGCACCAAGGACCAGAATGCGGCGGTGACCGCACAGACGAAGGACTTCGACGGCAAGGTCGCCCTGATCACGGGCGGCGCATCGGGATTGGGTCGTGCCTCGGCCCGGCTGCTCGCCGAGCGTGGCGCGCGCGTGGTGATCGCAGATCTGAACGACGACGCCGGCGCGGCGACCGTCGCCGACTGCGAGGCCGCGGGGAGCGAGGCGACCTACGTCCGCACCGACGTGACCCAGGACGAACAGGTGGCCGCCGCGGTGGCGACGGCCGTCGACGCCTGGGGCAGCCTCGATGTCGCGATCAACAACGCGGGCATCAACGGCCCGACGAAGTTCGTCGCCGACTACACGCCCGAGGAGTGGGACCAGGTCATCGCGGTCAACCTCAACGGCATCTTCCACGGCATCCGGCACGAGGTGCCGCAGATGGTGAAGCAAGGTGGCGGCGCGATCGTCAACACGTCGTCCGGCGCGGGGCTCGTGGGCTTCCCGATGCTCCCGGCCTACGTGGCGAGCAAGCACGCGGTGCTCGGGCTGACGAAGGCCGCGGCGCTCGCCTACGTGCGCGATGGCGTGCGGATCAACGCGGTGTGCCCGGGCAGCACGCGCACGCCGCTGCTCGAGGGCTTCATGGCCCAGAGTCCCGAGATCGAGAAGGCGATCGCGCAGTCGGCTCCGATCGGTCGGCTCGCGGCACCCGAGGAGATCGCCGAGGCGATGGTCTGGCTGTGCTCGGACGCGGCCTCGTTCGTCATCGGCCACGCCTTCGCCGTCGACGGTGGCGCGGTGATCATGTGACGGCCTCGACCGTCGAGCGCACGAACGTCAGGCGTCGCTAGATCGCGTCCCAGACCATCCGGTCGTGCGACTCGGGGTCCCCGTCGGGTGCAGGGCCGAGCATCTCGGCGGGATCGTGCTTGTCGATGTGACCGATGAGCCCGCGGTAGATGCCGTAGCCGCACAGCTCGCGCAGGCGCGGCGAGAAGCGACGCGCGACCTCGCGGGGGATGCCGAGCTGCTGGTTCTCCTGCTGGCGGATGTACCCGGCGCAGTAGTTCATCGCGACGCCCAGCCGGCGCTCGTCGGTGGTGTTGGCACCGCCGCCGTGCCAGAGGCTGCCGTGCCACACGAGGACGCTGCCCGCCGGCATCTCGGCGGGGATCGAGTCGTAGGTCGTCGCGGCCGTCGGGTCGTAGTCGGGGGAGTGGTCGGCGAGGTGTGACCCCGGGACCACGCGGGTCGCGCCGTTGGCCTCGGTGAAGTCGGTGAGCGCCCACATCGAGTTGCAGACGGTGGGCGCATGCGGCTTCGTGAGCGGGATCAGCTGGTCATCGGCGTGGATCGGCTGCGCGGTCTCACCGGGCAGGATCGCGATCGACGACAACGACGACACCAGGCACCCGCGATCGAGGACCCGTTCGACGATCGGGAGCACGTGCTCGTGCACCGGGATCGCCTCGTAGAGGCGACCGAGGGCGAGGAGGTTGTAGATGCGGACGGTGCGCGCACCCTCGAAGGAGTTGGTCGCGGGGACGATCCCGAAGAGGTCCTCGAGCCGACGGAGGTCGGTACCGAGATCGTCCACGAGCGCGGGGTCGATCGCGTCGGGCACGATCGTGTAGCCGTCGCGTGCGATGGCCGCGACGTGCGCGTCGAGCGCGTCGCCGTCGAGCACCTGCGAAGGGTACCGTCGGGTCCCATGGCGGTCTACGCGCTCGGTGACGTCGAGCCGGTCATCCATCCCGACGCCTTCGTGCACCCCGACGCCACCGTGATCGGCAACGTCACCATCGGCGAGGGCTCGACGATCTGGCCCCAGACCGTGCTGCGCGGCGACTACGGGTTCATCGAGATCGGTGCCCGCACGTCGATCCAGGACGGGACGGTCGTCCACTGCACCCAGGAGCTGCCCACGATCGTCGGCGACGACTGCGTGGTCGGCCACCTCGCGCACCTCGAGTGCTGCGTGATCGAGGACGGTTCGTTGGTCGGGTCCAACTCGGTCGTGCTGCACCGTGCCGTGGTGCGAGCGGGGGCGCTCGTCGGAGGCAGTGCGTTCGTGCCCAACGACATGGAGGTGCCCTCGGGTGCGATGGCGCTCGGCGTGCCCGCGAAGGTGAAGCCCGACGCGGTGCCGGCCGGGATGATCACGCGCCTCGCGCAGGGCTACGTGGCCAACGGCCGTCGCTACCGGGCCGAGCTCCGGCGACTCGACTGACGCGGCTCAGCCCTTGACGTAGGCGAGCTTCTCGGCGACGAGCCCGTCGCGCACGGTGAGCACGTCGACGCCCTTGATCCGTCCGTCGGTGCCGTCGGCCTCGGTCCAGGTGTAGATCCAGCGCACGACGCACCGGTCGCCGGCGACGATCACGTCCTCGGCATCGAAGTGGGCCGTGGGCGACGCCGTGAAGAACGCCTCCCAGGCCGCGCGCACGGCGGCGGCGCCCTCGTGGCGCTCCCCGGCCGGCGGGCTCGTGCTCTCGAACACCGCGTCGTCGGTCATGCACCGCATCACCGCGTCGACGTCGTGGGAGTTGAACGCCCGGTTGAACGCCTCCACCGCGGCGAGCGTGCCGGTGTCCGCATCGGTCATGGTCGTCCTCCCGGGTCTCGGTGCGCAGGCTCCGTCGTCGGCGCGCCGCTGGGACGCGACCGGAACTCGTCGGGTTCGAGGTAGATGCGCCGCGCGCTGGGGACCGCGGCGCGGATGCGCGACTCGACCGCGTCGACGGTCGCCGCGACGTCGGCGGTGGCCCCGGAGGCGAGCTCGACCTTCGCTGCGACGAGGAGCTCGTCGGGTCCGAGGTGGAGGGTGCGCAGGTGGATGACCTTCGTGACCTCCGGCGACTCGTGCAGCGCGCGCTCGATCGCCTGCTCGTCCTCCGGCGCCGCGGCCTCGCCGATCAGGAGGCTCTTCATCTCGATGGCGAGCACGATCGCGATCACCCCGAGAAGGAGACCGATGGCGACGCTCCCGAGGGCGTCGTAGACCTCGTCGCCGGTCGCGACGGTGAGGGAGACGCCCGTCAGCGCGAAGAGCAGACCGACGAGCGCCCCGAGGTCCTCGAGCAGCACCACCGGCAGCTCGGGGCTCTTCGACGTGCGGATGTACTCCCACCACCCGCGGCCGTGGCGCACGTGGTTGGCCTCTCGGATCGCGGTGCGGAACGAGAACACCTCGAGGAGGATCGCGACGCCGAGCACCACGAACGCGACCGTCGGGTCCTCGAGCTCGTGCGGGTGGACGAGCTTCTCGATGCCCTCGTAGGTCGCGAACACCGCGCCCAGGGAGAACAGGACCAGCGCCACGACGAACGACCAGAAGTACCGCTCTCGGCCGTACCCGAACGGGTGCAGCCGGCTCTCGGCGCGCTGGGCCCTCCGTCCACCGAGGAAGAGGAGGCTCTGGTTGCCGGTGTCGGCGACGGAGTGGACCGCCTCGGCGAGCATCGACGCGGCGCCGGTGAGCGCGAAGGCGACGAACTTCGCCACCGCGATCCCGAGGTTGGCGAAGAACGCGGCAGCGATGGCCTTCTTGCTGCCCTCGTGCACGGGCGACAGGGTACCTAGGCCGCGTGCGACGGCTCGACGGCCCAGATGGCCCGCTTCGGGACGCACCGCTCGTGCTCGCCTGCGTCGTCGGAGACGCGGATGCGCACACCGTGCCCCGATCGGTCGTACCCGACGAGCGTGCCGGTCGTGCCGGCGTCGGTGGTCGAGTCGAGCCAGCGCACCGTCAGGCGCTTGCCCTTGCCCAGGCGGAGGCGCTCGTCCCAGCCGTAGTGCAGGCGACCGTCGGGACCGCTGCGAGCGGGCTTGCCGATGCGCACGCGCTCCTCGGCGAACGACGTCTCCAGCGCGAGCGCGCGCTCGGGGCCGAGGAACTCGGCGGTCGCGTCGAGCAGCACGCGAGCGAACGTCGAGCCGTGGTGGGGCAGGTCGATCGCGGACCAGAGCGCCCAGTGGGTGAGCTCGTGCAGCACGACGCCCTTCGTGCGGTAGCGGCGGGGGAGCGTGATCGTCGGCTCACCGTCGAGCTCTTCGCGGAAGAAGGCCTGGCGCGCGCCGTTGCCGGGCCGGAAGCGCGGGGTCAGGTCGAGGGTGTGCTCGGGGAACCGGGCCTGCCACCACAGGGTGCCGACGACCCGTTCCGCGAACGTGCGGCAGGCCTCGAGCCCCGGGAGCGGGCTGGACGCGACCGGCATCTCGGCGCGGTAGATCCTCGACCGTTGGGAGTCACGCGGCGGCCGGACCTCGTCGAAGGCCATCGCTCCCGATGTACCACGTCCGCGCGCCGGCGCTGTGCCATCTCTCTTCGTTCTGGCGTCAGCAGACCCGCGTGGCGCGGGTCTGCTGACGCCAGAACGGGTCAGGACGAGCGCGGGAGCTGCATGGGGTTCTCGGTGACGACCCCGGTGGTCGCGGCGGAGGCGCCGGGGTCGTGGGTGACGTCGGTCGCCATGATCCCGTGCTCCGCTCGCAGGCGCGCCATGCTCTCGTTGCGGCCGGTGTACGAAGCGGGCTGGCGCAGCATCCACACGATCCCCTCGGCAGCCACGCTCGTGGGCTCCCAGTCGGAGTGGTCGAGGTCAGGGGCGTTGGCGACGAAGCCCTCCGACGCCACCGGCACGTCGATGCGGAAGGTGTTGACCGCGATGCCGTGCGGGCGCAGCTGCGCGGCGGCGGAGACGGTGAGGTGCTCGAGCGCGATCTTCGACATCCCGTAGGCCATGAGCCCGGGGAAGTAGTTGAGCGCGGCGAGCGAGGAGACGTTGACGATCGCGCCCTCGCCGCGTTCGCGCATGCCCGGCACGACGGCGTGGATCGCGAGGAGGGGCGCCCGCAGGTTCACGTCGAAGACGAGGTCGTGGCGCTTCATCGGGAGGTCGAGGTCGCCGGGGAAGGTGATGGCTGCGTTGTTCACGAGGATGTCGACCCGACCGAACGTGTCGATCGTCGTCGCCACCATCGCCTCGACCTCGTCGGCGGCCGCGAGGTTGGTCGGCACCGCGATGGCCTCTCCTCCCGCGTCGACGACGGCACGCACGGTCTCGTCGACCGTCCCGGGCAGCGGCAGCGGGCTGTCGTCGGTCGCCCGTGCCGCGCACGCGACCCGTGCGCCCGCGGCGCCCAGAGCGACCGCGGTCGCCGCGCCGACACCCCGACTCGCGCCCGTGACGATGGCGATCCGTCCGTCCAGGTCCACGGCTGCGCACGCTAGGCGAGCCGGATCGGCCCAGCGCGGCCTCCGCGCGCGCCGTCACGCGAGGCGCGGCAGCTCCTGATCGGCCGGGTCCTGGGCGTACAGGTCGCCGAGCTCGGCGATGCGGTCGATCACCGCGGCCGACTCGAAGTCGAGCGCGGCCGGGTCGCCGTCCTCGGCCACGGCCGCAACCTCCTCCCACGTGACCGGCGTCGACACCTGCGGGCGGGGCCGCGCCCGCAACGAGTAGGGGGCGACGGTCGTCTTGTGCCGATCGTTCTGGCTCCAGTCGACGAACACCTTGCCGCGCCGCTCGGCTCGCTCCATGACGATCGTCACGCGCTCGGGATCGTGGTTCGCGAGGAGCTGCCCGAGCGCCCGCGCGAAGTCCTTGGTCTCGTCCGCCGTCGCCCCGTGGATCGGGACGGCGAGATGCAAGCCCTTCGACCCCGACGTCTTGACGACCGACGTCAGGTCGAGGCGCACGAGCAGGTCGCGCAGCTCGAGCCCCACCCGGCAGCAGTCGACGAGCGACGCGGGCGGGCCGGGATCGAGGTCGAACACCACGGCCGTCGGGCGGTCGGGGTGCGTCGCCGTGGCCTGGAGCACGTGCAGCTCGAGCGCGGCGAGGTTGGCGACCCACACGAGGGTCGGGAGGTCGTCGACGACGCAGGCCACGATGCCGTCGACGTCGGCGCGCCGCACCCACTCGGGGGCGTGCGAGGGGCATCGCTTCTCGAAGAACGACTCTCCGTCGACGCCGTCGGGGTAGCGCACCATCGTCACGGCCCGGTCGCGCAGATGGGGGAGCAGCGCCGGTGCGACCCGGACGTAGTGGTCGACGACCGCGGCTTTGGTGAAGCCGGTCTCGGGGTAGAGCACCTTCTCGAGGTTGCTCACCGTGAGCTGCCGCACCGCCCCGCCTGCGCCCTCCACCTCGATGCGGGTCTTGGACTCGCTGGCCTTGGAGGGGCCGGGCACGACATGGGAACCTAGTGGGATGCCGAGTGCGATCTGGTCGGGGACCATTGGCTTCGGGCTCGTGAGCGTGCCCGTGAAGCTCGTCAGCGCGACGAAGAGCAAGGACGTGCGCTTCAACCAGCTCGAGGAGTCGACCGGAGCGCGGATCCGCTACCGCAAGGTGTCGGACGCGACCGGTGAAGAGGTGCCCAACGAGAGCATCGTCAAGGGCTACGAGGTGGCACCCGGCCAGTACGTCGTGGTCGACGACGAGGACATGAAGGCGCTCGCGCCGAAGGCCAGCCGCACGATCGAGATCGAGGACTTCGTCGACCTCGAGCAGATCGATCCTCTCTACTTCGAGCAGCCCTACTACCTCGCGCCCGAGGCGCAGGCGCTGAAGCCCTACCGGCTGCTGGTCGAGGCGATGACCGAGCTGAAGAAGGTCGCGATCGGCCGCGTGATCATGCGCTCGAAGGAGCGCCTCGTCGCGATCCGACCCGTCGACGGCGTGCTGTGCGTCGAGACGATGCGCTACGCCGACGAGGTGCTGCCCGCGTCGAGCGTGCTGCCCGAGGACGCCGAGGTCGAGGAGCCGACGGCCCGCGAGCTCGAGATGGCCGAGCAGCTCGTGGAGGCCCTCGCCGGCGACTTCGAGCCCGAGAAGTACGAGGACTCCTACCGGGAGCAGCTCCTGGCGCTCATCGAGAAGAAGGCCGCGGGCGAGGAGATCGTCGCCGAGCCGGTCGTCGAGGAGCAGGGCAAGGTGGTCGACCTGATGGCCGCGCTCGAGGCGAGCCTGGCGCGCGCCGGGCGCGGCGGCGAGGGGGACGCCGACGCGCCTGCGGCCGAGAAGGCCGAGAAGCCGGCGAAGAAGAAGGGCCGCGCCCGCAAGTCGGCCTGATGCGGGCGGCGGCTACGCCGCCGGCACCAGCTCCGAGTCGTGGTCCTCGGGGGCCCAGCCGCATCCGGCGCAGCGGCCGTCAGCGGCTTGGGCGTCGTCGAGGAACTCGGGGCAGGGCTCCCAGCTCACGGTCACGATCTCCAGCTCGGTGATCTCGGTGATCTGCATGCCCCGATGGAAGCACGGGGGTGAGACAGGTCAGCGGACCTGCACCGACTCCCCGCCCTTCCATTCCCGGAGCACCAGGAACCCATGGGAGAGGGCGCCGTGGTCGTAGACGCCGAAGCCCATCGTCGTGCCCTCGTAGCCGCACGCGGCCGGCAGGCGCTTGACCCGTTCGAGCGCCTCGCGGATCCCGTCGCGGGTGAGGTGGTCGGATCGCGCGATCGCCTCGCCCGCGAGGCGGCCCATGTCGGCCATGGCGCAGGTGACCGGGCTGCCCGCCAGGACCGGGTCCTGGGTCGCGAGCCACGCGCGGCGCTGGTTGTCGTCGGCGATGCCGTCGAGGTACTCCCAGCCGACCCACCCGTCGCGCCACTCGGGTCGGGCGTAGCCGAACATCAACGCCGAGTTCGCGACGACCGGCACGTCCCAGCCGATCGACGCCAGGCCGAGCGCGACCGCTCGTGACGCCACGCCGAGGCCGAGGTACACGAGCGAGTCGGGTCCGGCGTCGCGCAAGCGGGTGAGCGGCCCGCTCACGTCGTCGGCGAGCGGTGACACCGCGTGACGGCCGGTGATCTCGAGGCCGAGCATCCCCGCGGAGTCGTCGAAGCACTCGACGTAGCGCTTCCCGACCGGGGAGCGATCGTGGACGACCGCCGGGTGCGTCAGCCCGCGGGCGACGAGCCGTTCTCCCAGTGCCGCAGGCTCCTCTTCGAGCGACCCCACCTGGTAGTGGAAGCCGTACTCGCCGCGCGTGCGCTCGCCGCCGGTGTAGTTGATCGTGGCGAGGCCGACGTCGTCGCCGATCGGCGTCGTGATCAGCGCGTTGTCGCTGATCGCCGGTCCGATGACGAGGAGGCACCCCGCCTCGTCGAGCGACGCGAAGCCGCGTCGCACGCTGTGCTCCGACCCCATGGGCAGCCCGTCGACGTGCTCGACGACGAGCTCGATCTCGCGGTCGAGGCGTCCGCCCGTGCGCACCTCGTCGAGGCCGAACCGCAGCGCGCGCTCGACCACCGCACCGCCGTCCGCGTGGGGGAAGTCGTGCAGCACCCCGATCCGGAGCGGCGAGCCCTGCACCCGCCTCAGCTGCCCAGGTCGGTGCGGGTGTACTCGACGACCTGCTCGATCTCCTCGGCGCTCAGGCGCCCGCCGAACGCGGGCATGCCGGCTCGACCGTCGGTCACGACCTCGATCTCGTCGGCGGCGTCGGGGAAGCGCTCCGTCACCTCGCCGGCGAGCGCGGGGCCGACCCCGCCGCCACCTTCGGCGCCGTGGCAGCTCGCGCAGCTCTGGGCGTAGATCGTGGCCCCGGGCGAGGAGTCGGTCGCTTCGCCGCCTCCGCCGCCGTCACCGGGCTGGTTGGCGAAGAGCATCACGACGAACCCGAGCGCGACCACCGCGACGACGATCTCCATCAGGTTCACGAACCGCGTGAAGCCGGACTTGGTGCTCATCAGAAGAGCGGGATCCCGGACGGGCGGTCGACGAAGAACCACAGGCTGCTCGTGACGAAGACCACGACGAGCGCCGCGAACACGAGTCCTCCGGCGACGGGGATGGCCCAGCCGGGGAGGCCCTTCACCCGCACGCAGAGGACCTTGGTGACGAACGCGCCGTAGAACGCGCATCCGACGATCGAGTGGACGAGGACCCGGGCACTCGACTCGCCCGCCATGTCGACCGACTGCCACCCGAGTGCCCAGAGGCAGTGGTACGCGACGGGGAGCGTGAGCGCGAAGGCCACGATGCCGACGAGGCGGTGGGCGTCCCCGAGCCACGGCGGCGCGTGCTTCGGCCAGGCGAGCTTGCCGTACAAGCGCATCCCGAGCAGGACCTGGACGACCGCGAGCACCACCGCGGCCGTGGCGAACCACACCTTGAGCTGGATCGTGTCGGTGAAGAAGAGCGTGTAGGGCTTCTCGCGGGTCGGCGTGTGCGCGTTCGCGTAGACGCCGAGCAGCACGGCCACCGCGGCGCCGGCGACGAGGACGCCCAGCATCCGGACGGCGGGGCTCTGGCGCGCGCTCGTCGTGTCGTGCTGCACGGCCGGTGTGACCACGCACCCCCCTCGGGCTCGTCCCGGCGGCTTCCCGGACCGGTCGGCGCAAGACTACGGCCATTAGCCTCCGGGCGTGCTCGTCGCGGCGGAGCGGGGCATCGACCCCGACTGGCCTCCCGTCCTCGTCGCGTTCGTCGTCGTCGTCGTGGGCGCCTTCGTCGTCGCGGCCTTCGTCGTGCTCCGCGCGCTCCGTCGGGAGCGCGAGGACGGCAGGCGGCGAGGGGGGAGGGGCTCGTGAAGGCCGCACGGCGGTCGGTCGCCCAGCAGGTCCGCTACCGGTTCGACAACACGATCTCGCGCGGCACCTTGCCGGTGATCGGGTACCTCGCGGTCCTCACGTTCGCCCTCGTGCTCGGCGCCGCGCTCGTGCTCGCGATCACCGGCACGGCCATCAACGAGCAGGAGAACCCGTCCTTCGGCGAAGCGTTCTGGCAGAGCCTCCTGCGGATCCTCGACCCCGGCACCTTCTCGGGCGACAACGGCTGGTTCCTCCGGATCGTGATGCTCATCGTGACGCTCGTCGGCATCTCGATCGCGGCCGTGCTCATCGGCCTGATCGCGAGCGGCATCGAGCAGCGCATCGACGCCCTCCGCCGCGGGCGCAGCACGGTGCTCGAGTCGGGCCACACGCTCGTCCTCGGCTGGTCGCCCCGCATCCACACCGTCGTGGAGGAGCTCTGCGCCGCGAATGCGAACCAGCGGCGACCCGTCGTCGTGGTCCTCGCGAAGCAGGAGAAGGAGGACATGGAGGACGAGCTCGCCTCGCGGGTGGCGAGCTTCCGCAACACCAAGATCGTGTGTCGCACGGGTGATCCGGCGAACCTGCACGACCTGCGCAACGCCAGCGCGCAGGAGGCGCGCTCGATCATCGTGCTCGGGCACGGCGACATCAGTGCCGACGCCGACGCCGACGTCGTCAAGGCGGTGCTCGGCGTGCTCCACGTCGTCGAGCGCGCCGACGTGCCGATCGTCGCCGAGGTCGACGATGCCGAGACGTCGTGGGCGCTGCGCGAGGCGGGCGGCGACCGGGTGCTCACCGTGCGCGCCTCCGACGTCATCGCCCGGATCACCGCGCAGGCGTGTCGACAGAGCGGCCTGAGCGCGGTGTGCCAGGAGCTCCTCGACTTCGACGGCGACGAGATCTACTTCCAGGAGGTGCCCGAGCTCGTCGGCCGCACCTTCGGTGAGGCGCTGCTGGGCTTCGAGCGCTCCACGATCCTCGGCGTGCGGCACCCCGACGGGACGGTCGCGGTCAACCCGCCGATGGACACGGTGCTCGAGGCCGGCGACGCGGTCATCGCCGTCTCCGAGGACGACGACACGGTTGTGTTCAGTGGGATCCGCGACGAGCCGGTGCCGGCGGCGGCGCACCAGCCCGCGGACGTGCCCGAGTCCGAGCAGCTGCTGGTCGTCGGGTGGAACCCGCTGGGGCCGGCCGTGCTGCGCGAGCTCGACGAGTTCGCGGCACCCGGTTCGACCGTCGACGTGATCGTCGATCCCGACGTCGTCGATGCCGCAGAGCTCGACGACCTGGGACTGCGCAACCTCGCCGTCGCCTTCCAGAGCGAGCACGGCAACCTCGACGAGCTGACGCAGACCGTCTCGGGGCGTGCGTTCGACCACGTGATCATCCTCGGGTACCGCAGCGGCATGAGCGCCACGGAAGCCGATGCGCGCACGCTCCTCACGTTGCTCCTGCTCCGTCGTGCGCTCGACGGTGACGGGCAGCGCCGGAGCCGGGTGGTCACCGAGCTGCTCGACTCGAGCGACGTGGAGCTGGCCCAGGCGACGGGTGCCGACGACTTCGTGGTGAGCGACGCGCTGTCGAGCTACGTCCTCGCCCAGCTCGCCGAGAACCCCGAGCTCGACGACGTGCTCACGGACCTCTTCGACGCGGAGGGCTCGGCGGTCGGGCTCCGTCCGGCCGCCCGCTACGTCGAAGCCGACCGCCCCGTCCCCTTCGCCAGCGTCGTCGCGGCGGCTCGCCACCGGGGCGAGATCGCGCTCGGCTACCGGCTCGCGCGCCGCGACGGCACCGGGGCCGAGGTCGTCGTGAACCCGCCGAAGTCGGCCGAGGTCTCGCTCGGCGACGGCGACCGCGTCGTCGTCATCGGTCCGCCCGAGTGAGCACCGAGCGAACGGCGCCGCGGTAGATGCTCGAACGGATGCGCCACGCCTGGGCGGACGCGCGACTCGACCGGTGGGAGCGGCTCGGCAACCGGGCGGCGGTCACCCCCGGCAGCCGGCGCGCGCGGCGGTTCCGCGAGCTGGGCGCGCGCAGCGCCATCTGCTTCCCGCCCGCGGCGCTCTTCGGCGAGCGCTACATCAGCATCGGTGAGGGGACCGTGATCGGCCCGTACTCGACGCTGTCCGCGGGCGTGTCGCCCCAGCACGAGCTCGGCGACGTCGAGGTCGTGCGCATCGGCGATCGGTGCCTGATCGGGAAGGGCAGCGGGATCGTCGCCCACGAGCGCGTCGAGATCGGCGACGACGTGTTCACGGGCCACTACGTCTACGTCACCGACGCCAACCACGGCTACGAGGACGTGACCGTGCCGCCGGGCCGCCAGTTCGCGCCGTCACAGCCCGTGACGATCGGTGACGGCGCGTGGCTCGGGCACGGCAGCGTGGTGCTGCCGGGCGCGCACGTCGGTCGCCACACGATCGTCGGCGCGGGTTCGATCGTGACCGGGCTCCTGCCCGACTTCTGCGTCGCGGTCGGCAACCCCGCGCGCGTGATTCGGCACTACACCGACGGCCGCTGGCACGACGGCCCCCCGTCGACCTGACCGCCCGCCGGTCCCGCCCGACCCGATCGTCTCGGCGTCCCGTCGGCCCCCTTGGGCGCGTCGGAAGACGCAGCCACACAGGTTGTCGCTCGGTCTTCCGACGCCGCGGGAGGGTCGGGCGACTCAGCGGGAGGCGGCGGGCGAGGGGTAGTCGGGGGGACGGGCGTCGGGCGGGAGCTCCTCGAGGATCGTGACCGAGGTCGCCTCGTCGTGGAGGCCGACGTCGCCGTCGGGCCAGTCGTCGGGCAGGTAGCGACGGCCCTCGCGGGCGTAGCGCCACAGGCCGGTGCCGTCGTTGCCGACCTCGTCGGGGCCCACCGCGTCGGGGTCCCACCAGATCACCGCCGCGTCGTCGCCGCCCGTGACGTCGAGGCCGGGCCAGATGTCGTGCCGCCCCCACGAGAGGTGGAGGAACGGCGAGCGGGTGGGCCGGTCGGTGGGGAACCGGAACAGCCCGGCGCGGAACGTCTCGGGCGTCAGGTCCGGGCCGGCCAGGTGCACGCCGGTGAAGAACAGCAGCGGGGCCTGCACGAGGATCCGGAACGTCTTCGCGATCGGTGGTCGGCCGGACTGCCAGACGAGGATCGACGCGAGCTCGTCGATGTCGTCCGCCTGGCGCGTGGGCAGCAGCGTCACGCCGAACGCGTGCTCCCACTGCTCCTGGTCGTACTGACGTCCGAACACCGCGGTGTCGGTGTAGGCGTACCCGAGCACGACCCACTCCGGGAAGTAGCCCTGGGCGGTCGCCTCCTGCGTCAGGAAGAGCGGGAACACCGGGTCGCCGGCGATGACCACGCTCGTCACGTCGGCGTCGCGCAGCGCTGCGATCGACGAGCGCGCGGCCTCTTGTGCCGACTCCAGATCGAGCTGGTACGGGACCTCGGTCGCGAGCTCGACGTCCTGGGCGCGCAGCAGCTCTCGCAGCCGGGCGAAGCTGCCGTCGAACGTGCCCGGCTCGTCGTCGTAGCGCACCACGCCGAACCGCCGACGTTCGTCGCGCAGGTCCTCGTCGCCGGCATAGCGGGCGCGCTTGCCGTCGAGCTCCTTGCCGATGAAGGCGGCCCAGTGCTCCGCGGCCTGGTCGGGCGCCGGGAGCGACGGCCACACGTAGGGCGAGCGCGATCGGAGGAACGACTCCGGCGCGGCGATCGTGCAGTCGCCCACGCACAGCACGCCGCGCGCCGCGAGCTCGTCGGCGTAGACGGTCGTCTGGCTCGGTCCGCCGAACGACGCGAAGGCGCCGATCTCGGTCGCCACGCGGATCGCGTCGGCCCGCGCCGAGACGTCGTCGTCCGGCGGTCCGCTCGCCCGGATCGGCACGAGGCGCACCGTGCGCCCGTAGGTCTCGTAGTGGGCCTGGAAGAAGTCGACGTACTGCTGGTTCGTCTCGAGCTCGCTGTTGAGCGTCTCGTCGCTGCCGCTGCGCTCGAGGAACGTCTGCTCGAGCAGATCGGGCTGCGCCTGGTACACGGCGACGACGATCTCGTCGGCTGTGATGCCCGAGGTCGTGGCGCCTCCGTTGTCGCCACCTTCCCACGGCTCCACGCACGGCGGGGAGTACCAGAGCGGCACGGCGACCTGCCCGCGCGTCGTGTCGCACGCGGGACCCCAGTCGATCTCTGCTCCCCGGTCCGCGGCCTCGTCGAACGTGAGCGGCAGCGAGCTCGTGTCGACCACCTCCACCTTCGGCCTCCCATCGCCGTCGCCACCGGTCACGGCACCGGCGACGACCAGCGCGACGACGACCGCGATGGCCGGGAGGTACCGCACGAGGACGGTGCCGACCGACGGGTGCTGCGTGCGGGTCACGGCCGACCGCCCACGTAGGCCGCGACGACCGCGGGGTCGCGCACGACCGCGTCCGGGGTGCCCTCGGCGATCACGGCTCCGACGTCCAGCGCGAGCACGCGGTCGCAGATCGCTCGGAGCAACGGGAGATCGTGCTCGATCACCACCAGCGTCATGCCCTGCTCGTCGCGCAGGCTGCGCAACAGCGGTGCCAAGGCGTCGGTCTCGGCTCGAGCGATGCCCGCGGAGGGCTCGTCGAGCAGGAGGACGCGTGGTGCGCCCGCGGTCACGCACGCGAGGTCGAGCACCCGGCGCGTGCCGGTCGACAGCTCGCGCACGAACGCCGCCCGACGCGCGGTGATGCCGAAGCGCTCGAGCAGCGCGTCGACCGAGGACTCGAGCTCACGCTCCGAGCGGTGGACGGCCGGGAGGTGCAGGGCGGCCGCGACGGGATCGCGCACCGCGAGACGATCCTCCGACGCGACGGCCACGGCCTCGGCGCTCGTGAGCGCAGGGAAGAGCCGGGCGTCCTGGAACGACCGCCCGAGGCCCGCCTGCGCGCGGCCGGCCGGGGACCGGCGGTCGAGCGGCACCGCGGTGCCGTCGCCGTCGGGGTGCAGCGTGACCTGCCCGGAGTCGGGCACGACGAACCCGCTCAGCACGTCGAACAGCGTCGTCTTCCCCGCTCCGTTGGGTCCGAGGACGCCCAGGATCTCGTCGTCGTGCACGGTGAACGAGACGTCGTCGAGCGCGACCACGCCGCCGAACCGCTTCGACACGTCGCGCACCTCGAGCCGCACCGCGGCGGCCGCAGCGTCTTCCGATCTCGGCACGCTGACGCGGCCAGGTCCCGCGTCAGCGTGCCCAGAACCCGGGGCAGGGGCGGGCGATGCGGGTGCGGCCTGGTCGAGCAGGACCGCGCGCACGAGGTCGGGGCGTTCGAGCAGCTCGCGCGTGGGGCCGACGAAGCGCACCTGCCCCTTCTCGAGGAAGTAGGCGCGCTCGGCCACCTCGAGCGCGAGCGGCACCGACTGCTCGACGAGCAGGATGGTCGTGCCGCCGGCCGCGAGCTCGCGGACGACGTCGAGCATGCGCGTGACGACGCTGGGTGCGAGCCCGAGCGAGAGCTCGTCGAGCAGCAGCAGCCTCGGTCGCTGGAGGAGCGCCATCGTGAGGTTGACCATCTGCTGCTGGCCGCCGGACAGGTCGCCCGCCCGGTCGTCGAGCCGAGGCCCGAGCTCGGGCATGCGGTCGAGGGTCGTCGCGACCGCGTCCCGGAGCGCCGTGCCGTCCCGGCGGGCACCGCAGGCGAGGCGCAGGTGCTCGCGGACCGTCAGCCCGGGGAACGTCCCCGCATCACCGGGTGCCGACACGACGCCGCGACGGGCACGTGCGTCCGGGGGGATGTGGCGCAGCTCGGTGCCGGCGAGCTCGATCGAGCCCGCGCGCGCCGGAGCCGTGCCGGCGATCGCACGCAGCACGGTCGACTTGCCGGCGCCGTTCGTGCCGAGCAGGGCGACGACCTCGCCCTCGCCGACGTCGAGGTCGACGCCGTGCAGCACCTGCACGCCGTCGTAGGCGACCGTCAGGCCGCGCACCCGCAGCAGCGAGTCCGCTCGGGCGGTCGGGGCGTCGGCAGGGGCGACCGTTGCTCCATCGGGTCGATCGCCGGGGAGGTCGGGCGGTGCGAGGCTCGCCACGACGATGCCGCGCCTGCGGGCGACACGCCGGAGCAGCGCGTCCCGCACGTCGGCGAAGGCGCCACCGAGGCCGCCGGGGAACAGCCAGAGCACCGCGAGCAGCGCGACCCCGGTCGCGAGGATCTGCCACTCCTGCGCGAAGTAGTAGTCGACGCTGCGCACGTACGCGGCGCCGAGGATCGCGCCGGGGACGGACCCGAGCCCGCCGATCACCGCCATGGTGAACACTGCGAGGCTCTCCTCGGGCCGGTACGGACCGGCGGTGAGCCCGTTCTGCTGGTGCACGAACAGCGCACCGGCGAACGCGGCGAGGAAGCCTGAAGCGGCGAACGCGAACAGCGTGAGCCGGTGCGCATGGACGCCGAAGGCCTCGGAGGCGCGCTCGTTGTCGCGCGCCGCGATCAGGGCGCGTCCGGTCCGGGTGCGCCGGAGCCCGACGACGACGGCGAACGCGAGCGCGAGCCCGCCGAGGCACACGTAGTACATGCGGGTCTCGGAGTCGAGCGCGAGCCCGAACAGGTCGGGCCTCGGGATGCGGTCGGCGGGGAGCCAGTCGATCAGGTGGCCGGGCCCGAAGACGCTGCGGTTCAGCAGCCACGACGACGTCGCGAGCGCGAACGCGAGGCTGATCACCGCGAGCGTCAGACCGCGACGTCGGAGCGCGGGAAGGCCGATCACGCACGCGACGCCGGCACCGACGAGCCCGGCCAGCACGATCGCCGGGACGAGGTCCCAGCCCATCCGCGCCGTCGCGGCGCCGGCGACCGCGGCGCCGATCCCGACGAACGCCATCTGTCCGAGGCTCACCTGTCCGGCCCAGCCGGTGAGCAGCACGAGCGAGAGCCCGACGATCGCGAACACGACGATCGCGGCCGCGAGGTTCGTGCGGCTCTCGGAGAGGAACAGCGGCACCGCGAGCAGCACGGCGACCGCGACGACGCCGGTGCCCCACCGCAGCGCTCGGACCTCGGGCAGGCGGGCGAGCTCGCGCGGCACCGGTCGCACCTCGCGCACCGCCTGCCACGCCGATGGCTCGGGCGTGCGATCCCCACGGACCCGGGTCACGAGGAGCGCGACGAGGACGACGAGGAAGAGGATCGGATCGACGAAGTCGGGCTCCCGCCAGTGCCAGAGCACGGACTGCTCGACGATCCCCAGCATGATCGCCGCGCCCGCGATCGTCGGCAGTCGCTCCATCCGCCCGATCACGGCCGCGGCCAGGGCGCGCAGCAGGATCGCGGGGCCCAGCACCTCTCCGATCGGGAGACCGACGATGCCGGCGCGCAGGTACACGGCGAGGAACGCGAGCACCGTCGCGATGGTCCACACGACCGTCTGGAGCCTGCGCACGGGGATCCCGAGCATCAGCGCGCGATCGGCGCGCTCGGCCCCCGCCCGCACCGCGATGCCGAGGCGCGAGCGAGTGAAGAAGAGCGCCAGCGCCACGAACACAGCCGGGATCACGACCACGGCGACGACGTCGCTCCCACCGAACGTGATCGGGTCGATGGTGATGTTCGCGTCGAACGGGTCGGGCACCGGGTTGCCCGGCAACGTGAACGCACGGGGGAGCAGCAGCGCGACCGCCGCGAGGAGCTGGGCGAGACCGATGGTCGCGACCGTGAGCACGAGCCGCGGCGACCGCGTGAACCGGCGCACGATCACGACCTCGACGACCGCGCCCAACGCGAGCGCCGTCGCGAGCCCGACGACGAGCCCGCCCCACCAGCTCATCCCGACCGTGCTCACGGTCAGGAGCACCGCGAGCGTGGCGGGGACCGCCCCCAGGTCGCCCGCAGCGAAGTTGATGACCCGGTTGGCGCGCCAGACGACGGCGAGCCCCAGCGCGAGCAGCGCGCTCAGCCCACCGACGATCGCCCCCTGGACGAGCACGCCCGTGGGGACGTCCCATGCGACGGTGAAGAACAGCAGCGCCGCGACGGCGACGAGCACCGGGACGACACGGTCGGTTCGCAGCACCCGGGGGCCTCCTCGGCCTCGACTACGCCGTCTCCCAGACGAGCACCTCGGCCCCCGCCGATCCCGCGACGAGGCGCTGCTCGCCCGCGTCGGTCAGTCGCACCGCGTCACCCGCCCCGAGCGCTCCGGCACCCTCGAGCTCGCCGCCACCGATCGCGACGAAGACGTGCACGTGCGGCGCGTCGGGGATCGTGGCGGTCGCGCCCGCAGGGAGCCGCCCGGCCCACAGCACCGCGCTGCGCTGGTGCAGCGTCAGCGCGCCGTCGTGCCCGCGTCCCGACGCGACCGGTACCAAGTCGCCGTCGGCGAGGAGCTCGTTGACGTCGCGCTCCTCGTAGCCCGGCTCGATCCCCTTGGTGTCGGGTAGCACCCACATCTGCACGAGGTGGACGTCGGCGGTCGCGCTCGGGTTCATCTCGGAGTGTCGTACGCCGCGACCCGCGCTCATGCGCTGCGCGAGCCCGGGGTAGATGATCCCGTGACCACCGGTGCTGTCGCGGTGCTCGAGCTCGCCGTCGAGCACCCAGGTCACGATCTCCATGTCCGCGTGCCCGTGCGTCCCGAACCCGCTGGCGGCGCGCACGCGGTCGTCGTTGTTGACGACGAGCAGCCCGTGGTGGGTGTTCGTCGGGTCGTAGTGACCGCCGAAGCTGAACGAGTGCCACGAGTCGAGCCAGTCGATCTCGGTGTGGAGGCGCTCGTCGGCCCGGCGGACGTCGACGCTCGGCATGCTGGCAGAGTATTGCCCGATGCGCGACGGACTACTCACGGGTATGCGGGTGCTCGACTTCGGCCAGTGGCGCCCGGCCCCCTACGCCACGCAGCTGCTCGCCGACCTCGGTGCGGAGGTGCTGAAGGTCGAGCCGCCGACCGCCGATCCGATGCGGACGTTCCCCGAGATCTTCGCCACCGTCGCGAGCCACAAGCGCAGCGTCGTGCTCGACCTCAAGGATCCGTCGGATCGCGCGCGAGCGCTCGAGCTGGCCGCCGAGGCCGACGTCGTCGTCGAGGGCTGGCGCCCCGGCGTGGCGGCTCGTCTCGGCGTCGGTGCCGACGACGTCCGCGCCGTCAACCCGTCCGTCGTCTACTGCTCGCTCTCGGGGTTCGGAGCGGTCGGACCGCTGGCCCCCGTCACCGGCCACGACGTCAACTACCAGGCACGGGCCGCGTCGCTCTCGCCCGACGGTGGCGCGCCCTCGCCCGCACCGTCGCCGCGCGTGCCGTGGGCCGACCTCGCGGGTGGGCTCGGCGCGGCGTTCGCGATCTGCGCGGCGTGGATCGGCCGCACCCGCACGGGGGAGGGCGAGACGATCGACGTGTCGATGACCGACCTCCTCGCGACGTGGACGGGCACGGTGGGTGGGGGCGCGCTCGAAGGCGTCGACGGTCCGGTGCGCGGCCTGCCCGCCTACGGCACGTTCGAGGTCGCCGACGGTCACGTCGCCCTGGGCGTGATCACCGAGCCGCACTTCTGGTCCGCGACGTGCCGCGTCCTGGGCCTCGACGACGTCGCGGACCTCGACGTGCCCTCGCAGCTGCACCGGGCCGACGAGCTCCGGGCCCGCATCGCGGCCTCACTGGCGACCGAGGCGCGCGACGACGTGGTCGACCGCCTCGTCGCGGCCGGCGCGCCTGCGTCCCCCGTCCTGAGCCGGGCCGAGATCGTCGTCGACGACCACTTCCGCGCGCGGGGAACGCTCCACGACACCGAGCGGGGCCCGGCGTTCGGGCACCCGGTCCGCTTCGTGGACCACCCGGTCCGCGGGCCCGCGACGCCACCGGCACCCGGCCAGCACCAGGGCGAGGGGTTCTCGCCGCGCTGACGCGCTCGGCGCGGCCGCGCACCGCCCTTCAGACGATGCGGTAGACGAGGGTGCCGGTCGCCACCAGCCGGTCGTCGAGATCGACGACCCGGATCTCGGCGAAGCTCAGGTCGCGCCCGCGCCGCACGCACACCGCGTCGGCGACGAGGTCCGTGCCACGACCCGCACCGGTGTAGTTGACCGTCATCGACACCGTCGCGGCGCGGACGCCCTTGTCGAAGTCGTGACCCGCCCACACGGCGGCCGCGCCCGCGGTGTCGACGAGGGACGACACCGCGCCCCCGTGGAACACCACGCCGTCGTTGGTGAGGTGCTCGGCGAACGGCAGTCGCAACCGCACGCCCTGCTCGTCCCAGCGCTCGACGACGACGCCGAGGTGCTCGATGAACTTGCTCGATAGCATCACGGCGCGCATCGCGGCGCGCCGTTCGCGCTGCTCGTCCTCGTCCATCGGGGTCGGGCTCGCCGTCACACGTGCCTCCAGGTGCGACCGGAACTGCGGGTGCAGACGTTACGCTCGACCCGGTGACCGGTGATCTCGGTGGCAGCCGGGCCGTACGCCGGCAGCAGCAGAAGGACCAGCGACGCCGACGCCGCGTCGTCATCGGCTCGGTCGCCGGTGCGCTGATCGCCGTGGCCGCGATCGTCGTCGTCGTGCTCGTCGTCACCCGCGAGGACGACCCGGGCTCCGCGAACGTCTCCGGTGAGCGACGCAGCACCACGACCTCGTCGACGACCTCCACCACGGCCGCGCCCGTCGACACGACCGCGGTGCCGGCCTCCGAGAACCCCGTCGTCGCGCTCGCGCAGCAGTACGACGGTCGCTACGTCGGGACGTTCACCAACACCACGTTCGACACGACCGGCCCCGCCACGCTCGAGCTGCGGATCGACCCGGTCACCGGCAACGCCGCGGTCGACGTCGACTTCGACGGCGACCTGTTCGGCCGCGGTGCCAGCGCGGCTCGGCGCATCAGCGGCACGGTCGCGTTGGGCGGTGATGCCGACGCGACCGTCACGACCGACACCGAGTCCTTCGGACCCGTCTCGGGACGCGTCGACGAGACCCTCGCACTCGTGCTCACCGCCGAGGACGTGCCGGGCGGCGACGTGCGGGGCTTCACGCTCACCGGTCGGCTGCGCGAAGACCTCACCGGCTTCGATGCGACGTACAGCGTGACCTTCGAGGACGGTCAGACCGCGGAGGGGACCGTTGCCGTCACCTGCGATCCCTCGGGCAACCGGGGAAGCGAGGTCACGACGGTGTGCGCGCTGACCGCGGCGACGGGCTGACGTCGGCCCCTGCCCGAGCGCGTCCCGGTCGTCGCGGGACGTCATCAGGAGTTCTCCACCTCCTCTCCAAGCCTTGCCGGCTGCGCTCCGTCACCCTGCGGTGACATGGACGGCGGGCGCCGATGCCCGCGCGCAGAGGAGAACCGATGGAACCGCTCACCCCCCGGAGCACGACCCCCCGGCGCCGGCGCGCCGCGCTCGTCATCGCGGCCGGCGCGACGCTCGCCCTCACGGCGGCTGCGTGCGTCCCGGCCGCGCCGGCCCCACCCCCGAAGCACACACCGAAGCCTCCACCGACCGCGCCGCCAGGGCCGATCACCAAGACCTTCACGTGCGCGCCGGGCGCAGGCCAGATCAACCAGACGTTCGTCGTCCCCGCCGGCGTCACCAGCATCGACGCGGCCGTCACCGGCGGGCAGGGCGCGGACGGTGGTGGCGTCGGCGCGAACCCGGGTGGCGCCGGTGGTCGCGGCGGCGCCGCGAGCGGCACGATCGCGGTCACACCGGGCGAGGCGCTCGTCGTGAACGTCGGGTGTGCCGCCGCCCAGCGGGTGCCCGGAAAGGGCGGCAGCCCGTACGTCCTCGACTCCAGCACCGGGCAAGGTGGCTACGGCGGCGCGGGCACGAACCCCGGGTACGGCGGCGGCGGGGGAGGGGCTTCGACCGTCCGCCGCAGCACCGGCGTGCTGCTGGCCGCCGGCGGTGGTGGCGGTGGCGGCGGGGCCGGCTCTGCGCCCGGGGTCGTCGGCGCCAACGGCGGCGCCGGCGGGGGCGCGGCCGGGCTCTACGGCGCCAACGTCGCCGGGGGCTGCACGGGCGGCGGCGGCGGGTTCCCGACCGCGGCGGGCACCGGTGGCGCGGCGTGCGAAGGCGGCGCCGGAGGCGAGCCGGCCGACTTCGGGATCGGCGGCTCCGGCGGTGACCGCTCCGGTGGCGGTGGCGGTGGCGGCTACCCGTTCGCGGGCGGTGGTGCCGGCGGCGGCGAGCTCCAGACGTCCGGGGTCGACGCCGGTGGCGGCGGTGGCGGTGGTGCGGGGTTCGTGGATGCGTCGGTGACGAACGCCTCCCTCAAGGCGGGCGTGAACGCCGGTCACGGCTTCGTCAAGATCACCTACCAGCCGTGACGGTCGCAGGGGCGTCCCGTCAGTCGCGGACCTCGAAGAGCGTCCAGGGATCGTCGAGCCCGGGGAGGGAGTGCGCACCGCGGTCGTGGAACTCGAGCCCGGTGCCGGCGACGAGGTCGGTGACCGTGCGCGAGACCCACACCCGATCCGGGTCGGCTGCGGTGGCGACGAGCTCGGCGATGCGGACGCCGATCCCCGAGACGTCGTCGCCGCGTCGCTCGACCTCGGCGGTGTGCACCCCCACACGGACCGCCATGCCGGCCTCGCGTGCCCGGTCACGCAACGCGGACGCGGCGTGCACCGCTCGTCCGGGACCGTCGAAGGTGACGATCACCTCGACGTCGCTCGCCCGCACGAGGTCCCCGCGACGCTCGACCGAGATCGCGCGCGCGATGTCGGCCAGGGAGCCAGGGTGATCGGCTGGGCCCAGCTCGCTCGGGTGCGGACGGTCGAGCGGATCGACGGTGGCGCACAGGACCGTCGCGAGCACGTGCGTGATCGGCGCCGTCGCGGCCGGCGTCCCGGTGACGAAGTCCTCGACGGCGTCGACCAGCGAGTCGTCGTCGGCGTAGAGGTGTCGATCACGGCCCTCGAGCGTCACGACCCGCACGTCGGGGATGCCGGTCGCGAGCGCATCGGTGTACTCGGTGGGCACCCAGTCGTCGTGACGGCGGTGGAGCACGAGCGTCGGCGCCGAGATCGACCCGAGCACGTCGCTGATGTCGGTGCGCGCCATCTCCTCGCGCAGCGCGACCGCGGTGCGCGGCGTCGCTGACTGGCGCTCGAAGCGCGCGCAGAAGCGCCGGCCTTCGTCGTCGGTCGCCAGGCTGGGCGCGATCGCCGCGTAGACGCCGCCCGAACCCCAATACCGGGCGATCCCCTCGACGTCGGACTCGACCCGACCGACGTACGGCTTCGCCCACGCTCCGTACAGGATCAGCCGTTCGACGCGCTCGGGGTGCGTCGCCGCGAACACGGCGGCGAGCGAGCCGCCCTCCGACGAGCCGAGCACCGTGGCCCGGGTGATGCCCGCCGCGTCCATGACCGCGCCGAGATCCGTGGCTCGGACCTCGATCGGTGGCGGGTCGTCCATGTTGAGGCGGTCCGACAGCCCGACCCCGCGCTTGTCGAGCACCGTGACCCGGCAGAAGGCTCCGAGGCGCCGCAGGAAGCGGGCGATCACCGGGTGCTCCCACTGCACCTCGACGTTGGTCGCGAACCCCGCGACGACGATCAGGTCAGGTCCCTCGCCGAAGGTCTGGAACGCGATCTGCGCGCCCTCGGCGTCGGCGTACCGGGTCTGCGGCGGATCGGTCGGGCCGACGGGCGCGCGTCGCTCGGAGGTCGTGCCGTCGTCGTCTCGCTCCTCCTCGACGACCGGTGCGACGAATCGGTACCCACGACCATGGAGCGTCTTGATGACGGCTTGCGCGCGACCGCTGTCACCGACGGCCTGACGGGCGAGCTTGATCCGCGTCGTCAACGCCGACTCCGAGACGAAGCGATCACCCCAGACGCGGTCGAGCAGCTCCTCCTTCGGCACGACGCGGTCGCGGTGCTCGAGGAGGTAGCGGAGCACGTCGAACACCTGCGGCTCGACGTCGATCGGGCTCGTGCCGTCGCGCAGCTCGATCGTGTCGGTGTCGAGCACCCGGTCCCCGAACCGGTATCGCATCGCCGAAGACCCTACGGCGCGGCGGGGCACCGCGGCCTAGGGGATGCGGTCGTACCTGATCACCATGACGCCGGCGAAGCACAGGCCCACGACGGAGACCGCGAAGACGGTGCGGCGGGCCCACGCCGGCCATCGCTCGAGGATCTGGCCGCCGGCCACGAACGGGGGGAAGCACTCGTTTGCGTACCGACCGAGGCCGACCGTCCCGACCAGCAGCGGCGGCACGAGGAGCAGCGCGGTCCAGGCCTGCCACGAGCGTGGGATCCGCTTGCGCTGGAACCACACCACGAGCGCGGCACCGAGGCCGAGCAGAAAGTGGGGCCAGGCGTAGTCGTAGCGCCACGGCTCGGTCACGAGGTCGATGATCGACACCTCGGGCCACGCCGACTTCGTGCTGTAGAAGACGAGCGGGTCGCCGGTGCGGTCCCACAGGTAAGCGCACCACGCCACGACCGCGAGCACCGCCGGTGTGACCACGACCGCCATCCGCCGCCACGCCGGCCAGAGGGCGATCGTCAGCGCGATCACGAGGAAGATCCCGTTCGGGCGGACGAGCGCGGCGACGACCGCACACCCGGCCGCGGCCCAGTCGACGCGATCCTCCACGAACACGAACGCCCACACCGTCGCAGCAAGGAAGATCGCCGACGGATAGATCATCGAGAACACGAACGACGCGGGGAAAACCGCGCAGAGCCACACTGCCAGCGACGCGGCGCGCGCGGAGGCGTGGCGAGACGCGATGCGATACACGCCCGCGAACGCGAGCAGCAGCGCGACCTGGTTGACGACGACTGTCGATGCCTGGTCGCCGAGCCCGATCGCGTCGAGGCCCGACATCAGCTCGGGCAGGAGCGGGAAGAAGGGCCAACGGGTCTGGAGATCCCCGACCGGTGGCGGGCCGTAGCCGCCGCGCGCGATCGCGGTGTACCAGACACCGTCCCAGAGCTGGAACCCGCCGAAGCGCAGCCCACGGTCGAACGGCCAGGACGTCGCGCCGACGATGACGCCCGCGGCGAGCAGGCGCGACGCCAGCCAGGGCAGCACGACCGAGCGCCAGGGGAAGAGCGCGCGCATCGTGTCGACGAACGAGCGGTGGACCGGTGGGGAGACCGTCGTGGGCGCGTCGGCCGTCATGGCGGAGCCGATGGTAGGCGTCGCGACCGCTGGAGCCGCCGATCCGGCCGGTACCATCGGCGCATGCGCATCACGTTCGTGCGTGCCGTCGCGGTCGCGACCCTGTCGAGCGCGCTCCTCACTGCCACACCGATCGCTCCGGCGGGTGCTCACCCCGGCACCGGGCCGCACCCGCACCCGCACCCGGCCGTGCTCGATGCCGACGACGCCGTCGTCGGCGCGCCCGACCAGGTGGTCACGCGCGTGCTCGAGCCGACGCAGGGATGTCGGACCCTCCTCGCCGCTGGTCGCGGCGACTGCACCGTGGTGCGCACCGCCAACGGGCCGCTCGTCGTCACGGTCGAGCCGGGGCCCCGCATCGATGACGTGCTCGCTTCGCGCCCGTGGACCGTCAACGTGTACCGCCCCTCGACGGCGGTGCCCGACGGATGGGACCTCGCGCTCGCCACCCGCCCCGAGGGTGACGAGCGCGGCCCGCTCTACGCCGCGGTGACGGCGCGAGCGGGCGACGTCACCGGCGACGGCGCCGACGAGCTGCTGCTCGGCTACCGCAACGAGGGCACCGGCGCGATCCTCGATCTCGACGTCGTCGGCACCGACGGCGACGGCTCGCCGCGCGTGCTCGCGCACGACGACCTCTACAAGGGCAGCGCCGTGCTCCGCGACGGCAAGCTCGTCACGTACACGCCCGTGTATCGCCGGGCGGACGCGAACTGCTGCCCGACCTGGATCGCGCGCGACGTGCTCCGCTACGCCGACGGCGAGTTCCGGGTCGACCGCATCGAGCGTGTGCGCACGAAGCTCGCCGACGTCCCACCGTCCCAGCTCGGCTGAGGTGGCGAAGGTCATCTTCCTCTGCACGGGCAACGCGGCCCGGTCGGTGATGGGTGGCGCGATCGCGCGGGCGCGGCACCCCGACATCGAGGTCGTGACGGCGGGAACGCACGTCGTCGAAGGGATGCCGATGAGCTGGCGGACGCGAGACGCCCTTGCCGGCATCGGCTACCGGGCCGACGGCCACCGCAGCACGCAGCTCCGGCCCGACGACGTGGCCGACTGCGACCTGATCATCGCGATGGCAGGCGAGCACGTCGCGTACGTCCGCCGGGCCCACCCGGAGGCCGCGGACCGCACCGCGACCCTCAAGCGCCTGGCCCGCGACCTCGCGCAGACCGACGCACCGCTCGCCGAGCGGCTGGCCGCGCTCGCGCTGGGGACATCCGATCTGGAGGGCTGGGAGGACGTCGTCGACCCCGCCGGTGGCGAGCTCGAGGACTTCGAGGCCTGCGCGCGGGAGATCGACGAGCTCCTCGCGGCGGTGCTGCCGCGCTGCTGACGTCTCGCGGCGCACTCGCTGTGGCGCGCAACGGGATCTGATATACCGTCAGATCTCGGTCAGCCGGTGGGCGCAACCGGTGGCCGCGCCGCACGACCAGGGGGGAACCGGGTTGGCGACAGCCGCGACGACGGTCGAGCAACCGTCCGGGTCCGACGACGCGTCGGTCGCGCTGCGCCTGCACCAGGTCACGGTCCGATTCGGTGGCATCACCGCGCTGTCGGGCGTCGACCTCGAGGTCGGCGCGGGCGAGGTGCACGGCCTGATCGGTCCGAACGGTGCCGGCAAGACCACCCTCTTCGACGTCATCAGCGGCGTCCGCACGCCCGACGAGGGCACCGTGCACTTCGAGGGCCGTGACATCACCAAGGTCTCCGCCGTGGGCCGCGCTCGACGCGGGCTGCGCCGCACGTTCCAGCGCGTGCAGACGTTCGGCTGGCTCACCGTCGAGGAGAACGTCCTGAGCGCCATCGAGTGGCGCGGCGGCGGCGGCGGGCTGCTCGCGGACCTGGTCGCGTTCCCGACCCGACGTCGCCGTGAGAAGGCGCGACGTGAGCGCGCCGACGAGGTACTCGAGATCTGTGGGCTCACCGCCGTGCGCGGCGAGTCCGCGGGGTCGCTGCCGATCGGGCTCGCGCGCATGGTCGAGCTCGCGCGCGCGATCGCCGACGAGCCCCGTGTGCTGCTGCTCGACGAGCCGACCTCCGGCCTCGACGAGACCGAGGTCAAGCGGCTGGGCGAGCGAATCCGAGACATCCGGTCCGACGGCGAGTGCGCCGTCGTGCTGGTCGAGCACGACGTGGGCTTCGTCATGGCCCACTGCGACCGGATCACCGTCCTCGACCTCGGAGAGGTCCTCGCCGTCGGCGAGCCTCCCGAGATCAAGGCAGACCCGAAGGTGCGCGCCGCGTACCTCGGTGAGGCGTGAGCAGACTGCTCCGCTCGACGTACCAAGGGGGGAACACCGTGAGACGAACCAAGCTGGCCGCCCTGGCGGCGGCGGCTGCGGCCGTCGTGGCGCTCGCATCCGTCGGGGTCGCGGGGGCCGACGCGCCCCGGCAGAACACGGGCATCACCGACGACGAGATCACCGTCGCCGGTCTCGGGCCGAACAACCCGTACAAGCAGTTCGGCGGCGACTCCGGCGCGATGGCTCGCTTCAAGGTCGAGAACGACAACGGCGGCGTCAACGGCCGCACGATCAACTACCTCGGCTGGACCGACGACGGCAACAGCGCCGATACGAACCTCCAGGAGACACG
The DNA here is from genome assembly GCA_964501785.1 of uncultured Bifidobacteriaceae bacterium. Lineage (GTDB taxonomy): Bacteria > Actinomycetota > Acidimicrobiia > IMCC26256 > PALSA-555 > DATBSK01. The sequence goes on from CAZCUD010000006.1 coordinate 131,612, forward strand.
GCGACTCATCCAGCAGGAGGGCGTCGCGGCCCTCGTGCCGGTCATGACCCCGTGGTTCGTCGAGGGCGCCAACTTCGCCGAGCAGCAGGGCATCCCGAGCTTCGGCTGGGGGATCGCGCCCGGGTTCTGCGAGACGGAGTTCGCCTTCGGCTTCTCCGGGTGCCTCGTGCCCGCGCCGCCGGTGAAGATCGCCAGCAACACCTGGGGCTCGCTCATCGACGAGTACTTCCAGAGCCAGGGTGAGGAGCAGGGCGCCGAGGGCAAGACCGCCGCGGTCATCGCCGAGGACAACGACAGCGGCAAGTCGGGCGTCAAGGTGATCGCCGCGACGGCCAAGGCCGTCGACATGGACGTCGTCTACGAAGAGGCGAGCATGCCGGCCGCCGAGGGTGGCACGCCGGTGAGCGACTTCTCGCCCTACATCAACGACATCATGACGAGCGCGGACGGTGGTCCGCCCGACGTCGTGTTCGCGGTGATCTCGCAGAACAACCTGCTCGGCTTCGCACCGGCGCTCGACGCGGCCGGCTTCGAGGGCATGCAGACGAACGCCGTCCTCTACTCGCCGCTCGCCGCGGCGACGATCAAGGACGACTTCGTGCTGACGCAGTTCGCGACGCCCGAGGCCGCCGACACCACGCCGGCCGTGCAGGAGTTCCTCGACGCGATGGAAGAGGTCGCGCCGGGTGAGCCGATCAACCAGCCCGCGATCGCCGGGTACATCGCTGCCGACATGTTCATCCAGGCCCTGAAGAAGGCCGGGAAGAACCCGACGCCGGAGTCGATCCAGAAGGCGGCGGCGAAGATGACCTACGCGATCGAGGGGATGGTCGGCCCGACCAAGTACCCGAAGGGCTTCAAGCAGGGCACGCCCTGCGGCCAGCTCGCGCAGAGCGACGGTGAGGCCTTCTCCGTCGCCTCGGCGTTCGCGTGCTTCACGAACATCAACGTGAACACGCTCAAGCCCATCAAGTACTGACGAACGTGGGAGCGGAGCGGCGTCCGGCGCGGGCCGGACGCCGCTCCTGCCCCCGCTGACATCACCAACCATCGCCCGAGAGGTCGCCGGCAGTGGAGCGCTTCTTCAACCTGGTCGTGTCGGGCGCGGTGACCGGCGCCATCTACTCGATGATGGCGTCGGGTCTGGTGCTCACCTACCAGACGTCGGGGATCTTCAACTTCGCCCACGGTGCGATCGCGTTCACCGTCGGCTACTTCTACTTCCAGCTCAACACCGGTGAGGGGCTGCACTGGATCCCCGCGCTCATCCTCTCGGTGCTCGTCTTCGCACCCCTGCTCGGGTTGCTGCTCGACCGGATCATGCTGCGCCGCCTCGCCGCCGCGCCCGTGTACGCGCGGATCGTCGGCACGATCGGTCTGCTCGTCGCGCTGCCCAACCTCGTGCAGTGGCTGGCCGAGGTGGTCGGCAACGTCGTGTTCGACCTCGGGCTCCCGTCGGCAGCCGACACCCAGGCCGCGGGGAACGCTCGGGGTGTCGGACCGAGCCCGCGCGAGGTGTACGACGTCTTCGGCGTCGTGCTCGACAGCGACAAGCTCGCGGTGTTCGTCGCGGCGGCGATCACGGCCCTCCTGCTCTGGTTCGTCCTTCGCCGCACCCGCACCGGTCTCGCCATGCGGGCCGTCGTCGACCGCCGGCAGCTCGCCGGGCTCCGCGGCATCAACGACGCGCGCACCTCCGCCACCGCCTGGATCCTCTCGGTGATGTTGGCCGGACTCGGTGGCGTCCTCATCGCCCCGCTGTTCCAGCTGAGCGACATCGTGTTCACGCTCGTCGTGTTCGGGTCGCTCGCCGCAGTGGCCTTCAGCGGCCTGTTCTCGATCCCGCGCGCGTTCGTCGGCGGACTCCTGCTCGGGATCCTGGTGAACCTGCTGGCCGGGTACTCGAACGACATCTTCCCGGCGTTCATCGCGCGCCTCTCGGGGCTCAAGTCGGCGATCCCGTTCCTCCTCACGCTCGTCCTCTTCTACGTGTACGCCCGGCGCGGTCGCGAGCGGGACGCGGGCTCGGTCGCCGACGAACGTCCCGCGCCCGACCATCGGGTCGGGCTGCCGGCCTGGCGCCGTCGCCTGCCGTGGGCGATCTTCACGCTGGCCCTCGTCGCCTTCTCGCTCCAGTGGATCGACGTCGGTTGGCTCCAGGCCGACATCTACGAGTCGTCGCTGATCGCGCAGGGGCTCGCCGTGGGCCTGGTGTTCCTCTCGTTCGTCGTCGTGACCGGCATGGGCGGGATGGTGAGCCTCTGCCAGGCCACGTTCGTCACCGCGGGTGGCTTCGCTGCCGGCTGGGCGCTCGAGCGCAACTGGGGCCTCGACATCCCGCTGATCGCGTCGAACGGACAGCTCAACTTCTTGTGGGCCGCGGTGATCGGCTCGCTCCTCGCGGCCCTCGTGGGTGCGCTCGTCGCGCTCCCGGTCCGCCGACTGGGCGCGCTCGTGCTCGCGCTGTCGACGTTCGCGGTCGCGTTCGCCGCCGACCTCCTGTTCTTCTCGTACGAGCCGATCGGCCACGGCACCGGCGGCTGGACGATCCGCGCTCCGACCCTCGACCTGCCGGTGCTGAACGAGATCGCCGATCTGCTCATGAACGACCAGCAGGATCACCTCGACTTCTCGCAGCCCCAGCAGCAGGTGGTGCTCCTGCTCGTCGTGTTCGGCCTCGCGACGCTCGTGTTCCACGCGTTGTCGCGCTCGGCGTCGGGCCGGGCGATGCTCGCAGTGCGCAGCTCCGACGTCGCGGCGCGCACCGTGGGCATCTCGCCCGCCAAGCAGAAGGTGATGATCTTCGCCCTGTCCGCGGCGATCGCCGGGTTCGGCGGCGTGCTGTACGGGCTCGTCAACTTCTCGATCAGTCGGTCGACCATCCCGCCACTGCTCGGGCTCATCTGGATCGCGATCGCCGTGACGTTCGGCATCCGTCGTCCCGGTGGCGCGCTGCTCGCCGGTCTCGCCTTCGGCTGCTCGGCCCAGATCTTCGAGTGGATCGGCACCGACTTCCTCGGCGGGACGGTGGCCGACCTCACGACGTCGCAGTACTTCGTACCCATCCTGTTCGGGCTCGGCGCGATCAACCTGGCGAAGAACCCGGACGGGATCCTCGCGATGGTCGGCCACGACCGACTGGAGAAGAAGCGCGCCAAGCAGCGCCAGGCCGTGATCGACGAGGCCGAGGCCGAGGTGCACGGCGGCGCCGTGCCGGAGCACGAGCGTTCGCACGCCGATGCCGCGGCATCCGGGGGCGCGCCTTCTCGTTCCCCGAGTCCCGAGGACGCGCTCGTGCTGCAGGGCATCGTCGCGGGCTACGGCGACGTCGAGGTGCTCCACGGCGTCGACCTCACCGTCGAGCGCGGCCAGATCGTCGCGCTGCTCGGGGCCAACGGCGCGGGCAAGTCGACGCTCTGCGCGGTTGCTTCCGGGCTGCTCGCGCCGGTGCAGGGGAGCGTGCTCCTCGAGGGCCGGGACGTCACCGCGCATCCGGCGTTCCAGCGCCAGCGCGACGGCGTGCTGCTCGTCCCCGAGGCGCGCGGGATCTTTCCTGGGCTGACCGTGCAGGAGAACCTCGAGATCCTGCTGCGCACCGAGGACGAGCGGGACCGCGCCTACGAGCGGTTCCCGATCCTCGGCGAACGCCGCAAGCAGACGGCGGGATCGCTGTCGGGTGGTGAGCAGCAGATGCTGAGCCTGGTGCCCGCGCTGGTCCAGCCGCCGCAGGTCTTCATCGCCGACGAGCCGACGCTCGGGCTCGCACCGCTCGCCGCGGCGGAGGTGGTGCGGGCGCTCGGCGAGATCCGCGACGCCGGCTCGTCGATCCTCCTCGTCGAGGAGAAGGCGCGCGAGGTGCTGCAGCTCGCCGACCACGTCGCGTTCATGGAGCTCGGTCGCATCACCTGGTCGGGACCACGCGACGAGGCCGACGAAGAGCGGCTCGCGGCCGCGTACCTCGGAACCGCCGACACCTGATCCCCGGTGCGTGCGTCGAGCCCGCATAGCGTGCTCGGGATACGCACCATGAGGACGCGACCGTTCTTCGCGAGGTCGGTGGTCGGCGTGGCCGCGCTGGGCATGTTGGGTGCGGTCGTCCTGCCCGCCCCGGGCGCGCACGGGCAGGGCGACGACGCGGCGGCACCGACCTCGATCCGCGTGGCCGGCCTCGCCGACGTCGAGCTGTTCCGCGGCGCGGAGACCGGAGCCCGGGCGCGCATCCAGGCGGTGAACGCGGCGGGCGGCATCGACGGTGTGCCGATCGAGCTGGTGACCGTCGCGGACGACCAGCGCGACGCCGCCGTCGCTCGTTCCGAGGTGCTGCGGCTCGTCGAGGAGGAGCAGGTCGAGGCCCTCGTCCCGGTGGTGACGTCGCGGTTCACCGACGACGGCACCCTCACCGACGCCGGGGTCCCCGCGTTCGGATGGGGGTTGTCGAGCGGCTTCTGCGGCAACCGATGGGCGTTCGGGATCACCGGGTGCCTCGCACCGCTCCTGCCTCCGGAGGTCCCGACGATCTGGGGCGCGCTGATCGCGGACGTGCTCGCCGAGCGGGGAGTCGACGATCCGACCGTCGCGCTCGTCACCGAGGCGTCGGCCGTCCCGCGGACCACGCGTGAGCTGCGCGCGGTCGCCGAGGCGTCGGGGCTGCGCGTCGTCGACGCGCGCGCCGAGCTCGGCAGCGGCGAGAGCGCGACCGCCGGCGTCGACGAGCTCGCCGACGAGCTGCTCGGTGGGTCGGAGCCGCCCGACGCCGTCTTCACGGTGGCGAGCTTCGCCGCCGTCGGTGCGCTCCAGGACGCGCTGCGCGCTCGTTCGTACGCGGGCGTGATGACGAACCTCGTGCAGTACGGACCTGCGCTCGCCGCGCCCGCGACCGGTGCGTTCGTGCTCACCCAGTTCGCCACGCCCGAGAGCGCGGCCGACAACCCCGCGATGGCCCGGATGGTCGCCGAGATCGCGGCGGTCACCCCGGACGCGGTCACGCCGGCGATGGTCGCCGGCTGGCTAGCCGTCGACTTCTACGTGCGCGCGCACCGTCGAGCCGGCACCGACGCGAGCCCCCCCGAGGTCGCGCGCGTCGCCTCGGAGATGCGCTTCCGTGTGCGCGACACCGTCGGCCCCACCCGCTTCCCGGCTGCGTTCGTCCGCCCGACCTCCTGCGGCCAGCTCGTCACCAGCGACGGCACCGCCTACACCGTCGCCGCCCCCTTCCGCTGTGCCCCCTACACCCGCGTCTGAGAGCGTGCTCTCACAGACCAGAACGGCGGCCCTGCATCGTTTCGGCGTCAGCAGACCGGCCTGACGCGGGTCTGCTGACGCCGAAACGATAGAAACGCGCACATGGGGACGGGACGGAACCTGGTGGCCGGGGTGCTGCTGGTGCTCGGGCTGGCGCTGGTGCCGTTCGCGGCGGTGGGGATCTGGACCCAGCGCGAGATCCTGCCCACCGACGGCTTCACCGACCTCGCCACCGAGATCGTGCAGGACGACGCGGTGAGCGACGCGCTCGCCACCCGCTTCCTCGACGAGCTCGAGAACCGGGAGCCCCGGCTGGCCCTCGGGCGCTTCGTCCTGGAGCCGGCCGTGAAGCAGGCGATCCAGACGCCGCAGTTCGAGCAGATCTTCCGGGGCGCCGTCGGGGGCATGCACGAGCAGCTGCTCGCCGGTGATGACGAGCTCACGCTCGACCTCGACGGCCTGCTGCCGGTCGTGCGCGACCTCGTCGCCCAGGTCGACAGCAGCATCGCCGACCAGATCCCCACCTCCGCCGGCCTGCCCGCGATCACGGTCGTGCAGGAGGACCAGGTCCCGCAGCTGTGGTTCGGCGTCGAGGTGACCCGCGAGGCGTCGTGGGTGTTCCCCCTCCTGATGGCCGTCGCGTTCGCCGGTGCGGTCGTCGTCGGTGAGCGTCGGCCGTTGCTGCTGATCATCGCGGGCTTCGGCACCGCGCTGATCTGCCTCGTGCTCGGCGTAGCGCTGCGCAGCGGGCGCGACCTGCTGTCCGACTACGTCGGGTCGGTGGTCGACGTGCGGGCGTTCGACGCCGGCTACGACATCGTGACCGAGTCGGTCGTGGACCAGGCGCTGCTGCTCGGCCTCGTCGGCCTCGTGGCGGGGATCGCCGGCGTCGTGTGGCTGCTGCTCGCCGGGCGCGCGCCGGTTCGCACAGCGGCGTGAGCCCGGGACCGATCACGGGGTCGCGGACGTATGCTGCGTCGATGAGCGAGCTGCCGAAGATCATCTCCGTCGACGACCACGTCATCGAGCCACCCGACGTGTGGACGAAGCGGCTCCCCGCGATGTTCCAGGACGTCGGACCGCGCGTCGTGCGTCAGAAGGTCGCGGAGATGAAGTTCGTCGGTGGTGTCTTCTCGTACCGGGAGGCCGGTCCCGGCGAGGACGGCGACTGGTGCGACTGGTGGTTCTGCGAGGACCTGCGCTACCCGATGACCCGGGTCATGGCGGCCGCGGGCTACCCGCGTGACGAGGTCACGATCTCACCCATCACCATGGACGACATGCGCCCGGGCTGTCACAGCCAGAAGGAGCGCCTCGAAGACATGGACGCGAACTGGACGGAGGCGTCGCTCTGCTTCCCGACGTTCCCTCGATTCTGCGGCCAGACGTTCCTCGAGCGCAGCGACCGTGAGCTCGCCGACCTCTGCGTGAAGGCCTACAACGACTGGATGTTCGACGAGTGGTGCGGCGGCTCCGACGGCCGGCTCATCCCGCTCCCGATCATCCAGCTCTGGGACGCCGAGCTCGCCGCGGCCGAGGTCCGGCGCAACGCGGCCCGCGGCGGACACGCGGTCGCCTTCACCGAGATCCCGCCCTTCCTCGGTCTGCCGTCGGTCCACGATCCCGACGGCTACTGGGACCCGTTCTTCCAGGCCTGCTCGGAGACCGAGACCGTCGTGTGCATGCACATCGGCTCTTCCTCGAAGATGCCGTCGACGTCCGCCGACGCGCCGCCCGCGGTCGGCTCGACGCTCACGTACATGAACGCGGCGATGTCGCTCACCGACTACCTCATGTCGGGCGTGCTCGAGCGCTTCCCGCAGCTCGAGCTCGCGTACTCCGAGGGTCAGATCGGCTGGATCCCCTACGTGCTCGAGCGGGCCGACAAGGTCTGGCTCGAGAACCGCGGCTGGGGTGGCGTCGCCGACACCGTGAAGCGTCCGCCGAGCGAGTCGTACTTCCGGGCGGTGTACGGATGCTTCTTCGACGACGCGCACGGGCTGCACAACCTCGACGCGGTCGGGGAGGACAACGTCACCTTCGAGACCGACTACCCGCACAGCGACTCGACCTGGCCCGAGACCCGGGAGATCGCGGAGACGCAGGTGAAGAACCTGACCGACGAGCAGATCTACAAGGTCATCCGCGGCAACGCCATCCGCATGCTGCGGCTGCCGCTCGACGCGTAGCGAGCAGCGCCGGTGGCCGACGTCGACGACCTCAAGCGGGCCGCGGCCGAGCGCGCCGTCGCCGACGAGGTGCGCTCGGGGATGGTGGTCGGCCTGGGCACCGGCACGACCGCGATCCACGCGACCCGTCGCATCGGTGCGCTGCTCGCTGACGGGACGCTGCGCGACGTCGTCGGTGTGCCGACCGCGGTGGAGACCGCCGACGAGGCGCGCCGAGTCGGCGTGCCCCTGCTCACCGACGCGGTCCCGTGGGAGATCGACGTCACCATCGACGGGGCCGACGAGGTCGACCCGTCGTTCGACCTGATCAAGGGCGGCGGCGGCGCGCTGCTGCGCGAGAAGCTCGTCGCACAGTCGAGTGCCCGCGAGGTGATCGTCGTCGACGACTCGAAGTGCACCGAGCGCCTCGGCACCCGCTTCGCCCTCCCCGTGGAGGTCGTCGACTTCGGGCTCGCCACGACGCGGACCGCGATCGAGCGCCTCGGCGCGCGACCCGTGCTGCGGGGCGACGAAGACCCGGCGAGTGCGTATCGCACCGACCAGGGCAACCTGATCCTCGACTGCCACTTCGGACCGATCGAGGACGCCGAGGCGTTGGCGGCCGAGCTCACGAGCCACGCCGGCGTCGTCGAGCACGGCCTGTTCCTCGGCCTCGTGTCCGCACTGGTGGTGGCGAGCGCCTCCGGCGTCGACGTGCGCGAGCGCCCGGCCGACTGACCCGACCTAGAGCAGCGCCTCGCCGATCGTGCAGGCGTCGCGCAGCGAACGTCCCGGGTCGTCGTAGGGGAGGACCTGGAGCGCCACGTGGTCTGCACCGGCGTCGTGGTGGGCCGCGACGCGAGCAGCGATCGCGTCGACGTCGCCCCACGCGACCATCGCCTCGAGCAACCGCTCGCTCAGCGGGTCACCGAGGTCCTCGTCGCCGAACCCGAGCCGGCGCAGGTTGTTGACGTAGTTCGGCAGTCCGGGGACGTAGATCGCGAGCGCGGCGCGCGCGACCTCGAGCGCGCGCTCGCGATCGGTCTCGAGCACGACCTTCTGCTCGGGCGCGAGGAGCCTGTCGGGGCCGAGGATCTCCCGGGCTCGTGCGGTGTGCTCGGGCGTCACCAGGTACGGGTGCGCCCCGTCGGCGCGCTCACGAGCCAGCTCGAGCATCTTGGGACCCAGCGCCGCGAGCACCCGCCGAGGGCGCGCGGTCGGCGCGGCGGCAAGGAAGAGCGCGTCGTCCATCTGCTGGAGGTACGCGCGCATCGCGGAGAGGGGCGGCCCGTAGGTGGTGCCGCGCATGCCCTCGACCATGGGCTGGTGGCTCACGCCCAGCCCGAGCACGAAGCGGTCGGGGAACGCCTCGGTGAGCGTGCGCCAGCCCGCGTTCATCGCCATCGCGTCGCGTGAGTAGATGCCGGCGATGCCGGTGGCGACCGTGATCGTGCTCGACGCGTCGAGGAGGAGCGCCGAGTGGACGAGCGGATCGCGACCGACCGCCTCGGGGATCCAGACCGCACCCCAACCCTGGGCCTCGAGGTCGGCGATGGTCTCCCGGACGAGGTTCGCGGGCTGCTGATCGAGGGCAAAGGTCCACAGGCCGACCGGACCCAGATCGATCGGGTCGCTCGGCGCGGAGGCTTCGGGGGCGTGCGTCACGGGCGCCAGGGTAGGTCCGAAGGGGGGTGTTGTCCGTGTTGCTGGTGTTGCCTAGCCTGGTCCGTCTCGTGCGCTTCCCCCTCGTGCTTCGCCGCGCCCGCGCTGCCTCGCTCGTCGCCGTCTTGGTGGCGAGCGTCGGCGCGGCGGGTGTGCTCGCACCGGCCTCGCCGGCGCGCGCCGAGGTCGCCCGGCAGTCGGGCGACCCCTTCGACGCCGACATCGAGGCCGCCCGGGCCGAGGTGCAGCAGGCCCAGGCCGCGGCCCACGAGGCGAACAACCGACTCGAGGCGACGCGCCAGCGGCGGGCCGAGGTCGAGGCCCGGGTCGTCGAGGTCGAGGCCGAGGTCGCGCGGCTGCGCGAGGAGATCCCCCGGCTCGAGGCCGAGGTCGCGCGCCTCCGGGCGATCCTGCGCCAGCGCGCGGCCGCGCTCTACTCCGCGGGCGGGCCTGCCGCCGTGTACGGCGACATCGCGGCCGAGCCCTCGCTGAAGGCCGAGCGGCGACGCGTCCTCGCGGATGCCGCCGCCAAGCGCGACGACCAGGTCATGGACGACCTGCGCGCGACCCAGAAGCAGCTCGAGGCGGCGAAGGTCCAGCTCGAGACCGAGCAGGGCGCGCTGGCGACCGAGCAGGCGCAGCTCTCGGAGCTCGAGGCCCAGCTCAACGCGCAGCAGGCCGAGCTCGATCGGCGGGTCGCCGCCGCGAACGCCGCCCTGGAGCGCGCCCAGCTGATCGGTGCGCTGCGGGCGCGCGGCGAGCCGATCCAGGGCCCGACCGTCCTCACCGGTGCGCAGATGGCGGCGTGGATCCGCGCGAAGGGATACAACCCGCGCATCCAGACCTCGATCGACGAGCTCGCACAGATCTACGTGGAGGAGGGCAACGCCGAAGGGGTGCGCGGCGACTTCGCGTTCGCTCAGTCGGTGATCGAGACGGGCGGGTTCGCGTCCTCGCCCAGCAACAACTTCGCCGGCCTCGGCTGGTGCGACAGCTGCTCGCACGGCACCGTGTTCCCGACGCCCCGCGACGGCGTGCGGGCGCAGATCCAGCACCTGCTCAACTACGCCGACTCGTCGTCCCGGGCCGCCAACCTGACCAACCCGCCGTCGCCGTACTGGTACTCGAGCGATCCGGCCACCGCGGCGCGCAAGTTCGACACGTTCTTCGCCAAGGGGTGGGCACCGACCTGGAACGACATGGGCGCCGGCAACTGGGCCACCGACCGCGCCTACTCCGGCAAGGTCCTCAAGGTGTACGCCGACATGGTCGCCTTCGCGAACACCGGCAGCCTGTAGGCCGCGCGGGTGGCCCGCCGCCCGCCGGCCCGGGACCCCACTACGGCCGGCCGCCTCTCGGCGTCCGAGCCCCTGCTCCCTCGCTTCGCTCGGTCGGCCGCTCGGCGGCCGGGTCTCGCCCGCCTTCGGCTCCCTCCGGCCTTCGGGGGTCCCGAGCCGGCGGACGGCGGAACGGGGGCGCGCCTCAGGACTGGCTGTCGGCTTCGTCGGGGGCTTGGGCTTCGCGGGCTCGCTTTGCGCGGCGGCGTGACGTGATCTTGGAGGGCTTGCTGCCGGTGGCGTCCTCGAGGGCGAGGATCGTCTCGCGGGCGGAGTCGGTGCGGGGCACGTCGAGCTCGATCGGCTCCTCGCGGCCGGGCACGGTGAGCGTCATCGAGTAGAAGCGTGCGGTCACCGAGCCGCGCACCTCCCACGACGTCGTCTTCTCCTTGGCGACCGTCTCGACGCGCACGCCGCTCACCGGCCACGCGCCGACCTCTTCGCGCACCACCGGTGGATGGCTCTTCGCGTCGCACGCGAACAGCCGGATCGTCGTGGGCGTGAGGACGAGGACGTTGCGGTAGTGGAGGCCCGCCTGGCGCCGCTTCCGACCGAAGAGCCCTCGCAAGGCGCCCGGCAGGGACGAGTCGACCGCGCCCGGTGGATGCACCACGAGCGCTCGCACGATGGGCTCCGGCACCCGGCCCTCGACGGCGGCCACCGCCGCCTCCATCTCGTAGTCCCGAGGTGCCACGGCGAGCGAGCGTACCGAGCCGTAGGCTCCCGGGCGTGGCCGCGCTCGAGTTCCCCACGATCGACTTCGACGAGTTCCACCGGGTCACGGTGCCCGCGCTGATCGAGGCGGGCAACGGCGCGCTCGCCGCTCCCGACCTCGACGGGGTCGGGCCGCTCGGCTTCAAGACGACCGACGACGGGGCCGCGTACACCTACGTGCCGGGTCCCGACACCGTCGAGATCTGGGCGAGCGACGTCGCTGCCGACACGCTCGTCGAGCTGTCGCGTGAGTCGTTCTCCGACTTCGCCAACGAGCTGCGCACCTCGTTCGGGCTCCTGTACGCGGGCAAGGCCGAGGTCACCCGCGGCAGCTTCGCCTGGTTCGAGCGATGGGAGCCCGCGCTCCGTGCGCTCTACCACGGTCGACCCATCCTCGATCTCACGAGCACTTCGGCGCTCGACCCGACGCGCTCGTTCTCGCTCGACGATTCCGACGACGAGATGCGCGCCGCGCTCGACGCGAACGGCTTCCTGCACATCCGCGGCGTCCTCACGCCCGACGAGGTGGCGGCGCTCGCTGCGGAGGTGGAGCGCGGTCGCGCCGCGGCGCGCCCCGACGACGGCCGCTCGTGGTGGGCGACCCAGGCCGACGGCACCCAGGTGTGCTGTCGCTTGATCTACATGGGCGAGTGGTCGCCGGTCGTCGCATCGCTCGGCGACGATCCGCGGCTGCGCCGGCTCGCCGCGCTCGGCGGCGACGGGCTCGAGGTCGAGGCCGACTGCCTCGACGGCCAGGGCGTCGTGATCAAGAACCCCGACGTCACGGCCGGCCTCTCCGACCTCCCGTGGCATCGCGACTGCGGGCTCGGCGGCCACTCGGTGCTGTGCCCGAGCGTGGCGATCGGCATCCAGCTCGATCGGGCCTCGGCCGAGACGGGCCAGCTGCACTTCGTCGCCGGATCGCACCGCGGGTCCTCGCACCCGCTCCAGCCCCAGGAGGAGGGATCGGCGCCGGTCGTCGCGGTCGACGCGGAGCCCGGTGACGTGACCGTGCACTTCGGTGACGTCCTGCACAAGGCGCCGCCGCCGACCGGGAGCGGCCCGATGCGGCGGGCGCTCTACGTCACGTTCGCCCGCCCCGAGACCATCGCCTTCGTCGGGCCCGGCAACGGCTACAACGACGTGCTCTTCGAGCACGACGGTCAGGTGCACGCACCGGACGAGCTGCACGTCGACGCATGAGCGCCGGCTCCTCCGGTGACCGGCCGCGCTACAGCGACCTGCCCGACGGCTGCGCGTGGGACGTGCTCGACCCGGCGCTCGGCTCGCTGGCGCTGCTGACCCCCGAGCGCGTCGCGGCCGCCGCGACGCTCGTGCGCACCGGTCGGCGCTTCAGCCTCGACCTCCCGATCGACCAGCCCGACCCGCCGTTCTTCGGGCGCGAGCCCGTCGTGCACACGGTCTTCGACTTCTCCGAGCACATCCTCGACGACCGCCTCGACAGCTACTTCCCGCAGGGCTCGACCCAGTGGGACGCCTTCTCGCACTTCGCCCACACCGAGCGCGGGTTCTTCGCGGACAACAGCAAGGGCACGATCCAGGGGAGCGGCGCGCTGGGCGTCGACGCGTGGCACCCGGCCGGCATCGTGGGCCGAGGCGTGCTCCTCGACGTGGCCCGCCACGCCGACTTCGCGCCCGACTCGCCCTTCGTCGTGACGCCGGACCTGCTCGACGAGACGGCAGCCGCGCAGGGGGTCGAGATCCGGATCGGGGACGTGCTCTGCGTCCGCGTGGGATGGGTCGGTTGGTACAAGGGGCTCGACCGCCCGGCCCGCGAGGCGCTCGCCGAGAGCAGTCGCACCTTCGCCGACTTCTCGTTCGCCGGCGTCGGGCCCGGGGCCACGACGGCCGAGTGGCTCTGGGACCACGGCATCGCGGCGATCGCGCTCGACAACCCGGCGGTCGAGCCGTTCCCGCCGTCGGCCGGCTTCCCCGAAGGCGCGACCTTCACCGCCGACGACATGGTGCACGTGAAGGTGCTCACCATGCTCGGCATCCCCCTCGGCGAGTTCTTCGACTTCGAGGCGCTCGCCGACGAGTGCGCGAGCGACGGGATCTACGAGTTCCTGTTCACCAGCGCGCCGCTCGGCATCCCCGGAGGCATCGGCTCGCCTCCGAACGCCCTCGCGATCAAGTGACCCGCGTCGGAAGCCTGAGCCACAACAGCTGTGGCTGAGTCTTCCGACGCGGCGGCAGGGGGGCGCGGGTCACCACCACTTGTCGTGGAGGGACTTGTCCTTGGCGAGCTTCTGGGCGGTGATGGTCTTGCCGTTGAGCTCGTCGGCTTCGGGGGACGTCGCGAGCCAGGCGATGACCGCGGCGGGGACGCTCGGCGGTGCGCCGGGGTAGCGCCCCTCGAGCCCGAGGTCGGCGGCGTTCTGGAGCGCACGCTCGGTCTGCACGTAGCCCGGCTCGAGGTTGAAGAAGCGCAGCTCGGGATACTCGACGGTCAGGTTCGGTGCGAGCCGGTGGAACGCACCCTTCGACATCGCGTAGGCGATCCCCCAGCCTCCCTCGCCCGGCGGGGCCGGCGGATCGGTGATCGCGACGGCAGACGTGACGTCGATGATCGTGCCGCTGCCGCGCGCGGTCATGTGCGGGAGCACGGCCTTGACGAGCACGACCTGGGACACCACGTTGGCGGCGAGCTTGGTCTCGATCATCTCGATCGTGGTGTCCTCGAAGCGCAGCATGCTGCCGGGCCCGGTGTGGACGGCGTTGTTGACGAGCACGTCGATGCCGCCCCACTCCTGGACGACCCGGTCGACCGCCGCCTGGAGCGACGCCCGGTCGAGCAGGTCGACGGGCACGGCGAGCGCCCGCGCGCCCTGCTCCTCGACGAGCGCTGCGGTGGTGTCGAGGCTGCCGGGGACGCTGCGCTTCGCCGAGTCGGAGTCGTCGAAGCCCTCGCCCTCGTGGACGGTGCGGGCGGTGATCGCCACGTCGTGACCCGCGGCGGCCAGCGCGACCGCAGTGGCCTTGCCGATGCCCCTGGAGGCCCCCGTGACGAGTGCCGTCGGGCGGCCGGTTTGACCTGATGCGGACATGTCCATGAACGTATCCGCAACTCACGGATGGAGGCCGAGCGTGCTCGAAGGCATGGAAGGAAAGGTCGCGATCGTCACCGGCGCGGGGCAGGGGCTGGGACGCTCCCACGCGCTCGAGTACGCGCGTCAAGGCGCGAAGGTCGTCGTCAACGACTTCGCGCCGAAAGGCGACAACCCCGCCGAGGCAGTCGTCGCCGAGATCGAAGCGGCAGGCGGTGACGCGGTCGTCAACGGCGCCGACGTCGCCGACTGGGATCAGTCCGAAGCGATGGTCAAGCAGGCCATCGACACGTTCGGGAGCCTCGACATCCTCGTCAACAACGCGGGTGTGCTGCGCGACCGCATGATCTTCAACATGAGCGAGGAGGAGTGGGACCTCGTCATCCGGGTCCACCTCAAAGGTCACTTCTGCCCGACCCGTCACGCCGCGAGCTACTGGCGCGACAAGTCGAAGGCCGCCGACGGCCCGGTGTACGGGCGGATCGTCAACACCTCGTCGGAGGCCGGGCTGCTCGGCAGCCCGGGCCAGCCGAACTACTCGACCGCCAAGGGCGGCATCGTGCAGTTCACGCTCGTGTGCGCGCAGGGGCTGGGGCGCTACGGCGTCAACGCGAACGCGATCGCGCCCCGCGCGCTCACCCAGATGACCGAGTCGCTCGGCGGCTTCGACGCCAAGGACGGCGACTTCGACGTCTTCGCCACCGAGAACGTGTCGCCGCTCGTCGCCTTCCTCGGATCGCCACAGGCCGAGAAGGTGAGCGGACAGCTGTTCATCGTCTGGGGTCGCCAGATCTCGGTCGTGGGCGGGCCCACCGTGGACAAGGCGTTCGAGACGCCCGAGCAGTGGACGCCCGAGAACGTGAGCGAGCAGCTGGTGCCGTTCTACGAGGGCCGCACGCCGGTGCGCGACGGCATGCTCCTGAAGCACTGAGCCGGGCGATGGCCGGAGCGACGCTGACGATCGAGCCGTTCACGATCGACGTCGAGGACGCGGTCCTCGCCGACCTGCGCGAGCGGCTGCGCCGCGCTCGGTTCCCCGAGCAGATGCCGGGCGCCGGGTGGGACTACGGCACCGAGCGCGAGTACCTGCGCGCGATGGTGTCGTACTGGTCGGAGGGCTACGACTGGCGTGCTCGCGAAGCGCGCATGAACCAGCTCGACCACTTCCGCACCGAGATCGACGGCACCGGCGTCCACTTCATCCACGCTCGCTCACCGGTCGACGACGCCCTCCCGTTGGTCCTCACGCACGGCTGGCCGGGGTCGTTCGTCGAGTTCCTCGACGTGATCGGCCCGCTCACCGACCCGGCCGCGCACGGCGGCGACCCGGCCGACGCGTTCCACGTCGTCGTGCCGTCGCTGCCCGGGTACGCGTTCTCGGGCCCGACAGTGGAGCGCGGCTGGCACCCCGGTCGCGTCGCCGGGGCCTGGGCCGAGCTGATGCGGGGCCTCGGCTATGACCGCTACGTCGCGCAAGGTGGCGACTGGGGCTCGTTCGTCACGCTGCAGGTGGGTCGGGCCGACCCCGAGCACTGCGCGGCGATCCACGTCAACCTGCTGCCGCCGATCCCGATGACCGAGGACATCGCCGAAGACGAGCAGCGCGGGCTCGACCGGATGACCGAGTACAACGATCACGACTCGGGCTACTTCAAGGAGCAGAGCACCAAGCCGCAGACGATCGGGTACGCGCTCGACGACTCGCCGGTCGGGCTCGCGGCCTGGATCGTCGAGAAGTTCCGCACGTGGACCGAGCCCAGCGAAGGGTTCGAGTCGAGCTACACGAAGGACCAGCTGCTCGACAACCTGATGGTGTACTGGGTCACGACGACCGCGCACTCGGCCGGGCGCATGTACTACGAGTTCTCCCGCGGCCTCGACGACGGGTCGCTCGACCTGTTCTCGCCCATCACGGTGCCGGTCGGATACGCGCGGTACCCGAACGAGATCATGTACACGTCGAAGCGCTGGGCCGAGGCGCAGTACCCCACGCTCAACCACTTCGTGGACATGCCCCGCGGTGGCCACTTCGCCGCGTTCGAGGTGCCCGACCTGTTCGTGCCCGACGTGCGGGAGTGCTTCCGCCGAGTCCGCTGATGAAGTTCGTCGAGAGACCATCCCGGGTTCTCGGCACGTTGAGACAGGCAGGGGACGCGGCAACGTGCCCAGAAGCCGAGTTGGAGATGTGAACGTGAAGAGGGGGGAGTGATGGACGCGTTCGACGGCCGGGTCGCGGTGATCACCGGGGCCGCCAGCGGCATCGGCAAGGGCATCGCACGCACGGCCGCGCGAGAGGGCATGCGCGTGGTGATGGCCGACGTCGAGGCTCCGGCGCTCGACGCCGCGGCCGCCGAGGTCGCCGAGCTCGGCGCGGAGACGCTCGCGCTCGCGACCGACGTCACCGATCCGGACGCGGTCGAGGCGCTCGCGGCCGCCGCATACGACCGGTTCGGCGCGGTGCACCTGCTCTGCAACAACGCCGGCGTCTTCCAGGCCGGCGTGATCTGGGAGCGCAGCCGCGCCGACTGGGAGTGGGTCATGAACGTCAACTTCTGGGGCGTGCTCAACGGCATCCAGGCGTTCGTCCCGAAGATGATCGAGGCCGGCGAGCCGGGTCACGTCGTGAACACCTCGTCGGTCGCCGGCATCACGACCGTCGCCTACTCGGGGCCCTACGTCGTGTCGAAGTTCGCGTGTGCCGCGCTCACGGAGTGCCTCGCCCACGACTTCCGTGCGCAGGGCGCCTCGATCGGCGTGTCGTGCCTCGTGCCCGGCGCGGTCGCGACTGGCATCGCGCGCTCGGGTCGCAACCGGCCAGACGAGCCGCCGTCGGAGTCGCAAGCACCCGACCACGCGTTCGTGGAGCAGGCGCTCGCCGACATGATCGCGGAGAAGGGGCGAGAACCCGACGAAGCCGGCGAGATCGTGTTCGCCGGGATCCGGGCCGGCGACTTCTGGATCACGACGATGGACGACCTCGACCCGCTGCTGCGCGAGCGGTCCGACGCCATGCTGGCGCGCACGCTGCCCGGCGGCGCCCAGTACTGATCGCCCGACTCGGGAGACGTGATGGAGCCCGTGGAGCAGCGCGTCCTCGACGACTTGCGCGACCGACTCGCGCGCACCCGCCTGCCGAACGCGATCGAGGGCATCGGGTGGGATCAGGGCACCGACCGTGAGTACCTCGCCGAGCTCCTGACGTACTGGCGCGACGGCTACGACTGGCGCGCCTGCGAGGCTCGCTTCGCCGCGCACGACGACCACGTGATCGAGGTCGACGGACAACGGATCCACGCGGTCGTCGCCCGCTCGCCGCACGAGGACGCGCTCCCGCTGCTCCTGGTCCACGGCTGGCCGGGGTCGGTCACCGAGTTCCTCGACGTGTTCGGGCCGCTGACCGATCCGACCGCGCACGGCGGCGACGCGTCCGACGCCTTCCACGTGGTTGCCCCGTCGCTGCCCGGGTTCGGGTTCTCCGGGCCGACGCACGAGCGCGGGTGGCACCCGCGCCGCATCGCCGAGGCGTGCGTCGAGCTCATGAGCTCCCTCGGCTTCGACCGCTTCGGCGCGCAGGGTGGCGACTGGGGCTCGATCGTCAGCGCCAACGTGGCCGATCTCGTTCCCGATCGGGTCGTCGGCCTGCACCTCAACTTCGTGACCGTGTCACCGCCGAAGGACGGGCCGCCGCTCACCGAGGAGGAGCAGGCGGCGTTCGCCGGGCTGCTCGAGTGGCGCAAGACGGGTGCCGGCTACCAGGAGATCCAGGGCACCCGCCCGCAGTCCCTGGGGTACGGGCTCGACGACTCACCGGCCGGCCTGTGCGCGTGGATCGTCGAGAAGCTGCGCGCTTGGTCCGACACGTCGCTGTGGATCGCCGGCGACCTCGAAGGTTCGTTCACCCGTGACCGGATGCTCGACGACGTCACGCTCTACTGGGTGACGGGGACCGGCACCTCGTCGTGTCGCATCTACTGGGAGATGCGCCAGGCGGGGAAGTCGGCGATCCCCCAGGAGTTCGTGCGCGTCCCGACCGGCATCGCGAACTTCCCGGCCGAGATCACCAAGATGCCCCGTCGTTGGGTCGAGGGCCGCTACGACGTCGTCCACTGGACGGAGCCGCCGCACGGCGGTCACTTCGCGGCCATGGAGGTCCCCGAGCTCTTCGTCGACGACGTCCGCACCTTCTTCCGCCTCGTGCGCTGAACCATCACCTCGTGCGGCCGTGCGCGGGCTGCGCGTGACTACCGGTACACCTGGTCGTTGCGGTCGCGGCGGCCGCGCAGGGCTTCGGGCGGCATCTCCCACTCGGCGGCGATCGGGTCGTTGCGGCTCCAGTCGAAGACGCAGCGTCGGTCGGCGATGCGCCACTCGCCGTCGCGGCGCTCGAAGCGGTCGACGTAGCGCAACCCCATCCACAGGTCGGACCCCGGCTCGTCGTCGCGTGCGTCGCGGCGGTGGTAGGCGACGCAGTACGTCTCGCTGTGCGCGCGGTCACCCGCGACCTCCACGAGCTGTTGGCCGAGGAAGTGCATCGTCGTGTCGAAGTACGACAGCACCTCCTGCACCCAGTCGGCGAACTCCTCGGCGCTGCCCTGGAACGCACCGTGGTCGTCGTGGGCACCGGGGTGGTAGCACGACAGCACGAGCTCCCGGTCCATGCGGTCGACGCCGCGGGTGTACCGGGCGAGCACGTCACGGATCTCCTGCTGGGCCACGAGATCGTCGATGGTCATCAGTCGCCCCCATGGTCGCGCTCGCTCGGCCGCACCATGCGTGCGGCCGCCCCTTCGGGGGCGCTCGGCTGGTCGTTAGGGTACGAGGCATGCGCATGCGGACGCTCGGACGGTCGGGGATCCAGGTCAGCGAGTACTGCCTCGGCGCCATGATGTTCGGCCAGTGGGGCGAGCCCGACCACGACGAGTGCATCCGGATCACCCACCGGGCCCTCGACGCGGGCATCAACTTCATCGACACCGCCGACGTGTACTCGGCGGGGGAGTCGGAGGAGATCGTCGGCAAGGCGATCGCGGGACGCCGCGACGACGTGATCCTCGCGACGAAGTTCTTCGCGCCGATGGGGGAGGGCGCGAACGCCCGGGGCGGATCGCGGCGCTGGATCATGCAGGAGGTCGAGCACAGCCTGCGACGCTTGGGCACCGACTACATCGACCTGTACCAGATCCACCGCCCCGACGACCACGCGAGCATCGACGAGACGCTCGGCGCGATGACCGACCTCGTCCACCAGGGGAAGATCCGCTACCTCGGCCACTCCACCTTTCCGGCCGAGTACATCGTCGAGGCGCAGTGGACGAGCGAGCGCCGCAACCGAGAGCGCTTCGTCTGCGAGCAGCCTCCCTACTCCATCCTCGTGCGGGGCATCGAGCGAGCCGTGCTGCCGACCTGCGCGCGCTACGGGATCGGGGTCATCCCGTGGAGCCCGCTCGCCGGTGGCCTGCTGACCGGCCGGTACCGCAAGGGGCAGCCCACGCCCGAGGGCTCACGCCTGGCCCGGGGCTTCGGGTCCCAGCACCAGAACGAGCGCCAGCAGCGCGCGCACGAGGCCCGTCTCGACGCGGTCGAGCTGCTGCTCCTGATCGCCGACCGCGCCGGCGTGAGCCTCACGCACCTCGCGCACGCGTTCGTGCTCGAGCATCCGCACGTGACGTCGGCGATCATCGGGCCGCGCACCATGGAGCAGCTCGACGACGCGCTCGCGGGGATCGAGGTCCGACTCGACGTCGACACGCTCGATGCGATCGACGACGTCGTGCCACCGGGCACCGACATCAGCGGCGGCGATCCGTGGACGCCGCCCGGCCTCACGAAGTCGTTCCGCCGGCGCGCGCGCGACTGACACCGGCTGGGCGTCGGCAGCGGAGCGAGGCGATCAGGACGGCAGCGTGGTGAGGTCGACGAGTCCGAGCTCCATCGCGCCGGTGAAGCCACCGTCGGCCATGAGGTCGAACCCGTTGACGTAGGACGCCTCGTCGCTGTTGAGGAAGACCAGCGGTCCGGCCATCTCCTCGGGGCGTCCCATGCGTCCGACCTGCGCCGCGGTCCACTCGAGCAGGTCGGAGCCGAGCGCCTCGCGGAACTTCGGCATCATCGGCGAGTCGATCGGGCCCGGGCTCAGGCAGTTCATCCGGATGCCGCGGTCGAGCAGCTCGTGCGCTCGCTTCATCGTGTAGACGACCACGCACTCCTTGGAGAAGAAGTAGGGATCGCCCTGCTCGGCGAGGTTGGCGCTCGCCCACGCGGCGCCCGAGGCCACGTCGGGCGTCGCCAGCACGTCGAGGATGGCGGGCAGGTGGTTGCGCCAGCCCGAGCCGGCCTTGGACGCGACGTGCGCGATCGCACCCCCTTCGCCCATCAGGCCGTCGAGGACCCGCTCGGTCACGTGGCGCAGGCCGAGGAAGTTGACGCCGAACACGCGGTCGGCGGGATGGGTCTGGGGCACGCCCGCCACGTTGAACAGGCAGTGGACCGGCGCGCCGATGCGGTCGAGCGTCGCCTCGATGGACGACGGGTCGCCGCAGTCGGTCTCGTACGACCCCGCGCACGTACCGTCGATCGGCGCGATGTCGAGGGCGTGCACCTCGGCGCCCGCGTCGACGAGCATCGCGACGGTCGCCTTGCCCATGCCCGACGCTGCTCCCGTCACGATCACGCGCTTGTCGCCGTAGCTGAACGGTGCCACCTGCACTCCCTCTCGTTCCTAGATGCGCATCAAAGGGGTGGACTGCTGTCGAGCACGACGAGGTTGTCGGCTCCGCAGTCGAGACTGCCACGTTCGGCCGGCTCGACGCGGGCGAAGCGCCCGTCGGTGACCTGGAGCAGCACGAAGCAGCCGTTGGGCGTACGAGCGCCGACGTCGGTGGGTCCGACCAGGCCGCCGCCGGTGAACGCGTCGATCTCGCCGAGCGCGGCGAGGAGCCGCTCGCGGGTCAGCCCGTCCTCACCGTGCTGGGCCACCACCGCCTCGACCCCATCCTCGAACAGCAGGCCTGCGACGTACGCCTGGAGCCCGGCGTAGGTGTGGGGGTCGCCCGTGCGAGCGGCGGCGGCGAGGTAGGCCCGCAGCTCGGGGACCTCCTTGCGGTCGCCGAAGGGAACGGTCTCGATCGCGGTGTGCTGGCCGTCGGCGTCGGCCTCGGCGGCGAACGTCGCGTCGTAGCAGCGGGCGTCGCAGTACCACGCCTGCACCTCCGATCCGCCGGTGCGGGCGGCCGCGCGCCGCAGCTCGAGCGTCGAGTCGGGGCCGAGCCCGCTCGCCGCGAACGACGCGCGCGAGGCAACGAGGTCCGCGGCGTAGGCGTCGTACTCGCTCTCCGGCGCGTCGAGCGGCACGTCGGGCGCGGCGGCGGTCGTGTAGCCGATCTGCTCGGCGGCATGGATCGCTCGCTCGGTGGCGACGCGGTCGGGGCCCTCGGCGGGCACGAGCACGTACTGGGCGCAGCAGTCGTCGAGCTCGTCCTGGAACCAGTGGTACGGGCCGACGCTCGCGATCGCCTCACGGCGCGGGAACGCCGCGTACGTCGTGACGTTGTCGGCGTGCTCCGGCGCCACGGCCTCGACTGCAACGTCGGGGATCCCGCACGACAGCGGTTCGACGTTCGCATCGTTCGACGAGCGCGTCGCGACCATCGCGAACGCCCGGTCGCACGCGGCTGCCACCGCGGCGTCGTACCCCTCGGGCGTGCCGTCGGTCGCGAGCAGGTCGACGCGCACCTTGCGACCGGCGAGCCCCCCCTCGCGGTTGAGTGCGTTGGCCCAGGCCGCGGCGCCGTCGAGCGTCGCCTGGTCGTCGGCGACCACGGCCACGCGCAGCTGGGTCGGCGAGATGCCGGTCTGTCCCGGGGGTGGTGCGGTGGTGGTGGTCGTGCTCGTCGAGGTGGTCGAGGTCGCGGGTGCCTGCGTCACCGGTGGCTGCGTCGTCGGTGCCTGGGTGGCGGGTGGCTCCGTGGCCGGCGGCTGCTGCGGCGCGCTCTGGGGGAGCGCCTGGGGCGCGCTCGTCGTGGGCGGCGTCGTCGTCGTGCGCCGAGGACGCTTCGCCGTGCGTGGCTTGGTGGTCGACGGCGTCGGGGCATCGGTCGCCGGCGGGACGACCTTGATCGTCGGGGGCGGCAGGGTCGGGACGGTCACGACCGGGCGGGGCACGGTCGAGGTCGTCGTCGGGCCCGGCGTGCTCGACGTGGTGGTCGAGCGTCGCGGCGGCACGTCGGACGCCGAGCCACCGTCGTCACCGCCGGAGGTCGCCAGCAGCGTGATGCCGATGCCGAGCACGAGGGCGAGCACGACTGCGGTGGCGGTGATGGCGACCTGTCGCTTGTCCACTGGCTCCCCCGATCGTGGCGCCGCGAGGCGCCGGGCTCAGGTGCTCGGAGTCAGTGTTCCCCACCCGAGGCCGGTTGCAACGTCACCCGCGTGCTCGAGCAGCGCGTCGACCCGGGCCGCGATCGACGCCGCATCGCCGGTGGCCGCCCCGCCGGACGCCCCCTTGAGCCGCCGGGCGTGCACGCCTTCGACGATGCACGCCATCTTCCAGTAGCCGAAGACCGTGAACCAGCCGAGCGAGTCGAGGGAGCGACCGGCGCGGTCCTCGTAGAGGCGCGCGACGGCCTCACGGCGCTCGAACACGTCGGCGAGCGTCGGCGAGGACGTGAGGAAGGGGAGGGGATCTCCCGGATCGGCCCAGTAGAGCAACGACCAGCACGCGTCGGCGACCGCATCACCGATCGTCGCGAGCTCCCAGTCGAGGACCGCCGCGACCCGTGCGCCGTCGTCGAGCACGACGTTGTCGAACCGGTAGTCACCGTGCACGAGCGCCGGTCGCCCGGACTCCGGAGGCACCGTCGCCACCAGGCGGGCGTGGATCGCGTCGAGCGCCGGGAGGTCGCGGACCCGGGCTCGCTCCACCTGCGTCTGCCACCGACGGAGCTGCCGCTCGACGTAGCCGGTCCGGTGCTTGGCGAGGTCGCCGAGCCCGATCTCGTCCAAATCGAGCGCGTGGAACGCGACCTGCACGTTCACGAGCGAGTCGGTCGCTGCCGCGGCGGAGCGGACGTCCAACGCGGCACCGTCGGCCTCGGTGCGGAGGATCCGGCCGTCGACGAACTCCATGACGTAGAAGGGGGCGCCCGTCACCTCGGTGTCGTCGCAGCGCGCGATCGGGGCGGGGACGGGGACGTCGGTCTTCGAGAGCGCACTGATGATGCGCCACTCGCGGTCCATGTCGTGCGCCGTCGCGAGCACGGCCGTGACCGGCGGGCGGCGCAGCGCGACCGCACGACCCGTCGCGTCCTCGACCCGGAAGGTCAGGTTGGACCCGCCCGCGGCGACCAGGTCGAACGTCAGCGGCGCCTCGAGCTCGTCGACGTGATCGAGCAGCCAGCGAGTGACTGCTGCGACCTCGATCCCCTTGGGGTTCGCGTCCGGCGGCTGCGTCACGCCGCGGCGCGCGCGACCGGCTCGAACGTCACCGGCATGTGCTTGATCCCGTTGATGAAGTTGGACCGCAGCCGCTCGACCGGTCCGGCCAGCTCCATCTCGGGGATGCGCGACGTGAGCTCGTCGAACATGGCCCGGATCTCGAGCTTGGCGAGGTGCGAACCGAGGCAGAAGTGCGGCCCGCCACCACCGAACGCCTCGTGCTCGTTGGGCTGCCGCGAGATGTCGAAGCGGTGCGGGTCGTCGAAGACCGCGGGGTCGTGGTTCGCCGCGATGTACCAGAGCGCGACCTTCTCGCCCTCGCCGATCTCCTGGCCGTCGATCGTGAACGGCTCCCGGGCGGTGCGACGCATGTACATCACGGGGGACGCCCACCGCAGCATCTCCTCGACCGCCATGGGCATCTTGTCGGGATCGTCGAGCAGGAGCCGGCGCTGGTCGGGGTTCTCGATGAGGCAGAGCATCCCGTGGGAGATCAGGTTGCGCGTCGTCTCGTTCCCGGCGACCGCGAGCAGCTGGAAGAAGAGGTCGAACTCCATGTCGCTGAGGCGCTCGCCCTCGACCTCGGCCTGGAGCAGCACGCTGATGATGTCGTCGCCCGGGTCGGCGCGCTTCTTCTCCGCGAGGTCGTTCGCGTACATGAACATCTCGGTGGCCGCGTTCATGTAGTCGTCCTGGCTCACCTGGTACTCGGGGTCGTCGGAGCCGATCATCCGGTTGCTCCAGTCGAAGACCTTGTGCCGGTCCTCCTGGGGCACGCCCATCATCTCGGCGATGACCTGGAGCGGGAGCTCGGCCGCGACGTCGACGACGAAGTCGCACTCACCCCGTTCGGCGATGTCGTCGACGATCTGTCGGGTGATCACCCGCACCTGGTCCTTGAGGCTGGAGATCATCCGCGGGGTGAAGCCCTTGTTGACGATCCGCCGCAGCTTGGTGTGGTTCGGCGGGTCCATCATCAGCATCATCATCCGCTGCTGCGCGAGCTGCTCCTCGGTCTCGGCCTCGTGCAGCGTGATGCCCCACTCGCTCGAGAACGTGGGCCACTCGTGGCTCACCGTGTAGAGGTGGTCGTAGCGGGTGATGCACCAGAAGCCCGACCCCTCGGCCTCCTCGTGCCAGTACACCGGCTGCTCGGCTCGGATCCGGTCGAACTGGTCGTGCGGGACCCCCCGCACGAACGTGTCGAGGTCGGTCAGGTCGACTCCGGTCAACGTCGCGGTCACGTCCCTGGCACCCCCGGTCGGTGAGACTGGAACACGTTACGATTCGCGTCATCGGTCCGCCACTGTCCGGCGGGCCCACAGCAGGAGCGAGCGACGGTACGGGCATCCCGGCCCGCAGCGAGCGACGCGATGGAGGCGATGGTTGCCATGCACGATCTCGTGATCCGGGGTGGCAAGGTCGTCGACGGCACGGGAGCGGCGGCGGTGGATGCCGACGTCGCGATCGACGACGGGAAGGTCACGCTGGTCGGGCGGGTCGAGGCCGAGGGCGCGACCGAGATCGACGCGTCGGGTCGCATCGTCACGCCCGGGTTCGTCGACGTACACACGCACTACGACGGTCAGGTCACCTGGGACCCGCTGCTCACCCCGTCGACGTGGCACGGCGTCACGACCGTCGTCATGGGCAACTGTGGCGTCGGCTTCGCCCCCGTGCGATCCGATCGGCACGAGTGGCTCATCGGTCTCATGGAGGGAGTCGAGGACATCCCCGGGGCCGCGCTCTCCGAGGGGATCAAGTGGGGCTGGGAGACGTTCCCGGAGTTCCTCGACTTCCTCGACGGCCAAGAGCTCGCCATCGACGTCGGCACGCAGGTGCCGCACGGCGCGGTGCGCGGCTACGTGATGGGCGACCGCGGCGCACGCAACGAGCCGGCGACGCCCGAGGACATCGAGGAGATGGCCGCGATCGTCCGCGAGGGCATCGAGGCCGGCGCGCTCGGCGTGTCGACGTCGCGCACGATCGCGCACCGGGCGATCGACGGTGAGCCGGTGCCCGGCACCTACGCCGCCGAGGACGAGTTGTTCGCGATGGGGCGCGCGCTGAGCGACGCCGGCTCCGGCGTGTTCGAGCTCGCGCCCGCGGGCGTGATGGGCGAAGACCTCGCCGCGTCCGACAAGGAGATGGACTGGATGCGCCGTCTGGCGCGCGAGACCGGCCGCCCGGTCACGTTCGCCATGCTCCAGCACGACTACGACCCGGACCAGTGGAAGAAGATGCTCGACCTGGCGTCGGACGCGTACGACGAGGGCGTGCCGATCAGGCCCCAGGTCGCCGGACGGCCGCTGGGTCTCCTGCTCGGCCTCCAGACGTTCCACCCGCTGAGCAAGCGCCCGAGCTTCGAGCCGCTGCTCGACCTCCCGCTCGACGAGAAGGTCGCCGCGATGCGCGACCCCGATCTGCGGGCGCGGATCATCTCGGAGAGCCCCAGCCACGACGACGCGATGGCGTTCATCGGCATGGGCCTCGACCGCATCTTCAAGCTCGGCGAGCCGCCCGACTACGAGCCGGCACCAGATCAGGCGATCGGCGAGCTGGCGAAGCGCGCCGGCGTCGACCCCACCGAGTACCTCTACGACCTGCTCCTCGAGAACGAGGGTCGCGAGCTCTTGCTCCGGCCGCTGCTCGGGTACTCCAACTTCACCCAGGACCCGATCCGCGAGATGGTCATGCACCCCGCGAGCGCGCTCGGCCTCGGTGACGGAGGCGCGCACGTCGGCGCGATCTGCGACGCCAGCATCGAGACGTACATGCTCACTCACTGGGTGCGCGACCGCACCCGCGGCGAGCGGCTCCCGCTCGAGCTCGTGGTGCGCAAGATGACGAGCGACACCGCGTCGCTCTACGGCCTCGGTGACCGCGGCGTGCTGGCGCCCGGCTACCGCGCGGACGTCAACGTGATCGACCTCGACGGCATGGTGCTGCACCGACCCGAGATGGTGTACGACCTGCCGGGAGGCGCGCGGCGGCTGCTCCAGCACGCCGACGGATACGACGCGACGATCGTCGCGGGCGAGGTGATCATGCGCAACGGTGCCGACACCGGTGCGCGTCCCGGACGACTGATCAGAGGAGCACGATGAGCGAGCAGGTGTCGATCGTCGCCAAGCTGACGATCAAGCCCGACAAGGCCGACGACTTCCCGGGGCAGTGGGAAGACCTGATGGCGCACATCGCGGCGAACGAGCCGGGCTGTCACCACTACACGCTGCACCGGTCGACGATGGACCCCAACGTGTTCTTCGTCACCGAGATCTACGAGAACCAGGCGGCGCTCGACGCGCACATGGGCTCCGACGCGTTCGCGGCGTTCGGCGCCACCATGGGCGAGTGGGTCGACGACGCCGACCTCCAGCTCGCAGCTCCGGTCAAGGCGGCGAAGGGCTAGCCGTCCGCGTCAACCGGGTGGCTCGATCAGCTCGAGGACGGTGCCGTCGGGGTCGTCGAAGAGCAGGGCTCGCAGCGGCGGGATGCCGGGGCCCATCTCCAGGTCCGCGGGGGGCGACCAGCAGCGCACACCCGCGTCGACGAGCGCGGCGTGGTCGCGGTCGATGTCGTCGGTCGTGAACGCGAGTCGGAAGGGCCCGAGCCGGTTCGCCTGTCGTGACGGTGCACCCGTCGCGACAGGCGTCTTCCACTGCACGAGATCGATCGCGAACGCGCCGGAGCGGCGCGGGTCGTCGAGGTACGCCATCTCGAACTCCATCTCGCCGTCGATTCCGAGGGCGGCTCCTGGCTGGCGGCCCGGGCTCATCCGGAAGTGGGGCGAGAAGCCGAGCACCGACTCGTAGAACTCGATCGAGCGATCGAGGTCGCTCACGTTGACCGTGAGGAACGAGAAGCGGCGGTCGACGTCGGGAGTGCCGATCAGCTCGACCATCGTCCCGTCGGGGTCGAGGCACGTGAGTGCGCGCAAGGGTGGTGCATCCTCGATCGCGACATCGTGCGGTGCGCCCAAGCACCTGACGCCGGCGGCGTCGAGACGTGCGTAGGTCGCATCGACGTCGGCGAGCGTGTACCCGAGTCGGCCGAACCCCAGGGTGTTGGCGGCTGCGGGCGGAGCGCCGATCGGCCGCGGCGTCTGCCACTCCAGCAGGTCGAGCACGACCCCCTCGTAGCCGCGCTCGTCGAGCAGGATCCACGCGTCCCACGCCACTCGCTCCAACCCGAACGCCGCACCGTCCTGCTCGGGCGACACCGTGTGCGCGGCCTGCGTGAGCCCCAGCAGGTCGCGGTAGAAGCGCAACGACACGTCCAGGTCGGCGCAGTTGACGTTGAGGTGGAACACGCGGGACGCACCGATCGCCATGAGCGCGCACGGTAACGTCCCGCCCGTGTCGACAGCCACCTCGGGTGCCCGAGACGTCCGCAGCGCCATCGAGCACATCGTCTACGGCTACGCCGATCTCGTCGATCACGGCGACTTCCCGGCCGTCGCCGAGCTCTTCGCGCGCGCCACCTACAAAGGTGGCGGTCCCGACGATCCCGGCGTCGTCGGATCGGAGCCGGTGCTGAAGATCTTCGAGTCGATGGTGCGGCGATACGACGACGGGACCCCGCGCACCAAGCACGTCACCACGAACCTCGTGATCGACGCCGACGAGGACAGAGGCACCGCGACTGCGCGCTCCTACTACACGGTGTTCCAGCAGCTCGAGGGGTTCGCGCTCCAGCCGATCATCGCCGGGCGGTACCACGACTCGTTCGCTCTCGACGACGCGGGCGAGTGGTACCTGGCCGAGCGAGTGATCTTCTGCGACCTGATCGGCGACCTGTCGCAGCACCTCAACGTGGACCCGTTCGCATGAGCGACGACGAGGCGCGACCGGTCGCGTCGGTCGACGACGCCGACCGGGTCCGGCTGGTCACGTTCCGTCGCCCCGAGGCGCGCAACGCGATGGACACCGCGCTGTACACCGCGGTGGCCGAGGCGCTCGACGACGCAGCGACCCGCGACGACGTCGCCGTCGTCGTGCTCACTGGCGAGGGGACCGCCTACTGCGCGGGTCAAGACCTCGCCGAGATGGGGCGCCTCGGCAACGTTGCCGACCGCGACCCGTCGACGCAGGTGGAGGCCGAGGAGCACGGCTTCCGTCGCTTCATCAAGGCGATCGAGACCTTCCCCATGCCGATCGTCGCTGCGGTGAACGGTGTCGCCGTCGGAGTCGGCACCACGATGCTGCCGTACTGCGACCTCGTGCTCGTGTCCGAGACGGCACGCTTCCGGCTGCCGTTCGCGAGCCTCGGGGTCGTCCCGGAGGCCGGCAGCACCTACACGCTGCCGGTCGTGATGGGCTGGCGCGCGGCCGCGCACGCGTTCTTCACGGCCGACTGGTTCGACGCCGAGGAAGCGCTCGCGTGCGGTCTGGCCTCGCGGATCTGCCCGCCCGACCGGTTGCTCGACGAGGCGATGGATGTCGCGCGACGCATCGCCGCGATGCCCGTCGTGTCGCTGGTCGAGACCAAGCGGCTCCTGCTCGTGACTCGCATCGACGACGCCCGTGCCGCCCGGGCCCGCGAAGAGGACGTCTTCGCTCGTCTGACCGGTGCACCGGCGAACCGCGAGGCGATCGCGGCGTTCCTCGAGAAGCGGGAGCCCGACTTCACGAACCTGCCCGCGGAGTAGGGTGCGCAACGGTCCTGCGACGCGATGGAGGAGGAGCATCCGATGGCCTGGAAGGTCGTGGTCGACTTCGACGTGTGCGAGAGCAACGCGATCTGCATGGGCATCGCGCCCGAGGTCTTCGAGGTTCGTGACGACGACTTCCTCTACGTCCTCGACGAGACGCCGTCCGACGACCTGCGCCCCAAGGTGGAGCAGGCCGTGCGGCAGTGCCCCAAGCAGGCGATCTCGATCGTCGAGGAGTAGCGCGGCCCTACGGTCGGTCGTCGTGAGCGACGAACAGGGGGTCGTCGACGGGCACGGGCCCGATGCGGCCCACCCACCCGGTCCCGAGCTGCGCCGGCTCGCCGACGCGATGCGGCGCGTCACCGACCAGATGGTCCGCACCCACGCGTCCCCCGAGCTGCTCGCGCAGGCCGCCGCCGCGGTGGAGGAGGCCGGTGAGCTCCTCGAGCCGGTGACCCCCGCGTGGGAGACGTCCGTCCCGGCGATGCCCGAGACCGATCTCGACCCGCACGTCTACTTCCCGTTCTCACCGATGATCGGCTGGTACAGCCCGCTGTCGTCGCCGCTCGAGTGCCGGATCCACGACCAGACCGTCGTCGCCACCGCAACGCTCGGTGCCGCGTACGAAGGCCCGCCGGGGTGCGTCCACGGCGGCATCATCGCCGGCCTCTTCGACGAGATCCTCGGCATCGCCAACATCACCGCCGGCGTCGGTGCGATGACCGGCACCCTGACGATCGTCTACCGCAGCCCGACGCCGCTGTACACCGAGCTCACCTTCCGCGGGAAGACGGACCGCATCGAAGGGCGCAAGGTCTTCACGCGGGGCACCCTGCACGCGGGCGATCGCCTCTGCGTGGAGGCCGAGGGCATCTTCATCCACGTCGTGCGTGAGCGCTTCGAGACCCACACGGGCGCCCATGGCGCTCACGACAGCGGGGGCGTGCAGTGACCGATCGACGGGTGTCGCTCGCGGGTCCGGTCAACTTCCGCGACCTCGGTGGGTACCCGACCGCCGACGGACGCACGGTGCAGTGGCGGCGCCTCTACCGCAGCGACTCGCTGCACCACCTCGAGCCCTCCGACGGGCCGCTGCTGCGTGAGCTCGGTCTGCTCACCGCCATCGACTTCCGTGCCGGGGACGAGCTCGAGCGCATCGGCATCGGTCGACTCGGCGAGCTCGACATCGAGCACGTGCACCTCCCGACGGTCGACAAGGCGCTGCACACGGTGCGACCCGCCGACTGGGACCCGCCCGAGTCGGCCGCCGAGGTCTACGTGCTGATGCTGCGCACCGGTGCGGCCGCGTACGCCGCTGCGCTCCGAGCGCTGGTCGAGCCGGGCACGATGCCCGCGGTCTACTTCTGCATGGCGGGCAAGGACCGCACCGGCGTCTTCTCGGCGCTGGTGCTCGGCCTGCTCGGCGTGCCCGACGAGGAGATCGTCGCCGACTACTGCCTCACCCACGAGGTCGTCGAGGTGATCCTCGAGCGCGGGCGCCAGTACTGGGAGGGCACCGACCACCAGTGGCCCGACCTCCCCGAGGACCTGCGCGGCGCGGTGCCCGCCACCATGCTCGGGATGCTCGAGGGCATGCGCGACGAGTACGGCGACTGGCCCGGATACGCCGAGGCGATCGGGATCGAGCCCGACGTCGTCTCCGCGCTCCAGGCCCAGCTGCTCGACGACTGAGGTCCAGACCAGCTCATTCGACGGGTTCGAGGACGATGACCGGGATCTCGCGGTCGGTCTTGGCCTCGTACTCCGCGAACGGCGGGAACAGGTCCTTCTGGCGCTCCCAGATCGTGGTGCGCTCGTCGCCCTCCACGACGCGCGCCCGTGCCCGCTTGGTCTCGGTGCCGACCTCGATCGTCACGTCGGGGTTCGCGCGCACGTTGTGGAACCAGTCGGGGTTGGTG
This sequence comes from uncultured Bifidobacteriaceae bacterium, assembly GCA_964501785.1. Lineage (GTDB taxonomy): Bacteria > Actinomycetota > Acidimicrobiia > IMCC26256 > PALSA-555 > DATBSK01. The sequence continues at coordinate 162,806 of CAZCUD010000006.1, forward strand.
TCGGCACCTGCCTTCGACGCGAAGATCGCGTACGCGCCGTCGAGCTGCTGGTAGGCGAGGGGGTTGACCCGCTCCGCGCCCGACTTCGCGCCGGTCGAGTGGAGCAGCAGCATGGGTGCGCCCGCGAACGGTCCGCCGACCTTGCCGCCGTTGGCGCGGAACTCGTCGATGATCTGCGCGTTGAAGTCGTTCATGGCGCCGAGGTCGCTCATGGTCTGCGTCTCCCGTTCGTGGTGATCGGTGGTCGCGGCGGTCGAGGGATGCAACCCTCGCGCGGGAGCAGCCCTTCCCGGACCCCTGGCGCCCGGGTGGGCTGCCACCTCCCGGACGTGGCAGCCTGCCTGCCGGACCGAGCGGCCGCGGACGACGCGGCCATCCCGATCGCATCGACAGGAGCAGGCCGCCGATGAGCGCAGCGCCGGAGATCGCACTCACGAGCGGTGAGTTCTGGGGCACCGATCCCCAGGACGCGCTGGCGTGGCTGCGCGACCACGACCCCGTCCACTGGGACGACGCGGGTCAGGTCTGGGGCATCTCCCGCTACGACGATGTGAAGGCCGTCGCCACCAACCCGCAGACGTTCAGCAACGCGGGTGGCATCCGTCCCGACACCGGCCCGATCGCGATGATGATCGACATGGACGACCCGGAGCACCTCCGGCGTCGCAAGCTGGTCAACAAGGGGTTCACGCCCCAGCGCGTGCGCGACCTGGAGCCTCGCATCGTCGAGGTCGTCGACGGGCTCATCGACCAGGTCGCCGAGCGCGGCGAGTGCGACTTCGTCGCCGACATCGCCGCCTGGCTGCCGCTCGTGATGATCGGTGACGCGCTCGGAGTCGAGCCGGAAGACCACCCGACGCTGCTGCAGTGGTCCGACGATCTGATGCGGGGCCAGGGGCAGACCGACGACGCGCTCGTGACCGCGATGGCGAACGCCTTCGAGGGCTACGTCGGGTACATCGTCGGCGTCATCGAGGACCGCCGCGGCTGTCCGCGTGACGACCTCATGAGCGTGCTCGTGCACGCGGAGATCGACGGCGACAAGCTCGACGACGACGCGCTGATCCACGAGTCGCTCCTCATCCTGATCGGTGGTGACGAGACGACCCGGCACGTCATCTCGGGTGGCATGTACCAGCTCCTGGCGGATCGGTCGCGCTACGAGCGTCTCCTCGCCGACCGCAGTCTGATCGGGTCGGCCGTCGAGGAGTCGCTGCGCTGGGTCTCTCCGATCAAGAACATGGCGCGCACCGCGACGCGTGACGTCGAGCTGCACGGCAAGACGATCCGCGAAGGCCAGAAGCTGCTCCTGCTGTACCCGTCCGCCAACCGGGATTCGGCGCAGTTCACCGATCCGATGACCTTCGACATCGCTCGGAGCCCCAACGACCATGTGGCCTTCGGCTTCGGCCCCCACTTCTGCCTCGGGGCCGCGCTCGCCCGGCTCGAGCTCAACGTCGCCTTCGAGCGCGTCCTCGAGCGGCTGCCCGACATCCGGCTCGCCGACGGCGCCGAGCCCGAGCTGCGCCCGGCCAGCTTCGTCAGCGGCTACGAGTCGATGCCGGTGGAGTTCACGCCGGTCGCGCGGCGCACGCGATGACCACGATCCCACGGCCGACCCGCTTCGGCGCGTTCGTCGCGCCCTACCACGGGCTGGCAGGGAACCCGACCCTCCAGATGCGTCGCGACCTCGAACTCGCGGTGCTGCTCGACGACCTCGGGTACGACGAGATCTGGTTCGGCGAGCACCACAGCGGTGGCTACGAGACCTTCGCGTCGCCCGAGCTGATGATCGCGGCAGCGGCGGAGCGCACGAAGCGCATTCGCCTCGGTACCGGCGTGAACTCGCTCTCGTACCACCAACCGTTCATCCTGGCCGACCGCATCATGCAGCTCGACCACCTCACCATGGGGCGGGCGATGCTCGGGATCGGGCCCGGCCAGCTGCCGTCGGACGCGTTCATGCTCGGCATCGATCCGCGTGACCAGCGCGACATGATGATCGAGGCCGCCGAGGTGATCCTCCCGCTGCTGCGCGGTGAGGTCGTCAGCCGGCGCACCGACTGGTTCACGCTCGACGAGGCCCGGCTCCAGCTCCGTCCGTTCTCGCCCGACGGCATCGAGGTGGCGGTCGCGTCGACGTCGTCACCGACCGGCGCGACGCTCGCCGGCCGGCTCGGGCTCTCGATCCTGTCGCTCGCCGCGACCGACCCGACCGGCTTCGACGCACTCGACGCCAACTGGGAGCACTTCGAGCGCAACGCCCGCGAGCACGGCAACCCGATCGACCGCAGCCGCTGGCGGGTCGTGGCGACGATGCACCTCGCCGAGACGCGCGAGCAGGCGATGCGCGAGATGGAGCACGGCGTCCTGACGCTCTGCGGGTACTTCGAGGGCATGTCCAACGCCAAGATGCCGTGGGCCGGATCGCCCCAGGAGGCGCTCACGCACTGGACGACCAACGGCTACCCGAACTTCGGGGTCGCCACCGTCGGGACCCCCGACGACGCACTCGCGACGATCGAGAAGCTGAGCGCGAAGACGGGTGGCTTCGGCACGTTCCTCTTCCTCGCGCACAACTGCGCCGACTGGCACGCCACGCGGCGCTCGTACGAGCTGTTCGCCGAGTACGTCATCCCGGCGTGCCGAGAGATGAACGTCGGCCGCGAAGCGAGCATCGGCTGGGTCGGCCAGAACACCGGCAAGTTCTTCGGCGCCATGCTCGAAGCCACCCAACAGGCGATCGAGAAGTACTCCCGCCCCTGACCGTCCCCCCGCGCGGACTTCTCGGCACGTCGACGCGTGGCCGGGCTGTCTCAGCGTGCCGAGAAGCCCTCAGGTGGGCGCGCCACCGTTGGTGGCGACGCGCTGCTTCACGCCGAGCTCGAGTGCCCAGCGCTCGGCGCGGTCGCGCTCGCCGCGGACGAGCACGTTCTGCTTGTCCACGAGGAAGCTCTCGGGCGGCGCGACGAGCGTGCAGCCGGCCATGTGCAACATCTTCCCGATCCGCTTCGACGCTCGTCCCGTGAGCGCTCGGGGGCCGCGGACCCGCGTGTCGAACGCCGCCGCCGCGACCTCGGTCTGGGGCATCGCCTCCAGCCAGTCGCGGACGCCGGGGCCCTCGGCGCTGTCGTCGAGCGTCAGGCCGCTGTCGGGCTTCTTCGCCGTCTCGATGGCTGCCATCCGTGTCGTCGAGCGGCTCATCCCGTGCACGTGCGTCGGTCCGCCGACCACGAGCAGGTCGACGGGCGCTGCGGCCAGCGCGGCGTCGGCGTCGGCGACGGGGACCAGCTCGACCTGCATGGAGGCCTGGAGCCCCGCACGGATGGCATCCGCGATCTCGTGGGTGTTGCGGTACATCGACTCGTAGACCACCAGGGCTCGCACCGAGCGCGCCTCCTCTTGCTCCCCGCCGGCTCTTCGGCTCGATGATGCCCCAGACCGGAACGGCTCGACAGGGCCCAACGTCACTTCGCACGTGTCGTGCGCGGGACCTTCGTCCCTGGCTGTGGCGGCGACGGCGGGGCACCATGAACCTCCCGGTGCCGCAGGGTCGGACCGTCGGAGAGAGAGGACCCAGATGCGTGCGTTGCAGCTCGTCGAGTGGCAGCACCCCCCGGAGCTGCGTGACGTGCCGGAGCCGGAGCCGGGCCCCGGGCAGGTCGTCGTGCGCGTCGCCGGCGCGGGGGCGTGTCACTCCGACCTGCACCTGATGCACGACTTCGTCGAGGGCATGGTGCCGTTCGGCCCTCCCTTCACGCTCGGGCACGAGAACTCGGGTTGGGTGGACGCGCTGGGCGCAGGCGTCGAGGGCCTCGAGATCGGTCAGCCGGTGCTCGTCTACGGCCCCTGGGGGTGCGGGCGCTGCCGCCGGTGTCGTGAGGGCGCGGAGAACTACTGCGAGCGCCAGGCCGAGCTCGGGGTGTTCGGCGGCGGGCTCGGGCTCGACGGCGGGATGGCGGCCAAGATGCTCGTGCCGAGCCCCCGGCACCTCGTGCCGTTGCCCGACGCGATCGATCCGGTCGACGCCGCGCCGCTCGCCGACGCTGCGCTGACGCCGTACCACGCCATCCGGCGATCAGCCGGACTGCTCGGCGCGGGATCCACCGCCGTCGTCATCGGTGTCGGCGGCCTCGGGCAGATGGCGGTCGAGCTCCTGGAGGCGTTGACGCCCGCGCGCATCGTCGCCGTCGACACCCGCGAGGCCGCGCTCGACACGGCGCGCGCCGCGGGCGCCTCGGACGCGCTGCTCGCGTCCGCGCCCGCCGACGAGACCATCGAGGCCGTCGGCCGCATCACGGGCGGGCGGCTCGCCGACGTCGTCCTCGACTTCGTCGGGGTCGACGCCACGCTCGCCGTGGCGAGCCGGATCGTGCGTCCGCTCGGCCACCTGACGCTCGTCGGCATCGGCGGGGGCACGCTGCCCTTCTCGTTCTTCTCGACCGCGTACGAGGTGTCGTTGGCCACGACGTACTGGGGGAGCCTTCCCGAGCTGATGGACGTGGTCGCGCTGGCCGCGGCGGGGACCATCGGCACGACGGTGACGCGCTTCTCGCTCGACGAGGCGGCGGCCGCCTACGAGGCCCTGGAGCACGGTGAGCTCCAGGGGCGAGCCGTCGTCGTCCCGGCATCCGGCTAGGCGGAGACGCTCGAGAGCGAGTGCCGGGTCCGTGACCGGTCGTACGCTCGCGCCGGTGGATGCGAGCAACGACGGGTACCCGGTCCAGTGGGAAGGCGACGTCGTGCTGGCCGACGGCGGCACGGTGCACGTGCGCCCGATGCGCCGCGACGACGCGTCGGCACTGCTCGACCTCTACGGCCGGCTCTCCGACGAGTCGCTGTACCTCCGCTTCTTCTCGCCCGTGCCTGCGCCTCGGGCCCGCGACCTCGAGCAGCTGACCGACATCGACTACGACCGGCGGTTCGCGCTCGTCGTCGAGCTCGGCGACGCCGTCGTCGCGGTCGCGCGCTACGTCCGCACGAGCGGGGCGGCCGACGAAGCGGAGATCGCGTTCACCGTCGCCGACGACCAGCAGGGCCGTGGTCTGGGCACCCTGCTGCTGGAGCAGCTCGCCGCCGTCGCCCGCGAGCACGGCATCCGTCGGTTCGTCGCGATGACGCTGCGTCGCAACGCCGCGATGCTCAAGGTGTTCGCGGATGCGGGCTACGAGGTGCACAAGGCCAGCGACGGGAACGTCGTGGAGGTGTCGTTCGACATCGCCCCCACCGCGGCTTCGCTCGACGCACAGGAACGGCGTGAGAAGATCTCGGAAGCGCGCTCGGTGACTCGCATCCTCGCCCCCGGATCGATCGCCGTCATCGGGGCGAGCCGCCGACAGGGGACGATCGGCAACGGCGTGCTGCGCAACCTGCTCGCGGGCGACTTCGGTGGGCCGGTCTACCCGGTGAACCCCAACGCCGACTCGGTCGCGGGCGTGCGTGCCTATCCCGACCTCGCGGCGATCGGAGCGCAGGTCGACCTCGCGGTGGTCTGCGTCCCGGCGCCGCTGGTGCCCGAGATCGTCGACGAGTGCGCGCACGCGGGCGTGCAGGGGCTGGTCGTCATCTCCGCCGGCTTCGGGGAGGTCGACCCGACGGGCCGCGACGTCGAGCACCGGATGGTCGAGACCGCGCGGCGCAACGGCATGCGGATGATCGGCCCCAACTGCATGGGCGTCGTGAACACCGACGCCGACGTCGCGATGAACGCCACGTTCGCCCCGTTCCCTCCGATCGGCGGACGGATCGGGTTCGCGTCCCAGTCGGGAGGCCTGGGCATCGCGCTCCTGGCCCGATCCGCCGAGCTCGGGCTCGGCATCTCGACGTTCGTCTCCCTCGGCAACAAGGCCGACGTGAGCAGCAACGACCTCCTCCAGTACTGGGACGAGGACCCGCAGACCGACGTGATCCTGCTGTACCTCGAGTCGTTCGGGAACCCACGGAAGTTCGCCCGACTCGCACGGCGCATCGCTCGCCAGAAGCCGATCGTCGCCGTCAAGAGCGGACGCAGCGCGGCCGGGATCCGCGGGACCTCGTCGCACACCGCCGCACTCGCCGCACCCGAGGCCACGGTCGACGCGCTCTTCGCCCAGGCCGGCGTCATCAGGGTCGAGACGCTCGAAGAGCTGTTCGACACGGCCGGCGTCCTGCTGCACCAGCCGCTCCCGAAGGGTCCGCGCGTCGCGATCGTGACCAACGGCGGCGGTCCCGGGATCCTGGCGGCCGACGCCTGCGCATCGGCCGGTCTCGACGTCGTCGAGCTCCCCGAGGCGACACAGGCGGAGCTGCGGACGTTCGTCTCACCGGACGCATCGGTCGTGAACCCGATCGACCTCGTCGCGTCCGCCAGCGCAGACGTGTACGCGCGCACGCTCGACGTGCTGCTCGGCGAGGACGCGGTCGACGCGATCCTCGTGATCTTCGTGCCGCCCCTGGTGACCCGCGCCGAAGACGTCGCGCGGGTGATCTCGGACGCCGCGCAGCGGTCGGGTGACACGTCGATCATCGCGTGCTTCCTCGGGCGCAGCGGGACGCTCGACCTCATCGATCCTGCGCCCGGGGCCGGTGACGACGGGGCGGCCGACGACGTCGAGCACCTCGAGTCGGCCCGCCGGGTCCCGACGTTCGCGTTCCCCGAGTCGGCGGCCGCCGCGCTCGGTCGCGCCGCGCACCATCGGGCGTGGTGCGAGCGCCCCGAGGGATCCACGCCCGAGCTCGAGGACGCCAGGGTCGACGTCGCGCGTCGAGTCGTCGCCGAGCGGCTGGCCGCGAACCCGGCGGGCGAGTGGCTCGGCGCCACGGCCGCGACGGGCCTCCTCGAGGCGATGGGCGTGCCGGTCACGCGCTCGGTCGTGGTCGACGACGCCGACGCGGCGGTCGCCGCCGCGGCCGAGCTCGGGTTCCCGGTCGTGCTGAAGGCCGCCTCACCGGATCTGGTGCACAAGACGGAACGGGGCGGGGTGCGGCTGCACCTGACCGACGCCGATGCCGTCCGGGCGGCGTTCGCCGGCATGTCCGCCGATCTGGGCGAGGAGATGGGCGGGGCGGTCGTCCAGACGATGGAGTCGGCAGGGCTCGAGATGATCGTCGGCGTCACGCGCGACGACGCCTTCGGCTCCCTGGTGCTGCTCGGCATGGGCGGCACGCAGGCCGAGCTGCTGCGGGACACGACCCTTCGCATCGTGCCTCTCACCGACGTCGACGCGGCCGAGATGGTCCGGTCGCTGCGCACGTCGCCGTTGCTGTTCGGCTATCGCGGATCGCCCGAGGTCGACGTGGCGGCGCTCGAGGACGCGGTGCTGCGCATCGGACTGCTCGCGGAGCACGTCCCCGAGATCGCCGAGCTCGACTGCAACCCGATGATCGTCTCTCCCGACGGCGTCCGCGTCGTCGACGTGAAGGTCCGGCTCGCGCCCATCCCGCCCGGACCGCCGCCGGGCGTGCGTCGCCTCCGCGACGTCGTCTGATGCGCCCGGAGCGTCCGTGAGCGGAGCAGAGGTCGTCGTGGTGTCGATCGCGGGCATCGGGCTCGCCGCGGTCGTGTGCTGGCTCGTGGTGCACTTCGCCTTGCGACTCGAGCGCCGACACCGTGCCCGGCCTCGCTGAACGACCCGGCGGCGCGCACGGGCTGACGGCGGCCGAGGCGGCCGAGCGCCTCGTCCGGGACGGTCCGAACGCGCTGCCGGTCCCGAGGGCCACACCGGCGTGGCGGCGCTTCGGAGCCGAGCTGGTCCACTTCTTCGCGCTGCTGTTCTGGGCCGCCGGAGCCCTTGCCTTCATCGCCGGCCTGCCGCAGCTGGGCGTCGCCGTGTTCATCGTCATCGTGCTCAACGCGGCGTTCGCCTTCGTGCAGGAGCAGCGGGCCGAGCACGCCGCGGAGCGGCTGCGCGACATGTTGCCCCGCCAGGCCACGGTCGTGCGCGACGGATCGCCGTCCGCCATCGACGCCGACGACCTGGTCGTCGGAGACCTGGTGCGCCTCGAGCAGGGAGACCGGATCTCGGCCGACCTCGAGGCCGTCGCGGTGCACGACTGCGCGGTCGACGTGTCGGCGCTCACGGGTGAGAGCGTCCCGGTGCGACCGACACGCGGCGACCTGCTCTTCGCGGGTTGCTTCGTCGTCGAAGGCGAGGCCGACGCCGTGGTCGTGGCCGTGGGGTCAGCGACCCGGCTGGCGGGGATCGCGCGCCTCACGCGCACGCACAAGCCGGCCGCGACGCCCCTCCGCCGCGAGCTCGACCGCTTGTCCCGCATGATCGCGGCCATCGCGATCGGAGTCGGCGGCACGTTCTTCCTGCTCGCGCTGCTCCTCGGGACGCCCGCGTCGGACGGCTTCCTCTTCGCCGTCGGCGTGACGGTCGCGGTGGTGCCGGCGGGCCTGCTCCCGACCGTGACCTTGTCGCTGGCGATCGGTGCTCAGCGGATGGCCGCCCGGCACGCGCTCGTCCGGCACCTCGAGGCCGTCGAGACGCTGGGCTCCACGACCTTCATCTGCACCGACAAGACGGGCACCCTCACGCGCAACGAGATGGAGGTCGTCGAGGCATGGATGCCGTCGGGACGCGCGTCGATCCATGGCCGAGGCTACGAGCCGGCCGCAGCGGTCGACGTGGAGTCGAACGCCGTCGCGCGAGATCTGATCCAGATCGCCTCGGCGGGGACGATCTGCTCGACGGGACGGGCGGTTCGCGACGACGAACAGGGGCGATGGGTGGCGCGGGGAGACCCGATGGAAGCGGCGATCGCGGCGCTCGCGGCGCGGGTGGGCGTCGACGCGGCGGACCTCGATCCTCCGGTCATCCGGCGGTTCCCGTTCGACCCGAGGCGCCGTCGCATGTCGGTCGTCGTCGACGACGCGGTGCTGGTGAAGGGGGCGCCGGACGCGGTCATCCCGCGCTGCGGGCCCTCGGCCGGCGCGGACGACGCGGTGCACGCGATGGGGCAGCGCGGGCTGCGTGTCCTCGCCGTGGCTCGCCGCCCCTGGTCGGGGACCGCGCCGGCCGCGGTCGACGACGCCGAGCGGGATCTCGAGCTGCTCGGCCTCCTCGGGTTCGAGGATCCGCCCCGCGAGGGAGCCGCCGAGGCGATCGCACGGTGCCGGGGCGCCGGCATCAGCGTCGCGATGGTGACGGGTGACCATCCCGCCACCGCCCTCGCCGTGGCCCGGGAGGTCGGCCTGGCTCGCGAGGGTGCACCGGTCGTGACCGGAGCCGAGCTGCCCATCGACGACGACGCGCTGGCCGCCGCGATCGAGCTCGACGGCACCGTGATCGCCCGGGTCTCGCCCGAGGACAAGCTGCGCATCGCCGAGGTGCTCCAGCGACGCGGCCACGTCGTCGCGATGACCGGCGACGGCGTCAACGACGCGCCGGCACTGCGCGAGGCCGCGATCGGCGTCGCGATGGGGAGGGCTGGTACCGACGTCGCACGGGAGGCGGCGGACCTCGTGCTGCTGGACGACGACTTCGCGACCATCGTCGCCGCGGTCGAGCAGGGACGCTCGACGTTCGCGAACATCCGCCGCTTCCTCACGTACCACCTCACCGACAACGTGGCGGAGCTGGCTCCCTTCATCGTCTGGGCGCTCTCGGGCGGCTCGTTCCCGCTCGCCTTCAGCGTCCTCCAGCTGCTGGCCCTCGACATCGGCACCGACGTCCTCCCCGCGCTGGCGCTGGGCGCGGAGCCGCCTGGCGAGCACGTCCTCGACCGTGCGCCGCGCCGCCGCCACCTGGTCGACCGCACGGTGCTGCTGCGTGCCTTCGGCGTCCTCGGGCCAGCCGAGGCCACCGTCGCGCTCGTCGCGTTCGTGGTCTCGTTCGTCGCGGCGGGGTGGGCGCCGGGCGATCCCTTCCCCGAAGGTCATGTGCTCCTGGCCGCGTCCGGCGCCGCGTTCACGGCGGTGGTGCTCGGGCAGGTGGCGAACGCGTTCGCGTGTCGCAGCACGGTGCGGCTGGTCTGGCGCGTGTCGTTGCGGTCGAACCGGCTGCTGCTCGTCGCGATCGGGGCCGAGCTCGTGATGCTCCTCGGGTTCCTGTTCGTGCCCCCGATCGCCGACCTGCTCGACCAGGCGCCACCGTCGTGGGCGGGCTTCGGCGTCGCGCTGCTCGCGATCCCCGCGGTCCTGGCCGCGGACACCGTGCAGAAGACGGTGGTGCGACTTCACAGTCCCCTGATGAGGCGCTGACTGAGCGGGCGCAGGGCGGCGCGAAGGTGGTCACATGACAGCGCGACCCGCTCGCCGGAAGACGAGACAGACGACGACGGCCCTCGTCGTGGGCGTCGTGATCGCCCTCGCGGCGGGCGCCGGACCGGCCGGCGCGGGCGACGGGACGCGCCGCGGTGACGTCGGGAGCGAGGAGTCGTGCCGGTCCCGGCCCGAGGTCCTCACCGACGTGCCCTACGCCGAGGTCGACGGGGTGGATCCGCGGCTGCTCTCGCTCGACCTCCACCTCCCCGCGACGGACGGGTCGTGTGCACCCGTGCCGCTGGTGATCGGCGTGCACGGCGGCGGCTGGGTCGTCGGTGACAAGCGAGGGTTCACCGGCGACAAGGCTCGCCTGTTCAACGGCGAGGGCTGGGCGTTCGCCAACCTCAACTACCGGCTCACCCGGCGCGATCAGGATCCTCCGGTGCGGTACCCGACGCACAACGAGGACGTCGCGCGCGCCGTGGCCTGGCTCGTCGACCACGCCGACGAGTACGGCCTCGACACCGAACGAGTGGGGATCCTCGGTCACTCGGCGGGCGCGCAGATCGTCGCGTCGGTGACGACGGACGAGCGCTACCTCGAGGACGTCGGTCTCGGCCTGGACCGGATCCAGTGCGCGTTCCCCGTCGACACCGAAGGCTTCGACGTCGAGGCCCGCGTCGCCACGGGCAGTCGCGGCGCTCGCCTCTATGCCGCGATCTTCGGGACCGACCCCGCGGTCCAGCGCGAGGCCTCGCCGATCCGCCACGTCGAGCCCGGCAAGGACGTCCCTCCGATGCTGCTCGTCCGACGCGGGGAGCCGCCCCGGGTCGCCCAGCTCGAGGCCTTCGCCGACGCGCTCCGCGACGCCGACGTCCCCGTCGACGTGATCGACGCCACCGGGTACAGCCACGCCGAGGTCAACGACCTGATCGGCTCGACCGACGACCCGGTGATGACCGACCCGGTACGGGCGTTCTACCGACGCTGCTTCCGCTGACGTCCGGTGGCTCCCGGCGCGAATCGTCCGGATAGGGTGACGCCGCGCGTCGGGGCCTCGACGAGGCTGTGCAGGGCGGCACACTCCTGGAGGAAGCGCAGATGGCAGACGAAGAGCTGGGGCCGATCGACTACCTGATCGTCGAGTACCCGGGCAGCAAGATGACCGGTGAGGCGCTGCCGCTCCTGGTCGACCTGGTCGACCGGGGGCTGATCCGCATCCTCGACCTCCTGTTCGTCCGCAAGGCCGACGACGGATCGGTGACCGCCGTCAACCTGGCCGACCTCGACGGCGACGGCACGCTCGACCTCGCGGTGTTCGAGGGCGCCTCGTCGGGCCTGCTCGACCAGTCCGACGTCGACGATGCCGGTGGCGTGCTCGACCCGGGCTCGTCGGCCGCGATCCTGCTCTACGAGAACCGCTGGGCGGCTCCGTTCGCCGCCGCGCTGCGACGCAGCGGTGCCCAGCTCGTCGCCCGCGGTGGTGTGCCGATCGACGCGCTGGTCGCGTCGCTCGACGCCGCCGAGGCGTCCTGACCCGTCCGATCGCCCGATCCGTCTCTCGGTCACAGGAGGACCACCGATGCCAGGTCTGCTTCGCGGGGTTGCCCGCACCGCGGTGATCGCCGGCACCGCGACCGCGGTCTCGAATCGTGTCTCGCGCCGGCAGGGCGAGCGCTGGGCTGCGCAGGAGCAGCAGCAGTACGCCCAGCAGCAGTACGCCGAGCCCGCCCCGGCCCCGGCGGCGGCGCCCGCCCAGGACAACATCGCGCAGCTCAAGGAGCTCGCCGAGCTGCACCAGCAGGGCGTGCTGACCGACGACGAGTTCGCCGCCCAGAAGGCCAAGATCCTCGCCTCCTGAGCATGGGTAGCGTCGCCGCATGACGACCTTCGGCCTCCAGCTGCCCAGCTTCACCGTCGACTGCGCGGACAGCGCGCTCTTCGACCGCATCGTCGAGATGGCGGTCGCGGGGGAGGAGAGCGGCTTCTCGTCGCTCTGGGTGATGGACCACCTCTACCAGCTGCCGGCCCTCGGTGGTGAGGACGCGCCGATGCTCGAGGCCTACACGCTGCTCGGCGCCCTCGCGGCCCGCACTCGCAGCGTGCAGCTCGGCACGCTCGTGACGGGCGTGACGTACCGCAACCCGGCGATCCTCGCGAAGCAGGTCACCACGCTCGACGTCGTCAGCAGCGGCCGGGCGATCCTCGGCATCGGCGCGGCGTGGCACGACGTCGAGCACGTCGCCTTCGGGGTCGACTTCCCGAGCGACGGCGAGCGCCTCGACCGGCTCGAGGAGGCGGTGCAGATCGCGCGGGCCATGTTCACCGAGGAGGCGCCGTCGTTCCACGGACGCCACTACCGCATCGAGAGCATCAAGAACCTGCCGCGCCCGATCCGCCCGGAGGGCATCCCGATCATGATCGGCGGGGGTGGTGAGAAGCGCACCCTGCGCCTGGTGGCGCAGTACGCCGACCAGTGCAACATCGCGGGCGACCTCGACACGATCCACCACAAGCTCGAGGTGCTCCAGCGGCACTGCGCCGAGGTCGGGCGCGACCCGGCCGAGATCCGCACGACGCGCCTCGGCTCCTTGTTCCTCACCGACGGCGAGCAGCAGACGATCGACACGCGAGCGATGCTGATCGACCTCGCCGGGGCCGAGTTCGCCGCGGGCTGCACGGTCGGCACCGACGACGAGGTGCTCGAGCAGGTCGAGCTGATGATCGACGCCGGCATCGACGAGCCGATCTTCAACCTGCCGTTCTCCGACGCCGCCACGATCCGACGCGCGGGCGAGCTCCTCACCAAGACGTTCTGACGCGAGCAGGCGGCGCGCGGCCGTCAGGGAGCGCGGCGCGTCACAGGCTCGGCTCCGGGGCCCAGTCGGGCCGGGTGAGCGTCGTCGTGCCCACGGTCGCGACCCAGCCGAGCACGTCGTGGCGCGACCCGTCGCACGCGAGCAGGTCGATCGCGTCGACCCGCCACACGTAGACCGCGTCCTGGTCGAACCGGCGACCCAGCGCGCAGGCATCGTCGGGCGACGCGTCGAGCAGCAGCACGCCGTCCTCGGCGTGGAGGCCCGCGGGGTCACCACCGACCGCCGCCCACCAGCGCCAGCCGTGACCGGCGACGTCGTCGAGCAGCGCGTCGTGGCGCCGGTCGTTCTCGGCGGGGTCGATGACCGGACCGCCCGGGTTGTGCGACGTCACGAACGCGACGGCCCCGGCGAACGGGAACGCGCCCTCGACCCGACCGCGCGTGGTCGGGACGACCGAGATCGGTGCCCGACCGTCCGCGGGCCAGCAGGTGAAGCCCGCGGCGACGTAGTCGGCCCAGTGATCGTGCGAGTCGTCCCTGCTCACGCCGTGGTGGTGGGCGCGCCCGTGGGCTGTCGGTCGGGGATCCGGCGACTGGTGAACAGCGCGACGAGACCGAACAGCGCGAGGACGGCCAGCGCGGCGCGCAGGGCCTCGATCCGTGCCTCTTCGTTCTCCTCGACGATCGCTTGCGAAGACTTCGTGGAGACGCCCGCGTCCTCGAGCGCGGCCTCGAGGTCGACGTCGGAGATGAACGGGATCCCCGACGCCAGCTCGGTGGAAGCCTCGCTCGAGAGGTCGTCGGGCACGTCCGGGTTGTCGGCGATGCCGGTGAGGAACGACGCGGTCAAGATCGCGATCAGCACGGCACCGGCGAGCGCGGTGCCGATCGACGCGCCCAGGTTCGTCACGGTGTTCTGGAGCCCGCCGACCTCGCCCGTCTGCTCGTCCGGGACCGACGACACGGTCACCGCGCCGAGCTGCGACGCGAGCGCGCCGATGCCGAGCCCCGCGAGCAGCATCGGCACGGTCGTGACCTCGGCGCCGGCGCCCTCCTGGAGCAGCACGATGAGCACGACGATCCCGAGGAGGAGGACGGCGAAGCCCACTCGGACCACGCGGCGCGGTGACGCCTGGGGCCAGAGCTTCGGGATGCCGACCGCGGCGACGAGCAGCGTCAGCGAGAGCGGGAGGAGTCGCACGCCCGTGTCGATCGCCGACAGACCCAGCGCCACCGACAGGAAGAGCGGCACGACGAAGAACAAGCCCATCTGGAGGAGGAACTGGAAGAAGAACGCCACCAAGCCACTGCGCAGGACGGCGTTCTTCAGCAGCTCCGGGTTCACGAGCGGCTCCGCGCCGCGGCGGACCTGGTGCGACTCCCAGCTCATGAAGCCCCACAGCACGAGGCCGCCCCCCAGCACGAGCCACAGCGTCGGCGAGCAACCCAGCCACACCGGCGCATCGGGCTTGGGCTGCACGAAACCCCAGCTCCCCGCCTTGAGGATCCCGAACACGACGAGCGCGAGGCCCAGCGCCGACAGCGCAGTGCCGACCAGGTCGAGGCGCACCCGCTCCTCGGGCGGCGCGTCCTGCATGCGACGCGTGAGCCAGAGGATCACGAGCACCATGAGCACCTCGCCGGCGAACACGTAGCGCCACGACGCGTAGGTGGTGAACAGCCCGCCGATGAGCGGCCCCGCCGCCACCGCGATCGCGGCGGCGGCCGCGACGAGGCCGTACGCCCGCGGCCGGTCGCGCTGCCCGAAGTTCGACGCGACGAGCGCGACGATCGCGGGGAGGATGAGCGCGGCACCGATGCCCTCGAGCACCGACCACCCGATCATCAGCACGGTGAGGCTCGGTGCGATCGCGGTCGTGAACGAGCCGGCGCCGTAGATCACGCAGCCGATCGCGAACGCGCGCTTGCGTCCGATGATCGCCCCGATCTTGCCGCCGGTGATCATCAGCGCGGCCATCACCAGCGTGTAGAAGGTGATCGCCGTTTGGATGCCGGTGACGGTCGTGCCGACGTCGTCGGCCACCGTCGCGATCGCGACGTTCATCACCGACGTGTCGAGCGTCATGAGGAACTGCGCCGACGCCAGCGTCAGCAGCACGCCCCCGACCGCCGTTGCCGCGGCTGCCTTGTTCACCGGCACGTCCCCGCCATGGCCGGGGAGTCTGGCCTAGATGGCCCGCTCGCGCCCTTCCCAGTAGGGATCGCGCAGCTTGCGCTTGTAGAGCTTGCCGTTCGGGTCGCGGGGCATCTCGGTGGTGAAGTCGATCGACTTCGGCCGCTTGTACTTCGCGAGCCGCTCGGCCGACCACTCCATGATCTCGGCCTCGAGCTCGGGCCCGCCCTCGACGCCCTCGACCGGCTCGATGACGGCCTTGACCTCCTCGCCCCAGTCGTCGTGGGGGATGCCGAAGATCGCGACGTCGGCGACCTTCGGGTGCATGATCAGCTCGCTCTCGATCTCGGCGGGGTAGATGTTGGCGCCGCCCGAGATGATCATGTCGATCTTGCGGTCGGACAGGAACAGCCAGCCCTCGTCGTCGAGGTAGCCGACGTCGCCGACGGTGAAGAACTTGCCCTGCCGGCTCTTCTCCGTCTTCTCCTTGTCCTTGTAGTACTCGAAGTCACCCGTCATCATGTGCATGTAGACGGTGCCGACCTCGCCGGCGGGCAGCTCGTTGCCCTCGTCGTCGAGGATGACGACCTCCGAGATCGGCCACGCGCGGCCGACCGTGCCGGGGTGCTCCATCCACTCGTCGGCGAACACGATCGTGCCGCCACCCTCGCTCGCCGCGTAGTACTCGTCGATGACGGGTCCCCACCACTCGATCATCTGGCGCTTCACCTCGGGCGGGCAGGGCGCGGCGGCGTGCACCATGTGACGCAGCGACGACACGTCGTACTTCGCTCGTTCCTCCTCGGGCACGTTGAGGAGGCGGACGAACTGCGTCGGCACCATGTGGGTGTTGGTGACCTTGTACTTGTCGATCAGGTGCAGCATCTGCTGCGGCGTCCACTTGTCCATCAGCACGATGGTGTGCCCGATGTTGATGGCCGAGCCGGAGAAGTTGAGGACGGCCGTGTGGTACAGCGGCGAGCCGACGATGTGCACGTTGTCGTCGAAGGGCTGGAGCCGGAACATGTAGAGCATCCCGCCGAAGCCGTTGCCCGCCTCTTCGGGGGTCGCGTCGGCGAGCTTGCGCCGGACGCCCTTGGGCTTGCCGGTCGTGCCCGACGTGTAGTTCATGACCATTCCCTGCGTGCGGTCGGCCGGGTCGGTCGTCGGCTGGCCGTCCTTCAGCGCGCTGAACGGGCGGAACCCGTCGATGTCGCCGCCGACGGAGAACCGCGCCTCGGCGGGGAAGTCGATCTCGTCGGCCGCGGCCTTGGCGACGTCGGCGAAGCGCTCGTGGGCCACGAACGCCTTCGCCTCGGAGTCGTCGACGATGTATGCCACCTCGGGGCCGACGAGGTGCCAGTTGATCGGCACCATGTAGAAGCCGGCCTGGCTGATCGCGAGGAACAGCTCGAAGACCTCGGCGCAGTTGGGGAGCAGGATCGCGACCGCGTCGCCCTTCTGGAAGCCCAGCTCGCGCAGCCCGTGGACGAGCTGGTTCGCCGACGCCAGGAGCTCGCCGGCCGAGATCTCCTTCTCGTCGGGGTCCACCAGCGCCAGGTGGTCGGGGCGGGCCTTGGCGATGTCCCAGAAGCCCAGGGTCGCGGGGATCTCAGCAGCGTCGGTCACGAGAACCTGTTCTAGCCGAGGGGACTCGCCGTCTGCCCACCCGCCGACCGCGAACCTGGGTGCGCTGCCGTGTACGCCGACCCCGCTCCGTCGACTCGCCTCGCTTCACCGGCCGAGCCCCTGCTCCCTCGCTTCGCTCGGTCGGCCGCGAGGCGGCCGGGTCTCGACCTGGCGAGGCGAACTGTCTCCTCCGGGGGTCTGCGCCCAGGACATCGCCGGGAGTTCGACTGCGCGCGAGTTGCCATGGCTGCGCAGCACGCGGCATGGCTGACCTGACACGCAGCGATGGAGCTGGTCGACGCGCGCGAGCTGGTGCGCTCGGGGCGATTTGTCCAGACGAACGAGAAGACTGCCAAGGCCGTCGCTCACGGCGACATCTCGTCGGCGCACACGAAGATCCTTGCCCGCAAGGCACGCCACGTCGACGACCTGTTCCCCGACTTCGAGGACGCCCTCCTCGATGCCGCCCGCGCCGAGAAGCCGGACGAGTTCCGCGCCATCGCCACCCACTGGCGCGCCATCGCGGACGACATCCTCGACCGCAGGCCTTCCGACGACCGGTTCGATCGCCGTCACCTGCGCATCTCCGACGTCTTGGACGAGATGACCAGGATCGACGGCTACATCGACGGCGAGACGGCGGCGCGTCTGCGCAAGATCCTCGACGGGCTCGAGCCGCCCGATCCGGTCGACGGTCCCGAGCCGCCGCGCGCGCTCGGACAACGCCGCGCCGACGCGCTGACGAAGCTGGTCGGCGGCGAGCGAGCCCCGCGGGTCACGGTCCACGCCGTCGTCGACGCCGAGACGCTCGCGGGGCGCATGCCCGCTGATCTCACCGCGATGCGCTGCGACCTGCTCGGTGGCGGGACGCTCGACGTGGAGTCGATGCTGCGGATGACGTGCGACTGCTCGATCGCCCGTGTGCTGATGCGCGGGAAGGGCGAGGTCCTCGACCTGGGCCGATCGACGCCGGTGGTCAGCGATGCGTTGCGCCGAGCCCTGGCCGTGCGCGACGGCGGCTGCACCGAGCCCGGCTGTGGTGCACCGCCCGAGTGGTGCGACGCCCACCACGTCGTCCACTGGTCTCGAGGCGGATCGACCGAGCTGACCAACCTCGAGCTGAAGTGCCGGCGCCACCACGTGGCCGCCCACCGTCGCCGCGGTCCACCGATGGACCTGGCCGCATGAGCCGCGACGCGCCGATCAGCCCGTCGCGATCCGCTTCGCCCAGCGGTAGTCGGGCTTGCCGACCGGGGTGCGCGGGATGTCGTCGGTGAGGTGCAGCTGACGGGGCACCTTGTAGCCAGCGATCTTCGTGCGACAGAACTCCTGGAGCTCCTCGAGCTCGAGCGTCGCGTCGTCGCGAGGCGTGACGATCGCCGCGACCCGCTCCTGGAAGCGCTCGTCGGGCACGCCGACGACGACCGCGTCGAACACGTCGGGGTGCGCCTTCAGCGCCGCTTCGACCTCTTCGGGGTACACCTTCTCGCCGCCGGTGTTGATGCACACCGAGCCGCGCCCGAGCAGCTCGAGCACGCCGTCGGCGCTGATCGTCGCGGAGTCGCCGGGGAGCACCCACCGCTTGCCGTCGGGGTCGACGAGGAACGTCGCCTTCGTCTTCTCCTCGTCCTTGTAGTAGCCGAGCGGGATGTGCCCGCAGCGCGCCAGCTTGCCGACCTGACCGGACCCCGGCTCGACGGGGCGACCGTCGTCGTCGAGGACGTTGGTGGTCGGGTTCATCGTGAAGCGCGGGCCGCCCTGCTCGAGGTCGGTCACCGTGCCGGCGTGGCCGGTCTCCGAGGCGCCGAAGCTGTCCATCACCATCGCGTTGGGGAGCAGCGACTGGAGCTCGGTGCGGATCGCCTTCGAGAGGATCGCGCCGCCCGACCCGACGACGAACACCGACGAGAGGTCGTAGTCCTCGGCCGGGTTCGCGATCGCGTCGGCGAGCGGGCGGGCCATCGCGTCGCCCACCACCATGATCGAGGTGGCCTGCTCGTCCGCCGCCATCTTGGCGACGTGCTGGCCGTCGAAGTGGTGATCGCAGCTGAGGACGACGGTGCCGCCGCCGTAGAAGCCGATGAAGCTCGCCCACTGCCCGCCGCCGTGCATGACGGGCGCGTTCACGACGTTCACGTTGATCTGGTCGTCGGGCACGACGCGCTCGGCGAGCTCGTCGGGCGTCTCGATCGGGGGCTGGCCGAAGCCTCCACCACCGAGGGCGGCGAAGAAGATGTCCTCGGCCCGCCAGAGCACGCCCTTGGGCATGCCGGTCGTGCCGCCCGTGTAGAGGATGTAGAGGTCGTCGGCCGAGCGGGGCGGGAACCCGCGCTCGGGCGACGCCGCCGCGAGGGCGTCCTCGTAGTCGACCGCGCCGAGCTCGGCGACCGCCTTGGCGGCGGCGTCCGAGTCGTCGCCGTCGTCGATCACGACGAAGTGGCGCAGCTTGGGGGTGTCGGGCCGCACCTCGGCGACCATGGGTGCGAACGAGCGCTCGAAGACGATCGCGACCGAGTCGGAGTTCTCGAGCATGTAGCGCAGCTCGTCGGCGACGTAGCGGAAGTTGACGTTGATGACCGACGCGCGGGCCTTGTAGATGCCGAGCTCGGCCTCGATCCACTCGACCCGGTTCCACGACAGGATCGCCACGTGGTCGCCTGCACCGACGCCGTGGTCGAGGAGATGGTGGCCGAAGCGGTTGGCTCGCTCGTCCAGCTCTCGGTACGTGCGGCGCTCGTCCCGGTCGGGGACCCCGCCGTCGGATCGCGCCGGGCAGATCAGGGCGGGGCGCTCGGGCACCGTGTCGACGACCACCTCGAACAGGTCGGCGAGGTTGAAGGTCCGTTCGGGGGGCGCCTCGGGGGCCTCGTTGCCGGGCACGGCCGGAGAGTAGAACATGTTCTCGTCATGGAGGCGAGCGCACCTGACGTCGCAGGGCTGCTGGAGGGACGGGTGGCCGTCGTCTCGGGGATCGGTCCCGGGATGGGGCGGGCGATCGCGCTCGAGCTGGCCCGAGCCGGAGCCGACGTGGCGCTCGCCGCCCGGCGCGAGGAGTCGATGGCGCCCGTCGCGGCCGAGATCGAGGGGCTGGGGCAGCGGGCGATCGCCGTGCCGACCGACATCGGCGACGCCGACGCGTGCGCCCGACTCGCCGAGACGGCGGCCGGCGAGCTGGGCCATGTCGACGTGCTCGTCAACAACGCGTTCGCCGAGGAGGACTGGCACGACCCGTTCGACGGTTTCGACCCCGATCGCTGGCGCAAGCCGATCGACGTCAACGTGTTCGGGACGCTCCAGCTCACCAAGGCGTGCGTGCCGCACCTGCGGAAGTCCGCGACCGATCGGGGCGACGCGTCGGTGGTGATGATCACGACGCTGTCGGTGAAGAACCCGATCCCGCTGCTCGCGGGTTACGCGGCCTCGAAGCGCGCGCTCACGACCGCCGCGCACGTCCTGGCCAAGGAGCTCGGGCCGTCGAAGGTCCGCGTCAACTGCGTCGCGCCCGGTCACATCCGTGGCCGGTCGCTCGACGAGTACTTCGAGTGGATCGCGGAGCAGCGCGGCGTCACCCCCGACGACGTGGCCGACGAGATCGCGGCCATGAACCCCCTGCAGCACCTCGCCTCGCCCGAAGAGATCGCACCTGCGGTCCTGTTCTTCGCGTCGCCGCTGGCCCGGGTGATCACCGGCCAGACCCTCGACGTGAACTGCGGCCGCACCATGGACTGACCGTCGTCGTGATGCGTGGCTGAACCCTCTCCACGAAGGTGACCTGCGCATCCAGAGAAGGGAACGCACGACCGATGTTGCTGAAGGACAAGCGTTGCATCGTCTCGGGGATCGGGCCGGGGCTTGGCAAGGAGATCGCGCTCGCGTTCGCCCGTGAAGGGGCGGACGTGGCGCTGGGGGCGCGCACCGAGTCGTACCTCGAGGAGGTGCACGCCGAGATCGAGGCGCTGGGGCGGCGGGCCGTCCACGTGCGCACCGACATCACCGACCAGGCGCAGTGCGACGCGCTCGTGCAGGCGACCGTCGACGCGTTCGGGGGAGTCGACGTGCTCGTGCACAATGCGTTCGCGCCCGACGTGTTCCAGCTCTTCGAGGACGTCGACCTGTCCGCCTGGCGTCACATGATGGACGTGAACCTCTTCGGGAGCCTCCAGCTCTCGAAGTCGGTCATCCCCCAGATGAAGGCGCAGGGCGGCGGATCGATCGTCTTCGTCAACTCGATGATCATCCGCAAGATCCTCCCGCTCCAGGGTGGGTACGCCACCTCCAAGGGTGCGCTCATGACCGCCGCGCAGGTGCTGGCGAAGGAGCTCGGTCCGCACAAGATCCGGGTGAACTCGATCGTCCCCGGGTGGATGTGGGGTCCCGGCGTCGAGATGTACATGGAGATGCTCGCGTCGGGGTCGGGCAAGACGCCGCAGGACCATTACGACGAGATCGCGGCCGACATCGCGCTCGGCGAGATCCCGCCCGACGACGACTGCGCCAACGCCGCAGTGTTCTTCGCGTCCGACCTGTCGTCGGTGATCACCGGTCAGGCGCTCGACGTCAACGGCGGCGAGGTGTTCCACTGACGCTCGCGCCGACGCTGGGGACGCGCCGCGGGCCGGAGCCGCGATCGATCGACGGCGCGATCGCCGCGCTCGACGCGTCCGCCGACGAGCTCGGCGGTGCGCTCGGGGTCGACGGCCCGGCGCTGCTGCGCGAGCGGGCCGCGATCCTCGGCATCGCGCCCGACGGCACGGTGTCGGCAGGGGGGTCGTGCCGGCTGCTGCGCGCGGGCGACGGCCGGTGGGTGGCGATGAACCTGGCGCGCCGCAGCGACACCGAGCTGCTCGGCGCGTGGATGGCTCGCGACTGGCCGGCGCCCGGGGAGTCGAACGCTCCCTGGGACGCGGTCCGCGCCCACGTGGCGACGGTCGCCGCCGAGCCGGCGGTCGAGCGGGCCCAGCTGCTGGGCATCCCGGCTGCGGTCGCGGTTCCCGCCTCCGGCGCTTCGGTCCCGGTGCGGCTGACACGAGGTGCCCCGCGGCAGGCAGCGCTCGCGCGTCGGGTGGTGCTCGACCTGTCGTCGCTGTGGGCCGGTCCGCTGTGCGCCCGGCTCCTCGGGACGCGCGGCGCCTTGGTGCGCAAGGTCGAGCTGGTCGATCGCCCCGACGGGGCGCGGGCGGGCGATCCCGAGTTCTGGCGCCGGCTCAACGGTGCGAAGCAGGACGTCGCGGTGCGGCGCGACGAGCTGGCGCGCATGGTCGACGGCGTCGACGTGGTCGTCACCTCGGCCCGTCCGCGTGGTGTCGAGCAGCTCGGCCTCGATCTCGAGCGCCGCGTCCACGACGAGGGGATCGTGTGGGTGACGATCACCGGGTACGGCTACCGGAGCGAGTGGCGCGACCGGGTGGCGTTCGGCGACGACGCCGCGGTCGCCGGTGGTCTCGCCGTCGCGGCCGGTGGTGAGCGCCCGGTCTTCGTCGGTGATGCGCCGGCGGACCCGTTGAGCGGCCTGCACGCCGCACGGGCGGCGACGTCGCTGCTCGACGAAGGTGTCGGAGGAGTGGTCGACGTGAGCATGCGCGACGTGGTCGCGCACGCCCTGGTGTCGGCCGGGTACGGTGCAGACGACCAGCAGCCGGGTGCTCGAGCGCACGGCTCTGACGTGGAGGATGCGTGATGGCCCGACTCGAGCTGCCCGAAGGTGACCAGCCGGAGATCGTGAAGATCTGGTCGCTGCGCCCCGAGATGGGAGCCGCGGTGGCTGGCCTGTCCACCGCGGTGTACCAGCAGAGCCAGCTGCCGCCCCGGGTGCGCGAGGCGGCGCGGATGCGGGTCGCCCAGATCAACGGCTGCGTGGTGTGCCAGGGCTGGCGCATCCCCGAGCTCGCCGAGCAGGGCGTCGACGAGGAGCTCTACGCCGACGTCGCCGACTGGAAGACGGCGCCGCAGTACTCCGACCAGGAGCGACTGGCGATCGAGTACGCGGAGCGCTTCTGCCTCGACCATCGCGGCATCGACGACGCGTTCTTCGCGCGGCTGAAGGAGCACTTCACCGACCCGGAGATCCTCGACCTCACGATCTGCATCGGCAACTGGGTCGCGTTCGGACGGCTCACGATGCTGCTCGACCTCGACGAGGCCTGCGAGGTGCGTCCGCGCGCCACGGTGTGAGGCGCGGGTGACATCGGTACCCACCAGCGTGCCGGGCACCGGCGCACCGGATCTGTTCGACCTCTCGCTGTTCGCCGACGGCCCGCCGCACGAGCTCTTCGCACGCCTGCGGGCAGAGTCACCGGTGACGTTCTTGCCCGAGCGCGACGGGCCCGGCTTCTGGGGCGTCTTCTCGTACGACGAGCTGTTCGAGGTCTCGCGCCAGCCGCAGCGCTTCGGCTCGTACCCGAGCGTCTTCATCCACGACGACGAGGGCGAGGAGACGGGCGCGAGCGAGCTGATGCTCAACCAGGACCCGCCCCGCCACACCCAGCTGCGGAAGCTGGTCAACAAGGGCTTCACGCCGCGCCAGATCAATGCGCTCGAGCCGCGCATCCGCGAGCGGGTCGGGGCGATCCTCGACAGCGCAGCGGCGCAGGGAACGTTCGACCTCGTCAGCGACCTCGCGGTCGAGGTGCCACTCCAGGTGATCGCGGAGCTCGTCGGCGTGCCCGAGGACGAGCGCCACACGGTGTTCGCGTGGACCGAGCGCATGATGACGATCGACGATCCCGAGTCGGAGGGGGGCGTCGAGGACGCACGTGCCGCGATCGGCGAGATGTTCGCCTACGTCGACCGCCTCGCCGCCGAGCGCGCCGAGAGCGACGGCGACGACCTGCTGAGCGTGCTGCTGCGCGCCGAGGTCGACGGTGACCGGTTGACGCCGCTCGACGTCGATCTGTTCTTCATGCTGCTGATGAACGCGGGCAGCGAGACGACCCGCAACCTCATCACCGGCGGGATGCTGACGCTGTTCCAGCAGCCCGACGAGCGGGAGCGACTCGCGAGCGATGCCGCGCTGCTCCCCACGGCGATCGAGGAGATGCTCCGCTGGGTGACGCCCGTGATGCACTTCCGGCGGACGGCGCGTGCCGACACCGAGCTCGGCGGCCAGGAGATCCGCGAAGGCGACAAGGTCGTGATGTGGTACTCGTCGGCGAACCGCGACGAGTCGCAGTTCCCCGATGCCGATCGCTTCGACGTCGGGCGCACACCCAACGACCACGTCGCGTTCGGCGCCGGCGGCCCTCACTTCTGCCTCGGTGCGAGCCTCGCCCGCCTCGAGGCGCGGATCGTGTTCGAGGAGCTGCTCGAGCGGATGCCCCGCCTCGCACCCGCCGGGCCGGTGAAGCGCCTCGGGTCCAACTTCATCAACGGCATCAAGTCGCTCCCCGTCACGACCGGCTGAGGCGCTGCCGTGGACGCACCGCTCGCCGGCAAGCGCGTCGTCGTCACGGGCACCGAGTCCGACGTGGGGCGTGACCTGCTCGAGGGCGTGCTCGACGGCGGTCCCGCCCACGCGACCGGGATCGCGACGGACGACCTCGCGACGAAGGAGCAGGTCGACCTCCAGGTCGAGCAGGCAGCCGAGGCGGGGGGTGGGCCGATCGACGTCGTCGTCCATGCGGCGATGCCTGCGATCGCGTTCGAGGCGACCGACCTCGCCGACGTCGACGACGAGCGCTGGGACGCGGTGTGGGAGGGCACGATGCGCTCCACGCTGTTCGTGCTCCAGGCCGCGTACCGGCAGATGGCGGGGCGCGGGGGCTCGATCGTCCTCGTGACGCCGACGGTGTCGATGTCGGGCGCGGAGCGCCTCGTGCCCTACACGACCGCCGTCGAGGGCCAGCGCCTCCTCGCCAAGTCCGCGGCTCGACAGTGGGGACCCGACGGGATCCGGGTCAACTGCGTCGCGCCCGCGCCCGAGCAGGTGCCGATCGGGGTCGACTCGATGTCGGTGTCGCTCGCGCCGCCCGCGCTCGGCGGACCGGGTGACGTCACCGACGACGTCGGTCCCGTCGTCGTGTGGCTCGCGAGCGATGCCGCACACTTCGTCACCGGTGTGACCGTGTGCGCCGACGGCGGCGTCTGGATGGCACCGTGAGCGCGACCACGCCGGGTTCGGCGGGCACGCGGCTCGAGGGCCGCACGGTCGTCGTCACCGGCGCGGGCCAAGGGGTGGGCGAGGGGATCGCGCTCGCCTGTGCGGCGCAGGGCGCCAACGTGGTGATCGCCGCGCGGCGTGCGGAGACCGGAGAGCCGGTGGCCGAGGCGATCCGGGCGCGGGGCGACGAGGCGGTGTGCATCGTCACCGACGTCACCAGTCGCGAGTCGATGGAGGCGTGCGTCGCGCAGACCGTCGAGCGGTACGGCGGCCTCGAGGTGATGGTGCACAACGCTTACCGAGGTGCCGCGCCGCACCGCCTCGAAGACCTCGAACTCGAGCTGTGGGAGCGCAACTCGCGCACCGCGGTGTGGGGCTCCTACTACTCGGCCGTGCTCGCGTTCCCGCACCTGCGCGCCGCCGACGGCAAGGGGCGGCTCATCCTGATCACGTCGCCGTCCGGGGTGGAGGGGAGCGTCAACATCCCGATCTACTCGCCGGTGAAGGCCGCGCAGCGCGCGATCGCCAAGTCGCTGTCGCGCGAGTGGGGCCCGCTCGGCATCACGGTGAACTGCATCGCGCCGGTGGCCGCCAGCCCCGCGCTCGTCGGCGCGTTCGAGCAGAACCCGGTGCTCGAGGAGCGGGTCACCGCCCGCACCTCGCTGCGGCGGATCGGCGACCTCGAGCACGACATCGGCCCGGTCGCGGTCTTCCTGGCGAGCGACGACGGTGGGTACGTCACCGGCCAGACCGTGGTCTGCGACGGCGGCTCGTTCATGGGGCTGTAGAGGCGCCGGAGATGGACGCCCGTTCGCTCGACGACGCGCTCGCCCGCCGTCCGGATCTCCGCGGCCCGCTCGACGACCTGGTGGCGACGATCCGCTCCGGGCCCGTCGAGGCCGACCTCCTCGACGGCTGCGACGCGCTGATCCGCCACCGCATCGGGGTCGCGCCGAGCGGCCCGGTGCCCGACGTCGGCGCCGCGTCGCTCGACGACCGCACGCGCGCGGTGCTGGTGATGGCCGAGCAGTTCGTCGTCGATCCGCACGGCATCGACGTGTCGATGCGCGACGCGGTGCTCGACCACTGCTCGCTCGCCGAGCTCGCGACGCTCGTGCAGGCGTTCGCGGTGTTCGACGCCCGAGCCCGGATGGAGGCAGTCTTGGTGGAGCAGGACGGAACCGCGGATCAGGAGGCGAGCGGATGACGGAGGCCCGGCACGCACCGCCGAAGGCTCGACACCGGGTCCCGCCCGACGTCCTCGACCAGAACCCCGAGGCCGCGGCGGCGTTCTGGCGCCTCTACGGGACCTTGTGGAGCCACGGGACCGTCGACATGCCCACGAAGGAGGTCGCGCGCCTGCGCAACGCCCGCACGACCGGGTGCAACTACTGCAAGGCGGTGCGCTTCGAGGGCGCGCGCGACGCGGGCCTCACGGAGGATCGGGTCGACCTGATCACCGACGACTATGCGGCGAGCGACCTGTCGGTCCGCGACAAGGCGGTCATCCGCTACGTCGACACGATGTTGCACGACCCGCACGGCATGACACCCGAGCTGCGGGCCGAGCTCGCGGCGGAGCTCGACGACGGCCAGCTCGTCGAGCTGACCCTCGGCATCGGGCTCTTCCACGGCTTCTCCAAGATCGCGGTCGCCCTCGGGCCACCCCCCGACATGCCGACGATGATCGTCCCCACCCCCGACGTCCCGCCGGCCTGAACCGTTTCGGCGTCAGCAGACCCGGCTGACGCGGGACTGCTGACGCCAGAACGATCGGCGCGGGCTAGTAGATCGTGCGGAGGACCTGCATCGCGTCGGCGACGATCTCGGCGTCCGAGCGGGACTCCAGCCGGCGGGCGTAGCCGGCGGCGTTGAAGCCGATGAGGATCGGCTCGTCGGTGAGGCGGGAGAGGTCGTACCACTCGTTCCAGCGCCCTTTGACCGGCGACACGTACTCGATCAGCTCGACGTCGCGGTCCCAGAAGACGCGCGGGAATCGCAGCCAGAGCTTGTCGAGCAGACCCATGCCGAGGCTCGAGATCGCGGTGCGGATCGGGCGCGGCAGCGGTGGGTCGAAGCGGACCGCGTCCTGCTGGAGCACGCCGAGGGGGAGCGTCACGACGACGTGGTCGGCGGTGAACGTCTCGACGCCGGTCTCCGGTCCGGCCTGGGACTCGCTGGACGTGCGGACCTCGCGCCCCGACCAGTCGATCGCGCGGACGACGTGCTTGAGGCGCACATCGAGGCCCTCGGCCAGCAGCGCGGGCAGCCACGCGTAGCCCGTCTCCGGCATGAGGACGTCACCGCCGGGGAACGCCTCGTCGTCGTCCCACCAGTGCAGCGAGAGCTCGTCGACGTCGGCCGCGTACTCGAGCTCGATGTTGACGGTGATGGCGTGGTCGACGCCGAGGCGTTCGGTTCGCGACCAGCCGCGCCGACGCATGACGTCGTCCATCGCCCGCCCCAGCGATGTGTCCGCGTCACGACGTTCGCGTGCTCGATCGACGGCGCGCAGGAGCTCCTCGAAGCGTCGGTAGATCGCTCGCTCGTCGCGTGCCGACGCACCAGTGCCGTCGGGGAGGTAGAGGCGCGAGCTGTCGTAGTCGGTGGGCGCGCGGGGGATCCGGGCTTCGTCGGCCAGCTCGGTCACGGGGTTCCCGCGCACGCCGTGGATCCACGAACCGCCGAGGTCGAGGGGCAGCCCGAGATCGTCGACGGTGTGGACCCGCCCGCCGATGCGGTCGCGGGCTTCGAGCACCGTCACCCGGTGCCCGGCGTCGGCGAGCTCGCGCGCCGCCGCCAGCCCCGCGACGCCCGCGCCGACGACGAGCACGGTCGCGCTGCCCCCGGCGACGTCGACGACGTCGCGGGCGACCCGCCGCCCGGAGAGGAGCGCCCCGTGCACGGTGGCGGCGTGATCGACCGAGGTCGCCTCGCCGGCGAAGAAGACCCGGCCGTCGACGGGCCGGGCCAGTGCCCGACGATCGTCGCTGCTCGCGCCGACGCCGATGAAGGAGTACGAGCCGAGCGCGAACGGGTCGTCGCCCCACCGGGTGATCAGGTACCCGATCGGGTCGGGGATCCCCTGGGTCGGCGGCGTGCCGGCGCGGGCGATCGAACCGCGGACCGCGAGTCCACCGAGCGCGAGCGCACCGGCACCGGCCAGGAACGACCGGCGGCTCGGCCGCGCCGGGCTCACGTCGCGCCGAGCTCCTCGCGCACCGTGCGCCGCAGGATCTTGCCCGTGGCGGTGTGGGGCAGCTCGTCGCGGATCACGATCGTCTCGGGCGTCTTCAGGCTCCCGAGATGCCCGCGGACGTGGGCGCGCAGCTCGTCCTCGTCGGCCGCTGCTCCGGCCCGCAGCGACACCATCGCGACGACGCGCTCACCCCACTCCTCGTCGGGGATGCCGACGACCGCGGCCGCGCCCACCGCGGCATGGTGCAGCAGCGCGTCCTCGACCTCGGCAACGCCGATGTTCTCGCCCCCGCGGATGATCGTGTCGTCGCCGCGCCCCTCGACGAACAGGTAGCCGTCGTCATCGAGCCGCCCGAAGTCGCCGGTCGCGAGCCAGCCGTCGGCGTCGCGCGTCGACCCGACCCCGGCGTACTGGCCCGACACCTGCGCCCCGCGGAGATGGATCTCGCCGGTCGTTCCCGGGGCGCACTCCTGGCCGTCGCTGACGATGCGGACCTCGATGCCGGGCACGGGGCGACCCGCGCAGCCGAGGCGCGCTCGCACGCGCGGCTCGTCGCTCGCGGCGGCGAGCCGGTGGTCGTCGGGCCCGAGGATGCAGACGGTGCTGCTCGTCTCGGTCAGGCCGTACGCGTTGACGAAGCCGGTGTCGGGCAACAGCTCGAGGGCTCGCTCGAGCACCGGCGTCGGCATCCGTGCGCCGCCGTAGGAGAGCGCGCGGAGCGCGGGCGGGCGCAGCGCGGGGTCGGCCTCGAGGACGTGGACGATGCGAGCCAGCATGGTCGGCACCAGGAACGCGTGCGTGATGCGCTCCTCCGTCGCTGCTTCGAGCCATGCCTCGGGCGTGAACTGGGGCAGCGGGACGATGCGGCGTCCCGCGTACGTCGACGTGAGCACGGCGGTCACGCCTGCGATGTGGAACGGCGGGACTGCCAGGAGCACCGCCTCGTCCTCGTCCGCCGCCGCGAACTCCATGGTGTTGAGCTGGTAGGCGAGGAGCTGGTCGTGCTCGAGCACCGCCGCCTTTGGCTCGGCGGACGTGCCGCTGGTGAAGAGCAGCACCGCCGGGCGCGACGGCTCCTCGGGGTAGGGCGCGTCGTCGCCGCCGGGCATCGCGATCCACGACTCGTCGGCGACCGCCGCGGGCTCGAGTCGGGCGAGGAGCGCGTCGCGGGCGTCGGCCGGCAAGCGGTAGTTGAGGGGCGCGTACGAGACCCCGGCCCAGGCGGCGCCGAAGAGCACGGCGGGCACGAGCGGTGACGTCTCGGTCACGAGGGCGACGTGGTCCACCTCGGCGGACGCCAGGTGCGCGCCGATCGCTCGGGCGCGCGCACGCAACGACGCGAAGGTGAGGCCGCCGTCGCGCGGGCCGATGGCGACCCGATCGCCGAGCCCGTCCGCGGCCATGTCGAGCAGCATTGCGATGTTCACAGCGTCTCCGCGATCTCCAGGGCGCGTCCGCGCAGGTCTTCGGGCGGGACGACCTCGTCGACGACACCCAGCTCGCGCGCCTCGGCGGCCGAGATCGTACCGTCGCGCAGCAAGAGCCCGAGGACCGTGCGGCGCCCGGCGCGCCGGGCGATCGAGACCGTGCCGCCGGCGCCGGGGACGAGGCCGATCGACTGCTCGGGGAGGCCGATGCGCGTGTCGTCGGCCGCGACGACGTGGTCGGCGAACGCAGCCAGCTCGATGCCGGCGCCGAGGCAGGTCCCGTGGATCGCGACGACGAGGCGCTCGTGGAGCGCGGCGAAGCGCGACGCGGGGGAGCGGAGCAGCCGCACGACGTGCGCGGTCGCCGGGTCGGGGAAGGTGGCAAACTCGTCGAGGTCGCCGCCGGACGAGAACGACGGTCCGTCCCCGCGCACGAGGATGCCCCCCTCGCCCCACGCGGCCGCGCCGAGGGCGGCGTCGAGCGCGTCGCGCATCGCGACGTCGAGCGCGTTGTGGCGGGCGCCGCGCGTGAGCACGATCTCGGTCACCCGCCCGTCGGCGCCCGCCCGGTCGACCCGGACGCGGGGCTCGTCGGCATCGCTCGCCGGACGGCGCGGCGTCGCCGCGCGCCACGCGAGGAACTCGGGCCCCGACTGGAGCACCGAGTAGGTCGCGGACTCGGCGACGAGGCCGTCGTCGACGTCGCTGCGGGGCGACCGCAGCAGGAGCGCCGCGCTCACCGCGGCGATCGGCGCCCGGGTGAACGCGGCCTCGAGCGAAGGGAGGTCGTCGGCGCGGACCGTCAGATCGAACGCGGCGGCGTAGGGCGCGTCGAAGGCGCCCTCGCGGTCGTCGGGCAGCTCCGCGGGGGGATCGACGGCGACGGTGAGCGCAGGGACGGCGCGCAGCACCGCTCGGCTCGAAGGTGGGATCGAGTCGGGCCACGGTGCCTCGAAGCACACGCAGGCGCCGGGACCGAGCCCTTCACGCAGGACTGCATCGAGCGCGCCGCCCCCCACGGACAGGACGTCGGCGCGGAGGTGGACGATCGCCCTCTTCTTCAGTCGGACGAGGGGAGCGGCTTGGCCTGGGCGATCTCCATCGCCTGGCCGTGGCACGTCACCTCGCCGTCGCCTGCCTTGGTCACCAGGACCGTCGCCTCGCAGACGCCGCACTGGTATCGCTTGCCCAGCAGGTTCGCCATCTCGCTACGCGTCCTTGGCGCCCATCGGCGTGCCGCAGCAGGAGATCTCCTCGTCGGTGCCCTTCACGACGATGATCTCGGTGCCGCACTGCTCGCAACGCAGGCGCGTTCCCACTGCCGTCGGTGCCATGCGGGCAGACTATCGCCGCATGTCCGAACGACCGGAAGCCCCCGAGGTCGCCGACCTTCACGTCGAAGATCTGCGCTTCGAGGTGATCGACCGCGTCGCGCTCGTGACCCTCGACCGGCCCGAGCGGCGCAACGCGTTCACCGGCGCGATGGGCGCCAGCCTCGGACGCGTCTACGCGCACTGCGACGCCGACGACGAGGTGCGCGCGGTCGTGGTGACGGGGGCGGGCGACGCGTTCTGCGCCGGAGCCGACCTCACCCCTCAGGGCGACACGTTCGCGGCGCCCGACGCACGCGACGGTGCCGGTGCCGCGGGAGCCGAGAGGCCGTTCACCTCGTCACCGGTGCGACCGACGGCGTGGGAGATCCGCAAGCCCGTGCTGGCCGCGATGAACGGGCACGCCATCGGCATCGGCATGACGCTCGCGATGCACTGCGACCTGCGCTTCATGGCCACCGGAGCGAAGTACGGGTTCGTGCACAACCGCCGCGGCGTGCTTCCCGACGCGCACTCGCACTGGACGGTGCCGCGCGCGGTCGGGTTCGCGCGCGCCGCGGACCTGCTGCTCTCGGGGAGGCACTTCAGCGCCGAGGAAGCGTTCGCGATGGGCCTGGCGGCGCGCGCCCTGCCCGCCGACGAGGTCCTGCCCGCGGCGATGGACTACGCGCGCGACCTCGCGGTCAACACCGCGCCGCTGTCGATCGCGCTGTCGAAGCGGCTCCTGTGGCACCAGCCGACCCTCGACGCCGACGAGTGCGATCGCCTGGAGACCGCGTACCACCGGGTCGTCATGGGTCGTGACGACGCCCGTGAGGGCGTCATGGCCTTCCTCGAGCGGCGAGACCCGCAGTGGTCGCTCAGCCCCACCCGCGACTGGCCCGAAGACCTGGACTCCTAGGTGTCTACTCCCAGGGGACGCCCTCGCCGGGGGACTCGATGTCGAGGAGGTCGGCCAGCACCCTGGTGACCGCGTTGTTCTCGGCCATGTCGGTGTCGGGCGGCATCAGCTCGAAGTCGACGAGCAGATGCTTGATCCGCATCATGACGACCGCGAACCGAAGACCGCCGAAGATCTCGTAGAACTCCAGGTCGCGCGCCGCGCGCCCGCTCGTCTGCTCGTAGCGGGCCACCATCTCCTCGCGGGTCGGGAACCCTTCGAGGCGGGCTGCGGGCATGCCCTCGTGGAAGTGGCGGTCGAGGAAGAGCCACCAACCGAGGTCCATCATCGGGTCGGCGATCGTCACCATCTCCCAGTCGACGACCGCGCGGACGTCGTAGTCGGGCCCGAAGAGCTGGTTGTTGATGCGGGCGTCACCCCAGCAGAGCCCGAGCTCGGGGTCCTCGGCCGGAGCGTTGGCCTGCAC
The DNA here is from genome assembly GCA_964501785.1 of uncultured Bifidobacteriaceae bacterium. Taxonomy (GTDB): domain Bacteria; phylum Actinomycetota; class Acidimicrobiia; order IMCC26256; family PALSA-555; genus DATBSK01. The sequence goes on from CAZCUD010000006.1 coordinate 194,992, forward strand.
CCACTCGAGCGCGGCCTTCGCCACCCGGGGCGGCGCCGCGCCCGGGTCGGCCCACTCGTAGGACTTCTCGTAGTAGCGGAGCTGCTGCTCGAACCCCAGCCGCCCGTACTGCGGCTTGTCGAGGAAGTCGAAGCCGAGCGCCTGCCAGTCGACCGCGTGGACGGCGGCGAGCGCGTCGACGCCGTTCATCACGAGCGTGCGCCGCTGGTCCGGCGTCGTCTCCTCGAAGAACCACCCGCCCACGGTGTAGGGCGGCGAGTCGCTCGGCGCGCGCCCTTCGACCTGGTCCATCACGAAGAACGGTGCACCGAGGTGCTCGTCGCTCGCCTCGAACCACCGCATCGTCGGCACCGGCACGTCGGTCTTGGTGCCGAGCGCCTCGAGCACCTTGTACTGCGACTCGAAGTCGGCCTCCATGAACACCGTGTGCTGCGTCGGCTTCACCCGCAGCACGAGCTTCTCGGTCTGGCGGGCGCCGTCGGCGTCGGTGTACGACGCGTCGAACAGCAACGTCTCGTTCGAGAAGCCGGTGAACGCGGGTCCGGTCAGCTCGCCGACCTCGACGTCGGTCGCGCCCGGCAGCTGCTCGCCCAGCCACGCCGCGACGATGTCGCGGGCCTTCTCCAGATCTCGCTGCTCCGGGATCGGCATGTGGATCAGACTCCCCCTCGGTCTCGAACCGCTCTACACCAGCACGCCGCGGTCGACGAGGCCAGTCACCTCGTCGGTCGTGAACCCCCAGCCCTCCAGCACGTGCACGGCGCGCTCGCCGGCGTGCTCGGGTGGGGACGGCTCGGGCAGCGGCGTGCCCGAGAAGCGGGGCGCGGGTGCGGGCTGCGGCACCCCGCGGATCTCGCGGAACGTCGCCCGCGCGACGTTGTGGGGGTGCGACGGCGCCTCGACGGGGTCGAGGATCGGGGCGACGCACGCGTCGTAGGCAGCGAAGTGGGTCTCCCATTCGTCGCGCGTCCGTGACGCGATGACCTCGGTGAACCGCTCGCGCAGGCGCGGCCAGCCCGACTGGTCGTGCTGATCGGGGAGGTCCTCGTCCGCGAGACCGAGCCCTTCGAGGAGCTGCGCGTAGAACTGGGGCTCGATCGCTCCGACGGCCAGCCAGCGGCCGTCGCTCGTCTCGTAGCTGTCGTACCAGGGCGAGCCGGTGTCGAGCATGTTGGTGCCCCGTGGGCCCCAGAAGCCCGACGCGCGGGCGGCGTAGAAGGGCGTGAGCATCACCGCGGCGCCGTCGACCATCGCCGCGTCGACGACCTGGCCTTCGCCCGTGCGCTCGCGCGCGAGCAGCGCGGCGACGATCCCGTACGCGAGCAGCATCCCGCCGCCGGCGAAGTCGGCGAGGACGTTGATCGGCGGCGTCGGGGGCGCGCCCGCCCGCCCGAGCGGCTCGAGCGCGCCTGCGATCGCCACGTAGTCGATGTCGTGGCCGGCCTTCTCGGCCAGCGGCCCGTCCTGTCCGTACCCGGTGAGGCGGCCGTAGACGAGGCGCGGATTGCGGGCGCACGCGACCTCGGGCCCGATGCCGAGACGCTCGACGACCCCCGGGCGGAACACCTCGAACGCGGCGTCGGCACCGTCGGTCAGGCGCAGGAACGCCTCGACGCCGTCCGGCGACTTGAGGTCGAGGCCGATCGCGGCCTTCGATCGGTACATGGCGTTGGTCGCGGGGACCGACGTGTCGATCGCCCGCACCGCGTCGACGCGGTCGACGCGCAGCACCTCGGCGCCGAGGTCGGCGAGCAGCATCCCGCAGAACGGGCCCGGCCCGAGGCCGAGCAGCTCGACGATGCGCATCCCCGCGAGCGGGCCACCCCGCGCCGCGTCACCGTCGTCGCCCCCGCGTGCGCTCAACTCAGGCGTCCGCCCGCCCGATGGCCGGCAGCATCTCGGTGCGGGCGGCGATGAAGAGCCCTTCGGCCTCCGCGGTCACCTCGCCTCCCGCCGACACCGTGGCGGTGGTCACGATCTTGCGTCCGTCCACGCGCTCGACGCGCGACTCGTAGCGCAGCTCGGTGTGCAGCGGCGTGGGGATCCGGTAGCGGATCGTGAGTCGTCCGGTCGGCGCGGGACGCCCCACCGCCCGCGCCGCGCACGCGCCGAGGACCAGATCGAACGCGGCGGCGAGGACGCCGCCGTGCAGCTTGCCCGGCATGCCCTCGTGGCGGTGGTCGTACGTGGCGAGCGCCGCCGGGCCGTCGGGCGTCTCGATCAGCGTGAGGGGCGGTGCGTTGGGGTTCGAGAGGCCGGCGAAGGGGTGGTACTCGAAGAGGCGATCGTCGGTCGGCGTGCGGTCGCGGCGGATGCGGAGGCCCTCGCTGCCGTCGTACCGGCTGGTGACGCCGAAGGGGCGCAGCGTCGCGACGAGCTCCTCGACGCGGTCGGCGGCGACCTCGAGCTCGGCGGTGGGGGCCGAGGTGTTGATCAGCAGCCCCACCAGCTCCCGGGTCGCCGCGCCCACGCGTCGCGTCACGGCCAGTCGTGCGTCGTCGGACGCGGCAGGGGAAGGGGAGTTCGTCATCGGGAGCCCCGAGATGATGGCCCCTAGACTGACGACCCGTCACATCTGGTCCGAACCGGAGCCCCGGTCGGACACAGCCCGGGAGAAGGGGTCACCCAAATGCGCCAGCCCGTCCTCGTCGAAGCCGTCCGCACGCCGATCGGCAAGCGCAACGGCTGGCTCTCCGGCCTGAAGGCCACCGAGACGCTCCGCCACGCCCAGCTCCAGGTCATCGAGCGGGCGGGGATCGACCCGATGCTGGTGGACGAGGTGATCGGTGGCTGCGTGACCCAGGCGGGAGAGCAGGGCTCCAACGTCACCCGCAACGCGTGGCTCTCGGCGGGTCAGGACAAGCTCCCGTACCAGACGGCCTGCACGACGGTCGACGCGCAGTGCGGGTCGGCGCAGCAGGCGAACCACCTCGCGGCGGGCATCATCGCCGCCGGCGGCGCCGACGTCGCGATCGCCTGCGGGGTCGAGCAGATGAGCCACGTGCCGCTGGGGGCGAACGTCGTCAACGGTCCCGGTCACTACAAGACCGAGCCGTGGCCCTGGGACGACCCGCCGAACGGCCAGTTCGGCGCCGCGGAGCGCATCGCCGACAACCGCGGCATCACCCGCGAAGACCTCGACGAGTGGGGCTTCCACTCGCAGCGCAAGGCCAAGCAGGCGTGGGAGGAGGGCCGCTTCGAGCGCGAGGTCGCCCCGATCGAGACCCCGGTCATCGGTGAGGACGGCGAGCCGACGGGCGAGACGCAGCTCATCTCGAAGGACCAGGGGCTGCGCGACACGACGATGGAGGGGCTGGCGAAGCTCAAGCCCGTCGTCGAGGGCTACAAGCACACCGCGGGCACGTCGTCGCAGATCTCCGACGGCGCCGCCGCGGTGCTCTGGATGAGCGAGGAGAAGGCGGCCGAGCTCGGGCTCAAGCCGCGGGCCAAGCTGCTCCACCAGCTCGTCACCGGCACCGACCCCTACTACCTGCTCGACGGGCCGGTCGACGCCACGGCCAAGATGCTCGACCGCTCCGGCATGGCGATGGCCGACTTCGACGTGTTCGAGATCAACGAGGCCTTCGCGGCCGTGGTGCTGTCGTGGGCGCAGGTGCACAAGCCCGACCTCGACCGCGTCAACGTGAACGGCGGCGCGATCGCGCTCGGCCACCCGGTCGGTTCCACCGGCTCGCGGCTCATCACCACCGCGCTGCACGAGCTCGAGCGCACCGACGGCGAGCTGGCCTTCGTCACGATGTGCTGCGGCGGCTCGCTCGGCACGGCGAGCATCCTCCAGCGTCTCTAGTTCGACCCCGAACGGCAACGAGCCCCGGCCTCGGCCGGGGCTCGTTCGCGTTCGTGGGGCGTCGTGAGTCAGCCGGTGAAGCGGATGACCGCCTCGATCGGGGCGACGCAGCCGACGCCGGGCTCCCAGCTGATGACGATCGACCCCTCGCCGTCGACGTTCGTGTTGGCGCCCGGGTCGTTGGCCAGGATGGTCGCGCCGGCGATCGCATTCGACGAGCCGCCGCCGCCACCGCCGGGCTGGATGGTCTGCTGGTCGACCTGCTGGCCCGCGCCGCCACCGCCGCCGAACCAGCCGCCGCCGGCGCCGCCGCCGGCCCGGCCGCCGCCGCCGCCTTCACCGCCGACCGGACCGACGCCCGGGAAGCCCGGCTCGCCGCTGAAGCTCGCGTCGCCGCCACCGGCTCCCGGTGCGTCGCTCGTCGCGCCGCCACCGCCGGGACCGTCCGGCGCGCCGTCGCCGCCGGCCTCGCCGCCGCCGTCACCACCGTCGGCCGACACCTGCACGCCGCTGAACGACTGACCGCCGCCACCGCCGCCGCCGCCCGCCGCGATGAGCGTCGCGCCACTCGCGCGGCTCACCGCGCTCGCGCCACCGCCACCAGCGCCGGCGAAGCCGTCGCCGGGCGACGTCCCGCCGTCACCGCCGCTGAGCGACGCGCCGCTGCTGCCACCGAACCCGGGGTTGATGCCCCCGTTCGAGGTGCCGGGGCCGCCGACCTGGACCAGGAGCTCCTCGCCCGCGGTGACCGGGACCAGGGCGCTGATGACCCCGCCGTCGCCACCGAGCGCGGGCGAGTCGACCTCGTTGGTGATCGCGTCGGCACCGTTGGCGCCGACCGCGTCGATCTCGAGCTGGCAGACGCCCGCCGGCACGACGAACGTCTCGTCCTCGCCGGTGTACGCGTACGACTCCGAGTCGGCCTGCGCGCCGCTCGACGCCGCGGTGGCGACGAGCGCGCCGCCGGCGAGCGTGGCGGCGAAGAGCGCGCCCGCGCCCCGCCGGATGATCGTGGCTTGCACCGTTCGCATCCCCTTGTCCGGGTCCCAGGGCCACGAGCGCCCTGACCGTCTCCGCCCGATGCCGGTGGCCCGGCCTCGAATCCGCGAACGGTAGCCGAGGCCGTCGGGCGGCGTCCGGATCGTGCGGTGGGCCGAGAGGCGCGCGGGAAGGGGTCAGGTCTCGAAGACCCGGCGCAGGAACGCCGCGACCTCGGCCATCGCCTGGTCGCTCGCGGGCGTGAGCGCGTCCATGTTGAGGAACCCGTGGATCATCCCGGGGTAGCGCAGCAGCGAGACGTCGACGCCGGCGCCGCGGAGGCGCTCCGCGTAGGCCTCGCCCTCGTCACGCAGCACGTCGTACTCCGCGGTGAGCACGAGGGCGGGGGGCGCGCCCTCGAGCGACTCGGCGTGGAGCACCGACGCGTAGGGCTCTCGGGGATCGCCGTCGGGACCCAGGTACTCCGACCAGAACCAGCGCATCGTCGACGCCGCGAGCAGGTACCCCTCGGCGTTCTCCTCGAACGACGGCGTCGCGCAGGCGGCATCGATCACCGGGTAGACGAGCACCTGCCCGGCGAGCCCGGGACCGCCGTTGCGGGCCGCGAGCGCGGTCGCGGCCGCGAGGTTGCCGCCCGCGCTGTCGCCGGCGACGGCGATGCGCTCGGGGTCGCCCGCGAGCTCGGCCGCGTGGTGGGTGAGCCAGTGGGTGACCGCCATGCAGTCGTCGAGCGCGGCGGGGAAGCGGTGCTCCGGCGCGAGCCGGTAGTCGACGCTGACGACGACCGCACCGGCCTCGTCGGCGAGGCGCCGGCACACGCGATCGTGGGTCTCGATGCCCATGAACACGAAGCCGCCGCCGTGGAAGTACGCGACGACGGGCGAGGTCTCCTCGGGATCGGGGTCGTAGACGCGCACGGGGATGTCGCCCGCCGGGCCGGGCAGGTGCCGGTCCTCGACGACGTCGACCGGGCGCGCCTCCTTCGCGTTCGTGTGCGCGAACGCGTCGGCCGTCGAGCGGATCACGTCGAGCGGCATCGTCTCGACCGGCGGGAGCGCGGCCTCGGCGAGCATCGCGAGGTAGGGCTGGAGCTCTTCGGCGACTGGCATGGGCCGAGAAGCCTTGCACGTCGGGTGGCGCACCGGGCGGACTGCCGCGCCCGCCGACCCGTCAGGCGAGCGAGCCCCAGAAGTCGTCGAGTGCGGCCGCGGCCTCCGGTGCGCGCTCGACGATCGCCCAGTGGCTGCCGTCGAGCGGCACCAGGCGTGCGCCGGAGACCTCCGCGTACCGTTCGCCCGACGCGAGCGGGCCGACCGGGTCCTCGGTGCCCCAGAGCACCAGACCGGGACGAGGTCCCGGGCCCTTCGGCGCCCAGTCACCGGGCAGATCCGTCGCCGACCGGTAGAGCGCGAGGATGCAGCGCTTCATGCGGTCGTCGATCGCCGCCGCGGCCGTCTCGGCGCCGGGGTGACCCGTCGCCGCGAGCCCCGGGCCGATCGTCTCGGGTGTGAACGCGGCCATGATCTGCTCGCCGACCTCGGGCGTCTGCCACTGCACCGCCATCTCGTGCCACTTGAAGCGGTCGGTGATCGCGCCGTTGCTCAGCGTGTACGAGCGCAGCAGCTCGGGTCTCGTCAGCGCGACGCGCTGGGTCATCAACGAGCCCCAGTCGTGCCCGACCAGATCGACCGGCTCACCGATCTCGGCGAGCTGACCCACGATCCAGTCGACGTACTCCTCCTTCGTCGACGCGAAGCCGTCGGGGACGGGTTCGCCGAAGCCGGGGAGCCGGAGCCGCACGACGTCGTCGCGGCTCAGCTCCGCGACGAGCGGATCCCACATCTCGGAGGTGTCGGGGACACCGTGGACGAGGACGACGGGCATGGGCAGCAACCTACGCGGGCAGCGCCGCGGCCGCCCGGGGTCGCTCGGGTCAGGCGCCGGTCGCGGCCTTCGCCGCGACCTCCTGGGCCCAGCGGTAGTCGGGCTTGCCCGACGGCGATCGTTGGACGGAGTCGACGAAGTGCATCTCGCGCGGGACCTTGTAGCCCGCGATCATCGTGCGGCAGTGCTCCTGGATCGACTCCAGGGTGGGCGACGTGGACTCGCGGCACTGCACGACCGCGACGACGCGCTGGCCCCAACGCTCGTCCTTCACGCCCACCACGACGCAGTCGTAGACGTCGGGGTGTCCCTTGACCGCGCCCTCGACCTCTTCGGGGAAGATCTTCTCCCCACCGGAGTTGATCGAGACCGAGCCGCGCCCGAGCAGCGTGATCGTGCCGTCGGCGTCCATCGTGGCGAAGTCGCCCGGGATCGCGTAGCGCACGCCCTGCTTGTCGGTCACGAACGTCTCGGCGGTCTTCTTCGGGTCCTTGTAGTACTCGAGCGGGATGTTGCCGCGCCGGGCGACCTTCCCGATCACCTCGGAGCCCGCCTCGACGACCTCCAGGTCTTCGTCGAGCACGACGGTGTCGGTGATCGGAGTGACGGTCGGGCCGCCCTTCATCGCGGTCTTGCCCTTCTCGATCATCGTGTAGCCGTTGGAGCCGCTCTCCGACGCGCCGATGGCCTCGGTGAGGATCAGGTTGGGGAAGCGCTCGAGGAACGCGTCCTTCACGCTCGGCGAGAACAGCGCCGCGGTGCTCGAGAGCGAGACCCACGACGACAGGTCGAGGTCCTTCACCTCCGGGTCGTCGAGCGCCTCCAGCAGCGGGCGGCCCATCGCGTCGCCGGTGATCATCATGGCGTGGACGCCTTCGGCAGCGACCAGCTTCCAGACCTCGACGGGCTCGAAGCGCGGGATCAGGCACACCTTGTTGCCGACGAGCGCCTGTCCCATCACGCCCCATTGCGTCGCGCCGTGCATGAGGGGAGCGATGGGCAGCATCACCGCCTGGGTCGGGTTGGCGAGGCCCTTCTCGGCCATCTCCTCGGGGCGCGTCGCCTTCACGCCGGTGAGGATGTCGATGCCCCCGCCGAGCGCGTAGAACACGTCCTCCTGCCGCCAGACCACGCCCTTCGGCATGCCGGTCGTGCCGCCGGTGTAGAGGATGTAGCGGTCGTCGGCCGAGCGCGGACCGAAGTCGCGCCCCGGGGCGCCGCTCGCGACCGCGTCCTCGTAGCCGACGGAGTCGAGCTTGCTCACGTCGGCGCCCGAACCGTCGTCGATGACGATGGAGTGGCCGAGCAGCGGAAGCGTGTCGAGGACGCCCTGCACGCGGGGGCCGAACTCCTGCTGGTAGACGAGCGCCTTCAGGTCGGCGTTGTCGAACAGGTACGCCAGCTCGTCCTCGACGTAGCGGTAGTTGATGTTGATCCAGACGGCCCGCAGCTTGAAGACCGCCCAGAGGGTCTCGACCCACTCGACCGAGTTGAGCGCATAGATGCCGACGTGGTCGCCGGGCCCGATGCCCTCCCGCGCCAGGTGGTGGGCGAGCCGGTTGGCCCGCTCGTCCATCTCGGCGTAGGTGCGCCGCTTGCCGTCGCACACGAGGTACTCGCGGTCACCGAAGTGGTCGACCGCGTTCTCGAACATGTCGGCGAGGTTGAACTCCAACACCTTCTCCGCTCTCGGCGCTTCGCGCCGGGCCGCTCGGGCCCGGGCCTCCTGGTTGCTCCGCAGCGGGCCGTTCGGCCCCGCGGACGTTCGCTTCCGTCGCCGAATCTAGGTGGCGACCTGACGGGGCGTCAGGTCGTCAGATCTCACGTCGTCAGGTCTCAGGTCGTCAGGTCGGCGAGGACGCGCAGCGTCTGCTCGTCCTGCCCGCCGACGAGCAGGGTCGTGACGGGCGTCTTGCGCCACGCCTCGAGACGCTCCGCGATCCGCTCCTTGGGCCCGACCAGGGAGATCTCGTCGGCGAACGCCTCGGGCACCGCGTCGATCGCCTCGTCGCGCTTGCCCTCGAAGAAGAGGTCCTGGATGCGGTGCGCCTCCTCCTCGTAGCCCATGCGGGCCATGAGCTCGGTGTGGAAGTTCTTCGTCTTGGCGCCCATGCCGCCGATGTAGAAGCCCAGCGTCGCCTTCACCGGCCAGAGCCCCTCGCTGACGTCGTCGTGGACGCTGACGAACACGTTGACCGCGATCTCGAAGTCGGCCTTCGCGCCGGCCAGCTGCGCCTCGTACACCTCGGGACGGTGGGGTGAGTAGTAGAGGGGCACCCAGCCGTCCGCGATCTCGGTCGCGAGCGCGACGTTCTTCGGACCTTCGGCGCCGAGGTAGATCGGGATCCGGTTGCGCAACGGATGCGTGATCATCTTCAACGGCTTGCCGAGGCCGACCGCGTCGTCGCCCGTGTAGGGGAGCGGGTAGTGGGGACCCGGGCTCTGCACGGGTGCCTCGCGCGCGATCGCGTCGCGGATGATCTGGATGTACTCGCGCGTGCGTGCGAGGGGCTTGGAGAAGGGGCGGCCGTACCAGCCCTCGACCACCTGGGGGCCGCTCACGCCGACCCCGAGGCAGGCGCGCCCCTCCGAGAGGCCGTCGAGCGTCATCGCGTGCATGGCCATCGTCGTCGGTGACCGGGCAGAGATCTGCGCGATCCCGGTGCAGAGCCGCAGCTTCGTGGTCGCGGCGGCGACGGCCGCGAGAGGGGAGAACGCGTCGGAGCTCCAGGACTCGCCCGTCCAGATCGAGTCGAAGCCGAGGCTCTCGGCGTGGGTCGCCGACTCGACGAGCTCGCGCGCCGGGCGCGGCTGCGCGGTCCAGTACCCCATCTGCAAGCCGAGCTTCAGGTCGTGTGCCACGGCCCGTGACCGTACAACGTCGTGCCCTCGATGCAGGTCCGAGTCCCGCAGAGCGGGACCGGGTGGGCGTCAGGAGCGGGGGAGGCCGAGCGCGCGCTCGCCGATCATGTTGCGGTGGATCTCGTCGGTGCCGCCGCCGATGCTCGCCCAGAACCGGTTGAGCAGCAGCGTCTGCCAGAACCCGTCGCGCGGCGCATCGTCACCGTGGAGCATCCCGTCGGCGCCGAGCAGCGCGAGCGCGACCTCTCCCTTCGCCGCGCGGTCGCGCGACCAGAGCACCTTGAGGACCGAGCCGTCGACACCGGGCCTGCGACCGGCGAGCAGGTCACCCTGCACGCGGTCGCGCAGCCACCCGAGCGCGTGCTCGCGACACCACACCGCGGCCAGCGCCTGGCGCAGCACCGGATCGTCGTGACGGCGGCGCTCGCGCGCGAGCGCGACGAGCGCGGCCGCGTCAGAGCCCATGCCGGCGGAACCGCCGATGAGCGCGGACTCGCTGGCCAGCGTCGTGCGCGTCGGTGCCCAGCCACCCCCCAGGGAGCCGACGACGTTCTCGATCGGTACCCGCACGTCGGTGAGGAACACCTCGTTGAAGTGCGCGGCCCCGGTGATCTGTCGCAGCGGCCGGATCTCGATCCCGGGCGTCGTCATGTCGACGAGCAGGTAGGTGATCCCCTCGTGCTTCGGCGCGTCGGGATCGGTCCGCACGAGCAGGATCGCGAAGTCGGCGTGGCGCGCCCCCGACGTCCAGACCTTCTGGCCGTTGACGATCAGCTCGTCACCACCGAGTGACGACGTCACCACCTCCGCGCGGGTGGTGAGGCTCGCGAGATCCGACCCCGCCCCCGGTTCGCTGAACAGCTGGCACCACACCTCGTCGCCGCGCAGCAGCGGCCGCAGGAAGCGCGCGCACTGCTCGGGCGTGCCGTGCGCGAGGAGCGTCGGGCCCACGAGCGCGATCGTCGACGCGAGGAACCCGGAGGACACGTCGAAGCGCGCCTGCTCCTGCGCGAACGCCACCGCTTGCGCGGGGGTGCCGCCCCGGCCGCCGTGCTCGACGGGCCACGTGATGCCGGCCCAGCCCCCGTCGGCGAGCGTGCGCTGCCACGCCCGACAGCGCTCGAAGTACTCGAGCTCCGCCTCCCACGTCGCGTCGCGGGGGCCGTTGGACCAGTCGTCGGCGCCCCGCCGGGGCTCGGCGTGCGCGGCGAGCCAGGTCCGAGCCTCGGCCCGGAACGCCTCCAGGTCGAGGAGGTCGAGGTCGTGACCGCGAACGCCCCCCGTCTCAGCACCGTCCACGCACCCGACTCTAGAGCGAGAACCTGGACAAGTGTCCAGACAGCGATCTACAGTCCGCGTCGTGGCGACCCGGGTCACCGACCGTCTCCTGCCCACGACGATGGTCGGCTCGTACCCGCGGCCGCGGTGGTTCACCCACCAGCTCGACGGTCGCGACGTCCTCGAGGCGTTCAAGTCGGTCGAGCACGCCGAGGCGTACCGCGACGCGACCCGCGCGGTCATCGGCGACGAGCTCGACGCGGGGCTCGACGTCGTGACCGACGGGCAGATGTGGTTCGACGACCTCCACATGGGGATCGGGTCGTTCTTCTGGTACTGGTTCGAGCGGATCCCCGGCTTCGGTCCCGAGATGGTGCTGCACCGCAACCGCGATCGCGCGAGCGGGCGCGACGTGTTCGTCATGGACGAGGCCGGATCGGCGATCCTGCGCGGCCCGGTCGGCCGAGGTCCGTTGCGCCTCGCCTACCTGTACGACGTCGCCCAACAGCTCACCGACCGACCGGTCAAGGCGTCGGTCGGTGCCGGACCGTGCCAGCTCAGTGGGCTGGTGCACTTCGAGTCCGGACCGATCAAGGACCGCTTCGAGCTGTCGACCGCGCTCGCCGAGGTGTTCAACGCCGAGCTGCTCGAGCTCCAGGATGCGGGCTGCACCTATGTGCAGTACGAGGACCTCGGCGCCTGGACCCCGAACCTGACCGGTGAGCAGGACTTCGCGTGGGTCACCGAGACGGTCAACCGGGTGCTGGCCGGCGTCACCGTGCGCAAGGCGTGGCACTTCTGCCTCGGCAACGCGTGGGGCAACCGCCTCGACGCGCTGGTGCGCGGTGGATACGGCGAGGTCGTGCCGCACTACCTCGACGTCGATGTGGACGAGCTCACGCTCGACTTCGCCTGCCGGGAGATGGCCGACGCGGCGGTCCTGAAGGAGATCCCGGTCGACCTCGACGTCGGTGTCGGCGTGATCGACGTGCGCAACCTCGAGATCGAGCAGCCGGAGCAGGTCGCGGAGCGGATCCGCGCGGTGCTCGGGTTCGTCGACGCGGAGCGAGTGACCCTCACGACCGACTGCGGGCTCAAGCAGCTCCCGCGCGCGGTGGCGATCGCGAAGCTGCGCTCGCTGGCCGCCGGCGCGGCGATCGTCCGGGGTGAGCTCGAGGGCGGACGAGCGGAGGAGGGCCGGTGACCGACTTCAGCACCACGATGTCGGCTCGCATCACCGAGTTCGACGGCAAGACCCCGCTCCAGGTGCTCGCCGAGCGCGGCGGCGCGCGCCCGACGACGCTGTCCTCGCTCGAGCGCTTCCCCTACTACCGGGCGTTCCCGTACGCCTGGTACTTCGCCGCCTACTCGGCCGACCTCGCCGTCGGCGAGGTGCGCACGGTCCACTGGCTCGCCCGCGACCTGGTCGTCTGGCGCGGCGACGACGGCGCGGCGCACGTCATGGACGCGTACTGCCCGCACATGGGGGCGCACCTCGGGTACGGAGGTCGCGTCGAGGGCTGCAACCTCGTGTGCCCGTACCACTGGTGGGAGTACGACGGCGACGGCGCCAACGTCCGCATCCCCTACGCCGACCGACCCAACGGCAGGGCGCGGGTCCGCTCGTACCCCACGATCGACCGCAACGGGCTGATCATGTTCTGGTACCACCCCGGCGGCGCGGCACCGATGTGGGAGATCCCCGAGATCCCCGAGCTGTCCGACCCGCGCTGGACCGACGAGTTCCGCGCCGAGTGGGACGTCCGCTGCCCGTGGCAGGAGATGGCGGAGAACGGGCCCGACTACGTGCACCTCAAGACCGTGCACGGTGCCGCGTCGGTCCCCGAGGTGGAGTCGCTCACCTACGAGGGGCCGTTCAGCCACCTCCGTTCGAAGGTCAGCTTCGCGACGCCGCGCGGACCGCAGGAGGGACGGATCGACACCGACTCGTGGGGGCCGGGCTTCGCGATCGCACGGTTCTCGGGCATCACGCCGGCGCTCTTCGTCAACCTCACGACGCCGATCGACTGGGAGCTGACCCGCTCGATCAAGCTCTACCGCGTCGAGCGCCTCGGCGACTCCGACGAGGATCGGGCGCGGGTGCAGCGCGTCGGCGACGCGCTCGTGCGCGACCTGCGCAAGCAGATGGACGAGGACGTCGTCATCTTCGACCACAAGGTCTGGGTCGACCCCCCGGCCCTCGCGCCCGACGACGGCCCGATCATCAAGTTCCGCAAGTGGGCGGAGCAGTTCTACGTCGACGGCGACCCGATCGCTGCGGGTCGAGGGGGAGGGCGGGCGTGAGCACCGAGATGGATGACGTCGACCTCTCGGGCGGTGCCGCGAAGTACACGATCGCCGCCGACGACGACACCGCGGCGCGCGAGCACGAGCGCCTCCGCGTGCTCGGGCGTTGGCGCGACCCTTCGACGTTCGCCGCGCTCGAGGCGACGGGGGTCGGACCGGGCTGGCGCTGCCTCGAGGTCGGTGCGGGGGCGGGGACCACGTCGGCGTGGCTGGCCGAGCGCGTCGGCGAGTCGGGATCGGTGCTGTCGACCGACGTCGACCTGCGCTTCCACGGCCCCGCGGTGGGCAACACCGAGATCCGCGAGCACGACATCACCCGTGACCCGCTGCCGGAAGGCACGTTCGACCTCGTGCACGCACGTGCGGTGCTCCAGCACGTCGCGGAGCGCGAGCTCGCGCTCGAGCGGATGATCGCGGCGCTCAAGCCCGGCGGGTGGATCGTCGTCGAGGAAGCCGACATGCGCGCCTTCGAGGCGCAGCCGCTCCCCGAGCCCCTGGCGACGCTCCACCAGGTCATGGCCTTCGGCGCGGCGGCCCAGGAGTACCGCGAGCCCAGCTTCGGCACGCGGCTGCTCCGCCTGTTCCAGGAGCACGGGCTCACCGAGGTCACCGCCACCGGGCTGGTCGAGACCATGCGCGCGGGAGAGGACAGCGGCGAGTGGTGGTTCCTCGCCGTCGAGCACGTCCGCGACCGCATCGTCGATGCCGGCGTCATGCCCGCCGACGACTTCGACGCCGCGCTCGCGATCGCCCGCACGCCCGGCTTCATGATGCTCGGCCCGATCTCGATCCAGGTCGTCGGGCGCAAGCCGTGAGCGCGGCGCGCCCGGCAGCTCCCGTCGTCACCCGCCGGGTGCTCCGCTCGGACGCCGTCGCGACGCGCCGGCGGATCATCGAGAGCGCGGTCGAGCTCGCGCGCGACCGACCCATGGCCGAGCTGACGATGCGCGACATCGCCCGGACCGCCGAGGTGTCGGTCGCGACCGCGTACACGTACTTCTCGTCGAAGGAGCACGTGTACGCCGAGGCCTACGTCGACGGGGTCGAGACGCTGACCGAGAGCCTGCGCGCTCGCCCGCCGACGGGTGCGACGGCGGCCGACCGGGTCGCCGCGGTGCTCCGACGGGCCGTGAAGGGCGCGGCCGCGACCGGCGACGTCGTGCAGGCGACCGCGATCGCACTCGCGTCGTCCGACCCCGCGGTCGCGCCGCTCCGCCCGGTCGCCGACGCGGCCTTCGCCGAGTGGATGGCGATCGCGCTCGACGGTGCGGCGATCGCCGACCACGACGAGGTCGTGAAGCTGCTCCAGCTCACGATGTTCGCGTCGTTCGTCGCGGTCGCCCACGGCCGGCAGACCATCGCCGAGAGCGGCCGCCTGCTCGACCTCGCGGTCCGCCGCCTCGTCGTCGAGCGCTGACCGAGCGCCGATCGCGCCTCCCCCTCCGCCGCGTCGGAAGACCCAGCGACATCAGGTGTGGCTGAGCCTTCCAACCGCGCAAGGGGTGCCGGCGCCGCGTCGGGTCGGCTGGCGCCGCGAGGGGCGGGGCTGGTTGACTCCCGGCGCCATGGATCGCACCCCCGTCATCGTCGGCATCGGGCTGTCCGACTACCCGAAGGCCCCCGAGCTCGACACCGTGCAGCACCACGTGCTCGCCATGCAGCGCGCGCTGGACGACTGCGGCATCGAGAAGTCGGAGATCGACGGCTACGTCAACGCCAGCTCCGGCGGCATGATGGTCGACGACCCCGTCACGATGGCCGAGTACCTGCGCATCGACCACCGCTACATCGACGGGACGATGACCGGGGGGTCGTCGTTCGAGTTCCACGTCCAGCACCTCGCCGCCGCCATCCGAGAGGGCCTGTGCGACGTCGCCCTCGTCACCTACGGCTCCGACCAGCTGACGCGTATGGGTCGCAAGCTCGGCACGGGCGGGTTCCAGCGCGGCGGGCAGAAGGTGCCGGGCCCGGTGCAGTACGAGGTGCCGTACGGCGGATCGCTCGTCGGCTCCTACGCGATGCACGCGATGCGCCACATGCACGAGTTCGGCACGACGTCGGAGCAGCTGGCCGAGATCGCGGTCGGGGTCCGCGAGTTCGCCGGCCTCAACCCGAACGCCATCTACCGCGACCCGATCACCGTCGACGACGTGGTCAACAGCCGGATGATCGCCGACCCGCTGCACATGCTCGACTGCTGTGCCATCACCGACGGTGGTGGCGCGCTCATCATGACCACCGCCGAGCGGGCGAAGGACCTCAAGCAGCCCCCCGTCTACGTGCTCGGCGCGGCCGGGGCCCAGACCCACTGGAACATCTCGCAGCAGACCGACTTCACGACGTCGGCGGGTGCGCTCGCGGGCCCCATCGCCTTCGAGCGCGCCGGGGTGACGCACGACGACGTCGACCTGCTGATGTTCTACGACAGCTTCACGATCACGTGCCTCATCCTCCTGGAGAGCCTCGGGTTCGTCCCGCGGGGCGAGGGTGGACCGTTCGTCGCGGAGGGGCACCTCAAGCGCGGCGGCAAGTGGCCGCTCAACACCGATGGCGGCGGGCTCTCTTCGTGCCATCCGGGCATGCGCGGCATCTTCCTGCTGATCGAGTCGGTGCGACAGCTGCGCGGCCAGGGCGGCGAGGCCCAGGTGCCCGACTGCGACATCGCGCTCGCCGCGGGCTCGGGTGGCTGGCTGAGCTGCATCGGCGTCGTCATCACCGGTCGCGAGCACCCCTAGGAGACGAAGGTGAGCGAGCACCAGGTCGTCGACGCGGGGGAGTGGCAGAAGCCCCTGCCGCGCAGCGACGCGATCAGCGGTCCGTACTGGGAGGCGGCCGCGCAGGGTCGGCTGCTGATCCAGGAGTGCCCGTCGTGCGGGCACCGGCAGTGGTACCCGCGCGCGATGTGCACGAAGTGCGGTCGCGACGTCGAGTGGCTCGAGTGCTCGGGTCGCGGAGAGGTGCACACCTACACGGTTGTGCGCCAGATGGGGATGCGACCGTTCAAGGACGAGCTCCCCTACGTCATCGCGATGGTGCAGCTCGAGGAAGGTCCGCTGATCTTCGGCAACGTCACCGACGTCGAGCCCGACGACGTGCGGATCGGGCTGCCGGTCGAGGTGTGGTTCACCAAGGTCGATGACGAGATCGGCGTCCCCAGCTGGCGACCGGCCTGAACGCCCCGCCGGCCGGTGGCCCGAAGGGCCGACGAGCGTCCCGGCGGGATCGTTCCTGACCCGTTGCGGGCGACCGGTGCGGATAGCGTGGGCCGACCGTTCGCCACACCTTCCTCTCCCTGGGGGCACCACCCATGCGCAAGGCAGCCGCACTCCTCGTCACGACCGCGATGGTCGCCGGACTGGGCCTCGTGGCCGCCGCGCCCGCGGGTGCCGGCGACAAGAAGCAGAGCAAGTACTGCAAGGCGCTCTCGAAGTCCAAGCTCGACTCGGGCAGCATCGGCGACTCCACCAGCGAGAAGGGCGCCGCGAAGATGG
The DNA here is from genome assembly GCA_964501785.1 of uncultured Bifidobacteriaceae bacterium. Lineage (GTDB taxonomy): Bacteria > Actinomycetota > Acidimicrobiia > IMCC26256 > PALSA-555 > DATBSK01. The sequence goes on from CAZCUD010000006.1 coordinate 211,621, forward strand.
TCAAGCAGCTCGAGAAGCTCGAGAAGGCGGCGAGCGGCAAGACCAAGGCGGCGATCGGCGAGATGATCGACGCCTACGAGGAGGTGGCCGACGGGGAGGACCCGAAGGACGCCTTCGCCAACTCCGACTTCATCGAGGCCGCGGCGACCTTCGGGATCTCCACGATCAAGTGCATCGGCACCGAGCTGCCCGACATCACGCTGCCGGACATCACGCTGCCGGACATCACGCTGCCCGACTTCGACCTCAACTAGCCGGAGCCGCGCGCCGGCGTCGATCGGCGGGGCTCAGCTCGGGCGCGTCCCGTCGCGGGGTGCGATGAACACGATGTCGGCCTCGGCGAGCCGCTCGCCGTCGCAGTCGGCGGTGCCCCACACGAAGATCTTGCGGCCCTCGACGCGCTCGACGCCGGCCTCGTAGTCGATCCGGCGGCCGAGCGGCGTCGGTCGCAGCATCCGCACCGTGAGGGTGCCGGTGTACCCGGCGATGCCCGACAGCGTCTGCGCAGAGCCCATCAGGTCGTCGAATGCCGCCGCGACGAAGCCGCCGTGCACGTGGCCCGCGGGCCCCTCGTAGGCCGGTGAGTACGTCGCCGACCCGATCGCGCGGTCCTCGGTGAGGTCCCACTGCACCGGCGCGGCGAGCGGGTTGGAGCGGCCGCTGATGCCGCTGCGCTCCAGCAGGGCGCCGTCGTCGCCGCCGGCCGACCCCAGGCCGCCCTTGGCGTGCAGCGATGGCATCCGCTCGAGCGCGTCGTTGACGAGGTCGACCTCCTCGCGCAGCGCGTCGACCCGAGCGAGGTCGTCGACCTCGTGGGAGTCGAGATGCGCGGTGAGCTCGATGAGCCGCTTCACCGAACGCACCAGCGCGTGCTTGGTCGCACGCGGCCCGTCCTCGACCGGATCGTGCGGGTCGTACGTCGTGTGGGCATCGGGTGGCAGCGTCACGCCGCCGAGCCTACGGCCGAAGACGCGCGCAACCGATCGGGTGCCTCGAGCGTCTTCTTCGTGTGAGACGCGATGGTGTGCGTCGGTTCGGAGACCTGCTGCTCGGGCTGCTCTTCGCGGTGACCCTCGGGCTCGGGGTCTACGCGACCGCGGGTGGGGTGGACTCCCCGCGGGACGATGCTCCGACGCCGAGCACCTTCCCGATCGAACCCGTCACGCCTGCCTCGTCGGCGGACCGACCGGCGCCGGTGGCGCACTGAGCGGTCGGGGCGGCGCGGTCAACCCGTGCGGTAGATCTCGTCGTAGTTGCCCCACTCGATCTCGCCGCCCTCGGCCAGGTCGCGCAGCCGCTGCGCCCACTCCTTGGTCTCGGGCCGATCGTTGTTCTTCGCGGCCTCGTCGACCGCAGAGACGTCGGGGTCGACGACGCCGAACTCGGCCACGATCACGTAGCGGCCGGGGTTCTCCCGGTCGGCCAGCACGTGCGAGCCCATGTAGCCCATCACGTCGGCCTCGGCCTGGAGCTCGTCCCACTTCGCGGACATCTCGATGAGCGTGTCGGGGTCGTCGCACCGAAACGTCATCGTCTGCGTGAAGTTGACGTTGCGCTTCACGTGCTCGCCCCCTCCCTCTCCGCAGCGAAGCGTTGCTGGATCTCCGACATGCCCTCCAGGTCGAACGCGCCCGGCGACCCGATCTCGCACGCGGCCGGCGACTTCTCGGGCACATGCAGCATCTCACGGACCTCCTCGACCGACCGATGCACGTGGTCGTCGTAGCCGATGTCGAACAGGTCCGTATCGCACTGCATGCTGACGATCTTGCCCCGCCGGATCGCGTCGGCGATGCGCACGTGCATCCCCGCGCCCTGGGCGTGCCGCTCGCGCGCGTCGCGGTCGAAGAAGCCGGTGCTCTCGATGTACCCGGTGTCGAAGAGTCCGATCAGCGTCGCGAGCCAGGCGAACCCCTTGGGGTCGGGGTCGGCGCGCCCGATGAACGCGAACACCTCGATCTCGCCCCGCAGGTTGGTGCCGTAGTCGGCGAGCACGTGCACGTAGTCGTGTTGCGCCAGGTACTTCGGCGCGCCGCCGGGTGCGCCGGGCAGCTCGAAGCCCCGACCGTCGTACATCTCGACCACTCGGCGACCCAGCGTCCCCTCGGGCAGCTCGCGGTACGACGCCCAGCGCTCTGCGAGCGCGGGGTCGAGCTCTGGTGGTTGGAACGCGGCTGCTTGTCGCCGTTGGGCGGCGACGCCGGCGTCGCCGGTGTCGCGCACGTGCTCCTCGAAGCCGCTGCGCTGGAGGTCCATCCAGGCGAGGCCGTACGCGCCCTGCGCGTAGCGGCGCGCCACGCGCACGAACTTGTCCTCGATCCCCAGCGCCTGGGCGTACTTCGCCACCCGCGCCGCGACCTCCACGGGGATCGGCCGCAGGATCATCTCGGCGAGCACCATGTGGTGCACGATCCGCTGGCGGTGGCCCTGGTCGCGATGGGCGAGCGCTTCGGCCAGCCCGTCGGGGGAGAGCGGCTCGAGCGAGTGGTAGTCGACCTCGTATCCCGTCAGGGAGCTCGCGATGGCACCGAGCAGCTGGGCCTGTACCTCGGTGAGCCCGTCGGCAGGGGCGACCGCGGTCGCGATGCCGCGTGCGGTGAGCAGGACCTCCTCGCGATCGATGGGGTCGGGCCCGAGGTCGGTGGGCGGTGGGATCGAGCTCACGGCCCCCATCTTCGCGAACCCGGCCGTCCGGCACCCGCCGTACCCGGGCGGATCGATCCGGCGTCCGGGCGTCAGGTCTCGAACCGGGGCGAGGGCACGTCCTGCACGCCGAAGCGGGCCGAGATCAGCTGCACCCGGCCGTGATCGTCCCGTTCGAGGAGCTCGGCCGCCGCGTCGGCCACCGCGTCGGCGGGCATGAAGCTCGCGCCGGTCTGCCGGCCGGCCTCGACCCGAGCGCCCGCGACCATGGGCGTGTCGATCCCCGAGGGGCAGATGGCGTGCAGCCGCACCCCCTGGCGCCACAGCTGCGGGGCCACGCTGCGCACGAACCCCACCACCGCGTGCTTCGTCGCGGCGTAGATCGGGTCGCCCCCGTACGGGATCAGTCCCGCGAGCGACGCGGTCACCGCGATCGAGCCGCCGCCTCGCTCGATCATCAGCGGCGCGAGCGCATGGACGCCGAGCACGACGCCGTCGAGGTTGACCCCGACCATGGCGCGGTAGCGGGCGACGGGCGTGTCGAGGAAGGGCAGCGCGTCGGACGCGGCGAGGATCCCCGCGTTCAGGTGAGCGAGCTCGACGCCCTCGTCGGCGCGCAGCTCGTCGGCGAGGGCGGCCCACCCGGTGGCGTCGGAGACGTCGAGGTGCACGAACCGCCCCCCGACCTCCTCGGCGACCCGCCGACCGCCCGTGTCGTCGATGTCGACGACCACGACCGATGCGCCGTCGCGTGCGAGCCGTCGGGCACTCGCCTCGCCGACGCCGGACGCGCCGCCGGTCACCACCGCGACCCGGCTCAACGGTCAGGCCGGTTCCGTGAGAGGTGCGCGCCGTTGTCGGCGAGCACGAGCTGGCCGGTCACGCCGCGCCCGAGGTCGGACGCGAGCGCGACCACGAGGCGCGCGAGGTCGTCGGGCTCGCACATCCGCCGGAGGGGGATCGATTCGGTGAGCGCGGCCACGTACTCGTCGGTCAGCGCGTCCGCCACCGTCGGGGTCAGCGTCGTGCCGGGCGCCACCGCGTTCACCCGGATGCCGTGCGGGCCGAGCTCGGCCGCGAGGGTCGTGGTGAGGTGGTTGACGGCGGCCTTCGCGGCGCCGTACGCGGCGAGCCCGAGCGCCGGACGGGTCGACTCACCCGAGCTCACGTTGAGGATCACGCCGCCGCGAGCCTGTTGGACCATGTTCCGGGCCTCGGCGCGACAGCACGCCGCGGTGAGCACGAGGTTCTGCTCGATGACGTCTCGCACGTACGCGTCGTCCTGCTCGACGGCGGGCGTGGGGGTGCGTCCGGCGAGGCTGCCCACGTTGTTGACGGCGACGTCGAGTCGGCCGAGGTCCTGGCGCGCCGATCCGACGACGCGCTCGGCCTCGCCTGCTTCGCGCAGGTCGGCGACCTGGGGGACGACGAACGTGCCGTGGGTCTTCAGGTCCGCGACCGCGTCGTCGAGCGCCGCTCGGTCGCGGTCGACGATCGCGACGTCGCACCCTGCCCGCACCAGCCACCCCGCGATCGCGCGGCCGATGCCCATCCCGGCGCCGGTGACGATCGCCCCCTTCCCCTGGAGGCCCAGGTCGATCACGGAGCCTCGATCACGGCTCGATCGTCACCTTGATGGCACCGGCGGCCCGATCACCGGCCACCCGGAACGCCTCGGCGGCGTCGTCGAGCGCGAAGCGGTGCGTGATCAGCGTCTCGGCGATCGCCGGCTCGGCCGCCAGGAGGGCGGCGGCGTCACCGAGGTCGGTGCCGTGCTCGTGCGCGCCGTACGTGAACGACCACTGGAAGCCGAGCTCCTTCATCAGCGCCGGCACGCCGGGGATCGCGACGGGCGTCCAGTGCGTGCTGAGGAACACGATGCGACCGCCGGGCGCGCACAGCTCCACCGCGGTCGCGAGCGCGGACTCGGTGCCGGCGCACTCGAGCACCACGTCGTACTCACCTTCCATGGGCACCGCACCGAGGCGCTCACCGGAGACGCGCTGACGCTCGTGGCGCGCGACGAGTCCGACCTCCGCCGCCCGGGGCCGCGCCGCGGCGACGGCGGCCAGGCCGATCCCGCCTGCCCCGACGACGCCGACGCGCTCGCCACCCGAGAGCCCGGCGATGCGCACCGCGTGCGTGGCGACGCCCAGCGGCTCGACCAGGCACGCCTGCTCCGGACCGAGGCCGTCGGGGAGCGCGACGAGCGAGGAGCGGCGCACCGCGACCGACTCGGCCATGCCGCCGTCGGCCCCGATGCCGAGCACGCGCTGGGCGCCGGTGCGGCAGCGGTGCCCGAACCCCGACTCGCACTGGTCGCACGTCCCGCAGGGCTGGTTGGGGTCGATCGCGACCGGGGTGCCGTCGTCGAGCATGCCCGCGACCTCGTGGCCGAGCACGTGCGGCAGCGGGCCGTACTCGATCAGGTGGAGGTCCGAGCCACAGATGCTCGCCGAGCGCACCTGCACGACGACCCGCTCGGCGTCGTCGGGGTCGCCCGCGGATTCGGGTGTCGGGTCGGGAGCCTCGACGACCTCGATGCCGCGCTCGGTGTTGCGCACCGCCCGCATCCGCGGACCTCAGCCGCCCGTGCGCTCGCCGCCGGTGATCTCGGACGGCTCGATCCCGAGGTAGCGCTCGAGGTTGCGGTGCAGGCTCTCGATCCGCATCTCCTCGCGCGACAGCGTGAGGTGGGTGAACCCGGGCTGGTGCAGGCCGCGCTGGGCGCGCAGCAGGTTCTCGACGTCCTGGTTGAACACCCCGCCGAGCTGGGCGTTCTCGGCTTCCATCGTCAGGTCGACGGGACGCTCGCGAGGTGCACCCGGTGCGACGCGCGAGAAGTAGAAGAGGTCCATGAGGCAGTCGTCGGGCGTGGCGCCGGGGCGGGTCCGCAGCAGGGCCAGGCTCTCGACCAGGAACACCGGCGAGATGTTGGGGAAGCAGTTGTACTGGTGCAGGTCGGTGACCTGCGCGTCGGTGAAGTCGTCGAGGTCGACGCCTTCGGACCGCTGACGCTCGCGGATCAGACGCGCGAGGAGCGTGCGCACCGACTCGTCGGGCTCGCGCTCGGGGACCGGGCCCGGATCGTCCTGGCTGGGGCGCCCGACCCGCTCGCCTTGCGTCGCGCAGAACGACTCCCAGATCTGCTGGTCGGTCGCGCCGTCGCGCAGACGCGGGCTGGGGATCCCATAGGGCTGGTTGAGGCGACCGTGGCGCTCCCAGACCTCCTGGGGTCCGTTGACGTCGTTGGTCGACGGGATCATCTGCCGGTGGATGCCCTGCACGTGGTAGGTCTCGCTGAACGCGTCGATGCCGGTCTTCCAGTTGCACGGCAACGGGACGGTGACGAGGGCGCGGCAGGCGTACTCGTCGGGGCGGAGCCACGCGGTCTCGGCCGGCACCGGCGCGAGGAACTCCGCGAGCGGCTCCGCGTCGAGATCGAGGTTGACGAAGACCATGGGTCCCCACGTGTCGACCTGCACCGACCGCAGCGCGTAGTCGTCGTTCTTGACGACGCCGAACCCCTTGCGGGACGGGATCTCGCGCAGACGTCCGTCGAGGTCCCAGCACCACCGGTGGTAGACGCAGCGGATCTCGGTGCGGCCAGTGCCCGAGCCGTTGCACAGCTCGTTGCCACGGTGGAGGCACACGTTCTGGAACGCGCGCAGGCGCCCGTCTTCACCGCGCACGATCAGCACCGACAACGCGCCGCAGGTGTGCTCGAACCAGTCTCCCGGGTCGCGCACGTGATCGACGCTGCACGCCACCTGCCACACGTGGGGCCACAGCCGCTCGGCCTCGAGCGCGGCCCAGTCGGGCGAGGTGTACCGCGAGGCGGGCACCAGCACCGGGGTGCGCTGCGTGCTCACCGCCCCGATCGTGGAGCCGACCGGGGCCTCGTCGGTGACCTCGCCGGCGTACGCCGGGCCGCCGGGCCGGGCGTCCCGGATCCGTGCGGCGCTTCCCGGGGTCTGGGTCACGGGGTGCACCCTACGGCGCGATCTGACGCCTCGTCAGGCTTGAAACACGTTCCAGTCGCGGTCAGAATCCCCCGGCCCGGTCCTACAGTCCGGGGCACCACGCAACGGAATCCGAGCCCGACCGGGCCGGTGACAAGGGGGGAACGTGCAACGCACTCGCTGGGTGGCGCTGATCGCCACATTCGTGCTCTCGATGTCGGCGATGACCGCGGTCGCGTCTGCCGGGGGCGGTGGCGGCGGCGGCGGCGGTGAGCAGCCCGAGGCCACCGAGATCGGCATCACGGCAGACGAGATCCGCGTCGCGGTGATCGCCGACGTCGAGAACCCGCTCGCTCCGGGCCTGTTCGAGGGCTCGAAGAACGGTGTCGAGGGCTGGGCCGAGTACGTCAACAAGAACGGCGGCCTCGCCGGGCGTGAGGTCGTGGTCGACTTCATCGACTCGCACCTGTCCGCCGACGACGCCCGCAACGCGTTCATCACCGCGTGCGCAGAGAACTTCGCGGTGATCGGTGCATCCGCGCTGTTCCTCAACAACGTCGACGACATCGAGTCGTGCGTCGACCAGGCCGGCAACCCGACGGGCCTGCCCGACCTGGCGGTGGTGACCACCGAGGTCGTCCAGCAGTGCTCGCCGACGACCTACGCGATCAACCCGCCGCAGATCCTCTGCGACACGCGTGAGGAGAGCCCGCAGACGTACCAGGGCAACGCGGGGCGGTACTACTACTACGAGAAGGAGTTCGGGAAGGACCTCCACGGCGCCTACCTGTACTCGGCCGACATCCGGGCGGCGAACAACGCCAACCGGGCGACCATGGAGCCGATGCAGAAGCTCGGCATCAAGGCCGACGACGAGGTCGACATCTCCGCTCGTGCACCGCAGAGCGAGTACACGCCGGTCGTCCAGTCGATGAAGGACAACGAGTCGAACTACGCCCAGAGCGGCGCGTCGTTCAACACCACGGTGTCGCTGCGCAAGGAGGCCAAGCTCCAGGGCCTCACCGACCCCGACATCATCTGGGACTGCACGCTCCAGTGCTACGACCAGAACCTCATCGAGCAGGGCGGCGCCGACGTCGAGGGCCAGTACGTGTCGCTGCTGTTCCTGCCCTTCGAGGAGGCGAGCACCAACAAGGAGCTCAAGGCCTTCGTCAACACCGTGGGCAAGGACAACGTCGACGGCTTCGCGGCGCAGGCCTGGGCCTCGGGCGTGCTGTTCCAGCAGGCAGTGGAGCAGATCGTCTCGGACCAGGGCGTCAACGGCGTCAACCGGCAGGCCCTCTTCGGTGCGCTCGACAGCATCACCGACTTCGACGCCAACGGCATGATCGGCACGGTCAACATCGCAGAGCGCAAGACCTCGCCCTGCTACGTGCTGCTCCAGGTCAAGGACGGCGAGTTCGTCCGGGTGACCCCGTCGAAGAAGGGCACGTTCAACTGCGACAAGAAGAACGTGCAGCAGGTCAAGCTCGACCTCGAGACGGGCAACTGAGCCAACGGAAGTAGCGATGGGGTGCCGCGGCGACGCCGCGGCACCCCGTTCGCGTCCATCCGAGCACCGCTGCGGAGCGGCGTTCGGCGGGCGGTCCCCCAGGGCAGGGGCGGAGCGCTTGAAACGTGTTCCACCCGACGACAGGATGACCCGAGCCGACAAGGGGGGGACCAGTGGCACGACTTCGCGCTCCGAAGAAGGTGGCGCTGCTCGCGGCCGCACTCGTGACGATCGCATCGATCGGGACGACGGCGGTGGCGGGCGCGCAAGGTGGTGGCGGGGGCGGTGACTCGCTCGAAGCCACCGAAGTGGGCATCACTGCCGACGAGATCCGCATCGCGGTGATCGCGGACGTCGAGAACCCGCTCCAGCCCGGCCTCTTCCAGGGTGCGCCGGACGCGATCAACGGGTTCGCCGAGTTCATCAACGACAACGGTGGGCTCGCGGGCCGCGAGCTCGTCGTCGACTTCCTCGACTCGCACCTGTCGGCGGACGACACGCGCAACGCGATCGTGGAGGCGTGCGAGAACAACTTCGCGATCGTCGGGACGGCTGCGCTGTTCCTCAACAACACCGACGACATGGTGAACTGCGCGAACTTGGAAGGGACCGCGGTCGGGATCCCCGACTTCCCGGTGGTGACGACCGAGCCGGTGCACCAGTGCTCGCCGGTCTCGCACCCGATCAACCCGCCGACGCTCGACTGCGCCACGATCGACGACCACCCGCAGACCTACCGCGGGAACATCGGGGCGACCGACTACTACCTGAGCCAGCACAAGGACCTGTCCGGCGTGTTCCTCTACCCGTCCGACCTCAAGTCGGCCAAGGACTCGCAGGTCCCGAACTTCACCGCTCAGGAGGAGTCGGGCATCAAGCTCGACGCCGAGTACGACGTCTCCGCGCGAGCGCAGCAGAGCGCGTACACGCCGATCGCCCAGCAGATGAAGGCCGACGGCACGACCTACTGGCGCAGCGGGCTGGCGTTCAGCTCGACGATCACGATGCGCAAGGAGGCGACGCTCCAGGGCGTCACCGACGTCGAGGTCTGGGACTGCTCGCTCCAGTGCTACAACCGCCAGCTCATCGAGCAGGGTGGGAGCGACGTCGAGGACCAGTACGTGTACATGAACTTCGTCCCCTTCTTCACCGAGGCCAACGTCAACAAGATGACGAAGAGCTTCGTGAAGTACGTCGGCAAGGACAAGGTCGACGGCTTCAGCGCCCAGGCCTGGTCTGCGGGCGTGTACTTCCGGGATGCGGTGAACGCCATCGTCGAGGCAGACGGCAACAACGGGCTCACGCGTGAGGCGCTCCTCGAGGCCGCGAACAACATCAACGACTTCACCGCCGACGGGCTGATGGCGCCGACGGACGTGGGTGACCGCGTCCCCGGGGCCTGCTACGCCGTCACGCAGGTCCAGGACGGCGAGTTCAAGCGCGTGTACCCCAAGAAGAAGGGCACGTTCGACTGCAAGAGCAAGCTCGTCACGCTCGAGCTCGACTTGATCACGGGCTGAGCCGAGCGCCCGAGCGCCGACCCACCGCAACCACGAACGACTGACCGACCGACGAGAAGGGGCATCCACAGGTGGCAACCGTGACGGAGCGGCTGCGGGGCCGGCAGCATCGTTCGACGTTGGTCGCGGCGCTCGTCGTCGCGATCTTCGTCGGGTTCATCGTGCAGGAGTCGTGGGCCGGTCGCGAGGTCACGACCGACTCGCTGCTCTTCTTCGTCATCGTCGGCATCACGCTCGGGTCGATCTACGCGGTCGCCGCCAGCGGCCTCGTGGTCACCTACACCACGTCGGGGATCTTCAACTTCGCCCAGGGCGCGATGGGGATGTTCCTCGCCTTCGTGTACTGGGAGCTGAAGGTCAACGCCGGGATCCAGACGTTCGTCGCGCTGCTGTTGACCGTGCTGGTGGCCGCGCCGCTGATGGGTGCGTTCATCGAGCGGGTGTTCATGCGGAGGCTCACCACCGCGCCGCTCGTGTCGCAGCTCGTCGTGACCATCGGCCTGATGCTGTTCCTCATCGGCATCGCGGCGACGTTCTGGGACCCGGGCGAGACGCGGTCGGTCGGCACGTTCTTCGGCAGTGACGGATTCAACATCGGGGACACGTTCGTCCCGTGGTACCGGCTGATCACCGTCGTCGCCGGCCTGCTCCTGGCCCTCGGCATCCGCCTGCTCCTGTACCGGACGCGCCTCGGCGTCGCGATGCGGGCGGTCGTCGACAACCGGGAGCTCGCCGCGCTCAACGGCGCGCGACCGGGGCTCACGTCGCAGTTCTCGTGGGCGCTGGGGACCTCGATGGCGGCGCTCGCCGGCATCTTCCTCGCCGAGGAGCTGTCGACGCTGTCGATCGAGACCCTGACCCTGCTGATCATCGACGCGTTCGCGGCGGCGATCATCGGTCGCCTCAAGAGCCTGCCGATGACCTACGTCGGCGGCATGATCATCGGGCTCTCGCTGTCGTTCCAGGCCAACTTCTTGACCTGGTCGGGCCGCTGGAGCCCGGCGGGGCAGGCGATCCCGACGATCATCCTGTTCCTGGCGCTGCTGTTCCTGCCCCAGGCCCGCATCGAGGGTCGGCGCATCGGGCGGGTGATCGCACCGCGGCTCCCGACGATCAAACGGGCGCTGTTCGGCTTCGGGCTCCTCGTCATCGGGGTGTTCCTGCTCATCAGCGTCGCGTCGCGCCCCGACGTGCGCATGGTCGGCCTCGCGATGGTGACGGCGTTCATCATGCTGTCGCTCGTGCCCCTGATCGGCTGGTCGGGGCAGATCTCGCTGGCCCAGATCACGTTCGTCGGCATCGGCGCGTGGGCGGCGGTGGAGTTCGCCAACGGTGGCGGGCAGGTCTTCGGCATCGAGCTGTTCAGCCCGGGGAGCCCGTGGCTCCTGCTCGTCGGGGCGATCGTGGCGGTGCCCATCGGGGTGCTGATGGCGCTGCCGGCCCTGCGATTGCAGGGCCTCTACCTCGCCCTGGCAACGCTGGCCTTCGCGCGGCTGGCGGAGTTCGTGATCTTCGATCAACCGGAGGTGTTCGGCGGTGCCGGTCGTCGCCTCGGCAACCTCGACGCGTTCGGCGTCGACGTGACCGATCCGTTCACGTTCCTCGGGCTCACGTTCCCGCAGGACGCCGGGTTCGTGCTGTTCATCACGGTGATGTTCTGCATCTTCGGGTTCGGCATCGTCCTCATGCGACGTGGCGCGTTCGGTCGACGACTCATGGCGATGAAGGACAGCCCCGCGGCGTGCGCCACGCTCGGCGTCAACCTGCTCACCACGAAGGTCGCCGTGTTCGCGCTGTCGGCGGCGATCGCCGGGTTCGGCGGTGCGATGCTCGGGATGCTGCGGGGATCCGCCGCGACCTCCAACTACCAGGTGCTCCAGGGTCTGCCGTACGTGATCCTGATCGTGGTCGGCGGCGCGTCCGTCGTCAGCGGTGCCCTGCTCGGCGGGTTCCTCTTCCAGCTGCCGATCTTCCTGGTCGACCGCTTGAGCAACGTGGAGGTCACGCTGCCGTTGCTCGGCACCTTCAAGCCGTTCATCATCTGGAACCGGATCGCGACCGGTCTGCTCGGTGTGGCGCTCGGCCGACGGCCCGAGGGGATCGTGCCCGACGTCAGCAGCGAGCTCGACGAGAAACGACGGAAGAAGCTGGGCACGGCCGTGCCGCCGAGCGGGCTGTCCGAGGACGACAGCCCGCCGCCCGAGGACGACGCGACGCCGGCCGCCCCCGTGCCGGCGCCGGGAGGCTGACGTGACCCTGCTCGAGATCAACGAGGTCGGCGTGCGCTTCGGCGGGCTCCAGGCGCTCGACGAGGTGACCTTCGGCGTCGAGGACGGCCGGGTCACCGGCCTCATCGGGCCGAACGGCGCCGGCAAGACGACGCTGTTCAACGTCATCACGGGGCTCCAGCCGCCGACCGCGGGTCAGGTCGTCATCGGCGGCGAGGACATCACCCTCGCCAAGCCGCACGCACGAGCCCGCAAGGGCATCGGACGCACCTTCCAGCGGCTGGAGACCTTCGGCACGCTCACCGCGCGCGAGAACGTGCTCGTCGGTGCCGAGATGCGCAAGGGCTGGTCACGCGAGAAGTTCGACGTGCACGCGCTCGCCGACGAGCTCATCGACCGGGTGGGGCTGCGTTCGGTCGCCGACGAGAAGGTCGACAAGCTCGCCACCGGCACCGCCCGGCTGGTCGAGGTCGCCCGGGCCCTCGCCAGCAAGCCGCGCATCCTGCTCCTCGACGAGCCGTCGTCGGGACTGAACGAGAACGAGACCGGCGCGCTCGGTGCCCTGCTCAAGGACCTCACCGGCGACGGCCTCGCGGTGCTGCTCGTCGAGCACGACATGAGCTTCGTGATGGGCGTGTGCGACCACATCCACGTCCTCGACTTCGGGCGCCTCATCGCCGAGGGCAACCCGGCCGAGATCCAGGCCAACCCCGACGTGCGCGCCGCGTACCTCGGCTCGAAGGACCACGGCGCGGCGAAGGACGGCGGCAAGGGCGAGGCCGCGGCCAAGGCCGCGGGCTCGGAGCCCGACCTCCCGGTCGTCACGATGCCGACGTCGAGCGAGAGCGCGGCGCCCGCCGCGCCACCCGCGTCCGGCGACGCGCTGGCGCTGCGCGACGTGCGCGCCGCGTACGGGATCATCGACGTGCTCCACGACGTCGACCTGACGTTGCCGGCTGGCTCGGTGTTCGCGCTGCTCGGGCCCAACGGTGCGGGCAAGTCGACGACGCTCAAGGTCGCCAGCGGGTTGCTCAAGCCGACCGGCGGCACCGTCCACGTCTTCGGCGAGGAGGTGACCGGCAAGAGCGCCGACGCGATGGCGCGCGGTGGGGTGTGCCTCGTGCCCGAGGGGCGGGGCATCTTCCCCAACCTGACGGTGACCGAGAACCTCCGCATGGCCACCTACAGCGGCACCTCGTTCAAGACCGTCACCGAGCGCGCCTTCGAGCGGTTCCCGCGCCTGAAGGAGCGGCGCAAGCAGGTGGCCGGCACGCTCTCGGGTGGTGAGCAGCAGATGCTCTCCATGGCCCGGGCGCTGGCGACCGACCCCAAGGTGCTGCTGCTCGACGAGCTCTCGATGGGGCTCGCGCCGCTGATCGTCGAGGAGCTCTACGAGGTCGTGAAGCGCATCGCCGCCGACCAGGTCTCGATCCTGATCGTGGAGCAGTTCGCCCACGAGGTGCTGGGCGTCGCCGACACCGCGGCGATCATGCTCCACGGGAAGGTCGAGTTCATCGGCAAGCCGACGGAGGTGGGGGAGGCGCTCGACCGCGCCTACCTCGGCGGCGCGGTCTGATCGATCAGGCCTTCGCTGCCCGCGGCGAGCCGGCCCGACCGGCCCGCAGACGCTCGTTCCGCTGGAGGCTCCAGAGCAGGACGGCACCCGCGTAGACCGCGCACACCGCGGCCCCGATGCCGAGCGCGAGCGGCGCGCCGCCGACGTCGGCGACCGCGCCCATCCAGATCCCCCCGAACGGGATGAGGCCGGCCCACGTCACGGTGAAGAGCGACATCATGCGCCCGCGCTTGTCGTCGTCGGACAGGTGCTGGAGCAGCGTGTTCAACGACGTGGTCGTGGAGAAGTAGCAGAACCCGACCAGCGCGAGCAGCCCGAGCGAGAGCTCCCAGGAGCGCGACAGCGCGAACGCGAGGGCCGCGACGCCGTAGACGAGGATCCACGCGGCCGCACCGCGCAGCGTCGGAACCGAGCGACGGAAGGCGGTCGAGAGCGCGCCGATGACCGCGCCGACGCCCGACGCGATGACGAGGTACGTGAAGTCGTCGCGCGGATGGTGCAGCACGTCGCTGGTGAACACCGGGTAGAGGGCGACCTGGGCGACGCCGAACATCGAGAAGACGCTCATCGTCACGAGCGCCGCGATGGCCGGTGGGCGCTCGCGGGCATGGCGCAGCCCCTGCTTCCAGCGCTCCCACGACGAGCCCTCCTCGGTGGTGTCGAGGCGGCTCGAGAGGCGGATCGGGAGCAGGGTCAGGACCATCGCGAGGTTGCTCGCGGCGTAGATCGCGAACGCCCACCCCGCACCCCAGGCGGCCAGGATCGGCGCCGCGAGCGCGGGACCGGCGATCCGCGACAGGTTGTTGCCGGCGCTCTGGATCGAGATCGCGCTCGCGAGGTCGTCGCTGGGCACCGCGTTCGCGGTCGCGGCCTGCTGGGCGGGCGCCATGAACGCGAACATCGTGCCGATCAGGAACCCGAACGCGGCCAGCACGGCCGCGTTCTCGAGCTCGGCGAGCACGAGCGCCGCGAGGATCGTCGCGAGGATCCCCACGAGCGAACGGGTGACGATGAGCAGGTGCTTGCGGTCGACGCGGTCCGCGATCACGCCCGCGGCCGGCGCGAACAGCAGCATCGGCAGGAACGTCGTGAAGAACAGGATGCCGAGCCACAGCGAGGAGTTGTCGGTGACCCGGGCCATCTCCGACTGGAGGGAGATGTGGCTGATCCAGAAGCCGAGGTCGCCGATCGCGTAGGCGGAGAAGAGGAGGCGGAACTCGCGCCGGCGCAGCGCCCGGAACGGCTGGCGCTGCGCGGTGACGACCGGCTCGCCGATGCTGGGGCCGGGGAGGCCGGCCTCGTCCTCCGAGAGCGGGGGGACGGGAGCGATGTCGCTCACGGCGTCACGGCGTGTAGGTGCCGTCCTCGTGGCGGACCCAGCCCGACGCGGCGTGGCTGCCGCCGTCGACGTGCACGACGGTGCCCGTGACGAAGCGGGAGAGGTCGCTCGCGAGGAAGACGACGGGCCCGGCGCAGTCGTCGATCTCGCCCCACCCGAGGGGGACCTTCGCGCCGTAGGCCTCGCGCGCACCCTGGCTGGAGGCGTCGGCGAGCCCCTCGTCGCCGGGCGTCGGGATCGCGTCGGGCGCGATCACGTTGACCCGGATGCCGCGCGGGGCGAGCTCGAGGGCGAGCGTCTTGGTGAGGTTCTCCACCGCGGCCTTCATCGCCGCGTAGATGCCGAACCCGGGTGCCGCCCGTGACGCCTCGATCGACGTGACGTTGACGATCGAGCCGCCCTCGCCCATCAGCGGGCTGCAGGCGCGCACGAAGTTGGTGACGCTGGTGAAGTTCTCGTCGACGAGCGAGCGCTGTCCCTTGAGGTTGGTGTCGAGGAACGACGCGTGGAAGCCGCCGCCCGCGTTGTTGACGAGCACGTCGAGGCGGCCGTAGGCATCGCCGAGCTCGCCGACCCATGCGTCGACGGCCTCCGTGTCGCGCACGTCGAGGAGCCCGGTGACGCAGCGACGCCCGAGGCCTTCGACGGTCGATGCCGTCTCGGCCATGCCGTCGCCATCGCGGTCGCAGATCGCCAGGTCGGCGCCGTACTGGGCCAGCGCGAGTGCCGCACCCTGCCCGATGCCCCGGGCCGCACCCGTGACGAGTGCGACCTTCCCTGCCAACGACGCCGCGTCCGGACCGATCACGCGCCAACCCTACGTGGTCGTCGGAGAGGTCGGCCTACGCTGCCGGGCGATGTTCGTGCAGGTCGACCTCGCCCCGACTCCGCCGGTCGTGACCCTCGAAGAGCCCGACGACACGAAGCGCTTCCAGGTGACGGTCGTCGGTGGCGACGGCGTCGGCATGGTCTTCGGGGCGCTCGTCGACGCGGCCGCCGGCCGCCTCGAGGGCGACGACGCGTGGATCGCGGTCGACGCGGTCCGCCGGATGGCCGCCGGACGCGTCGGGCCCGAGTGGGACGCTGACTTCGACGCGATGCTCGCCTACGCGCGCACGAAGGGCTGGCTCGACGACACCGGCAGCGCCATCAAGGCCCACGTCGAGTGGGCCTGATCCTCCACCCCTCTCATGGGTTCACCCCCACGTGCGTTGGAGGGCTCAACGACGACCTGTGTCGCTGAGCCTTCCAACCGACCGAGTCTCTTGCCGACACATCACGGGGAGGCGGCCCAGAAGCCGGCGAGCTTGGCGGCGGCCGCGAGGTAGAGGCGTGCGTGGTCCCGATCGAAGGCGGCCGCGTCGAGGCAGGCGAGCGTGTACTTGGCGTAGTGGGCGTCGGGGTGCACAGCCGCGCGGGCGCTCAGCTCGGTGACGACTCGTGAGAGCGCGGGAGCCGGCGCGTGCCACGCGGCCGCCGCGGCGACGTCCGGCCCGGCGGCGATCGCGCGCGTCAGGTCGATCTCCGGGTCGGGCGGCGACGCCTCGGAGAGCGGTCGCTGCGCCATCGCGGCCCGGAAGCCGACGACGTACGTGGAGGCCACGGCGAGCGCGATGCGCGGCTCGAGGACGTCGGCGAGGCCGAGCACGGCCTGGGGCATCGTGAGGCAGTGGGTCCAGCCGTAGGGGGCGTGGTCGGTGGGCTCGTCGAGCATCGACCACGCCGCGGCTCGGAGGACGACACGAGCGCCCTCGTCGACGGCGACGCCCGCGGTCGGGCCGCGGAGCAGCTCGGCCGCGATCCCGCTCGACTCGGCCTGTGACATCACGGGATGGATGAAGGCGCTCCCCGGGAGTCCGAGCCGTGGGGTCGCGGCCAGTGCTCCGCGCAGCGCATCGGCGGGGATCCGGCGTGCCCGCGCGCGGCGGTGGTGCCAGGAGAGCCGCCAGTCGGGCTGCCGGGCGAGCTCGCGCACGAGCGGACGGACGAGCTCGAGCGTCAGCTCTCCACGCGGCGCGACGCGGGGCAGCTGGTACAGGAAGATCGGCGCGTGGGCGGCGGCGGCGAGCCGGTCGACGACGACCGGCGCGAGCACGGCGCGCAGCTCCGGTCCGGTCGCGACGCGCGCGAGAGCCGACGCGGTGACGTCGACGTCGTCGAGCTCGCCCGCGTCGATCGCGGTGGCGAGCTCGGCGGCCACGGCCGCGGGCGACCCGGCTGCGCCGGCGCGGTGCTCGGGCTCGTCGACGGGAGGCCCGAAAGCCTCGTACCCGGTGGCGATGTCCTCGATCCGGGCTCGGGCCTCGTCGCGCGCCGACTCGTCGACCCGGGGGAGCAGGGCGCTTCGCGCGGCGAGCTCGAGCGGTGCGTGGAGCACGAAGGAGTCGGCGGGATCGCGACGGGGACGTCGGATCCGGTCGGCCACCTCGGCGACCAGCGCGACGTCGGAGCCTGCTTCGGTGCCGGCGAGGACCGGCGGGGTCTCGGTGCTGGGCATGGCCCGCACCGTAGGACTTCAAGTTCACTCGAAGTCAAGCACCGACCGTCCTGCGCCTCAGCAGAAGACGACGGCGCCGTCGAGGACGCCGTGGTCGAAGACCTCGACCGCCACGGCCGTGCCGGGCGCGAGGACGTCGTCGTCGGCGAGCTCCTCGTGGCCGAGCCCCGTGCCGTCGACGCGCACGTCGGGGCGGCGGAGCTCCGCGACGGACGTCCCGGGCGTACACCGCTCGACGACCGATGCGAGCAGCGGGGCGCGCACCGGCGCACCTCCACACACCAGCGTCCGGGTGACCAGGCCCTCGTAGCCGGCGAGGATGACGCCCGCTCGCACGTGGACCCGGTCACCCGCGCGCACCGCTCGCTCCGTCGCGAACGTGCGCGGCGGCGCCCCGGCCTCGGCCACGCAGAAGCTGCCCTCGAGCGCGGGGGCGGTCAGGCCGGCCCGGGTCATCGCTTCCTCGAAGCAGCCGAGGAGATCGACCTCGCGCACGCCCGGCGCGAGCGCGTCGACGACCGACCGCAGCGCGCCTTCGGCGGCGTCGACGGCGGCCTCGATCGCGGCGATCTCGTCGGGGTCCTTCGTGCGCCGCCGGACGCGCAGGATCGACTCGGCGTCGACGAGCTCGACGCCGGGCAGGGCCGAGCCGAGCAGCCGCTCGAAGGCCGGCGTCATCCCGTCGGTGCCGACCCGACGCGCGTCGGCGACTCCGGGGATCGCCGTGAGCGCCCGGAGCATCTCGGCCGGGTTCCACGAGATCGGGTACAGACGCTCGACGCCCAGGTCAGGCGGCAGGCCGTCGTCGGTGATCGACAGCAGGTGCACGTCGCCCGTCGTCGCGGGCAGCACGCACCCGGGGGCGAACGGCCGGGTCCCCGCCAGCCAGAGCCGCTCCGCGCCCGAGACGTAGCGGGCGTTCGCCTCGCGACCGAGCAGCAACACGTCGATCTCGGCCGCGCGCATCGCGTCGACGACGCGCGCCCGCCGGTGCGCCGTGCTCACTCCCAGCCCTCCCAGGCGAGCGCGGACAGCGACTCCCAGCCGTCCTCGGTGACGGCGACGATCTGCTCCGCCCGGAACCCGTGCGCACCGTCGTCCCAGACGACCGGCTCGAGGACCAGCACCATGCCGGGGGCGAGGACGACGCCCTCGTCGAACGCGTCGCCGAGGTCGGTGCCGACGAACGGCGCCTCGGCGCTGTCGGTGCCGGTGCCGTGGGCGAGGTACAGGTGGGAGAGCCACGGGCGCCGCCCGCCCGATGCCGCCGCCTCGGCGGCCCGGGTGAGGTCGCGGGCGGCCGCTCCGGGGCGGGTGACGGCGAGCGTGGCGTCGACGACGTCGCGCCAGCGCCGGCACTGCGCGCGGCGGCGGGCGTCCGGCGGCTCGTCCACGATCCACGTGTGGCCGTAGTCGGACATGTAGCCGGCGAACGAGAGCCCGTTGTCGACCCAGACCACGTCGCCGCGCTCGAAGCCGCGGTCGGTGGTGACGGTCGGGAACACCACGTCGCCGGTGACGCTCGCCGGACCCGCGGCGATCGAGCGCGGCATGACCTGCCAGATCGGGTCGACGTTGTTGGCCGTCGCCCCGCGCGCGAACGCCTCCCGCAGGAAGCGACCCGTCAGCTCGGTGCCGCGCGTGCCTGCGTGGACCGACGGCCTGATGGCGGCGATCGCGGCCTCGTTGACCTCCTGGGCCCGGCGGATGCACGCGAGCTCGTCGACGGTCTTGACGACCTTCGCGGCGCCGATCGCCGGGCCGGCGTCCGACCACCCCCGGCCCCGGTCAGCCAGACCGGCGCGCAACGGCATGGTCAGCTCGTCCACCGCCAGGGTGGCATCCGCCGCGACGAGGTCGGCGAGGTCGTCGAGCAGCGAGCCGACCCCCGGGTCGAGGTCGAGCGCGAGGCCGGCGTGGACGTGCGCGGCCGGGAGCTCGGGCGGCGCCCCCTCGGGGTGCCAGGTCCACAGGTGCGGCGGCGACCCGTCTGCGGCGACGAGGGCGACCGACCGGCGGTGCATGGCACGTCCCTGGTCGGCCGCCGGCACCCGCGCGCCCGTCGCGTATCCCACGTTTGACTGGCCGAGCAGCAGCAGCGCGTCGAGCCCCGCATCGCGCATCGCGGTGACGAGGCGGGCGTGGCGCTCGCGTCGCATCCGCCCGAGGTCGGGCGTCGCGTCGCGCACGGCGAGGTGCGCCTACCGGGCGAGGTGCGGCGCGACGTCGGCGTGGAAGGCCGACATCTGGTCGAGCAGCTCGTCGAGCGACCGATTGCGGAAGCGCACCTGGAGGTGGCTCACGCCCATCTTCCCGAACTCGTTGAGTCGCTCGACGAGGAGGTCGGGCGACCCGGACAGGGTCTGGTCGCCGACGTCCCACCCCGGGTCGCCCACGTAGAGGAACTCGGTGATCGTCCCGAGGTCGATCGGTTCGTCGCCCATCGCCTGCTTGCGCTCCTCGAGCAGGAAGGCGATCTGGGCCGGCATCTCGTCGCGGGGTGTGCCCTGGGGAAGCCAGCCGTCACCCTTGCGGGCCGCGCGGCGCAGCGCCGCCTTCGAAGAGCCCCCGACCCAGATCGGCAGCCGGTCCTGCACCGGCCGGGGTGCGAGGCCGGCGTCGACGATGTGGCCGTAGCGGGGCGAGTCGATGTCGGGGTACTCGTCGGTGAGCGCGGCGCGCACGACGTCGATGGCGTCGTCGGTCACCCGGCCCCGCTCGGCGAAGTCGAGGCCGAGGAGGTCGAACTCGCCCTCGAGGTGTCCGGCGCCGACCCCGAGGATCGCCCGGCCGCCGGAGAGCTCGTCGAGCGTCATGAACGACTTGGCCGTGTGCAGCGGGTGCCGGTAGCTCAGGACGTAGACGTGCGACATCACGCGCACGCGCTCGGTCAGCGCAGCGATCCAGCCGAGCGTCGCGACCGTGTCGTACCAGGTGGTCGCCATGTGCGCGTCGAGGGGCTTGGTGACCGCGAGGTGGTCGCACACCGCCACGTAGAAGAACCCGGTCGCGTCCGCGTGCTGCACCAGGCGGCGCAGCTCGGCCGCGCCCGCGTCGGCCTCCCAGTCCTCGACGAAGGTCTTCGACTTCGCCTGGATCTGCAGCTGCATCCCGTACGCGAGCTGTCCGTCGGGGACGATCGTGCTCATGCCCTCGGTCTCCTGGCCTAGAGGTGGGTGCGCGCCGCGTCGAACGCGGCGGCCTGGGCGTGCTTCGCGCCCTCGAGCGCCGCGTCCATGTTGAAGAAGCCGTGGAACATCCCCTCGGCTCGGTACAGCACCACCGGCACGCCCGCCTCCTCGAGGAGCCGCGCGTAGTGCTCGGCCTCGTCGCGCAGCGGATCCATCTCTGCGGTCACGATGCAGGCGGGCGGCAGCCCCTCGAGCGATTCGGCGAGGTGCGGCGACACGTCCGGATGCGAGCCGGCGTCGTCGTCGGGGAGGTACTGCGCGCGGTACCACTCCATCTGCGTCGTGGTGAGGAAGTAGCCCGTCGCGTTGTCGGTCTTCGACGCGTGGTCGTTGCGGGTCTCCGACGAGTCGATCACCGGGTAGATCAGCAGCTGGAACGCGAGCGGCGGACCCCCGCGGTCGCGGGCCCGCTGCGCGACGACCGCAGCGAGGTTGCCACCCGCGCTGTCGCCGGCCACGGCGAGGCGCGCGGGGTCGATCCCGAGCTCGGCCGCGTGGTCCGCGGTCCAGCCGAGCGCCGCCCAGGCGTCGTCGGCCGCGGCGGGGTACTTGTGCTCGGGGGCGAGCCGGTAGTCGACCGACACGACCACCGCGCCGAGCTCGTTCGCGAGCCGTCGGCAGCCGTTGTCGTGGGTGTCGAGCCCGCAGATGACCCATCCGCCGCCGTGGAAGTAGACGACGCCCGGCCACGGGCCGTCCCCGGCGTCGCGTGGGTGGTAGATGCGCACCGGGACGTCGCCCGCGGGGCCGGGGATGGCGCGGTCCTCGATCGACGCCATCTCCTCGGTCGGGTCGACCCGGGGCATGGCGTCCGACTGGGCCCGCACCTCTGCGGCGTCGGTCTCGGGACCGGTGATCCGCGGGAACACCGCCTCGAGGATCTCGATGATGGGTTCGGCGGCAGGATCGAGCGGCACGGCGCAGCACACTACCCACCCATCTGACGGACCGTCAGGGACGACGGATAGCCTCCGCCCCCGTGGCATCGGACCTCGACGGCCTGACGATCCCGGGACTCGTGCGCCGAGCCGCCCGCGAGTGGAGCGACGCCGAGGCGCTCGTCGACCCGCACGACGGCGTGCGCCTCGACTTCGCCGAGGTCGAGCAGATGATGGTGGGGGCCACCCGCGCCGCGATGGCGGCGGGCATCGCGCCGGGCGACCGCGCCGCGATCTGGGCACCCAACGGCCACGAGTGGATCGCGGCGGCGCTCGGGATCCTCGGCGCCGGCGGTGTCGTCGTGCCCATCAACACGCGGTTCAAGGGGCCCGAGGCGGCCTTCGTCCTCGAGAAGTCGGGTGCGAGGCTCCTGTTCACCGTCACCGACTTCCTCGACACCGACTACGTCGCCATGTTGCGGGCATCGGGGGTCGACCTCCCGGCGCTCGAGCAGGTCGTCGTGCTCCAGCCCGACGCGCCCGACGGCGCGGTGGCGATGGCCGACTTCACGGCGCGCGGCGGCGACGTCGCGGAGGCCGACGCCCAGGCGCGCATCGACGCGGTGACGCCCGACGACCTCTCCGACCTGATCTTCACGTCGGGCACGACCGGGCGCCCGAAGGGCGTGATGGTCACCCACGGCCAGTCGGTGCGGGTGTACGAGGCGTGGACCGACGTGATCGGTCTGCGAGCCGGCGACCGCTACCTCATCGTCAACCCGTTCTTCCACACGTTCGGGTACAAGGCCGGTTGGATGTCGTGCATCCTGCGGGGCGCGACGATCGTGCCGTTCCGGGTCTTCGACGTCCCCGCGGTCCTCGACATGGTTGCGCGCGAGCAGATCTCGGTGCTCCCCGGTCCGCCGACGCTGCTCCAGGGGATCCTCGACCACCCCGATCGCGACTCCTACGACCTGTCGTCGCTGCGCCTCACCGTGACCGGTGCTGCCGCGGTGCCCGTGCGCCTCATCGAGCGGCTGCGCGAGGAGATGACGTTCGAGACGATCATCACCGGCTACGGACTCACCGAGTCGACCGGCACGACCGCGATGTGCCGTCACGACGACGACCCGGAGACGATCGCCAGCTGGTCGGGCCGGGCGATCCCCGACACCGAGCTCCGCATCGTCGACGACGAGGGTCGCGAGCTGCCGCGTGGCGAGCCCGGCGAGGTCGTGACGCGGGGCTACCACGTGATGCGCGGCTACTTCGACGACCCCGAGGCGACCTCGGCGACGATCGATCCCGAGGGGTGGCTGCACACCGGCGACATCGGGATCATGGACGAGCGCGGCTACATCAGGATCACCGACCGCAAGAAGGACATGTTCATCGTCGGCGGCTTCAACGCCTATCCCGCCGAGATCGAGAACCTCCTGATGGGGCACGACGCGATCGGACAGGTCGCGGTGATCGGCGTCCCCGACGAGCGGATGGGCGAGGTGGGCATGGCCTTCGTCGTGCCGCGCCCCGGCGCGTCGATCGACGCCGACGAGCTGATCGCGTGGGCGCGCGAGCACATGGCCAACTACAAGGTGCCGCGCCGCGTCGAGATCGTCGACGAGCTCCCGCTGAACGCGAGCGGCAAGGTGCTCAAGTACGAGCTGCGCGACCGGGCTTCGTCGTGATGCGGGTGTGATCTCTTGATGCAGGCGTGCCGTCGTGTCAGGGGACGGTGATCTGGGTCGACGGGTCGGCGTCGCGGGGGATGCCCTCGGCGTCGTAGGCCCAGGGCTGGTACACGCCCTCGTTCGGCTCGTGGCGCCCGAAGCGCTCGAACCGTGACGACGCCCCCCGGTAGTGGATGCTCTGTCCCGCCTCGAGGAGATCGCGACAGGTGGCGAACGAGTCGCAATCGTCCTCGCCCTTCAGGTTGGACGCGAACGCGCGCGCCATGCGCCGCGGGTCGTCGGAGCCTGCCTTCACCGCGGCGAGCGCGGTGAGGATCGTGCAGTCGTACTGGTGGGCCGAGAAGACGGGCTCGACGCCGGCCCGGAAGAGCGTCTCGTGGAACGGGTTCGGCACCGCGGGCGCGACCGCGGGCGCCGCACCCGCGAGTCCCGCGACGACGCCCGGGGTGATCGGATCCACGAGCTCGGCGAAGCCGGCCGAGCGCATCGCGTCGGTGCCGTAGGTGGGGAGCTGCTGCGGTCCCGCGCCGGCCGCCACGAGGGCCTGCACCACCGCCGCGCCGTCGTCGAGCTCGCCGAGCACCACGACGGCATCTGGTGACGGGGCGAGCGCGTCCGTCACGGCCGGCGCAGGGTCGGCGCCCTCGTCGTAGGTGACGACGGCCGGGACCCGCACGCCCGCGTCGCGCAGCGTGCGCACGAGGGTGCGGCGCCAGAGCGCGCCGTCGGGGTCGTCCCGGGCGAGCACGCTCACCCGCTCGTGCCCCGCGGCCGCGATCTGGGCGGCGATGGCCGGCCCCTGGAAGCGATCGGGCGCGGCGGTGCGGAAGTAACGGCCACCGGAGCGCCGCGGGCCGGCGGTGCTGAGCGCAGCGGCGCTGTTGGTGCCTGAGCACACGAGCGCCCGGTCGCGCACGTCGTCGAGGATCGCGAGGGCGGTGTCGGACGAAGCCGGCCCGATGATCGCGTCCACACCGCCGTCGAGCATCTGCGTCACCGTGGCCTCGGCGGTGGCGGGGTCGACGCCCTCGTCGCCGGGCACGAGCCCGACGGGAGCTCCGAGCACGCCTCCGGCAGCGTTGATCTCGTCCACCGCCAGCTGCACGGGCACTCGTAGGGAGTCGAGGACCCTCGCGAGCTCGCCCGTCTGGGGGGCGAGGTGGCCGAGCACGAGGGTGCCGTCGGGGGCGCCCGCTCGGCCGTCGGGTGCCGACGCCGAGACGGGCGTCGCCGTCGCGGTCGTGATCAGGCAGGCGCCGAGGCCGACGAGCGCGGCGGCCCGGCGCGTCCACCGGCTGCGCTCCACGCGACGACCCTATGCGAGACTCGTCGCATGCTTGACGTGCTGATCAGGGGCGCGAACGTCGTCGACGGCACCGGGGCGCCGGCCCGCCGGGTCGACGTGGGGGTGCGCGGCGGACGGATCGTGGCGGTCGGGGAGTCGGCCACCGGGGAAGGCGAGTCCGCGACGACGGAGATCGACGCCGACGGCCTCGTGCTGACGCCCGGGTTCGTCGACCCCCACACCCACTACGACGCGCAGCTGTTCTGGGATCCGGCCGCGACGTCGTCGAGCCTGCACGGAGTCACCAGCATCATCGGTGGCAACTGCGGCTTCACCCTCGCACCGCTGAGCGACGACGACGGCGCCGACTACCTGCGCAAGATGATGCAGAAGGTCGAGGGCATGCCGCTCGCCGCGCTCGAGCAGGGCGTGCCGTGGAGCTGGCAGACCTTCCCGCAGTACCTCGACGCGCTCGAGGGCAACGTGGGCGTCAACGCCGCGTTCCTCGTCGGCCACTGCGCGCTCCGGCGCGCGGTGATGGGTCCCGCGGCGACGGGCCAGGAGGCGTCCGGCGACCAGGTCGACGCCATGGCCCGCCTGCTGCACGAGGCGATCGACGCGGGCGGGCTCGGGTTCTCCACGACCCTGTCGTTCACGCACTCCGACGGCGACGGCGAGCCGGTGCCGTCGCGCTGGGCGTCGCGCGACGAGGTGCTCGCGCTCTGCGCGGCCGTGCGCGACCACGAGGGCACGACGCTCGAGTACGTCACCGACGGGTGCCTGCGCGGGTTCCGGCCCGACGAGGTCGAGCTGATGGGCGACATGACGCTCGCCGCGCGCCGGCCCCTCAACTGGAACGTGCTCACCATCGACTCGAAGGAGCCGGAGCGCTACCGCGAGCAGCTCGCCGCGAACGAGGCTGCCGCGGCGCGCGGGGGGCGCTCGGTCGCGCTGACGATGCCGGTGCTCGTCGAGATGAACATGAGCTTCCTCAACTACTGCGCGCTCTTCATGCTGCCCGACTGGGCCGAGGTGCTGAACCTCCCGGTGCCCGAGCGCATGGCGAAGCTGCGCGACCCGGCGGTGCGCAAGCACCTGGCCGAGCGCGCGTCGTCGCCCGACGCCGGGGTCTTCGCTCGGCTGACGCACTGGGACCGCTACATGATCGGTGACACCTACTCGGCCGCCAACGAGGGCCTGAAGAACAAGAAGGTGAGCGACCTCGCGAAGGAGCGGGGGCAGGAGCCGTTCGACACGCTCCTCGACGTCGTGCTCGCCGACGACCTGCGGACGATCCTGTGGCCGCTGCCCTCCGACAGCGACCCCGCTTCGTGGGAGCTGCGCAAGGAGGCCTGGGCCCGCGACGACGTGATGCTCGGTGGCTCCGACGCCGGCGCGCACCTCGACCGCATGTGCGGTGCGCCCTACACCACGCGGTTCCTCGCCGACTGCCTGCGCGGCCGCAAGCTCGTGTCCCTCGAGCGCGCGGTGCAGATGCTCACCCAGGCCCCGGCCCGGCTGTTCGGCCTGCGCGACCGGGGCGTGATCGCCGAGGGCGCGCACGCCGACCTGGTGCTGCTCGACCCCGAGACGGTCGACATGGAGGACGTGAGCCTCGTCGACGACCTGCCAGGGGGCACGGCCCGCCTCTTCGCCGGGTCCACCGGCGTGAGCCGGGTCTTCGTGAACGGCCGCGAGATCGTGCGCGACGGGGCCGCCACCGGCGACCTCCCGGGCACCGTGCTCCGCTCCGGCCGCGACACCGAGACCGTCACCGTCCCCGCCGGCGCCTGACCTCCGCGCCGTCCTCACCGCAGGCTGACAGCAGCGTTGGAAGACCGAGCCACAACCCGTGTGGCCGAGTCTTCCGACTCACCGGGTGCGCTCCGTAGGCTGCGAGGGTGGGCTCGAGCGGGATGCGACGAAGGGGGCGACGCCGCCTGGCGAAGC
>CAZCUD010000007.1:0-94004 GCA_964501785.1 uncultured Bifidobacteriaceae bacterium
GGTCTTCTTCGCGGGCGACTTCTTCGCAGCCGTCTTCTTCGTGGAGGGCTTGCGAGCGGCGCTTGCCACGGGTCGATCCTGACATGGGGACTGCTCTGGGGCGGAGCAATCGGGCGGAGATCGGGGCGGCGTCTCCTCGGCGCATCGGGTCTGCCGAGACCCGTCGGGACCCGGTGGCGCGGCCGTCAGCGCCTGCAGGCCCGTGCCCGCCGAGCTCAGAGGGCGCGGGACGCTGCGCGCCGAGCGGTTCGGGTGCCCATCGCGGGCAGCACCATCCGGGCCTCGGGCGGCCGGGTCGTGGTGGCCCTCCGGCGGGTGCGCCCACGCTCGGTACGCTCTCCGCGCGTGTTGAGCGAAGCACAGCGCGCGCAGTACCGGCGTGACGGCTGGCTCACGGTGCCAGGTCTCGTCGACGACGGCTGGCTCGCCCGCCTGCGCGCCGTGACGGCCGAGTTCGTCGATGCGAGTCGAGCGCTCACGGAGTCGAACGTGCTCTACGACCTCGATACCGGCCACTCGGCCGACGAGCCGCGGCTGCGCCGACTCAGCTCACCGACCGACCTGCACGACACGTACTGGCAGTTCGCGTCGGACTCGGTGATCACCGACGTCGTCGTCGACCTGATCGGACCGGACGTGAAGTTCCACCACTCGAAGCTGAACTTCAAGGCACCGCGTGGCGGGGAGGAGGTCAAGTGGCACCAGGACATCCAGTTCTGGCCCCACACCAACTACGACCTCCTGACCGTCGGCGTCTTCCTGGAGGACGTCGAGCCGGGGATGGGTGAGGTCGGCTTCGTCCCAGGGAGCCACGATGCCGACCTGTACGACCTCTACGACGGGGACACCTGGGTCGGTGCGCTGTCGGACGAGGACGTCGCGCGGGCGGGTGTCGACGCCGCCGTGTACCCGACCGGCCCCGCCGGCAGCATCACCGTCCACCACTGCCGCACCGTGCACGGCTCGGCGCCGAACCGTTCGGACCGTCCGCGGCCGCTGCTGCTCCAGACCTACGCCGCCGCCGACGCGTTCTCGTACACCGACCTCGTGCACCAGTCGCCCCACGGCGAAGAGCTCATCCGTGGCACTCCGCCGCGATGGGCTCGTCATGACCCGCGGCCGTGCCTCGTGCCGCCGAACGCGCCGTATCGCCCGATCTTCGCCGTGCAGCAGCGAGAAGCGCGCTGACTGCGCATCAAGCGGCGGTCAGCCGAATTGGAAGGTTGCGCAACCGACGGATCTGGAGGCTGGGGACGTACTCGGGTGCGTCGGCATCGGGATCGATCTCCACCGTGGAGGTGTGCGCGAGCAACGACTCGATCGTGATCCGTGCCTCTGCCCGAGCGAGCGGTGCGCCGACGCAGAGGTGGATGCCCCAACCGAACGCGACGTGGGTGCGTGCCTTCTCGCGGTCGAGGTCGACCCTGTCGGGGTCTTCGAAGGTGCTCGGGTCGCGGTTCGCCGCCGGCCACATCAGCGCGACGTGGGAGCCGCGCGGGATCGCGACGCCGCCGAGCTCGGTGTCTTCGGTGACCAGTCGCGGATGGGTCCGGAACGGGGGGTCGTAGCGAAGGGCCTCTTCGACGAACGCGGGTATGGCGGCCGGCTCGTCGCGGAGGCGGTGTTGCAGGTCGGGATCGCGCGCGAGGAGCATCGTCGCGGTGCCGATGAGGCTCGTCGTCGACTCACCGCCTGCGATCACCACGAGGGTCAGCAGGGTCAGGGCCTCCAGCTCGTCGATCTCGCCGCGATCCGCAGCCGCGAAGAGATCGGCCACGAGTGACGCGCGATCCGCACCTGAGCGCGCGCGCTCGTACGCCTCGGCGACAAAGGCACCTGCTTCTCGGAACGCGATCTGGTCGAGCTCCTCGAGGCGCTCGCGGCTGGCCAGTCCGCCGATGCGCTCACCGCTCGCATAGCCGAACTCGAGCATGCGCGGGATGGCCGTGTCGGGAACGCCGAGCAGTCGTGCGATGACCCGCATCGGCAGGAGCTGCGCACACGCGCCCATCCATTCGACGCGTCCTCGCTGCACAGCATCGCTGATGAGCGCGTCGGCGAAGGAGCGCATCGCCGGAACGAGCTCCTCGACTGCAGCCGTCGAGAGGTGCGGTTGCAGGACTCGGCGTTGGCGGCCGTGATCGGGTGGATCCGCGGTCGCGAGCACGTACCGTGCCGTCGCGTCGTCGTCGTCGTCATCATCACCGCCGAACATCGACAGGACGAACGGTTCCCCGTCGTCCCCCCTCTGGATGAAGCCCCGGTAGTGGTTCGAGAAGGTGGTGGTGTCGGCGACGACCTGCTTGATCAGCTCCATGCTCGTCACCAGGTACACACCGCTGTCACCGACCGGCCGCACCGGTTCGGTCGCTCGCAGCTCGGCGAAGTACGGGTGCGGGTCCGTCACGGTCGCGTCGTCGAACAGCCGCACGCCCTTCATGATGGTCCGGGCTCCCTTCCGCTACCGCCTGCACTGTCGTGGCGCCCCCGGCAGGATTCGAACCTGCGACGCACGGTTTAGGAAACCGACGCTCTATCCCCTGAGCTACGGGGGCGGGGTGGGCCGTTGGGCCGGAGCGTTGGCACCCAGGATACGGGGCCGGGTAGGACTCCCTCGTGGCGAAGCGGCTGAGCGAGCGGTACAGGCGGGACGACAACGAGTTCGACCGGGCGATCGCGTTCATCGACGCGACGTTCGCCGTCGCCCTCACCCTGCTGGTCACCACGCTCGACTTCGGGTCGGATCCGAAGACGTGGGACAGCTTCGACCACTTCTACGACGCGGTCGGCGGCCAGATCGTCGCCTTCGCGATCAGCTTCATCGTCATCGCGTCGTACTGGCTGGCCCACTACCAGCTCTTCGCGAACTTCAAGTCGATCGACATCACGGTGATCGTGGCGAACCTCGGGCTGCTCGCCGCCATCGTGCTGCTGCCGTTCACGAGCGAGGCCGCGGGCGATCCGGCGATCGATCATCTCGCGATCCCCACCGTGCTGCTCGCGCTCGACGTCGCGGCGGTGTCGGCGACGTTCACGCTCGTGTACGTGCTCGCCCGCAAGCACGGACTGCTGCGCAACGACCCGAGCCAGGGCACCTACCGGTTCACGGTGCTCACGATGCTGGCGCCGGCGCTCGTGTTCGCGCTGTCGGTGCCGATCGCGGTGTGGAGCGACCCCGCCGACGCTCGTCTCTTCTGGATCGTGCTCGTGATCGTGAACCCCATGATCGGCATTGCCGCCAACCACGCGGCGAAGCGGAAGGCCTGATCAGGGTTCCAGCTCTCGCGAGGTTCGATCCGTGGGATCCTCGTTCGGCACCTGGAGTGCCGCGACGCGCCGGTTGAGCTCAGCGACCTCGTTGCGCAGCGCCGCGAGCTCGGTGGCCGGGTCGGGTGGTGGATCGTCGTCATCGTCTCCACCGCCGGTGTCCTGGATGCGGAGGAACGCGGCGAGGGAACCGGCGAGCGCGCCGAGGAGTGCGAGCCCGCCGAGCATCAGCACCGTCGCCACCAGGCGGCCAGCCGCCGTCTCGGGGACCAGGTCGCCGTAGCCGACGGTGGTGATCGTGACGACGCCCCACCACAGGGAGTCCCAGATGTCCTCGAAACCGTTCTTGTGGTCCTCGACCTGGAGCACGACGATCGAGCACACGATCAGCAGCAGCGCGGCGTAGAGGAACGCTCGTCCGAGACGCTCGAACAGGTGCCGGAGCGGGCCGAGGCGCGTGCCGGCGATGAAGAGGCGCGCGACTCGCGCGATGCGGGCGAGCAAGAGGATGTCGGCGTTCTCGAAGCCAGGGATGATGTACCAGGGGAAGGTCGCGATCACGACGCCGAGGTCGAACATGCCGATGCCGCGCTTGAGGTACTTCCGCGTGAGCTTGACGTGGATGATCAGGTCGGCGAGGAACACGAACCACGCGACGAAGTCGATGACGATCAGCACGCCCTCGCGGCGCTCCGCGACCGTGGCGACGATCGGGATCAGCGCGGCGAGGATGATCGCCGGGCGGGCGCGCTCGTCCCAACGGGCGAGCTTCTCCCCGGCCTCGGGCGACACCGCGTGCTCGTAGTCGGCCACGCAGCCAGTCTCTCGTGGGCGCGCGGCGAGGTGGTGGAACTACACGAGGTGGTGGAGCTACAGGTGCGCCAGGACGTTCTCGACGCTGCTCTCCTCGACGCCCGGCTTCGGCTCGACGAAGAGCTGCTCGACCACACCGTCCTGGAGGACCATCGCGTAGCGCTGGGAGCGCGAGCCCAGCCCGATGCCGGAGCCGTCGAAGACGAGCCCGACCGCCTCGGTGAACGTGCCGTTGCCGTCGCCGATCATCTGGACCGCGTCGCCGACGTTCTGGCTCTCGGCCCAGGCGTGCATCACGAACGCGTCGTTGACGGCGATGCACGCGATCCGGTCGACGCCCTTGGCCTTCACCTCGTCGGCGCGCAGCACGAACCCGGGGAGGTGGAAGTTGGAGCACCCGGGGGTGAACGCGCCCGGCACTGCGAACAGCACCACCTTGCCGCTGCCGAGGAGGTCGCCGGTCTTGGCGGGCTTCGGCATGCCGTCGTCGCCGGGGATCGTCACGTCGACGTCGGGGATCGTGTCGCCAACCTTGATCGTCATCGCTGCTCGCTTCGTGTTCGCTGCCGGATGTGGACGTGCTGCGGAGCGCGCACACTACCCGCCGGGGTCGTGGGGATACGCTCCGGAGCGTGTCACGTCCCGCGCACACGCTCGTCCTGCTGCGCCACGGTCAGAGCGAGTGGAACCTCGCGAACAAGTTCACGGGCTGGGAGGACGTCGGTCTGAGCGACCAGGGCCGCGCGGAAGCCGTCGCGGCCGGCGTCGTCATGCGCGACGAGGGCGTGCTGCCCGACGTGCTGCACACCTCGCTGCAGAAGCGGGCGATCCACACGGCCGAGCTCGCGCTGACCGAGCTCGACCGGTCGTGGATCCCGGTGCGCCGGTCGTGGCGCCTCAACGAGCGCCACTACGGCGCGCTGCAGGGCCTCGACAAGAAGCAGACGACGGAGCAGCACGGCGCGGACCAGGTCAAGGTGTGGCGGCGTGCGTACGACGTGCCCCCGCCGCCGCTGGACGAGGCGAAGCGGCGCGCCCAGGCCGACGACCCGCGGTACGCGGACCTGCCACCCGACGTGCTGCCGGCCTCGGAGTGCCTCGCGGACGTCGTCGAGCGGATGATGCCGTACTGGGTCGATGACATCGTCCCCGACCTCGAGGCGGGGCGGGTCGTGCTGGTGGCCGCGCACGGCAACTCGCTGCGGGCGCTGGTCAAGCACCTCGACGGCATCTCGGATGCCGATATCGTCGAGCTGAACATCCCGACCGGGGTGCCGCTCGTGTACGAGCTCGATCCGCATCTGGGCGTGCTCGACAAGCGCTACCTCGGCGACCAGGACGCCATCGAGGCCGCCGCAGCCGCGGTGGCCGCCCAGGCCGGGTGACGGCCGAACGACGCGAGTCGAGCAGGAGGGACCGACCATGACGATGACCGAGGCGGCGCCGCTGGCCGTCCACATCGGGGCCGACGACCTGCCGTTCGTCGACATCGGCGACGGCAACAAGCTCAAGGTCGTGCAGGTGCGCGAGCGCGAAGGCCTCTGGATCGTGCAGAACATCTTCCAGGCGGGCTTCGAGGTGCAGAAGCACCGGCACACGGGTCCGGTCTGGGGCTACACGATCTCGGGCGCGTGGAAGTACAAGGAGTACGACTACGTGAACCGGGCCGGGTCGTTCCTCTACGAGCCTGCCGGCTCGGTCCACACGCTCCAGTGCATCGAGGACGACACGAACGTGTGGTTCCACATGTACGGCGCGAACCTCAACCTCGACGCCGAGGGCAACGTCGAGAGCGTCGCCGACGGCGCCGGCACGCTCGCCGCGTACTACATGCTCGCCGAGGCCGAGGGCCTGCCCCGCCCCAACGTCCTCGTCGACTGAGCCACGCCTCCGACCGTTTTGGCGTCAGCACACCAGTCTGAGCCGGGTCTGCTGACGCTAGAAGGCTGGAGGCGGGGCTGATGGAGGTCGTCACGCTGGGGACGGGGTCGCCGATCCCCGATGCGAACCGGGCGGGATCGGCGATCCTCGTGCGCGCCGCCGGCCGCACGCTGCTGGTCGACTGCGGGCGCGGGGTCGTGATTCGCCTCGCTGCGGCCGGCGTCTTCCCGCCGATGCTCGACCGCCTGTTCCTGACGCACCTCCACAGCGACCACATCACCGACCTCAACGACGTGATCACCACGCGTTGGGTGATGTCGCCGGTCGAGAACCCGCTGCCCGTGACCGGTCCGCCCGGCACGGCGCGGGTCGTCGAGCGGACGATCCACATGCTCGCCGACGACGTGCAGTACCGGCTCGGCCACCACGACGACCTGTCGTGGGCGCCGGCGTGCGAGACGACCGAGGTGACCGAGGGCGTGGCGTGGGAGGCCGAGTCGGAGGCGGGCGACGTCCGCGTGGTCGCGGCACCGACCGACCACCGTCCCGTCCACCCGACCGTCGGCTACCGCATCGAGGCTGAGGGAAAGGTCCTGGCGCTCGCGGGCGACACCGTGCCGTGCGAGGGCCTTGCGCAGCTGTGCGCCGGCGCCGACGTGTACGTGCAGACCGTCGTGCGCCCCGACCTGGTGCAGGCGGTGCCGAACCCGCGATTCAACGACATCCTCGACTACCACTCGTCGTGCGAGGACGCCGGTCGCACCGCCGCCGAGGCGGGCGTCGGCATGCTCGTGCTGACCCACCCGGTGCCGCCGCCCGGCCCCGGCTCCGAGGACGAGTGGATCGCCCAGGCCGCCGCCCACTTCTCCGGCGACATCGTCCTCGCGCACGACCTCTGGTCCCACACCCTTTGACGCGCGCCCACCGTTCTGGCGTCAGGAGACCCGGCTGACGCGGGTCTGCTGACGCCGAAAACGGTGGGGGGCTTTGGCGTCGTTCGACCGCGCTGGGCGCGGTGACGTGACGCCGAAGCGGTGGGGCGGTACCTACAGGTAGTCGTCGTGGAGGAGGTTGTTGGTGGCGAACCAGCCGGGGACGGCAGGGATGAAGTTCGCGACCAGCTGGTTGGCGAGCACGGCTGCGACGGCGATCTCGGTGGAGATGCCCGCGGCCGTGAGCGCACCGCTCATGCCGACCGACGCCACCGCGGTGCCACCACCCGGGATCGGGACGAGGGACGCGAGGGTGCCGACGAAGATGTTGATCGCGAGCAGCGTCCAGAAGTTGATCTCGCCACCGAACGCGTAGAGGCAGAACATCATCACCGTCGCGTACATCAGCGCGTTGAGGATGTTGCCGCCGAAGAGCTGGAAGAGCCGGCGCGGTGACCGGATCGCAGCCCAGATCGTCTTGGCCGCGCTCGTCACGGGTGGGAGCACGACCTCCCGCAGCTTCCTGACCTTGAAGATCAGCACGACCGCGACGACGATCACGAGCGCGATCAGCACCACCACCTTGATGACCTCGTCGACGGGGATGTTGCCCGTCTTGATGTCGGTCGGCGAGAGGACGATCGCGACGAAGAAGAGGATCGTGCACGCGGCGATGTTGCCGACGTTGGCGAGCAGCCCGCCCGACGCCACGGCCGACGCGAGATCGACTCCCTGCTTCTGCAGGAAGCGGATCTGCGCGGCCATCCCGCCGATGGCCGGCACGGCCAGGTTCGAGAACGACATCGACAGCTGGAGCTCGGCGGTCCGCAGCAACGGCAGGTTGATCGGCACGGTGCCCGAGAGCGAGATCGCGGTCGCGAAGTTGGTGAGGAACGACAGGAAGAGGGCGGCCGCGAGCCAGCCCCAGTCGGCGTTCTTGATCGTGTTCCAGAACTCCTCGGGGTCGCCGACCTG
Organism: uncultured Bifidobacteriaceae bacterium; assembly: GCA_964501785.1. Taxonomy (GTDB): domain Bacteria; phylum Actinomycetota; class Acidimicrobiia; order IMCC26256; family PALSA-555; genus DATBSK01. The sequence continues at coordinate 7,869 of CAZCUD010000007.1, forward strand.
GCTCAGCAGCGCGAACACCGCGATCAGCGTGCCGACGGCCATCAGCAGGCTCGTGGAGTTGACCCGGTAGAGCTCCTGGAGCGGGGGTGCCTCGGTGTTGACCGCCTTCGCGGCGGTCTCGCGCAGCTTCGTGAGCTGCTCGGCGAGTGCCTTCTTGTCGTGGCGCTTGCGGGGCCGGGTCTCGTGGGTGAGCGCGGCGGACTGGAGGAACGGCAGCGCCTCGGCGATCGCCGGCTTCCCGAGCGCCTTGACCGCGATCCTCACGGCGCGGTCGTCACCGACGATCGCCGCGGTCGTGGCGAGCAGCTCGGCGATGTCGGCCCCGCGTCGCGACGGTGACGCCGCACCCGACGCCCACTGGAAGTCCTGGATGGCGATGCCGCGCGGCGTGATCACGATGTGGCGGCCGTTGAACCGGCCGTGCGCCACGTGCGCCTCGTGCAGCCTCCGCAGCTGGTCCCACATATCGGCGATGCGGCGATCGGTCAGCGCCCGGGGCTCGGCGTCCGCGACGAGCGACCCTTCGTGGGGGCGCGTCACGATCAGCGCCGCGCCGGGCCCGGCGGTGCCGGCGACCACGACCTCCGGGACGCGCACGCCCGCCCGCTGCGCGAGGAGCAGCGTGTACGCCTCGTGCTCGACGTCGGCGAGCCGCGTGAGGTGCAGGTCGTTGCCGGAGTCCTTGTAGAGCATCCAGCGCCACGCCTTGGCCCAGAACTGCGCGTCGGCCTCGTCCCGGCCGAGCACGCGCACGGCGAGCGGCCCCTCGTCGTCCGTCGCGAGCATCAACGTCGCGTCGCTCGGCTGCACCGGTGCGAGCTCGACGCTCGTCGTCGGCACGCCGAGCTCTGCGAGCGCCGCCTTCACCTGCAGGCGCGTCGGACGGCCGCCGGGTGACCCGAAGATCAGGTGCACCGCGGCACCCAGCCCCCAGCCGAGGGCGAGCGCGGCGAGCACTCCGTTGGGATCGCCGATGCCGAGGTACAGCGCCGACAGCGCGAGGAGGAGGACGAGGAGCTGTCCGATGCGCCGGACCGGGCGCGTGAGGTACGGGCCTGCGGTCGTGACGACGGCGACGACGATGGCGAGGCGCACGACCGGGAACGCCGGTGATGCGTCGCCGAGACGGGTGACGATGTCGAGGCTCTTCTCGAGGGACTCGTCGTTGACCACCAGCACGCCGAGGATGCGGCCGATGGCCCACGCGCCGCCACCCGCGATCGCGAGGTCGCGCGCGAGCCGCCAGCGGCGGGCGACGAGTGCCGCGACGACGATGATCCCGAGCGCCCACAAGGCCGCGACGTCGTAGAGCGCGGTGAAGAACGATCGAAGGTCGCTCGGGAGGCCGTTGAGGAGCTGGTACAGGTTCTCCTCGAACTCGCCGGGGTTGCTCTCGTGCGCGATCGCGAACGCGACGATCGCGAACCCGATGATCAGTCGGACCCAGTCGCTCGTGCGTCGCCGGTAGGGGAGCTCCGAGGCCGGTCCGAACGTGTGCGAACGCCAGCGCGCGAGGCGGCCGGTCGGCTCGTCGGCGGGCGCCGTCGCCCGCTTGGTCGCCGATCCGGTCTTCGCCACGGGGGGATCATTGCCCAGGCCGGGCAGCCGAGGGCGGAACCGGGTCGGTCGGTGCCGCGTCTCTCAGGTGTAGCGCAGCAGCGCCTGACCCGTGATCCGCAGGCCGGGGCCCCGACGGGACGCCGATCGCCCCTCCAGCGTCACCCGGCCGGCACGTTCGACGACGTCGACCTTGGTGATCGATGCCGCGGCGAGGGCGGCGAGCAGGCCGTTGGACGTCGTGATCGCACCCCGGCGGAAGACGAAGCCGCTCTCGCCCACCGCCGTCTCGGGACGGGGTACGACCACGCCCCGCGCGATCACCCGGGAGCCGCCGGGCCCACCCCCCGGCCCGACGCCGGCGATGTCCTCTCCCGGCAGCTCGTTGTCACCGATCCACAGGTGCGGCGGACGCGCGATCAGCGGCACGCCGCGCGCGTGGACGCTCTCGGCCCGCAGCAGCGCTTCCGCGAGCTGTTCGGTGTCGACCACGACGGCGGTCGCCGCGCCCCGTCGCAGTCGCGCCCCGATGCTGTAGGTCGCGCACCACGTCGGTGCCGGTGCAGGCGACGAGAGGACCACGTTCGAGTCGCGCATCGAGACGCGGACGCGCTCGAGTCGCTCACCGCAGCCGGACAGACGCTCGAGGCCCTCCCGGACCAGCCGGGGCTTCACGCGGGTCGCAGCGAAGCCGTCGACCCGCCGCGCGCGCCGGAGCCGGTCGGTGAGGCTTCGTCGCGGCCGCCCCGGAGTGGCAGCCGCGACGTGGAGGCGCCGCTGTGCGTCGTGGTGGTGCGCGACGCCCTCGATGCCGATCGCGGCGTCCGTCTCGCGGATCGTCTCGATCACGTCGCCGGTGCCGTCGCCGGTCGTGTCGAACGCGATGGTGCGCGTGTGCTCCACTGCGTCGGGCAGGCCGTCGTGATCGAGGTCGAGGTAGCGCACCTCGTCGCTCGTGCCGTCAGCAGCCATCAGAGCGCGGCGGCGGCGCCGTTGCCCGCCTTCGTGCACACGACGAACCGATCCGTGTCGTCCGTCCCGTCGGCGACGAAGCCGGCCTCGTCGAGGATCTCGGCCATCACCTCCGGGCGGTAGAAGCCGAGCTCGAGCGTCTGCTGCGCGAGCACCTGCCCGTCGCGCACGAACTCGTACTGTTTCTCCATCGTGATGTGACCCGTCGCGTCCTCCGCCGGTCGCCCCACGCGCTGCGAGTACACGACGCCGCCCTCGAGGTCGCGGTCGAGGTCGCGGTGCATGTCCTGGATGCTGAGCAGCAGCAGACCGTCGGACTCGAGATGGTCGGCGACGTTGCTGAGCCCGTCGACCTCCGCTTCGTAGCTCTCGAGGTGCGTGCCGAGCAGGAGCTCGTCGCCGTCTCGGATCGCGACCCAGACGCCACCGCTGGAGATCGCGGCATCGAAGGTGCGGCCGAGCTCCATCTCCGTGACGTCGGCCTCGATCAGGTCGACCTCGGCTCCGATCCGCTGCTCCGCGACGTCCAGCATCTCGGCCGTGAAGTCGATCCCCGTGATCTCGCAGGACGGGTTGGTGGCCGCGAGGTGCTGGGCGAACAGTCCTGTCCCGACGCCGAGCTCGAGCACGCTCGTTCGCTCTCCGATCACGTCGTTGGCGGCCTTGGCCATCGCGTCGTGCTCGTAGTAGCCGGCTCGCATGAGCAGGTCGTAGCAATCGGTGATGCCCTCGTAGGTGTTCACGTCGTCTCCCTGGTCGGGGTGGTGGCGCGGACCACGAGGTGTCAGTACCCGCGGCTCGCCCCTGACCCTCGGCGGGGGAGGTTGCGAACGTCGTGTGATCGTGTGGCGTTCTCGTCACAATGCCGGTGACGAGATGGCGTGGCCGATCAGCCGAGCAGCCGGGGCCCCGGGTCGACGAGCTTCTCGGCCGTGTAGCGGGAGCACCGGGTCCCCGGGGGCCAGTCGCCCGGTGTGAGCCCGGCCTTGCGCCACAGGCCGGCGACGAACGGTGCGGTCTGCCCGTCGAAGTGGCGCCACACCGCGGGGAGGAACGTCGCGCGCCGCCGACCGCTCTCGACGACGACGCCGTCGACACCGACCCGCACCTCGGCGGTGAGCTCCTCGTACGACAGGACGTGCATCGGCTCGAGATCGCTCAGCACCGAGATCTCGATCGCCATGGTGCAGAAGTCGTCGGGGGTCACCGGCGGGAGCCGGGGGTCGCGGAAGGCGGCGGCGACCGCGTTGCTCGCGACGTCGTCGACGAGCCGGCGCGTCGCCTGGAGCGACCCGATGCAGCCGAGGAGTCGGTCATCGCGCTCGAGCGTGACGAAGGTCGCGCCCGGCCGTCCGAGCGGTCCGTCGGCCATCGCGTCGCGTGTGCCCGACGTGGACGGGCGAGCGTCGGGCGCGAGCACCTCGCGGATCGAGTCGGACGCGACGTGCAACAGGGTCTGTCGCTGCTCGGGGGTGAGCGTGCTCGTCGTCATGTCGAGGTCGATGTCGAGGTCGATGTCGAGGTCGCCGTCATCGCGAACGAGCCGTAGCCGACGACCCGGTCGCGCGCGCCGGCGGTGTCACCCGAGTTGCGCACGTCGAGCGCGGACGTGTGCAGCCCGTGGCGAGAGGCGGCGACGAGCAGACCGCGCACCGGGAACGCACCGCACGCGTCGTCGGGGGCGATCTCGTCGCCGCGCCCGGCGACGATCGCGCTCGCGGTGCGCCGATCGCGGGAGGTCGCGAGGCGGTGGTCGAGGTAGTGGCTCAGATCGCTGCTGACGACGATCACGGTCTCGTCGCCGCTCCACAGCACGTCGAGCACCGCGGCGACGGTGTCGGCGTCGATCGAGCCGACGACGAACGGCACGATCTCGAAGTCGCCGACCGTGCGTTGGAGGAACGGGAGGTGCACCTCGAGGCTGTGCTCGCGGGCGTGGGCGGTGTCGTCGACCAGCACCCCCGGCAGCTCGAGGGCGCGACTGCGGGCCTCGGTGTCGATCGAGACGTCGCCGAGGGGGGTCGCGAACGCGTCGACGCTCGGTGCCGCGAGGCCCCGTACGGGCACGAAGTGGGCGGGACCGAGGAGCACGACTCGCTCGATCCGCGGGGAAGCGTCGCGGAGGGTCGCGTACGCCGTCGCCGCGATCGGCCCGGAGTAGACGTAGCCCGCGTGGGGCACGACGAGCGCCTTCGGAGTCGGCCCGCGCCACGGTGGCGCGCCCGCGAGGAGCTCGTCGACCGTCGCCGCGAGCTGCCCGGCATCGCCGGGATAGAAGGTCCCTGCCACCGCCGCGGGCCGCACGCGATCGGTCATCGGGTCACCCGACGCCGGCGAAGTCGGCCAGGCGCACCGGGAGCCGACGTGCGCCCCAGCCGCCGGGCGGGCCGTCGAAGCGCCCGGCGAGCGGTGCATCGCACGCGCGGCAGCGGCCGTCGTCGGTGAGTCGGTAGTCGCCCAGGACGTACCAGTCGCGCTCGATGACGACATCCCCGCACGACGCGCACCGGGTGCTCCCACCGTCTCGGTCGTGCACGTTGCCCGTGTACGCGTGGTGGACGCCGTTGGCGAGCGCGATCGATCGTGCGCGCGTCAGCGTCGCGGGCGGGGTCGACGGCACGTCGCGCATCTTGAAGTCGGGATGGAAGGCGCTGAAGTGCAGGGGGACGTCGGGCCCGAGGTGCTCGACGACCCAACGAGTCATCTCGTCGATCTCGGAGTCCGAGTCGTTCTTGCCAGGGATCAGGAGGTTGGTGATCTCGACCCAGACGTCGGTCTCGTGGACGAGGTACTCGAGCGTGTCGAGCACGTCGCGGAGGTGCGCGCCGCTGACGTGATGGTAGAAGTCCTCGGTGAAGGCCTTGAGGTCGACGTTCGCCGCGTCGACGTGGGAGAACAGCTCGGCTCGGGGCTCGGGGCAGATGTAGCCCGCCGTCACCGCGACCGCCTTGATGCCCTGCTCACGGCACGCGTCGGCGACGTCGGCCGCGTACTCGAGGAAGATCACCGGGTCGTTGTAGGTGAACGCGACGCTGCGGGCGCCGAGCTCCTGCGCGGCGCGAGCGATGACCTCGGGCGAGGCCTGGTCGGCGAGGGTGTCGGTCTCCTTCGACTTGGAGATGTCCCAGTTCTGGCAGAAGCGGCACGCCAGGTTGCAGCCGGCGGTGCCGAACGAGAGCACCGAGGAGCCGGGGAGGAAGTGGTTGAGCGGCTTCTTCTCGATCGGGTCGACGCAGAACCCGCTGGAGCGCCCGTAGGTCGTGAGGACGATCTGGTCGTCCTCACGGGCCCGGACGAAGCAGAGGCCACGCTGGCCCTCGCGGAGCTTGCAGGCCCGGGGGCAGACGTCGCACTGCACCCGCCCGTCGTCGAGGACGTGCCAGTACTGCGTCGGCACCGTGGTCAGGTTGTCGCCCATCGTGCTCGGACCTTCATCGTGCATCGTGCATCGTGCATCGTGCGCCGTCGTGCGCAGAACACCTGTTCGTGACGTCATCTGCAACGCCGATCGCGCGGATTCCATTCCAGCGCCCCGTGCCGCGGCGCGCCACGCCACCCGCGACCGGGGCGACCTCACCCGTACGATGCGAGGCGATGGCAGACGGCACGACGCCGGGGCGGGCGCGGCGGAGGGCGACGACCACGTCCGCGTTCGGCGTCTCCCGTCGCGAGAGCCACGACGCCAGCGACTTCTACGCCCGCTTCAGCGCACCCGAGCTGAGCGCCGACGACCGGATCGCTCGACCGCGGACCCTCGACACGATCCACTGCGGTGACGCCCGGGCGATGGATGCCGTGCCCGACGCGTCCGTCGCGCTCGTCGTGACGTCGCCGCCGTACTTCGCCGGCAAGGAGTACGAGGAGGCGCTGGGGGTCGGTCACGTGCCTGCGAACTACCTCGAGTACCTCGCGATGCTGCGCGACGTGTTCGCCGAGTGCGTGCGCACGCTCGAGCCGGGCGGTCGGATCGCGGTGAACGTCGCCAACCTCGGTCGGCGGCCCTACCGGTCGCTCTCGGCCGACGTGATCGCGATCCTCCAGGACGACCTCCACCTCCTCCTGCGCGGCGAGGTGATCTGGCAGAAGGCGAAGGGCTCGGCGGGCTCGTGCGCCTGGGGCTCGTTCCAGCGCCCGACGAACCCGGTGCTGCGCGACCTCACCGAGCGGGTCGTGATCGCCAGCAAGGGGCGGTTCGATCGTGCGGTCAAGGTCAAGGAGCGGCAACGCCTCGGGCTGCCGTCGGGGTCGTCGCTGACCCGCGACGAGTTCATGGAGGCGACCACCGACGTGTGGGAGATCCCGTCGGAGCTGGCCCGCCGGGTGGGGCACCCGGCCCCGTTCCCCGTCGACCTGCCGACCCGGCTCATCCACCTCTATACGCACCCGGGTGACCTCGTCCTCGACCCCTTCATGGGCTCGGGCACGACCGCCGTTGCCGCCATCCGGACCGGGCGCCACTTCGTCGGCTACGACACCGATCCCGACTACGTCGAGCGAGCGTCGGCACGCGCCGCACGCGAGCTCGAGCTCCGGGAGCAGGAGGCCGCACGCGACGCCGACCGTGCCAGCGCACCCCGGCGCACCGCGAAGGACGAGGCCGCGGCGGCGCTCGAGGCCGCCGGGTTCGTGGAGGTCTCCAAGACCGTCAAGCTGCCGGCCGGGGTCGACATCGCCCTCTCGGCGCGCGACCGGGGAGGTGAGCTCTGGTACTTCGACGTCGCGGGTGGGTTCACGACGAGCCGTCCCGGTCTCCAGCGCGCCGACACGCTCTGGCGCTCGATCGGGAAGGCCGCCGTGCTCCAGGCGCTCGAGCCGGGCGCGCGACTGGTCGTGCTGAGCGCCGCGCTCCCTCCTCGCCAGAGCAGCAGCCGCCAGGCGCTCGCAGCCGTCACCGGTGCCGACGGGCCGATCCGCGCCGTGATCGAGCTGGGGGCCCCCGACGCGGTGGCCGAGCTCGCTGCGCTCGCCGCCTCCGACGACACCGGAGACGACCGCCGGGCCTGAGCGGAGCCTGAGAGCCGGGCTCGATGCGCGGGGAACCCGGGGCGGGGACGGCGGCGTTCTCCTCGCATGCCCAGGACCTTCATCGCGCTCGCGTGCCTGGCGACCCTCCTCGTCGCCGGGTCGACCTCTGCTTCGTTCGCCTCGTCCGCCTCGTCCGCCTCGTCGGAGGCGCGCTCCGCCGTCCCCGGCACCGCTGCCGCCTCGAGCGCGGCTGCCCAGCAGGGCGACCTCGATTCGGTCATCGACGCCACGATCGACGACGTGCAGGCATGGTGGGCCGAGGAGATGCCCGAGGTCTACGGGACCGAGTACGAGCCGATCCCCGACGACCGGCTGTTCCCGTACTCGGCCAGCGATCCGCCGCCCGCGTGCGGGGAGCGCGGCGACATGCCCTACGAGGAGGTCGCCGGCAACGCGTTCTACTGCTCCGAAGGTGACTTCGTGGCCTGGGACGAGCAGGAGCTGTTCCCCCGCCTCGAACGTGACCACGGCGCGCTCGCGGTCGCCCTGGTGATCGCCCACGAATGGGGTCACGTGGTGCAGGCCCGGGCCGAGCCGCGGCTGAGCGCGACCGTGTACCTCGAGACCCAGGCCGACTGCTTCGCCGGCTCGTGGGCCGAGCACGTCGAGTCCGACGACGTCTCGCTGCCGATCGCCGACCGCGACCTCGACATCGCGCTCGCCGGCTTCCTCGAGTTCCGCGACCCCCCGGGCGTCGACCCGTCGCACCAGGGTGCGCACGGCAACGCGTTCGACCGCGTCAGCGCCTTCCAGGACGGCTACGAGGACGGGACCGAGCGGTGCGCGGCCTACGAGGACGACCCGCCCGAGATCACCGAGGCCGGGTTCTCGTCGCAGGAGGACTACGCGACGGGCGGCGACCTCCCCCTCACCGAGGCGATCGAGCTGATCACGCCCGACCTCGACGACTACTGGGCCACCGAGCTGCGTGGGTCGTCGCCGGTGCAGGACCTGGTCGCCGACGCGGACGCCTCGTGCGACGGCACGACCGACGGTGGGGTGCTCGTCGACGACGTCACGTACTGCACGAGCGACGACACCGTGCGCTACGACCCCGACACGCTCGATCGCGTCTACGACGCGAGCGGCGACTTCGGTGCCGGCATGCTCCTCGCCGCGGCGTGGTCGTCGGGCGCGATGGACCACATGGACATGTCGCTGACGAACGACGACGCGGACCTCACCGCCGACTGCCTCACGGGCTCGTGGGCCGGTGACGTCGCACGCGGCGAGCGCTCGGATCGACGCGGCGACGCGGCGATCTCGCTCTCGCCGGGTGACCTCGACGAGGGCATCGCCACGTTCGTGGCGATCGGCGACGACGGCGACGGCAGCGCGTTCGCACGAGTCGCCGCGTTCCGCACCGGCTTCTTCGAGGGCGTCACCGCCTGCGCGCCGTGACGGCACTCTCGTTGCGTCGCTCACCGTCGTGGGGCGGGTCGAGGGACGCAACGAGGGGTGGGGCCTCACCTACGCTCCGGCGGTGGCCGAGACGCTGACGCTCGAGGAGGCGGCAGCGCTCGTCCGACCCCGCGACACGCTCGGCGTGCCGCTGGGGCCGGGGCAGCCGGCCGCGCTGCTCCACGCGCTGGGGGAGCGTGAGGACTTCGAGGACCTCGTCGTGCACTCGGCGCTGCTCGTCGACCTGTACCCCCTGTTCACCCGCCCGGGAGTGCGCCTGCGCAGCGGCTTCTTCGGGCCGGCCGAGCGCTTCCTCGCGGACGCCGGCCACGCGGTCGAGTTCGTGCCGGCCGACTTCCGCCGGTTCTCGATCGTCGCCCAGCGCGAGAAGCCGCGCGTCGTCGCCTCCGCGGCCACGCCCGCCGACGCGGACGGCTACCTCAACCTCTCGCTCCACGCGGGTGCGACCGTCGAGGAGCTGCACCGCGCCGGGCGCGATCCCGACCGGCTCCTGATCGTCGAGGCGAACGCACGGCTGCCGCGCACGTGCGGCGTGCTCCCCGAGGCACCGCACACGATCCATCTCGACGAGGTCGACGTCGTCGTCGAGGTCGACCGAGAGCCGTTCGTGCTCGCCGACGCCGAGCCGACGGACGAAGACCGGCTGATCGCGCAGCACGCCAGCGAGCACGTGCACGACGGTTGCACCATCCAGACGGGGATCGGCGGGATCCCGAGCACGATCGCGAAGATCCTCGCCGACGGCCCGAATGGCGACTTCGGTGTGCACTCCGAGATGTTCACCACCGGGCTCATGCACCTCCACCAGGCCGGGAAGGTCACGAACCGCAAGGGCATCTACGACGGCTTCTCGGTCGCGACGTTCGCGGCCGGCACCCAGGAGCTGTACGACTGGCTCGACGGGAACGAGGACGTGCGGTTCCTCCCCGTCGACATGGTCAACACCCCGTCGGTGATCGCGGCCAACCGCGACATGGTCTCGATCAACGGCGCGCTCCTCGTCGACCTGGAAGGCCAGGTCGCGGCCGACACGATCGGCACGCGGCAGTACTCAGGAATCGGCGGCCACGAGGACTTCGTCGCGGTGTCGGGGTTCCAGGAGTCGGACCGCTCGTTGATCTGCCTTCCCTCGTCGTCGGTGGTCGACGGCGTGCGGATGCCGCGCATCGTCGAGACGCTCCCGACCGGCACCGCGGTGACGACGCCGCGCCACCACGTCGACATCGTCGTCACCGAGTGGGGCTCGGCCGAGCTCGCCGGCCTCACCGTGCGGGAGCGGGCCCTGGCCCTTGCCGAGATCGCCCACCCCGACTTCCGCACCGAGCTGCGCGCCGCCGCCCTTCGCGCGGGCTAGCCGAGGTCCGCGTGACCGGGGATCCCCGGTGACGCGCCCTCGAAGAGGGTGGACCGGGCGGCAGCCAGGTCGTCGGCCGTCCAGTCGTCGCCGAGGGTGACGCGCCCGCGGACCGCGAGCGGCCCGATGATCCCGACGCGGCGGCCGACCACGAGCAGGACCTGACCCGTCACGTCGGCGGCGTCGTCGTCGCACAGCCAGCGCACGACCTTCGCCGCGTGCTCGGGCCGATGAGGATCGAAGCCGGCGGCGGGCTCGGCGAACATCTCGATGCCCTCGGTCATGCGCGTGCGTGCCCGCATCGCGACCGCGTTGACCGTCGCTCCGAAGCGCGCGAGCTCGGCCGCCAGCTCGAGGGTGAGCCCGAGGATCCCCGCCTTGGTCGCGGAGTAGTTCGCGTGCCCTTGCGCGGGGAAGAGGCCGCCCTCGCTGACGGTGTTGACGATGCGTCGCCCGTCGGCCGGGCCCGCCTCGCGCCAGTACGCACCCACGAACCGCGATGGAGCGAAGTGGCCCTTGAGGTTGACTCGCACGACGTCGTCCCACTCGTCCTCGGTCATCTTGAAGCTCATCCGGTCACGCGTGATGCCGGCGTTGTTGACGAGGATGTGGACGTCGCCGAACGCGTCGATCGCGGTCTGCACGAGCGATTCGGCGACGTCCCAGTCGGACACGTCGCCGTGGTGCGCGACAGCCGCACCGCCGGCGCGGACGATCTCGTCGACGACGTCGGCTGCGGGATCGGGGGAGCGGTTGTTGACGACGACGCGCGCACCGGAGGCGGCGAGGGCGAGCGCGTGGGCCCGCCCCAGACCGCGCCCGGCACCGGTGACGACGGCGACGCGGCCGTCGAGCGGATGCGTGCTCATCGGGTCGGCGCCGTCACACCGGCGGCACGCCGTGCCGGCGCTCGGAGTCGTCGCGTCGACGAGACGCGGCGAGCGCGTAGCGCCGCACCAGCTCGTCGCGCAGCTCGCCGGGCTCGATCACCGCGTCGACCACGAGCTCCGCGGCGAGGTGCACCAGGTCGACGTCGGCCTCGTACTCCGCCCGACGGTCGGCGACGAACCGGGCCCGCTCCTCGTCGTCGTCGATGGCCTGGATCGCGTTGTAGAAGACGGCGTTCACCGCGGGCTCGGGCCCCATCACCGCGATGCGGGCGCTCGGCAGCGCGAGGCACGCGTCGGGATCGAAGGCCGGCCCGCACATCGCGTACAGCCCCGCGCCATAGGCCTTGCGCACGATCACGGAGATCTTCGGCACCGTGGCCTCGGCGATGGCCGTGATCATCTTCGCCCCGTGCCGGATGATGCCGTCGCGCTCGACCGCGGTGCCGATCATGAAGCCGGGGACGTCGGCGAGGAACAGCAACGGCACGTTGAAGGCGTCGCACAGCCACACGAAGCGCGCGGCCTTGTCGGCGGAGTCGACGAACAGGACGCCCCCGAGCTGCATCGGGTTGTTGGCGATCACCCCGATCGATCGACCGTCGAGGCGCGCGAAGCCGCAGATGAGCTCCTTCGCGAACAGCGGCTTCACCTCGGTGAACGAGTCGGCGTCGACGATCGCGTCGATCACCCGGTGCATGTCGTAGGCCCGTCGGTCCTCGGTCGGGATCACCTCGGCGATCCCGGCCGGCGAGGACGCCGGCGCGACGCCCGCCACCTCCGGCGGTCGCTCGCGCCAGCTCGTCGGCAGGTACGACAGCCAGCGCCTCGCGGCCGCGATGGCCTCGGCGTCGTCGGCCACCAGGTTGTCGCCACAGCCGCTGACCGTCGCGTGCATGCGCGCGCCGCCCATCTCCTCGAGCGACACCCGCTCGCCGATGACCTCCTCGGCCATGCGCGGCGACCCGAGGTACATGGATGCGTTCCCCTCCACCATGAACACCACGTCGCAGAACGCCGGGATGTAGGCGCCGCCCGCCGCGGACGGACCGAACAGGCAGCACACCTGCGGCACGCGCCCCGATAGCCGCACCTGGTTGGCGAAGATGCGCCCCGCGCCCCGCCGCCCCGGGAAGAGCTCGACCTGGTCGGTGATGCGAGCGCCTGCCGAGTCGACCAGGTAGACGACCGGCACGTCGAGACGGAGCGCGGTCTCGGTGAGCCGCACGATCTTCTCGACGGTGCGCGCGCCCCACGACCCGGCCTTGACGGTCGGGTCGTTGGCCATGACGCATACCGGTCGCCCGTCGATCGTCCCGGTGCCGGTCACCACCCCGTCGGCCGGGAGGTCGTCGGCGAGCGCGTTGGCGAGCAGCCCGTCTTCGACGAAGGACCCGTCGTCGAGGAGCAGCGCGAGTCGATCGCGCACGAAGAGCTTGGCGGTCGCGGCCAGCTTCTCCGCCTCTCGCGCCCGGTCGCGGTTGCCTCGACGCGCCCGCTCGACGTGGCTGCGCACGGGGTCGGACATGGTGCGCAGCGTACGCGTGCGGGCTCGACCGCGGCCGCCCTACGCTCCCGGCGTGCCCGCTCGTGAGTTCGATCCGCTCTCGGCCGACTTCTTCGACGATCCGTACGACACGTACCGGTGGCTGCGCGACGAGGCGCCCGTGTACCGCAACGAGCGCTACGGCTTCTGGGCGCTCTCGAGGTTCGCGGACGTCGTGGCCGCCCATCGTGACTGGCAGACCTTCAGCTCCGAGCACGGTCTCACGATCGACCAGCTGACGGATCCGAACCAGAGCATGAAGCACACGAGCATCATCATGATGGACCCGCCTGCGCACGACCGGATGCGCAAGCTCGTGAGTCGCGTCTTCACTCCGCGCGCGATGGCGGCGCTCGAGCCGATGATCCGCGAGGTCATCACATCGCACCTGGAGCCGTTCGACGCGACCGACCGCTTCGACGCGGTGGCGGACTTCTCGGCGCCGTTCCCGGTCGAGGTGATCTCGATCATGCTCGGCGTGCCGAAGGGCGATCGCCAGCAGATCCGTCACTGGACCGACCTCATGCTGCACCGTGAGCCGGGTGACCCGAAGCCGACGCAGGAGGGCATGGAAGCCGGCCTCGCGCAGATCCTCTACTTCCTCGACCTGATCGCCGACAAGCGTGCGCATCCGGCTGACGACATGATCACGCGCCTCACCGAGGTCGAGGTCGAGGGCGACGACGGCTCCGCGCACCGCCTCGACGACGGCGAGATCGCGGGCTTCGCGACCCTGCTCGCGGCCGCCGGGAGCGAGACGGTCACGAAGCTGATCGGCAACGGCGTCGTGCTCTTCGCGCGCAACCCGGCCGAGTGGCAGAAGGTCCTCGACGACCCGGCGAAGGCACAGCCCGCGGTCGAGGAGGTGCTGCGCTACTGGGCGCCGTCGCAGTACCAGGGTCGCTTCACGCACCGACCGGCGACCTTCCACGGCACCACGATCCCCGAAGGGTCCCCGGTGTTCCTCGTGACCGGCGCCGCGAACCGCGACCCGCGCGAGTACGACGATCCCGACCGGTTCGACATCGATCGCGAGCAGGGACTCAGCGTCGGGCTCGGGCACGGGATCCACTCGTGCCTCGGTGCGGCGCTCGCGCGCCTCGAGAGCAAGGTCGCGTTCGAGGAGCTGCGCGAGCGCTGGCCTCGCTACGAGATCGACGAGGACGAGCTTCGGCGCGTGCACATGTCGAACGTCGCCGGGTTCAGCAACGTGCCGGTGTCGCGCGCGGCCTGACGATCGCACCGTCGCCCCAACGAAGCGCCGCGCGGCGCTCCACGGCGTCCGTGAGCTCTTCGACCGTCGTCGCCAGCCCCTCGGCCCGCAGTGAGGTCACTCGCAGGTCGGGGATGCCGCAGGGCACGATGTGCTCGAACATCGCGAGATCGGGGTCGACGTTCACCGCGAAGCCGTGCATCGACCGACCGCCCGTGACCTTCACGCCGATGGCCGCGACCTTGCGATCGTCGATCCATGCGCCCGGGTAGCCGGGGCGGCGGTCGGCGCGCTCGAGCCCGACGTCGCGCAGTGCTCCGATCACGACGTCCTCGATCGCGGCGACGTGGGCCGGGATCGCCCCCGACCGGAGCTCGACGTCGACGATCACGTAGCCGACGAGCTGCCCCGGCCCGTGGTACGTCACGTCACCGCCTCGCCGCACCCGCACGAGCGACGCACCGACCGTCGACGGCTCGACGAGCACGTGCTCGTCGCGGGCGCGCACCCCGAGGGTGTAGACGTGCGGATGCTCGAGCAGCAGCAACCACGGCTCGCCGTGGCGCGCGTGCAGCTGCTCCTGCACCGCCAGGGCGGCGCCGTACGCGATGGTGCCGAGCCGGGCGACGTGCAGCGCGCCCGTCATGTCGACGGCCTCGCTGCGTCCGAACGGGCGTCGGCGGTCGGGTCCTCGTCGTGCTCGTGCTCGCGCAGCTCGTGCGCCAGCACGACCTCGAGCAGGCCGACGGCGGCGCCGACGGTCGCTCCGATGAGGGCGCTCACGCAGAACGCGCCGATGAGGCGGTGCCCGTAGATGGAGAGGTCGATGCCGTGCAGGAGCTGGTCCTCGATGGTGAACGGGATCGTCACGAGGAAGAACGTCAGCCAGAAGTGCGGGCGCACGAGTCGGTAGCTGCGCCGCAGCGCGGCGAAGACCCGCAGGTCCTCGGACACGATGATCGGTCCGACGAGGCACAGCAGGGTGAAGGCGATGACGCCCGGGATGAGCAGCAGCAGCATGCCGACCGCCGAGACCGCGATCAGCACCAGGTCGGCGAGCAGGAGTCGGGTGAGCGGGAGCCGGCGCAGCGCCTGGTCGAGCTTCATGTCGGGCTCGCCCTCGAGGTACGAGCGGAGCACCAGGTCGAGGAGTCCGGCGTAGAAGACGATGCCGAAGGAGCTGACGGCGGCTGCGAGGAGCGACGCGAGGACGTCGATCTCGATGGGCGCGCCCGCTTCGACGATCTCGACCTCGATGACGGCCGTGATCCACGCCGAGGTGCCGAAGACGATCGCGGCGGTGCCGGCCACGCGTCGAGGTCGGTCGCGCAGGACCCGGGCGGCGGTTCGGACGACCGTGCCGGCGCGGAGTCGCCCGCGCGGCGGGACCCACGCGCTCGGGGTGGCCTCGTTCAGAGCGTCCAGCCTGCGGCCTTGCGCTCCCGGCACGTGGGGCAGACCGGGAATCGCGACGGGTCGCGGCTGGGCACCCACTTCTTCCCGCAGAGCGCGGTGATCGCCTCACCCGTGACGAGCGCGCGCGTGATGTCGGCCTTCTTGCAGTAGTGGGCGAAGCGATCGTGGTCGCCGCCGTCGGTGTCGACCGGTCGCGAGTCGGGGGCCTCGGTCGGTGTGGTCGTCGGCTCGATGACCGGTGCGATGACCGGGGCGTCGGTGTCCGTCGGCACGGCCAGCAGGCTACGCGATCGAACGCCGGCCGATGCAGCCGTCAAGGCCTCGCTCGCGCCGGTCGACAATGGCAGTGGTGCCGAGGGGAGGTCTGGCGAGGATGAGGGGGATCCGACGTGCGGTCGCGGCGCTCGCCGTGACGGGCGTGCTCCTCGTCGCGGGCGTCCCTGCGGGGGCCCAGGGCGGTGACACCGTGGCGCCGGTCCCCGTCGACCCGCTCGTCGAGGCCGGCTGGATCCTGTTCGCCCAGACCATCGACGGTGCCATCGCGACGCACCCAGACCGCACCTACGTCGACCCGTACCTCGGCGCCCTCGCCGCCGAGGGGCTGGCGACGACCGGCGACCCTCGCCACGCCGAGCAGGCCTGGCGCTTCGTCGAGTGGTACGCCGCGAGCATGGATGCCGACGGCTACGTGCACGACTACACGGTGCGCGGGGACCACCTGCAGCCCGTCGCCGAAGCCGACTCGACCGACGCCTACGCGGCCGTGTTCGTGCTCGCCGCCGCGGCCGCGTACGACGCGGCGCCCGATCGGGCGCGCCTCGATGCGATCGCGCCGGCGCTCCGTCGGGCGGTCGCCGCGATCCGCTCGACGCTGCGCCTCGACGGGCTCACCGGCTCGAAGCCGTCGTTCATGGTCGCCTACCTGATGGACCAGGCCGAGGTGTTCGCCGGCCTCCGGGCCGCGATCCGGCTCGGGCGTGAGGTCGACGACCAGGAGCTCGTGCGCGAGGCGCAGGCGGTCGCCCGGCCGGTGCGACGCGCCGTGCGTGACCTCTGGAACCCCTCGACCCGGTCGTTCGACTGGGCTGTCCACCCCGACGGCACGCGCGACGTCACCAACTGGGCGCAGCTCTACCCCGACGCGCTGAGCCAGGTGTGGGCGGTGCGCTACGGCCTCGTCGGTGGGGAGCGGGGTCGTGCACTCCTGCGACAGTTCCTGATCACGCACCCGGACGCGCACGATCCGAGCTCCATCGCGCTCGTCGACGGGACGCTGGCGCCAGGCGGCTACTGGCCCGGGGTCGGTGCCGTGCTCGCCGCGGTCGACCCGGCCGCGCCCGAGCGGTACCTCGCGGGCACGACCCAGGCCGCGCACGGCTCGGGTCGGGCGTGGCCGTACAACGTGCGGGCGGCGGCCGACGTCCTCGGGCTGGTCGCGGCGCGCCCCTGACGCGACCGCGACGCCCGCGCCTACGCTCCCGGCGTGCGCGCACTGGTGTACGGAGTCCGTCCGGAGCCCGTCGACGCCCCCGACGATCCCGACCACCCGCTGCTCGCCGGGCTGGCCCGGACGCCGATGCGGCTCACGGACGTCGAGGACCCCGGCTTCCTGCTCCCCGACTGGGTGGTCACGAGACCGCGGCTCACCGGGATCTGCGGCTCCGACGCGAAGCAGGTGTTCGGCGACTGGGGTGAGGTGCAGTCTCCCGACAACCCGATGAAGGCGTGGTTCTCGCTGCCGCAGGTGCTGGGGCACGAGGTCGTGGCCGACGTCGTCGCGCTCGGTCCGGAGGCCGAAGGGCTCGACGTGGGGGATCGGGTCGTGCTGAACCCCTGGCTCTCGTGCGCGCCCCGCGGCGTGTCGCCCGTCTGCCCGGCGTGCGAGCAGGGCGACTACTCGCTGTGCTGGAGCTACGCCGTCGGACCGATCGCGCCCGGCATCCACACCGGCACCTCGAAGGACGCGAGCGGTGGCTACGCCGAGCTCATGCCGGCGCACGACTCGATGCTCCACAAGGTCCCCGACGGCGTGCCCGACGAGCTCGCGGTCTTCGCCGACCCGTTCGCCGTGAGCCTGCACGCCGTCACGCGTCACCCGCCGCCGCCGGGCGGGAAGGTGATGGTCTACGGCGCGGGCGCGCTCGGAACTTGCGCGACCGCGATCCTGCGCGCGCTGCACCCCGACACGGAGGTGCTCGTCGTCGCGCGCTTCGATGCCCAGGCGGAGATGGCTCGCGCGCTCGGCGCGACGGTGATCGGCCACGAACCCGCCCGTCGGGTCGTCGAGGAGGCCGCCGACTGGTCGGGCGGTGTGCTCCAGCCGGCCGACGGGCTCCCGATGGCGTTCCCCGGCGGGATCGATGTGGTGTACGACACGGTCGGCAAGCGCGAGACCTTCGAGGTCGGTGCCCGCGTCGCCAAGGCGCGCGGCACCCTCGTGAAGGCGGGCGTGCACGGCCCCACCTACTGGGAGGACACGCCGCTGTACTTCAAGGAGCTCAGCTTCGTGGGCTCCAACGCGTTCGGCCACGAGGTGGTCGGCGGCGTGCGGAAGCACGGCATCGACCACTACCTCGAGCTCGTCGCCGACGGCCGCGTCGATCTGAGCGGCATGCTCACGCACCGGTTCCCGCTCGACGGGTGGCGCGACGCCTTCGGTGCGCTCGCGACCCAGGACACGTCCGGCGCCATCAAGGTCGCGTTCGACTTCCGTGATGTGACCACCGGATGACGGAGCGGAGGATCACCCTCGAGACGGCCGACGGACCGATGGCGTGCTTCGAGGCGATCCCCACCGACCGCGCTCGCGGCGCGGTGGTCGTCGTGCAGGAGGCGTTCGGGGTCAACGACCACATCGAGGACGTCGCGCGCCGGGCCGCCGGGGCCGGCTACCACGCGGTCGCGCCCTCGTTGTTCCACCGCGCTGGCGGGGGCGTCGCCGACTACACCGACTTCGCAGCGGTCATCCCGTTGTTCGAGGGGGTCACCGACGACTCGATCCTGATGGACGTCGACGCGGCGCTCGCGCACCTGCGCGACTCCGGGCACCCCGACGGGTCGATCGGGATCGTCGGGTTCTGCTTCGGGGGGCGCGTGAGCTTCCTCGTGGCTGCACGGCGAGCGATCGGTGCCGGGGTCGGCTTCTACGGCGGGGGCATCGTGCGCAAGGGCCATCTCCCGTTCGACCCGCTCGTCGACGAGGCCCGGTCGCTGCGGACGCCCTGGCTCGGCCTCTACGGCGACGAGGACGGGTCGATCCCGGTGGAGGACGTCGAGGCGCTCCGTGCGGCGCTCGCCGCGGCGCCCGTCGACGCCGAGGTCGTCCGCTACGAGGGCGCGCAGCACGGGTTCCACTGCGACGCGCGGCCCGACGCCTTCCACTCGGAGGCGGCGGCCGACGCGTGGCGACGTGCGCTCGACTGGTTCGACCGACACCTCACCTGACGATCGGCGCGTACCAGGAACGTCGAGCACCCAGGTCTAGGCTGCGAACGTGGCCATGACGAAGCGGGAGAAGCGGGCGCAACGGGCTCTGTCGCCACTCACGCGCGAGTCGCAGCGTGAGACCGGCGAGATCGTGCGCGAGTTCGACGTCCGATCGGCAGCCATGGTGCTCGGTGCCTTCATCGGGTCGGTGTTCCTGGTGTTCTTCCTCGCCGCGTTCGTGCCGTGGCTGCTGGCGAACGGGATGACCGCAGCCGTCGAGGGCATGATGCACCAGGTCGGCTTCGACGACTTCCGGGCGAACACCCTCGGCGACTGGATCCTCGTCCTCTTCATCGGCGCGGTCTTCACCGCGTTCATCGTCGGCGTCGCGGTCGCGATCCTCGCCCTCTACAACATCCTCTCGCAGCGCACGGGGATGGGCTTCCGCGTGGTCGCGGAGCTGCCACCGGTGGAGGAGAAGACCGTCATCGAGGCCCCGCGCAAGCGCGCGCCGACGAAGAAGGCGACCAAGCGCACGACGAAGTCGAGCGGAACCCGCAGGTCCTGAGGCGGCGGCCCTGAGGCAGCGGCCCTGCGTCGACGCCCCGCTCGGGGCTCGATCGACCGAGCCGACCCGATGAACGTGTCGACCCCCATGAACGTGTCGACCGAGTGAACGTGTCGATGGGACGTCTGCGCGAGCACTCGACGTTGTTCGTCGCATCGGCGGGGATCGCGGCGCTCGAGGCCGTCCTCGTCGTGACCCTGCTGCCCCGCGGTGCTGCTGCACTCGCGCCCCAGGTCACCGCACCGGCGCCGTACGGCGTGTACCACGACCTGCGGTGGCTGCTCGTGTACCACCCTTCGTGGCTGGTGCTGGTGCTCGGGCTCGTGCTGCTGCTGGCATGGCGCAGCGCTCTCGACACGTGGCTCGTCGGCTGCGCCTGGCCGCGCGACGTCGAGCGCCCCGACTCGCGCACGAGGCTGCGCCATGCGCTGAGGTTCACCGCGATCCAGGTCGCGGTGCTCGCACTGTTCGCGGTCCTCACGTTCGCGATGGCGGTGACCTCGCTGTCCTGGCTGTTCTTCGTGGCGACGCCGGTGCTGCTGATGGTGGCGTTGCTCGTGCACCACGGAGAGCTGCTCCCGACGTGGTGGCGTGACAAGCCGTCGCGGACGAGTGTGACCGCGGCGGTGCTCGCGTTCGCGGTCATCACACTGGCCGGTGGCGTGATCTCGGCGGTCCCTGACGTCGTGGTGCCGCTCGTGGCGGCCGTCGCGGGCCTCGGTGTCGCGTGGTGCCGACTGCGATCCGTCCACTCGCTGGCCCCTCGCACGCGACCTTCCGAGAGCGGCGACGGCACCGCGGCGCGCGCGCGGCCCTTCGCAGTCGTCGGTCTCGCCGTCGTCCTCGTGATCGTCGTCGGCGGCACGGCCATCGGGTTCGCGGCGGCGGTCGCTCTCGAGTCGCGGCGGACGCCGCCGCCGCGTGTCGCCGCAGACGCGACGGGGTCGCCGGTGCTCGTCGTGAAGGGGTTCAACTCGCAATGGGACGGTGTCACGTACCGCTGGGTGCGCGGTGAGCACCGCATCCGTCGCTTCTCGTACCGTGGTCTCGACGAGCGCTACCGTCCGCTCGCCTACCGGCGCACCGACACCCACCGCGGGCTGCCCGGCCTCGCGCGCGAGATGCGACGGCAGGTCGACGCGCTCCACGCGGCGACGGGCGAACGTGTGGGGATCGTCGCCGAGAGCGAGGGTGCGCTCGTCACGCAGGTGTACCTGGCTGCGTTCCCGCGTGCCCCGGTGGAGTCGGTCGTGCTGCTGAGCCCACTCGCCCAGCCGGGGCGGGTCTTCTACCCGCCGCCTGGCGAGCAGGGTTGGGGCGTGGGCGCGGGCGCGATCGAGCGAGTGATCGCGGGCGTCATCGGCGCACTCGGGCCGGTCGACGTGTCCGCGGACTCACGACTCTTCCGGTCGATCGTCGACCTCGGGCCGACCGTCGGCTCCCTCGCGGCGTGCCCGCCCCCGGGCATCCGCTCCTACGCCGTGCTGCCGATCGACGAGGGCGTCGCGGCGCCGGCGCCGATCGACGTCGCGTACGAGCACCAGACGGTGGGCGCGTTCCACGGAGGTCTGCTCGGTGACGCCGCCACCGCGGCCGCGGTCGAAGCGGTGCTGGTTGGCAAGGAGCCCGAGGGTGGTTCGGCGTTCTGGGGCGCCGTCGGCGATCTCGTCGCCGCGGGCGCCGCCGCGTGGCAGGCGCCGAGCCTGGCGCCGGGCCTCGAGCCTGCCTGGCGCGGGCAGACGGGCGACGGTGACTGCGCGAAGGTCCGCTCGGTGCTTCGCGAGCGGGTGCGGCTCAGTCGAACAGGAAGCGGCTGATCGCCTCGACGACGCAGGCGGGCTTGTCGCCGCCCTCGACCTCGACCGTGTTGCGAGTGATCACCTGCACGCCGCCGGAGACGTCTTCGACGTCGAGGATCTCGCACCCCATGCGGATGCGCGACCCGACCGGTGCCGGGGCGGGGAAGCGCACCTTGTTGGTGCCGTAGTTCACGCCGGCCGACGCCCCGGGCACGCGCAACAGCTCGGGGAGGAACAGGTTGGTGATCGAGAGCGTGAGGTAGCCGTGCGCGATCGTGCCGCCGAAGGGACCGTCCTTCGCCCGTTCCGGATCGACGTGGATCCACTGGTGGTCACCGGTCGCGTCGGCGAACTGGTCGACACGCTCCTGGGTGAGCTCGACCCAGCCGCTGTGGCCGAGGTGCTGGCCCTTCGCGGCGCGCAGGGAGTCCGGGGTCAGGAACTCGGCCATCGGCGCATCGTACGCAACGGGCGTCGCGGGTCGGCTCCGATACGCTCCGCGCACATGGACCTGCGGTTCTCCGAGGAGGACGAGGCGTTCCGCCGTGAGGCGCGCGACTGGCTCACCGAGCGGCTGACCGGTGAGTTCGCGGTCGTGCGGGGGCGCGGCGGACCCGGCGACGAGCACGAGCTGTTCGAGGAGCGATCGGCGTGGGAGCGCGAGCTCGGGGCCGCCGGCTGGATCGGTGTCGGCTGGCCGGAGGAGTACGGCGGACGCGGCCTGTCGCTGACCCAGCAGGTGATCTTCTACGAGGAGTACGCCCGTGCCGGGGGGCCGGGCCGCGTCGGGATCGTGGGCGAAGGGCTGCTCGGGCCGACGGTCGTGCACTTCGGCGACGACGCGCAGAAGCGGCGCTTCCTGCCCGGGATCCTGTCCGGCACCGAGATCTGGTGCCAGGGGTACTCGGAGCCCGACGCGGGGTCCGACCTCGCGAACGTCCAGACGCGCGCGGTCCTCGACGGCGGCGAGTGGGTGATCACCGGCCAGAAGGTGTGGACGTCGCTGGCGCACTGGGCCGACTGGTGCTTCGTGCTCTGTCGCACGAACCCCGACGCACCGAAGCACAAGGGCCTGTCGTACCTGCTCGTCCCGATGCGGCAGGAGGGGATCGAGATCCGGCCGATCCAGCAGATCACCGGCACCTCCGAGTTCAACGAGGTCTTCTTCGACGGTGCGCGCACGGCAGCGGAGAACGTGGTCGGAGGCGTGGACGACGGCTGGCGAGTGGCGATGGGCACGCTCGCCTTCGAGCGGGGCGCGTCGACGCTCGGTCAGCAGGCCGAGTTCGCGAACGAGCTGCACGAGATCATCGAGCTCGCGCGCAAGAGCGGGCGGTCGGCCGACCCCGTCCTGCGCCAGCGCCTCGCCGACGCGTGGATCGGCCTCCAGATCCTCCGCTACAACGCGCTGCGCGCGCTGACCCCGCTCGAGCGCGGCGAGATCACGCCGCTGACGTCGATCGCCAAGCTCGCGTGGGCCTCGTACCACCGGGGGCTGAGCGAGCTGGGGATCGAGGTGCTGGGCGCCGACGGCGCGATCGGCGAAGGTGAGGACACGGGCGATCACGAGCTCACGGCCCAGCAGCGCGCCTTCCTCTACTCGCGCGCCGACACGATCTACGGCGGCTCGAACCAGGTGCAGCGCAACGTCATCGGCGAGCGCGCCCTCGGCCTCCCGAAGGAGCCGAAGTGACCGGGAGGTCCTGTCGACAGCGGCGCCCGCAGCGAGCGAGCGAGACATGAACGAACCGGCGGCCCACGGGCTGCTCGAGGACAAGGTGGTCGTCGTGACGGCTGCGGCCGGCACCGGGATCGGCTTCGCGACGGCCAAGCGGGCCCTCGAGGAGGGCGCGACCGTCGTGGTCAGCGATCACCACGAGCGGCGGCTCGGGGAGGCGGCCGAGCAGCTCGGGGCGATCTCGGGGGAGGCGCCGACGGCGGTGGTCTGCGACGTCACCGACGATGCCGCGGTGCGATCGCTCGTCTCCAGCGCGATCGACGCCCACGGGCGCATCGACGTGATGGTCAACAACGCCGGGCTCGGTGGCACCGCCGACCTCGTCGAGATGACCGACGAGCAGTGGTCGACGGTCCTCGACGTCACCCTCAACGGCACCTTTCGGTGCCTCAGGGCGGTGCTGGCGCCGATGTACGAGGCGGGTGCGGGCGTCGTGGTCAACAACGCGTCGGTGCTCGGATGGCGGGCGCAGGCCGGGCAGGCGCACTACGCCGCCGCGAAGGCGGGGGTCATGGCGCTCACCCGCTGTGCCGCGATCGAAGCGGCGCCCCACGGCGTGCGCGTGAACGCGGTCGCGCCGAGCCTGGCGATGCACCCGTTCCTCGCGAAGGTCACGAGCGACGAGCTGCTCGACGACCTCACGACCCGCGAGGCGTTCGGGCGAGCGGCGGAGCCGTGGGAGATCGCCAACGTGATCGTGTTCCTCGCGAGCGACTACTCGTCGTACATGACGGGGGAGGTCGTCTCGGTGAGCAGCCAGCGCGCCTGACGGCGTCGACGCCGGCTGTCCCCACGGCGAAGCGCGACGCGGCAAGACTGGAGCGGTGAGCGACTGGCTCGTCCCCGTCTCGCGACACACGCGGTTCGCGCAGAAGTCGGGGCGCACCCTCGACCACGACTTCGAGACGCTGCAGGCTGCGATCGTGGCCGGTCGGCTCGGCAAGGTCGTCTGCGACGTGCGTGGTTCGCTCGTCGAGCTGACCAGCGGTGACGTCGTCTGGTTCTACACGACCGACCTCGACGTAGGCGTCTTCGCGGTCGGTCGTGCCGGGGCGGCCACGAAGGGCAAGACGCCGACGGTGACCGTGACGATCGACCGCACTCGCACGCGGCTCCTCGCGGTCGACCCGTTGCCCGCGGGGACGATCCGGCGATGGGTGCCCGAGCTGCGGCAGGGCGCGGTGAGCCTCGACGTGCGTCCGCGCGCGTACGCCGTCCTCGACGCGTGGCAGCACGAACGAGGCGAGCGAGACGTCGAGTTGCTCGCGCCGCTCGACGCATCGCCGTGGCGGACCGCGGCGCGAACTGCCAAGGGCGCGAAGGCGGCGTTGCACGACGTGATCGCGCCGATCGCGCGGCTGCTGCGCTCGCAGGACTTCGCGGTCGGGCTCGAGACGCCGGTCCGCGCCGAGCCGCGGCTGCTCGCACGTCGCGTCCGAGACGTCGTCGTCGTCGACGTGTGTCGGGTCGGAGCCGGGCGTGGACGCGAGGAGGCGCTGGCCGCGATCGGACCCCTGCTCCAGGCCCAGTGGCGGATCCAGCGGGACACGAGCGACACCCGGCTCCAGGTGACCCTGTGGCTCGCGTTCTCGGCGCGCCCCAACGACGACCTCGCGACCTTCCTCGAGGACACGGGCGTGCTCGTGAGCTGGTGCCTGCGACCCGGGGTCGTCGAGCTCACCGACCGCTCGAAGCAGCGCTGGTACCAGTACCTCGGCGTCCGCTGATCCCTGGGGATCGGGCGCCCGACGGTCAGGCCGACGTGTTCTTGGCCGCGTCCTGGTAGGCGGGGCGCTCGCCGCCACCGTGCACGATGACCTGCTCACCGGTCACGTAGCGCGCCAGCGGTGACGCGAGCATGAGGCAGACGTCGGCGATGTCGGACGGGTCCGCCATGCGTCCGAGAGGCACCGTGGCCGACACCGCGGCGATGCCCTCCTCGTCGCCGTAGAACACGTGGGCCTGCTCGGTCACGACGAGCCCGACGGTGACGCACACGACGCGCACCTCGGGCGCGAACTCGACGCCGAGCGTCTTCGTCGCGTTGATCAGGCCCGCCTTGGCGGCGCCGTAGGCGATGCTCCCCGGGTTCGCCCGGGTGCCGCTGACGCTCGAGATGTTGAGGATCACTCCGCCCTCGGGTTGGTCCTTCATCACCGCGTAGGCGCGCTGCGCGCACACGATCGGCGCGACCAGGTTGAGCGCGATGATCGCCGTGGTGAACCGCGGTGACGCGGTCGCCGTGTCGGCAGGCGGCGATCCGCCCGCGTTGTTGACGAGCACGTCGAGGCGTCCGAAGCGCTCCGTGACCGCGGCGAACAGTGCGTCGACCTCGTCGGCGTCGCGCACGTCCGCGGCGACGAACACGGCCTCGCGCCCACCGGCGCGGGGTGGCTCGTCGGGCTCGGTGCGCCCGCAGATCACGACGTCGGCACCGGCGGCCAGGAACGTCTCGGTGATCCCTCGCCCGATGCCGCGCCCGCCGCCGGTGACGAGCACCACCTTGCCGGAGAAGTCGAGAGGATCGGGTTCGGCCACCGACCGACGGTACCTGACGACCCCTCAGGTACGCTGCCGAGCGTGGCGCTGCGAGAGCAAGAGTGAAGCGGGATCGATGATCACGACCGAGGTCCGCGACCACGTCGCGGAGATCATCATCGACAACCCTCCGGTGAACGCGCTCCCGGTGGCCGGATGGTTCCGGCTCGCGGAGGCGATCCGCTCGGCCGGCCGTGACCCCGAGGTCCGCGCGGTGATCGTCGCCGCGAACCCCGAGCTGCGCGCCTTCCAGGTGGGCGTCGACATCAAGGAGCTCGCCGCCGACGACACCAACGAGTCGCTCGTCAAGGTGAACCGCGGCTGCTACGAGACCTTCGCCGCGGTCTACGACTGCGAGGTCCCGGTGATCGCCGCGATCCACGGCTACTGCCTCGGTGGCGGCGTCGGGATCGCCGGCAACGCCGATGTGGTGGTCGCCGCCGACGACCTCGAGCTCGGCCTCCCCGAGGTCGACCGGGGCGCGCTGGGCGCGGCGACGCACCTGTCCCGTCTCGTGCCGCTCAAGAAGATGCGAGCGATGTTCTTCACCGGCTCCACGATCGGTGCGCAGGAGCTGCTCGCGTTCGGCACCGTCGAGCGAGTCGTCCCCCGGTCCGAGCTCCTCGACGCGGCGCGCGAGATCGCTGCCTCGATCGCCGCCAAGAGCACGATCGTGATGCGTCGCGCGAAGGAGTCGCTGAACGCGATCGATCCGGTCGACGTCAAGCGCTCGTACCGCTTCGAGCAGGGCTTCACCTTCGAGCTCAATCTGTGGGGTGACTCCGACGAGCTGCGCCAGGCGTTCGTCGACAAGCGCGAGGCCGACGTCGGCTGATGGCCAAGCCACGCGTCCCCGTCGTCGAAGGTCTCTTCCGCGAGGAAGCCGACGGCACCGCTCGACTGCTCGGTGGGCGTTGTCCGACCTGCGGCGCGTCGTTCTTCCCCAAGCAGTACTCGTTCTGTCGCAACCCGAGCTGTGGTGGCACCGAGCTCGACGACGTCGAGCTCTCGACGACCGGGACGCTCTGGTCGTTCACCGACAACCGCTACGCGCCCCCTCCGCCCTATCCCGCTCGCGAGCCCTTCGAGCCGTACGGCGTCGCGGCCGTCGAGCTGTCCGACGAGCGGATGGTCGTGCTCGGGCAGATCGCGCGCGGCACCGACGTCGGCGGGCTGTCGGCGGGCACGTCGATGACGCTCGTCGTCGAGCCGCTCTACGAGACCGACGACGAGGTGCGCACCGTCTGGAAGTGGAGGGTCGCATGACGGGTGAGCAGCGAGAGCAGGTCGTGGTGCTGGGCGTGGGGATGCACCCCTGGGGCAAGTGGGGGAAGCCCTTCGCCGAGTACGGCGTCGTCGCGGCTCGTGCCGCGCTCGCCGATGCCGGCGTCGAGTGGAGCGACGTCGACTACCTCGCCGCCGGCAACACCATGCGCAACGGATACCCCGGATACGTCGCCGGGTCGACCCTCGCGCAGGCGCTCGGGTGGACGGGCATCCCCGTGTCGTCGAGCTACGCCGCATGTGCGAGCGGTGCCGTGGCGATCGAGGCGGCGCGCCCCCGGATCGCGGATCCTGTCGGGTCGGGCCGACGTCGCCGTCGCGATCGGCGCTGATACCGCGCCCAAGGGCTTCTTCGGTCCGTTGCCCGGCGACCGACCCGAAGACCCCGACTGGCTGCGCTTCCACGTGCTCGGCGCGACGAACCCGACCTACTTCGCCCTGTACGCGCGACGGCGCATGGAGATGTACGGGGCCACCGAGAAGGACTTCGCGGCGGTCAAGGTGAAGAACAGCCGCCACGGCCTCGCGAACGAGTACGCCCGCTACCGCAAGGAGTTCACCGCCGACGAGATCGCGGAGTCGCCCGTCGTGGCAGATCCGCTGCGCCTGGTCGACATCTGCGCGACGAGCGACGGCGCGGCCGCGGTCGTGCTGGCGAGCGCGGAGTACGCGGCGGCGCGTGGCGCCGACTCCCCGGTGCGCATTGCGGCGATCTCCACCGTCACGCCGACGTATCCCAACGTCGATCTCGACATGCCCGACATCGCGACCGACTCCGCCGTCGGTGCGCCTCCGACGGAGCGCTCCTTCAAGGACTCGATCGCCCACACCGCGTACGAGGAAGCCGGTGTCGGGCCGGAAGACCTGTCGTGCGCGGAGGTCTACGACCTGTCGACCGCGCTCGAGCTCGACTGGTACGAGAACATCGGGCTGTGCGGGGTGGGTGAGGCGGAGTCGCTGCTGCACTCCGGCGCCACGACGCTCGGCGGGCGCGTCCCCGTCAACCCGAGCGGTGGGCTGGCGTGCTTCGGCGAGGCGATCCCCGCCCAGGCGATCGCCCAGGTCTGCGAGCTGACCTGGCAGCTGCGGGGGCAGGCAGGTGACCGCCAGGTCGAGGGCGCGAAGGTGGCGCTCTCGATCAACCAGGGGCTCTTCGGGCACGGGAGTTGCGTCATCGCGACGCGCTGAGCCGCTCGGAGACCCTCGGGCTCCCGAACGGGCTCCGTGGGCCTCGATGACCGAAGGGGTGCGCACACGCTGATGGCGACCGAGAGCCCGACGCGCCGACGCCGCGAGATCGCGCTCCGCGTGATCGCGCTCGCGATCTCGCTCGGCGTGCTCTACGTCTTCCTCCCGACGCTCGGCGAGTTCTTCGACCAGTGGCCGCGGCTGCGCGACCTCGAGCCGCTCTGGATGGCGGCCGCGATCGTGCTCGAGGGGGGTTCGTTCGCCTGCACCTGGTGGCTGTTCGCCATCGCGCTCCAGAGCCGCAACTGGTTCGCGATGGCGACGTCGCAGCTCGCCGGCAACGCGCTCAGCCGGGTCGTCCCGGCCGGAGCCGCGGCCGGTGCCACGCTCCAGTACCGGATGCTGGCCGCGAGCGGCATCAACGCGGCCGCCGCCGGCTCGGCGCTGACGGCGTCGACGTTGCTCCAGCTCGCCACGCTCGCCGCGCTCCCGGCGATCGGCCTGCTGTTCACCCTCGGTGGGCAGCCGATCGCCGACAGCCTCCGCGCCACCGCGTGGGTCGGGCTCGCGGCGTTCGTCGTGCTGGTCGGCGGGTCGGTGATCCTGGCGGTCAACGACACCGCGGTCCGCCTCGTCGGTCGCGCAGTGCAATGGTTGCGCAACCTCGTGCTGCGCTCGCGTGAGCCGCTGACCGACCTCCCCGAGACGCTTCTGGAGGAGCGCAACGGCGTTCGCACCGCGCTCGGTGCCAAGTGGTGGGAGTCGCTCCTGGCCACCGTCGGCAACCGGGCGCTCGACTACTTCGCTCTGCTCGCCTGCCTGGCGGCGGTCGGCACCGATCCCGATCCCGGTCTGGTGCTCCTCGCGTACTCGGCTGCGGCCGTGCTCGCGATGATCCCGATCACCCCCGGCGGCCTCGGGTTCGTCGAGGCGGGGCTCACGGCGACGTTGGTCGTCGCAGGTGTCGGCGCGGCCGACGCCGTGCTCGCGACCCTGGCCTACCGGCTCGTGTCGTTCTGGCTGCCCCTGCCGGCCGGGCTCGCTGCGTACCTGGCGTTCCGCCACAAGGACCGTCGCCAGGCCGCCGCCCATTAGCCTGCACGCCCGCATGCCTGACTCCACGACCAACGACAAGCGCTGCACCGAAGCGGACGTCGTCGCCGAGCTGCGCGACGGGATGACGATCGGCATCGGCGGCTGGGGCTCGCGCCGCAAGCCCATGTCGATCGTCCGCGCGATCCTCCGCAGCGACCTGCGCGACCTGACGATCGTCGCCTACGGCGGGCCCGACATCGGGATGCTCTGCGCCAGCCGTCAGGCCCGGCGGATCGTGTACGGCTTCGTGTCGCTCGACTCGATCCCGCTCGAGCCCCACTTCCGGGCCGCCCGTCAGCAGGGCACCGTCGAGGCGATGGAGCTCGACGAGGGGATGCTCCAGCTGGGGCTGCGTGCCGCGGCGTGGCGCGTGTCGTTCCTGCCGTGTCGCGCCGGCCTCGGCTCGGCGATCGTCGACGTGAACCCCGACTTGAAGACCGTCACGTCTCCCTACGGCGGTGAAGAGCTGGTCGCGATGCCCGCGCTGAAGCTCGACGTGGCGCTGCTCCACGCGAACCGTGCCGACGCGCGGGGCGACGCGCAGTACCTCGGCAACGACTGGTACTTCGACGACCTCTTCGCGATGGCGGCCGATCGGACGTTCGTGTCGTGCGAGAAGGTCGTGCCGACCGGCGGGCTGCTCGACGAGGGCCCGCTCGAGTCGATCCGAGTCAGCCGGATCTTCACCGATGGTGTGGTCGAGGCGCCCCTCGGTGCGCACTTCACGCACTGCGTCCCCGACTACGACCGTGACGAGGCCTTCCAGCGCGAGTACGCGGCCTCGGCGAAGGAGCCCGACGCGTGGACGGCCTTCCGCACGAAGTACGTCGACGTCCCCGAGGCCGACTATCGCGAGCTCGCGAAGGCCTCCCTCGAGTCCGGAGCCAAGCGATGAGCGATGCGACGGTCGCCGACGTGTGCGTGATCGCGTGCGCGGAGGCGTGGCGCGGCGACGGCGAGATCCTCGCCAGCCCGATCGGGGTCATCCCGACGCTGGGCGCGCGCCTGGCCGCGCTGACGTTCGAGCCCGACCTCGTGACCACCGACGGCGATGCGGTGCAGCTCGGTGCCCCGATCCCGATCGGTGCACCGGCCGACGTCGAGAAGGTCGCGGAGGCGTGGCTGCCGTTCGGGAAGATGTTCGACATCGTCTGGTCGGGTCGGCGCCACGTGATGATGGGCGCGACGCAGATCGACCGGTTCGGCAACCAGAACATCGCGTGCATCGGTCCGTGGGAGAAGCCCAAGGCGCAGCTCCTCGGCGTGCGGGGCGCACCCGGCAACACGGTCAACAACCCCACGAGCTACTGGGTCCCCCAGCACTCGACGCGGGTCTTCGTCGACGCGGTCGACTGCGTCTCGGGGGTCGGATACGACCGCGCGGCAGCCGCGGGTCCGTCTGCCACCGAGCACCACGAGATCCGCCGGGTGATCTCCAACCTGGGGGTCTTCGACTTCGAGACGCCCGACCACTCGATGCGGCTCCGCTCCGTGCATCCGGGGGTGTCCGTGGACGCGGTTCGCGAGGCGACGAGCTTCGAGCTCGTCGTCCCCGACGACGTGCCGGAGACCCGGCCGCCGACCGCTGACGACCTGCGCATCCTCCGGGAGGTCCTCGACCCGAACGGGCTGCGCGCAGCCGAGGTGAGCGAGTGACGCACGCCGCGTTGCACACGGCGCTGTGCGACCTCTGCGGCATCGAGCGACCCGTCGTGCAGACGGGCATGGGGTGGGTGAGCGGGCCGGGCCTGACGGCCGCGACGTCGAACGCGGGCGGTCTCGGGATCATGGCCGCGAGCACCATGGACTACGACGAGCTCGCCATCGCGATCCGGGACGTGCGTGAACGCACCGACAAGCCGTTCGGTGTCAACCTGCGCTCGGACGCGCCCGACGCCGAGGCTCGCATCGACCTGCTCATCGACGAGCAGGTGCGAGTGGCGTCCTTCGCGATGGCCCCGAGCGAACCCCTGATCAAGAAGCTCAAGGACGCGGGCGTCGTCGTCATCCCCTCGATCGGGGCGCGCCGACACGCCGAGAAGGTCGCGGCCTGGGGCGTCGACGCGGTGCTCGTGCAGGGTGGTGAAGGCGGTGGCCACACCGGCGCGGTGCCGACGAGCATCCTCCTGCCCCAGGTCGTCGACGCCGTGGACATCCCGGTCATCGCGGCCGGTGGCTTCTTCGACGGCCGGGGCCTCGTCGCCGCACTCGCCTACGGGGCAGACGGCATCGCCATGGGGACCCGGTTCCTGCTCACGTCCGACAGCGCGGTCGGTGACGCGGTCAAGGCGGTGTACCTGGACAAGGCGGTCACCGACACGCTCGTGACGACCCAGGTCGACGGCGTCCCGCACCGGGTGCTGCGCACCGACTTCACGGAGAAGCTCGACAAGGCCGGTGCGCTGACGAGCCTGCCGCGTGCGCTGCGCAACGCCATGCGGTTCAAGAAGATCTCCGGCATCTCGTGGCGAGACATGCTCCGCGAGGGTCGCGCGATGCGGAAGTCGCAGGACCTGTCGTGGAGCCAGGTCGTGATGGCCGCGAACACGCCGATGCTGCTCAAGGCGGCGATGGTCGACGGGCGACCCGATCTGGGGGTGATGGCGAGCGGGCAGGTCGTGGGGCTGATCGACGACCTGCCGACCTGCGCCGAGCTGCTCGACCGCATCATGGCGGAGGCCGAGGTCGTGCTGGAGCGGCTGACTTCCGACCCGGGGCCTGTGTGAGCGGTTCGCGGGCACCGACGCTGCACGGCACGGTCCGGGAGGGCTTCGAGCCCGTCGCCGACGCGTTCCTCCGCAACTTCACGGAGCACGGTGACGTCGGCGCAGCGTGCTGCATCCACGTCCACGGCGAACCCGTCGTCGACGTGTGGGCGGGCGACGCCGATCGCGACGCCGGGCGACCGTGGGACCGCGACACGATCGTCATCGTCTTCTCTTCGACGAAGGGCGTCACCGCGGTCGCCGCCAACCAGCTGATCGAGCGGGGGCTGCTCGACCCCTCCGAACCGGTCGCGCGCTACTGGCCGGAGTTCGC
The DNA here is from genome assembly GCA_964501785.1 of uncultured Bifidobacteriaceae bacterium. GTDB lineage: Bacteria > Actinomycetota > Acidimicrobiia > IMCC26256 > PALSA-555 > DATBSK01. Next base: position 39,936 of record CAZCUD010000007.1, read on the forward strand.
CGCCAACGGCAAGGACGCCATCACCGTCGAGTGGGTGCTCTCGCATCGTGCCGGCGTCGCCGCACTGGACGCGCCCGACCTCACGCTCGAGGACGTCGCCGCGTGGGATCCCGTGATCGACGCGATCGCGGCGCAGGCGCCGACCTGGGAGCCGGGCACCGCGCACGGCTACCACGCCCGCACCTACGGGTGGATCGCCGGCGAGCTCGTGCGCCGAACCACGGGGATGACGGCGGGGGAGTACATCGCCGCGGAGATCGCCGGCCCGCTCGGCCTCGACCTGTTCGTCGGGCTGCCCGAGCAGGAGGACGCGCGAACCGCGCGTCTCTCCCCGGTGGTGTTCGACGACCCCGAGCTCGCGCGCGTCGCCGAGGCGGTCCTGTCCGACCAGTCGACGCTCATGGGTCGCGTGATGAGCGGCCCGGCCGGGCTGTTCGCCTACGACGACCGTTGGAACTCGCGCCTGCTGCGCAGTGCGGAGATGCCGTCGTCGAACGGGCACGCCGACGCGCGATCGCTCTCACGCATGTACGCCGCCTGCATCGGCGAGATCGGCGGGACTCGCCTCCTGGCTCCCGAGACGGTCGCCGCGGCGACCGTGCCCCGTTCGACCGGGAAGGACCTCGTGATCGGCCAGCCCCTGCACTTCGGGCTGGGGTTCTCGTTGCCCCCGTCGATCGGCGTCGAACCGGGTCCGCGCTCCTTCGGGCACTCGGGCGCAGGTGGGTCGCTGGGGTTCGCCGACCCCGATCGCGGCCTGGCGTTCGGCTACGTGATGAACCAGATGCAGCTCTCGGTCACCGAGCCCGACCCACGCGCACAGGGGCTCGTCGCGGCGACGTACTCGTCGCTCGACCGGTCGGGCTGACGACCACGGAGGAGGCACGGGTGTCGATCTCGCTGTCCGATGCAGAGGAGCTGTTCGAGCGGCGACGCGTCGCCTGGCTCGCCGAAGACCTCGATGCGTACGTCGACTGCTTCGCCGAGGACGTCGTGCTCGAGGTTCCGGGGCGCACGGTGCGCGGACGGGCGGAGTACGAACCCATGTCGCGCCGCTCGTTCGAGTGGGCCAGGCCCGTCTCGTTCGAGTTCCACCACGTCGCGGTCGGCTCCGACGACGTCGTGATGGCCGACTGGACCATCACCGTCGAACGTCGGTCCGACGGCCGGCCCGTCACGTGGCGTGGCATGAGCTCGTGCCGGATCGTCGACGGTCGCATCGCGACGTGGCGCGAGTACTACGAGGACCCGGTCTCGCTCGGCAAGGCCGCTCGCGGCGACTGACGCCGCGAGTGGTGCCCGTGCCCCAGCGTGCCGCGACGTCGGTGCGGGGGTTACGTTGCGGACGTGGACCTGACGTTCACCGACTCGGAGCAGGCCTTCCGTGACGAGTGCCGCGCGTGGCTCGAGGCCAACGTGCCCCACGGGTTGCCGTCGGGCGACACCCGCGACGGCTTCGCGTTGCACCTCGACTGGGAGCGGGCGCTGTTCGACGCCCGCTACGCGGTCGTGTCGTGGCCCGAGGAGTACGGGGGTCGCGGCGCGTCCCCCATGGAATGGCTGATCTTCGAGGAGGAGTACTACCGGGCGGGAGGGCCCCAGCGCGTCACCCAGAACGGCATCTTCCTCCTGGCTCCCACCGTGTTCGAGTTCGGCACGAAGGAGCAGCAGGACCGGATCCTGCCGCGCATGGCGGCGGCCGAGGACCTGTGGTGCCAGGGCTGGTCGGAGCCGAACGCCGGCAGCGACCTGGCCGGCATCCAGTCGCGGGCGGTGCGCGACGAGTCCGCGGGCGGGTGGCGGCTGTCGGGCCAGAAGACCTGGACGACGCGCGGCGCGTTCTGCACGCACCTGTTCGGGCTCTTCCGCTCCGATCCCCAGGCCGAGCGCCACCGCGGCCTCACGTACTTCCTCGTGCCGCTCGACGCGCCGGGGGTCACGGTGCGGGGCTTCGGTCGCCTGGACGGCGACGAGGGCTTCGCCGAGGTGTTCCTCGACGACGTCTTCGTGTCCGACGACGCGGTGCTGGGTGAGGTGCACCAGGGCTGGGGGGTCGCGATGGCGACGACGAGCGCGGAGCGCGGGCTGACCCTCCGCAGCCCGGGTCGCTTCATGGCGGCGGCGTCGCGTCTGATCGACCTGTGGCGCGAGCGCGGCGGTGATGCCGATCCGAGGCGACGCGACGAGGTGATCCGCGCGTACATCGACGCCGAGGCGTACCGCTGGCAGACGTTCCTCACCGTCACCCGCATGACGGACGGCGAGAGCCTCGGTGCCGAGTCGAGCCTCACGAAGGTGTTCTGGTCGGAGCTCGACGTCCGGATCCACGAGACCGCCCTCGCGCTCCTCGGCACCGACGCAGAGCGCGACGACACCGGCTGGATGAAGGGCTACGAGTTCGCGCTGTCGGGCCCGATCTACGCGGGCACCAACGAGATCCAGCGCAACGTCATCGCCGAGCGCGTCCTCGGCCTCCCCCGCAAGTAGTCGCCGTGAGGTTCGCGTTCACCGACGACCAGCTCGCGTTCCGCGACGCGGTGCGCGACCTCCTCGCCAAGGAGTGCCCGCCGTCGGTCGTGCGCGCCGCCTGGAGCTCCGACGAGCGTGTCGGCGGCGCGTGGTCGGCGCTGGGCGAGATGGGCGTGCTCGGGGTGATGGCGCAGGAGGATGCCGGAGGCCTCGGTCTCGGGATGCTCGACCTCGTGCTGCTGCTCGAGGAGTCGGGCTCCGTGGCCCTCCCGGAGCCGATCGTGGAGCACGCCGCCGTCGCGGTGCCGCTGCTCACCGACCCGGGCGGCGCGCTCGACGGCAGCGAGACGATCACCGCGCCCTTCCATCACGACACGGTGATGCCCTACGCCGCTCGCGCGGATGCGTTCGTCGTGTACGCGGGCGGCGCGATCCGGCTCGTGCCGCGTGACCGCGTCGAGATCGAGCCATGTGAGTCGGTCGACGGCGCTCGCCGCCTCGGGCGCATCACGCCGACCGGCGACGGTTCCGTGCTCGTCGAGGGCGACGCAGCCGGGCGGAGCTTCGAGCGCGGTGCACTCGGGACGGCGGCGCAGCTCGTCGGTCTCGCGCGCCGGATGATCGAGATGACCGTCGAGTACGCGAGCGACCGTCGCCAGTTCGGCGTCCCGATCGGATCCTTCCAGGCCGTCAAGCACCACCTCGCCGACGCCCGGATCGCCCTGGAGTTCGCACGCCCGCTCGTGTACCGGGCGGCGTGGTCGATCGACGTCGGTGACCCGGAGGCGCACGTGCACGTCTCGATGGCCAAGGCGACGGCGTCCGACGCTGCGGTGCTCGCCGGCCGCCAGGCGCTCCAGTGCCACGGCGCGATCGGCTACTCGTTCGAGCACGATCTCCACCTGTTCCTCAAGCGTGCCTGGGTGCTCGCCGCGGCATGGGGTGCGGCCGACTGGCACCGCGACCGCGTGGGCCGCGCGATCCTGTGACGGTGAGCGGCATCACCGACGTGTGGGACGCGCACGTCGCGGCGGAGTTCGAGGCCAAGGACGCCGATGCAGCGGTCGCGACGATGTGCGACGACGCGACGCTGCTGCACGTGCCGGTCGCGACCGGGGCTCGCGGCAAGGAGGAGCTCCGGCGCTTCTACGCCGAGGTCTTCATCCCGTCGTGGCCCGACGACACCGACGTCACCCCCGGTGCCCGCGTCGTCGACGAGAGGCACGTCGTCGACGAGCTCCTGGTGCGGGGCACCCACGACCGGCCGATGCCCTTCTGGCTGCCCGGCGTGGCGCCCACCGGCCGTCGGTTCGAGCTGCTGCACGTCGCGGTGATCGCGTTCCGCGACGGGCTCATCGAGTCGGAGCACATCTACTGGGATCAGGCGTCGCTGCTGGTGCAGCTCGGGCTGTTCGACGCCTCGGCGCCCGATGGTGGGGAGATCCCGGTGCTCGGGGTGGCCCAGACCCGGGCCTACACCGACCCGACGTACCCTTTGAACGAGCTGATCGAGCGAGCAGACAAGCACACGAGGTGAACATGCCCGAGGCCTACATCGTCGACGCGGTCCGCAGCCCGGTGGGCAAGCGCGGAGGGGGCCTCTCGCAGGTCCACCCGGCCGACCTCGGTGCACACGTGATCACCGCGCTCGTCGAGCACACCGGCATCGACCCGATCGTCGTCGAGGACGTCATCTTCGGGTGCGTCGACCAGCTCGGCCCGCAGGCCGGCGACATCGCGCGCACCTGCTGGCTCGCTGCCGGGTACCCCGAGGAGGTCCCGGGCACGACGATCGACCGGCAGTGCGGGTCGTCGCAGCAGGCGCTGCACTTCGCGGCACAGGCCGTGATGAGCGGAACCAACGACGTGATCGTCGCCGGCGGGGTGCAGAACATGTCGATGATCCCGATCGCGGCGGCACTGACCGCCGCCGAGCCGTTCGGGTTCGCCGACCCCTTCTCGGGATCGGAAGGCTGGGCGAAGCGATACGGCGACCAGGAGATCTCGCAGTTCCGCGGCGCCGAGATGATCGCGGAGAAGTGGAACATCAGCCGCGACGACATGGAGCGCTTCGCGCTCGAGAGCCACGAGCGTGCCATCCGAGCTCAGGACGAGGGTCGGTTCGACCGCGAGATCGTGCCGCTGCGCGGCGTCGAGGCCGACGAGGGTCCGCGGCGCGGCACGTCGCTCGAGAAGATGGCGCAGCTCCCGCCGCTCGAGGAGGGTGGTCGCCTCACCGCCGCGGTGTCGTCCCAGATCTCCGACGGTGCGTCGGCGATGCTCGTGATGTCCGAGCGCGCGGTGCAGGAGCACGGGGTCACACCGAGGGCCCGGGTCCATCACCTGTCGGTGCGCGGCGACAGTCCGGTGTTCATGCTGTCGGCGCCGATCCCGGCGACCGCCTACGCACTCGACAAGACCGGGATGACGATCGGCGACATCGACCTCGTCGAGATCAACGAGGCGTTCGCATCGGTGGTGCTGGCCTGGCAGCAGGAGACGGGTGCCGACCTCGCGAAGGTCAACGTCAACGGCGGCGCCATCGCGCTCGGGCATCCGCTCGGAGCGACGGGCACGCGGCTGATGACGACGCTCCTCAACGAGCTGGAGCGAAGCGGCGGCCGCTACGGGCTCCAGGTGATGTGCGAGGGCGGTGGCCAGGCCAACGTGACCATCATCGAACGCTTGGGCTGACCCCGGCGGCGCCTCACCCGGCGGGTTCTCGGCACGTTCACGCGTGCCATGTCCGCGTCGACGTGCCGAAAAGCCCGAGGTCGCGGGCCGCGAGCGGCGAACGGACCCTCAGTCGAGCGCGATGAGGGTGACGACGCCGCCGATCATGATGACGGCGCCGATCAGCAGGCAGCCGAACTTGACCCACCCTGGCGCGTTGCCGAGCCCCATGGTGTCGGCGATCGCGGAGCGCTCGAGCGCCTGCTCGCGTCGTGCGTCGTCGAGGCTGTTGCCGTGGTGCGTGCCGACCTTGTCGAGGTGCTGGCGCGACCCGCCCTTGCGCGACTTCTTCATCCCCGATGAGCCCATGCGCAGAACCTAGCCCTGGGGCAGGCGCCCGAGCGCGATCCGGGCTGCCTCCTGCGCGCGATCCGTCTGCGGAGTGATGGCGCCGGCCCAGTTGTGCGTCTCCGCGACGAGGACGTCGTCGCCCTGGATCACGATGACGTCGAACTGGTCGAGGTAGGCCTCGTCACCGAGGTCGGGGATGGGCTCGAGGTCGTCCTCGTCGGCGAGCACCTGACGCACCTCGTCGGTCATCGGCTGCCACGTCAGCTCGAGCGAGTAGTGGGCGTCGCGCTCTTCGAAGTCGGCATCGCTGTAGGCGTTGCTGACCCACTCGCAGGCCCGAGCGCCGTTGGTGTCGTCGCGCTCGCGCTCCACCTCGGTGATCTTCGCGCCGAGGATCTTGCGCGCCTCCTTCTTCTTGATCAGCTTGCACGGATCGACGCTTCGCTCGCTGGCCGGCTCACCGGAGCCCGCTCCGGCTCCCGCGTCGCCCGCGCCCGCGGGTGCGGCGGCGACCCCGAGCGCGAAGCACGCGATCAGCGAGACGGTGGCAGCGAAGCGCTTCACGCGGCGTCCTCCAGGAGGTCGGTGAACGAGTCGAGGACCGGGAGCACGACGTCCGCGTCACCAGTGGGCACCCGCAGCACGATCTCGGTCACCCCGATCGACGCGTAGTACTCGACCTTCCCCGGGTCGGGGATGGTGCCGAACGGCACGATCCGCAGCCCCGCGGGGTCACGTCCGACCGCGTCGCACGCGCGCGCGAGCTCTTCGAGCGCGGCGCGCACCCCGGCCCCGCCGATCGGGATCCACCCGTCGGCGTACTCGGCGATGTGGGCGAAGAGCTTCGGTCCGGCTGCGCCGCCGATGAGGATCGGCGGCCCGCCGGGTTGGACCGGCTTTGGCCACGACCACGACGGTGCGATGTCGACCATCTCGCCGTGGAAGGCGGCGACGTCCTCGGTCCAGAGGGCCTTCATCGCGAGCGTGTGCTCGCGGGTCAGCTCACGCCGCGTCGACGGGTCGACCCCGTGCTGCTCCATCTCGTCGTGGTTCCAGCCGAAGCCGATGCCGAAGTCGAACCGTCCGCCCGACAGCTGGTCGAGGGTGGCGACGGCCTTCGCGGTGACGATCGGCTCGCGCTGGGCGACGAGGCAGATCCCGGTGCCGAGTCGGATCGTCTCGGTCGTCGTCGCCGCCGCCGCGAGCGCGACGAACGGATCGACGGTCCGCTTGTACTCCTCACGCAGCTCCGCGTCGCCCGTCGGTGGCGGGGTGCGCCGGCTGGTGGGGATGTGCGTGTGCTCGGGCACGTAGAGCGACTGGAGACCGCGCGCCTCGGCCTCTCGGGCCAGGTCGGGCACGGTCATCGAGGTGTCGGTCGCGAACATCGTGATCCCGAAACGCACGCGGGTACGGTACCCGCCCTATGACCGCAGGTTTGTGCGAAGGGCGAGTCGTCGTCGTGACCGGAGCGGCGCGAGGGCTCGGTCGGGCCCACGCGCTGGCGTTCGCGGCCGAGGGCGCGAAGGTCGTGGTGAACGACCTGGGCGTGGAGCTCGACGGCACCACCGCGCGCAGCGAGCCCGCGGAAGAGGTCGTCGCCGAGATCCGCGCCGCCGGCGGCGAGGCGGTCGCCAACGGCGACGACATCGCCGACTGGGACGGCGCGGGCCGGCTCGTGGAGACCGCGCTCGAGACCTTCGGCGACCTGCACGTCGTCGTCAACAACGCCGGCTTCGTGCGCGACCGGATGTTCGCCAACGCCGCGGAGGACGAGTGGGACGCGGTGGTGCGCGTGCACCTCAAGGGGCACTTCGCGCCGAGCCGACACGCAGCCGCCTACTGGCGTGACCGATCGAAGGCAGGCGAGACCGTGGACGCGCGGATCGTCAACACCAGCAGCGGTGCGGGGCTGCTGGGCAGCGTCGGACAGGCCGCGTACTCGGCGGCGAAGGCCGGGATCGCGACGCTCACGCTGATCCAGGCCGCCGAGCTCGGCCGCTACGGCGTCACCGCCAACGCGATCGCACCATCGGCGCGGACCCGCATGACCGAGGGAGTGTTCACCGAGATGATGGCCAAGCCGGAATCGGGGTTCGACGCCATGGACCCGGCGAACGTCTCGCCGCTCGTCGTGTGGCTCGGGAGCAGCGAGTCGCGCGACGTCACCGGGCAGGTCTTCGAGATCGAGGGCGGCAAGGTGAGCATCGCCGAGGGCTGGCACCACGGGCCGTCGCGCGACAAGGGCGACCGGTGGCAGCCGCGCGAGCTCGGCCCCGTCGTCGCCGACCTCCTCGCCGAGGCCCGACCCCCGGATCCCGTCTACGGCGCTTGAGCGTTCCCTGGATGCGCATCACGAGCGAGTGCCTGGCGGAGCGGCCGCAGGCGTGGGCTCGAGCTCGTAGATGCTCGTGAGCGCGATCGGGACGACGCGGGCGACCCGCAGGCCGGCGCGGGCGAAGAGCGCGTCGAGCTGCGCTCGCGTGCGCTCGCGGCCCTTGCCGGTGTCGACGAGCATCTCGAGGTCGAGAGCCTTGATGAAGTGGTCGCCGTCGTGCTCGGGCATGGTCTGCTCGAGCACGAGCACCCGACCGCCCGGGGCGAGCGCCTCGCGGCAGCGGGAGAGGAAGGCGACGCACGACTCGTCGTCCCAGTCGTGGACGATCGCCTGGAGCAGGTAGCGGTCGCAACCGGTCGGCACCGCGTCGAAGAAGCTGCCGCCGACCACCTCGACGCGGTCGGCGACCCCGGCTCGCGCCAGCACGGGCGCGGCGCGCGACACGACTTCGGGCAGGTCGAAGAGGACCCCGCGCAGCCCCGGGTTCGCGGCGAGCACGCCGGCGAGCAGCGTGCCGGTGCCGCCGCCGACGTCGCACACCCGCCCCTCGGTGGGCCAGTCGTACTTCGTGGCGACCAGCTGCTGCTGGACGCGTGAGACCGACTCCATCGCGTCGTCGAACAGCTCGCCCGCGTCGCGGTCGACCGTCGTGAGCTGATCCCAGAAGTCGCGGCCGAACGCCGCCTCGGCGGCGCTCTCACCGCTGCGCACCGAGTGCTCGAGCTCGTTCCAGATGCGGACGTGCCAGTGGGACCCGTAGAACCGGACCCACGGACGCAACGTCTCGGGATCGTCGGCGCGCAAGACCTTCGACGCCGCGTTGTTCACGTACGCGCCACGCTTCGTCGCGAAGATGCCGCGGCCGACGAGGAAGCGCAGCAGCCGGTCGAGCGCGTCAACGTCGACACCGAGCTCGCCCGCGAGCTCTTCAGCGGTGCGCGGACCCGCGTCGAGCGCGTCCGCGACGCCGACGTCGGCAGCGACCGCGATCGCCTTCGTGTCGATGACGCCCAACGTGCGTTCGAGCACGCTGACCGATCCGGGCACCATGCCCCGGTGCAGCTTCGCGATCCCGTTGCGGGTCGCGAGCAGCGGTCGCACGACCCACGCCGGTGGAACCCGCGTGGCCATCCCCGCCCCCCTTGATCGGCCGACCGAACCGGTCGGCGCGCCACTACTTCAGGCGCTCGACGATCATCGCCATGCCCTGACCACCGCCGACGCACATCGTCTCGAGCCCGAACCGGCCGTCCTTGTCGTCGAGCCCGTTGAGCAGCGTGGTCATGATGCGGGCGCCCGTCATGCCGAACGGGTGCCCGAGGGCGATCGAACCGCCGTGCACGTTGAGCTTGTCCCACGGCACGCCGAGCTCCTTCGCCGACGGGATCACCTGGGCGGCGAACGCCTCGTTGATCTCCACCAGGTCGAGGTCGTCGCTCGTCATGCCGGCCCGGGCCAGGGCTTGCTTGCTCGCCTCGATCGGGCCGAGACCCATGATCTCGGGGTCGAGCGCGGAGACTCCCGACGACACGATGCGAGCGAGCGGGGTCACCCCGAGCTCCTCGGCCTTGGTGTCGCTCATCACGATCACCGCGGCCGCACCGTCGTTGAGCGGGCACGCGTTGCCGGCGGTGATGGTGCCGTCGGGGCGGAACGCGGGCTTGAGCGTCGCCAGCTTCTCGACGGTCGTGTCGGGGCGCGGGCCGTCGTCCTTGGCGACCTGGGTGCCGTCGGGCAGCGTCACCGGCGTGATCTCGCGCTCGAAGAACCCGTTGTTCTGCGCCTCGACCGCGCGCTGCTGCGACAGCGCGGCGAACTCGTCCATCTCTTCGCGCTTCGTGCCGGTGTGCTCGGCGACGTTCTCGGCGGTCTCGCCCATGGCGATGTAGACGTCGGGCAGCCCGGACATCGGGGTCCAGTCACCCTGTCCGCCCTCGTGGCGCTTCGTCGTGCGCTCCTCGGCCTCGGCGAAGACCGGGTTGTGGGTGTCGGCGCCGCCGTCGGACATGCCCTTCATGAAGCGGCTGACCGTCTCGACGCCGCCGGCGACGAACACGTCGCCCTCGCCGGCCTTGATCGCGTGGGCCGCCATGCGGATCGTCTGGAGGGACGACGAGCAGTAGCGGTTGACCGTGACCCCGGGTGCCTGCGGGATCCCCGACAGGATCGCCACGATCCGCCCGACGTTGTAGCCGGACTCGCCGGCAGGCTGGCCGCAGCCCCAGATCACGTCCTCGACGAGCGCCGGGTCGAGCGCCGGCGTCTTCTCGAGCACCGACTTCACCACGAGCGCCGACAGGTCGTCGGGTCGGCACTCCACGAGCGAGCCCTTGTTGGCTCGTCCGATCGGGGTGCGGGCGGTCGCGACGATCACGGCTTCGGGCACGGCAGCGCTCTCCTTGTTACCGACTGGTACGCCCATTTGTACCAGCCGCGCGACGCAGGGTTCACCGGGCCGCACGCCCCCGAGGTGACCGTGGTATCGATGCCGGCGTGGGGACGTACCGGCCGATCGAGGACTACGGGATCATCGGCGACCTCCACACGGTCGCGCTGGTGGGGAAGGACGGGTCGATCGACTTCATGTCGTTCCCGACGTTCGACTCGCCGACGGTGTTCTGCGCGCTGCTCGACGACGAGCGGGGCGGGCGGTTCAGCATCCGACCGGCCGTCGAGGGGGTCACGAACCGTCAGATGTACCTCCCCGACACCAACATCCTGATCACCCGCTTCCTGTCCGACGAGGGGCTCGGGGAGGTCGCCGACTTCATGCCCGTGGACGCGGCGGGGGCGACCGATCCGTCGGCGCGACGGCTCGTGCGTCGGGTGAAGACCGTCCGCGGGGTCGTCCGCTACGACCTCCGCTTCGAGCCGCGGTTCGACTACGCCCGCGCCGAGCACACGATCGACGAGCGCGACGGCGAGCTCGTCTTCGCGTCGAAGGGGGACGACGGCACCGTCCTGCGGCTGCGCAGCGACGTCGCGGTGACCGTGACCGGCGACGGTGCCGCGACCGCCGGCTTCGAGCTCGGCGCGGGCGAGACGTGCGCGTTCGTGCTCGAGCAGGTGCTGCCGGGAGTCGAGAGCCCGTCGGCGCACCCCGACTACGCGGCGCGCGCCTTCGAGGAGACCGCCGACTACTGGCGCACCTGGGTGTCGCGCTCGCAGTACGCGGGTCGGTGGCGCGAGATGGTCGACCGCTCGGCGCTCGTCCTCAAGCTGCTCGTCTCGCAGACCCACGGCTCGCTCGTGGCGGCCGCGACGTTCGGGCTGCCGGAGGGCATCGGCGGCGAGCGCAACTGGGACTACCGGTACACGTGGGTCCGGGACGCGTCGTTCACGCTCTACGCGCTGATCCGTCTCGGGTACACCGAGGAGGCCGGCGCCTTCATGGCCTGGATCCACGACCTGTGCATGGATCTCGGGACGGGGCGGCCGCTCCAGATCATGTACGGCTACGACGGGCGCAAGCTGCTGACCGAGGAGACGCTCCCGCACCTCGAGGGGTACCGGGGCTCGCGTCCCGTTCGGATCGGGAACGGCGCGTACGACCAGCTCCAGCTCGACATCTACGGCGAGCTGCTCGACGCGATCTACCTCTACAACAAGCACGGCGAGCCGATCTCCCACGACCTGTGGGGGAGCGTCTGGCAGCTCGTCGACTACGTCGTCGACCACTGGCACCTCCCCGACGAGGGCATCTGGGAGGTGCGGGGCGGCCAGCAAGAGTTCTTGTACTCGCGGCTGATGTGCTGGGTGGCCGTCGACCGCGGCATCCGGCTCGGCGACCGTCGTTCGTTCCCGTATCCCTTCGAGCGTTGGCGCGAGGCCCGAGACGCCATCTACTACGACATCTGGAACGGCTTCTGGGATGCACAGCGCCAGACGTTCGTCCAGGCCAAGGGGTCGACGGCCGTCGACGCGGCCAACCTGTTGATGCCGATGGTGAAGTTCGTCTCACCCACCGACCCGCGCTTCCTGAGCACGCTGCGCGTGATGGGCGAGGAGCTCGTCGACGACTCACTCGTGTTCCGCTACAAGGTCGGTGACGCGGCGAGCGACGGGCTGCTCGGCGACGAAGGCACGTTCAACATGTGCTCGTTCTGGTTCGCCGAGGCGCTCGCCCGGTCGGGTGACGTGCAGCGCGCCCGGCTCTTCTTCGAGAAGATGCTCGGCTACGCGAACCACCTGGGCCTGTACGCCGAGGAGCTCGGTCCGCGAGGCGAGCACCTCGGCAACTTCCCGCAGGCGTTCACCCATCTCGGGCTGATCAGCGCCGCCTACGCGATCGACCGCAAGCTGTCGGACGCGAGCTGGCTCGGCTGAGGTCCGACGCTCGAGCGCCGCTCCGTCACCGGTCGATCGACTCGGCAGCGGCGATGGCCTGTCGTTCGCGCTCGGCGCGCATCGCGCCCCTGAGGGCGATCCACACGATCAGGATCACGACCAGGCCCACGGTGCCGCCGAGCTGCTCGTCGGCGAAGACGAACACCTGGGTGACGAAGATCGAGATCAGCAGGCCGCGGTCGAACCACTGGTACGCGCGGAGCTTCTCGTGGCGTCGCAGCAGGAAGACCCCGACGAGCAGGCATGCGTTCGCGACCATCGACGAGATGAAGGCGGCCCACTCGGTGAACCCGGCGACGCCGGGGCCGTCGAGGACGAGCGAGACCACCGTGAGGATCACACCGAACGCGAGGAACGTGAAGAAGGCGTCGATGGTGACGGTGAACCACCGGCGCTCGGTCACACGCTCGTACCAGGCGCGCATGCGGTCGGCTCCACGCGTGAACACGGATGGCGCGCGCGCCGGTTGTGCGGGGGCGTTGACGAGGAGGCGGCGCACCTCGTCGGCGTACTCGGAATCCGGCTTGGTCGCGTCGAACAGCGCGAGTGCTTCGCGGCGCTGCGGCTCCTCGAGCTGACCGAGGGCTGCCGACTTCACCGCCTCGAGCGCGTTCAGCACCCCCTCGTCGGCCGTGTAGTGCCGCCGTTGCAGTGCGCGGAACACCAGGTACATGGCGATGAACGTCATGTAGATGAGCGCGAACGTGGGCTCGTAGAAGTAGTTGACGTCGCGGGTGATGAACTTCCCGAGCTCGTCGATGAACCAGCCGAACCCGGCGCCGCCGAGCACCGCGACGACCTTGCGCGTGAACGGTCCGAGGAACGAGATCGACATGACCACGGCGGAGGCGAGCATCAGTGCACCCCAGATGGCGTGCGAGATGTGCAGCGTCCCGTTCCCGAGCTGCGGATACCCGGTGATGATCAGGAACAGGCGGTTGGCCAGCACCGAGGCGACCGCGACGACGAGGAACGTGTCGCATCGTGCTCCCAGGTCGTAGGCCCGGACGGCGAAGCGAGGTCCGAGGTGGAGGTGGCGGTCGATCGCTGGCGTCGTGGCAGTCATGGACGCCAGTGTCGCGCTGACCTCGGACGACCTTCCCGCCTAGCATGCGGCGCGTCGTCGGTCGTGGGGGATGCCATGTTCGACCGGAAGCAGCCGAGGTCGTCGCGGGGAAGGGCAGGCGCGATCGCGCTCGTGCTCGCGATCGGCGCGAGCGCCGTGGGTGCCGTCGCCGCACCGGGTGTCGCCGGAGCCGGCGGCGGGCGGGACCGCGGCTCGCTCACGTTCGCGCTCGTCGGCGAGACCGCCGGGGGCTGGTGCCTCCCGCAGGCGCAGCTGGCATCGAACGGCATGCAGGTGTCGACCGCGGTCTACGACACGCTGACCACGCAGAGCTCGAAGGGCGAGTACGTGCCGTACCTCGCCGAATCGATCACGCCGAACGAGACGTTCGACGAGTGGACGATCACGCTCCGTGAGGGCGTCTCGTTCCACGACGGCACGCCGGTCGACGCCGAGGCGGTGAAGCTCAACCTCGACTCGTACCGGGGCGCGAACCCGAGTCTGCCGGCGCGCCTGGGAGTGTTCACCTACGAGAACATCGACTCGGTGACGGTCACCGATCCGCTCACCGTCGTGGTGACCACCAAGACGCCCTGGCCCGCGCTCCCCGCGTACCTCTCGAGCCCGCGCGCCGGGATCTCGGCGCCCGCCCAGCTGAACGACCCCGACACCTGCGCCAGCAACCTCATCGGCAGCGGTCCGTTCCGGTTCGTCGAGTGGCGCCAGAACGAGTCGCTGACGGTGGAGCGCAACGACGACTACTGGCGCGAGGGCTTCCCCAAGGTCGACGAGATCACGTTCGTGCCCCAGCCGGAAGGTCAGGCGCGGCTCAACGGCCTCAAGGGCGGGACGTACGACCTCGTCCAGGAGGCGAGCGCGCTCAAGATCCTCGACCTCGAGGACATGGCCGACGCCGGAGAGGTCAAGGCGTTCGTCTCCGACAAGGGATCCGAGACCGCCTACCAGCTGCTCAACGTCTCGAAGCTGCCGTTCAGCGATCCGATCGCGCGCCAGGCGGTGGCCGCGGCCGGTGACAGCGAAGAGGTCAACGAGATCCGCAACGGCGGGCTCAACACCATCGCGAGCGGCCCGTTCCCGCCCGACAGCCCGGCGCACCTCGACCGAATCCCGCGCACGCACGACCTGGAGCGCGCGCGAGAGCTCGCGAAGCAGTACGAGGAGGCGCACGGCCAACCGCTCGCGTTCGAGTACCTCGCGCTCGCGACGCCCGACACGGTGCAGATCGCGGAGCTGGTCAAGGAGCAGCAGGAGAAGGCCGGGATCGAGGTGACGATCCGGACCCTCGACCAGAGCGCGCTCATCAACGAGGTGCTCGCGGGCGGCTTCCAGAGCGCCGGCTTCCTGAACCATCCCGGCGGTGACCCCGACACCCAGTACGCCTGGTGGCACAGCGGCTCGCCGGTCAACTTCGGCCGGATCGACGATCCCGAGATCGATCGACTGCTCGAGGAGGGCCGGGTCGAGACCGACCCCGAGGCGCGGGTCGAGATCTACAAGGACCTGAACCGCCGGTTCCAGGAGACGCTGTACAACCTGTGGGCGTGGTACGCCGTCTGGGCGATCGGCTACCAGAACGACGTGGGCGGGGTGCAAGGCCCGCCGCTGCCCGATGGTGGCGGCAAGCCGTTCGCCTTGTTCAACGGCTACATCCCCGTCCTCGGACTGACGAAAGGCTCGTGATGCCGGCTCGTGTTCGTGTGCTCGCTGCGCTGCTCGGTTCGGCACTCGTCGCGTCGACCCTCGCAACCGTGGCCGCCGGCGCGGCGGCAGACACCGCCCGCGGCCAAGGAGGCGGCGGAGGTGACGGAGGCTCGCTCACCTTCGCGCTCGAGGCCGAGAACAGCGGCGGGTACTGCCTGCCCGACGCGACGCTCGCGGCATCGGGGATCCAGGTCGTCACGGCCATCTACGACACGCTGACCGCGCTGAACGTCGACGGTGAGGTCGTCCCGTACCTCGCCGAGTCGTTCGAGCCGAACGCCGACTTCACCGAGTGGACGATCACCTTGCGTGACGGCGTCACCTTCCACGACGGCACGCCGCTCGATGCCGCGGCGCTGAAGCTCAACATCGACACGTATCGGGGCGTCGACGGCGCTCCCGCGATCACGCCGCGACTCACCGTGTTCGTGTTCCAGGACATCGCCAGCACCGAGGTGACCGGCCCGCTCTCGGTCAAGGTCACGACGAAGCGGCCCTGGGTCGCGTTCCCCGCGTACTGGACGCAGCGCTACGGGATCGTGGCGCCGGCCCAGCTCGCCGACCGTCAGACCTGTGCGACGCAGCCGATCGGCACCGGACCGTTCAAGTTCGTCGAGTGGCGCCAGAACGAGTCGCTGACGGTGGAGCGCAACGACGACTACTGGCGTGAGGGCTTCCCGAAGGTCGACGAGATCGTGTTCCGTCCGGTCCCGGAGGTCAGCACGCGGATCAACGGCTTGACGAGCGGCCAGTTCGACCTGATGACCACCTCGAGCTCGGGCGGTGTGATCGACCTCCAGGACCTGGCCGAGTCGGGCCAGATCGACGTGGTCGCGACCGACGAGGGCGCCGAGACCGCGTATCTCATGCTCAACTCGGGCAAGCCGCCGTTCGACGAGAAGATCGCCCGTCAGGCAGTGGCGTCGGCCGGCGATGCCCGCGAGGTCAACGAGATCCGCAACCGCGGGCTCAACACCATCGCGACCGGCCCCTTCCCGCCCGACAACGACGCCTTCCTCGAGGGGATCGCCCGGAAGCGCAACCTGAAGCAGGCTCGCCGCCTCAACGAGCAGTACGAACAGGAGCACGGCGAGCCGATCGCGTTCGAGTACCTGACCAACCCCGAGCCCGAGACCCTCGCGATCGCGCAGCTCGTGAAGGAGCAGCAGGCCGAGGCGGGCATCGAGGTCACGATCCGCACGGTCGACCAGCCGACGCTCGTCAACGAGGTGCTCGCGGGCAACTTCACCGGCGCGGGCTTCCGCAACCATCCCGGTGGTGACCCCGACACCCAGTACGTCTGGTGGCACAGCGGGTCGCCGGTGAACTTCGGTCGGATCGACGATCCCGAGATCGATCGGCTGCTCGACGCCGGCCGTAGCGAGCCCGACCAGGCGAAGCGCACCGAGATCTACCAGGACCTGAGCCGGCACTTCGCCGAGGAGCTGTACAACCTGTGGTCCTGGTACACGTACTGGGCGGTCGGCTATCAGACCGACGTCAAGGGCGTGGCGGGGCCGCGCCTGCCGGACGGCGGCGGTCGTCCGTTCTCCCTCTTCGCGGGCGTGATCCCGGTGCTCTCCCTCGCGCGGAGCTAGCGGCGCGACGACTGCTCACGCGCGAGGCGAGACCAGCTCCTCGCTGACGGCCCAGAGGCGGCGAGCCGCTTCCTCGTCGCGCGCGACCGAGCTCGGCTGCTTCTCGCGAGAGCGGGCGAAGTACCGGCCCGACACGCCCTCGAGCTCCGGGGACGAGGCGAGGTGCACCGAGGTGCGCGCGGCCTTCTCGGGCGAGCTGGCGAGCGGGCGACCGAGCACCATCGCGACCTCGGCGAGCATCCCGCCGTCGCCGTCGCGTCCGAGTCGGCTCGCGACGAATCCCGGGTGCAGCGCGTTGGCGGTCACCTGGGTGGCATCGAGTCGTCGGGCCAGCTCTCGCGTGAAGTAGATGTTCGCGAGCTTGCTCTTGCCGTAGGCGCCGAAGGGTGCATAGGAACGCTCCGACATCAGGTCGTCGAAGTCGAGTCCCTTGCGCGCCGAACGGTGCGCGTCGGACGACACCACGACGATGCGCGCCGGCCCCGACGCGCGGAGCTGGTCGAGCAGCAGCGTCGTGAGCAGGAAGTGACCCAGGTGGTTGACGCCGAACGTCGTCTCGAACCCGTCGACGGTCTCGGTGCGGGTCCGCTGCACCAGGCCCGCGTTGTTGATCAGCACGTCGAGCCGGTCGTAGCGCCTGCCGACCTGATCCGCGAACTCCCGCACCGAGGCGAGGTCGGCGAGGTCGAGCCTCATGACGTCGACCCGGTCGTTGCCGGATCGGCTGCGGATCTCCTCGGCCGCCTCGCGCCCGCGCCGCTCGTCGCGAGAGGTGATGACCACGTGCGCGCCCTGCTCGGCAAGGCCCACGGCGGTCGCCTTGCCGAGTCCGGCGTTGCCGCCGGTGATGACGATCGTCGACTGCGGTCCCATGACGGTCAGTCTGACCCGTCGCGCCCTCCGCCGGGCGATCAGTCGGAGAGGCTGATCGCGCGCTCCGGGCAGTTGGCCTCGCCGGCGCGCGCCTGCTCCTCGAGGTCGGGCGGCACGTCCTCGACGAGGATCTCGCAGTGCCCCCGGTCGTCGGGCCCGAACACGTCGGGTGCGAGGGCGTAGCAGCGCCCGTGTCCGACGCACGCAGCCTGATCGACGCGCACCTTCATCTCTCCCGCTCCTGGCCCTGCGGGCCGGGCCGCTCGGGCCCCGGCTCGGGCGGCGCAGGGTACCTGCGCCGCGGTTCCTCGCCTCCGGCTCGTCGCTCCTGGCTGCGCACCGGCCACACGAGGGGGAGGCGCTCGACGGTGCGCAGCGCCTCGGCGTACTCGAGGACGGTGCCCGGCGCGAGCTCGTAGTCGGGGATGCGGCGATGCAGCTCCTCGAGCGCGACCCTCAGCTCGAGGCGAGCGAGGTGCGAGCCGAGGCAGCGATGGATGCCGCCGCCGAAGGCCAGGTGTCGGTTGCCCGAGCGTCGGAAGTCGACCTCGTCGGCGTGGTCGAACTCCTCGCCGTCGGTGTTGGCCGATCCGATCATCACGGTCACGCGGGTGCCGGCGGCGATCTCCACGCCGTCGATCTCGGTGTCGCGAGCGCAGACGCGCGCGACGCCAGGCACCGGCGTCTCCCAACGGAGCAGCTCTTCGACCGCCGCGGGCACGAGCGTCGGATCGTCCACCAGCGCCCGCCGGTGCTCCGGGTGCTCGGCGAGGTGCGCGACCGCGCACGTGAGCGTCGCGGTGACCGTGTCGAGACCCGCGATCAGGAACAGGAAGCAGATGTCGAGGATGTCGTCGGTCGAGAGCCGGTGCCCGTCGACCTCGGCCTCGACGAGTCGGGTGATCAGGTCATCGCGAGGGTCGTCGCGACGAGCCTCGATCACGGGCTCGAAGTACTCGTAGATCTCCTGCGCGGTGCGCCGCCGGATCGCGTTCGCCTCGCGCGTCGCCATCCCCGGCGGCCGGATGATGTCGTCCTTGATCCGGAGGAAGCGAGGGAGGTCGGTCTGCGGCAGGCCGAGGAGCGCGAGGAAGATCGTGCAGGGGAGCGGCACCGCGAACGCCTCGTTCAGCTCCACCTCACCGTCGTCGGCGAACTCGTCGAGCAGCTCCCGGGTCAGCCGTCGGACCTCGCCCTCGAGCTTCGCGACCTCGCGGGGCGCGAACAGCGGATCGAGCAGCTTGCGGAACTTGAGGTGGTCGGGTGGGTCGATCTGGAGCGGGATGAGCGGGCGCACGTTGCCCATGTCGACCGCGTCCATGTCGGAGGAGAAGCGATCGGGGTCGCGCAGGGCCTCCATCACCGTCTCGTGCGTCGTGACGAGCACGCTGTGCTCGTCCATGCGCAGGACGGATCCCTGCGCGCGCATGGCGGCATAGACGGGCTGGGGGCAGGTGTTCATGGTGCGGTCGAGCAGTCCGTCGCCGAGCTCGGCTCGACCCGGCTCGAACCCGGGCTCCGCCGGGTCGACGACGAGCTCGTTCGCTTCGGCCATGGCACCCCCCGGGCATGACGGACCGCTCCCCGTCGGACGGACCTGACGCCGTCGTCAGGGTACCGCGGGGGTGAAATCGTGGTTCGGGCCCGACGTTGGTGGGTACGACAAGACCCGGTCGGACCTGCTCCGACCTCCAGTGCTCCCGATCGCGCGGTCGGGGTCGGGTGGTCAGCGCTTCCGCCCCGCCCCAGCCCACGGAACCGTCGGCTGCTCGACCCCGACGCGCTGATCGAGACAGGTGTGAGGCCGCGGGCGACCGCACCGACCGGGAAGGATGCAGCACCGTGGGTCCCGGGGAGCGGATGCAGCAGGCCCAGACGGTCGACGAGATCGCGCCGGACGACGGCGAGCTGGTGCTGCGCGCGCGTCGTGACCCGGGAGCGTTCGGCGCGCTCTACCGCCGCTACTCCGATCGCATCTACGCGTTCGCGCACCGGCGCACCTGGACCCGCGAAGCGGCGGAGGACGTCACGGCGGCGACGTTCGAGCGGGCGTACCGGCACCTCGACCGCTTCGACGAGTCCGGTGCGGGCTTCGGGCCATGGCTGTTCCGGATCGCGGCGAACGAGCTCGTCGACCACTACCGGCGCGAGGGGCGCGTCCGGACCGGGCGGGGCCAGCGCGCGATGCGCGTGCTGACCGACGACAACACGGTCGACGACGTCGACCGCATCGACCGGGCCGACGACGTCGAGCGGATGCTGACCGCGATGTCGACGTTGCGGCCGCGCTACCAGGAAGCGCTGAGCCTGCGCTACCTCGCCGAGCTCGATGCGGAGGAGGCCGCCCAGGCGATGGGATGCTCGAAGCCCGTGCTCGCGGTGACGCTGCACCGCGCGCTCGGCGCACTCCGCAGGGCGTACGACGCGTCGCCCACGAGCGACGAACCGGGAGCGGGATCATGAGCAGTCGCCGGGAGATGCGTGGGCTCTTGGAGCTGGCAGGACGCCGCGACGTGCCTCCTCGCGTCGGCGCTCCGTTCGGCGCGCCCGAAGCCGACGCGCGTGTGGGCGCGTCACCGCCAGCGGTCCCCGACGAGCTCGCAGCGCGGCGGGAGCGCCGTCGAGCTCCCGCCGCCCTCGTCGGTGTCGCCGCGGCGCTGATCGCGGTCCTGGTCGTGGTGGGCGTCGCGACCTCGGGTGGCGACGACGGCGGCCGGCGCACGGACCTCGCGCTGGTCACCGCGGTCGACACCGTGGTCGTGCTGCCCGACGGCACGACCGTCGCGGGCGCACGCGGCGTGCGCCTGCCCGACGGCACGATCATCCGCACCGGACCCGCCGGGCGCGCGACCGTCGCCGGCGTCCGGATCGGTCCCGACTCCGAAGCCATCGTGCGCGACGGGCGGGTGCGGTTGCTCGAGACGCGCGGCGTCGGGGACGAGCCGGTCGATCCGCACGCGGAGCCCGACGTGCCGGGTGCGGTGCCGGACCCGTCGACGGGTGGCTCGGAGCCCGGCGGCTCGGGCTCCGGCGCGGGCGGTTCGGGGTCGGGTTCGGGCGGGGGCTCGGCGGGCGGGTCGGGTGGTGGCGAGGTGCCGACCTCGCTCCCGCCGGCGCCGCCGCTCACGCTGCCGGCCCCGCCGGGCATCCCGCCGCTCCCGTTGCCGAGCCTGCCGCCGGTCGAGGACCTGCTGCCCCTTCCCTGACCGGCGGTGCCGCGGGCCGATTGCTCGCCGTCAGCCCCTGACCGCGGCGCCGTCGCGCGGCGCGAGCTCGACCGCCACGGGCCGGTGGTCGGACCCGACGTCGCCGAGCACCTGCGCCTGCACGACGGTCATGTCGTCGGGCCGCACGAGCACGTGGTCGATCTGGCTGTGCGGCGCTCGCGCGGGCCAGGTGCGCCCGCGAACCGCGCGCCGCCATCCCGGCAGCATCGTGACGACGCCGGGACCCCAGAAGTTGCAGTCGCCGACGACGACGGACGGGGTGCCGGGCGGCGGGAGCAGCGCCGCGAGCCGGCGCAGCTGGATCGGCGGGCCATGGGGGAGCCGGGAGGTGAGGTGCACCGCGATGATCCGCACCCGTTCGCCGCCGACGTCCACCTCGACGTCGAGCGCGGTGCGTCGGGGCGCGGGATCGCCGAAGGTCGGACCGACGACGAGCTCGCCGACGCGCCGGACCGGCAGGCGCGAGAGCACCGCGATGCCGGACTCGCCGGGCCCTTCCGTGCGTAGGCGGGGCCAGCGATGGTCGCTCGTGGCGGGACCCGTGGGCTCGTAGACGACCTCGTAGCCCAGCGCGTCGGCCGCGTCGTCGGCTCGCCCACGCCGACGGTCGGGCCGCCAGAGCTCCTGGAGCACGATCACGTCGGCGCCGAGCTCGCGGAGCACGCCCTCGAGGTCGTAGGGCTCGGCCGGTGGCCGGCGCGAGGGTCGCACGCCGTAGTGGGTGTTGAAGGTCGCGAGCTTCACGGGCCGATCGTCATCGAGGGGGAGCGGGGCGGGAGTCGTCAGGAAGCGGGCAGGCGGACGACGAAGCGCGCGCCGCCGATCGGTGCGTCGTCGACGGAGACCGTACCTCCGTGACGACCGATGATCGCGCGCACCATCGGGAGCCCGAGCCCGACGCCACCGGCATCGCGCGCGCGGCCCTCGTCGAGGCGGGTGAACCGATCGAACACACGGTCGCGCTCCTCGGGCGGCACGCCGCGGCCGTCGTCGTCGACGACGAGGACGACCTCGCCGTCGCTGGTCTCGAGCGAGATGTCGACACGCGACCTCGCGTGGCGACAGGCGTTGTCGAGGAGGTTGCGCACCGCTCGCGCGAGCTGCGCGCCGCTGCCGCGCACCCGACCGGCAGAGACGCGGTGCGTGTCCACCGGAACGCGGTAGGAGCGGCCGGTCTCTTCGAGCACGATCTCGTCGAGGTCGACGTCGACCGGCTCCGGAGGGACTCCCTCCTCGGCGCGGGCGAGCTCGAGCAGCTCGGCCACGGCCTCGTCGAGGCGACGGTCCTCCTCGAGCACCTTCGCGGCGACGTCGGGCCAGTTCGCGTCCGGACGTCTGAGCGCCACCTCGATCTGGGTGCGGATCGCTGCCACCGGGCTGCGCAGCTCGTGCGAGGCGTCGGACACGAACCGCCGCTGCTGGAGCGACGACTCCTCGAGCCGATCGAGCATCGAGTTCATCGTCCGGGCGAGCCGCCCGACCTCGTCGTCGGTGTCGGGCTCGGGGACGCGGCGATGGATCGTCGACGCGGTGATCGCCGCCGCCTCGGCCCGGATCGCCTCCACGGGGCGAAGCGCTCGACCTGCGAGCCACCAGGTGAGCGCGGCGACGAGCGCGACGAGGATCGGCACGCCGACGACGAGGATGCGCGTGACGCTGTCGACGGTGCGGTCGACCTCGTCGAGCGACCGCTCGGCGACGAGGGTGACCGTGCCGGCCGCGGTCTCGACCTGGCGCTGCGCGCGCACGCTCGCCTCGCCGACCGGGATCGGGACCCCGCGCGCGCGCGGGCCGAGCTGGGGGAAGTTGTCGACCGGGCGCCCCCGCCCGTCGACGACGCGGTAGACGGGCAGCCCGCCGGGGCCGGGGCTCGGGATCACGAGGTCATCGGCGTCGACGCCCTCCTCGAGCTGCGCCGCGAGGCCCTCGAGCTGCTCCGTGTTCGTGCGCTCGATCTCGTCGGCCAGGTTGTCGTGGACGTTGTGGACCAGCCAGTACGACGCGAGCGTGAGGGCCACGGCGAAGAGGCCCGCCGCCGCGACGGTCACCCGGAGACGGACCGACCCCGTCACGTCGAGCGGCTCGCCGGCGCTTCGTCGACGTCGAGGCGGTAGCCGGCGCCGCGCACCGTCGTGATGAGCTGTGGGCGGCCGGGCTGGTCGAGCTTGCGCCGGAGGTATCCGACGTACACCTCGACGACGTTGGGGTCGCCCGCGAAGTCCATGCCCCACACGTGATCGAGGATCTCGCTCTTGGAGGCGACGCTGCCGTCCCGCCGCATGAGGTACTCGAGCAGCGCGAACTCGCGTGCCGTCAGCGAGACGTCACGATCGCCGATCGCGACCTTGCGGGTGCCGGGGTCGAGGCGAAGGGGCCCGACCTCGAGCACGGCCGGGCGAGGTGGCGCGCCGCGTCGGAAGAGCGCTCGGAGGCGCGCGAGCAGGACCACGAACGAGAAGGGCTTCGAGAGGAAGTCGTCGGCGCCGGTGTCGAGCGCCTCGGCCTCGTCGTACTCGCCGTCCTTCGCGGTGAGGATGAGGATCGGCGTCCACACGCCTTCGTCGCGCAGCGTCTTGCAGACCCGATACCCGTTCATGCCGGGGAGCAGCACGTCGAGCACGATCGCGTCGTACGAGCCCTCCCTGGCGCGCCACAGGCCGTCGAGCCCGTCGTGGACGGTGTCGACACCGAAGCCCTCGGCGCGCAGGCCCTCGGTGATCGCATCGGCGAGGTGGATCTCGTCCTCGACGACGAGCACGCGCATGCGATCGATTGTGCCCGACGCGCGCGGGGTGGGGTCGGTCGTCGCTGAGAGCGCTCTCAGGAACGAGCGTGCCGACGAGCGCGGGTCAGGGGCCGATGAGCTCCCACTCGTCGGTCAGGGACCGATGAGCTCCCACAGGTTGCCAGCCGGGTCGTTCGTGAACACGTGCCGGTCACCGTCGAACGCGATCGTCGTGCACCGGTGCCCGGCCGACTCGATCGCGGTGATCGTGGCGTCGAGCGCACCGTCGAGGCGCACGGCGGTGTGCGCCGTCCGCTGGGCCGATGATCGGGATCGACCGTCAGGTGCACCTGGGTGCCGTCGTCGGCGCCGTACCAGTAGAGCGCGCCGAGCTGCGAGGCCTCGGGGCCGGGTTGCACGCGCGAGTAGCCGAGGAGCCGCAACCAGGCCTCCTCGGCCTCGGTGCCGGTGGCGTCCCCCACGCGCTCGGGGACGCAGAGGTTGATGTGGTCGACGACGGGCATCGCGAAATAGGTTGGCACGCGATGCCGACCGCAGCCATCCCCGTCACCGGTGACCCCGCGGCCGACGAGCTCCTCGTGGAGGACCCGCTCGCGCTGCTCATCGGGATGCTCCTCGACCAGCAGGTCCCGATGGAGTGGGCCTTCAAGGGTCCCCACACGCTCCAGGAGCGACTCGGCGGCCACCTCGACTGCGCGGCGATCGCGGCGATGTCGCCCGACGAGCTCCAGGCGGTGTTCTCGGCGAAGCCCGCCTTGCACCGGTTCCCCGGCTCGATGGCGAAGCGCACGCACGCGCTCTGCAACGCGATCGTCGACGACTACGGCGGTGACCCGGAGCGGATCTGGACCGAGGCGACGTCGGGGGCCGACGCGCTGGCCCGCCTCAAGGCGCTGCCCGGCTTCGGCGACGAGAAGGCCAAGATCTTCCTCGCGCTCTTGGGCAAGCGCCTCGGCGTCGCGCCCGACGGTTGGGAGAAGGCGTCGAAGCCCTACTCCGACAAGACCAAGCGCTCGGTCGCGGACATCGACTCGCCCGAGGCGCTGGCGCAGGTCCGAGCCTGGAAGAAGGCCCAGAAGGCCAAGGGCAAGTCCAAGGGCGACTGAGCGCCGCGGCTGCGCTCGGCTGCGGTACCCTGGAGTCCCAGCGGGCGCCGACGGTGCTCGCCGGTCTTCCTCGACCTTCATCGCTGGCTCCACACCCGGCTTCGTGTGGATCCGGGCCACGTTCGACGAGGACGACCACCCGGAACCGCACAGAGGGACGAACGATGACCACCACCTTCGAGACGCTCGGCGTCTCGCGCGACCTCGTCGCGTCGCTACGCCGCGACGGGATCGAGCAGCCCTTCCCCGTCCAGGAGCTGACCATCCCCGACGCGCTCGCCGGCCGCGACCTGTGCGGCAAGGCGAAGACGGGCTCGGGCAAGACGCTCGCCTTCGGGCTGCCGCTCGTCGAGCGGGTGTCGAGCGCCGATCCGAGGCACCCGACGGGCCTCGTCCTCGCGCCGACGCGTGAGCTCGCCAACCAGGTCTATGGCGTGCTCGCGCCGCTGGCCCGCGACGCCGGTCGCGACGTCGTCGCGGTGTACGGCGGCGTCGGGTTCGAGCCGCAGATCGATGCGCTGGCCAAGGGCGTCGACATCGTCGTGGGAACGCCCGGGCGCCTGATCGACCTCATGGAGCGAGGTGAGGTGTCGTTCGACCGGGTCGAGGTGCTCGTGCTCGACGAGGCCGACCGGATGGCAGACATGGGCTTCATGCCCCAGGTGCAGAAGATCCTCTTCCGCATGGAGTCCGAGCACCAGACGATGCTCTTCTCGGCCACGCTCGACGGCGCGGTGAAGCAGCTGGTCAAGCGCTACATGCGCGACCCGGTCTTCCACGAGGTCGAGTCCGACGAGCCGACCGTCGAGCAGATGGAGCACCGCTTCCTCTACGTGCACGACATGGACAAGGTGAAGGTCGCAGCCGCGATCGCGAAGGGCGCCAACCGCACGCTCATGTTCTGCAGCACGAAGCGGATGGCCGACAAGCTCGTGCGTGAGCTCCGCAAGGAAGGCGTCAAGGCCGCGCCGATCCACGGTGACCTGGGCCAGGCCGCGCGTGAGCGGTCACTGAGCGACTTCGGCGCCGGCAAGGTGCCGGTGCTCGTCGCGACCGACGTGGCGGCACGAGGCCTGCACATCGACGGGGTCGACGTCGTGATGCACTACGACCCGACCGACGACCACAAGACCTATCTGCACCGGTCGGGTCGCACGGCCCGCGCCGGCGAGACCGGCGTCGCCGTGACCCTGATGCGCTGGAACGAGGAGAACGCGGTCCGAACCGTGCAGCGTCGGCTCGGGCTCTCGATCCCGATCGTCGAGGTGTTCTCCAACGACCCGCGCCTCGCCGACCTCCGCGCCTGGGAGCCGGAGGCCGAGGAGGCCGTCTCCGCCTGACGCCGGCAACCCGTGCGCTCGCGCACGGGTCCGGGTGGGGAATCCCGTGCGCTCGCGCACGGGTCCAGGTGGGGAATCCCGTGCGCTCGCGCACGGGTCCAAGTGGGAGGATCGGGGCATGAGCCGCATCTCCGAGCGCCTGCGCATCTCCCGTCGCATCGCCGCGATCACCGAGTCGGCGACGCTCGCGGTGGACGCGAAGGCCAAGGCGCTGAAGGCGGCCGGCGAGGACGTCATCGGGTTCGGGGCGGGGGAGCCCGACTTCCCCACGCCCGCGCACGTCGTGGAGGCGGCGGTGGCCGCGTGCACGGACCCCGCGATGCACCGTTACACCCCCGCCGCGGGGCTGCCCGACCTGCGGGCGGCGATCGCGGAGAAGACGCGCCGCGACTCCGGGTTCGAGTGCAGCTCGAGCCAGGTGCTCGTCACCAACGGCGGGAAGCAGGCGGTCTACAACTCGTTCCAGGTGCTGCTCGACGAGGGCGACGAGGTCCTCCTGCCGGCCCCGTACTGGACCACCTACCCCGAGTCGATCGCGCTCGCGGGCGGTGTGCCGGTCGTGCTGCCGACGACCGAGGAGACGAGCTTTCGCGTCTCGGTCGAGCAGCTCGAGTCGGCACGCACCGAGCGCACCAAGGCCCTGCTGTTCGTGTCGCCGAGCAACCCGACCGGTGCGGTCTACCCGCCCGAGCTCGTCGCCGAGATCGGGCGTTGGGCCGCGGAGCACGGCGTGTGGGTGGTGACCGACGAGATCTACGAGCACCTCACGTTCGGCGAGCACCGCTTCGTGTCGATGCCCACCGTGGTGCCCGAGCTGGCCGACTCGTGCGTGATCGTGAACGGCGTCGCGAAGACCTACGCCATGACGGGCTGGCGGGTCGGCTGGATGATCGGCCCCTCCGACGTCATCGCCGCCGCCACGAACCTCCAGTCCCACGCCACCTCCAACGTCGCGAACGTCTCACAGCGAGCCGCGCTCGCGGCCGTCTCCGGCAGCCTCGACGCGGTCGCTGAGATGCGGACCGCGTTCGAGCGAAGGGGTCGCCGCATGCACGAGATGCTCTCGGCCATCCCGGGAGTCGAGTGCGTCGCGCCCCAGGGCGCGTTCTACTGCTTCCCCTCGTTCGTCGGGGTGCTCGGCCGGACCATCGCCGGACGTACGCCCGAGACGTCGCTCGAGCTCAGCGAGCTGCTGCTCGAGGAGGCAAAGGTCGCGATCGTCCCGGGCGAGGCGTTCGGGGCGCCGGGCTACGCGCGGCTGTCCTTCGCGCTCGGCGACGACGACCTCGTCGAGGGTGTGAGCCGGATCGCGGCACTGCTGGGATGACCCGGGCGTCGCGCCTCGCGGTGCTGGTCGTCACGGTCGGTCTCGTCCTCGCGGCGGCGATCCCGTGGCCGGCGTCGGCCGGGGCTCCGAAGCAGCCGACCGCCTGCAAGGTCCTCGCGCGCGCCGAGATCCGCGAGGTCGTCGGGACGTCGGTGCAGCGCTCGAAGCGCCGCCAGCACACGCCGAAGAGCGCGTCGATCTGCAACTGGGACGTCGGCGGGCGCGACAGCGGCGCGATCGTGTCGGTGTGGGTGCAGCGGGGCCGGCCGGCTCGGCAGGGCTTCGACGTCTCCGAGCGGGTGTTCGGCATCGGGAGCGAGCCCCTGCCGCAGCTCGGCCGGCTGGCGTTCTACTCGCCCGACGCCGGGGCCGCGTACGTGCTCGACGGCTCGACGCTCCTGTACGTGCAGCGCCTCGACGAGACCGGCGACACCGACGCGACGGCGCTGCGTGACCAGGCGGTGGCACTGACCGAGCTCGCCGTCGAGCGCCTCTGAGCGGCACTCGCCGACCTCCGATCCTGACGAATCGAACCGAGGCCGGACGGGGTGCGACCGCTACCCTCGATCGGGTGCCCCAGAGAGTCCTCGTCACCGAGCGGATCGCCGCGCGTGGCCTCGATGCGCTCCGCGGCGCCGGGTTCGAGGTCGACGAGCGCCCCGGACTGACCCCCGACGAGCTGCTCACGGCCGTCGACGGCGCCGCGGCGCTCATCATCCGCTCCGCGACCCAGGTGAGCGCGGAGGTGCTCGAGGCGGGCAGTGACCTCGTCGTCGTCGGTCGCGCGGGCATCGGCCTCGACAACGTCGACGTGGAGACCGCCACTCGACGCGGGGTCATGGTCGTCAACGCGCCGCAGTCGAACGTCTTGTCCGCGGCCGAGCACACGATCGCCCTCCTGCTCGCGCAGGCGCGCAACGTGCCGCAGGCGAGCGCCGACCTCAAGGCCGGCGAGTGGAACCGCTCGCGGTGGGAGGGTGTCGAGCTGCACGGCAAGACGCTCGGCATCATCGGGCTCGGTCGGGTGGGGGTGCTGGTCGCCCAGCGACTGCTGGCCTTCGGCATGCAGCTGCTGGCGTACGACCCCTTCGTGAGCCCCGAGCGCGCACGTCAGCTCGGCGTGCGCGTCGTCGACGATCTCGAGGAGCTCGTCCGCCAGTCCGACTTCCTCACGATCCACCTGCCCAAGACGCCCGACACCATCGGCCTCGTCGACGCCGACCTCCTCGCGCACGCGAAGCCGACGCTGCGCATCGTCAACACCGCCCGCGGCGGCATCGTCGACGAGGCGGCGCTCGCCGCTGCCGTGCGCGACGGCCGGATCGCCGGCGCGGCCCTCGACGTCTTCGACGAGGAGCCGACCACCGCCTCCCCGCTGTTCGGGCTCGACACCGTGGTCGTGACGCCGCACCTCGGTGCTTCGACCGCCGAGGCGCAGGACAAGGCAGGGCAGACGATCGCCGAGCAGGTGGTGCTCGCCCTCCGCGGCGAGTTCGTGCCCTACGCCGTCAACGTCGCCGCGAGCGAGGCCAACGCCACCGTCGCCCCGTTCCTGCCGCTGGCCGAGCGGCTCGGGCGGCTCGTGGTCGCGCTGGCCGAGGGCGGCGTCACCGAGCTCGATGTCGCGTACGCGGGCGAGATCGCCGACTACGACTGCCGCGTGCTCACGCTCTCGGTGCTCAAGGGTGCGCTCGCCGTCGTGACCGACGAGCCGGTGTCGTTCGTGAACGCACCGCAGCTCGCAGAGGCCCGCGGCCTGACCGTCAGCGAGTCGACGACGTCGGCATCGGCCGACTTCGTCAACCTGGTGAGCATCCGCGCCTCGGCGGGCGGGAGCTCGGTCGGCGTCGCCGGGACGCTGCTGGGCAAGCACGCGCGGCCGCGGATCGTCGAGATCGACGGGCACAGCGTCGACGTGCCGCCGGCGAGCCACATGCTCGTCGTGCGCAACGACGACTCGCCGGGGATGATCGGCCGGGTCGGCACGATCCTCGGTGACGCCGGCGTCAACATCGCCGACATGGACGTGGGCACCAATGCCGAAGGGGCTGCCGCGCTCATGGTGCTCTCGACCTACTCGCCCGTGCCCCGATCCGTCGCCGACGAGCTCCTCGCGGTGGACGGCATCCTCGACGCCAAGGTCATCGAGCTCGACTAGCTCGACTAGCTCGACTGCGGTGCGTCAGCGCTTGGCGGCCCGGAAGCCGTCGGCCTCGGCGGCCGCGGGATCCGCGTAGCAGCGGTCGGGCACGGTGCGCTCGTACGAGCTGCCGCCGGGCACGTGGAAGATCCGGCTCGACTCCTTGGCCTTCACCGGGTGCGACGCCGGACACTCCCCGTCGACCGGAACCACGAACGCGTCACCACCGCCCGCCTCCCCCTCTGTCGCGTTGGAAGGCTCAGCGACAGCTGGTGTGCCTGAGTCTTCCGACGCTGCCCTGGGTGCGGGAGTGCGGGGCTGGGGTGGGAAGGGGAAGGGCTGGGCCTCCCACTCCTGGCGCGGCGCGGTGCGGTTGGCCTCGACGGCGCGCCAGATCGCGTACGCACCTCCTGCGAGGAGGCCGAGTCCGAGCGTGCGCCGGAGCCAGCGGTGCTTCGCCATCGCCTCGATCATCGCATGTGACTTGATCCGCGGTGTCCGACCCGTCAAGATGGTCGGACCATGACGAAGGAACCGCGCACCGCCACCACGAGCCTCCTTCTTACGTAGCGCGAGCACCACATCGGTGCTCGCGGTCCACCTCCTCGCGCCTTCGGGCCGGGGAGGTTTTTCGTTGCCCGAGAGCAAGCACGACACGAGAGCGAGCAGTCATGAGCGAGCGAGTACGCATCTTCGACACCACGCTGCGAGACGGCGAGCAGTCGCCGGGGATCTCCCTCGACGTGGGGGAGAAGCTGGAGATCGCAGAGCAGCTCGCGCGTCTCGGGGTCGACATCATCGAGGCCGGCTTCCCCATCGCCAGCGACGGCGACTTCGAGGCGGTGGAGGCGATCGCCACCGCCGTCAAGGGTCCGGTCATCGCGGGCCTGAGCCGCACGGGCTTCAAGGACATCGACCGGGCGTGGGAGGCGGTGCGCCACGCCGAGAAGCCCCGCATCCACGTCTTCATCGCGACCTCACCGATCCACATGAAGAAGAAGCTGCGGATGACCGAGGACCAGGTGAAGGCGGAGGTCGTCGCCGGGGTCGG
Source organism: uncultured Bifidobacteriaceae bacterium (assembly GCA_964501785.1). Taxonomy (GTDB): domain Bacteria; phylum Actinomycetota; class Acidimicrobiia; order IMCC26256; family PALSA-555; genus DATBSK01. The sequence continues at coordinate 70,310 of CAZCUD010000007.1, forward strand.
GCGGGCTGCGAGCTACACCTCGGACGTCGAGTTCTCGCCCGAGGACGGCAGTCGCTCCGACGTCGACTTCATGTGCGAGGTGCTCCAGCTGGCGGTCGACAACGGCGCCACGACGCTGAACATCCCCGACACCGTCGGCTTCGGCGTCCCGGAGGAGTTCGGCAAGCTCATCGAGCACATCCTGTCGACGGTGCGGGGCGACTACGTCGTCTCGACGCACTGTCACAACGATCTGGGCTTGGCAGTCGCCAACTCCCTCGCCGGCGTCGCCGCCGGTGCTCGCCAGGTCGAGTGTGCGATCAACGGTCTGGGCGAGCGAGCCGGCAACGCCGCGCTCGAGGAGATCGTGATGGCCATCAAGACCCGCTCCGACTACTTCGGCAACCTGGAGACGGGTGTGCACACCGAGGAGCTGGCGCGCACGTCGCGCATGGTGGCGCGGCTCACCGGGTACCCGGTGCAGCACAACAAGGCGGTGGTCGGTCGCAACGCGTTCGCGCACGAGTCGGGGATCCACCAGCACGGCGTGCTGGAGGACCGCGAGACGTACGAGATCATCGACGCGACGACGGTCGGCCAGGACGCCGCGCAGATCGTCCTGGGCAAGCACTCCGGCCGCCACGCCTTCGCCGACACGCTCGAGAAGATGGGACTGCACGTCCAGGGTGACGCGCTCAACCAGGCGTTCACCCGCTTCAAGGAGCTGGCCGATCGCAAGGTCGAGATCACCGAGGCCGACCTCGAGGCGATCGTCGTCGAGGAGATCGGTGCCGGTGCCGTGCACAAGTACTCGATCGTCAGCCTCGACCTGCACGGTGGCACGCGCAGCACCCCGACGGCCGACGTGGTGCTCGGCGACGGCGAGAAGAAGGTCGAGGCCCGCGGCGAGGGCAACGGCATGATCGACGCTGCCATCGACGCCGTCGCCGAGGCGACCGGGGTGCGCGGCACGCTGCTCGACTTCAAGGTCTCGTCCGTCACCAAGGGCGGTGACGCACTGGGCGACGTCGTCGTGCAGCTCGACGCCGGCGACTACAAGGCCTCGGGTCGGGGTGTCGCGACCGACGTGGTCGAGGCGTCGGCGCGGGCGTACCTCAACGCGGTCAACAAGATCGTCCGGCTGCGCGAGCGGGGCGAGCAGCGCGAGCACACGGTCGGACCGTGACCGCCGAACCCGTCAACCTCTGGTCGGGTGCCGACCACGCGCGGACGTACCTGGAGCGGAGCGCGAGGAAGGCGTGGCGCGAGGTCGCCTACGAGCACCTCCTCGAGATCGTCCCGGTGGGTCCGCGTCGTGTGCTCGACCTGGGCTGTGGCGACGGCGAGGTGCTCGCGCGCGTCATCGAGGTCCGACCGGGTGTCGAGGTCGGCGTCGCGTGCGACTTCTCGGCCGAGATGCTCGGGAGGGCCCGTGCGCGGTTCGCCGACTCCGAGGTCGTCGACGTCGTCGAGCACGACCTCGACGAACCGCTGCCCCGAGCGTGGGGGCGGTTCGACCTCGTCGTCTCGGCGTTCGCGATCCACCATCTCGTCGACGACCGCAAGCGAGCGCTCTACGCGGAGGTCTTCGACCTGCTCGAGCCGGGCGGCACCTTCTGCAACCTCGAGCACGTCGCCTCGGCGACGCCCGAGCTGCACGAGGAGTTCCTCGCCGCGATCGGGCGAACCCTCGCCGAGGACGACCCGTCGAACAAGCTCGTCGCGGTGGAGCCCCAGCTCGAGTGGCTGCGAGCGATCGGCTTCTGCCAGGTCGACTGCTTCTACAAGTGGCGTGAGCTCGCGCTGCTCGGCGGAGTGAAGCCCTGACCGGGGCGTCGCCGTACTTCGTCGTCGGAGACCTGGCGTTCCGACCGATCGTCGCCGACGACGTCCCCGTGCTCGCGGCGTGGCTGAGCGACCCCGAGGTCGGTGCCTGGTGGGAGGGGACGTCGGTCGCGTACGACGAGGACTACGTGCGCGCCGAGATGCTCCACCGCGACGACGAGCACCACGTGACGCAGGCGATCGTGGAGCTCGACGGGCGCCCGATCGGGTTCCAGCAGTGGTACTCGCTCGACGGTGAGCCGGAGGCCATGGCGAAGTACGGCTTCACCCCGGCCGACCGGGTCTACGGGATCGACCAGATCATCGGTGAGTCGGCGCTGCACGGCCGCGGGATCGGTACCCGCCAGGTGCGTGCAGTGGTCGGATGGCTCCTCGGACCCGACGGACCCGGTGCCCGGCGGGTGGTCACCGACCCGGTCGTCGAGAACGCTCGGGCGGTGCGCTGCTACGAGAAGGCCGGGTTCCGGATCGTGCGACGGCTCCCCGGCCACGAGCGGATCGACGGAGAGCCCCGTGACTCCTGGCTGATGGAGCAGCTGCCCGGGAGCCCCTGAGCCTCCACGTCTGCGCTGCCGGGGACGGAGCCTCATCACCCCTGGAGTTGGGCCCCCAGTGGGTCGATCGAGGGTCAAGTGACCACGGAGAGCGGTCGATGGAGAGGGATCGGCCGCAGGGGGCGGTCAGGCTGGGGAGAGCGAGATGACAGAGCGTGGGCTTCGGGTGCTGGCCGTGGGGGCGCACCCCGACGACGTGGAGCTGGGCTGCGGTGGGGCGCTGCTGCGCCACGCGGCGGCCGGGGACGACATCACGGTGCTGGTGATGACCGACGGCGGCCGGGGCGAGCTGGCGGACATGTCCCGTCACCACGAGCAGCGGGAGGCCGCCGAGCGACTCGGCGCCGAGCTGCGCTGGGGCGGCTTCGAGGACTGCCGGATCCCCGAGGGCGCCGACTCGATCGCGGTCATCGACTCGGTCCTCGCCGAGATCGGTGCCGACGTCCTCTACACGCACGCGTCCGGTGACACCCACCAGGACCACCGAGCGACCGCCGCCGCCACCCTGGCCGCCGGGCGCAACGTGCCGACCATCCTCCAGTACGAGACCCCCTCGACGATGCACTTCGATCCGACCGTCTTCATCGACGTCACGGACGTGCTCGACCAGAAGCTCGGGGTGGTGCAGACGCACCTGTCGCAGGTGCTGCGCGCGGGTCGTGTCGACCTCGATGCGCTCGGCGCCCAGGCTCGCTTCCGTGGGTTCCAGGGCCGCGTCGGCGCAGCCGAGGCGTTCGAGCTCGCTCGGATCGCGTGGGAGCCCGGGCGCTCGGCTCAGGTGCCGGCCGTCGTCGGCAGCCAGGAGGCGCGCGTCGCCTCGTAGTCGGCGATCTCGGCATCGTGCTGGAGCGTGAGGCCGATGTCGTCGAGGCCCGCGACGAGGCGGTGGTGATGGAAGTCGTCGAGGTGGAACGGCTCGTCGATGTCGAGCGCAGGCACCGCGACGCGGCGGTCGACCACGTCGACGACGATCTCGAGCGTGGGGTCGTCCTCGAGCGCCTCGATGATCCGCGCCACGATCGGTTGCGGCAGCTCCACCGGGACGAGCCCGATCTTCAGGCTGTTGTTGCGGAAGATGTCGGCGAAGCTCGACGAGATGACCGCATCGAACCCGTAGTCCTCGAGTGCCCACACCGCGTGCTCGCGTGACGATCCGCACCCGAAGTTGGGGCCCGCCACGAGCACACGCACGTCGTCGCCCTGGTACTCGGGCCGGTTCAGCACGAAGTCGCTGCTCTCGCGCCACTCCGAGAAGAGCCCCTCGCCGAAGCCGGTGCGCTCGACGCGCTTGAGCCAGTCGCTCGGGATGATCTGATCGGTGTCGACGTCGACGCGGTCGAGGGGCACGCCCCGCCCGACGATCTCTTCAACAGGTTGCATCAGTGCTCGCTCGCTCTCTCGGCGCCGGGGTACCCGGCGCCGCCCTTCGGGTCGTTCGCTCGCTGGCGAGCCTCCGCTCGCTCCGCTCGCTGCGGCCGCGTCATCCGATCCGCCCCGTTCGGTCGCGGTCGTCAGTCGAGGTCGTCGGGGGTCGTGAAGCGGCCGGCGATCGCGGTCGCGGCCGCGACCGCGGGGGACACCAGGTGCGTGCGCCCGCCCTTGCCCTGGCGACCCTCGAAGTTGCGGTTGGACGTCGACGCGCTGCGCTCGCCCTCGGCGAGCTTGTCGGGGTTCATCGCCAGGCACATCGAGCACCCGGCGTGGCGCCACTCGAAGCCGGCGTCGAGGAAGACGCGGTCGAGGCCCTCGCGCTCGGCTTCGAGCTTCACCAGCATCGAGCCGGGCACGACGAGACCCCGCAAGCCCTCCCGCACCCGCCGACCGCGCACCACGTCGGCCGCGGCGCGCAGGTCCTCGATGCGGGCGTTGGTGCACGACCCGATGAACACCGTGTCGACCTCGATCTCGCGGATCGGCGTGCCCGGGGCGAGACCCATGTAGCGCAGCGCGTGCACCGCGCCCTCGCGCTGGGTCGGATCGGTGAACGAGTCGGGGTCGGGGACCACGTCGTCGATCGTGACGGTCTGGGCAGGGTTGGTGCCCCAAGAGACCGACGGTCGCAGCGTCGACGCGTCGAGCACGACCTCCTTGTCGAACGCCGCACCGTCGTCGGTGACCAACGAACGCCACTCGTCGAGCGCCTGCTCCCAGGCCTTGCCCTTCGGCGCGAACGGACGACCCTCGAGGTACTCGAACGTCGTGTCGTCGGGGGCCACCATCCCGGCGCGGGCGCCACCCTCGATCGACATGTTGCACACCGTCATCCGGCCCTCCATCGAGAGCCCTCGGATGGCGGAGCCGCGGTACTCGATCACGTGACCGACGCCACCCGCGGTGCCGATGCGGGCGATGACCGACAGGACGACGTCCTTCGCCGTGACGCCCGCGGGCAGGTCGCCGTCGACGGTCACCGCGAACGTGCCGGGCCGGGCCTGCGGGAGGGTCTGGGTGGCGAGCACGTGCTCGACCTCGCTCGTCCCGATACCGAACGCGAGCGCACCCATGGCGCCGTGGGTCGAGGTGTGCGAGTCGCCGCACACGATCGTCATGCCGGGTTGGGTGAGCCCCTGCTCGGGCCCCACCACGTGGACGATGCCGCGGTTGGGATCGCCCATCCCGAAGAATCGGATGCCGAACTCCTCGCAGTTCCGCGCCAGCACCTCCATCTGCTTGGCGGAGATCGCGTCGGGGGGCGGACCGTCGGGCCCGGTCGTCGGGTTGTTGTGGTCGATGGTGGAGACCGTGAGATCGGGGCGGCGGACCGTGCGGCCGTTCAGGCGCAGGCTGTCGAAGGCCTGGGGGGACGTGACCTCGTGCACGAGGTGGAGGTCGACGTAGAGGAGGTCGGGCTCGCCCTCGGCCCGGCGCACGACGTGGCGCTCCCACACCTTCTCCGACAGGGTCTGTCCGCTCACGCAGCCATTCTCCCTCACCATCTCCGCTCTCGGCGCTTCGCGCCGGGCCGCTCGGGCCCCGGCTCGGGCGCCGCACGATGCGTGCGGCGCGGATCCGCGCCTCAGGTCAGCCCCAGGTCCGCACCGAGGACGGAGCGCCGGACCTTTCCGGTGGGGGAGACGGGGATCTCGTCGACGTTCATCACCAGCTTCGGGCGCTTGTGGGGCGCGAGGCGCTCGCGGGCCCAGGTGCCGAGCGCGTCCGGGTCGACCGTCCCGACGACCGCGGCGCAGACCCGCTGGCCCCAGTCGTCGTCCTCGACGGCGAACACGGCGACCTCCCGGACGTCGGGATGCTCCAGCAGCGCCCGCTCGACCTCGGCGGGGTACACGTTGACGCCGCCCGAGATGATGAGGTCGTCGCGGCGACCCTCGAGGAAGAGGTACCCCTCCTCGTCGAGCCGCCCGAGGTCGCCCACGGTGCATCGGTCACCGTCCCACGCGGCCGCGGTGCGGACGGGATCGCGCCAGTACTCGAACCGGGCGTGACGAGGGACCGTGCACCACACCGTGCCGATCCCGTCGACGCCCATGCCCTCGATCGAGAGGGTCCGGCCGGGCCGGGCGCGACCGACGGTGCCCGGTCGCTCGAGCCACTCGGAGGCCGCGCAGGCGGTCAGCTGCACCTCGGTCGAGCCGTAGAACTCCCACACCGCGCCGTCGGGGAACGCGTCGATGGCCGCACGCTTGACCCGCTCGGGGCACGGTGCACCCGCGTGCGCGAGCAACCGGAACGACGACAGCTCCGGTTGCTCGTCGCGGCTGAGCAGTCGGTGCAGGTGCGTCGGCACCATGAACGCGGTCGTCGGCGCGACGTCGACGATGGTGGTCGCGAGGCGATCGACGTCGAACGCGCCCGCGAGCACCACCGCGCCGCCTGCCAGCAGCGTCCCCGCGGCGAAGCGCAGCGGCGCAGAGTGATGCAGCGGCGACACGACGAGGTTGACATCGTCGGGCGCGAACTCCCACAGGTCGCGCTCCTCCGCGACGAGGGCGGCGGCGTCGCGCTCGTCGAGCAGCCCCGACCACACCCCCTTCGGCGTGCCCGTGGTGCCCGACGTGTAGAGCATCGGGCGGGCCAGCGGTGCCGGAGCGAGCTCACGCTCCTCCGGGCCGGCGACGAGCGCGGGCAGGTCGGCGTCGCGGAGCACCAGCGCCGGCTCCGCATCGGCGAGGAGCGACTGCTGCTCGGTCGTGGTGAGGTGGGGTGACAGCAGCACCGGCACCACGCCGACGCGGAGCGCGCCGAGCGCGGTGGCGAGGAACGCGAAGGAGCCGGCGGCGATCACGGCCACCCGGTCACCGGTCGCGAGGCCACGTCGTGCGAGCGCGGCCGCGGCCCGGCGCTGGTCGCGCTCGGCGTCCGCAGCGGCGACGCGGATCGGCGCCGGAGCTCTCGTCAAGGGCGACGATCGTACGTTCCCGCGTCACGTCCGCGGTCATGACGTAGGTTCGACGGGCATGCTCGTCGGCATCGACGCGGGAGGGACGTTCACCGACCTCGTCGACGACACCGGCCGCGTGGTGAAGGTCTCGTCGAGTCACGGCGACCCCGGCGTCGCGGTGCGGGCCGCGCTGGCGGGGGCTCGCCCCGAGCTGCTGGCCCACGGCACCACGGTGGCGACGAACGCGCTCCTCGAGCGTCGAGGGGGGCGCGTCGCCCTCGTCGCGACCCGCGGCTTCGCCGACGTGATCGAGATCGCCCGACAGACCCGACCGTCGCTGTACGACCAGCGAATCGATCGCCCGGCGCCGCTGGTCCCGCGCGAGCTCCGCTTCGAGGTCGGTGGTCGACTCGACGCGGCGGGAGACGAGCTCGAGCCGCTCGACCTCGAGTCGCTCGGGCGGATCCCCGACGACGTCGACGCGGTGGCGATCTGCCTGCTCCACGCGGACCTCGATCCGACCCACGAGCAGGCGGTCGCGGAGATGCTGCGAGCTCGGGGCCTCGACGTGACGTGCTCGCACGAGGTCTCGCCCGAGATGCGCGAGTACGAGCGAACCGTCACGACGGTCGCGAACGCCACGCTGCGCCCCCGCTGTCGCGCGTACGTGCGCGACCTGGCCCCGCTCGCGGACGACGTGCTCGTGATGACCTCGGCCGGCGGACTCGCGCCGGCGGACGTGGCGGCGGAGCTCCCCGCCACGCTCCTCCTGTCGGGACCCGCCGGTGGCGCACGCGCGGTCGCGGCGGTCGCGGCGGCGTGCGGGTTCACCGACGCCGTGGGGTTCGACATGGGCGGCACGAGCACCGACGTGTGCCTCGTGCGCGGGGGTTCCCCCGAGCCCGCGCCCGAGCGTGAGGTCGCCGGCTTCCCGATCCGGCTCCCCGCGCTGGACCTGCACACGATCGGGGCCGGGGGTGGGTCCATCGCGCGGATCGACGCCGGCGGCTCGCTCGTGGTCGGGCCGCGCAGCGCCGGGGCGCAGCCCGGGCCCGCGTGCTACGGGCGAGGTGGCACCGAACCGACCGTGACCGACGCCGACCTGCTGCTCGGACGGATCGATCCCGACGCGACGTTCCCCGACCTCGGTCGGCTCGACCGCGAGGCCGCGCGCGCGGCGATGGCGCGCGCCGGCACCAGCCCGGAAGGCGTCGTCGCGGTCGTGGACGCGGCGATGGAGGGCGCGGTGCGGCTCGTCACCGTCTCGCGTGGCGTCGACCCGCGCGGGCTCGCGCTGATCGCGTTCGGCGGTGCCGGACCGTTGCACGGGTGTGCGATCGCCGAGGCGCTCGACATGGCGGCGGTGATCGTGCCGCCGCGCGCCGGCGTGCTGTCGGCCGTCGGACTCCTGGTGTCGCCCCGCCGTCGCGAGCTGGTGCGGTCGTGGCCGGATCCGGTCGATCACGACGTCGAGGGCGCGCTCGCCGAGCTGGTCGGCCGCGCCCGCGCGCTCGTCGGCAGCGACGCGATCGGTCGGGGCTTCGTCGACTGCCGCTACCAGGGGCAGAGCCACGCGCTCACCGTCGCCACGATCGACGAGTTCCACGCGGCCCACGGCCGGCGGAACGGGTTCGTTCGTCCCGACGCCCCCGTCGAGGTGGTCGCACTCCGGGCGCGCGCCGAGCAGCCGGCGCCGTCCCGCATCGACTCGTTGCCCGACGTGCACCGCTCGTCCGTTCGCGGGCCCTGCGCGGTGGCCGAGCCCGACTGCACGGTCTGGGTGCCCGAGGGCTGGAGCGCCGAGCCGGGCCCGCTCGGTGCGTGGATCCTGCGGCGGGCCGATGGGGGAGGCGTTCGCCGGTGAGCCTCGATCCCGCGTCGCTCCAGGTGCTCGCGGCCCGGCTCAGCGGTGTGGCCGACGAGATGGGGGCGGTGCTGCGCCGGGGCGCGTCGAGCCCGAACATCAAGGAGCGAGCCGACTGCTCGGCCGCGTGCTTCACTGCCGACGGCCAGCTCCTCGCGCAGGCCGAGCACATCCCCGTGCATCTCGGCTCGATGCCCTTCGCGGTGCGGGCCGTGATCGAGGATCTCGGCGGCGCCGTCGAGCCGGGGGACCAGCTCGTGTGCAACGACCCCTTCCGTGGGGGGACCCACCTCAACGACGTGACGTCGGTGGCACCCGTGCACGTCGGCGGCCGGCTCGTCGGCTGGGTGGCGAACCGGGCTCACCACGCCGACCTCGGTGGCACCGCACCCGGCTCGATGCCACCGGACGCGGTGGACATCTCCGAAGAGGGCCTGCGGCTCGCGCCGGTCCTGCTGACGGCCGAGGTGCAGCGCCGGATCGTCGACGCGTCGCGCACACCCGCCGAGCGGCGGGGAGATCTCGACGCGCAGCAGGGGGCCAACGTCGTCGGCGCCGCACGGCTCGCCGCGATCGTCGAGGCGATGGGCTCGATCGGCGACCTCGCCGCCGTGCTCGACTACGGCGAGCGTCGGATGCGCGCCGCGATCCGGGAGCTGCCCGACGGCACGTACCGCTTCGCCGACGTGCTCGACTCCGCGGGTCCGCGCCCCGAGCAGCAGACGCCGACGCCGATCGTCGTCACGCTCGGCATCGTGGGTGACGAAGCGACGTTCGACTTCACCGGCACGGGCGCCCAGCGACCGGGCAACGTCAACGCCGTCGAGGCGGTCACGATCAGCGCGGTGGCGTTCGCGGTCCGGGCCGCCACCGACTCGACGGTGCCCGCCAACGGTGGCGCGCTGCGTCCGGTGTCGGTGGTGACCGAGCCCGGAACCGTCGTGGCCGCGGTGCCGCCGGTCGCGGTGGGCGCGGGCAACGTCGAGGTGAGCCAGCGGGTCGCCGACGTGTGCCTCGGGGCGCTCGCGGCGGCGGCCCCCGAGCGGTTGGGCGCTGCGGGACAGGGGACGATGAACAACGTGCTCGTCGGCGGCCGTGACGGCGCGCCGGAGCCGTGGGTGTACTACGAGACGATCGGCGGGGGCCAGGGTGCGCGCCCGTGGGCCGCCGGCATGAGCGGCGTCCACACCGCGATGACGAACACCGCGGACACCCCGGTCGAGGCGCTCGAGCGCGCGCTGCCGGTGCGCGTGCGCCGGTACGGGCTGCGCGCCGGCTCCGGCGGGACGGGGGTGCACGCCGGAGGCGACGGCATCGAGCGCGAGCTGGAGGTGCTCGAGGACGCGGTGCTGTCGCTCGTGACCGAGCGCCGGACGAGCGCTCCCTGGGGCCTCGCGGGCGGTGCCCCGGGAGCCGTCGGCGAGAACTGGCTGCTGCCGGGCGGCGACGAGGCTCGGGCGACGCGCCTGCCCGACAAGTGCACGGTGGAGCTCGCGGCCGGCGACGTGCTGCGGGTGCGGACCCCGGGCGGAGGCGGGTGGGGCAAAGTAGACTAAGTCCATGACCAAGTCGGTTGAAGACCTCGACGTGGTGGGCATCCACGAGGCCAAGACGCACCTGTCTCGTCTGGTCGAGCGCGTCGAGGGCGGCGAGGAGATCGCGATCGCCCGTCGCGGCGAGATCGTGGCCCGACTCGTGCCCGTGCCCCCGACTCGACGCCCGGTCCTCGGGCTCGACGTGGGTCGGGTCGTCGTGCACGACGACTTCGATGCCCCGCTCCCCGACGACGTGCTCGCGGCGATGGAGCGGGAGTGAGGCTGCTGCTCGACACGCACGTGTTCCTGTGGGCCAACGCGGCGCCCGCGCGCCTGGGTGAGCGACGTGCGCTCCTCGAGGACCCGGCCACGGAGCGACTGTTCTCGGCGGCGTCGTCGTGGGAGATCGCCATCAAGGTCGGTCTCGGGCGCCTCGAGCTCCCGGAGGACCCGAGCACCTGGGTGCCGGCCCGGGTGCGGGCGATCGCCGCGAGCCCGGTCGCCGTGGAGCACGAGCACGCGCTGGCCGTGGCCGCGCTCCCGCCGCACCACGGAGACCCGTTCGATCGACTGCTCGTCGCGCAGGCACGCAGCCTCGGCGTCCCGATCCTCACCGCCGATCGTGGCTTCGGTGCCTACGACGTGGAGGTGCTGACGATCGGTTGAACCGCGTCGCGGGCGGGTGGTGACGCGATGACGACCGAGTGCTCAGCACCACACCGCGACCGGCCTCCCGTGGCTGTCCGGCTCTGGTGGGTCGGGGAGGCTGAACGCGACGCCCGTGGCGACCCGATGGGCGCTCCACGCCACGGCGGCCGCGTCGAGGAGGTCGTCGGGCCGGGTGCCGGGAAGGCGCACCGGGGCGACGTCGATCCCGCACGACGTGAGGAGGCCTCGCCGCGCCGCTCGGCCCTCGGCGGTCTGCTTCCGGCTCGGCAGCGGAGCACCGGCCATCGTCGCGAACGAGCACTCGGGATGGACCTCGCGGAAGCGCGCCGGGTCGCTCGCCCAGTGGGGGGCGGCGTCGACGATCTTCGGCAGCAGGTTCCAGGCCTGGCGAGAGAGGCTCTTGCCGGTCAGCCGGATCGCGACGCGCCTCGCCTGGTCGTAGTCGAGCCCCGCCGCGGCGAGCGGCGGGGACGGGAAGATGGTGCTGCGGCGCGGACCGAGGAACGCGCGCGCGGCGGTGTCGCTCGCTCGGGCGCCGGGCGTGGTCTCGCCCATCGGCATGTCGATCCCGATCACCCGGGCGGGATCGCCGACGAGGTCGCCGATCGAGGTGACGACGGCACACTCGACGAAGCGGCCGGCTTCGAGCGCGACGACGACCCATCCGCCGCGCGCGCCGTCGACGCCCAGCACTCGGGTCATGGCGCGCTGCTATCACAGCGCGCCCGCTGAGGCGACTACTCCGGTCGACCCGGGGGGTCGGCGCCCGGCGTGCCGCCCGATTGGCCCGGGGTGTCGCCGGACCGGCCGGGCGCGGTGGCGCCGGGGGTGTCGCCGGTCTGGCCGGGTGCGGTGGCACCCGGGGTGCTGCCCGAGAGTCCCGGCGCGGTGCCCGTCTGGCCCGGCGCGGTGGCAGCGGGGGTGTCGCCCGTCCGGCCTGGTGCGGTCAGCGACGGCGTGCCGCCCTTCGCGTCGGGCTCGGCCGGGACGGCGGGGATCGTGTCGGCCTCGCCCCGACCGGGCACCGCCGGCGTGGCGGCGGGATCCCCGGAGGTCGGGTCTTCGGCGGCGGGGTCCTCGGCTTCGCGCTCGTCGGGCTCGTCCGACTCGGACCCGGGGGCCGGGGCGTCGATGCCGACGCTGCCGAGCACGTCACGGACCGGTCCCTGCACCGCGTCGGGGAGTGCCCCCGCGGCCCCGAGGCCGCCGACGGCCAGCAGGGCGCCGGCGCCGATCACGCCGACGAGTACGAGGCGCCGCCTGGCTCCGACCCGCGAGGGTGCTCCGTCGACCGCGGCGACCATGCGGGTGACGACCGCGTCGTCGGCCGCGGGGACCGGCCCGGGGCGGAGTCGCCCCAGGAGGTCGGCGACCTTCTCGTAGCCCTCCGGTGCACGGCCGGTGCCGTCGAAGAGGTCCTCGACCGTCGTGTCGTCGAGGTCACGCAGGCGCAACGCCACACCTCTACATCGCCGAGCCGGTGTCAGGCGTTACACCGTGTCGGACGGATCGTCGGTGTGGCGGGGGTCGTCCACCAGCTCCGCGAGCCGACGCAGCGCCCGGTGCTGGAGCACCCGCACCGTCCCGGGTCGGGTTCGCAGCGCCTTCGCCGTCTCCGCGACGCTCAGCCCGGCCACGACCCGCAGCATCACGACGTCGGCCTGCCGATCGGGGAGCCGGCGCACCACGGCCAGCGCTGATGCCGAGTCGAGCTGCGCGGCGGCCTCGGCGGCCGGGTCGTCGCCGTCGGGGACCTCGGCCAGCGCGTCGGTCGGGACGGGGTCGGTGGCCCGGCGGGCCCGGCGGCGGCCGGCGTCGATCGCGCGGCGCCGGGCGATGGTGAAGACCCATCCCCGGAAGGCCGACTCGTCGCCCTCGAAGCGGTGCAGGGCCTCGGCGACGTTCACGAAGACGTCCGAGGCGAGGTCTTCGGCCTCTCCGGGGCTCCGCGCGCGCAGGTACGCGAGCACCGACGGGTACAGACGGCGGTACAGGGCGCCGAGCGCCGCGGCCGAGCCACGCTTCGCCTCATCGAGCACCCCCTCGAACTCGGGCTCCGGCACCACGCGACTCCCCCGAACGTCGCCCTGCCCGGCCGATCATGCCCGAGGATCGAGAGAAGCGCGGCGTTCGCTGCCTGCCCGCGGTCAGGCGTCGAGCGGGGACACGCTCACGATCTCGACCTTGAAGGTCCGCTTGGGGCCCTCGAAGTCGACCTGATCGCCGGGGCCCTTGCCCATGAGGACCGTGCCGAGCGGCGACGACGACGAGAGGACGTCGTAGGTCTCGTGGCGCTCCTCGATCGAGCCGACCAGGTAGGTGGTCGTGTCGTCCTCGTCGTCCATCCGGATCTCGACGACGGTGCCGGGCTGGACGACGTCGCCCTCGGCGTCGGCCACGATGACCGCGCTCTTCAGGATCGCCTCGAGGTGGCGGATCCGGGCCTCGTTGTGCCCTTGCTCGTTCTTGGCGGCGTCGTAGTCGGCGTTCTCCCGGAGGTCGCCGTGCTCGCGGGCGCGCTCGATCCACTGGGAGATCTCGGAGCGGCGGGGGCCCGACCGGTGCTCGAGCTCCTCGGCGAGTCGGGCGTGCGCGGCGGGGGAGAGGTGCGTCTCCTCCATCCCGAGAGCGTACTTGGGCTAGGAAGGGCGCCCTCTGGTCTTCGTCCTCTCCGTCCTCGCCGCCCTCACCTACGGCGCCGGCGACTTCCTCGGCGGGATCGCGACGAAGCGCACCGCGGACTCCCTGCCGGTCGTGGTCGTGTCGTCGTTCGCCGGCGTCGGGATCCTGCTGGCGGTCGTGGCGCTCATCCCGTCGGACCCGACGAGCGCCGACTTCGCGTGGGGCGCCGCGGCCGGCGTCGCGGGCGGGACGGGGGTCGTCCTCTTCTATCGGGCGCTCGCGACGGGCGTGATGAGCGTCGTGGCGCCCGTCGCGGCCGTGACGGGGGCGGTCGTCCCGGTCGTCGCGGGGCTGCTCCTCGGCGAGCGCCCGGGCGTGGTGGCGCTCGTGGGCGTCGGGATCGCGGTCGTGGCGGTGGCGTTGCTGGCGCGCGAGGTCCCCGGCTCCGAGGAGCACCCGACGGCGGATCGTCGCCAGGCCTTCCTCCTCGCCCTCGGCGCCGGCGCGGGGTTCGGCGGGTTCTTCGTGCTCCTCGACCGCACCGGCGACGACGCGGGCGTCTGGCCCCTCGTGGCGTCGCGCACCACCACCCTGGTCCTCGCGGTGCTCGTCGCCGTGCTGCTGCGTCGGGCGGTGCTCCCGACCCGGGGCGCCGTCGGCCTGTCGGTCGGGACCGGCGTCTTCGACATGGCTGCGAACGTCCTCTTCCTGGTCGCCAACCGGGAGGGTTTGCTCGCGCTCGTCTCGGTGATCACGTCGCTGTACCCGGCGAGCACCATCGCCCTCGCGCAGGTCTTCCTCGGTGAGCGCCTGGCTCGCCATCAGCTCATCGGGCTCGGCCTCGCAGCGGTCGCGGTCGTGCTCATCGCCGGCACCTGACCCGGCGGCACCCCGACCAGATCGGCACCGGAGCAGGTGAGCGACCGAGGTCGTCGCAACCTGGTTGACCGTCTGTCCGGGTCCTGCGAGAATCGTCGGCCCATGCGAGCACCGACCACCGTCATCGTCATCGACTAGCGAGCGCCCACCTCCGGCGCTCGCGGCCAACCGTCCACCCCCCGGTGGGCGGTTTTTCGTTGCGCAGGCGCCCGTCCACGCACGCACGACCGACCGACGCTCGACCGGGCTCGAGCACCAGGCACCAGACACGAGACAGGGGACCGACGACCAGTGGGACACCGGATCGGGATCATCGGCGGGGACGGCATCGGCCCCGAGGTCGTCGCCCAGGCGATGAAGGTGATCGACGCGGCAGGCGTCGGCTACACGCCCGTGTCGTTCGACCTCGGAGGCGAGCGCTACCTGCGCGACGGCGAGGTCCTGCCCGACAGCGACCTCGAGGCGATCCGTGGCTGTGACGCGGTGATGCTCGGCGCGGTCGGCACCCCCGACGTGCCGCCGGGCGTGATCGAGCGCGGGCTGCTCCTGCGCCTGCGCTTCGAGCTCGATCTGTACGCCAACGTCCGCCCCTTCGTCGCGGGCCCCAGCCCGCTCAACGACGGGGTCGACATGGTCGTGATCCGCGAGAACACCGAGGGCGTGTACGCGGGCGAGGGCGGGTTCCTGCGTCACGGCACGCCGCAGGAGATCGCGACCCAGGGGTCGGTCAACACGCGCTTCGGCGTCGAGCGCTGCGTGCGCTACGCGTTCGAGGTCGCCGAGGCTCGCGAGCGCAAGCACGTCACCCTCGTCCACAAGACCAACGTGCTGACGTTCTCGGGCGATCTGTGGGACCGCACGTTCCAGGTCGTCGCGGCGGAGCACCCCGACGTCGAGACCGGCTACCACCACGTCGATGCCGCGTGCATCTACTTCGTGCAGGACCCGGGTCGCTACGACGTGGTCGTCACCGACAACCTCTTCGGCGACATCCTCACCGACCTCGGTGGCGCGGTCGCGGGCGGGATCGGCCGGGCCGCGTCGGCCAACCTCAACCCCGACCGCACCGGCCCGTCGATGTTCGAGCCCGTGCACGGCTCGGCGCCCGACATCGCCGGCACAGGAAGGGCCGATCCGCGCGCCGCGATCATCTCCGCGGCGATGATGCTGGAGTTCCTCGGCGAGGACGCGGCCGCCCGTCAGGTGCGGGCCGCGGTCGCCGAGTCCGACGACCTCACGGGGACGACGAGCGAGGTCGGCGACGCCATCGCCCGCCTCGTGGAGGCCTGAACGGTCGACGCGAGGTCCGAGCCCGAGACCGTCATACTGGAGCAGGCATGCCAATCGAGAAGACCGACAAGATCTGGATGGACGGCGAGCTCGTGCCGTGGGACGAGGCTCGCGTGCACGTCCTCACGCACACCCTGCACTACGGGTCGGGTGTGTTCGAGGGCATCCGCGCGTACCCGACGTCGCGCGGGCCGGCAGTCTTCCGACTCACCGACCACATGCGCCGGCTCCACGACTCGGCGAGCCTCGTCCACATGGACATCCCGTACTCGGTCGAGGAGCTCGTCGCGGCGACGCTCGAGACGGTGCGGGTGAACCAGGTCGAGTCGTGCTACATCCGGCCGATCGCGTTCCTCGGCTACGGCGAGATGGGGCTCAACCCGCTGCCGTGCCAGGTGAACGTGTCGATCGCGGTGTGGCCCTGGGGGACGTACCTCGGCGACGAGGGCCTCGCCAAGGGCGTGCGCATGAAGATCTCGACCTGGCGTCGCATGGACCCCAACATCAACCCGGTCGCGGCGAAGGGCACGGGCATCTACATCAACTCGAGCCTGGCCAAGGTCGAGGCGCTCCACGGCGGCTACGACGAGGCGATCCTGCTCAACCCGTCGGGCACCGTCGCCGAGGCGACGGGCGAGAACATCTTCGTGGTGAAGGGGGGCGTCCTCTTCACGCCGCCGCTGTCGGCGGGCGCGCTCGACGGCATCACCCGCGACTCGGTGATGACGATCGCGCGCGACTTCGGGTACGAGGTGCGCGAGGAGCAGCTGCTGCGCACCGACCTGTACCTCGCCGACGAAGCGTTCCTGTGCGGCACCGCCGCCGAGATCGTGCCGATCCGCGAGGTCGACGACCGGGAGATCGGCGACCCCGGCGAGATCACCCGCAAGATCCAGGAGACCTACTTCGCGACGGTGCACGGCCAGGTCGAGAAGTACGCCGACTGGCTGGAGTACGCGAACGATGCCTGACCAGCGCTTCGCGCGCACGACGCGCGCGGCGACCGAGCGGAGCGGGGGCGCTCGCCCAGGGAGCGAACGGCCGCGAGCGGGGTATCCCCGCTCGCAGAGAGTGACCGAGACATGAAGGTCGAGATCTACGACACGACGCTGCGGGACGGCTCGCAGCTCGAGGGGATCTCCCTCACGGTCGACGACAAGCTGCGCATCGCCGAGCAGCTCGACTGGCTGGGCGTCGACTACATCGAGGCGGGCTGGCCGGGCGCGAACCCCAAGGACGACGAGGTCTTCCGGCGCATGGCGGCCGAGCTCCGCTTCGACACGAGCACGCTCGTGGCGTTCGGCTCGACCCGCCGACCGAAGGGCAAGGTCGACTCCGACGACACGCTGCGCCACCTCGTCGAGGCACAGACCCCGGCCGTGTGCATCGTCGGGAAGTCGTGGGACTACCACGTCACCGAGGCGCTCGGCACGACGCTGGACGAAGGCGTCGCGATGGTCGCCGACTCGGTCGAGTTCCTCCGTGGCCACGGTCGCGAGGTGCTCTTCGACGCCGAGCACTTCTTCGACGGCTACAAGCGCAACCCGGAGTTCGCGCTGCGCGTGCTCGAGGCCGCGGCCCAGGCCGGCGCCACGCGCCTCGTGCTGTGTGACACGAACGGTGGAACGCTTCCCCACGAGGTCGAGGACACGGTTCGGGCCGTCGTCGACTACTTCGGTGCGCCGAGCCCGTCCGGTGAAGGCGTCGGCGTGGCCGTCCACCTTCACGACGACGCGGGCACCGGGGTCGCGAACGCGCTCGCCGGGGTGCGTGGCGGTGCGATCCAGGTGCAGGGGACGATCAACGGCTACGGCGAGCGCACCGGCAACTGCAACCTGACGACCATCATCCCGAACCTGACGCTGAAGATGGGCTACGAGACGATCCCCGCCGATCGCCTCGACCGCCTCACACCGGTCGCCCACCACGTGGCGGAGCTCGTCAACATGGCGCTGAACCCGCAGGCGCCCTACGTGGGCGACTCCGCGTTCGCGCACAAGGCGGGGCTGCACGTGAGCGCGATCTCGAAGCGACCCGACGCGTACGAGCACGTCTCGCCCGACGCGGTCGGCAACGGCACCCGATTCGTGGTGTCCGAGCTCGCGGGGCGGTCGACGATCGTGCTGAAGGCCGACGAGCTCGGCATCGACCTCGACGGTCCGCAGGTGAACGACATCGTCGACACGCTCAAGCGGATGGAGCACGAGGGCTACCACTTCGAGGTGGCCGACGCCTCGCTCGAGCTGCTGATGCGTCGCGCGACCGGCTGGGAGCCCGACTGGTTCGAGGTCGAGTCGTTCCGCGTCATCACCGACGACCTCGTGCCGTCCTCGGGCGTCGGCGTCGACGCCGAGCACGCGGGCGTGAGCACCGAGGCGACGATCAAGGTCCATGTCGCCGGCGAGCGCCTCGTCGCGACCGCGGAGGGCAACGGACCGGTCAACGCGCTCGACCAGGCGCTGCGTGCAGCGCTCGACGGGCGCTTCCCCGAGCTGGAGCGGATCCACCTCACCGACTACAAGGTGCGCGTCCTCGACACGCAGAAGGGCACCGGCGCGGTCACGAGGGTCCTCATCGACAGCTCGAACGGTGACCGCACCTGGACGACGATCGGTGTGAGCGAGAACATCATCGAGGCCTCGTGGCAGGCGCTCTTCGACTCGCTCGTCTTCGGGCTGCTGCAGGGCTCGTCGGGAGGGTAGGTTCCGCGGCGTGCCGACCGACCCGTACGTCGCCCCCGAGCTCGACGAGCTCCCACGCCAGGCCCAGAACGTCGCTCCCGGGGTGAGCCTCCCCGCGGCGGAGCCATGGCGCCTCGGACGTCCCGGCGACGAGGTCGCGGTCGGTCAGCCACGCGGCCTGCTGCTGGGGTCGCCGGGTCCGAACATCGGGTACGCGCTCAAGCTCGTGCAGCGCGTCCGCGACCGCCTCGTCCTCGCGCCAGGGGAGCACGTCGACGACGCCGCCGCGCTGGTCGGCGAGCTCGGCATGCGGCGGGCCGCGTCGTACGGCCGAGCGCCCGTGATGCCCGACCTCGAGTGCGCCATGACCGTCTTCGGCTACCAGGGCGGCTGCCCCCCCGACTTCGCCACCTGGCGCGCCGCCGTCGTCGAGGGGGTGCACCACGAGTACCCGCGGCGGCGGGCGCTCTGCGACGCGGTCCCGATCGACGAGCTGCGCCTGACCCCGACGGTCCTCGCCGGTCGGGTCGAAGGGGTGCGCGCCACCGTCCGCGCGGCGGTCGAGTCCGCGCCGCTCTGAGCCGCCGCCCCCAGACGTTTCGGCGTCGGCAGACCCCTCTCACGCGGGTGTGCTGACGCCAGAACGGTGCGGGGGTTGCCGGCTTCCCTGACACGGACGTCAGGGATTGGCGGTAGGGTCTCGCCGCCATGAGCGGCTTAGTGCTGTCCGACGAGCACCGCGAGCTCAGGCGAGCGCTGCGACGCTTCGCCGACGAGCAGGTCGCGCCCTACGCGGCCGAGGCCGACGAGCGGGCCGAGTACCCGTGGAAGTCGTTCGAGGGCTACCGGGACTCGGGGTTCCTCCCGCTGCCGTACCCGACCGAGCACGGGGGGGACGGGGGCGACGGCGTCGCCTACGCCCTGCTGGTCGAGGAGGTCGCCCGGGTCTGCGCGTCGTCGGCGCTGTTCGTGTTCATCTCACGCCTCGCCTGTGCCCCGATCATCCGCCACGGGTCGCCCGAGCTCGCGGCGCGCGTGGTGCCGAGGGTGGTGCGCGGAGAGTGGCAGGGCTCCTACTGCCTCTCCGAATCGCATGCGGGCAGCGATGTCACGTCGATGTCCACCCGGGCGGTCCGCGACGGTGACACGTACGTGCTCAACGGCCGCAAGGCATGGATCTCGAACGCCGGCATCTCCGACTTCTACACCGTGTTCGCCGTCACCGACCCCGAAGCGTCGCCGCGCTCGCGGATCAGCGCGTTCGTCGTCGAGCGTGACGCGCCCGGCTTCTCGATCGGCAAGCTGGAGTCGAAGATGGGGATGCGCGCCTCGCCGACGGGCGAGGTGGTGCTCGACGACGTCGTCGTGCCCGCGGCGAACCTCGTCGGCGACGAAGGTGCGGGCCTCGGCTACGCGTTCGAGGCGCTCGACGGCTCGCGCCCGATCGTCGGCGCGCAGGCGCTGGGCATCGCACAGGGGGCTCTCGACGTCGCGTCCCGCTACGTCACCGAGCGCCGCCAGTTCGACACCGCGATCGCCGACTTCCAGGGCGTGCAGTTCATGCTCGCCGACATGGCGACCCGCGTCGAGGCGGCGCGGCTCCTCGTGTACCAGGCCTGTTCGCTCGCCGAGTCGGGTGGGCCGGGGCTCACGAGGGCCGCCTCGATGGCGAAGCTGTTCGCGAGCGACACCGCGATGGCGGTCGCAACCGACGCGGTCCAGCTGCTCGGCGGCGCCGGGTACACGCGCGACTTCCCCGTCGAGCGGATGATGCGCGATGCCAAGGCCACGCAGATCTACGAGGGCACCAACCAGATCCAGCGGATCGTGATCGCGCGCAAGCTCCTCGACGAGACCACGGCCTAGCGTCGAGCAGGTGGCTCGCTAGCCTCCGAGGATGCTGCCGAGCGCCTCCTCGCATCGAGCCCGATCATGACGTCCCCCGTGCGGGTCAGGTTCTCGCCGGCGCCGACGGGATCGCTGCACGTGGGGTCGGCGCGCACCGCCCTCTTCAACTACCTCTTCGCGCGGCACCACGGCGGCTCGTTGCTCCTGCGGATCGAGGACACCGACCGCGCCCGCTCGCGGGAGGAGTGGGTGGTCGGCATCCAGGACACCCTCGGGTGGCTCGGCCTCGAGTGGGACGAGGGGCCGATCCTCCAGAGCCAGCGGTTCGAGGAGTACCGCGCCGCAGCCGAACAGCTGCGCGAGACCGGGCACGTGTACGAGTGCTCCTGCACGCCCGAGGAGCTGGAGGCTCGCAACGAAGCCGCCCGCGCGGCCGGCCGGCAGCCCGGCTACGACGGGAGCTGTCGCGACCTCAGCCCCGAGCAGCGGGCGGCCCGTGCGGCCGAAGGGCGGCCCCGCACGTTGCGCTTCCGCACGCCCGACGAAGGCTCGAGCCACTTCGTGGACGAGATCCGGGGCGAGGTGCGCGTGGAGTGGTCGACCATCCCCGACTTCGTCGTGGTGCGCGACGACGGATCGCCGATCTTCTTCCTCGCCAACGCGGTCGACGACCTCGCGATGGGCATCACCCACGTCATCCGGGGCGAGGACCTGATCGACTCGACGCACCGCGTGCTGGCGTTGCGGCGGGCGCTCAGCGGCGATCCCGAGCCGGTGTACGCGCATCTCCCGCTGATCCTCGGGCCCGACCGAGCCAAGCTGTCGAAGCGCCACGGCGCGGTCGCGCTCGAGGAGTTCCGCTCGGCCGGCTACCTCCCCGAAGCGGTCTGCAACTACCTGTCGCTGCTCGGCTGGTCGCCCGACGACGGGCGCGAGGTGATGACCATCGACGAGGTCGTCGCCGCCTTCACCCTCGACGGCGTCACGCACGCGGCTGCCGCCTTCGACCACGCCAAGCTCGACTGGGTCAACGGGGAGTGGATGCGTCGCCTGACCGTCCCCGAGCTCGAGGCGAAGGCGCTGCCGCTCGCGGAGGGACGGTTCGGCCGCGGGCTCGACCGCGACCGGCTGCGCGAGGCGATCACGCTGGGGCAGGAGCGCTCCGTCACCGTCGGCGACCTGCTCGATCAGGCCGCATTCCTCTTCACCGACGGCGAGCTCGAGATCGGGGAAGCCGGGCTCGAGAAGCTCCGGTCCACCGAGGACGCGGCCGAGGTGCTCGCGCTCGTCGACGAGCACCTCGCCTCGTGCGAGTGGACGGTCGAGGGCGTGCAGTTCCTCGAGCAGCTGAAGGCGGCGGGCTTCAAGGTGCGCAAGGTGATGCCGGCGATCTACGCCGCCGTCGAGGGTCGTCCCAACGGGCTGCCGCTGTGGGAGTCGCTCGTGCTCGTCGGACGCGACACCGCGCGTGCGCGGATCGCCGCGGCCCGCGCACGGCTCGACGAGTGATCTGACATGGCGCCGGCGCTGTCGTGGCTGACGTGGAAGCTCGTGCTGCGCGTCGCGCTGGTCGTCGTCCTCATCCTCGCCGCCTACTTCGTCGTGACCTTCGTGCGTGTCTGGCGCGCCGCCGAGGGCGATGCACGCGAGAAGACCCAGGCGATCATCGTGCTGGGGGCCGCGCAGTACGACGGACGCCCGACCGACGTCTTCAAGGCGCGGCTCGACCATGCCGCGGCGCTCTGGGAGGAGGGCGTGGCGCCCACCATCGTGGTGACCGGCGGGAAGCAGCCGGGCGACCGCTTCACCGAGGCCGGCGCAGGTGCGGAGTACCTGCACTCGCTCGGCGTCCCCGACGACGCGATCCTGCGCGAGACGACCGGGCGCAGCTCGTGGGAGTCGCTCGCGGCATCGGCGCGGTTCCTCCAGGAGCGCGGCATCCGCGACGTCACGCTCGTCTCCGATCCGTTCCATTCGCTGCGCATCCGTCTCATCGCGGAGGAGCTCGGGTTCGAGGCGCACACCTCGCCCACCCGGTCGAGCCCGATCGGCGGCGTCGACGAGTGGCTCCGCTACGGGTCGGAGGCGGTGCGGGTCGCGTTCGGCGAGGTGTTCGGCTTCGGGCGACTCGCTCGCGCGTCCGACGGGTGACCGCCCCGTCGGGCCGCGGTGGGTGCCGACCGGGCCGCCACGGCTATCCTGGACGGACCTTCGGGGGTGGTGTAATCGGCAACACAACAGGTTCTGGTCCTGTCGTTGGGGGTTCGAGTCCTCCCCCCCGAGCCCGCCGGTCCACCGCCTGCACACCCGGTCGCCTGACCGGTCGTCAGGCGGCGAGCCGGATGCACGGCCCCGTCGTCTAGTGGCCTAGGACGCCGCCCTCTCAAGGCGGAAACGGCAGTTCGAATCTGCTCGGGGCTGCCACGCACCTCGTCTCGCTCGCTCACTGCGGGCCGGGGTACCCGGCCCGCGGGCGTTCGCTCGCTGGCGAGCCTCCCTCGCTCCGCTCGATAGGCCGCGCCGGCGCGCCGCTCGGGCACCGGGTTCGTTCGCGCCCCCGCGACGCGCGAGCTCGAGGTGTCGAGTGCGCATCGACGCGCGAAATCGGGCGCTGTGAGGCTGTCGTCAAGCCTTTCGCAACATTTTTTTTGCGTCGTTCGACGGCGTACCGACGTGGCGCGGTGCGCGCGAGCGCGTCGACGCGGTCGCACGTCACGTCGCGCGCGCACATGCGCGAAACCGTTGTGCTGCAAGCGTTTCGCGCACACCGCGCGCACGCGCGACCTCGTGCGCGCACCACTCAAGGTGTGCGGCGCGTGTGCCGAAGATGTTCGACCGTACGAGAAGACGTCGTGAAAGTCGTACGGATATCCACCACTTTTCGCAGACGTTCGTTTAGCGTTGTTCAGGACACGCGTGCGCTCGTCGGTCGTGTGCGAAGCATGATCGACGGTGCGTACGCGACGGGACATCCACTTGATCGCTACAAGCACGCGAACCATGGAGGCATCAGCGTGAACAAGGCAGAGCTCATCGACAAGATCGCCGACGGGGCCGGTCTCTCGAAGGCCGACGCCGACAAGGCGCTGAAGGCCTTCATCGACACGGTGGTCGCCGCGGTGGCGCG
This sequence comes from uncultured Bifidobacteriaceae bacterium, assembly GCA_964501785.1. Classification (GTDB taxonomy): domain Bacteria; phylum Actinomycetota; class Acidimicrobiia; order IMCC26256; family PALSA-555; genus DATBSK01. The sequence goes on from CAZCUD010000007.1 coordinate 93,542, forward strand.
CGACGACCAGGTCGCGCTCCCCGGGTTCGGGAAGTTCTCCCGCACCGACCGCAAGGCGCGTGAGGGTCGCAACCCGCGGACCGGCGAGCCGGTCCACATCCCGGCCTCGAAGGCCGTCAAGTTCTCGGTAGCCGCCGACTTCAAGAAGCAGGTCAACAGCGGCGGAGCCTGAGACCGAGCTGCTCGACTGAGTCACTCGGAACCGAAACCCATGACAGAAAGGTGGTGACCGTGCCTCCGGCGAAGCGACGTACACGCAAGAGCGCGGCCAAGAAGACAACGGCTCGAAAGCCTGCGAAGCGGCGGACGAGGAAGACCACCGCCCGCAAGTCGACGGCACGGAAGACCACCCGGCGCCGCACGACGAAGAAGGCGGCGGCGAAGAAGACCACCCGGCGTCGTCGCAAGACGACGGCGGCGAAGAAGGCGCCGGCGAAGCGTCGTCGGAAGGCGACTGCCAAGA
>CAZCUD010000007.1:94104-206259 GCA_964501785.1 uncultured Bifidobacteriaceae bacterium
AGGCTCCGGCCAAGCGGCGTCGTCGCAAGGCGAGCACCGCGAAGAAGGCGCCGGCGAAGCGTCGTCGGAAGGCGACTGCCAAGAAGGCTCCGGCCAAGCGGCGTCGTCGCAAGGCGAGCACCGCGAAGAAGGCGCCGGCCAAGCGTCGCCGTCGTCGGTAGCTTCGACGAACCAAGGACACACCGAGATCGGGCCCCTCTTCGGAGGGGCCCGATCCGCGTCTGCCTACAGGTCGTCGATCCGCTTGAACGCCTCGCCGAGGCCCGCACCGACGATCGCGCCGGCCGCGGCGGCATCGTCCCGGAGCCTCCCGACGAAGGCCGCCATCTGGGACTCCTCGTCGTCCGAACCGACCTCGATGCCCATCGTCGAACGCCACTGGCTCCGGTGGGAGAGGAGCGCGTCGACCTTCGCGTCGAACGAGCTCTCCACGAGCTCCACGTGATCGACGACGTCGGGCTCGAAGAGCAGCAGTCGCTCCGGTCGGTGCGGTGTCCCGAGCCGAGGGAAGAAGTGAGGATCGCGAGCGGCGACGATGCCGTCGACGACCAGACGGCCGGCGGCGTGGTGGTCGGGATGCAGGCGATACCGCTTCCACGGGTCGTGGCCGAGCACCACGTCGGCGCGAACCGTTCGCAGCACCTCGCAGACCGCACCGACCTCAGCCCGGTTGGCGGTCAGCTCGCCGTCGACGAGATCGAGGAAGTGGACCTCGGTCGCACCGAGCGCGCTGGCCGACGCCTGCTGCTCCGTCTTGCGGGTCGCGACCAGCGCGCGCTGGTCGTCGTCGGGATCCCACGAGCCCTTCGAGCCGTCGGTCAGGACGAGGAGGTGGACCTCGGCGCCCGCGCGCGCCCACTTCGCCAGGGTCGCGGCCGCGCCGAACTCGATGTCGTCGGGGTGCGCGCCGATCGCCAGGGCCCGGCGCGGCACCGGCAGATCGACGGTGACGGACGACTCGTCGTGAGGGATCACGCCAGACGTTCGTGTCGCAGGTCGGCGAGCGCGAGCTGCTCGAGGTCGGCCGGCACGTCGACGTCGAAGGCGAGGTCGTCGCGTCGCACCACTCGCAGCTCCGCCCCCACCCGGGCCACCTCGTCGCAGTGACGCCGGAACGAACCCGGGCCGTACGAGAACCGGAACCTCAGATCGACGGGCAGGGAGCACACGTTGGTGCCGTCGTCGCGGTGACACGGCACGAGCGTGACGATGGGTGCCGCGCCGTCGTGTGCGAGGGGCTCGAGCGACTCGGCCCGCGGCAGGTCCGCGTGTGCGATCACGACCCGCGTCATCCCCAGCTCGGCGATGCGGGCGCGCCCGGCGGCCGCCGCACCGTCGAGCCCGGCACCCGGATCCGCGATCACGTCGAGCGAGCGCGCCGCGGCCCACTCGCTGACCTCCGGCGCGGAGGTCACGACCGTGACCGGCATCGATCCGGCGGCTTCGACGACCCGGGTCGCGAACGTTCGGGCGAGCTCGGCGCGCCGAGCCTCCGAGAGGTGCGACGCGAGGCGCAGCTTGGCGTCAGCGAACGAACGGATCGGAACGACGACGCCGGCACGCGACATGGGGCTGCCTATGCTACCGGCGTGGAGCCCGTCTACTCCGTGGGCCGCGTCGCACTGCTCGTGCCGCTCGGCCACGGGATGCGGTGGACCTTCGAAGGTGCGCACCGGGTCCCGACCTACGGACCGGTGATCTTGGCGAGCAACCACATCTCGTACCTCGATCCGCTGGTGCTCGCGTACCTGGCCGACCGTCGGCACCGTCGCGTGCGCTTCCTCGCCAAGGCCGAGCTCTTCGACAAGCGAGGCCTCGGGTGGGGGCTGCGCCAGATCAAGCAGATCCCGGTGCAGCGCAACACCGACGACGCCGCCGCGTCGCTCGATGCGGCGATCGCCGCGCTCGGCGCCGGTGAGTGCGTGGTGGTGTTCCCCGAGGGCACGATCTCGACCGACCTCGAGCCGATGGCGGCTCGGACGGGGACGGCCCGGCTCGCGGCCGCGACCGGCGTGCCGGTGACGCCGGTCGGCCTCTGGGGCGCGCACCGCATCCTCTTCAAGGGTCGCAAGCCGAGCTGGCAGCGCGGGGTCGCCGAGACCGTCGTGGTCGGCGAGCCCGTCTCGGTGGCTGCCGGCGAGGACGTCCACGACGCGACCGACCGCATCATGGGCTCGATCGCCGAATGCGTGGCGCGGGCCCGAGCGATCTACCCGCAGCGCCCGGCCGAGGGTGAGGACGACTGGTGGGTCCGCGCGCCCGAGACCGCCGTCGCCCGTCCCACCGTGCGTCGCTCGGCGGGCGGATCGTGACGCGCGCCGCGGTCATCGGCGCCGGCTCCTGGGGCACCGCGGTCGCCGCGATCGTGGCCGACCACGCCGAGGCGGTGCTGTGGGCCCGCGACGCCGAGCTCGCGGCGCGCATCGACCAGGGACGCGAGAACGACCGCTACCTGCCGGGCATCGGCCTCCCGTCGGCGCTGCGGGCGACCGCGTCGCTCGAGGACGCGTGCAGGGACGCCGACGTGGTGATCGTCGGGGTGCCGTCGCACGGCTTTCGTGACGTGCTCGGCGCGGCGGCATCGGTGATCGGGCCCGAGGTGCCGATCGTCAGCCTCTCGAAGGGCGTCGAGCAGGGAACCCATCTGCGGATGACGCAGGTCGTCGCCGACGTCCTCCCCCGGCACCCCCGAGAGCGGATCGGCGTGCTGACGGGCCCGAACCTCGCGAGGGAGGTCGCGGAAGGTCAGCCGGCCGCGTCGGTCATCGCGCTCGAGGACCAGGCGGTCGCCGCCGAGCTCCAGCAGCTCTTCATGACCCGCACCTTCCGCGTCTACACGAACCCCGACGTGGTCGGCTGCGAGATCGCGGGCGCGCTGAAGAACGTGATCGCGATCGCGGCCGGCATCGCGGCCGGGCTCGGCTACGGCGACAACACCAAGGCCGGGCTCATCACGCGTGGGCTGGCCGAGCTCGCCCGCCTCGGCGTGGCACTCGGAGGCGAGCCGTTGACGTTCTCGGGGCTCGCCGGGATGGGCGATCTGGTCGCGACCTGCACGAGCGAGAAGAGCCGCAACCGGCGCGTGGGCGTCGAGCTCGGCCGCGGCCGCAAGCTCGACGACATCGTCGCCGAGACGAACATGGTCGCCGAGGGAGTGAAGAGCACGGGGGCGGTGCTCGAGATCGCGCGTGTGCACGGTGTCGACATGCCGATCGCGGCGATGGTCGGCTCCGTGCTCTACGAGGGCGCGACCCCCGCGGACCTCGTCCCCTCGCTCATGCTGCGCGAGGCCAAGGCCGAGCTCGACGGCATCCAGTGACCCGCATCGGGGTGCTCGGCGGTCCCGCCGCGGCGCGCGTGCTGCCCGACGGCACCGTGCGGCCCGAACGCACCGGGTGGCAGCTGACGTGGTGGATCGGCGCCGACGACCGGTGGCGCGTCCCGAGCAGGGAGACGACGGTGCGCCAGAGCCTCGACGGGGGTGTCCCGGTCGTGCGCACCGCGATGCGCGTGCCGGGCGGCGACGCGGTGGCGCGGACGTACTCGGTGCCCGATGCGGGAGGAGCGATCGCCCTCGACCTCGCCAACGAGTCGGCTGCACCGTTCGTGGTCGCGTTGGTCGTGCAGCACGCCCGCCGGGTCGAGGTGCGAGACGCGACGATCATGGTCGACCAACGCCCGGGGCTCGTGCTGCCGCGCGCGCCGTCGCGTTGGTCGGTCGCCCTGGCGCGCTCGACGGACGTGGAGGTGTGCGGAGGCACGGCCCGCGAGGGCCCGTTCCCGGCGACGCGGGATCGAGCCGGACGGATCGAGGCTGCCTTCCTGATCCCGGTCCCGCACCGGGTCTCGGTGCGCGTCGTCGTCGATCCCGCCTCACGGGCACCCGTCGACGCGCGATCGCTGGCCGATCCCGACGAGGTGGTCCGGGGATGGACCGCCCAGCTCGAACGGGGGCTGCGGGTCGACCTGCCGGACGAGCACCTGGCCGAGGTCATCCGCGCGGCGCGCGCGCAGGCGCTGCTCGCGTCGTCCGACGGCCGACCTCCGGGCGAGGTGGTCGCCGCGCTCGAGGACTGGGGACTCGATGTCGAGGCCGCCGAGGCGTGGCGGGGGCTCTCGGGCCGTGAGCGGCGGCGCGCCGCGCGGCGCGCGGCTCCTCCGTCGGCCTCGGAGCTCGCCGCGCTCCTGGACGCAGCAAGCGCGCCGGGCCGGATCGACTCGGTCGGGCCCGAGCTGCTGCTCGCCGTCCGGTCGCTCCTCGTGACCGAGGAGGCCGACGGGACGATCTCGCTGCTCCACGAGCTGCCGGCCGCGTGGCGCGGGCAGCCGATCGAGGTGCACGACGCCCCGACCCGCGCGGGACCGGTGTCGTACGCCGTCCGGTGGCACGGGCCACGGCCGGCGCTGCTGTGGAGCGCCCCCGAAGGTGCGCGCCTGCGCGCCCCCGGCCTCGATCCCGACTGGGTGAGCGAGTCGCCCTCGGGCGAGGACCTGCTCGCGGAACCGGCAGCTCCTTGATGCGCATCACGAGAGGCGCAGGGTGACGATCTCCCAGGGCCGGAGCGGGTGACGACCGGCGAAGGGCCCGACCGGGCGTCCTCGCAGGTCGACGACATCACCCGCGGCGGCGAGGTCGTCGTCGAGTGCGACGCTCACCTCCGAGGGCTCCGGTGAGGCGTTGAAGACTCGCACGACGAGCCGGCCGCCGTCGCGTCGCACGGCCGACACCTCCGCTCCCTCGACGCGCAGGGCTCGACCCGACGGTGGTGCCGAGCGCTGGGCGCCACCGGCGCGCACGCGTTCGAGTGGCACCAGGAACGCGTCGGCCGCGCGGTGCAGCCCCGCCTCGCGCCACGAGCCGCGGTGGGGGAGGAGCGCGTAGTCGACCGCGACCCGCCCCTGGAGCTGGGGTCCGTCGAGCGGATCGAGCGGGCCCGCGGGGTTGGGTCGCAACGACAGCTCCGAGCGCGACAGGTAGCCCGTCGCGCGAAGGAGCGTGAGCGCGACCTCGCGGCCCGGACCGCGACCGTCGTCGACGACCTCGTACTCGAGCAGGCCGTCGTGGAGCACGGCCAGGCCGGCCTCGCCGTCGGAGCAGTCGACGAAGCGACGGGAGACGAACGTCGGCAGCCCGTGCTCGTTGGGACCGCCCTCGGCCGTGAGCCCGCGGTGCACGACGGCGAACGCGCACTCGGCATCTGAGCCGTCCACCGGTTGCGGCAACGGGAAGTGCGCACGGAGGCGATGGTCGCGGCAGCGGTTGTCGAGATCGACGTGGAGCCGGACGAACGGCTCGTCGGCCCGCAGCTCCACCGTCGTCACGACGTGGACGCGCTCGGTCTCGTCGCTGCGACGGTCGCAGGAGCGCTCGTCACCGATCGCCGAGCGGGGCAGGTCGTAGACCGACGTGACGACGATGCGCGCCCGCACCGGGCCGGACTCGGTGGTCTCGACGTGGACCGACTCCGGCCGGTCGACGACGGTGTCGACCGCGGGCGGGGAGTAGTTGTACGTGTCGCCGCCGTCGCCACCGTCGACGAGCCGATTGGCGCCCTGCACGACGACGCCGTCGATGGTCGTCAGCGTCAGGGTGCCGTCGCCCGGGTCGACCTCGACCCGGAGGTGCTCGTTCTCGACGATGCCGGGACCGGCGACGAGCCGGGAGGACGGTCCGTCACCGTCGACGGCGGTCAGCGTGCGCCACCCGAAGCCCGGGACCGACGGTGTCGCGACGAGCACGTCGCGTGCCGGGGGCAGGGTCTGGCGGAACCGCAGCGTCGCGCCCTGCTCGCCCAGGGCAAGGAGCTCGTCGCGGAGCCCATCGAGGTCGATCGGCTGCTCGCCCGAGCGGACGGCATCGAGCGTGTACTCCCAGTCGTCGGGCGCGAGCTCGCGCCGGGTGACCCGACCGATCCGTGCGCCCGCGAACTCCGGGCCTCGGATCATCTCGAGCACCCAGCGCACCTTGGTGCCGACCACCGTCGCACTGAAGCCGTCGCCGCCGACCACCCCGAGCAGCTGCGTCGGGCACGCCGCTCCCTCGTCGTCGACGAGGTGCACCGGGCCCTCTCCGGGCACGGTGAGGCGCACGAGCCCGGTGCGGTCGACCGCGGTCGGGTTCCACACGAGCGTCGACCCCGGCGGGGTGTCGATGCGAGTCGCGAGGTCGCGCAGCGCGTCGCGCGTGAGCGCATCACCGATCTGGCGGGCCTCCTGGTAGCGGACGACGACCGCGTCGACCACCTCGTCGGCGCTGCACGCGCACGACGAATCGTGCGCGCTGTTCAGCACCAGCGCACGCCAACCCACGTCGAGGAGGCGGTCCGGGTACCGCTCGGGCGGCAGCAGCAGCGCGCTGGCCGGCTCGGCTCGCCGCTCGAGGGCCCGCTCCGCCGCCGCGCAGACCTGGTGCACGTCGACGCGGTTGGACGCCACGCCCATCAGCACGTTGGCGCGGGCGCCGGAGCGCAGCTCGCCCGTCCACGTGGCGAGGTCGTCGGGGGTCGGCTGCTCCGCGAGGTACTCGGGGAGCGAGGTGATGCGGAAGCGGTACTCGTCCTGCGCGGCGTTCGCATCGGCGACGACCTGCCCCAGCCACGGCTGCGGGAGCTGGTGGTCGGTGCCGTTCATCAGCAGCATCCCGCCGCCGTCGAGACGCGCCGGGCCGAGCTCGGCCTCGTAGCCACGTGCGCGGGCGACGAGGGCCGTCGCCTCCTTCGGGAGGTCGCGTCCGTTGGAGTACGAGCCGTAGAGGTACTCGGCGCGCACCCGGGACCCGTCGGGTGCCTCCCACCAGAACGCCGTTCGGTCGATCGCCGCGGGGACGCCCCGCCACACGACCGCGTGCTCCAGCCCGGCGAGGCGCAGCAGCTGGGGCATCTGCGCGACGTGGCCGAACATGTCGGGCAGGTAGCCCACCTCCATGACCGCGCCCAGCTGCGCGGCACGAGCCATCCCCAGCTGGAGATCGCGCACCATGGTCTCGCCCGAGACCATGAACTCGTCCATGAGGACCATCCACGGCCCGATCTGGAGCCGTCCGGCGTCGGCCAGCGCCGCCAGCCGACGCTCGGCGTCGGGGCGGATCTCGAGGTAGTCGTCGACCACGACCGTCTGGCCGTCGAGCAGGAACCGCTCGTACGACTCGTCCCGGTCGAGGAGGTCGAGCAGCTCGTCGAGCAACGTGACGAGACGAACGCGGAACGTCTGGAACGACGCGTACCACTCGCGGTCCCAGTGCGTGTGCGGGACGATCCCGACCGGCAGCGGTGGCATGCGCGTCGAGCCTATGGGGCAACTCGTGCCCGGTGGTCCGCGTACGGTGGTCGGGTGGCCCGGCTGGCGATGTTCGAACTCCGTGACCTCGAGCTCGCTCGCACCGCGGTCTTCATCGACTTCGACGGCACGATCAGCGAGCACGACACCGGCCTGCACCTGCTCGACCGGCTGGCCGAACCCGGCTGGGAGGCGGTCAGCGCGGCGTACGAGCGGGGTGAGATCGGCAGCCGTGAGTGCCTCCTCGACGAGTGGGCGCTCCTGCCGAACGACGAGGGACTGCTCCGTAGCGTCGCGCGCGAGGTGCCGATCGATCCCGCGGCGAAGTCGCTCGTCGACGATCTGCGCGCCGCCGGCGCCGGGGTGACGATCGTGTCCGACGGCTTCGGCATCCGGGCCGACGAGGTGGCCGAGGAGCTCGGCGTGCCGCTGCTCACGAACGCACCCGACTGGTCGACCGGGCGGCTCGAGTTCCCCAACGAGGACCGGTGCTGCGCATGCTCGTCGTGTGGCACGTGCAAGCAGGCGCCGATCAAGGACGCCCGTCACCGCGGCCTCGCGACGGTGCTGGTCGGCGACGGCACCAGCGACTACAAGGCCGCGCTGCTCGCCGACGTCGTCTTCGCCAAGGGCCCGCTCGCCCGGTGGTGCCAGCGCAACGAGGTGCCCTTCCACCCGTTCGAGCGCCTCGCCGACGTCCGGGCCGCCCTCCTCGGCGGCTGACCGTGCGAGTCGCACTCGGCTCCGACGAGCGCACCCCGCTCACCGATGCGGTCGGGGAAGCGCTGCGAGCACGTGGGCACGAGCTCGCGTTGGTGGGCCCACCCGGGGGCGACGACCGGCAGTGGGCGGAGATCGGCCGCACGGTCGGCGAGATGGTCGCGGCCGGCGACTGCGAGACGGGCGTCCTGTTCTGCTGGACCGGCACCGGTGCGTCGATCGCGGCCAACAAGGTGAAGGGCGTGCGCGCCGCGCTCTGCACCGACGCCCCCACCGCGGCGGGCGCCCGGCGGTGGAACGACGCCAACGTCCTCGTGATGAGCCTCCGCCTGACGAGCGCCGCGACGGCGTCCGAGATGCTCGACGCCTGGTTCGCGACCGAGCCCGATCCGGACGAGGCCGACAACATCGACGCGCTCGAGTGATCTCGGACGCCGGATCCGGGTGAGTCGCGGCTCCCGGGATCCGAACGATTAGGTTGCCGCGAGTGGCCGCCACCCCCACGCTGCGCCTCGAACGTCGGTGCTGGAAGGCGGGGGAGCGCGTCGTCGTCGGGATCGACGAGGTCGGCCGGGGGGCGTGGGCGGGACCGGTCACGGTGGCTGCGGTGGTCCCGCCACCCGAGCACCTGCGGGGGATCCGCGACTCCAAGCAGCTGACTCGCAGCGAACGCGAGCGTGCGGCGAACGACGTGCGCGAGTGGGCGCTCGGCATCGGCGTCGGCCACGCCTCGCACCTCGAGTGCGACGAGCTGGGGATGACGATCGCGCTGCGCACCGCCGCGCGCCGCGCGCTCGCGCACCTCGCGGCTCAGGGGTTCGAGCCCGATCGGGTGATCCTCGACGGCAACCACGACTACCTGGGGCTCGGGAAGGACCGGGTCACGACCGTGATCAAGGGCGACGCGTCGGTGCTGGGGGTCGCGGCCGCGTCGTGCGTCGCGAAGGTGACTCGTGACGCGCTGATGCGCGAGGAGTCCGACCACTACCCGCCGTACGACTTCGAGTCGAACGTCGGCTACCCGGCACCCGTCCACAAGGCGGCGCTGCGCGGCTACGGGCCGAGCTCGATCCACCGTCGCACCTGGATCTTCATGGAAGGGCTGTGCTGGCGGGGCCTCCCGCCGCCGCCGGGCCGGCTCTTCGCCTGAGCGTTTCGCCGGTCGGGACCTCGCACCTTCTAAGGTGCGGGCCGTGGGTCAGGAGATCACCGTCACCGCACGCGAGGGCTCGTCGGCCGACGTCCGGCTGTTCGACTGCAACCGCTCGATCACCGGCATGGAGATCGTGAGCTACGCCGCCCGTGACGAGATCGCAGGGCGTCGCCCCCCCGACGTGCTCGCCCGTCGGCTGTTCGACCTCGGGGCGACGAAGGTCACCGTCTACTCCAACGACGTCATCGTGGAGGCGCCCGCGGCACGCTGGGCCGAGCTCGAGCCCGCGGTGGTCGAGGCGATCGAGCACCTCTTCGGGTTCTACGGTGCCGACGCCGGCTGGTCCGACGAGGCACTGCGGGAGCTGGGCGTCGAACCCCTCCCGCGCCCCGAGCCCACCGCCTGAGCGCCCGAGGGCGCGGTCACCCGCCCGGAGCGGGCGCGTCGGGCAGCGGGCAGTAGACGCCGCCGGTCGCCAGGAGCGCGCAGAAGGTCTGGCGAGCGACGAGCCACCGACCGTCACGCAGCACCGCGCGTCCGACCCCGCCCGCGGTCAGGTTGGTCGTGCCGTCGGGTTCGGCGACGTCGAGCCGGAAGCGGACGGCGGCCTCGTCGGCGTCGACGAAGCGGATCTCCTCGATCGGGGCCCGGATCTTCCCTGCGTACTGCGGGTACCGATCGGACGCGATCCGCGCGACCTCGGCGATCTCCGCGGCATCCTCGATCGGTGCCGTGGCGGCATCGACACCCCCACCGCCGTATGCGGCGGCGAACGCGTCCTCGATCGCGCGTCGAGCCCCGTCCTCGTCGGCCGGTGCGCGTCCGGTGGGCTCGGGAAAGGTGCTGGGCAGCCCGGCGGACGGGCACGGCTCAGGCGGACCCCACCGGGACGTGCGCGCGTCGAACTCGAGCCGGGCCAGGCGCCCGCCCGCGTCGTCGCGCGCGACGAGCTCGCCGCGTGAGGAGCCGTAGTCGAGCCCCGGCTCGTCGCGCACCGGCGTCGAGAGGATGGCCCAGCCGTCGACCGGACGCATGGAGTCGCGGCCGCCGCCCTCGAACCGAGCCGTGACGCGCGCGGTCTCCGACCCGACCCGCACCGCCACCCACGAGAACGGTCGGCCCACGTTCGTGCCGAACGTCCCGACGCCCACGAGCGCGAGCGGCGTGGTGGGCCGACGGTGGTACTCGAGGTACGCCTCACCGACCGCCGCGGGCGTCGAGAACCCGACGATGCCGATGCCCCGGGCCTGGCAGGGCGCGGGCATGCAACCGGGCTCGTCGCAGGTGCCCACGCCCCAGTCGTCGGGGATCGGGCCGGTCGACGCGCGCACCGTGACCGCTTCGTCGGTGGTGCGGGTGAACACCCGATGCTCGGCGCGGGGCTCTTCGCCCTTGCCCGGAGCGGGAGTCGCGGCGGTGGCCAGGGCCGTGAGCGTGACGGTCGAGACGACGAGGATCCGGAGTCTGCGCATGCCCACCCGACGCCCGAGCGTGGTGCGGCGTTGCCCAGGATCGGATCAGTCGAGCGGGGCTCGCCACAGCGCCCCGTCGTGCAGGGCGACGACCTCGTCGCGTGCCGTGAGCGTCGGCTCGGTGACGGCCTCGGGGTCGAACGAGGCCACCTGGCTGACGTCGCGCAGGCGGCGATCGAGCACGACGATCGCCCGTGATCCGTCCAGGTCGCCCTCGACCCACACGAGGCCGTCCACCGAGCGCAGCGTCCGGGCGTCCAGCATTCGCGGGAGCGCGGTCGACCTCGACGTCGACGGCACCTCCAGGCGCGCCCTGCCGTCGCGAGCGATCACCAGCTCCACGAGCGTGCCGTCGGGGCCCGCGGCGATCCCGGCGATCCGCCCGCCGCCGTCGAGCTCGTCCACGAGGACGGGCGCGGGCGAAGCCGGATCCAGACGCCACACCGCGTCGTCGCCGCTGACGTAGACGGCCTTGCCGACGGTTGCGACCGAGCGTTCGGACGCGGCCGGCAGCGAGTGCTTCGACGCGAACGCGCCGGAGACGGGGTCGAAGCGCAGCACACCGTCGGCCACCGGCAGCCAGACGCCACCCCCACCGGCGACCACCGACCCGGTCGGCACCTCGCTCGTCGGGACGGGGTTGGAGACGACGGAGCCGTCGACGCCGAGCCGCTTGATGCGAAAGCGCGGGTCGTCGGGGCCGAGCACCTCGCGATCGCGCGCGAGCGCCCACCGCGCTCCTTCACCGTCCGCGAGGGCGAGCACCTCGCCCTGCACGACGGCCTCGTCGACGACCGGTCCGTCGGGCAGCTCGACGCGCAGCACCCGAGACGGCCCAGCGGTCCCTCGAGCGCTGCTCTCGCTGGTGACGACCGCCACGGTCGGACCCGACGCGAGCAGCGGGCCGTGTGCGACCTCGTCCGCGGGCAGGGCCGGGACGCGGGTGAGCGCCGCCGCGTCGCTGTCATCGGCGGCGCCTGCGCCGAGGTCGTCGCCCGCGACGATCCGCACGACCGGGGTCGCGGGACGCCCCGGAGCCGCAACCCGGGTCGACCGGCCGTCGGACCACGCGCTCACTCCGACGGCCACGATCGCGGCGACCAGCGCGGCCGCGATCGCGCCGGTGCCCAACCGGCGGTTGCGTCGGCGACGCTGCGCGCGGGCCGCCACCGCCGCGACCACGCCGTCGGTGGGGGGCGGCGTGACCGCGTCGCGCAGCACGGTCTCGAGGTGTCGGTCGAGGTCGTGAGTCATCGCTCGAGCTCCGCGGGATCGTCGTCGGCGAGCGCGGCGGCCAATGCCTGTCGGGCGCGGAAGAGCATCGCCTTCACCGTGCCGTCGCTGATGCCCAGCACCTCGGCGATCCCCGCCACGTCGAGACCGGCGTAGTAGCGCAGGACCGTCACCTCCCGTTGGCGTCGCGGCAGCGCCGCGAGGGCCTGGCGGACGGCATGCGCGACGGCGGACGTCCCGGGATCGTCCCCGGTGGCGTCCACCACGGCGAGCCGGCTGCGGGCGCGTCGCTCGACGCGGACGTGCCGCAGGTGGCTGCGCGCGAGGTTGAGCGACACGGTCGTGACCCAGGCGGCGAGGCGATCGATGTCGTCACCACGTCGGTACCGTTCCCACGCGCGGGCGAGCGCCTCTTGCACCGCGTCCTCGGCCACGGCACGACTGCCGCACACGAGCTGGACCGTCGCCACCACCTGGCCGTACTCACCTTCGACGAACCCCTCGATCTCGAGTCGGCCCGCGCGCGGGCCCGAGGCGGCGGCCCGGCGCACGGGCAGACGCAGCGGGCGGCCACTCACCGGGGCGGACCCTTCGACGAGCTCGGTCACGACGTTGACACCCTCCCGACGCCCGGGACCCCCGCGAGGTTGCCTCACCCCCGCGGGAGGCGTCGGGTGGGGCGGGTGGTGGGCGGCCGGGCGGGCGCGACCGTCAGACGCGCTCGGCGGCCGCGCCCCAGCCGTCGGAGCGGAGCAGCTTGACGAGCAGGACCACCGGGACGAGTCCGATCAGGACGATCAGCAGGGCGGGGAGCGCCGCCGAGTCGAGCCGGGAGTCCTTGGTCGCCTCCCAGACCGTGATCGCCAGCGTGTCCTGGCCCAGCGGACGCAGGAGGGCCGTGACCGGCAGCTCCTTCATGACCTCGACGAGGACGAGCAGCGCCCCGGCGATCAGGCCCGGACGCAGCAGTGGCACGTGGACGTCGGCGAGCACGCGAGCGCGATCGGCGCCCAACGACCGGGCCGCATCGTCGAGCTCCGGCGGGATGTGCTGCATGCGGGCCTCGATCGCGAAGAAGGCCAGCGCGTTGAACCGCATGAGGTAGGCGACCACGAGCCCGAGGATGGAGCCGGTGAAGACCAGGCCGATGTCGGCCCCCATCCCGTCCGCGATCTCGACGAAGCGGCGGTCGAGCCAGACGAGTGGCACGTACACCGCGACGGCGATCACCGTCCCCGGGATGGCGTAGCCCAGCGTCGTCACGCGGGCCAAGCCGCGTCCCACGCGCGTCGCGTCCGTGCGCTGCCCGTACACGAGGACCGTGGCGATCACGATCGCCGACACCGCGGTGATCACCCCGAGCAGGACGGTGGTGCGCGCGGCCGCACCGAGGTTGGGCACCGTGGTGCCGTCGACGATCGTCTCGGTGGACCAGACCACGAGCTGGCTCACCGGCACGAAGAACACGACGACCAGCAGCAGCCATCCCGGGAGCGTGGCCACCGCCGCCCGCCAGCCGCGCAGGCGGCGAGGTTCGAGCGCGTCGCCGCGCGCGAGCGACTGCTGATAGCGCGCGCGGCCGCGCAGCAGTCGCTCGATGGTGACGATCATGAGGGTGAGCGTGAGCAGCACGGTCGCGAGCTGGAGGCCGGCCGCCTCGTCGAAGGCACCGTTCCACACCCGGTAGATCGAGCTCGTCAGTGCCTGGACCCCGAGCAGGTTGACGGTGCCGAAGTCGGCCAGGGCCTCCATCACCGCCAGTGCCGCGCCGGCCGCGAGCGCGGGCCGGGCGAGCGGGACGGCGACGCGCCACACGCTTGCGGCGTAGGTGCGGCCGAGCGAACGGGACGCCTCCATCGTCTGGCGCGACTGACCCAGGAAGGCGCTGCGGCCGAGCACGTACACGTAGGGGTAGAGGACCGCGGTGAGGATGCAGATCGCGCCGAACGTGCTACGGATGCCCGGGATCTCGAGGCCTCCGCCGAAGATGTTCGACTGGAGCGGGCTGGCGACGCCGTACTGGCCGAGCACGACGAACACCAGGACGTACCCGGGCATCGCCATCGGCAGCACCAGCGCCCAGTCGAGGAGCCGGCGTCCGGGGAAGTCGTAGAACGAGATCAGCACCGCGAGCCCGCCGCCGACCACGAGCGTCCCGAGGCCGACGCCCGCGGCGAGGACGATGCTGGTGCCGAGCGCGTCGGGCAGCAGGGTCCGCGCGATCGCGTCCATGCCGAAGCCGTCGTCGAAGAAGCTCGCGGGGAGCGCGAGCAGAGGGGCGACGAAGAGCACCGCGATGACCGCGATGAGCACCCGCCACCCGGTCACGCGCGAGCCGCGGCCGGGGGTCGCGGGGTGCTCCGGCGCCGGAGCCGACGGAGGGGCGTGCGCGATGGTCAGCTCCAGCCGACCTCGAGCATGAGCGCGATCGCCTCGTCGAGCAGCGGGCCCGCTCGTTGCACGTCGATGGGGTCGACCGTGACGTCCGCCCAGTCGCGGATGTGCTTCGCGGGCGCGACCGCTTCGTTGGCGGCGAACTCGCTGCCGGAGACGAACTCCTGCTGGGGTCCGGCCGACGTGAGGAACTCGAGCAGCCGGATCGCGTCCTTGCGGTGATCCGACCACGTCACCACGCCCGCCCCGGACAGGTTGGCGTGCGCGCCGGCACCGTCCTGGTCGGGCCATGCGGGTGCGACCGGGAAGTCAGGGTCCTCGAGGAGGGCGCGGCCCAGGTAGTAGTGGTTGCTCAAGCCCACGTCGCACTCGCCCGACGCGATCACCGCCAGCATCTCGCCGTCGGAGTTGAGGATCTCGGGCTCGTTGGCCATCCACGACCGCAGGAGCGCCTCGGTCGCGTCGCGGCCGCGCTTGGCGATCATGTCGGCGACGAGCGATTGGTTGTACTCGTTGTTCGACGTGCGCAGGCACAGGCGTCCCTTGTAGCGGGGGTCGCCCAGGTCCTCGTAGCTCGTCACCTCGCCCTCGGGGACGCGCTCCGTCGAGACGACGGGGACCCGCAGCCTCGTCGTGAGGGCCCACCAGCGCCCGTCCGGGTCGTGCAGCTCCACGGGCACGTTGGCCTCGAGCTCCGGGGTCGTCGAGCGCTGGAGGAGGCCGGCCTCCTCGGCCCGCCAGAGGTTCGCGAGGTCGGTGGTGACGAGCACGTCGGCCGGTGTGTCCTCGCCCTCCTGACGGAGTCGCTCGTACAGCTCCGGCCCGGTGCCGCCGCGCAGCACGACCTCGATGCCGGTCGCCTCCTCGAAGTCGCGGAACACCTGCTCGTCGCCGTAGTGGGAGCGGCCGTTGTAGACGACGATCGAGTCGCCGTCGTCGGCCGAGCCCAGCAGCGCCACCGCCACGATCACGATCACGATCACCAGGGCGGCGACGGGAAGGGGCCAACGGCGGCGGATCAGCTGGGAGAGCAACGGGTCCTCGATCTCCGTTCGGCGCCGAGCGCTGGGGTCTTGTGAGGCTGACCTGAGTCGGCAGTGTATCGTTCGACCTGGCGGAGCCGACCGTCGAGGCCCGGTGGGGCCCCCGGCGGTCGGGTCCGACCACCGACCATCCCGATCGACGTGAGGAGACGGCTCGTGGCAGAGCCGCTCGCAATCGAGGTCGTCGACGTCGACAAGGACTTCGGCGCGACCCACGCCGTCGCCGGCGCGAGCCTCGGCGTGCCCCGGGGCTCGCTCGTCGCGCTGCTCGGACCGAGCGGCTCGGGCAAGACCACCTTGCTGCGCCTCATCGCCGGCTTCGAGGCGCCCGATCGCGGCACCGTCGCGATCGGCGGACGACTGGTCGCGGGGGACGGCGCCTGGGAGGAGCCCGAGCGCCGGCGCATCGGGATGGTCTTCCAGGACGGGGCGCTGTTCCCGCACCTCACGGTGGCCGCGAACGTCGGCTTCGGCGACGCGTCGAAGGAGCGGGTGCGGGAGTGCCTCGCGCTGGTCGGGCTCGCCGACCGGTCGTCGTCCTACCCGCACGAGCTCTCGGGCGGTGAGCGTCAGCGGGTGGCGCTCGCCCGCGCCCTCGCGCCCGAGCCCGAGGTGATCCTGCTCGACGAGCCCTTCGCCTCGCTCGACGCGGGTCTACGACTCGGCCTCCGCGAGGACGTGGCGCGCATCCTGCGCGACGCCGGCGCGAGCGCGCTGCTCGTGACGCACGACCAGCAGGAGGCGCTGTCGCTCGCCGACCACGTCGCGGTGATGCGCGCGGGGCGGGTCGAGCAGATCGGCACGCCCGAAGACCTGTACGCGTATCCCCGCACACGATGGGTCGCCGAGTTCCTGGGTGAGGCGGAGGTGTTCACCGGCACGGTCGCCGACGGGGTCGTCGAGTGCGAGCTCGGGCGCTTCCCCGCTCCCGAGGGGGAGGGCGGCGGGGGGTCGGTGGAGGTCGTCGTGCGACCCGAGGTGCTCGTGCTCGACCGCGTCAACGGCGCGCCGCTCGTCGACGGCGTCCCGGCGCGCGTGGTGGGTGGCTCGTTCTACGGGCACGACCAGGTCGTGCTCCTCGAGCTCGCCAGCGGGCGTCGGGTGCGCAGCCGGAGCCTCGGCTCCCAACGATGGCGCCCGGGCGACGACGTGCGGATCCGCGTGGACGGCCCGGTCACGACCGTCGCGGCCGAGCGCGAGGTCTCGATGGCCGACGGCGGGGAGCCGAGCTGAGACCAGCTCCGCGGGTGGGTGCACGGCTGCGTGCGCCCGCCCTCGTCGTCGGTGCGTGCGTCGCGATCTCGGTCGCGCTGCTCGCCGTCCCGGCCGCGCTCGCGTACGACCCCTGGGCCTGGCTCGTGTGGGGTCGCGAGGTGCTCCACCTCGATCTCGACACGGTCGGCGGCCCGTCGTGGAAGCCGCTGCCGGTGCTCGCGACGACGCCGCTCGCGCTCTTCGGCGACGCGGCCCCGACGCTGTGGCTCGTCGTGGCGCGCACGGGCGGTCTCCTGGCCGTCGTCGGGGTCTTCCAGCTCGCTCGGCGCCTCGCAGGCCCGGTCGCCGGCGTCGTCGCATCGGTCGCGCTGGTCCTCTCACCCGACGCGGGGCCCCGGTTCGTCCGCCTGGTGCTCGAAGGGCACAGCGCACCGCTGACCGCGGCGCTCGCGGTCTGGGCGATCGAGCGGCACCTCGCCGGCAAGCATGCCGCCGCGCTGGTGCTCGGCACCCTGCTCGCGCTCGACCGGCCCGAGGCGTGGCCGTTCCTCGGGCTCTACGTGGTGTGGATCTGGCGCCGCGAGGCCCGTCTGCGCGTCCTCGCGGGCAGCTGCATCGCGATCGTGGGCGTCCTGTGGCTGGGTGGGGACTGGTGGGGATCGGGCAGCCCGCTGCACGGGGCCGACTCCGCGCGCGTGCTGGCCGACGACCAGGACCGGGTCGTCGACGGCCTCCGGCGCGTCGGGGAGGTCGTCGTGGTCCCGGCCTGGTTCGCGGCGGCCGTCGCAGTGATCGACGCGGCGCGCCGACGAGACCCGGTGCCGATCGCGTTGGGCGTCGGCGCCCTCGCCTGGTTCGCGCTCGTCGTCGGGATGGGCGCCGCGCTCGGCTACGCGGCGCTCAGCCGCTTCCTCCTCCCCGGCGCCGCGCTGCTGTGCGTGCTCGCCGGCGTCGGGGTCGTGCGCGCGTACGAGTCGGTCGTCGCGCGGCGCAACCGGGTGGCGACGGTCGTGGCGGTCGCCGCCGCGGTGCTCGCGCTCGGATTCGTGGGTCTTCGGGCACGGGGCATCGGCGGCCAGGTCGACGAGGTCACCGAACGGGCGCCGGTCGTCGACGGGCTCGACGACGCGATCGCGGCGGCGGGCGGGGACGCCGCCGTCGACGCGTGTCCGACCGTCGCCGTCGAGCACCCGTCCGTTCCCCGCATCGCGGCGGTCTGGAAGCTGGGGGTCGCGCTCGGCGACGTGCGCGGGCGACTGGGTCGGGACGACGGCGTGGTGCTGGTCCGGGCCGGTCACCGGCCCGTGGTGCCGCGGGGCGCGGCCGCGCCCCGGCTGGTCCGGCGGGGTGCCGAGTGGGACGTGTGGGTCCGCAGCTGCCGACCGGAGCCGGGGCGTGCCGCCGCGTCGACATCGACTCAGGTATACCTCACCTAATATGCTCACGGCCCGTGACCACCCTGTCCGTCGTCGTCCCCGCCACGGACGACCCGCCCACGCTCGCCCGGTGCCTGGCGGCGCTCGCCGGCGCCGACGAGCCCGCCGACGAGGTCCTGGTCGTCGCGGACCCGGTCGAGCTCTCGGCGGCGGGGGCGCGCAACGCCGGCGCCCGCTCGGCGACCGGTGACGTGGTCGTCTTCGTCGACGCCGACGTGGAGGTCCACCGCGACGCGCTCGGTCGGATCCGGGCCGCCTTCGACGCGGACGCCGACCTGGTCGCCGTGTACGGCTCGTACGACGACGCTCCCGGGGTGCCGACCACGGTGTCGACGTTCCGGAACCTCCTCCACCACCACGTGCACCACGAGGGTGCGGGGTCGGCCGAGACGTTCTGGTCGGGCCTGGGCGCGGTGCGGCGCCGGGCGTTCGTCGCGGTCGGCGGGTTCGACGAGCACCGCTATCCGCATCCCTCCATCGAGGACATCGAGCTCGGTCGGCGCCTCCGAGACAGCGGTGCTCCGATCGTCCTCGATCCCGCGATCCAGGGGAAGCACCTCAAGGCCTGGACGCTGCGCTCGATGCTGTGGACCGACTTCGCCCGGCGCGGAGTGCCCTGGGTCGCGCTCCAGGTGCGTGAACGTCGGCTGTCGTCGACGCTCAACCTCGGGTGGCGTCACCGCCTGTGCGCCATGGCGTGCGTGCTGGGCGTGCTCGGAGCGGTGCTCATCCATCCGTTCTGGCTCTTCGCGACGATCGCCACGCTCTGCGCGCTCAACGCCGCCTTCTACTCGCTGCTCGTCCGTCGCCAGGGTCCGCTGCGCGCCGCGGCCGGTGTCGGCCTCCACGCGATGCACTACCTCGTGGCGGTCGCCGCGGTGCCCGTGGGGATCGTGCACGCGATGAGCGGCCAGGTCGCGACTGCTCGCTGGCGCCGTCGCATCAGCACCGCGGCGGTGGACCCGTCGCTCGTCGAATGAGCGCGTCGGTGGTGCGCCTCGGGCTCGTCGGGTGTGGCCGTCTCGCGGAGCAGGCGTACGTGCCGGCCGCGACGCGCGTCGACGGCCTCCGGATCGTCGCGGTCGCGGATCCCGACGCGGGGCGGCGCGCGCTGCTCGCGTCCCTCGTCGGGCACGCGAACGGCCCGTGCGCGGGCTACACCGGTGCCGCCGAGCTCGTCTCCAGTGCCGAGGTCGACGCGGTCGTCGTCGCCAGCCCCGTCGGCGCGCACGTGGCCGACGCCCGGATCGTGGCCGGTGCCGGCCTGCCGGCGCTCGTCGAGAAGCCCCCGGCGCCCGACGCCGCGGCGACGCGCGAGCTCGCTGCGCTCGATCCCGCGCCGTGGTTCGGGTTCAACCGTCGCTTCGATCCGGGTGCCCGGCGCGTCCGCGACCGTCTCCCCGCGTCGGCCGACCTGGATCTGCGACTCGAGATCGCCTACCGCCGCCGGAGCTGGAACGCGGTGGCCGTCCACGACGATGCGCTCCTCGATCTCGGCCCTCACCTGATCGACTGGGCGCGCTGGCTGACGGGTGCGGCCGTCGTCTCGGTCGCTCGAGCCTCGGTGGCTCGCGAGCGGGCGACGTTCGAGCTCGGCCTCGAACGTGGTCGGGCACGCATCACCGCGGCCACCGATCGCTCGCACCGCGAGCTGCTCGAGGTGCGCGCGGCGGGCACGCGCCTCGGACGCCATCGCCTCGGCGGCCCGGTGGCGGCCGGCCTGGGCCGCCTCCGCCGCGGCCCGCATCCGCTCGTCACGACCATGACGGCCCAGTTCGAGACGCTCGCGCACGCGGTGCGAGGGGGCGGTCCCGGCGACCTCGGCACGGTCGGCGACGCGGTCGAGACGATGACCGCGATCGGCGTCGTGCGCGAGAGCGCGGCCGCCGATGGCGCGACGATCTCCTTGCCCGGTCGCTCGGTGCCCGAAGGAGTGAGGTCCTGATGCTCGCGATCCTCCAGTTCGACGCCGCCAGCGTGTCGGTGCTGCATCGCCTGCTCGACGCCGGCCGACTGCCGACGGTCGCGCGGCTGCGCGACGCGGGTGAGTGGCACGAGCTCGACGCGCCGGCGACCCGGTTCGCGGCCGGCGCGCAGCACACGCTCTACAGCGGGGTGCCGGTCGAGGATCACGGGCTCTTCTACCCGTTCCAGTGGTCGCCGACCGAGCAGCGCGTCCACTACATGGGCGCCTTCGACGCGCCGAAGCCCGTGTGGGAGCAGCTGCGCCCGGCCGGTGCCCGAACCCTCGCGATCGACCCCTACGAGAGCCGGCCGCCCGAGGTCGCACCCCCCGGCACGCTCGTGTGCGGCTGGCAGCTGCACGACCGGGTGGTGCTCCAACGCTGGGCGAGCCCCGACGCGACCCGGTCGCGCCTCGAGCGGCTCTTCGGCGCGTCGGCGCCCGTCGACGAGGTGTTCGGACAGCACACCGCGAACGAGATGCTCGGCCTGCGCCGACGACTCCTCGGCGCGCCGGCCCGTGTGGCCGACGCCGCCGCGGTGCTGCTCGGTGACGAGCCGTACGACCTGGCCTGGCTGACGTTCTGTGCCGCCCACGTCGCCGGTCACCAGTTCTGGGACCTGTCGCAGCTCGATCCCGACGGCCTCGACGCCGACGCCGCACGCGCGCTCGGGTCGACGTTGGACGACGTGTACGTCGCGATCGACGCCGCGATTGCCCGCATCCTCGCCTCGCTGCCCCCGGGTACCGACGTGATGCTCATCTCGCCGGTCGGGATGGACGAGAACACGAGCCGAGCCGACCTGCTGCCCGGGATGCTGCAGGCGATCCTCGATCCGAAGCCCGAGCGCGACGACGGCACCGGCAGCCCGATCTGGCGACTTCGGTCGATGCTCCCCGTCGGGCTCCGGTCACGCGTCGCGAACGCGCTCCCGGCCCGGACCGCGCTGGACCTGACCGCCCGTCTCGAGGGGCGCGGTGTCGACTGGCGCACGACCAGGGCGTTCGCGCACCCGGCCGAGAACCAGGGCTACGTGCGCCTCAACCTGCGGGGCCGGGAGCGGGACGGGATCGTGGCCCCTGAGGAGGCCGACGCCCTGCTCGACGAGATCGCCACCGGGTTGCGCACCTTCACCGACCTCGACGGGCACCCGGCGGTGGCGAGCATCGAGCGCGTCGCGGACCGCTTCGGCGCCGGCGCTCGGGCCGAGCTGCTCCCCGACCTCGTGGTCCGGTGGACCCCCCGGCAGGCCACGAGCGTGACCGGGGTCCGATCGGAGCGCTTCGGGACCGTGCACCGGCGGGGCGTCGGGAGCGGTCGCTCGGGCAACCACACCGAGGGCGACGCGTGGGCGCTCGTGGTTCCGGGTCGGTCGCAGCCGAGCTCGCTGGATCGGAGCCCGCGCCTCGAGGACGTCGCTGCGACGGCGATCGCGATCGCCGGCGGCGACGCGAGCGCCATGGTCGGGACGCCGCTGCTCGAGCCCGCTCAGTCGCTGGCCCGAGCGGCCACGTAGCCGCCGGCGACACCGGTCGCGGTCGCCACCTGCGCGAGGAGCACGAGCGCGCCGACGCGGGGACCCTGGGCGAAGCCCTTCCGCACGAGCGACCCGTAGAACGCCGGCGACTGGAGACGCTCACCGGCCGGGCGGCGCCGGTGCACCTGGTGGGCGCCGCGCCCGTAGCGCACCTGCTGGTGCCAGAAGTCGCTGAGCGAGAGGTCGGGGTGGTGCGCGACGACGGCCTGCGCCTCGTAGGCGATCTCGATGCCGCGCTCGCCGACCCGGCGACACCACTCCCGGTCCTCGCCCGCGGCGAGCGGGAAGTCGTCGTCGAAGGGCACGGCCGCGAGCAGCATCGTGCGACACGCGAGGTTGCTCGTGGGAGCGAAGCGGACCGTGCCGCGAGTCGCGTCCAGCGACGACTCGACGAGGTGGTTCGTCACGGTCTGCGCGGCGCGCTCGATCACCGATCCCGGGTTCCCGACGCGGGTCGGACCGGCGATCACCTCGGCGCCCGTTCGGTGGCACGCCTCGAGTCGGGCGAGCCAGCCGGGCAGGGGTCGACAGTCGTCGTCGGTGAAGCACACCAGCTCGGCGGTCGCCTCGGCCGCGCCCCGGTTCCGAGCCGCGGCCGGTCCTCGCCCGAGCTCGCGAACGAGTCGAGCACGTGGCGCGCGCGCCACGACGGCCGCCACCGCCGACGTGTCCTCGGAGCCGTCGTCGACGACCACCACCTCGAAGGTCGGGCCGTGCTGGGCCTCGATCGCGACGAGGCACTCGGCGAGCGCGGCGGGTCGGTCGCGGGTCGGCACGACCACCGAGACGTCGGGGGCGCTCATGTCAGGGCCAGACCGAGCACCGCCGCGGCTCCGACGTAGGAGGCGACGACGAGCGGTGGCCGGGCGGCGCCCGGCAGCATCCGCGTGGACACCAGCCCACCGACGGCGCCGGCCGCGAGCGCGGCCGCGGTGCCGCCTTCGGCACCCCACGCCGGGATGGTCGCGACCGCGACCGCCACGAACGCGACGATGCCGACGGACGCGCTCGCCAGCGCGACGACCGGCCGCAACCGAAGCGCCGAGGTCTGGGTGAGGAGCGAGGTCAGCGGTGCGAGCACGAGGAGCGCGAGCGCGGGGCCGAAGGCGGCCTCGGCCCCCGCGAAGTCCGACCCGAAGACCGCGGGGACGAGCTCGTCGAGTCCGACCGCGACGATGCCGAGCGCGGGGACCAGCACTGCGAGCGCGAGCCACGCGAGCCGGCGCAGGGTCGCCTCGCTCGAGGTCGTCGACCCGAGAGCGGTGGAGTGCTCGCTGAGGTGGGGGAGCGAGACCGTGAACGCCTGGAGGATCGCGTACGTCGCGCCCAGGACGATCCCGATCGGCAGCGCGGCGAAGCCGACCTGGGTGGTCGTCGAGAGGAGCGCGACCGCCACGACACCACCTCGCTGCGCGACCTGCACGAGTGCCGCCGCGGCGGCCTGGAGCACGCCGAAGCGCAGCGCGCCGTCGGGCAGTGGGGCCCGCGGGTGACGACCTCCGGCGACGCGCGCGACGACCGCCGTCGCGAAGATCGCCGCGGCGACGGCCGACAGGAGGATCGCGACGAACGCGCCCGAGATCCCCATCGCCGGGTAGAGCGCGACGAGCCCGACGACGAGCACGCTGTTCTGGATCGGGAACCGGAGGCTCCACGCGACGGTTCGTCCGAGTCCGAGCGCGACCTGCAGCGCCAGGCTCGCCAGCACGTTCAGCGCGAACGCGAGCACGACCGCGAGGGCTTCGAGGGGGTCGAGGACGTCGGGGTCGGCCAGCGCGACGCCGAGCACCACGAAGGTGATGACGGCGACCTGGACCGTCCTGCCCCGGGCGAGGCGCAGCCCGATCGCGCGGGCGACCGCGACGCGCTCGTGCGCCGGTGCCGCGGGGACGAACCGGGCCATGACGATCGGGCCCCCCAGGGTCAGCGCCAGCGCTCCCAGCGTCACCAGGGTGAGGGCGACCGAGAACCGGCCGTAGTCGGTCGGGCCGAGCAGGCGGGGGACGACGGTCGCGAGCAGGACGAGGGTCGCGAGCTCGACCGTCTTGCCGACGACGCTGCCCGCGACCGCTCGGCGCAGCGCGTCGTTCGGCGGAGACGGTGGGGACGGAGGCGATGGCGACGCCGTGGGGGAGGTCGCCGGCTCGGGGGCGCTCGCCGACACGCCCCGAGCGTAGGTGAGGTCACCCTGAGCACTCGGAGCCCGAGGCCCGGCCGTGGGTCGTGGGAGTCGTGCGGTCCGGGGGTTGTGCGACCGAACACCTGTTCGGTAGAACGGTGGCGTGAGCGCCGCACGGTCACTGCCCCGCCGGGACGCCGAGGCGAGGGCGCGCCTGCAGGCGGCTGCCGGGCTCGCCCGTCCGGTGACGCTGGCTCGCGAGCGCATCCTCCCCGTGTCCGGGCCGCTCGGCGCGCTGCTGCCCGAGGGCGGGATGCGACGGGGGACCGTGGTGTCGGTCGAGGGCACGGGGGCCACCGGCGCGACGTCCCTCGCCTTCGAGCTCGCGGCCGGGGCGACCGCGGCGGGCGAGTGGGCCGCGGTGGTCGACCTCCACGGCACCCTCGGGTTGGAGGCTGCCGCCGAGGCGGGCGTCGCGCTCGAGCGCTTCCCCATCGTCCGGTCCGTGCCCGCCGAGCGGTGGTCGACGGTGGTCGCCGCCCTGCTCGACGGCGTCACCCTGGTCGTCGCCGAGACCCCGCGTCACGCCCGCATCGGTGACGTCCGCCGACTCGTGGCACGCACGCGCGAGCGGGACGCGGTCCTCGTGGCCCTCCCCTCGCCGGGCACGACGTGGGCGGGTGACGCAGCGCTGCGTCTGGTGAGCGAGGGAGGCGCATGGGTGGGCGCGTCACATGGTGCGGGTCCCGTCACCGGACGTGACGTGCGAGTGCGGGTCGGCGGCAAGGGCGCAGCCGCGCGCACCCGGTCGGGAGCGCTCGCTCGCGCCGGGTGACGTCGACGTGACGCCGGCGGCACGCGAGCGCGCGCTCGTCCTCTGGTGCCCGGCCTGGGCGATCAGCACCGCGCGCCGCGCCGACGCGACGCTCGTGGACGTGCCGCTCGCGGTCGTCGAGCGTGGAGCGCGCGGCCTGGTGGTGTGCGCGGCGTCACCGGAGGCGCGCGCCGGCGACGTGACCATCGGGCTCCGGCGGCGCGAGGCCGAGGCGCGCTGTCCCGGCCTCGTCGTGCGCGAGCGTGACCCCGCGGCCGAGGCGCGGACGTTCGAGATGGTCGCCCGGGCGATGGAGCCCATCACCCCGGCCGTGGTGCTGGAGCGGCCCGGAGTGCTGTCGTTCCCGACTCGGGGCCCGTCGCGCTACTTCGGCGGCGACGAGCAGCTCGCCACTCGGGTGCTCGAGGCGGCTGCAGCCGTCGGCGTGCCCGACGCGCGCGTCGGCATCGCCGACACCGTCTTCGCCGCTCGCCTGGCCACCCGTGTCCCCGGGCCGGATCGGGTGCAGGTGGTCGCGACCGGCGCGACCGCGGCCTTCCTCGCGCCGTGGCCGGTCGGGGTGCTCGGGCGGGCGTCCGCCGATCGCCCCGACGAGGGTGAGGCCTTCGCCGACCTGCTCCGTCGCCTCGGGTTGCGGACCCTCGGTGACCTCGCCGCGCTGCCGGCACCCGCGGTCCTCGGACGCTTCGGCACCGACGGCGCACGAGCCCATCGCCTCGCGCGTGGCGAGCACGAGCTCGCCGTCCCGCCCGCCCCGCCACCACCCGACCTGGTGGAGACGTGCGAGCTCGACCCGCCGGCGACGCGGGTCGACGAGGCCGCGTTCGCGGCGAAGGGCCTCGCCGACCGTCTCGTCGAGCGGCTCGACTCGTTGGGGCTCGCGTGCGATCGCGTGGTGGTGGAAGCCGAGACGGAGCACGGTGAGCGCCACGCGCGCTGCTGGCGTCACGAGGGCGGGCTCACCGGAGCGGAGCTCGTCGCCCGGGTGCGCTGGCAGCTCGACGCCTGGCTCACCCGATCGAACAGCACGTCGGCCGACGAGCTCGCGGACGAGGCGACCGGTGGCCTGATCCTCCTGCGGCTCGCGCCCGACCGGGTGGTGCCCGCGTCGGCCCGGCAGCTCGGGTTCTGGGGCGGCGACGCCGCCGCGCACGACCGGGCCGCGCGCGTCCTCGCGCGGCTCCAGGGGATGTTCGGTCACGAGTCGGTGGTGACCGCCGTCGTGGGTGGGGGTCGATCGCCGAGCGAGCGGGTCCACTGGGTGCCCTGGGGCGAGCCGCGTGACGAGGCCACGCCGCCTCCCGCACCGTGGCCAGGCCGGATCCCCAGCCCGGCGCCCGCGCGTGTGCACTTCGCGCCGGTGCCGGCGGAGCTGCTCGACCGACGAGGTGCCGCGGTGCGCGTGTCGGCCCGGGGCGAGGCGTCGGCGGCACCGGCGGTGCTGCGCTGCGACGCGCTCCCTGGCGGTGGTGGCTCGGTCGTCGCGTGGGCGGGTCCCTGGCCGCACGACCTGCGCTGGTGGGCCCGGGCGACGCGGCGGCGGCGCGCGCTCTGGCAGGTCGTCGTCACCCGTCCCGACGGCGACGACGTCGCCTGCCTCGTCGCGGTCGAAGGCGGGCGGGCCGCGCTCGAGGCGATCTACGACTGACCGATCGATCGGTCGCGCGGCTACCTTCCGAGATCATGAGCGCCCAGGGGACGATCGAGCTCGAGCGCACGAAGGCATGGACCGACAAGCTGCGTGCCTACAAGGTGACGGTCGACGGCGCCGAGGTCGGCACCATCAAGCAGGGGACGACCGAGTCGTTCACCGTCGCGCCGGGTGCGCACGAGGTGCAGCTCAAGATCGACTGGGCGCTCAGCCCGCCGCTGACCGTCGACGTCCCCGCCGGCGCCACGGTCGCGCTGACCTGTCGGCCCCGCGCCAACGTGCTCACGATCCTCTGGTACTCGACGTTGGGGCGGAAGCACTACCTCCGGCTCGAGCCGGCTGCTTCGGCGTGAGGCGCCGCCTCCCCCGATTCCTCGTCTGCGTCATCTTGGCCACCGTGGTCGCGGTCGTGGTCGCCGCGGCGCCCGTCGGTGCGGGATCGTCCGCCGGTGGGTCGGACGAGCGCCTCCAGCGCCGCCTCGACGACCTCGTCGCGGCCGACGGTGGGCCGCCGGGTGCGCTCGTCGTCGTGCAGCGCGGCAACGAGCAGCAGGTGTTCAGCGCCGGCGTCGCAGACCTGGCGACCGGTGCGCCGCTCGACCCGCACCAGCACCTGCGGGTCGCGAGCGTGGCGAAGGCGTTCTCGGGGGCGGCGGCGCTGGCGCTCGTCGACCAGGGGGTGCTGTCGCTCGACGACACGATCGCCCAGCGTCTGCCGCAGTACGAGAAGTGGGGCGAGGTGCGGCTGCGCGACCTCCTGGCGCACCGCAGCGGGGTTCCGAAGTTCATCACCCACCCGGCGTTCGCCGAGTCGGTGCAAGCGGCCCCGGAGACGCCCTTGCCGCCCGCCGAGCTCATCTCGCCGGTCGGCGAGGCGCCGCTCGCGTTCGAGCCGGGCACCGAGTACCGCTACACGAACACCGACAACATCCTGGTCGGGCTCATGATCGAGCAGGCGACGGGCCGCCCGTACGAGGACGTCCTGCGCACCGAGGTCTACGAGCCGCTCGGGCTCACGCAGACCTCGCTGCCGAGGGGCGTCGAGCTGCCCGAGCCGTTCGTGCACGGATACGACGTCACCGATCCGGCGGCACCGGAGGACGTCAGCCTGCTGCTCGCCGCCGGCTGGGCGTGGGCGGCCGGAGGCATCGTGTCGACGCCCGCCGAGATGGATCGCTTCGTCCGCGGCTACGTCGGCGGCGAGCTCTTCGGGCCGGAGCTCGTCGACGAGCAGCACGACGACCTGCGGAAGGGTCGATCGGACCCGCCGGGTCCGGGCAAGAGCCGCGAGGGCATGGCGCTGTTCCGATACGACACGCGCTGCGGCACGGTCTACGGCCACACGGGCAACACGTTGGGCTACACCCACCTCGTGGCGGCGAGTCCCGACGGCGATCGCTCGGTCACCTTCTCGATCAACGCGCAGATCACGCCCGAGAGCAGCGACGTGTTCCCACGCCTGCGCAAGGTGCAGGAGGCCGCGGTGTGCCTCGCGCTGGGTGACGAGTAGTCAGCCCCGCGCGGCGCGCGAGAACGGGTAGGCCATCTGGCGCGAGTAGCTCGCCTCGGGCACCGGGTCGGTGATGCCGAACTCCGTCGCGTAGACGCCCTTGGGCAGGTACGCGGTGCCGAAGATCCTGTCGATCGCGGGGAGCCCGAAGTTCTTGTTCAGCGCCTCCGCGTGCGCGGAGTGGTGCCAGTGGTGCCACTGCGGCGTGTTGATCACCCATCGCAGGACGGGGAAGCGCAGCCGGACGTTGGCGTGCTGGAAGATCGCCAGCGCGGTGACGAACACCGCCGCGCCCGCGAAGACGCCGCCGTCGTAGCCGAGGACGACGAGCGGCACGAGGAAGAAGACCTGGGTCATCGCCGAGTCGAACGGGTGCAGCCGACCGGCCGCGAGCCAGTCCATCTCCTCGATGCTGTGGTGCACCGCGTGGAAGCGCCAGAGGAACGGCACGGTGTGGCTGAGCCGGTGGCCCCAGTAGCTGCCGAGGAGCACGATGGCGATCGCGAGGGTGATCGACGCCGCTCCCGGGAGCTGACCCTCGAGATCGAGGGGTCGCAGCCAGATCAAAGGGAGCGCGATCGCGATCGCGAGGACGACGGCCATGACGGTCGAGACGGTGCCGTTCACCACGACGTGCGTCACGTCGGTGAGCCAGCCGCGCCGGAACGTCTTCTGTCGACGGAGCGCGAAGAGCTTCTCGAGCGGCACGAAGACCGCGAAGAGGAGCGCGATCCCCACGAGCACGCCGAGGCCGCGCAACGCGAGCCCCACGACGAGCGCCGCCGCGCTGAGGCCGAGGAACGCCCACCCGATCCAACGGCGATCGGTGGGGCCCGACGAGGCCGCGACGGTCTCGGTGGCAGCCGCAGCGGATCCGATGGACATGGATCCGGTGTACCCGCGCGACGTGAGGCGACGTCGCGACCTCCGCGAAGCCTCTGTGAAGGCTCAGCCGCCCCCGGTGCCTTCCCAGGCGCGCAAGGCCTCGTCCGACGCGCCCCAGTCGATCGGCGACTCGCAGCCCGGGCACTCCGGATCGGCATCCGTCACCTCGCTGCCGCAGTGCGCACAGCGCAGCGCGGGAGTGGGGTCGGTGGCGAAGACCACGGTCGTCCGGTCGAGCGGTGCGATGGCGGGCACGGGCTCCCCTCCTGGTCGGCTGGGCGCAGTGTGCGCCGCGGCTCGGGCCGGCGCCCGGGCCGGAAGTCCCCTCGTCGACCGTCCGATGGCCCTCCGCGAGCCTCCCTTGCCGCATCGAACACACGTTCGATACGGTCGAGGGTCCGATGACCCCGGACGCCGCGTACGCCGAGCTGCACTGCCACACCAGCTTCTCGTTCCTCGACGGTGCGAGCCACCCCGAGGAGCTGGTCGACGAGGCTGCCCGGCTCGGCCTCGCGGGCCTGGCCGTCACCGACCACGACGGGTTCTACGGCGTCGTGCGCTTCGCCCTCGCCGCGAAGGACGTCGGCCTCCCGACGGTCTTCGGCACCGAGCTCACGCTCGACGCGCCCGGCCATCAGCCCGGCGAGCCGGATCCCGACGGTGAGCACATCGTCGTGCTGGCCGATGGTCCGGTGGGATACGCGCGCCTCGCTCGGGCGATCAGCGCCGGGCAGCTGGCCGGGGAGAAGGGCGCGCCGTGCTTCTCGCTCGAGGGGCTGCATGCCGCGTCGCGCGCGGGCGTCCACCTCGACGGGTACCGCGCCGCGCCGGCCAACGACTCGTGGTTCGTGCTCACGGGCTGTCGGAAGGGCACGGTGCCGCGCGCGCTGGTCGACGGCGGTCCGGCCGCCGCACGCCGCGCGCTCGACCGGCTGACCGACGGGTTCGGGCGCGACCGCGTGCTCGTGGAGCTGTGGGACCACGGTGATCCGATCGACCGTCATCGCAACGACGAGCTGGTGCAGGTGGCGATGCACGCCGGAGTCGAGGTGGTGGCGACCAACAACGTCCACTACGCCACCCCGCGCCAGCGGCCGCTCGCCACGGCGATCGCCGCGATCAGGGCGCGTCGCTCGCTCGACGAGCTCGACGGCTGGCTCCCGGCCGCGGGTGGCGCGCACCTGCGGTCACCGGCGGAGCAGCTCCGGCGGTTCGCCCGTTGGCCAGGTGCGGTGGAGCGCAGCGCCGAGATCGCGCGGGAGTGCGCGTTCGAGCTGAGCCTGGCCGCCCCCGCCCTGCCCGATCTCGACGTGCCGACGGGCCACACCGACATGTCGTGGCTGCGCGAGCTCACCCGACGCGGCGCCGCCGTCCACTACCCGTCGACGCACCCGCACCACGAGCAGGCGATGCGCCAGATCGAGCACGAGCTCGGCGTCATCGAGCAGCTCGGCTTCCCGGGCTACTTCCTGCTGCTCGTCGACATCGTCGAGTGCTGCCGTCGTCTCGACATCTACTGCCAGGGCCGGGGGAGCGCCGCCAACAGCGCGGTCTGCTACGCGCTCGGCATCACGAAGGCCGACGCGGTCGCCCTGGGCCTGCTGTTCGAGCGGTTCCTGTCGATCGAGCGCGACGGGCCGCCCGACATCGACCTCGACATCGAGCACGACCGTCGTGAAGAGGTCATCCAGTACGTCTACGGCAAGTACGGGCGTGACCGCGCCGCGCAGGTCGCGAACGTGATCACCTACCGACCTCGTTCGGCGCTGCGCGAGATGGCGAAGGTCTGCGGCATGTCGCCGGGGCAGGCCGATGCGCTGGGGAAGTGGGTCGACCGCTACGGGCACGACGCCGGGTCCTACGCGCCGCTCGCCGAAGAAGGGGTGTCGGTGCCCGAGCTGGCGCTCGACCTGGCGAGCCAGGTGCTCGACCACCCGCGCCACCTCGGCATCCACTCCGGGGGCATGGTGATGGCCGACCGACCGCTGGTGGAGTTCTGCCCGGTGGAGTGGGCGCGCATGGACGACCGGTCGGTGCTCCAATGGGACAAGGACGACTGCGCGGCGGCCGGGCTGGTGAAGTTCGACCTGCTCGGGCTCGGGATGCTGCGGATGCTGCACCTCGCCGTCGACCTGATCCGCGAGCACGAGCACATCGAGGTCGACCTCGCGACGATCCCGCAGGAGGACGAGGTCTACGAGCTGCTCTGCGCGGCCGACACCATCGGCGTGTTCCAGGTCGAGAGCCGCGCGCAGATGGCGACGCTGCCCCGGCTGCGTCCGCGCTGCTTCTACGACCTGGTCATCGAGGTCGCGCTCATCCGGCCCGGCCCGATCCAGGGCGGTTCGGTGCACCCGTACCTGCGGCGGCGCAACGGCGAGGAGCCGGTCACCTACCCGCACCCGATCCTCGAGGAGTGCCTCCAGAAGACCCTCGGCGTGCCGCTGTTCCAGGAGCAGCTCATGCAGATCGCGATCGACGCCGCGGGGTTCACGCCCGGCGAGGCCGACCGGCTGCGCCAGGCGATGGGCTCGAAGCGGTCGAAGGCACGCATGGCAGCCATGCGTGAACGTCTGCTCGCGGGGATGGCCGAGCGCGGCATCACGGGTGACACCGCCGAGGAGATCGCCACCAAGCTCGAGGCGTTCGCGCACTTCGGCTTCCCCGAGAGCCACTCGGTGAGCTTCGCCTACCTCGTGTACGCGAGCTCGTGGGTGAAGCTGCACCACCCCGCCGAGTTCGTGTGCGCGCTGCTCAATGCCCAGCCCATGGGCTTCTACTCGCCGCACACGCTGGTGCGCGACGGGGTGCGACACGGGGTCGAAGTGCTGGGGCCGTGCGTGAACGCGTCGCGACGCGACTGCACGCTCGAGCCCCGCAGCGCGGAGGCGGGCCCGGTGGGGAGGCCGGAGCCGGGCTGGCACGCCGACCCGTCGACGCGCGCGATGCGCGTCGGGCTGCGCTACGTGCGGGGCCTGTCCGGCGACCTGCTCGACCGCATCGACGCGGAGCGCGACGAGGGCGGCGACTTCCGCGACCTGGAGGACTTCACCCGCCGCACCGGCGCACCGGTCGACGCGCTGGAGGCGCTCGCCACTGCCGGCGCCTTCGCGGGCCTGGGCGTCGAGCGGCGCGCGGCGCTGTGGGCCGCGGGAGCGCTGCGCGATGCCAGGCCCGGCACGTTGCCCGGCGTCGTCTCGGGCGTCGAGTCGCCGGCGCTGCCGGGGATGGACCCGGTCGAGGAGACCGCGGCCGACCTGTGGGCGACCGGGTTGTCGGCGAGCCGGCACCCCACCGAGCTCGCACGCGAGCGCTTGGCAGCCCGCGGCGTGGTCACCGCGTCAGCGCTGCGGGAGCTGCCGCACCACTCGATCGTCGAGATCGGGGGCGTGGTCACGCACCGCCAGCGCCCCGAGACCGCGAGCGGGGTCACGTTCCTCAACGTGGAGGACGAGACCGGCCTGGTCAACGTGATCTGCACGCCCGACGTGTGGAAGCGGTACCGCAAGGTCGCGCGCACGTCACCGGCGATCGTGGTGCGCGGCCTGCTCGAGCGTCACCAGGGAGTGATCAACGTCCTCGCCCGCCGCTTTGAGCCCCTCGAGCTCCTCGGCCCCACCGACCGCGCGACGGCTGACACCGCAGACCGAGCCGACGCGGAGCTGCTCAGGTCCCGCGACTTCCGGTAGCCCTCATCGTTCTGGCGTCAGAAGACCCCGCTCGGGCGGGTCTGCTGACGCCGAAACGGTTGGTGGGCCGTGTTGCCGACGTGTGTGGGGGAGCGCGTCAGCCGGTGAAGGTGGGCTCGATGACGATCGGAGCGGGCGTCGGGCCGGGCGGGTCCGGCGGCACCGGGAACTGCAGCTCGACGGCGCCGATGTCGCACGCGCCGGTCGCCACGTCGGGGCGGGGTTCGCCGCGCTGGTCGGTCGTGACCGCGAACCCGGCGAGTGCGTCGCCGTCGCCGCACGCCGCGGCCGGGATGTCGCCGACGAGGCCGCTCGTCTCGGCCGGCAGCATCGTCGGGGTGGGGCCGCCGTTGTCGGCCAGCGCGCCGAGCTGCGGGTCGCCGGCGTCGGAGTGGTCGGTCGGCTGGTCGAAGCCGCACGTGCCGTCGTCGTCCCAGTTGTAGCCCGCCGAGGTCGTGACGCCGCCGATGCTGCAGTTCGTCCCCACGCCCAGCGGTTGCGCGATGACCGTCCCGAACGCCGCGAGGTCGCCGCTCCCCTGGAGGAAGACGTTCGCTCCGAGGTTGCCCGCGGTGTTGGCCACCACCGTCGAGTAGATCAGCCGGGCATCTTGGCCGCTGCCGACGAAGAGCCCACCGCCGTTGCCGACGGTCGCGGTGTTGCCGGTGATCGTGGAGTTGACGATCGTCGCGGTGCCGTTCACGAAGGCGCCCCCTGCGCTGAGGGCGGTGTTCCCGGAGATCGTGGAGTCGACGAGGAGCAGGGGGCCGTTGCTGACGCGGATGCCGGCGGCAGCGTCGCCGGTGGCCTCGTTGCCGCTGATCGTCGAGTCGGTGATCGTCGCGGACCCCTGCACGAAGATGCCGCCGCCCGCACCCGCGGGGCCGGCGTCGCCGCCGGTGATCGTCAGCCCGCTCATCGTGAACAAGGTGTTGGCGGTGTCGTTGATGACTCGCGCGTCGTCGAGGGTCTGGGTGATCGTGTTGCCGCCCCCGGTGAGCGTGAGCGTCTCGTCGGCACCGACGCCGCCGGTGTAGAGGAGCTCACCCGTGGTCAAGGTGATGTCGCCGACGTCGGCGGGGATGATGATCTCCACGTCGTCGTCGAGCGTGTTCGCGAGCGCGAACGCGTCGCGCAGGGAGCCACCGCCGGAATCGGCGTTGCTCGAGACCGTGATCGTGAGCAGCGCACCAGCGGAGGGCGCCGTCGTGACCGCGGCGGTGAGCGCGGCGGCCGCGAGGACGAGGCCGGCGAGGACGCCTGCGAACGTGCGA
This sequence comes from uncultured Bifidobacteriaceae bacterium, assembly GCA_964501785.1. Taxonomy (GTDB): domain Bacteria; phylum Actinomycetota; class Acidimicrobiia; order IMCC26256; family PALSA-555; genus DATBSK01. Next base: position 127,510 of record CAZCUD010000007.1, read on the forward strand.
GGAAGAGAGAGGTCCACCCGGCGCTCCTGTTCGATGCCCCGCCCGGATCAGGCATTGTCTAGCACCGCGGCGCCCCAGGAGGGCTGACCTAGGCTGGACCGGTTCCCGAGAAGCCGTGAAGCCGTGATCGCCATGCGCAGCGAGCCCCCGAGTCCCGAGCAATGCCTGGTCGCCTCCGCCTCGCGCGGCGGGTCGGCGCGCTGCTGCGCGCCGACCCGGCCGGTGTCCGGGCGGGCTTCGTCGCGCACCTGCTCGCCACCACCACAGGGCTCGCGGCCGGGCTGATCCTCGGCTCCATCACGGGCACGCTCGAGGAGCTGCCCGGCCTGCTGGTCCTGGTCCCGGCCGCGGTCGGCCTGCGAGGCAACGTCTTCGGCGCCCTCGGGAGCCGCCTCGGGACGCTCGTCGCGACGGGGTCGTTCACGCTCTCGCGACGGCGCGACACCGCCGTGGGCCAGAACCTGCTCGCCGCGATCGCGCTGTCCCTCGGCATGTCGCTGGTGCTCGCGCTGATCGCGAAGGGCGTGGCCGAGTCGTTCGGCGTGCAGAGCGCGATCGGGCTCGGCGACTTCGTGGTCATCTCGGTCGTCGGGGCGATCATCCCCACCGCGGTCGTCATGGCGATCGGCGTCGGCATCGCGGCGCTCGGCGCTCGGAAGGAGTGGGACGTCGACAACGTCAGCGTGCCGGTCGTCACCGCGGCGGGCGACATCGTGACCCTGCCGAGCCTCTTCCTCGCCACGTACCTGGTGATCGACGTCGCCGATGTCGCGGTCGGGGTCATGGCGGCCGTCTGCGCGGTCGTCGGCGTCGGATCCCTGCTCGTCGCGCTGCGATCGCACCTCCCGTCCCTGCGCCGCATCGCTGCCGAGTCGCTGCCGTTCCTCGTGATCGCCGGCGTCGTGAGCACGCTCGCCGGCATCACGATCCAGTCCCGCCTCGGGACGCTGGCCAGCGAGCCGGCGTTGCTGATCGTCGTGCCGCCACTCCTCTCCCTCTCCGGGTCGCTCGCCGGCATCCTCTCGGCGCGCGTCTCCACGAAGCTGCACCTCGGCGTCGTCGACCCGTCGCGCATCTCGTTCCGGCCCGTCGCGGTCGACGTGACGGTCGTGTACCTGGTCGCGCTCCCCACGTTCCTGGTGCTCGCGCTCGCGGCGGACGTGCTCGCGCTGGTCTTCGACCTCGGCACGCCCGGCGCGGCGGAGATGGTCGGCCTGCTGCTGCTCGCCGGCATCCTCGCGACGACGCTGGCCGCGGTCGTCGCCTACCTCGCCGCGCTCGCGACGTACCGTCTCGGCTGGGACCCCGACAACAACGGCGTGCCGATCGTGTCGTCGGCGTCCGACTTCCTCGGGGCAGCGGCGTTCATGGTGTCGCTGGTTATCCTGGGACTCACCTGATGGCCGAACCCGACAAGCCTCCACGCAACCTCAAGGCCATGCTCTCGGAGGCCAAGGACACCTCCGAGCTGATGGTCGACCTGGCCTACGCCGCGCTCTTCTTCTCCGACGAGCGCATGGCCGACGAGGTGTTCGAGCTCGAGGAGCGCATCAGCGGGCTCGTGCACGAGATGTACGAGATCTGCGTGCTCGCGGCCCGCTCACCGCGCGACGCGGAAGAGATGTCCAGCGTGCTGCACGTCGTGGCCGCGATCGAGCGGACGGCGAACGCAGCCGTCGACATCGCGCGCGTCGTCACCCACCGGCTGGGCATCCCGGCCGCGCTCGTCGCCGACCTCGCGCAGGCCGAAGAGGTGTCGCACCGGGTCCGCGTCCGAGAAGACTCCGCGCTCGCGCACCGGTCGCTCGCCGACGTCGAGCTGCCCGTCGAGGTCGGCATGCGCGTCGTCGCGATCCGCCGGGGCAAGGAGTGGATCATCGACCCCGACGGCGACGAGACGCTCCTGCCCGACGACGTCCTGATCCTGCGCGGCCCACCCGAGGGCATCGGTGAGCTGCGTGGGCTCGCCAACGCGCCGGAGTGGCGACCGCCGATCGCCGACGAGGACCCGGCGATCCCCACCGACCTCGATCGCGCGGTCGACGTGCTGGTCGAGATGAAGAACATCTCGGAGGTCGCGGTCGGTCTCGCCTACTCGGCCATCCTCTTCAACGACCAGAGCCTCGCGGCCGAGGTCAGCCACCTCGAGGACCGGCTCGACGAGATGCGCGAGCGGCTCGAGGTCTGGGTGCTGCGCTCCGCGGCCGACGAGCTCGACCCGTCGCCGCTGCGCGGCCTCCTGCACCTGGGCGGTGCCGCGGAGGAGATCGGTGACGCGGCCCAGCAGATGGTCTGGCTCGTCGAGGAGCAGGAGGAGATGCACCCGATCCTGCGCCTCGCGCTCGGTGACAGCGACGAGGTGATCGCGTGGGTGCCGGTCGCGGAAGGCTCGGCGCTCGACGGCCGGACCCTCGCCGAGGCCCAGCTCGAGACCGAGACGGGCTTCTACCTGCTCGCGATCCGCCGGGCGGGGCGCTACCTCTACCGACCGCGCGGGCACGTCCGGTTCGCGGCCGGTGACGAGCTGATCGGCAGCGGGCCCGACGAGGGCCAGTCCAAGCTGGCCGAGCTCTGCGGCTACCGGATGCTCGAGGACGACGACACGGGGGAGATCGAGCTAGTCCCGGCGTCGTCGGCCGCGTCGTCGTGAGCGCGCACGCCGCGTGACCACCGAGGGGTCGGTGACCGCGCCGGCCGTGACGCCCGACACGGGGCTCACGGCCGAGCAGGTGCGCGAGCGCGTCTCGCGAGGCCTCACCAACGACGCCGGTGAGCGCACGAGCCGCACCTACGGCGAGATCATCCGGGCCAACGTCTTCACCCGCTTCAACGCGATCCTCGGCACGATGCTCGCCGTCATCCTGGTGGTCGGCGAGATCCAGGACGCGACGTTCGGCATCATCCTCGTCGCCAACTCGCTGATCGGCATCGTGCAGGAGACGCGCGCGAAGCGGACGCTCGATCGCCTGGCCGTGCTCAGCGCGCCGAAGGCGCGCGTCGTGCGCGACGGCGAGGCCTCCGAGATCACGGTCGAAGGCGTCGTGCTCGACGATCTGCTCGAGCTGCGCACCGGCGACCAGGTGCCGGCCGACGGCGAGGTGCGCGGGGCCGAGGGCCTCGAGATCGACGAGTCGTTGCTGACGGGCGAGGCCGACCCGGTCGACAAGTCGGTGGGCGACGAGGTGCTGTCGGGCAGCTTCGTCGTCGCCGGCTCCGGTCGGGTGCAGGCGACCCGGGTCGGCGCCGACGCCTACGCCCGCAAGCTGGCGGCGGAGGCCCGACGGTTCACGCTCGTGCGCTCGGAGCTGGTGGAGGGCATCAACACGCTGCTGCGCTACATCCAGTACGCACTGTTCCCGGTGTCGGCGCTCCTGCTCTGGCGCCAGCTCGACAACAACGACGTCGACCAGGCGCTGGTCGGCGTGGTCGCCGGCGTCGTCGGGATGGTGCCCGAAGGGCTCGTCCTGCTGACGAGCCTGGCGTTCGGCATCGCCGCGGTGACCCTCGCTCGCCGCAACGTGCTCGTGCAGGAGCTGCCCGCGGTCGAGGGCCTGGCGCGCGTCGACGTCGTCTGCCTCGACAAGACCGGGACCCTCACCGAGGGCGAAGTCGCCTTCGACGACCTCGAGGTGCTCGGCGCCGACGCCGACGGTGATCGGGGCGAGATCGGCCAGGCCCTCGGCGCGCTCGCCGACGACGAGAACCGCAACGCGACCCTGGCCGCGATCGGCGAGGCCTTCGATCCGCCGGGCTGGGCTCGCAGCGGCGCGATCCCGTTCTCCTCGGCGCGCAAGTGGAGCGCGACGAGCTTCGAGGGGCATGGCTCGTGGATCATCGGCGCGCCCGAGATGGTGCTCGCCGACGCGCCGCCCGACGACTCGGTGCGCGTGCGGGCCGACGAGCTCGCGGCCGAAGGACGACGTGTGCTGCTGCTCGCTCACGCGGATGCTCCGCTCGGCGACGAGGTGCTCCCTCCTGGCCTGGTGCCGCGGGCGCTGGTGCTGCTCGAGGAGAAGATCCGGCCCGACGCGCCCGACACCCTGCGCTACTTCGAGGAGCAGGGCGTCGCGCTCAAGGTGATCTCGGGCGACAACCCGCGCACGGTCGCCGCCGTCGCGCGTCGCGTCGGGCTCGCCGACGCGGACACCGCCTACGACGCCCGCGAGCTCCCGGAGGAGATCGACCGGCTCGCCGATGTGCTCGAGGAGCACTCGGTCTTCGGTCGCGTCACACCGCACCAGAAGCGGGCGATGGTCGCGGCGCTCCAGTCGAAGGGGCACGTGGTCGCGATGACCGGTGACGGGGTCAACGACGCGCTCGCGCTCAAGGACGCCGACATCGGGGTCGCGATGGGGTCGGGCGCCGCTGCCACGAGAGCAGTCGCCCAGCTGGTGCTCCTCGACGGCAAGTTCGCCACCATGCCCGGCGTGGTCGCGGAGGGGCGACGGGTGATCGCCAACATCGAGCGCTCGGCGAACCTCTTCGTGACCAAGACCGTGTACGCGATCCTGATCGCGATCGCGGTCGTTTTCACCGCCTGGCGCTACCCGTTCCTGCCCCGGCACCTCACGATCGTCAGCACGTTCACGATCGGCATCCCGGGCTTCATCCTCTCGCTCGCACCGAACGCGCGGCGTTACATCCCCGGCTTCTTGACCCGCGTCCTGCGCTTCTGCGTCCCCGCCGGGATCATCGCGTTCGTCGCGTCGATGATGACCTACGGGCTGGCGCGCTTCGAGGACGATCTCCCGCTCAAGGAGGCCCGCACCACGACGACGCTCGTGCTGGTCGCGGTGGGCCTGTGGGTGCTGGTGCTGCTCTCGCGGCCGTTCAACTGGTGGAAGGCACTGCTCGTCGGCGCGATGGCCGGCTGCGTGATGCTCGTGCTGGCCATCGAGCCGCTGCGCGACTTCTACGCGCTCCAGCTGCCCGACATGCGCGCGATCGGTCAGGCGGCACTGATCGCCGGCGGAGCGATCCTGGCCCTCGAGATCGTCTGGCGCGCGTCACGCGTCATCGCCCGCAGACGCGACGTCGCCTGACTCCGGGTTGGAAGACTCAGCGACAACAGCTGTCGCTGAGTCTTCCAACACCGAGGAGGCGGTCGGGTCAGACGGCGGTGCCGACGAGCGTCCCGACGAGCGCCGTCAGCGCCATCGCGAGCCCACCGCCGAGCACGACGCGCAACGCCGCGCGCCCCATCGGCGCACCGCCGAGTCGACCGGCTGCGGCCCCGGTCGCGCCGAGCACCGCGAGCGCGACCAGCGCGATCGCCGCGATCAGGGCGTCGCCGGACGCGAACAGCAGCACGACCAACGGCACCGCCGCGCCGAGCGAGAAGCTGGCCGCGGAGACGATCGCAGCCTGCCATGGACGGGCGGGCACGGCTCCGGTCATGCCGAGCTCGTCGCGCAGGTGCGCGTCGAGCGCGTCGGTCGCCGTCAGCTGCTGGGCGACCTCCCGCGCGAGCTCCGGATCGAGCCCGCGCCCGACGTAGATCTGGGTGAGCTCGTCGAGCTCCATCTCCGGCGTGGTCGCGAGCTCCCGACGTTCGCGGTGGATCTCGGCTTGCTCGGTGTCGCGCTGGCTGCTCACCGACACGAACTCGCCGGCGGCCATGGACATCGCGCCGGCCACGAGTCCGGCGAGCCCGGCCACCGCGATCTCGCTGTTCGAGGCGTCGGCAGCCGCGACGCCGATCATGAGGCTGGCGGTGGACACGATGCCGTCGTTCGCGCCGAGCACCGCAGCCCGCAGCCAGCCGACCCTCGAGTAGCGGTGGCGCTCCCGGTGGCGCCCGAGATTGGGCGCCATCAGATCCAGTCCTTGTGCTTGAAGTAGGCGAAGATCGGCAGACCGACGACGACCATCACCCCGAAGACCGCGAGGAAGCCTTCCTCCCAGTCGAGCTCGGGCGCGTTCGTGAAGTTCATCCCGAGGACGCCGGTGATGAGCGTGGCGACGATGAAGATCGCACCCCAGGCCGCGATCCGCTGCTGCGAGCGGCTCAGGCGGTTCGACGCCACGGCCAGCTCGGCGTCGCGCAAGCCGGTGATCACGTCGCGCTGCGACTCGATGAAGTCGGACACCCGCAGCACGTGGTCGGCGAGGTCCTGGAAGTGAACGATCGCCAGCGGTGTGATGCACGCGACCTCGCGCCGCGAGATCTCTGCGGTGACGTCACGCAGGGGGATCGCGGCCCGGCGGAAGCGGACGAGCGCCTTGCTGAGGCGGAACAGCTCGCGGGACCGATCGGTGCGGTCGCGGCTGGTCTGGTCGTCGGCTGCGAGCACCGCGTCCTCGATCGTGTCGAGCGACTCGTCGACCGCCTCCGTCACCAGGAAGTAGCGGTCGACCACCACGTCGAGCAGCGCCCAGAGGAGGAGTCCGACCTCCGCGCTGTCGTGCTGGCTGCGCTGGAGCTCGAAGCGATGGCGCACGACGTCGATCGGGAAGCTGCCCGGATCCTCGGCCTCCGGGGGCTGGTGCACCGACAGGAGCCAGCCGGCGCCGAACAGCACGTCGATCTCCCGGGGCCGGAGCTCGTGGGCATGGAGCACGCAGTCGTAGACGGCGACGTGGAAGTGATCGGTGTAGTGCTCGAGCTTGGTGCGCTGGCCCGCCTTCGCGATGTCCTCCTGCGCGAACTCGTTGACGCCGAGCTGCGAGAGGAGCGTCCGGAGCTCGGAGGCGGCGGGTCCGTTGCAGTCGATCCAGACGAGGCCCTTGTCCGGGTCGATCCGCTCCGTCACGTCGTCGGTGCCGACGGCCTCGACGTCGGACATGTCGTGGCTGTACCACCACGCCTCGATCACGGGTCGAGCCTACGATGGCCCCCGCGCGCAGAGGGGGAGACCCGATCATGGCCGTCGACACGAGCGAGACCACCGCCGAGCAGCTCCGTGAGCAGACGCTGGCGTGGCTCCGAGAGAACCTGCCCGCCGGGTGGATGGAGGCGATCGACGCCGGCGATCGCGACCGGTGGACGCAGCTGCGCGGCGAGCTCGACTACGACGCGTGGTGCAAGCGGTTCGGCGAGGCGGGGTACGCGACGCCGACGTGGCCGGCGGAGTACGGGGCCGGCCTGTCGCTCTCGCCGACCCAGGCGAAGCACGTGAACGAGGTGCTCGGTCACTACCGGGTCGCACGTCCCTTCAACATCATCGGGATCGGCATGGGTGGCCCGACGATCATCGCCTGCGGCACCGAGGAGCAGAAGCAGCGCTTCCTGCGCCCGCTCGCGACCAACGAAGAGATCTGGTGCCAGCTCTTCTCCGAGCCGAGTGCCGGCTCCGACGTCGCCGGTCTCTCGACCCGTGCCGAGCGCGACGGCGACGAGTGGGTCGTGACCGGGCAGAAGGTCTGGACGACGCTCGCGCACATGTCGCGCTGGGGGATGTTGCTTGCCCGCACCAACCCCGACGTGCCGAAGCACAAGGGCCTCACCTACTTCGTGCTCGACATGCAGGCACCCGGCGTCGAGGTCCGTCCGCTCGTGCAGATCACGGGTGACGCGGAGTTCAACGAGGTCTTCATGGAGGAGGTCCGCATCCCCGACTCGATGCGGGTGGGGGACGAGGGCCAGGGCTGGCACGTCGCGATCACGACCCTCATGAACGAGCGGGTCGCGCTCTCGGGCGCGGGCTCGATCTCGGGCGACTCGGTCGGTGGGAGCCCGGTCGAGAAGCTCATCGCGCGCCATCAGCCGGTGACCGACCCGCTGCTGCGGCAGCGGCTCGCGCAGCTCTACATCGAGACCCACCTGATCAAGCTGAACAACCAGCGGGCCGCCGACAAGCGCAAGAGCGGCGGCGAGGTCGGTCCCGAGGGCTCGATCACCAAGCTCATGGCGGCCGAGTTCAACCAACGCCTCCAGAAGGTCGCGGTCGACCTCGAGGGAGCAGCCGGCGTGGCGTGGGAGGGGAAGCCCTTGGGTCGCGAGGGCGCGATGGGGTTCCTCAGCGACATCCCCGAGGAGTCGCGTGACATCGCTCGTGGCTTCCTGCGCGCGCAGGCGAACACGATCGAGGGCGGCACGTCCAACGTCATGCGCAACATCCTGGGTGAGCGCGTGCTCGGCCTGCCGAAGGAGCCCGACAACTCCCGCGATCTACCGTGGAAGGACGTACCCCGCTCGGCGTAGCGAGGACGCGACGGTGCGATCGGGCCTTCGGCGGTTCCTGCGTCGGCGAGGCGCGAGGCCGGAAGAGATCGAGAACGCCGAACGCGGCGGCTACCTCTCGCTCCTCGTCCTCGACCGGGAGGTGCTGCCGGGTGAGCGCAAGCACACCCTGCGCGAGCTCGCGACGCGGGGCAAGACCGATGTGGCGACGGCGAAGGCGGTGTGGCGGGCGGTCGGGTTCCCGGACATCCCCGACGACCTGCCGGCCTTCACCGATGCCGACGTCGTCACCCTCCGTGCGTTCCTCGACACCTTCGCCGATCCGTGGGTGCTCGACTGGTCCATCGACCTCGCGCTGCGCCAGACCCGGGTCGTGAGCTCGTCGCTCGCGCGAGCGGCGGATGCCCTGACCGACGACATCGCCCGATCGTTCCGCGACGCCCAGGCTGCGGGGATCTCCGACGAGGAGCTCGCGGATCGGCTCGCGGGGCAGATCGACTTCGATCGCATCGTCGGGCTCGTCGACCACCTCTTCCGGCTCCAGCTCCGCTCCGCGTTCTGGCGCCGGCTGGCCGGGACCTCGCCGTCCGCCCCGGGGACGGTGCTGGGCGCGGTGGGCTTCGTCGACCTCGTCGGCTACACCGCGCTCGCCGAGGAGCTCGAGGACGAGCGCCTGGCCGACCTGCTGCGGCGGTTCGGCGAGCTCGCCCACGACACCGTGGTCGGGGCGGGTGGGCGCATCGTGAAGACGATCGGCGACGAGGTGATGTTCGTCACCGACACGGCCGCGACCGCGGCCGAGATCGCAGTGACCCTGACCGAGCGCACCAGCGGCGACGCGCTGCTCCCGTCGACCCGGGCCGGGGTCGCGTCGGGGCCGTTGGTGGCGCGCGAGGGCGACTACTTCGGACCGGTCGTGAACCTCGCGTCGCGCCTCACCGAGCTCGCGCGACCGTCGACGGTGCTCGCGCCGGCGGAGCTCGGCGAGCAGATCGCCGGCGACCCACGCCTGCACGTCCGCCGGATCTCGTCGAAGCGCATCCGCGACATCGGCCGTGTGGACATCTGCGTCATCGGCCGAGCCCCCTGACCCGACCCGCAGGAGCCGGCCCGACCCGTCACCCGTGATCCGTCACCCGGAAGGCGCGTCCCGCCCGTCGCCGTGTTGGAAGACTCAGCGACAGCATGTGTCGCTGAGTCTTCCGACGTCGTGGACGACGGTGCTCAGCAGCGGCGGTCGCGTGCGGGGGGCTCGCCCGTGACGAGGTACCGGTCGACGATCCGGTCGACGCAGCGGTTGCCGCTGGCGTAGCTGCCGTGCGACGTGTCGTCGACCGTGAGCAGACGTGCCCCCTCGATGCGCGTGCGGAGGTCCTTCGCGCCGACGTAGGGCGTGGCCGGGTCGCGCGTGGCGCCGACCACGAGCACGGGTGCCGTGCCGGCGACGCGGACGTCGCCCACCTGCTCGTCGGCCCGCGGCCGGGGCAGCCGGGGGTCGCACCCCGACGGCCCACCCGCGAAGAGCGGGCCGAAGAACGGGTGGTCGGCAGTGAGCTGCTCGAACGTCGCCCGGTACTCGTCGAACGACACGAGAGGCTCGGGCTCGTCGGCGCAGACCACCATGCCGATGACCTGTTGGAGGTTCGAGTACGTGCCGTCGTCCCGGCGGCCGGCGTAGAGGTCGTTGAGCAGGAGGAGCGTCGAGCCGTCACCGATCGTGGCGTCCTGCAGGCCCGCGGCGAGGATCGGCCACTCGGCACGGGAGTAGAGCGCCGCGACGAGGCCCACGTAGAACTCGGATGCGCCGACGGTCCGGCCCTCACCGGCGTCGATGCGCACACCCTGCTCGAAGCGGGCGCGCAGCTCCTCGAGTGCAGCGCGGGGCTTCCCCCGGGAGTGGAAGGCACAGTCCTCGTCGCTCGCGCAGTCGTCGAGGAACTCGTCGAGGGCGTTCTCGAAGCCGGCGACGCTGTCACGCTGCTCCTCGGCGGTCGTGGACGTCAGGTCGACGGCCGCGTCGAGCACCATCGCACGCACTCGGTCGGGATGCTCCTGGGCGTAGATCGCGCCCAGCAGCGTTCCGTACGAGTACCCGAGGAAGGTGAGGCGCTCGTCGCCGACCGCGGCACGGATCAGCTCGAGGTCGCGTGCGACGTTGCGCGTCCCGACCCGGGCCAGCCAGTCGCCGTGACGCGCGATGCACTCCGCCACGAGGTCGACCGACGACGAGGTGCCGTCGTAGAAGGCGCGGAGGTCGGCGATCCCGTCGGGTGTCGGGTCCTCCGACCATGCCGCCTCGAACGTGGCGTCGTCGACGCAGCGCACCGGCGCCGACCCACCGACGCCGCGCGGGTCGAAGGAGAGGATGTCGAAGTGCTGGCGGATCGCCGCCGGCATGTAGTCGGCAGTGGCGCGCAGCGTCTCCGTGCCGGCGTCCCCCGGGCCGCCGTAGTTGACGACGAGCGTGCCGACGCGCCGGTCTCGGTCGTCGGCCGGTCGACGTGCGAGCTCGAGCTCGAGCTCCTCCCCGTCGGGTGCCGCGTGGTCGACGGGCACCGCGAGCGAGGCGCACTCGATGCCGCCGCCGCAGCGCTCCCAGGCGAGACGAGGCGAGGGCTCGCCCGTCGCGTGCGCCGTGCCGTGCGTCACACTTGCCGACAGCGCCGCGCCCGGGATGACCAGCGAGAGCGCGACGACGATGCGCGCGCCTCGGATCACGACATCGAACGATACCGGTGGGGGACGGCGGTAACGTCGCGTGCGTGAGTGACGTCCCGCTCGACCCGGCCGGCAACCCCCTGTGCCTGCTCACGGTGCACGCGCATCCCGACGACGAGGCTTCGAAGGGCAGCGCGACCGTCGCCCGGTACCACGACGAGGGTGTGCGCGGCGTGCTGGTGTGCTGCACGGGCGGCGAGGCCGGCGACATCCTCAACCCGGCCATGGATCGACCCGAGGTGCGCGAGCGGCTCACCGAGGTTCGCCGGGAGGAGCTCGACGCGAGTGCGACCGCGATCGGCTACGACTCCGTGCACATGCTCGGCTACCACGACTCGGGCATGCCCGACACCGAGCCCAACGCTCGACCCGACAACTTCGCCAACGCCCCGCTCGACGAGGCCGTCGGACGCCTGGTGGCGATCATCCGCGCCGAGCGGCCCCAGGTGATTGTGACCTACGCCGAGGACCGCAGCTTCTACCCGCATCCCGACCACATCCGGGTCCACGAGATCTCGTTGCCGGCCTTCACCGCCGCGGGTGACGCGACCGCGTACCCCGACGCAGGGGAGCCGTGGTCGCCGTCGAAGCTCTACTACACGGGGTTCTCCCGCCGCCGCGTGCAGGCGATGCACGACGAGCTGATCCGCCGCAACGAGGAGAGCCCGTACGCACGGTGGTTCGAAGGCGACTTCCCCGACCGCGACGATCGCTTCACCACCTTCGTCGAGGTCGGCGACTGGCTGCACGCGCGGCGCGCGGCACTCCTCGCGCACCGCACCCAGGTCGATCCCGAGGGGCACTGGATGCGCCTGCCCGACGACGTGATCCGCGAGATCTTCCCGTGGGACGAGTACGTGCTCGCCCGCTCGACGGTCGGCCCGGTGCCGCCGCCCGAGCCCGAGGACGACCTGTTCCTCGGGCTGCGCGCGTCGGAGCCCGTCGCTACGATCCCGCGGTCCACCTGACCGGCGACGGTCGGGCCGATCGACGGGGGGAAGCAGTGGCGAAGTACCTGACGCAGGAGTGGCTCGACGAGAGCCGCGAGCTCGCCAAGGACCAGCCCGAGCGGCCGGGCGCCTCGGCGAAGATGCAGTACGTCGTCACCGGCGGGCCCGACGGCGACGTGAAGTACTACTGGGTGCTCGAGAACGGGAAGCTGCTCGAGAGCTCGCTCGGCGAGATCGCCGACGCCGACTTCACCCTCACGTCGACCTACGACGACTCCGTGGCGATCGCGAAGGGTGAGCTCGACGCGAACGCGGCGTTCATGCAGGGGAAGATGAAGGTCACCGGCAACATGGGCAAGCTCATGCAGCTCATGCCGTTGACGATGTCACCCGAGTACCAGGCGCTCGGGGAGAAGGTGCGCGCGATCACCGAGTTCTAGCGTCGCCTCAGGCCGGGTCGAGCCGCAGGCGGTGCACTCGGAAGGCACGGTGCGCGACCGCTCCGGCCTTCGCGTAGAAGGGGATCGGCGCGACCCACGCGATCTCCGCGCTCTGGGCCTCGTCGCGTTCGGCGATGTCCTGCGCGAGCGCGCCGAGGATCGCGTGCCCGGTCCCGCCGTGTCGGCGTGCCGGGTCGGTCGCCATGGGGCCGATCCACGTGCGTCGGTTCACCGAGTGCGCGCCGAACGCCAAGGTCTCGCCCGCTGAGTCGCGCGCTGCGAACGTGGTGCCGCGCTCGATGCCTCGGACGATCTCGTCCTCCCAGTGGGGGAACTCCCGTCGCGCCAGATCGACGGCGCCCGTGCCGCCCTCGCGCTCGACGACGATCCCCGGTGGAGGATCGGCGCGGAACGAGGTCGGCAGCAGCATGTTGAGCCCGTGGTCGTACGGCTCGAAGCCCAGCGCCTGGAAGCAGGCCAGCGCGGCCGTGTTGGAGAGGTCGACCCCCGGCCACACGTAGCGCGGCGCGAGGTTGCCCGTGTGGATCTCGCTCACGCCTGCGGCTCGGCACTGCTCGACGACGTCGTCGACCAGTGCGCGGGCCAGGCCCGTGCGGCGGCGGGTCGGGGTCACCGCGATCAGCGTGATCCACGCGATCTTGACCCCGCTGGCGTCGCGCACGACCCACGTGATCGCGGCGTCGTCGTCGCCCTGCACGTTGGCGTCCGTTCCGTAGCAGCACTCGTCGAGGTCGGCCGCGGTCAGGCCTTCGTCCGGCATCGCCCGGTCGCACAGCGCGGCGAGACGGAGCGGGTCGAGGTCGCGTCGCATGTCGGACGAGGGCTGTCAGCCGGCGCGCTGGAGCTCGCGCAGCTCGCGATAGCCGATGAGCTTCACGCCGGCGCGCGCGATGAGCCCGGGGAGCGAAGGGTCGTGGCAGAGGTACGCGTGGTCCTCGACGCGACCGGCCCAGTCGGGGTGCGAGGCGCGCAGCTCGTCGGTGTCGACGGCCGGGTGCAGGTACACCTCGGTGACGCCGGGGCGCAGGTCGAGGAGCGCGCGCTCCATCACTCGCCGACCGCCGACACCCGTGTAGTAGACGAAGCTGTCGGGGTACACGACGCCCGCGGCGGTTGCGAGCTCCCGGTACGGGAAGCCCACCAGAGCCTCGGCGCCGGCCGGACCCATCCGCAGCGGCAGACCGAAGTCGAGCGCGAGCTCGAGGTAGACGTCGAAGAAGTCGGCGCGCAGCTGGAGCGTGCCCATGTGGCTGTCGAGGTGGCTGACGTCGAACCCCCACAGGATCGCTCGCTCGATCTGCGCTCGGCACTCGCGCCGAACCTCCTCGAGGTCGGCGTGATCCCAGGTGTCCTCGATCGTGCGCGGGAAGCCGCCATCGCCGTCGAGGAGGCTCGGGGACCGGGTGATCGGGCCCCAGCGGTAGGTCTCCCACTCCGCGTTGAGCGTGAGGTGCACGCCGACGTCCTCACCACGCCAGCCGGCCGCCGCATCGCGCGCCCATGGGCACGGGACCATGAGCGACGCGCTCGTGCCGATGCCACTGCGGAGCGCGTCGTACACCGCGACGTTGGCCGCACGCGACGAGCCGAGGTCGTCGCAGTTGACGATCAGGAGCCGGTCGTCGGGGGAGTAGCCGAGGCGCTCCGCGAGTGACGGCGTCGCCACCGGGCTCCCTAGGACAGTCGTTCGAGGATCGTGCCGGTGCCGAGCCCGCCGCCGCAGCACATCGTCACCAGCGCCAGCTCGCCGTCGGTGCGCTCGAGCTCGTGCAGGGCCGTGGTGACGAGCCGGGCGCCGGTCGCTCCGACGGGATGCCCGAGCGCGATCGCGCCACCGCTCGGATTGACGATCGCCAGGTCGGGCTCGAGCTCGCGTGCCCATGCGAGCACGACCGACGCGAACGCCTCGTTGATCTCGATGGTGTCGAAGTCTCCGATCGCGAGCCCCGTGCGGCCCAGGAGGTGGCGCGTGGCGTCGATCGGCCCGGTGAGCATGAGGACCGGGTCGACGCCGACCAGGCACTGGTCGACGATGCGCGCCCGCGGGGTCACGCCGAGCTCGCGGGCGCGCCCCGCGGTCGTGAGCACCACTGCGGCAGCGCCGTCGGTGATCTGGGACGAGGTCCCCGCGGTGTGCACGCCGTCGTCGCGCGCCACGGGCTTGAGCGCCGCGAGCGCCTCCAGGGAGGTCTCGCGCAGACCTTCATCGCGCGCGACGTGGTGGGTCGTGCCGACGGGCTTGCCGTCCTCGCCGAGGTCGGGGGCGTCGATGGGGAGCACCTCGCGCTCGAAGCGCCCTTCTTCCCATGCCCGTGCGGCTCGCTGCTGGGACTCGAGTCCGAGCTGATCGCACTCGAGCCGGGCGATGCCCCACTTCTCGGCGATGCGCTCGGCCCCCTCGAACTGGGTCGTGTACTCGTACTGCTCGAAGTAGCTCTTGGGCAGCGGCCGACCGGGGCCGCTCTGCACGGCGGCGCCGAGCGGGACCCGGCTCATCGACTCGACGCCGCAGGCGAGCGCGGTGTCGACGACGCCGGCGGCGACGAGGGCCGCGGCGAGGTTGGTCGCCTGCTGCGACGAGCCGCACTGGGCGTCGACCGTCGTCGCCGCGACCGACATGGGCAGACCCGCGGTCAGCCATGCGGTGCGAGCGATGTCGAAGGTCTGCTCGCCGACCTGCGAGACGCACCCCCCGATCACCTGGCCGATCGCGTCGGGCTCGAGACCCGAACGATCGACCGCTTCGCGCTGGACCGCGGCCAGCAGGTCGGCCGGGTGCATGGTCGCGAGCCCGCCGTTGCGCCGCCCGAGCGGTGAGCGGACGGCGGACACGATCACCACGTCGTCGTCGGAGAGGGCGCGCACGGAGCGAATCGTACCGCCCTCTACGCTGATCGCATGCGGCCCCGCCTCGCGCTCGCCGGCGCGCTCGCGTGCTTGCTCGTGGTCGGCGTGGCCTGCTCCGGCGGCGGGAGCGACGACGCCGCGTCCCCCAGCCGTGACGACCGCGTCGCGCAGGACGACGAGGGGCCCGGGTGCGAGCACATCGTCGCCAGCGAGGAGCGTCGCTTCCGGCGCCCCGGCACCGATCTCGTCTACATGGTCGACGCGGTGACGGAGCCGCTCGTCTGCTACGACAAGATCTCGTTCGTGTTCGACGCAGGTGACGGGCCCGACCTGCCGCCCGGATACCTCGTCGAGTACCGCGAGCCGCCGTTCGTCGAGGGCATCAACACGACGACGGAGGGCTTCGACGACGCGAAGGCGTACCTGTACGTGGAGATGCAGCCCACGTCGACCGTCGACCTGCGGTTCGCGGGTTCAGGACGGCGCACCTACCGGGGCAACCTGCGGCTCGCTCTCGACGAGGCGATCCATCACACGGTGATCGTCGAGTGGCTGGACAAGGTCGAGGACGTCACGCCGGAGGATCCGACCGACGACAAGATCATCTGGGTGATCGGACTGGACGAGAAGCGTCCGTTCACCGTCGACTCCGCGAACCAGCCTCCCCGCATCAACGTCCTCGTGATGCGCTGAACGACCCGCCCGGCGACCCCTCGGGCGCGCGCGGGTCAGGTCACGAGGACGATCTTGCCGAGCTTGGCGCCGGCGGCGAAGCGGTCGTAGGCGGCGGCTGCGTCGGCCATCGGGTGCTCGGCGGCGATCGGGACGCGCAGCCGACCGGTGGCGAGCAGTGGGAGCACGGACCGCTCGACGCCGCGCGCGGCCATGGCCTTGCCCTCGAGCGGGCGGGCCCGCAACGTCGATGCGTGGATGCTGCCGCGCGCCGCCATGAGGCGCAGCAGGTCGACCTCCGCCTTGGCTCCGGCGCCGACCCCGATCACGACGATCCTCCCGCCGGTCGCCAGTGCCGCGAGGTCGTCGGGCAGGTTCGGCGCGCCGACGAGCTCGAGCACGACGTCGAAGGGACCCCGATCGACGAACGCGTCCGGTGCACACACGTCGACGACACCGGCCCCGCCGCCGATCTCCGCGACGTCGCCCCGCAGGGATTCGTTGCGCACGGTCGCGACGACCCGCGCGCCGGCGTGCGCGGCGAGCTGGACGCCGGCGATGCCGACACCGCCCGCGGCGCCGTGCACGAGGACGCGCTCGCCCAGGGTGAGGCGGCACTGGGTGAAGAGCGCGTCGTGGGCGGTCGTGAAGACCTCGGGGAAGCCGCCGGCTTCGGGCCAGCCGAGGCCCTCGGGCACGGCGAGCGCGACCCGCTCGTGGACGACGGCCAGCTCGGCCTGGGCGCCGCCCCCGACGATCGCCATGACGTGATCACCGATCGCGAAGCGGGTCACTCCGGGCCCGGTCGCGACGACCTCTCCCGCGAGCTCGAGGCCCGGGACGTCGGCCGGGGCATCCGGCGGCGCGGCGTAGAGGCCGCGTCGCTGCAGCATGTCGGCGCCGTTGAGCCCCGCCGCTCGCACGGCGACCAGGAGCTCGCCCTGGCCGGGGACGGGGTCGGGCTTCGTCGTCCACTCGACGCGTCCGTCGTCGATGGTGACCGCCTGCACGGGGAGCAGCGTACGGCCGGGACGCGGTCCGAGCCGGCGCTGACGCTCGGTACCGTCTTCGCATGCCGTCGTCACCCCGAGGAGCAGCCGATCGGTCGATCACCGCTCGGCGGCCGCAGGGTCCGCTCGCGTACCTCGACGACGACGGCAACGAGGTGATCCTCGATGCCGAGGACGCGGCCACGTTCTGGCGTCTCACCGGCGGGCTCGACGAGGCCGCGGTCTCGGCGTGCCCGACCTGCGCCGCCGGCGTCCTCGCCTGCGTCGCCGTCGTCGACCTGCTCGACGACGCCCCACCGCATCCGCGGGCGCGCGACCTGCTGGAGCTCGCCGACGACGCGCCGACCCTGCACCTCTACGTGGTCGACCTCTCGACTCGGTGTCGCCACGTCACCTGGCGCGACCCGGGCTCTCTCGAGTGGCGGGACGCGGTGTCGGACCTCGTCGACGACGTGCGCGGACCGCGCTGACCCGTCGCCGGTCGTCTGCTCCGGGATCGGGGCTAGCGGTCGATCTTCGGCCGCTTGAACTCGTTGAGTCGGGTCCACGCGAGCAGGTCGATGGTGCGTTCGAGGTCGTCGACCCGGCCGCGCTCCATGAACCGCACGAACGCCGCGTCGTCGCCCTCGATGAAGGTCGGGACGCCCCAGACCCCCCACCGCGCGACGGCCTCGGTGTGCTCGGCCTCGAGCGTGGCCCGCGGGCGACCGCTCGCGACCTCCGTCGCCACCGCGTCGGGGTCGAGACCGGCGCTCGTGACCGCGTCGCGGAGCACGGTCTCGTCGTCGAGCTTGAGCCCCTTGTCGTGGCGGGCGGCGAAGAGCGCGAGGTGCGCGGCCTCGAACTGATCGGCGAAGGCGTCCCGCACGGCGAGGCCGTACAGCAGCGCGAGGACGCCGCTCCCGAGCGGGTCGCGGTCCCACGCCGGCTCGTCACCGTCTTCGACGTGTGCCTGCGCGAGCGAGAAGGGCAGGTAGCGGAACTCGAGGTCGCTCGCGCCGTTCGCGGCCGCCAGCGCAGCCGCGTTGCCGTTGTACGCGAACGGGCAGAGGTAGTCGAACGTGACGGCGAGCGATCGGGCCATCGCGGAACGCTACCGCCCTCGCCGGCGGCGCTCGACGAAGCGCCGCGCCGCCGGTGCGAGCGCGAGGCCGAGCGCAGCTCCTGCGATCACGTCAGAGGCGTGGTGCATGCGGACGTACACGCGGCTTCCCGCCACTGCCGCGGCGAGCGCGAACCACGCGGGCGCCGACGCTCGGCTCTTGCCGAGGACGGCCGCGCACATGAACGCGGTGGCGGCGTGGCCCGACGGGAACGACGACGTGATCGGCCGGCGCATCCCGTAGGGGAGCGGAGCGTCGTGCTCGAAGTGCACAGTCGGTCGGACCCGACGGAAGAGCGACTTCACGCCGCCGTTCGTGATGGCCGACTCCGCGCCCAGGGCTGCGCTGAAGCGCAGGGCCCAGCGCGGATCGCGACGGCGGAGCGCCTCGGCGATGCCGATCGCGTGCCAGAGCATCCCGTGGTCGGCCGCGCTCGACAGCGAGTAGAAGACACGATCGAGCGCCGGGCTTCGGTACCGCTCGAGCCACTTGTCGACCGACTCGTCGAAGACCATGACTCGCTCGGACAGCGACGGCGACCGCGTCGCCGACGCGTCGCCCGCCGGTGCCTCGGTGCCCACGCCTCCAGTGTTGCCGGTCGCTCGGATCAGGCGGGAGCCAGGGGCAGGGCCGGCTCGATCACCGTGCCCGGCCCACGCAGCTCGGCCGCCTGCTCGGGATCGCCGCCGTGCGCGGGGCAGTAGGGCTTGAAGGAGCAGAAGTCGCAGAGCCGGCTCGGGCTGGGACGGAAGTCGTCGCGCGCACAGGCTCGTTCGATCGCGGTCCACAATGCCGCCGTCTTGCGGGCCACGCCCCGCGTCGACTGCTCGGTGGGCGTCGCGATGATCGCCTCGGGCTTGGAGAGGTAGAGCAGCTGGACGCGTGAGGGGCGGCGCCCGAGCATCTGCTCGCAGAGCAAGGCGTAGGTGTGCACGCCACCGAGGCTGCGGCTCTCGAACATCTCAGAGGGCACGCGCCCGGTCTTGTAGTCGGTGACGACCAGCTCGCCGTCGCGGTCGAGCTCGAGCCGGTCGATGATCCCACGCAGGCGCACCCCCGGCCCCACCTCGGCCTGGAGCTTGAGCTCGAGCCCGATGGGATGGACGGTGGTCGGGTCTTCGAGCTCGAAGTAGCGCCGCACCAGCGCCTCGGCGTCGAGCTGGAACAGCGCCCACTCCTCGTCGGAGAGCTCGAGCCCGGCGAACTCGGGATGCTCGGCCAGCTCGGCCCGAGCGCGGTCGAGGTCGGCGAGGGCTGCGTCGACCGTGCGGTCGTCGGCGGGACGGCACATCAGCAGCTCGAGCGCCCGGTGCACCAGCGTGCCCTTGGACGCCCACGGCGACGGCGGCTCCGGGAGCCGATCGAGGTAGGAGAAGCGGAACGCGAGCGGGCACTCCTTGAAGGCCGAGACCGAGCTCGGCGAGAGGGAGTACGGGAGTGCTCGACCCATCGATCGCACGGTACCGCCGGGGTGTGACACCCGAGGGGATGGCCGCGCCGGGCCTCCGAGCGCCCGGAGGCGAGGCGGTTAGGGTCGCCGGCCCGGGCCGTGGGCGTCGCCGCCGGCTCGGAGAGGAGGTGTGGCGATGAAGGTCGACGGCGGGATCCCGGGTGCGGGGGTCGACGAGGTCGTGCGGGCGGCCCGTGAGCTCGAGGCGGTCGGGTACGACGGCGGTCTCAGCGCCGAGACGAACCACGACCCCTTCTTCCCGCTCCTCGTCGCCGCCGAGCACACCGATTCGCTCGAGCTCGGCACCGGCATCGCCGTGGCCTTCGCTCGCAGCCCCATGACGCTCGCCAACATCGGGTACGACCTCCAGGCCTTCTCCCGAGGCCGGTTCCGCCTCGGGCTCGGCAGCCAGATCAAGGCGCACATCGAGAAGCGCTTCTCGATGCCCTGGTCGCGCCCGGCAGCGCGCATGCGCGAGCTGATCCTCGCGGTGCGGGCGATCTGGGCCTGCTGGAACGAAGGTGCGCCACTCGACTTCCGCGGCGAGTTCTACCGGCACACGCTCATGACGCCGTTCTTCGACCCCGGACCCAACCCCTACGGCAACCCGACGATCCAGCTCGCGGCCGTGGGCGAGCGGATGACGGAGGTGGCGGGAGAGGTCGCGGACGGCATCATCCTCCACGCGTTCACGACCGAGCGGTACGTGCGCGAGGTCACCCTGCCGGCGCTCGAGCGCGGGCTCGTGAAGGCCGGCCGCGATCGGCGCGACTTCGAGATCTCGGGCCCGATGTTCGTCGTCTCCGGCGCCGACGAAGAGGAGCTCGAGCGGGCGAAGCGCGGCACGCGTGAGCAGATCGCGTTCTACGGGTCGACGCCGGCGTACCGCGGCGTCCTCGAGCTGCACGGCTGGGGCGATCTCCAGGCCGAGCTCAACCGCCTGTCGAAGCGCGGCGAGTGGCAGACCATGGGTGAGCTGATCACCGACGACGTCCTCGAGACCTTCGCGGTGGTGGCGGCGCCCGAAGACGTGCCGAAGGCGATGCTCGCCCGGTACGGCGACGTGCTCGACCGACTCCAGTTCTACGCGCCGTATCGCAGCGATCCCGACCGCTGGAAGCAGGTGCTCGCCTCCTTCCACCAGTGACCGGACGCGCGTAGCGCATCCGTCCGGTCACCACCGCCGCACCCGTCTCAGCCTGGGTTCAGGTTCGTTGCGTCACACTCGCCGTCATGAGCGACGACCAACCGACGACATCGGACGACGCGGCGGCCGCGGCCGACGCCGAGACCCAGCCCCAGTCCCAGTCCATCGACCCCGACCGTCCGGCCGCGGCCGACGCGTCCGACTCCGCCCAGCCCCCCACCGAGGGCGCGTCGGTCGGGTCGGACGGCTCGGGGGTGACGATCCCGAGCTGGCTCGCCGGCGCGCTGGTCGTGGTGCTCGCCCTGCTGATCGCGGGCGCGGGCTTCGCGATCGGGCGCGCCACCGCCCCCGAGGACGACGGCTTCCGCCCGATCGTGGCGACCGAGCGTGGCCGTGGCGGTGGCGACGGGCCGCGTGCCTTCCCCGGCCCCGGCGGCCTCCCGGGCGCGCCGGGCGGTCGTGGCCCCGAGGGCCGCGGCGGCGGACCCGGGCCTCGAGCGGTGCCGTTCCCGGAGGAGCGCGGCCGCTCGTACGAGGACGACGATCGCCGGAGCCGCGATCCCGAGCTCGACGAGCGAGAGGACGACTCGGAGTCGGGGGGCTCGGACGCACCTGCGCCCCCGGACCTGCCCGGCACCTGAGTCCGTACACTCTCCCGGTGCCCGACGACGTTCGGCACGAGGGGGGAGCACACGATGAGCACGCGCCAGCTCGGTGACGTCGCGACGAAGCTGCTGTTCGAGAACGACCGGGTGCGGGTCTGGGAGATGGACCTCGCTCCCGGGGAGTCGTCCGCCGTGCACGAGCACACGCTCGACTACCTGCTGATCCAGCTCGAGGGCGACAAGATCGCCGGGATCTTCGAGGAAGACACGAAGGGCGCGTACCCGCCGGGGACGGTCGAGGGTGACGTCGCACCGGGCAACGTCGTCTACATCGAGAAGGGCGGCATCGAGACCGCGAAGAACACGGGCACGAAGCGCTACCGCGAGATCCTGGTGGAGCTGAAGCCGTGAACGTCCGCGGGTCGGTCGACGCGAACCGGCGCACGGCCTCCCCGCGGACCCGGGACGCGTGACCACGGTCGACGTCGGTCCCCTCACCGGGCTCCGGGTGCTCGAGGTCGCCAGCCTGTTCGCCGCTCCCCAGGTCGCCACCCTGCTCGGCGACCTCGGTGCGGACGTGGTGAAGGTCGAGCCGCCCGAAGGCGACCCGATGCGCTCGATGGGCCAGCGCCGCGCCGGACGGTCGGTCGCGTGGGAGGCGATCGGTCGCAACAAGCGCTCGGTCGTCCTCGATCTCGAGGCCGATGGTGACGCCGGGAGCGCCGATCGTGCCGCCTTCGACTCGCTCGTGGGGGCCGCGGACGTGCTCGTCGAGAACCTCCCCGCCGCGCTGCGCTCCCGTTGGCGCTGCGGCTACGACGACCTCGCCGCCCGCAACCCCCGGCTGGTCGTCGTCAGCGTGAGCTGCTTCGGGCGGACAGGGCCGCACGCGGATCGACCCGGCGCGGGGACGCTCGCCGAGGCCCACGCGGGCCTGACCCACATGACCGGCGACGCCGATGGGCCGCCGACGCTCGCGTCGGTCGCCATCGGCGACACGTTGACCGCGTTCGCGGGGGTGATCGGAGCGCTCGCCGCGTGCTGGTCGCGCGACGCGCGGGGCGGGCCGGGGCGCCACGTCGACGTGAGCATGTACGAACCGGTGCTCGCGGTGATGGCCGGAGTGATCGCGGGATGGGACGGTGAGGGTGCGCCGCCCGCCCGCTCAGGCAGCCGGGTGCACGGTGGGGCGCCCCGCAACGTCTACCGGACCGGCGACGGTGGCTACGTCGCGGTGTCCGGGACGACCGACGCGCAGGTCGCGCGGCTGCTGCCGCTGCTCGGTCGGGACGACGCAGACGGCCGCGAGCGCTTCGGTCGGGCCGTGGAGCGCGCCGCCGCGGCCGACGAGCTCGATGCGCTCGTCGCCGCCTGGATCGCCGAGCGCGGTCGGGACGACGTCGTCGCCGCGCTCCTGGAGGCGCGGATCCCCGTGAGTCCCGTCAACGACCTCCGCGACGTGCTCGACGACGCGCAGGTGCGCCAACGGGGCAGCCTCGTGGAGATCTCCGGCGACTGGGGAACCGTGACCGTGCCCGCCCCGATGCCGTCGATGTCGGGAGCCCGCCGGGAGCCGACCCCCGCGCCGGCGCTCGGAGCCGACCGGGCGGCAGTGCTCGCCGACTGGGTCGGCTGACGGATCGCGCCGACGTCAGTCGCCGCGGACCGATTCGCGCGGCAGCCGCCCGTCGAGGTCGGTGAAGCCGTATTCGGTCGCCAGCGACAGCGTGGTCACCGCCTGCCCGCTGCGGGCGCGAGCGTCCGGGTCGGTCGCGAGCGCGACGACGCCGCGGCCGACGAAGCGCGGCGTCTCGGCGTCGGCGAGGTCGAACGTCCCCTCGCCCGGGAGGTCGAGCACCGAGCGGCCGTCGTCGGTTCGCCGCGCGCCGAGCTCGACGATCTCGGTGCGCACGAGTCCCGGCCACAGCGACACGACCGTGACCGCGGTGCCCACCAGGTCGTGCGCCATGTCGGCGGTCATCTTGTCGACCGCGGCCTTGCCGACGCCGTACAGGACGTTGTGCGCGTACTCGGTCGACCCGGACGACGAGACGTTGGCGATGAGGCCGTGCTCGGCCTCGAGCAGCATCGGTGTCGCCAGGACCGCGGCCACGTAGTGCGACCGAGCACCGATGCCGATCACCTGGTCCCACGCGTCGGACGGGATCTCCCAGTACCGCGCGCCGAGCCAGGGTGCGAGGTCGATCGCCGAGTACACGTTGTTGACGAGGACGTCGAGGCGGCCCTGCTCGGAACCCACGCGCTCGAAGAGCCCGGCGACCGCCGCGTCGTCGTGGTGGTCGCACACCACGCCCACCGCGTGCCCGCCCAGAGCGTCGACCGCGGCCACCGTCTCGCCGAGGGTTCCCGGGATCGGTCCGGGCTCGACCGTCCGCGCGGTGACGTAGACCGTCGCGCCTGCCGCGCCGAGCTCGAGCGCGACTCCCTTGCCGATCCCGCGACTCGCGCCGGTGACGACGGCGACGCGTCCCGCGAGCGGGCGTTCGTCGCGAACCTCGGTCTCCCGCATGGCGTCGGTGGTCACGGGTCGACATCATGGCCCAGTGCGAGACGACCCGACAGAGGGCGACGAACGCGCTTCGGAGCAGGTGCGGCAGGCGAACGCGGCGTTCTACGCCGCGTTCGAGTCGCGCGACCTCGACGCCATGTCGGCGCTCTGGGAGCACTCCGATCGCGCCTCGGTCACCCACCCCGGCTGGCCCGCGCTGCGCGGCTGGGCGCGGATCATCGGGTCATGGGAGGCGATCTTCACGAACACCGCGTACCTCCAGTTCGTACTGACCGAGGAGACCGTCACCGTCGTCGGCGACGTCGCGTGGGTGACGCTCGACGAGAACCTGCTCCAGTCGGTCGGGCCCGCGTCGGGCGCGCCGGCCGACGACGAGCTCTCGGGTGCGAGGATCGCGGCGCTCAACGTGTTCGTGCGCGACGACGGGACCTGGCGGATGGTCGTGCACCACGGCTCACCCGTGTCGGCGCCGGCCGACTTCGAGCTGGAGCCGTGACGCGCTCGTTCAGGCGCGGTTGGCGGCGATCCAACGGTCGAGCGCGGGCCCGCTCTCGAAGCTGCTGATCAGCGCGTATCGCGTGCCGTCGGCGGGATGGCACACGACGTGCCAGAGGCGCTGGGTGTCGACCACGAAGCGCGCGCCGCGGTGCAGGGGCAGGTGCACCTCGGTCGCGGGGTCGGGGAGGCCGTCGGGCCCCTGCTCCATCAGGATCATGAAGGAGTCGGGGAAGTCGGTGAGCTCGATCCATGACCGCACCACCCAGCCCTCCCCGTCGGGGTTGAACCGGTTGTTGTCGTCGCGGTGGATGCTGCGCAGCGACTGCTCGTAGTCCTGGGGCTCGAGCCGGATGGTGCGCACGCGTCCGAAGTCGGCGCCGACGGCCTCGACCTCACGCACGAGCGTCGGGCACTTGGCCGCGTTGGACGTCCAGCGGCCGCCCTTGTCGGGCTTCTCGTCGCCCGGCTTCCAGAAGCCGCGGCAGTCGAGCTCGCCGTCGGCGGTGGCGATCGGCGCGAAGTTGGTGTCGCCGCCGCTCTTCCAGTCCATGTACTCGAGCGAGAGGTACTCCGCCTCGGGAACCGGGGGGTCGAGATCGGTGAGCACCACGTAGCCGTGCTCCGCGAGCGCGTCGAGCCGAGGGTGCGGGGTGTCGAGCGGGATGTCGGTCGACCAGTGCGGCAGGTTGAGGTACTCGGCGACGCTCGAGGTCATCCGTCCAGTGTAGGAAGCGCCGCGGCCGGTGCCGGTGCCGACCGCGAACTCGTGACGAACGTCCCGATCCGGACACCGCAGACGAGCGCACGCCCTCGTCGTAGTCTGCGGCCATGGTGGGGGAGGGCGCTGCGGCACGCGGACGGATGGACGGCAAGGTGGCGATCGTCACCGGCTCCACCCGCGGCATCGGGCGGGCGACCGCAGAGCGGTTCGCCGAGGAAGGTGCGTCGGTGATCGTCACCGGTCGTACGGAGGAGACGGGTCACGCCGTCGAGCGGGAGATCCGTGACGGCGGTGGTGAGGCCACGTTCGTGCGCACCGACCTGGCGCGCGAAGAGGACGTCGTCGCGATGGTGGCGGCGGCGGTCGAGCGCTACGGAGCGGTGACGACGCTCGTGAACAACGCGGCTCCGACCGAGCTGATGGGCCCCGGACGCTCCGACCGTCGAGTCACCGAGCTCGAGAACGATGCGTGGGACTCGATCATGCTCGTCGCGCTGAAGGCCGTCGTCTGGGCGTGCAAGCACACGATCCCGGCGATGGTGGCGGCCGGCGGAGGTGCCATCGTCAACATCTCCTCCGCCGCGTCCCTCCTCGGCACCCCGGGTCTCGACACGTACACCGCCGCGAAGGGTGCGCTCAACACGCTCACCCGCTCGATGGCCGTCGAGTACGCGGCCGACGGCATCCGCGTCAACTGCATCGCCTCCGGGATGGTGCTCACGAGCGAGGGCGCGTTCAAGCTCATGGACGATCCGGTGATCGGTGGCGCGACGAAGGCCATGCACCTCACGCGTCTCGGCCTCCCGATCGACATCGCGAACGCCGCACTGTTCCTCGCGTCCGAGGAGTCCGCGTTCGTCACCGGCGCGGTGATCCCGGTCGACGGCGGTGTGACCGCGCGCATGCCGGTGCCCGACCTCTCCGCTGCCGACGTCGACCTGGGCGGCTAGCCGGATCGTGCACCCACGGCTCTCGGTGAGCGCGGTGTCGAGCTGGCGCTGGTCGTTCGCCGAGGACCTCTCGTTCTGGGTCGACGCCGGCATCGATCACGTCGGGCTGTCGTATCGCAAGCTCGAGGAGCACGGTCTCGATGCCGCGGTCGAACGGGTGCAACGGGAGGGCCTGCGCGTCAGCAACCTCGTCGAGCTCGGCTGGTGGGACCTCGGCGACCCGGCGACGTGGCCGGCCCAGCAGGAGCGGCTCGTCGGCGCCGTGGCGGTGGCGACGGAGGTCGGGGGCTCGCTCGTGCTCACGACCGGACCCGCGCTCGGGCTCGACTGGGACGAGGCCGTCGCCCGCCTCGGCGACGCCCTGGCGCCGGTGATCGGCGCGGCCGACGACGGCGGCGTCGACGTCGCCATCGAGCACACCGGGGCGCTGCGGGTCGACCTGAGCTTCTGCACCTCGTTCGCCGACGGGGTCGACCTGGTCCGCTCGATCGGCGTCGGGCTCTGCATGGAGGTCAGCTCGTGCTTCGCGGAGCGCGACCTCTTCCCGCACGTCCGTCGCGGTGCCGAGGTCTTGCGCCACGTGCAGCTCAGCGACTTCGTGGTCGGGAGCCTCTGCACCCCCGACCGGGCGGTGCCGGGCGACGGTGACATCCCCCTCGGGCGGATCGTCGGTGCGGTCGCCGCTGCCGGCTACGGCGGCCCGTTCGAGCTCGAGCTCGTCGGACCCCGGATCGAGGAGGAGGGGTACGCGCCGGCGATCGTCCGGTCGGTGGCGTTCCTCGATGCGCTGCTCACGGCGCAGCTCGCGACCACCCCGCCGGGCTACTCGGCGTAGCGGATCTCCGGCGGAGCGGCGAGCACGTCGGCCAGGCGCTCCTGGGCGACTCGCACGGCGTCGGTCGCGCGGTGGGCGACGATCGCGTCGTCGTCGACGAACACCTCGTACCCGAGCACGGTGTCGGCGTCGTCGCGCGCGCGATGCACCTCGAACGCGCGATTGCCGGGCTCGGCGCGAGTCGCCACTGCGAGATCGTCGAGGATCCCGATCAGCTCGTCGCGTCGTCCGGGTTGGGCGACGAGCCGCGTGAAGATGACGACGCCCGCGTCGCTCACGAGTCCGCGTACGCGCCGCGCACGGCGAACGCGTCGCGCCGCCAGCGGTCGGGGGTCAGCACGAGCGCACGCGGATAGTCCTCGAACATCCAGCGGGCGAAGTTGCGTCGCGTCCAGGGCGTGAGGTCGGCGGCGCGCATCGCGCCCCGCGCGCCCAGAGGGGAGCGCAGCAGCTGTTGGAGGCTCGTCGCGAAGCGCAGGTCGCGTCCGAGCCGGCGATGCACCTCGCGCCGGTATCGGGCGGCGACCCGGGCCGGTTTGCCGCCCCGGGCGACGCTCTCCGCGGCCACGATCCCGGTCTCGAGGGCCTGGGCGATGCCCTCGCCGGTCATCGGGTCGACGACGCCCGCGGCGTCACCCGTGTAGAGGATGCGCCCGTCCGCGAGTCGCCGTTGGCGGAGGGAGGTCGGGATCGGCCATGCCCGGGTCCGCTCCTCCGGCTCGGCGGCCGGCCCGAGGACGGCCCGCATCGCCGGCCGATCGAGGACGTCCGCCCAGAGCGCCTTGAGCTCCTTGCCGGTGAGGCCGGAGTCGCGCAGCACGCCGAAGCCCACGTTGGCGCGTCCACCCGCGAGCGGGAACACCCACGCGTAGCCGGGCAGGAGGTCGTCGTCGAAGAGGACCCACTGGCGCCGGTCGCGCACGCTGCGGAAGTACTGACGCACGGCGTGCCAGGTCCCGAGGTCGGCGGGCGCGTCGGGCTCGCGCAGGCGGCGCACCGTCGACCAGTGCCCGTCAGCCGCCACGACGACGCCGGCCACTACCTCGTCGTCGCCGACGCGCGCGCGCACGGGTCCGTCGGGCTCGGCGACGATGTCGTGCAACGGCATGCCGTCACGGACGTCGACCCCGACGGCGCGGGCCCGGTCGACGAGCGCGGCGTCGAGGACGCTCCTCGGCACCACGGCGGACACGATGCCGCGGCCCGGCATCGACAGCTCGACGTGGCGGCCGCTCGGCGAGACGAGGACCGTCTCGTCGACCGCGACGAACTCGTCCAGCCCGGGCGCGTCGACGCCGAGGCGCGCGAGCAGCCGCAGCGCCTGCGCGGTGAGCCCGTCACCGCAGGTCTTGTCGCGCGGGAACGTCGCCTTGTCGACGAGCCGAGTGCGCAACCCTCGCTCGTGCGCGGTCATCGCAGCCGCCACGCCGGCGGGGCCGGCACCGACGACGAGGACGTCGACCTCGTCGGTGCGTGTGGGCATGGCCCCGACGGTAGGCGCGCGGCCCGTCGGCCCGGCACCCCGGCGCCACACCTCCGCCGCGACCGTCCGAGCCGCTACGCTCCCGCGATGCGCGTCGGGCGGGGGATCGCGGTCGTGGCCGTGGCGGGGCTCGTCCCTGCGTCGCTCGTGCTCGGCGGGGGCGCGGCGGGCGGGCAGACCGAGTCGGTCACCTTCGAGTTCACGGGTGGGCCGCAGACGTTCGTCGTGCCGGCCGGGGTGACCGCACTCGAGGTCGAGGTCAGCGGCGCCGAGGGCGGTGCCGGATCCGGGTGCCTCATCGGTGGCGAGCAGCAGTGCGCGACGCCGGGCGACGGCGGGCTCGGCGCGACCGTCACCGCGACGATCCCGGTCACGCCGGGCGAGACGCTCGTGGTGGTCGTGGGCGGCGCCGGCGGCGACGCCACGAACGCCATCGGCGACGGCCCGGCGGGCGAGGGCGGTGCGGGAGGCTTCGGCGGGGCCGACGGCGGTGACGGTGCCGACAGCGGGACCGTGGCGATCCCCGGCGGCGCCGGCGGTGGTGGTGGGGGCGGCTCGGCCATCCTGCAGGAGCTCACCGTCGTGGCCCTGGCGGCCGGTGGCGGCGGCGGTGGCGGCGGCGGGATCGCCGAGGGCGTCCCTTCGGAGCCCGGTGGGGACGGTGGCGCCAGCGCGGCGGCCGGTGACGGTGGCGCGGGCAACTGCGGCGCCGACGGCGGTCAGCCGGGCACGGAGGGATCCGACGGCATCGGCGGCTCCGGGGGCACCGCGTCGTCGTGCAGCGCGGGCACGGGCGTCGCCGGCGATCCGGGTGCCCCGGGTGCCTCGGGGATCGGTGGCGAAGGCGGCATCGGCGGGTCCGGCGGCAGCTGGAGCGGCGCCGGTGGTGGTGGCGGTGGCGGCGGGTTCACCGCGGGTGGCGGTGGCGGCGGGGGTGCCCGCAGCGACTCGCAGTCGGGCCCGGGCGGTGGCGGCGGCGGGGGTGCGAGCGTCACGCCGAGCGGCGGGGTGCTCGTCGACGGCGCCCGCAGCGGCGACGGCGTCGTCGTCGTCCGGTTCGTCCGCGGGCCCGCTGCGCTGGTGATCGAACCGACCTTCACGGGCTGACCTCGCGGCGGGGCCGATCGGCCGTTTCGACGCCGCACCGGGTGGCGGGCCAGAATCTCCGGCGCACCTGGGGATGACGGCGCTCTGAGGCCGCCCCCGCCGACCGACGCAGGAGCACCATGAACATCGCCGTCTGCGTGAAGCAGATCCCCGACCCGGCCACGCCGGGCGAGCTCGACCCCGGCACGAAGACCCTCAAGCGCGAGGGCAAGCTCATCCTCGACGAGTCCGACAGCTACGGCGTCGAGATGGCGCTCCAGCTCGTCGACAAGGCGGGCGGAGGCGAGGTCACCCTCATCTCGATGGCACCCAACAGCGAGGTGTCGGGCCTGCGCACCGCGCTGGCGATGGGTGCGGCCAAGGCCGTGCTCGTCTCCGACGACGCGCTGGCCGGCAGCGACTCGCTGGGCACCGCGAAGGTGCTCGCGAAGGCGGTCGAGCGCATCGGTGACATCGACCTCGTGCTCACCGCGACGGAGTCGACCGACGGCTACACCGGCACGGTGCCGGAGCAGGTCGCCGAGCTCCTCGACTGGCCGTCGCTGACGTTCGCGAAGCACATCGAGCTCGGTGACGGGAAGGTCAAGATCGAACGCCAGACCGAGGCGGGCTACGACGTCGTCGAGGCGTCGCTCCCCGCGGTGGCGAGCGTGACGGCCGGCGTCGTCGAGCCGAGGTATCCGTCGTTCAAGGGCATCATGGCCGCGAAGAACAAGCCGGTCGACGAGGTGAAGGTCGCCGATCTCGGCCTGTCCGCCGACCAGGTCGGCTGGGCCGGCGCGCGCCAGGAGATCACGGACGTGCGGGCCGCACCGGCGCGAGAGGCCGGCGAGAAGATCGAGGACGAGGGTGACGCCCACGAGAAGGTCGTCGCCTTCCTGGAAAACCTGAAGGTGATCTGAGCGATGGCACTCTCCAAGATCCTCGTCTACGCGGAGAACGACGACACCGGCGAGAAGGCCGCGACGAGCACGCTCGAGCTGCTCACGAAGGCCCGCGACCTGGCCGACACGGTCGAGTGCGTCTACGTCGGCTCGAACGCCGACGCGATCGCCGGCGCGCTCGGCGAGCACGGCGCCACCAAGGTGCACGCCATCGACAATGGTGAAGTGCTCAAGGGGGTCGTCGGCGCGGGTGCGGTCGCGAAGCTGATCGAGACCGAGCAGCCCGACCTCGTCCTGTTCGCGCAGACCTACGACGGGCGTGATGCGCTCGGGCGCCTGTCGGCCAAGGTCGACCGTCCCGCGCTCACCAACGGCACCGAGCTCGCCGTCGACGGTGACGCGGTGACCGTGGGCACCGCGATCTTCGGCGGCAACACGCTCGTGGACGCCAAGTTCACCGGCGAGAAGCCGTATCTGGCCGCGATCCGTCCGAAGTCGTTCGCGGCCGAGCCGAGCGGCGGGGGTGCGGCCGAGGTCGCGACCATCGACGGCGTCGAGACGGGCCGCGCGGCCGAGGCGAAGGTGCTGGAGCGCCACGTCGAGGAGCGCGAGGGGCCGAAGCTCGAAGAGGCGCCCGTCGTGGTCTCGGGTGGCCGGGGCATCGGGAGCGCCGAGGCGTACGAGCCGCTCGTGGAAGAGCTGGCCAAGCTCCTCAACGGAGCGTCGGGCGCGTCCCGTGCGATCGTCGACGCGGGCTGGGTGCCGTACGCGAAGCAGGTCGGTCAGACGGGCAAGACCGTGAAGCCCAAGGTGTACTTCGCGCTCGGCATCTCGGGGGCGACGCAGCACCTGGTCGGCATGAAGGGCTCCGACAACATCGTCGCCATCAACAAGGACGGCGAGGCACCGATCTTCTCGGTGGCCGACCTCGGCATCGTCGGTGACGTGCACAAGGTCGTCCCGAAGCTGATCGAAGCGCTGAAGTCACGCGGCTGATCGCGGGAGCGCTCCGGTGAGCGGGGTGGGCGCGGTCGAGCTGGAGGTCCGGGACCTCGAGCCCGACGAGCTCGCGCTGGCAGGCGGTGTGGCGGGCCGCGCGCTCGCCGACAACCCGACGTTCCGCTGGGCCTCGGGTGAGCCGGCGCTGCCGCGGGTGACCGCGGCCCTCGACGTGTTCGTGCCCTTCGTCGAGGGGATGAGCGTGCCGCAGCTCGGCGCCGTCGTCGGTCGCCACGTCGTCGGCGTCTGCGCGGCTGCGCCGCCCGGCACGTGCGTCGGGACGCTCGCGCCTCCCGAGTGGCGCGAGCCGCCGAAGGACGTCGGAGCGCCCGGTCACGAGACGCGCACCCAGGCGATCTGGTCGCTGTTCGCCTCACACGACCTGGACGAGCGCCACTGGCACGTCGGCCCGGTGTCGGTCGAGCCGGGGCTGCAGGGCGCGGGCATCGGCGGTGCGCTCCTGGAAGCGTTCGGCGCCCGGATGGACGCCGCCGGCGAGGTCGCGTGGCTCGAGACCGACAAGCCCGAGAACGTCGCGTTCTACCGGCGGCACGGCTTCGAGGTCGCCGAGGCCGTGGCGCTGACCGATCTCCTGCCCGGGGGCCTGCCGCCGGGAGGAAGCGACTTCACGACGTGGTTCATGCGGCGTGATCCCCGTCGGCAGGGTTGATCCGACCGCCGAACGAGGGCGTCAGCTCCGCGATCGAACGCCATCGGTGCCCGGACATCAGCAGGTGGTCGAGCAGCTCGACGTGGTCGGCACGACACTCGACCCGGAGTCCCTCGAAGCGGGCGACGTCGGCGGCGGTGGGCGTGACCCGTGCCGGCGCGACGAACGTGACGAGCACGAGCTCACGGGCCCGGAGCTCCTCGGCGACGAGGCGCAGGTGCTCGGCGCACAGCTCGGGCACGGGGCCGTCACGCTCGGGGAACCGGGACGCGATCCCGCACAGGTACGACGACCGGTCGAGGCCGAGGATCAGCTCCCCGTCGTCGAGGTCGTCGGTGACCGCATCGTGCAGCAGCGCGGCGACGTCGTCGGGGCCGAGGAGCCGGAGCAGGTCGCGGTCGTCGTCTCGTGCCGGTTCGCAAGGCGCCATGGCGCGTCCTCCTGAGGTCGTGCCGTCGGGGGAAGCGCCGTGATGCGACGAGCGTGGTGAGTGGTGCGGCGACGCACGGGCCGGGGGGCCCGCCTCGGCGATCCGAACAGACGTTCGATCCCACGCCGAGCATGACACGCCGCGGTGACGACGGTGACGGGAGAGACGACGGCGCGTACGTTGCCCGTCAGGCCGGCGACTCGACGAGGTCGAGATCCGTGGTCGGCGGTCCAGGAGGGTGCCGAGGGAGGAGGCAGTTGGTGGGACGGTTCTTCGACGACGCAGATCTCGACTTCGCGGTGCTCCTCGCGTTGGGCTTCGCGTACCACGGCACGGCCGACGTCGGTGAGGTGCTGG
This sequence comes from uncultured Bifidobacteriaceae bacterium, assembly GCA_964501785.1. Lineage (GTDB taxonomy): Bacteria > Actinomycetota > Acidimicrobiia > IMCC26256 > PALSA-555 > DATBSK01. The sequence goes on from CAZCUD010000007.1 coordinate 160,059, forward strand.
CGACGATCGACGGCGTCCCCGACGGTGACCGCGACGCGTGGGTGCACGCGTGGCGGTCGACCGCCGACCGGCTCCGCAACGAGGCCGACGCGGCGGAGCGCGCGGGTCACCGCGTCAGCGCGCGCTCGAAGCTGCTGCGAGCATCCACCTACTACGACCATGCGTCCTCCGGAAGTCCGGGGACCTCTGATCCCGACGGCTACGACCGGTACTGGGAGCTGCACCGCGACTGCTGGGATCGAGCGGCTGCGCTGTTCGACCCGCCGGTGGAGCCCGTGTCCGTTCCGTACGAGGGCACCGAGCTCGCGGGCTACTTCTTCGCGCCGGACACGAGCGGCGCACGCCGCCCGACGTTGATCCTCAACAACGGGTCCGACGGACCCGTCATCTCCATGTGGAGCCTGGGCGGGCACGCTGCGATCCAGCGAGGTTGGAATGCGATCACCTTCGACGGACCGGGTCAGGGCGCCGCGCTGCATCGCCAGGGACTGCACTTCCGGCACGACTGGGAGAAGGTCGTGACCCCCGTCGTCGACTACCTGCACACGCGGCCCGACGTCGACACCGATCGGATCGCGCTCCAGGGCGTGAGCCAGGCCGGCTACTGGGCGCCACGAGCCGCCGCGCACGAGTCGCGGATCTCGGCGCTGGTCGCCGATCCGGGCGTGATCGACGTCGCCGCGTCGTGGGAGGCGCACCTGCCGAAGGAGATGGTGCAGCTGCTCGACGAGGGCAACCAGCACGACTTCGACGCGCTGATGGCTTCCGGCGACGACGCGCAGCAGGCGGTGCTCGCGTGGCGCATGGCCCCCTACGGGACGTCGTCTCCGTTCGAGGCGTTCACGGCGGCGCGAGCGATGCACCTCGACGACGCGACCATCGCCCGCATCACGTGCCCGACGCTCGTCACCGATCCGGACAACGAGCAGTTCTGGCCGGGCCAGTCCCAGGCCCTCTACGACGAGCTCACGTGTGCACGGAAGGACATCGTGCGGTTCACCACTGCGGAGGGTGCCGACTGGCACTGCGAGCCCGCGGCGCAGAGCCTGCGGGACGAGCGGGTGTTCGACTGGCTCGAGGAGGTCCTCGAGATCGGGTGAGGTTCGCCGCGACGTGCCGCGCGGCGAGCGTCAGTCGGCCAGGTCGATCACGAGCGGCGCGTGGTCGGACGGGAGCTTGCCCTTGCGCGCGTTGCGGTCGACGAGCGCCCACGTGACTCGATCGGCGACCGGTCGGGTGACGAGCGCGAGGTCGATGCGCATGCCGCGGTGCTGGTGGAAGTCACCGCCCCGGTAGTCCCAGTAGGTGAAGAGCCCGTCCTGGTCGTACACCTCGCGGAACGCGTCGACGAGGCCCCAGTCCTCGAGCGCGGCGATCGCGGCGCGCTCGGGCTCCGTGACGTGCGTCGCGCCGACGAACGCCTTGGGTGACCACACGTCCCGATCCTCGGGCGCGACGTTGAAGTCGCCGGTGACGACGATCGGGTCGGTCGGGGCCCGCGTGACCGCGAGCCAGTCCTTGAGGCAGCCGAGCCACGCGAGCTTGCGCTCGTAGTGGTCGGTGCCGACCTCGCGCCCGTTCGGCACGTAGACGCTGACGACCTGCAGCCCGCCGCAGCGCGCGGTGAGCAGCCGCGCGTCACCCTCGTAGGGATCGACGAGGTCCTCGAAGCCGCTCGACACGTCACTGAGCCCGACCTTCGAGAGGATCGCGACCCCGTTCCACTGGCCCTGGCCGTGATGCGCCGCCTCGTAGCCGAGGGCCTCGAAGGTGAGCTGGGGGAACGCGTCGTCGGCGAGCTTGGTCTCCTGGAGGCACAGCACGTCGGGTGCCGCGTACTCGAGCCACTCCTCGACCCGTGGCAGGCGCTTGTTGAGCGAGTTGACGTTCCAGGTCGCGATCCTCATGGGTTCCCGCGTTCGTCGGTCGGTGGAGCCTCGGAGGGGCGGCTCGGCTGCGCGACGAACTGGCGCCGGAGGAGCACGAAGGCGACCCCCGCGACCGCGAGCCCGACCACGACCGACACCACGATCGTGACGGTGCCCCCGCCGCCGCCCGACTCGTCGGTGACGGGCCCGACGCACCGGTCGCGGTCGCGCTCTCGGTCGGTGCCACACCGCTCACCCGACGGTCCTGTGCCGGCGCCGGCCGGGGTCGTCACGATGAGCGCCGTCGTCGTCAGCCCGAGCAGAGCGACCGCGAGCACCGAGACGAGTGCACCCCGCATCCGCCTGACGTGCGTTGCTCGACCCTCGTGGCGAAGGTGAGCTACGCAACCAGACGAAGGCACGGGGCCGGAACCTAGTGGTCGGGGTCGGGGTCGGGCGCAGCGGGCTCGGGGGCAGCGGGCTCGGGGGCTCGGGGCTCGGTGTAGCGCGGGTTGGCGACCGCGAGCTTGGCGCGGACGACGTCGACCACCGCGGCGACGACCGCGTCGTCCCCTTCGGTGGTCAGCAGCGAGCCGTCGCGGATGCCGGCCGCCAGCCCGCCGACGAGCTCGCGGCCGCTCCCCTCGTGCCCCAGCAGCGCGGCGAGGCGCGCGACGACGGGCGCGTCGACGGACGGTCCGAGGACGAGCTCGCGCTCGACGATCCCCAGCGCGTTCACGGCGACCCGGGCGTGGAACGCGCCGCGGCCCTCGAGCGCGGGCTGGACGTCCGACTCGACGTACTCCCGCACGGCCTCGAGCAGCTCGGCTGCGCTGGGACGGTCCTGGAGCGAGCGCGGTGCGGCGTCGGCCACGGGCTCGGGCAGCGGCGCGAGCGTCGCGACGACGTCGGGCACGAGCAGCGCCAGGAGGTCCCACTCGGTCTCCGCGATCCGACGTCCGAGCGTCGCCAGCTCGACCGAGCGCACGAGCCCCCCGAGGTGGGTGTGGGCCTGGATCGCGCAGATGAGACCCCACTTGAGGGTCCCGAACGCCTCCCACCACGCCAGCCGGTCTCGATCGACCCGCGCCCCGCCGGCCGCGGCATAGGCGTCGAGCAGCTCGTCGACGGTGCCGAAGCCGCCGACCGCTAGGTCGTCTCGCCCGAAGCGCCAGGACCGGACGCAGCACCACCCGAGGTCCTCGACCGGGTCGCCGAGATGGGCCAGCTCCCAGTCGAGGAGCGCGCGCAGGCCCTCGGGGCCGACGACGAGGTTGCCGTTGCGGAAGTCGCCGTGGACGAGTGCGGGCTCCGTCGGCTCCGGCGCGTCGCGCTCCAGGAGGCGCAGCGCCAGCTCGAACGCGGGGTGCGGCTCACCGATGCCGTCCAGGATCCCGCGGTACTGGTCGAGCTGCTCGCGCCCGCCGAGCACGGGGAGGTCGGGGAGCGACTCCACCGGCACCGCGTGCACGCGTGCCGCCTCCGCGCCCAGCTCCGCGGCGAGCGCGGCGCGCGCGCTCGCGTACTGCTCCTCACGCAGGATGCGGCGCGGGATCGTCTCGCCGTCGATGCGCACCATCACGAAGCCGTCGCCGAGCGCGTCGTCGGTGTCCAGCAGGTAGGCGACCTCGGGTGCGGTCACCCCCGCGGCGCGCGCCGCGCGCAGCACCTCGAACTCGGTCGCCCGGGCGGCGCCGAGCACGGTCGTGCTGGGGTCGCGACGGAGCACCAGAGGGTGCGCGGTGCCGCCGTCCTCGACGGCGTCGAACGCCCACGTCTCGCGCGACGCGCCTCCCGAGAGGCGGCGCAGGTCGGCGATCGTGACGCCGGCGCCGAGCCAGCGCGTCGTCGCCGCGGCGAGCGCAGCCTCGTCGATCGGCTCCGTCACGATCCCTCGCGTCGGTGACCCTCGGCGAGCGCAATGAGCGCGTCGCGGTCGATCGCGTCGCTCGGCGCGGCCGCCACCCGGCACTTCGTGCGTGCCCGCAACGTCGCGGTGCGCCGACCGCCCTCGAGGACCGCGCGCTCACCGAGGATCGCCCCCGGGCCGACCTCCGCGAGCGGCTCCCCGTCGACGATCACGTCGAGCACCCCGTCGAGCAGGAGGAACAGCTCGTCACCGGGATCTCCTTGCTCGCACAGCGCCGCGCCCTTCTTGACGGTGCGGATCTCCGGGTCGTGTCCGCCGCGCATGATCGTCGTCGAGAGCTGACGCTCGAGCGCGGTCTCGACCGCGGTGACGTACGCCTTCGAGTCCTCTCGACCCCAGGGCGTGCGCTTGCCGAACTGGTGGCCGTACCACTCCTTGAAGTCGGCGAGTCCCGCCTTCGCGTCCAGTGCACCCGCGGCGTCGTAGATCCAGTGACGTGGGAACCGACTCGCGCCCAACAGCTCGTACTCCGAGGTGCCGTCGGCGTGCAGCGTCAGCGCGAGCGTCGTCCACACGTCGGGTGGCTTCAGGCGGAAGAACGGCGGATGCTTCACCGCCCTCGGTGCCGGGAGCGGCGCGCGGCCACCGGTGGTCTGGACGAAGCGCGCCGAGGTGCCGCGCAGCTCGGGGTCGTGGCGGATGTCGGGCAGCGCCACGGGCTCGAAGCGCGCGCTCTTGCCCGCAACGCTCACAGTGGTCAAGCCCATGTGCCCGCCGCCCTCGTAGCCGCAGTCGACGATGCGGCCGTCGCGCACCTCGATCCAGGCCCGGAGGTCGTTGGCGAAGCGGAACCGAGCGGACGCCTTGAGCTCGTCGAGGTCACCGGCGACGACGCGGTCGGGCGGCGGCTCGTCGTAGTGGGTCACGCCCACCTCGAACACCTGCTTGGGAAGGCCGGTCACGGCCTCCGACGGGATCCAGGAGACCGAGAGCACGGACGACTCGATGCGCATCCCCGGACGGTAGGACGCCGGGCGATGATGGGCGAGCGCGCCCGCCGATGGGCGAGGCTGGCAGCATCGGGGACCGCGGACCGCACGAGGGAGCAGCGATGGACGACGAGGCGCCGGAGGGCCGCGGCATCACGGTCTTCCTCGCGGACGACAACGTGATCGTCCGCGAAGGGGTCCGCGCGCTGCTGGCGCTCGAGGACGACCTCGAGGTCGTCGGGGTCGCGGGCGACTACGACGAGCTGGTCGCCGGGGCCGAGGCGGCGGCGCCGCAGGTGATCGTCACCGACATCCGGATGCCGCCGAGCTTCCAGTCCGAGGGCATCGACGCGGCGAAGCAGGTGCGGAAGCGACACCCGGGGACGGGCGTCGTCGTGCTGTCGCAGTTCGACGATCCCGAGTACGCCCTGGCCCTGCTCGCCGACGGTGCCGAGGGCTACGCCTACCTCCTCAAGGACCGCGTCGCCGAAGGCGACCAGCTCGCGCGCGCGGTCCGCGAGGTCGCCACCGGCGGCTCCGTGCTCGACCCGAAGATCGTCGAGTCGCTCGTCGCGCCGGTGACGGCCGACGGCGGGCTGACCGCCGACGAGGAGGAGCTGCTCCAGCAGGTCGCCGAGGGCAGGCCGATCAAGGTGATCGCCGTCGCGCGCCAGACCACGCCGGCCGCGGTCAACGACGACGTCGAACGGCTCTTCCTCAAGCTTTCGCACGGCGCGAGCGCGGGCACCGCAGGCTCGCTGAAGCGTCTGCGGATGCTGCACCAGGCGATCGTCGACCGCGAGGAGCAGGGTGAGACGCTGAGCCGCCTGCTGCCAGGCGGCGTCGCCGACATCATCCGGGACGAGGGCCTCGAGATCGGAGATACCCGTGACCTCGACGTGACCGTCCTCATGGCCGACATCCGGGGCTACTCCGCGATCTCCGAGCACGCCGACCCGAGCGCGCTGGCGCGCCAGCTCAACGAGCACCGCGCCGCGATGAACCGGGCGATCATCGACGCGGGCGGCACGGTGATGCAGTTCATCGGCGACGCGGTGATGGCGTCGTTCGGCGCGCCCGTCCCGGAGCCCCACCACGCCGATCGGGCGTACCGGGCCGCGCTCGCGATGCTCGAGCTCCAGGCCGGCGTCAACGAGCGCTGGCGCGCGGCGGGCCTGCCGGAGTTCGGTCTCGGGATCGGGCTCTCGACCGGCCCGGTCGCGGCCGCGCTGCTCGGGTCCGAGGAACGACTCGAGTACACGCTCATCGGCGACACGGTGAACCTCGCGCAGCGGCTCCAGGACCTCGCGCGTCCGGCGGGCCGCATCGTGCTCAGCGGCGCGACCCTCGACGCGCTGAGCGAACCCCCGTCCGACGCCACCCTGCTCGACGACCTCCACGTGAAGGGCCGCGAGGGCGCGGTGCGGGCGTACTGGATCGAGGTGCCGGGCGCGGGGCCTGCCGAGGGCGCCGGGGCATGACCGACGAGTCGAGCGATGCCGTCGTCCTGACTCGCGGCCTCCGCAAGTCGTTCGAGTCCGAGGGCATGCCGGTGCGAGCGCTTCGCGGCGTCGACCTCGAGATCCGACCCGGTGAGTTCGTCGCGGTGATGGGACCGTCGGGTTGCGGCAAGTCGACGCTGCTCAACCTCGTCGCCGGGCTCGACACTCCGACCGACGGCGAGATCGCGGTCGCCGGCGAATCGCTCGTCGGGAAGACCGAGGACGAGCTGGCCGTCATGCGCCGCCGCCACATCGGCATCGTCTTCCAGTTCTTCAACCTCCTCGAAGGAATGAGCGTCCTCGAGAACGTGACCCTGCCCGCAGTCATCGCCGGGGCTCCACGACGACGCGCCGAGCTGCGGGCGCGCGAGCTCCTCGACCTCCTGGGCCTTGCCGACAAGGCGCCCGACGCTCCGGGTGTGCTCTCCGGCGGCCAGCGCCAGCGGCTCGCGATCGCGAGGGCGCTCGCGAACGAGCCCACGATCGTCCTCGCCGATGAGCCCACCGGTGCGCTCGACTCCGAGGGCGGTCGCGAGGTGCTCGCGCTGTTCCGACGCCTCCACGCCGGAGGACTGACGATCCTCATGGTGACGCACGACGAGAGCGTCGCTGCCGCGAGCGATCGCGTGGTGCACATGCGCGACGGTCGGGTCGTCGGCGACACCGTGACCGCCGCGACGAGCGCGGTTCGGCCGTAGCGAGCCGTGCCGATCATCGAGAGCGAGCTCGCGTGCGTGCGCTGCTGAGCCGACTCCGCAGCGAGCTGCGCTCGGGGTGGCGCGGCCCGGTGGTGCTCGGGCTCGTCGCGGGCGTGGCGGCGGGCGCGGTGCTCGCGGCCGCCGCGGGGGCACGTCGCACCGACTCCGCCTACGCGCGCATGCTCGAGGCGACGGACGCGGTCGACTTCACCGTGCGCCTCGCGGGAGCGAGCACGTCGCCGATCTCGGCCGCCGAGGTCGCCCGGCTCCCCGGGGTCGCGGAGGTGGGGCAGGTCGAGCGGTACTACCTGACCACGCCCGGTCCGCGCGACACGCTCGGATCGAGGCCCGCGGTCTTCGCCAGCGCGTCCGACGGTCGGGCGTACCGCGACCTCGGGCGCCCGATCGTGCTGGAAGGCCGGATGCCCGCGCCCGACCGTCCCGAGGAGGTGCTCGTCAGCCGCATCCTCGCCGACGAGGGCGGGTTCGACGTCGGCGATCCTGCACCGCTGCTGATCGTCGTCACCGACCCGGCGGCACCCGACGGGTTGCGCACCGACCGCATCGACCTCCGCGTCGTCGGCGTCGGGGTGACGCCGGACCAGATCGGTGTCGACGAGCGGCGCCAGGGCGGGCTGCAGATGCTGCTGACCCCGGCGTTCGGTCGCACCCACGCGGGGAAGGCGGTCGAGTCGAGCGTGCAGGTGCGACTCCGTGACGGCGCCGACGCCGACGCGTTCGTGCGCGCCGCTCGCGAGCTGGGTGACGGGCGCGCGGTCGACGTTGCGAGCACCCGCGCCGACGCCGCTCGGGTCGATCGCGTGACCCGGCCGGAGGTCGTCGCGCTCGTCGCGTTCGCGATCGTGCTCGCGGTCGCGAGCCTGCTGATCATCGGTCAGGCGCTGGCCCGTCAGCTGTTCCTCGCGGCGTCCGACGACCGGACGCTCGCTGCGCTCGGGCTGGGCCGGACGCAGCGATTCGGTCTCGGGCTCCTCCGAGCCCTGCCGACCGCGATCGTCGCCGCGCTCGTCGCCGGCGCGGTCGCGATCGCGGCCTCGCCGCTCATGCCCATCGGGCCGGCGCGGCCCGCGGAGCCCGAGCGCGGCGTCGCCGTCGACCCGCTGGTGCTGGGAGTCGGCTCGGTCGTCGTCGCAGTGCTCGTGCTGCTCATGGCCGTCGTCCCCTCGTGGCGCCTCGCTCGCCGTCGGTTCGTCGACGAGGCGGTCGTCGAGCACGAGGTCCGGCCGCGCCTCGCGGAGCGTCTCGCGCGGCTGGGCGCTCCGCCGACGGTCATCGCCGGCGCGCGCTTCGCGCTCGAGCCGGGTCGGGGGTCGACCGCGGTGCCCACGCGATCGATCCTCGTCGGCATGGCCGCGGCCGGCACTGCGCTCGTCACCGCCCTGGTCGTCGCCGCGAACCTGCAGCACGTCGTGGACACCCCGGCCCAATGGGGCGCGACGTGGGACGTCACGGTGCGCGTGGCGGCGGACGAGCGCGAGCTCGAGGCGCTCGAGGGCGACTTCGACATCGAGACGCTGCTGCTCGCGAAGACGACCTTCGTCGAGCAGGAGCTCGATGCCGCCCGCGTCGTGGAGACGTGGTCGATCGCCGCACCGAACGTCGTCGACATCGGTGGGCGCGCGGTGCCGACCCTCGGGATCGATCGGTCGGGCGGGGTGGACCTCGAGGTCGTCGCCGGCCGACTGCCCCGAGGCCCGAACGAGGCCGCCGTCGGGCGCGAGACCCTCGACGCCCTCGGCCTCGACATCGGCGACCGGGCTGCGGCCGTGGGCCGCGACGTGCTGATCGTCGGGGAGTCCGTCCTGCCCCGCTTCCAGACCCTCGGTGGTGCGGACGAGGCGGCGCTCAACCGCGGTGCCGTCCTCACGATGGAGGGAGCGCTCGCCCGCAGCCCCGACTTCCACAGCCGCGCCTTCCTCGTCCGCCTGCGCCCCGGCGTCCCGGTCGACGTGGGCGCGCGCGCCCTGCGCGACTCGATCCAGGAGTCGTTCGCGTTCGCGATCGAGCCGGTGGAGGCGCCCGAGGACATCGAAGCGCTGCGCCGTGTCACCGACACCCCCGTGATCCTGGCCGCGGTGCTCGGCGCGCTGGCGCTCGCGACCCTGGCTCATGCGCTGATCACGTCCGTGCGTCGCCGTCAGCGCGACCTCGCGGTCCTGGTGGCGCTCGGGTTCACCCGACGCGAGCTCCGGGCCCAGGTCGGGGCGACCGTCGCCTGGCAGGCGGTCGTCGTCACCGGCTTCGCGCTCGTGGTGGCGCTGCCACTGGGCATCCTGCTCGGGCGCCTCCTGTCGCACCTGTTCGAGACCGAGATCGGTGCGATCCCCGAGGTCGTCGTCCCCGTGGCGCCCCTCGCCGCGCTCGTGCCCGTGGCGCTGGTCGCGGCGGCACTGATCGCGTTCGTCCCCGGGCGCCTGGCCGCACGCACGAGCCCCGCCCGGGCCCTGCGAACGGAGTAGAGAGGCCGAGATGTCGACGACCGTGCCGCCCGAGCCGCTCGAGATCACGGGCATCCGCGACGACGCCGCCGTGCGCGCGCCGCTCGGGTGGAGGGCCTGGGCGGTGATCGTGCTGGGGCTCGTCGTCGCCGCCGGTGGCGTCGTCGTGGCGTCGCTCGACACCGCGAGCCGGGTGGGGCCCGGGCAGGTGCTCTCGGCCGCGCTGGTCGTGGTCTGGGCACTGTGCGCGGTCGTCGTCGCGCGGCGGCCCCGCGACGACCTGCTCGGTGCGGTGATGCTGAAGGTGGCGTTCGTGGGGCTCCTCGCGGTGCTCGGTGCCGTGCTGACGGGACGGAGCGGCTCGGCCGACCTCGCGGCGGCCGTGCGCGCGCTCGGGGTGGGACTCCTGCCCGCCGCGGGGCTCACGCTCGTGCTCTCGCTGCCCGACGGTCGCCTGCGCACGCGGGGAGCGCGGATCGTCGCCGGGCTCGCCTACGGCGTCTCGGCGCTGCTCGCGGTGCACCTCTTCGTCGAGCGGCCGGAGCTCCCGACCGCTGCGCTGATCGGCGTCGTCGCCGCGGACGTGCTCGTCGGCGTCGTCGCGTTCGTCGCGAGCGCCCGCCGCGCGCCGCTCACCGCCCGCCCGCGTTTCCAGTGGTTCGCCTGGGGCGTCCTCGTGGCCGCCGCGATCGCCGCGCTGGCCGCGATCCTCGACGCGATCGTCGACTGGCCGGAGCCGGTCCTGGCGATCGCGGTCGGCGCGACCGTGCTCGTCCCGGTCGCGCTCGCGCTCGGCACGTCGGAGGCCGCGGTGCGCATCGATCGCCTCCTCGTGCACACGATCGTGCTCGGCGGTCTCGTCGGCCTCGTCGGCGCGTCGTACCTGCTGATCGTGCTCGGGCTCGGGCGCACCCCTTCGGCGGACGAGCGCTCGGTGATCGGGCTCTCCATGCTGGCGGCGGCACTCGCGGCGCTCCTCTGGGTCCCGGCGCGCCGACGGCTGCTCGAGCTCGCGACCCGAAGGGTCTACGGGGAGCAGCACTCGCCCGAGGAGGTGATCCGCACGTTCGGGTCGCGGCTCGCCCGGGCCCTTCCCTTCGACGAGCTGCTGCTCCAGCTCGCCGAGTCGATGAAGCAGGCGCTGTCGCTCGACCATGCCGAGGTGTGGACGAAGAGCCCCCGGGGACGACTCGAGCGCACGGTCTCGGTCCCCGACCGAGGCGTGGCGACGCTGGAGCTCGGCCGCGACGAGGAGCCGATCGTCGCCCGGGCGGGGGTGTCGGGCCCGGCGTGGATCAAGGTGTGGATGCCGGCGCTGGTCACCGGCGAGGGTGCCGACGAGAACCTTCGTGTCGCGCCGGCGACCAACTCGGGCGAGCTGCTCGGCCTGCTGGTCGTGCGACGCTTCGACGGGGCGACTCCGTTCGACGAGCGTGACGACGCCGCGCTCACGGAGCTCGCGCGTCAGGTCGGGCTCGCGCTGCACAACGCGAAGCTCGACTCCGCGCTGCAGGAGTCGCTCGACGAGGTGCAGCGCCAGGCCGACGAGCTGCGAGCGTCCCGGGCCCGCATCGTCGAAGCCGGCGACGCCCAGCGGCGCGCGATCGAGCGCGACCTCCACGACGGCGCGCAGCAGCACCTCGTGGCGCTCGCGGTCAGCGTGCGCCTCGCTCGTCAGCTCGCCGAGAAGGACCCCGAGGCCGCGCAGGGGATGCTCGACCAGATCGGCTCCGACCTCCAGGAAGCGGTGCAGGAGCTGCGCAACCTCGCGCACGGCATCTATCCGCCGCTCCTCGCCGATCGCGGCCTGCCCGACGCGCTGAGCGCGGCGGCCGGTCGGGCGGCGCTCCCGACCGACGTCGTCGCCGACGGGATCGGCCGCTACGACCAGGCGATCGAGGCCGCGGTGTACTTCTGCTGCCTCGAGGCGCTCCAGAACGCGGGCAAGCACGCCGGCGAAGGCGCGCACGCGACGGTCACGGTGCGGGAGGAGGAGGGGGCGCTGCTGTTCGAGGTCGCCGACACGGGTGCCGGCTTCGAGCTCGAGGGCGGTGCGGGTCGGGGAGCGGGCTTCGTCAACATGGCCGACCGGGTCGGTGCGATCGGTGGGACGCTCACGGTCGACTCGGCGCCGGGTCAGGGGACGCGCGTCGGCGGGCGCATCCCTCTCTGACCCGAGGCGCCCCGACTCGGTCTCGCTGCGCGCCTGCGGGTCGGATCCGGACGGCGCGCTAGGTCGGCGCGTGCCGGGACCACGCGGCCTGCAGCACGTCCGGTCCGAGGTCCTCCTTGTGCAGGTACCCGGCGGCCCCGCACGCGCCGGCGTCCGACGCCAGCGCGTCGGCGTCGTAGGTGGAGACGAGCAGCACCACGAGCTCGGGGTGCGAGCTGGTGATGCGCCGGCAGGCCTCGAACCCGTCGATGCCGGGCATGTTGATGTCCATCAGCACCATGTCGGGGGAGCGCTCGTCGACCAGTGCCACGGCCTCCTCGCCGGTCTCGGCCTCGGCGACGACCTCGAAGCCTTCGGTGAGCCCGACGACTGCGCGAGCGGCCCGACGGAAGGGTGCCTGGTCGTCGACGACGAGCACGCGGATGGCATCGCCCACCGAGGCAGTCTCCCATCCGGCGGCCGGGGTAGCGTGCCGACGATGCGCTTCGGTCGTGTGCTCGCCGGCGCCGCACTCGCGTGCGTCGCGCTGCTCGCCGGCTCGTCGACCGCGTCGGCCGGCTTCGCGCCGGAGTCGATCCCGACCTACGACGTCACGATCACCATCCAGGACGACGGCTCGCTCACGATCCGTGAGGTGATCGAGTACGACTTCGGCTCCGCACAGCGTCACGGGATCTTCCGCGACATCCCCGTGCGCTTCGACTACCCGAAGAAGGCCGACACCGACCGCGTCTACGAGATCGACGTCGAGTCGGTGGAGGGATCGCCGGGGACGCCGGTGCAGTACGAGACCTCCGAGTTCGACGACGGCGGCGTCGGCTACTTCCAGATCAAGATCGGTGACCCCGACCGCACGATCACCGGGCCGCACACGTACGACATCACGTACACCGTGAAGGGTGCGCTGAACGGCTTCGAGGACCACGACGAGCTGTACTGGAACGCCATCGGGCAGCAGTGGGCGGTCACGATCTCCGATGCCAGGGTCGAGGTGCGGGCGCCCACGGAGATCACCCAGACCGCGTGCTTCGCCGGGCCCCAGCTCTCGACGCTGCCGTGTGCCGGGTCGACGACCGACGGCTCCACCGCCACCTTCACCGACGACGACCTCTTCCCGTTCAACGGGCTGACCGTCGTCGTCGGGATCCCGAAGGGGGCGGTGCCACCCCCGAAGCCGATCCTCGAGGAGCGGTGGACGCCGGGGCGCGCGTTCGCCCTGAACCCGGTGACGGGTGGGACCACCGCGGGACTGCTGGTGCTGCTCGTCGGCGGCTTCCTCGCCATCTACGTGCCGCGAGCGCGTGACCGCCGATTCAAGGGGTCGGCGGTCGACCAGGCCTTCGGCACCGCAGAGGGCGCCGACGAGGCGACCCCGGTGTTCGAGAAGACCGAGACCCCGGTCGAGTTCGTCCCGCCCGACGACCTCCGGCCGGGACAGGTCGGCACGCTCGCCGACTTCCAGGCCAACCCGCTCGACGTCACCGCGACGATCGTCGACCTCGCGGTGCGGAAGCACCTCGTCATCGAAGAGGTCGAGGCCGAGTCGCGCTGGCAGGGCACCGACTGGAAGCTCACCAAGCTGAAGGACGGCGACGAGGAGCTCCTGCCCTACGAGCAGGAGCTGCTCGACGGGCTCTTCCGCGACGGGGACGAGGTGAAGATCTCGGACCTCAAGTACGAGTTCGCGACCCGCATGGGGAAGGTGCGCACCGCCCTCATGGACGACGCGATGGCCCGAGGCTGGTTCACGCGTCGTCCCGACGGTGCCGCGCTGGGCGTCGGCTGCCTCGGCTTCCTCGTGCTCCTGCTCGGGATCGGCGCGACGATCGCGCTCGCCGCGTTCACCCATGCCGGGCTGCTCGGCATCCCGTTGATCGTCCTCGGCCTCGTCATCCTGTTCGCGGCGCGCTTCGCACCGGCGCGCACTGCCAAGGGCTCGGCGGTGTTCAAGCGCGTCAACGGGTTCCGAAGGTTCATCGAGGAGTCCGAGAAGGAGCGCGCTCGGTTCGCGGAGCGCAAGAACCTGTTCTCCGAGTACCTCCCGTACGCGATCGTCTTCGGCGCCACCGAGAAGTGGGCGCGCGCGTTCGAAGGGCTGGGCGCCGAGCCCGCCGAGCTCTACTGGTACCGGTCGTCGACGCCGTTCCACTACATGGTGTTCTCGCAGTCGATCACCGGCTTCAACACGACGTCGGCCGGCACGCTGACCTCGACGCCGCCGTCGACGTCGGGCTCGAGCGGGTTCAGCGGTGGCGGTGGCTTCTCCGGCGGTGGCGGCGGCGGTGGCGGCGGTGGCTCCTGGTAGCCCGGCGCCATCCGGGGTCGAGGTCGGCTCCGGACACCGCTGACCGTTCCGGCGACCGGCGACCGCAGGGCGCATCCGAACTGGGGGATCGATGACCGAAGTGCTGCACAGGCTCCAGACGAACCGGTTCACCGGCTGGGCGGGCTGGATCGCGACGGTGATCCGTGTCGTCACCGGTCTGTTCTTCGTCTCGACGTCGACCGGGAAGTTCTTCGACTACTCGAAGGAGGTCGACGAGTTCCGGTCGTTCGAGGTGCCGTGGCCCGAGGTCGCGGTGCCCGTCGTCGGGGTCGTGGAGCTCGTCGGCGGCATCCTGCTCGTCGTGGGGTTCCTCGTCCGACCGGCCGCGTTCGTCCTCGCGCTCAACATGGTCGGCGCGCTCGCGACGGCCGGTCGCGTCGAGGGCGGTTCGTTCCACCTCGTCTACGGACCGGCGCTGCTCGTCCTGATGATCGTGCTCTGCTGGCTCGGCCCCGGCCGGTGGTCGGTCGACGAGCGCATGGCGGCTCGGCGGGCGCCTCGCGACCCGCAGCTCTCGGCCGCCTAGGCGGCGACGCCGACGGGCCGCCCGTCGACGATCTGGTCGAGGTACTCCGACAGCCCGTACCCGACGCGGCCGTCGCATCGCCACTCGGTCATGCCCTCGCTGATGCGCGTCACGAGCTGCTCGCCTTCCGGCGTCGTGCGTCGGTTGCGCAGTGGGATGAGCGAGAGCACGCTGCCCTCGACGACGTGCTCGACGTCACCGACGCGCGCGACCGCCCGGATGCCGTGGTGGTACAGGTCGTCGGAACGCCACTCGGTGTCGATCGACGCATCGGTGAGGTGGCGGTACTCGCCGTCCTCGAGCCAGACCCCGCCGATCCGCTGCGACCCGTCGCGGGCCGTGACGATCGAGATGACGAACCCGCCGTCGTCGCCGAAGTTGCCGGTGAGCCAGCGGTACCACCACGGTGACTGCCAGAACCGAGGACCCCAGGAGTGGTCGCGCAGGCCGAAGCCGTCGACCTCCCACTCCTCGTCGCCGACGCGGATCACCCCGGTCGCGCCCACGTGCTGCTCGTAGTGGCCTCGGGCGAACCCCTCACCCGGGTGCTCCTCGATCGGTGAGCCGTCGTCGTTGACGGGCTCGCCGCCGAGCATCGGCGAGATGCCTCGGTAGCCGAGCTCGACGGTGCAGTCGGTCCACGGGTTCTCGGT
The DNA here is from genome assembly GCA_964501785.1 of uncultured Bifidobacteriaceae bacterium. Classification (GTDB taxonomy): domain Bacteria; phylum Actinomycetota; class Acidimicrobiia; order IMCC26256; family PALSA-555; genus DATBSK01. The sequence goes on from CAZCUD010000007.1 coordinate 175,123, forward strand.
GAACGCTCGCCGCGGGTCGGCCATCTCGAGCGGTCGCTCGAGCAGGCAGATCTTGCCCTCGTAGCGCACGGTCAGCTCACGGAAGGGCTCGATCACCTCGAAGCGCATGCCGCCGGCATCGAACGCGTCGTTGTCGCTGATCTCGGGTCGTTGGTACGTGAACGCGACGCGGCCGTCGGGCAGGTAGAGGCACGTCGTCATCTCGGCGTAGCCCTCGTTCGCCCGGTTGCCGAGGCGGAAGAAGCCGCCCACGCGCTCGTGCGGGTCGTACAGGTTGAAGTACATGCTCTCGTTGAAGTTGCTCGCCTCCTCCAACGGGTGCATGTGCTCGTCGGACGGTTCCAGGCGGAGGCGCATGCCGCGCAGGGTACCGTTCTGGGCCGTCGCCGAGCCGAGGGGCCGGCGAACGAGGTCGAGACACGGGGGAGCCGAGGTGCCAGGTCCGCTGACCGGGGTGAAGATCGTCGAGCTGGTGGGGATCGGGCCGGGCCCGTTCGCCGCCATGCTCCTGGCCGACATGGGCGCCGAGGTCGTCCGGGTGCATCGCACCCAGTCGGTCGCCGCGGGCTTCGACCCCGGCGGCGTGCCGGTGCTCGACCGCAACCGGCGGTCGATCGGCGTCGACCTGAAGCACGCCGACGGCGTGGAGACGGTGCTGCGACTCGTGGAGTCGGCGGACGCGCTGCTCGAGGGCTTCCGACCGGGCGTGACCGAGCGGCTCGGCCTCGGCCCCGACGACTGCCTGGCTCGCAACCCGAAGCTCGTCTACGGACGGATGACGGGCTGGGGTCAGGACGGTCCGATGGCGAACGCCGCCGGCCACGACATCAACTACATCGCGCTCGCCGGCGCGCTCGCCCACTTCGGGCGCGAGGGGCAGAAGGCGACGCCGCCGATCAACCTGATCGGAGACTTCGGGGGCGGGGGCATGTTCCTCGCGTTCGGGATCGTGTGCGGCGTCCTCGAGGCGCGCGGCTCGGGCCAGGGTCAGGTGATCGACGCCGCGATGGTCGACGGCTCGGCGATCCTGATGTCGATGATCTGGGGCCTCCGGGCCCTCGGCGCCTTCGACGAAGACGCTCGTGGGACCAACGTCCTCGACACGGGCGCGCCGTTCTACGACAGCTACGTGTGCGCCGACGGCAAGGAGATCGCGCTCGGCTCGCTCGAGCCGCAGTTCTACGCCGAGCTGCTCCGGCTCCTCGGTCTCGAGGGCGAGGACCTTCCCGATCAGATGGACCGCAGCGGATGGCCGGTCCTCCGTGAGCGCTTCACCGAGATCTTCGCGTCGCGCACGCGGGCCGAGTGGTGCGAGCTCATGGAGATGACCGACGCGTGCTTCGCGCCGGTGCTCACGATGGGGGAGGCGATCGAGCACCCGCACCTCCGGGCGCGCGGCACGATCGTCGACTACGAAGGCGTGCACCAGCCCGCCCCGGCGCCGCGCTTCTCGCGCACCGCGCCCGAGCTGCGACGCCCACCGGCGAAGCCGGGTGAGCACACCGACGAGGTGCTGGGCGAGTGGGGCTTCGGCGCCGACGAGATCGCCAAGCTCCGCGACGCCGGCGCGATCGCCTGACCGTCGAGGGGCACGCCCCTCAACCGTCGTCGTGCTGCAGCGCTCGCACCTGCCGGACCCGGTCCTCCAGCGTCTCGGGGTCGTCGGCGACGATCGTCACGTGACCGACCTTGCGCCCCGTGCGAGGTGACTTGGCGTAGTCGTGGAGGTGGGCGCCCGGCACGGCGACCACCTCGGACGCCTCTGGCAGTCGACCGATGCAGTTCACCATCGCGGACACGCCGTGCAGGCCGACCTCGCCGAGCGGCCAGCCGAGCACGGCGCGCAGGTGTTGCTCGAACTGGCTCGTCGCCGCACCCTCGATGGTCCAGTGGCCGGAGTTGTGCACTCGCGGCGCCATCTCGTTGGCGAGCAGGCGTCCTTCGTGCTCGAACAGCTCCACGGCGAGCACGCCCACGTAGTCGAGGTGGTCGAGCAGCCGCGCCGCGATCGACTCGCCCGCTCGTTGGAGCTCGGGCGTGAGGCCGGGGGCCGGACCCCGGCTGGTGCGGAGGATCCCACCGGCGTGCTCGTTCGCGACCAGGGGATAGCACGCAGTGGTGCCGTCGGTCGCGCGAGCCGCGAGCACGGAGAGCTCGCGCGTGAAGGGAACGAGCGACTCGGCGACGAGGGGCACGGCGCCGAGCGCGGGCCACACGTCTCGTGCCTCGTCGGGCTCGCGCACGACGGCCTGGCCCTTGCCGTCGTAGCCGCCCCGGCGGGTCTTGACCACTGCGGGGAGCCCGACCGCTTCGAGCGCGGGGCCGACGCCTTCGGATCGATCGATCGCGGCGAAGCGCGGGACCTCGATGCCGAGCTGCTCGAACGTCTGCTTCTCGGTGACGCGGTCCTGCGCGACCTCCAGCGCCAGCGGATGGGGTCGTACCACGACCGCGTCGGCGACGAAGCGAGCGCCGTCGGCGGGCACCCCCTCCCACTCGTACGTCACCACGTCGGCACCGGCCGACACCTCGGCGAGCGCACCCCGGTCGCCGAGCTCGCCGACGACGAGTGGCCCGAAGGCCCGCGCGGTGGCCTCGCTCGACGGGTCGAGGAACCTCACGTCGACGCCGAGGTCGACCGCGGCCATGCCGAGCATGCGGCCGAGCTGGCCACCGCCGAGCACTGCCACCAGCGGGCGATCGGTCATGGGCGTGCTCGCACGGCTGAGCAGCGGTCGGCGGTGATGTCGGGCACGAGGTCTCCAGGACGGATTCGCGGGTTCGAAGGAGTATCCTGTCGCTCGCGACAGCGTCGTCGCCCCAGCTGCACCGAGCCGCATCGCACGTTCCGTGCGCACCCGGCGGCCGTGCGTTCGAGACCCGATCTTCGAGCCCGTCCTTCGAGACTTGGGAGACCGAGTTGTCGCTGCCCGCATCTTCTCCTTCGCCGTCCGAACCGGCCGGCTGGCGCGCGCCGAGGGAGCGTCTCGAGCTCGACGGGTGCGGCATCGGCTTCGTCGCCGACGAGCAGGGCCGGACGAGCCGGGACATCGTCGACCTGGCGCTCGGTGGGCTGGCGTGCGTGCGCCACCGGGCCGCGGTCGCGGCGGACGGCCTCTCCGGCGACGGCGCAGGGGTGCTGCTCCCGCTCCCGGCGCGCTTCGTGGCGCGCATCGGAGCCGAGCTGGGCACGACGGCACCGGCCGAGCGCCTGGGAGTCGTCTTCGCGTACCTCGACCGGAACGACGAGCGCGCTCGGACGACCGCCCAGGACGCGGTCGCGGCCGCGTGCGCGACGGAGGGCCTGGAGCTGGTCGGTTGGCGCGACGTGCCGATCGACGAGAGCCAGATCGGATCCGCAGCCCGCGCCGACCTCCCCGCGATGGTGCAGGCACTGATCGCGCGTCCCGAAGACCTCGGCGTCGACGACGCCGAGCGCGCGGCGCTGCGGGCGCGGCGACGAGCCGAGCGCACATGTCGTGAAGCCGGTGTGCGTCACTACTTCGCGAGCTGGTCGTTCTCGACGATCACCTACAAGGCGCTCGTGATCAGCGACCGGTTGACCGCATTCTTCCCCGACCTCGCCGGCGACGACATGGAAGCAGCCTTCGCCATCTTCCACAGCCGCTTCTCGACCAACACCGCTCCCGCGTGGGAGCGCGCGCAGCCGTTCCGCTACCTGTGCCACAACGGCGAGATCAACACGATCCAGGGCAACGAGCGTCGGATGATCGCTCGTGGCCTGCTCGGCACCGAGGGCGTCGGGCTCGGACCCGACGCGCTCTTCCGACCCGTGCTCGAGCCGAGCGACTCCGACTCGGGCAAGCTCGACGCCGCCTACGAGCTGCTCCTGCGTGGGGGGCGCGACGCACGTCATGTCGCCGCGATGATGGTGCCCGAGGCCTGGGAGGGCGTGCGCGACCTCGATCCCGACGTCCGCGACTTCTACCGCTACCACGCCTCGCTGTCCGAGCCGTGGGACGGTCCGGCCGGGCTCATCTTCACCGATGGGCGTCGCGTCGGCGCAACGCTCGACCGCAACGGGCTGCGCCCGATGCGCTGGCAGCGGTCGGCCGACGGCATCGTGGTCTGCTGCTCGGAAGCGGGCGCGGTCTCGCTCGCAGGCCGGGGCGAGATCATCCGCGGTCGGCTCGGTCCCGGTGAGATGCTCTGCGTCGATCCCGATGCCCCGGAGCCCCGGCTCCGGGGGCTCCAGCGCGACGCGGTCGTCAAGCGCTGGCTCGCCGACCGCGCCCCCTATGGCGACTGGGCACGTGACGGTCTGCTGCCGTTCGAGCCGGGTCATGCCATCGGCATGCCGCCGACCTCCGACGAGCTCGTCGCGGAGCAGGTCGCGTTCGGCTGCAACCGCGAAGAGATCGCCATGGTGCTGAAGCCCATGGCCACCGATGCCAAGGAGCCGACGTTCTCCATGGGCGACGACACGCCGTTCGCGGCCGTCGCCACCACGCCGCGCCCGGTGTTCGGCTTCCTGAAGCAGCGCTTCGCCCAGGTCAGCAACCCGCCGATCGACCACCTCCGCGAGCGGCTGGTCATGTCGTTGCGCACCTGCCTGGGACGACGCCGACCGCTGCTGTCGGAGGAGGCTTCGGCCGCCCAGCTGCTCGAGCTGCCGACGTTCTTCCTCTACCCCGATGCGGTGTCGCTCCTGCTCGACGAAGAGCAGCGGGTCTTCCCGGCGACCGCGCTCGACGCGACGTTCGCGGTCGCCGACGGCCCCGCGGGGCTCGCGGCGGGGGTCGAAGCGCTCGTTGCCGAGGCGCTCTCGGCGGTCGACGGCGGCGCCTCGATCCTGGTCGTCAGCGACGCGGCGATCAGCCCCGAGCGTGCCCCGATCCCGTCGTTGCTCGCGTTGGGCGCGGTGCACCATGCCCTGGTCGCGGCGCGGGTGCGTCAGGAAGCATCGATCGTCGTCGACTCCGGTGACGCCCGCGACACGCACTCGATCGCATGCCTCCTGGGCTACGGGGCGGACGCGATCTGCCCACGGGTCGCGCTGCGCACCGTCGCGGCGATGGCCGACGACGACCAGCTCGGGGAGATCCACTCGGCCGAGGCGCAGGCGAAGCTCCAGGCCGCGATCGAGGACGGGGTGCTGAAGATCCTCTCGAAGATGGGGATCTCGACGGTGGACGGGTATCGCAGCGCGCAGATCTTCGAGGCGCTCGGCCTCGGCGACGAGATCATCGACGCGTGCCTGCGCGGCACGCCATCGGTCGTCGGCGGCATCGGGTTCGCGGCGATCGGAGCCGACGTGCTCGCGCGTCACGAGGTGGCCTTCTCGGAGGAGCCCGCGCTCGACGAGCCGGGCTTCATCCGCTTCCGCAAGCGCGGCGGCGAGCACCATGCCAACAACCCCGAGATCATCAACCTGCTGCAGGGCTCGATCGGGCTCGTCGTCGAGGACGCCGACGGCAACGGGTCCTCGCCGAAGCGCGGGGCGCGCAAGGGCGAGGCCGACGGCCGGTTCGCGAGCCTCGAGGTCGCTCCTGCCGAGGACCAGGGCCAGGTCATCTTCTTCGAGGGTGATCGGGCGGAGCCGGTACCGCCTGCCGACCCGACTGACGTGCGTGCCGCGCACCTGCTCCAGGCCGCGATCGCCGAGCAGCGCACCGAGCTGTACGAGCGGTTCCGCGACCTCGTCGAGAGCCGTCCGATCACCGAGCTGCACGACCTCCTCGAGCTCGCGCCCGCTGGCAGCCCGATCCCCCTCGACGAGGTCGAGCCGGTCGATGCGATCACCCGCCGCTTCTCCACCGGAGCGATGTCGCACGGCGCGCTCTCGGCCGAGGCACACGAGACGCTCGCGATCGCGATGAACATGGTCGGCGGTCGCAGCAACTGCGGTGAAGGAGGCGAGGACCCGGCGCGCTTCCGCACCCGGGGCACGGCTCGCGACCGCAACTCGCGCATCAAGCAGATCGCGTCGGGTCGCTTCGGTGTCACGCCCGAGTACTGCGCCTACGCCGACGAGCTCAACATCAAGATGGCCCAGGGCTCGAAGCCGGGCGAAGGCGGGCAGCTGCCGGGCCACAAGGTGAGCGGGGAGATCGCGCGCCTTCGCTTCACCCAGCCCGGCGTCGGGCTCATCTCCCCGCCGCCGCACCACGACATCTACTCGATCGAAGACCTCGCGCAGCTGATCTACGACCTGAAGCAGGTCAACCCCAACGCCGAGGTCTCCGTGAAGCTGGTCGCCGAGGACAACGTCGGCACGATCGCGGCCGGCGTCGCGAAGGCGCTGGCCGAGGTCGTGCAGGTCTCGGGTGCCAACGGTGGCACCGGCGCCTCGCCCCTGTCGTCGATCAAGAACGCCGGGATGCCCTGGGAGCTCGGGCTGGCAGACACGCAGTTCACGCTGATCGAGAACGGGTTGCGTGACCGCGTGCGAGTGCGCGTCGACGGAGGCTTCAAGACCGGGCGAGACATCATGATCGCCGCGCTGCTCGGCGCCGACGAGTACTCGTTCGGGACCGCGGCGATGCTCGCCGAGGGATGCATCATGGTCCGCGCCTGTCACCGCGACACCTGCCCCACCGGGATCGCGACCCAACGCCCGGGCCTGCGCGCCAAGTTCACCGGCACCCCCGAAGGTGTGGCGACGTACATGTGCTACATCGCACAGGAGGTGCGCGAGCTCCTCGCGTCGCTCGGGCTGCGCACCCTCGACGACGCCATCGGGCGCGTCGAGCTCCTGCGCCAGAAGGTGACCGGTGACGCGCGCGCCGACGCGCTCGACCTCGCCCCGCTCCTGCGCGCGCCGGTCGACGTCGACGCGCCGAGGCGGTTCGCTGCCCACCTGCCGGTGCAGCGACCCCGCTCGGACCTCGACGCTCGGCTCCTGCTGGACGCGTTCTCGACGGTCTGGGAGGGCGGCGAGGCGACGCTCGACTACGAGATCGGCAACGCCGACCGGACCGTCGGCGCTTCGCTCGGCGGCGCGATCGGGCTCGAGTTCGGGCAGCTGTTCCCGCCGGGGTCGGTCACGGCGCGCTTCAGGGGCGTCGCGGGCCAGAGCTTCGGTGCCTTCCTCGCCGACGGGGTCACCCTCGAGCTCGAGGGTGAGGCCCAGGACTACGTCGGCAAGGGCATGGGTGGCGGCCGGATCGTCGTTCGGCCACCGGCCGACGACGCCGGCGACCCCGTGCTCGCGGGCAACACGGTGCTCTACGGGTCGACCGGCGGTCAGCTGTTCGTCGCCGGGCGGGTCGGCGAGCGGTTCTGCGTCCGCAACAGCGGTGCCACCGCGGTCGTCGAGGGTGCCGGCGACCACGCGTGCGAGTACATGACCGGAGGCACGGTCGTCATCCTCGGCGAGTTCGGCTACAACCTCGGCGCCGGCATGACGGGCGGCCAGGCCTACGTCTACGACCCGCAGCACCTGCTGGTGACGCGTCTCAACCGCCAGCTCGTCGACGCGGCCCTGCTCGACGACGAGCAAGCCGAGGAGCTGCGGTTCCTCGTCGAGTGCCATCGCGAGCTCAGCGGCTCGTCGCTCGCGACGGCGATGCTCGACGACTGGGATGCGGCGCTGCCCGCCTTCTGGCGTGTCGCGCCCGTGAGCGAGGTGGCGCGGATCGAACGGGTCAACGAAGGGGTGCTCGGCACCGCCCGCTGATCGAGTGCCCGACCGGCCGCGGCCGCGTCAGGTCCCGACGATCAGCACGGGTCTGCTCTCGTAGCCGAGCGCTCCCGCGACCATCCGCTGGAAGAAGCCCGACCGTTCGTCGTCGTAGGCACGCGCGGCGCGGTTGTAGGCCCGGACGGCCGCAGGGTCGACGATGGCCTGATCGAAGGCGGTCGAGGCCGCCTGGATCGCCGGGTCCTGGTTGAGCCGCGCCGACGCCGCGATGTTCGCCTTCACCCGACGCGCCTGCGCCTCGAGTGCGTTGACGGCGGACACCTCGGCCCCGGGATCGGTGTGCTGGGGTCCCCGCACCGCGTACTCGTCCCATCGTTCGAGCTCGGCGCGGAGATCGCTCGTGAACGCGCGATCCGCCGCCGCCGAGGCCTCGAGCGCGGTCGCGACGCCTTCGAGCGCGTCGTAGCGAGCGATCAGCGAGGGGCGCAGGGGGGTCCACCGCGCGTCGACGCGGTCGCGGCTGTCCTCCAGGCCCGGGCGGACGAGGAAGAACGCAGCCGCGACCGCCGCGACGACGAGCGCGACGACCAGCAGCAGGATCCAGCGGAGGCGTCGCATCGGCACCGGCGACGCTAGCGGTGACGTGGTGAGAAGTGGCTGACCCGCGGGGAGCGCCGGGCAGGTCGTTGCGGCCCTGCCCGGTCCCGGCGATGATGTCGGCGCCGGCCTCGGAGCCGGAGGGTGATCTCGGGGGGGATCGGATGAGCGCGCTCTCGACGCGGCAGTTCTGGCTGGGCCTGGTCCTGGCGATCGCAGGCGTGTGGGTCGCGCTCGCGGGCGCGATGTGGATCTGGGGCGGCATGTCGACAGTGGTCGGCGACATGAGCAGCGCCTGCGAGCGCGTCACGCTGAAGTACTTCGGTCCCGGCACCGACGCGGGCCAGGAGTGCTTCGCGCAGGCCGACCAGTCGCCGTTGGGGATGTCCGGCGCGCTCGCCGGGTTCCTGATGATCCTCATCGGGATCGCGATCATGGTCGCGGCCTTCTGGGTGCTCGTGAAGGCGAGCGAGATCTACGCGTCGCGACATCTCGCGTAGCCATCGGCATCACCGCTCACCGCCCCGGTGGTCGGGGGAGGTGTGCGAGCTCACCGGGTCGCGATCGTCCTGGGCACCCTCGCCGTCGTCTCGATCGCCGGCTGGTGGGCCGGCGCGCATCGATCCGATGTCCGCCCTCGAGCCCGCGTCGTCGAGGTGCTCGACGGGGACACGGTCGTCGTCGCGCTCGCGGGCGGCGCGCGTGACACGGTGCGGCTGCTCGGCGTCGACACATCGAGTCCTTCCCAACATCACCCATGGCACTTGGTGGTGTCCTGGTCACCGACAGGGGAGCAGGACCATGCGTTGGGGCATCTACCTTCGGATCAGCCTTGATCGAGAGGGGAAGCGAGCCGGCGTCGAGCGTCAGCGGGCCGACGCGCTGGGAATCATCGAACGCGAGGACCCCACGGCCGAAGTAGTTGAGTTCGAGGACAACGATGTGTCCGCATGGTCGGGCATCGCACGTCCTGGCTATGAGCAGTTGTTGGCAGCGGTCGCCGCCGGCGAGCTCGACAAGATCGCGGCGTACCACTCGGATCGCCTCTGGCGGTCCGTTGCCGATCAGCAGGCGTTCCTGATGGTCGCACGGGAAGGCGGGCTCAAGGAAGTCATCACCGTCAGCCAGCGCTTCGATCCAGCTGACGCTGATGACGAGTTCTCCTCAACGATCCTGGTCGCCGTTGCGCAGAAAGAATCGGCGAATACGTCTCGGCGCATGAAGCGCGCGCAAGCGGCGAAGGCAGAGCGCGGTGAGTTCCACGGTGGTCCGCGCGCTTTCGGTCATTCGACGGATCGGAGCACTCTTGAGGAGGACGAGGCGGAACTGATCCGCGACGCCGCAGGTAGGGTGCTTCGCGGTGAGTCGATGAGGTCGGTCGTGATCGACTGGAACAGACGGGGGATCAGGTCCGCGCGAGGCGTCCCGTGGCGGGTCGATTCGATGCGCGACCTACTGCGTCAACCTCGATTGGCAGGTCTTCGCGAGCATCACGGTGACCTTCACGAAGCGACATGGCCTCCGATCCTCGATCGAGAAACCTGGCGGCGTTTGGTCTTGATGTTCGAAGCACGACAGCGTGGTCCCAACGGTTCGACGCGCTCGGCTCGCAAGAATCTCTTGAGCGGAATGCTTCGCTGTCACAAGTGTGGGCAGTCCCTCGTCGGGACTGGCGACCGCTATCGATGCCAGGCTCCGGGATCGGGCGGGTGCGCGGGCGCTACCGTGCGGATCTTGCATGCGGATGCAGCGGTGCGAGATCAAGTCATCGACTATCTGGACTCACCGCAGTTCGCGAAGGCATTGACTCGTGCCCAGCAGATCGCGGCGAAGGCGGATGCCGGAATCAGCAAGGCGCTGGACCAGTTGACGAAGGATCGAGCCCAACTGCGCGAGTTGGGCGACGCGTTTGCCGACGGCACGTTGCCTAGAAGCGAGTACAAGCGGCTGACCGAGCGGGTGCGGCGGCGTCTCTCCGAGAACGAGTCCGTCGTATCCAGATTCGATGCAGCCGCCGTTGCCCCAGGCTTGGGGTTCTTTGGCGATGAGGGAGCGAAGCTGCGCAGCGCTTGGGACGCGATGGTGTTGCAGGAGCGGCGCGACGTCTTGCATGCTCTCGTGGAGCGCATCGTGGTCTTGCCGGCTAGACCACCGCTGAATCGATTCAAGGCTGATCGCCTTGAGATTCACTGGCGCTTCTGACGCTTCAGCGCACGAGCGAAGATTCCAGCGACCAGATCGAAGGCAGCCGCTCTTGCTTGGCTATCTCGGACGTGCTCGTTCGCTTGCGGTGCTGTCGAGTTGTCGACGAAGGCTACGAGAGGATCCTGCTTGGTTGCGGCACTCACGGCCCTGTGGTCGATGCGCAGCCTTGGGCCCGTTCGGCGCTCGTCGCGGATGCGGGAAGACTTAGCGCTCGTCTGTCCGGACATCCAGCCTCCGTATGCGAGAAGTACCGCCGTCGCCGAATGCTTCGACGACATCGACACAACGCGCATGGAGGCCCGCGAAACCCACGCGCGACCTGGAGACGTCGCTCACCCGCAAGCCTCGCTACGCTGCGGCACCGAACGGCTCCACCGGAATCGTGCGCGAACGCGATCCCTACGGTCTGGCGACCATGCGCACGCAACTCAGGAGCCATCGGACTGTCGAGGCGGATCCCGGTAGGGATCGAGAAGGGACGGCCGCGCTTGCACATCGTCCCGCGGCCTGCCATCGGTGACGGGGCGCAAGGGTGACGGTTTAGGAAGACAACCCGAGTCGTCCAGCCAGACCACACACGTCCGGCGGGTGTTGTTCCGTAAGGACTCTACGTCCGATGCGTCCAGCCAGTGACACGGCGCGCGCTGGAGAGGTAGGGCTGGCGGTAGGGATGCCTCGCGCTCAGTGGCGACGGCGCCTCATCGCCACGAGAACGACTGACGACTCGCATAGTCCCTCAGAGCTGACTCATATCGTTCTCGAACCGCGGCGATGCGCTCAGGGTCGCTGGAGAACAGTCCAGCGGCTAGCCATGACTTCGCGTTCGTGCCTTCGACCCAGCGGGGTAAGCCGCCGAAGTTCCCCGACTCGTCGAACCAAGTGTCCCGACGCCACAGGAGTCGGACGAAGTCAGGTAAGACACGTCCTCCCAAGTCTGCGCCCAAGGTCTGATCAGCCCTGTTCAATCCGATGGTGTATTCGACCTGGTCGTACACGTCGTCGACGCGGTCTGCCCGCACGATCCCCGCGGCGAAGGTTCGCAGACGTTCGAGCATGAACTCGGCCTGGGGCGTCTTGGCATCCGAGTACAGCTGGCTCGCTGCGATTCCCACAGCGTCGAGGCCGATGCGCTGCAGATGCGACTCTTTCCAGTCTTCGGCCCGCATCTCTCGGAGCTGTGCGATCACGGCAGCCAACGTCTCCGGGTGTTGACCAGCGAGACTGCCGAATGCACATGCGTACAGCGCCGCGAGCGCTGGCAACCAAGCCAACTGAGTCCATGCCGTGAACTTCGTTCCGGACTCGCGATCCACCGCGACCGCGAGGTCAGCCAGTCGTTCGATGACGTCGGTCCAGAGCCGGTGGTGGGCAGGAACGTCGCTGTAGAACGCGCCAATGACCAGCATGCGACAGGGCGGATGGAGGACGGCGTCGTAGTGCGCGACTCGCGCCGCGAGCGTGTCGGCGGTCGGTTCTGGCGACGAAGGCGAGAACGCGTCGTCCGCGAGTTCCTCGACGGCGGCGTCGACGACATTGCGCACATAGTCCTGGAGCTCAATGCGCAGCACCGGGTCAGGGAGCAGTCGCTTCAGCTCCCCGTCAAGACTTGGATCGCTCACTGGTGCCTGATCTCCCGCCGCAGCAAGAGGGTCAGATCCTGCGCGATGTGGTCGACATCATGGGTCAAGGCTGCACGCCGTCGAAGTGGGGGAGCGAGATGGACGACGACCCGGTCCGTCCCTCCACCGATAGCCCCACCACCGCCACCACTCTCGAAGTCGGCCCGGGTACGCCAACCCAACCAACCACTACCTACGAGTCCAGCGACGATGGCGAGATCTGTCAGTCGATGTAGGCGGTCGACCTGATCAAGTACCTGCGCGGCGAAACGAAGCGCGTTGAGGATGCAGCCGTAGACATCCTCCTCAACCAGGGCAGGCAAGGTGCCCAAGCGGTCTTGTCGAGTAGTCGCCGGCTGGGTCACACGAACTACGCCTTCCTCGTCGAGTCGGAAGGAGTGCGGGCCCCGTTCTTGGGTGAACTGGATTGCGTGGCCCTCGATGGACGGCTCCGTGCCTGCCGCGGGATTCAGTACAGCTACCTCGCTGGTCAGGGCGGTCGCGAGCAAGGTTCGTCTGAAGTCCTCGGCCTCGATCTCCGCTGGGCGAAGCACCGTTTGGCGGGGTGCTCCGGCGACGACGACGACCAGGGACGAGTCTCCGTACCCACGAGCCGCGGGGACCAGTTGTTCCGCGCGAGTGAGGACTTCATCCTCGTCTACTGCTCCACTCTGAGTGGCGAGCACGTGCCGATGCACTGCTCGTGTGACGTTGGCCTTCAGGTCGGCTGGCGAGTCGAAGGTCTCGGTTAGCCCGCCCGCGGCCCATGACCTGACCTCATCGATGAACTCTTGTTGCGCGGGTTCAGGTGACGCGCCTGACTGCACGAACGCGAGGATCGGTCGTCGATCGCGTGCTTCCCGGTACTCCTCGTGGGTGGCCGACAATCCCGAGTCCTGGGGTTCTCCGTAGCGTGCACCGAGTAGCAGGACGACGAGATCCGCGTCGCGTACACCAGCCAAGCAGGCGCGTTGGGGCGTCGTTGCCATGGCACCAAGTTCTTCAGCACGGATCACTTCCTCGCCGAGCGTCAGCACACCTTCGGCGGCGGCGTTCCGTTCGGCCTCGAAGCCCGAGATGACGGAACTAACGAAGACCTTCACGGCTCCTGGCCTTGCGGGGAGAGCTTGCTATCAGCGACGCGGTCCATCAGTTGGCCGGTGATTGCGAACGATGTCCCGGGGGTCGGACTATCCCCTGAGCGTCAACGTGCGGGCGGCGGGCTGACTCGAGGCGTCGCTGCTCCAATCGTCGCTGCGGCTCGATCAGGAGTCCTTCGCGTTCCCAGCGGCGGAGTAGATCGAGGAGGCGACCGCCCAGTCGTGTTCGGAGCCGCTGCAGGGCCGCGGCGCGTACGTCTCGCCAGCGGATGCCTTTTGGTACGTACTCGCTGGCCCAGCGCATGTCATCGAGAACGGTGATGACGTCACTCGAGTCGAGTTCGTCTCCGGTCCGTTCAAGCAGGTTCGAGGCGATCTGTTCGCCACGTAGGTCAGGGAAGGGGACCGGTCCTTCACGGAGGACTTCGTTGAGTGGCTCGAAGAGTTGACTGAGGAGCCAGACCGTCTCATCGCTCAGTTCTGTTCGTGCTTTCGGCTCGAGTCGCCGAGCGAGCTTGAGCGTCGCCTCCCCGCGTCGCTCTTCCGCGTCTAAGCCGAGCGGTCTGCGCAAGCGGCGAAGAGTGGTGATCCGCTCATCTGTGTGGTGATAGGTGGCGTACAACCGGGCCACGATCAGCAGGGGTTGTACTTGATGCTCTGTCCGGCGCCGCAGTTCCCACAGGGAGGTAGGCGGTCGGACGCGTCGTCGAGATAGACCGACCATCCGCATCCGCTGTTGCAGCAATATTGACCAACTCCGGGCTGTTCTCCGATGTCGTACACGTTGGGTGCCTCCTCTTCGCGATGGTCGCTAACGCTTCGTGCGCCGCTTGCCAGCGTCGCTGCGCTTCTTTCTCCAAGCGCCTTGCTTCGTGCGTGAACGAGGCTGAACCCCGCCCCCTTCATCTGGAACGTACGGGCCTCGGCCCGAGCGTCGGTCTGCCATGGCGTTCGACTCCTTGTCGTGGTTCTTCCGAGCCTCTACGAGGCTTCTATGACTCGGACCGGCGCGAACGTCGCGCATCGTCTCCGGCCGTTGCTCCTGTGTTCGCCTTGTTGCTGCGTTCCACGATCTGAATCGCAAGAGCGCGGGGTGTTCGAGCGCGAGCGATCCGGGCCTCTCGATCGCCAAGCGATGATCGTTCGATCATTGCTTCAAAGGTGTCGTCCGGTACTTCGCGATGAACCATCTTGAGCCCCTTCCATCTGCTTACGTGCTCGCGACAAGCGAGTCCGCACGGATGACTCAGTCGTCTCCAGTCGCTCGGCGATCGCCGCGTAGGAAAGGTCCATCCCACGAAGGGCAAACATCTCGCGCGCGACCTGATCCTTGATTCGTGCGAGGAGCGACTCTTGCGCCATGCGCTCATGAACGATTCGAGCCGGATCAAGCTCACGCTCGATTCGGTCCCGACGCGTGTTTTCTGACAGCGGGATGGGTACTCCCACGGCCTCCTGCTGACGCCAGCGCCTGTAGACGCCGGGAAGGCGAAAGAGACACTGACCGACGAAGAACGTCTTCAGGGAAGCGCCCCCCTTCCAGTGCCACTTGCCACGCATCAGCACGCGGGTGCGAAACGCCTCGACGGAGACGATCATGAGCTGCGCCGCGAGGGCGTGAGCTTCATCGGGTGGGAGCCGAAGTCCTTCGGGCATGCGATGGAGGCCTCGTACGCCGCGTTCGCGGGCGCGCTGGTAGGCCGAACCCTTGATCAGCCAACCCTTGAAGACTGAGTAGCCGTACTCCACAAGGGCTTGCGCGAGCTGCTTCCACTCGGGCGTGGCGGGGTCGAAGTTGCACCACTGCAGGGTGCTGACGAGGTCCTGATCCGCGGCGAGGCGTGCAAGGTGTTGTGCCTCGGCGCTCTGTTCGAAGTCGAACAGAGGATCGGCCGGATCGATCTCTCTAGGTTGTACGGGCGCGTCGAGCGTGCCGGCGGTGGCGTTACCGGTCTGTACTCGTCGCTTGGTCATTACGGCTCGCTCGACAGAAGGGTGCGGCAAGAGTCCGGCCTCCGGCCTCGTGCCTCCCCCTTCTTATGCACCCGGCTTCCTGAATCGTCGCGGGATCACGGAAGTATTTCCGGGACCTGAGACTATACGAACAGACGTTCGTTATCGGTGTTGATTTGGCGCCGGTTGCAACCGGGTGCAAGCACCGACCGCTGCCCAGCTACAAGCCCTGCCTTGTGAGATTCCCTCGAAACTACAAGGCTTAGCTTGTCGATTAGTAGTGCTACTACAAGCTAGGACTTGTAGAATAGAACCATGGCACTCAAAAGTACGCAGGCTCGGCGCCGACTAGACGGCCAGCTGGAGCGGCTACGTCCGCTCTTGGACCTCGCGCGGCCGCATCGAGGCTGGGTCCGGGCGATCAGAGACGCCTTGGGGATGTCCAGCACGGAGCTAGCGACACGCCTGAGGGTGTCTCAACAGGCCGTCATCGACCTCGAGAAGAGCGAAAAGAACGACACCATCAGGCTGGGCACCCTTCAGCGCGCTGCGGACGCTCTTGGCTGCGACCTCTTCTATGCCCTCGTACCGCGGCGAAGCCTCGAAGCCGAAGTGCAAGAGCAGGCGCTTCGCAAGGCCACGCGCCACCTCAATCGAGTCGCGCACCACAGCCGCCTCGAGGATCAGTCGCTTGACGAGGCGAGCACCCGCGCCGAGCTCAATGAGCTCGCGGCTTCAATGGTCGATCACCGCGGGCTGTGGTCCGACGCGCCTTGAACGTTATGGACCCACTGCTGCCGGTCGGGGACGGCCACACGGCGTTGTCAGAGGAGGATCGCGAAGGTCTGATTCCCACGTACATCGCGACGCGCGGCGACCTCTTCGCCGCCGAAGAAGCCAACATCGCGCGAGCACTACTGCATCGCCGGCCCCCGTCGGTCGATCGGCTCCTCGACGACAAGTACCTCCGAGACCTCCACCGGTCGATGTTCAAGGACGTCTGGGCTTGGGCCGGCTCATACCGACTCCGCGAGACCAACATCGGCATCGATCCATCGCAGGTTCCGGTGGCGGTGAGGTCACTCGTAGATGACGCGACGTCATGGGTCGAGTCCGCGGCCTTCGCCACCGACGAGATGGCGGTTCGGTTCCACCATCAACTGGTCTTCATCCATCCCTTCAGGAACGGCAACGGCCGACACGGTCGCATCGCCGGCGACTACCTCGTCACTGCGCTCGGAGCTACACCCTTCACCTGGGGACGAAACCTTGATGTCGACACCCAGCAACTCCGAGACCGCTACCGCCACGCGCTCGTGGAAGCAGATCGTGGTGACATCGGCGAGTTGCTCACCTTCGCGCGGAGTTGACGAAGTAGCTGGGCAAATGCGCGAGTGTGCAGCTCGGGTTCGCTCCTAGGGACGCTGCCACCGGGGTGGCTGGCTACTGATCTGCGGCCTATGTCATGAGCGGATCGCCCGGCGCGTGACTTGATAGGAGCTCGAGAGCGTCTGCAACCGAAGTGTCCGCCTGACCGGTCCGCCACCAATCGAGAAGAAGGGAGCCGGTCATGGTGATGCTTGGTGTCGATGCACACAAGGCGACACACACGATCGTGGCAACTGATACCAACGGTCGCGAACTCGAATGTCTGACCGTTCGAGCCGCCGACGATGGTCATCTGGAAGCACTCTCGTGGGCTGCGAGATGGTCCGCTCGGACGTGGGCCATCGAGGACTGCCGGCAGTACACCCGACGGCTCGAGCGCTCGCTGCTCGCGTCGGGTGAGGAAGTGGTCAGGGTGTCCCCGAGGCTCATGGCACTCGGTCGCCGCACGGGTCGCCATCGAGGCAAGTCCGACCCAATCGACGCGCTCGCGGTTGCCCGTGTCGCGCTACGTGAACCCGACCTGCCGCGGGCGCACCTCGATGGGCGAGAACGTGAGCTCCGCTTGCTGCTGGAACACCGAGAAGATCTCGTTGAGGAGCGAACTCGAACGCAGAACCGGCTCCGATGCCACCTCCACGAACTCGACCCCGGCGCCGAGCCTCCCGCACGCTCACTCGGCCGCCAGCGAACCATCGACCGAGTCCGCAGCAATCTTCAAGAAGTCGACGGGACGGTCGCTCGCTTGGCTCGCGAGTTGCTGGAACGACTCGATGAGCTGAATCACTCGATCGACGCGCTCGAAGCCGAGATCACCGCCCTCGTCGAACCGATGGCACCCGCTCTGCTCGGCATCCCTGGGTGCGGAGCCTTGACTGCAGCCAAGATCGTCGCCGAGACAGCCGACATCCGCCGATTCCGCAGCTCCGCCGCGTACGCGATGCACAACGGAACCGCTCCGATCCCGATGTGGTCCGGCAACACGCCACGACACCGACTGAACCGCGGCGGAAACCGCCAACTCAACTGCGCGCTGCATCGCATCGCAGTCACTCAGCTGCGGTGGGACGGGCCCGGTCGCGACTACTTCGACCGCCGCATCGCCAACGGCAACACCAAGAAGGAAGCACTCCGCGCCCTACGCCGGCGCCTCTCCGACGTCACCTACCGAGCACTCCACGCCGATGCCACAGCATCAGCTCAACCACACGAGATCGCTGCATGACATAGGAGCATCAGTAGGGATGATCAGGAGAGATGAGACGCCACGATCGACCCGTCGGAGGTTGGGCACCGCGCCGTTCGACGTCGCTGACTGTGCCGATCAGGCTGGCAAGCATCTGGTGTCGCGCTCCCCGCCAGCATCAGGTTCGGCTGTTTGGGCTTCAGGGGTCGATGAGGTCGGGAGCGGCCTCGCTCGGGACGCTGTACTCGAAGGGCATCCCGGCGTCTTCCTCGATGGCTTCGGTGCCGACGTGCGCAGAGTCCCGGAGTGGTTTGTCGCGCAGGAACAGTACGACGACGAATGCGATCACGGCAATCGGCACTGCGACGAGGAACACGGTGTGCAGCGAGTTCGCGAACGCTTGCACGACGCCGTGTCGGGCCTCGCTCGGCAGTGCTCGGATGCGTTCGGGTCCGGCTTGGATGGATGTCGGATCGAGGCCGAGGTCACGCGCGCCGGGGACGAGCTGGGTGATCTCGTCCTTGAGCCGGCTGTTGAGGACGGTGCCGTAGATCGCGATGCCGAACGCGCCGCCCATCGTTCGCAGGAAGGTGGCCGCCGAGGTGGCAGTTCCGAGATCGCGGTGTTCGACGGCGTTCTGGACTGCGAGCACGAGGACCTGCATGGAGAGGCCGACCCCGACGCCGACGACGACCATGTACGCGGACTGCTCGAAGCGGCCGGTCTCCACGTCGAACGTCGAGAGAAGCCAGATCCCGATCGCCATGACCAGGGTCCCGACGACCGGGAAGATCTTGTAGCGACCGAGCTTCGTGATGAGTCGCCCGGATCCGATCGAGCCGACCATCAGCCCGAGGATCAGCGGTGTCAACAGGAGCCCTGATTCGGTCGGTGAGGCACCGTCAACAACTTGGAGGTACAGGGGGACATAGATGATGGTGCCGTACATCGCGGCGCCGATGAGGAAGCTGCCGATCACCGACACCGTGAAGATCGGGTTCTTGAAGAGTCTCATGGGAAGGATGGGCTCGGGCGCGCGTCGTTCGTGCGCGACGAACCCGCACAACAGGAAGATCGAGGTGATCGCGAGTCCGACGATGGTCGTCGATCCCCACGCGTACTCGCTGCCGCCCCAGGTCATCAGGAGGAGAAGGCAGCTGATGGTCGCGACGAGCAGCGCGGCACCGAGATAGTCGACCTTGTGGGGGAGGCGACGGAAGGAGAGGCGCAGCACCGAGCTGGTCACGACGAGCGCGATGATCCCGATCGGCACGTTGACATAGAAGACCCAACGCCAGCTCAGGTTGTCGACGAAGAAGCCACCGACGAGCGGTCCGAGGACGCTCGCCACCGCGAAGACGGCTCCGGTGTAGCCCTGATATCGCCCGCGCTCACGCGGCGGCACGATGTCGCCGATGATCGCCATCGCCATCGCGACGAGTCCGCCTGCCCCCACGCCCTGAATCGCACGGAAGGCGATCAGCTGCCCGAGGCTCTGCGAGACTCCCGACAGCACCGAACCCAGGAGGAACACGACGATCGCGACCTGGAACATCACCTTGCGGCCGACGATGTCGCTCACCTTGCCGTAGATCGGTGTCGACGCGGTGGAGGTGAGCAGGTACGCGGTGACGACCCAGGACAAGTGGTTGAGTCCGCCGAGGTCGCCGACGATCGTCGGCAGCGCGGTTGCGACGATCGTCTGGTCGAGCGCAGCGAGCAACAGTCCGAGCATCAGCCCGACGAACACGATCTGGATCTGTCGGTGGCTGAGCCGTGCCTCGACGTGTGCAGCTGGTGTCATCAGTGCTGACCTTCCCCGTACTCGGTGATGCCGGTGGCGAGCTCCGAGAGGAGAAGTGCGAACGTCTTGCGTTCGGGATCACTCCACTTCGCCAGGAGCGCATGCAACATCTCGCGCCGAGCGATCCCGACCCGCTCCATCGCCTGCTCGCCCGCCGGTGCGAGCGCAACGACGCTCGCGCGGCGATCGTCGGCGTCGACGCGCCGCTGGACGAAGCCGATGGCTTCCAGCTGCTTGATCTGTCGGCTGGCAGTCGAGACGTCGATGTTCATCGCGCGCGCGAGCTCGGTGATGCGAACGGGTCCGCATGCCGCCAGACGACGCAGGAGCGGATAGGTCGCTTGATCCATTGCGACGTCGGCCTCGCGCAGGATGCGGCTCCGCAAGCGCGGAAGGCTGGACTGGCGCACGATCGTGGTGAGCGAGAGCTCGATCGCCTCCAGGGAGTCCTCGCTGGCACCCACAGCGCACATTGTGGCCGGTGTAGTTGGTGGGCGCAAGCAAGTTTATGGACTCGCCGTCTTGAGCTACTTCGAGCGGCGGGCCCCATGGAGGAACCCGTTCACCACGTCGACCACGAAGTCTTGATCGAGGGGCGAATCGTCCTCGAACAGGTACCGGAACAGGACCGGTCCGACGAGCTGAGCCACCGCGACCTCGACGTCCAGCTCGGATCGCAGCTCTCCGCCGGCCTTCCCTTGGGCGATGATCTCGCTTAGGACCTGACCGCCGGCGTCGCGAAGGGACCGGTTGAGGTCGGCCAGGTCCGTGTCATCGCGTGCTTCCTGGCCGATGGCGATCATCGCTCTTCCCAAGCCTGAGCTGGTCAGGGCCTCGCGAAACGCCTCCAGCTCGGCCAGGAGGTCCAGGCGCGTCTCGCCGCTCGGGACGGAGTGCAGCGGTCGCGTCTGTTCGTGGATGAGGTCGCGCAACAGGTCGAGGCGCTGTGGCCAGTGGCGATACAGCGTGGTGCGGGCGTATCCGCTTCGCTCTGCGACCCGAGCGACGGTGACGCGTTCCCACCCTTCCTCGAGCAGGACCTGGTGGGCGGCCGCGAGGACGTCGCGACGAGTGCGCGCGACTCGCGGATCGACGTCCGGGACGTGCAGCACCACGCCGACACGCTACCCGAGTTGCTAAGAGAACAAAATGTTCGATAGAAGACGATCTGTAGTGCTGTCGGGCGAGACATCGGGAGTTGCCAAATGACGATCACGAAGTCCGGGGCTCGCCCCTCCGACGGGCCGCGTCCAGGGTCGGAGAGCCCCAGGGATGAAGTGGTCGTGAGCGCCGGTCGGCGCAAGCTTGTCCTCGCCGCCATGTGCATCGCGCTGGTCGCCGTCGTGGCCTCTGTCTCAGGGCTCAACGTTGCGCAGCAGGCGCTGGCCGCGGATCTCGGGGCGACCCAGAGCCAGCTGCTGTGGATCATCAACGGCTACACGTTGGCGCTGGCGGCGCTGCTGATGTCCGTCGGCGCAGTCGGGGATCGCTGGGGCCGCAAGCCGATCCTGATGATCGGGCTCGTCGGGTTTGTGGTGACGAACCTCGCGTCGGCGTTCGCGAGCGATCCTGAAGTCTTGATCGCGCTGCGCGTCCTGGCCGGGGTCGCGGCGGCGATGGTGATGCCGGTGACACTCTCGGTCATCACGACGAGCTTCCCACGCGAAGAACAGGCCAAGGCGATCGGCACGTGGGCGGGCTTTGCGGGTGCGGGTGGGATCATCGGGTTGTTCTTCTCGGCGGCGATGATCGACAGTGTGACCTGGCCGTGGGTGTTCGCGCTCCCGATCGCCCTCGCGGCGATCTCGTTCGGCCTCACGGCGGCGTTCGTCCCGCATTCGGTGGAACACACCGAGGGGGGGTTCGATCTGGTTGGATCGTTCCTGTCGATCGTCGCGGTCGGCGGCCTCGTCCTGGCGTTCCACGAGGGTCCCGAGCAGGGATGGACTGCTGCGATCACTCTCGCCGCGCTCGCTGCGGGTGTTCTCGCGGGGCTCGCATTCGTGCTCGTCGAGCTTCGTCGCGATCATCCATTGCTCGACGTCAGGATCTTCGCGATCCGGGGGCTCGCCGCCGGATCGGTGAACCTCTTCGTCGTCTTCGCGGTGATGTTCTCGTTGTTCCTCGTGCTCGTGCAGTACCTACAAGCTGTGCTTGGGTACTCGGCGCTCGAGGCGGCGTCAGGGCTGATACCGATGGCGATCATGATGATGCCGCTGTCGACGATCGCGCCTTCGATCGCCGAGAAGTTCGGGTTCCGACGGACGCTGGTCACCGGGATGCTGGCCCTGGCCGCCGGACTCCTGCTGTTCGCATTGCTCGCCGATCCGCACGGCGGCTATCTGAGCGTGCTGCCCGGGACGCTCGTCCTCGGGGCGGGCATCGGACTCGCCATGAGCCCGTCCACGGCAGCGATCACGTCGTCGCTCCCCGAGGAGAAGCAGGGTGTCGCGTCGTCGCTGAACGACACGGTGCGCGAGATGGGCGGCGCGGTCGGCATCGCGCTCATCGGGTCCGTCCTCAACTCCGCGTACCAGTCCAACGTCGAGCCGTCGACGTCGGGGCTGCCCGCCGACGTGGCGGACACCGTCGTCGAGGGCATTGGGGGCGCGTTGGCCGTCGGAGGACAGCTCGG
Organism: uncultured Bifidobacteriaceae bacterium; assembly: GCA_964501785.1. GTDB lineage: Bacteria > Actinomycetota > Acidimicrobiia > IMCC26256 > PALSA-555 > DATBSK01. Next base: position 197,211 of record CAZCUD010000007.1, read on the forward strand.
CGACACGGGCGTGGCGCTCATCGAGTCGGCGCGCCAAGCGTTCGTCGATGCCATGATCCCGGCGCTGCTGCTCGCTGCCGGCCTCAGCATCGCTGCTGCAGTGTTCACCGCGCTGCGCGGACCGAAGACCGCGGCTGAAGCCGAACCACGACTCCATCCTCAGCTCGAGGAACCCGCGCCGGCCGAGCTCGTCAGTCGTGGAGTGTCGTGAGGAAGTCGACGAGCGCGGCGGTGAAGATGTCATTGCGGTCGCCGGCGACCATGTGGCTGGCGTCTGCGACGTCGACGTAGGTGGCGTGGGGGACGGCGTCGAGGAAGTGTTCGACGCTTTCTTGGGAGACGACGTCGCTCATGGCGCCGCGGATGAGGAGGGTGGGCACGGTGAGGCGGCGGGCGGCGTCGGTGAGGGCGTCGGTCATGTCGTCGATGCGGCGGCGGGTCGCGGCGGGGTCGTCCGAGCTGAACTCGGGCTTGCTGGTGAGGAAGCGGGGGTCCCAGCGCCAGCGCCATCGGCCGTCGCTGCCTTCCACGAGGTTCTTGCGGAGCCCGTCGATGCTGGCGGGGCGTCGGCGGTGGGGCAGGTAGGTTGCGACGGCGTCGGCGGCGTCGTCGAGGGTGGCGAATCCGTCGGGATGGGCGAGCATGAATCCGATCACGCGTTCGACGCCAGCGGGTTCCATGGCGGGGGCGACGTCGACGAGCGCGACGGCGGCGTAGAGCTGTTGGGTGGCGTGGCGTTGGGCGGCGAGGCCCATGATCCCGCCGAGTGAGGCGCCGACGAGCACGGGCGGGGCGCCGAGCTGGTCGACGACGGTCGTGACGTCGCCGGCGAAATGCTCGATGTCGTAGGCGTCCGCGCCGGGCCAGTCGCTGTCGCCGTGGCCGCGGAGGTCGAGCGCGACCACGCGCCAACCGTGCGTGGCGAGGATGGGTGCGGTGCCTCGCCATGAGTGGCGGGTCTGTCCACCGCCGTGGAGCAGCAAGACCGGCGGGTCGTGTGCGGCGCCCCACTGGTCGGCGACGAGGGTGATCGCGTCGTCGCTGCGGAAGTGAACGACGTTCGGCTTCGCCGGCTGGTGTCCGTCGCGCGAGTCGGGGGTCGTCATGTCGGGGCGACGTCGCGCTCGAGGCGCTGTGCGAGTGAGCGGAGGAAGGTCTGGGCGCCGTCTCGTTTGCGGCGCGCGTCGAGACGCCAGAACGTCCGGGTGCGGGGGTCGAGCTCATCGAGGCTGAGCTCGCTCGCCGGGCGCGGATCCAGCGCGGTCGCGAGGGCGCGCAGCCGAAGGATCCCGTGACGCGCTCGTGGTGTGTTCATGGTTCTCCAGAAGAGCGCGCAGTGTGCTTCGCGTGGGCTGTCGAGCACGATCGGCTCGACGCGCACGAGGACCGTCGCGGAGTGGGGTCCGGTGGGGTGCGTGGTGGCCAGATACCAGTCGGGGCCGGCGGCGGCGGCGTTGGCGGCCTGTCGGAGGATGTCGACGAGCTCGTCGCGGGTGAGCGCGGCGAGGTCGAGCGGATGCACCGCAACGGTGTGGGTCGCGAGGTGTTCGGTGATCATGTTCTTGGCCCGACGGGGGCTTGGAGGTCGTGGGGGAGGGCTTCGGCGATCTCGTCGGCGAGGACGGCACGGTCGGTGGCGTCTTCGGCTTCGATGCTGATGCGGGGGATGATGCGGTCGAGCCAGCGCGGGAACCACCAGTTCGCGTTGCCGAGCAGCTCCATGGTCGCGGGGACCAGGAGTGTTCGTACGACGGTGGCGTCGAGGAAGATCGCGGTGGCGAGGCCGAGCCCGAAGAGCTTGGTGGTCCGGTCCTCGCCGAGGACGGCGGACCCGAAGACCGCGACCATGATCGCGGCGGCTGCGGTGATCACGCGGGCGGTCGCGGCGAGCCCGTCGGCGACCGCGAGGCCGTTGTCGCCGGTTCGGACGTATTCCTCGCGGATTCGGCTCAGCAGGAACACCTCGTAGTCCATGGAGAGGCCGAAGAGCACCGCGAAGAGCAGCATCGGGACGAACGACTGGATGGGTCCGGAGGTGTCGATGCCGACGACGTCCTTGGCCCACCCCCATTGGAAGACCGCGACGATGACGCCGTAGGCGGCGCCGATCGACAGCAGGTTCATGATCACGGCCTTGAGTGGGATGAGCACGGATCGGAACACCATCATGAGCAACAGGAACGAGAGGCCGAGCACGACCGCGATGAACAGTGGCAGGCGGTCGGCGAGCGCGACGCCGAGGTCGTCGAAGACGGCGGTGATGCCGCCGATGTAGATCTCGACGGGTGTTCCTCGGGTCGCGGTGGGGACGACCTCGTCGCGGAGGTGCTCGATGAGCTCGAGGGTCCGGGGATCTTGGGGTGAGGTCGTGGGGATCACCGTCACGACCGCTGCGTCACCGTCGTCGTTGAGGCGGGGAGGTGCGACGACGAACACACCGTCGGTGTCGCCGATCGCGGCGAGGACGGGTTGCAGCGTCTCGGCGGTCGAACCGGCCGGGAGGCGCGCTGCGAGCACGAGCGGCCCGTTGAATCCGGGTCCGAACGAATCGGAGAGCAGGTCGTAGGCGCGCCGCGAGGTCTTGGTCGTCGGGTCGGCGCCCGAGTCGCTGGAGCCGAGCCGCAGCGACAGCATCGGGATCGCGAGCACGAGGAGGATGACGAGCCCGATCACGACGAAGAACCAGGGGCGGCGCTGCACGAGGCGGCTCCAGCGGAACCACCACGTCACCCGGTGTGCGGTCTCGTCGCGATGCAGCCCGGGGAGACGAAGGCGATCGATGGCGTGGCCCGCGAAGCCAAGCAGTGCGGGGACGAGGGTCAAGGCCGCGGCCATGACGGTGAAGACGGCGAGGCCGGCGCCGATCGCCATCGTCTGCACGATCGGGACTCCCATCACGAGCATGCCGCACAGCGACAACACGACGGTGAAGCCGGCGAACATGACCGCGCGTCCCGCGGTGCTCATCGCCGACGTCACGGCGCGCTCGGGCTCGAGTCCGGCGTGCAGGCCCTGGCGGTAGCGGGTCACGATCAGGAGCGCGTAGTCGATCCCGACGCCGAGTCCGATGAGCGTCGCCAAGCGAGGCGCGAAATCGGACAAGTCGAGCACGGTCGCGCTGAGCGAGAGAAGCGACAGCGCGACGCCGAGGGAGAACAAGGCGGTGAGGATCGGCAGGCCCATCGCCACGACGGATCCGAAGGACACCAGCAAGACGATCACCGCGACGAGCAGCCCGATCTGCTCGCCGCGTCCACCGGGTCCCTCGATCTCGGCGAACTGGATGACGCGCCCGCCCAGCTCGACCTGCACCCGCGGCGAGTCGGCCTGGTCGCGCAGTTCCAGGAGGTCGTCGACGACGCCGGCCTGGCGGAGCTGCCCGGCGCGCGCGTCGAACTGGATCGTCGCGAACGCGGTCGTCCCGTCAGCCGACACCGGACGCGGTTCGGCGGTGTAGGGCGACGCGACGCCGAGGACGTGGTCGACGCCCTCCACGTCGTCGAAGAAGCGCTCCATGGCGCGTCGCACGCGCGGATCGTCGACGCCCTCATCGGCGTGGAAGACGATGTCGGCGGTGTCGCCGGCACGGTCGGGGAATCGGGCTTCGAGCAGATCGAACGCGGCCTGGGACTCGGTGCCTGGAACCGAGAAGACGCTCGCGGTCTCGCCACCTGCCGCTCGTGCACCGAGCACGACGCCGACGAGCGTGAGCACCCAGAGGACGACCACGACCCGGCGGTGGCGGTAGCAGGCACCCCCGATTCGCCCCAACATCCGACGACTCCCCCTTCCGGCGGGTAGCTTGCGTCGCGACGGTATCTTGGAGAAGAATTCCAACACAAGCGCCCGGAATCTCAGCCGAGGAGGAGCTGGTGCGGAAGGTGCCTGCCGAGCTCGCCGCGAGGTTGGAGCCCGCGGCGGCGGTGTTCGCGGAACGGGGCTTCGACGACGCGCGGATCGAGGACATCACCGAAGCGACGGGGATCGCCAGCTCGACGCTTTACTACTACTTCGAGGGCAAGCGGGAGATCCTCGCGTTCTTGCTCGAGGACTTCCTGGGGCGGGTCACACGCCAGCTGCGGACGACGGGTGACGAGGGTTCCTCGGCGCGGGTGCGTCTCGAGGCCGTGATCCGAACGCAGCTGGAGCTCATGGCGCGCCATCCGCACCGATGTCGAGTGCTCCTCGCCGAGCTGGGACAGCTCGGGCGCCTGCCCGACACCGCTAAGGCCGTGAACCAGGCCTTCCACGAACCGGTGCAGACCTTGCTCGAGGAAGGCGCACGCGACGGATCGCTGCGCGCGCTGCCGATCGAGACCGCCGCCGCCGCCATCTTCGGCGCAGTCACCGTCACGGCGCTGCACTACGTCGTCGCCGACAAGCCGATCGATCCCGACACGACGGCCGCCGAAGTGCTCCAACTGCTCGCGGCCGGCTACGCGTCGGAGGACACGACGGCATGATCGACGCGGAGACGATCCTCTACGACCCGTTCGCGCCCACGTTCCAGCGCGACCTCTACCAGATCTACGAGGTCCTCCGCGCGGAGCACCCGGTGTATCGACATCCAGAGCGCGGCTACTACGCACTCTCGCGCTTCGACGACGTCTGGCATGCGGTGCACGAACCCGACGTCTTCTCCTCGGAGGTCGATGTCGGACTGAGCCTTCTGCCGATGATGATCTTCACCGACCCGCCACGGCATGATCGACTGCGGGCGATCGTGTCGCGCGCGTTCACCCCACGCCGCATCGCCCAACTGGAAGGATTCGCGACCGACGTCGCGCGGCGGCTCTTCCGAGCGATCACCGACCACGGCGGCGGAGACCTGATGGCCGAGCTCGCCGGCCCACTCCCGAGCACCGTGATCGGCGAGCTGATCGGCATTCCACGCGACCAACAACCCGAGTTCCGACGCTGGGCAGCCGAGCTCGTCGAAGCCGACCCCACGACCGGCACCCTGCCCGAGAGCGCCGCCGACATCTATCAGTGCTTCGCGACCCTCCTCGACGAACGGCGCCGACAGCCTGCCGACGACCTGATGTCGGCACTGATCCGAGCCGACGTCGACGGAGCACGCTTGACCCAAGACGAGCTGCTCGGCTTCTGCTTCCTGTTGCTCGTCGCCGGAAACGACACCACGACGAACCTCATCGGCAACGGCGCGTTCCTCCTCGCAACCCACCCCGACCAGCGCGCCCAGCTGCGCGCAACACCAGACCTGCTCGACGGCGCCATCGAAGAGATGCTGCGCTATGAGTCACCCGCCCAGGCGCTGCCCCGCAAGATCCTTCGCCCCGTGCGCGTCCACGGCATCGACCTCGAACCGGACGAACGGGTCATGCTCATCTGGGGCTCCGCCAACCGTGACGAACACGAGTTCACCGATCCCGCACGCTTCGACATCCACCGGCGAATCGACCGGCACCTCGCCTTCGGCCATGGCCTCCACTACTGCCTCGGCGCCTCACTCGCGCGCCTCGAAGCCAAAGCCGCATTCCGCACCCTGCTCGACGAAGCACCCGAGTACACCCTCATCGAGCCCACCCCGCCACGAGTCCGCTCCGGCTGGGCCAGGGCCTTCGCCCGCCTGCCCGTCAGCACTCTCGAAGGCGGCTGATCCGATGACGACCGCGCGCCTCGAAGACGGCGACGATCCCGCGGAGGTTCCCTGGACCCCCTTCGAGAGCCGAACGCGCCTTGCGGCTGCCATACGCGACCTGGCGCATTCCCTCGCCGCCGCTGACGACGCACCAGAGAGCTTTCACGAGCTCGAAGCGACCCTCCGACACGCCCAGCAGATCATCGACGACCACCCACGCCGCCAGCGAGAGCTGCCCGACTTCGCCGAGCTCGCGTCACTGCGCGCCGCTGGCCTGAACATCGTGGATCACGCGCTGGCCGACCGCGCCGTTGCCGGACCCGCGAATCCGACATCGATCGACATCACCACGACCCGAGCCGGAGACGAAGCACACGCCACCGTCCAATTCGGACCCGCATTCGAAGGCGCTCCCGGCCGCGTCCATGGCGGACTCGTCGCCGCTGTGTTCGACGACCTCACCGGCTACGCGCTCGCCGTCGTCCAACAACCCGGCTTCACTGGACAGCTCACCATCAGCTACCGGCAACCAGTGCCCGTCGGGATACCCATCAGCTTTCACGCCCGGATCCGCGCCCAAGACGGCCGCAAGCTCTACGTCGAAGCCGAAGCAACCCTCGACGATGAGCTGCTTGCAACGGCCGAAGCACTCTTCATCCTCGTCGACCGCGAACGCTTTCGTGCCGCACCAGAGTCAAGCGACAGATGATCGCATCGGCCCGCGAGACGACGACCTGCCCGGGATGCCACCAGTCGGTGGACATCACCCGGGACGGGGGAACACCGGTCATCATCGAGCGACAAGACGACAACGCTGCCCAGTCCGCCGTGGTGATCAGAATCGGACGCATCGAGATCCACCGGTGCCGCCGTTGCTCGGACGGAACCTGGAGATGATCTCATTGCGCGCGCTCTCAGCCGTGTGCGCGCTTGAGGACAAGGACGCCAACCAGGGCCGTCTCGGTAATCCAAAGCAAGGGTTGCCGTGACCGACACTCGTTCCCCGCGCACCGCTGAAACTGCCGCCCTTGTTGGACTGCCGGCAGCCCGATCAGCCGCGTCCCTACCTGATCCCTACCGGCTCCCGAGCGCAGCTGCTTCGCGCCCCGCGTTGCTGGCTCACGTTCGCGCCGGTTGGTTGTCGCAGAGATAGGAGAAGATGAAGTGCCCCCAGGCCGGCTGCAACCGGCCCGGGGGCGTGCCAGCACCTGACTAGGAGGTACCGGCGATGAATGACGCTACGCGTCGTGGTGAAGACGGGTCCGGGGAGCTCGAAGCGGCCCGGGCCGCAGCCCTCGGGATCGTCGACGAGTTGACGCACCTCGTCTTGGGGCTGTTTCACCGGCGTGGGTTGGAGCTGTCGGAGCGGATCACGCTCGCGGGCGGCGATCCGCTCGAGGTGCTCGATCTGTTCGTCGCGACGCTGCGCGTGCTCGCGGAGGGGTTGGAAGAACCGAACCTCGACTGGGTCAACTGACGCGGGTTCCCAAGTGTGGGGTTCTCGGTGCGGGTGGTGCGTTGGGGGAGCGACCCGATGCATGGAGGTACCGAGGATGACCAAACTCTCGACACGACCCGAACCCGACGTCGAGCCGGACGGGGACTATCTGGCCGGTGCGATCGAGCGCCTCGCCGAACGCGGCGAGCGGCTGGTGTTCTCGATTCCGGAGACGGCGCGCATGCTGGGCGTGTCGCGGGCGTTGGCGTACGAGCTGGCCCGGCGAGGCGAGCTGCCGACGATGCAGCTGGGTCGACGCCGGGTTGTGCCCCGCCCCGCGCTGGTGTCGATGATGGCGGGCGCGCCGAAGGACGCGGCGTGATCGCCCGCCGCGCCGTCGGCGCCGCCGCCGCCGTCGTCATGATCGGAGGTGTGCTCGGTCCCGTGCTGGGCATGGCTGGGTCGGCGTCGGCAGGCGAGGACGCGCTGGGACCGAAGGTGTGGGTCGGGCGGGTCTGCGCGCAGGCCCGGCCCGTGGCGGAGCGTCTGGGTCCGGATCTCGCCGAGTTCAAGGATCTCAGTGCCACTCGCCCGGTGACCAGGGCGCAGCTGGTCGAGGGGGTTCGGCTCTTCGACGCGTTGGTCGGCGGGTTGGCGGGCTTCTTGGTTGAGCTGCGCGACGGTGTCGAGGACGCGGGTCTCCCGCGGATCCGGGACCGCGAACGCGTCGTCGCCCGCATCGTGTCGGATCTGGACGCGGTGTTGGACGAGCTCGCGGCGGCGCGGGAGGGGTTCGCGACGTTCTTCGAGACCGTCGACGCTGATCCTGTCGGCGCGGCGGAGGCGGCCGCGGACGCGATCGAGACCCATCTGTCCGCTGAGGCGTTCGCGGGACTGCTGGAGCCGTGGCCCCGGCGGCTGGCCGAGGCGATGGCGGCGGCACCGGCCTGTGTCGAGGTCAGGCGGCTCCTGGAGGCCGGCACCCCCGCGCTCTGACCGAATTCCCTCTGGTCACGGTGCTTTGGGGGTCGGGTCTGGTGACGTGTGCCTGTCGAACCGAAGTAGCGCCGCGAGCTGCAGCCCATGACCCGCGCCACCACGACTGGTGCGTTGGTCGGCATCTGCGCGGCCGTGGCGGCTGGTATCGCCGGCGCGGAGACCCTGATCCTCGTCACCGGCGTACGACGGAGTCCGGGGTTGCCGAGCGGTGTCGGTGTGCTCCTCGTGGCCGGGCTCGTGCTCGTCGTGTGCGCGCGGGTGTGGCGGCGCCAGGCACGGGGTGATGATGGCGGGGATGATGGTTCGCCGGCGTCGGTGACGGAGCTGCGTGCCGAGCATGGTGATCGGGCCGCATTGGACGCGACCGTGACCGCGCTGGGTGAGGCATTCGAGGAGGCAGCGTCGACATCGGCGGTGCCGCTCGCGGTCCACGTCGGCGACGAGGTGGTCGAGGTCTTCTGGGACCGACCCCCACCGCCCGCCACGGACGGCTTCCGCGCGGCGCCGACGGGATGGGTGTGGACCGCGACCGGCAGTCAGCTCGCCCGGTACGTCCATGATACGGCGGAGCCGCGGGAACTGGGCCCGCCGGTGCTGCCGGGTCTGGTGGCGTTGGGGGCGACGGGACTCGGCGAGCTGTTCATCAACCTGGAGGGCTGTCGACTCGTCAACCTGGTTGGCGACGCGGACGAGGTCCGCTACGTGCTGGAGTGTCTGGACGCGTCGTTGGCGCACGCGTCGGGCGACGTGATGATCGTGGGCCGAAACCCGCTGGGGAGCTCAAGCGGGCTCGTCGGGCTGGACGAGGCGCTGGTCGAGGCGCGCCGACGCCGCGCGACGGCCCGCCGAAACCTCGACGAGCGTCACCTGACGTCGCTATATCACGCACGCGCGACCGAGGCGACGGCATGTCCGCCATTGCTCGTCGTCGTCGCTGATCCGAGTGAGGGTGACGCGGAGACCCTGGGTCGCTTGGCTCGGGTCGCGCGCGGGGAGCGCAGCGGCGTCGC
>CAZCUD010000008.1:0-153899 GCA_964501785.1 uncultured Bifidobacteriaceae bacterium
CCCGCGAGCATTACGAAAGTCCCATCCGTGCGAGCTCCTGGTCGAGCTCTCGCCGCACCTGCGGGCGCTGGCGCCGCTCTTCGTCGGCCGCCCAGCGGAAGAAGAATACGGCGATCAGCGCCCAGAGCAGCATCCCGGCGCCGATCTTCATGATCAACCCTGCCATCTGCTGGTCCTCGAGCGTGCTCAGGCCCCAGATGTGCGGCAGCCCCTCGTAGAACTTGTAGAGCGGCGCGCTGCCGAAGGTGAGGAACGAGGCGGGCACCGTCGGGACGATCGACTGGAGGAACAAGAACGCGGCGCGCACCGGTGCCGCGAGCCTCGGGATCTCCGGGAGCGGTGACAGCACCGGCATCCACACGATCAGCGACGACACGAACAGCAGCACGTGCACGGCGAAGTGCACGAGCCCCGAGTCGAGGCTCTCGTTGACGAGCCACGGCCAGTGCGTGAGCACGAGCACCACGTTGAAGACGATCAGCGCGGGCAGGAACCGCGAGAGCGATCGCACCGTGCGGAACAGGCGGCTCGGCGGGTGCAGGATCCAGCGGGCCATCCAGCCGGGGGTGCCGAGGAGCAGCAGCGGCGCAGCCACCATCGCGAACATGAGGTGCTGCACCATGTGCACCGAGTAGTTCATCTCCTCGGCGACGACGTGCACGGGCCAGTCGGACGCGACCCACGTGGTGAGCACGCCGAGCACCCAGCAGGTGACCTGGAAGCGGGTCACGATCGGCCGTCCGGCGACCGCGAAGCGGGGGCCGACCCGTACGACGGCGATCCAGTAGCCGGCGGCGAGCCCGGCGATCAGGAGCCAGACGTCGGGCTGGGCTTCCCATGCGGGGACGCTGACGGCAACCGTGGCCATCGCGTCTCAGCCGAGGGCGTTGAGCGACGCGAGGACGATCGCGTAGAGCACGATCGGCGCGGTCACGCCGAGGATGAAGAAGCGCTGGAAGATCGGCTTGTCGGTGCGCAGGTGCATGTACCACGCCGCGACGGCCGCGAACTTCACGACCATCATCACCATGAGCAGCACGATGATCAGGCTGTCGGGGATGTCGCCCTCGAGGTAGGAGACGGCGATCTCGAACGCGGTCACGATCACGAGGACCACCGCGATCATCACGTACTTGAACGGCGACGGGTGGGGCCGGACCTCGCCCGGGAGCAGACCGGGTGCGGGCTCGAGGGTGTGGCCGAGCTCGCCGCGCGCGACGGTCTCGATCTCCTCCTCGACCCGCTCGATCGTGCCCTCGGCCATGCGCGCTTCGCCTCGCCCTACGTCGTGGGTTGGGGAACCAAGTAGATCACGGTGAAGATCACGATCCAGACCACGTCGACGAAGTGCCAGTAGAGGCCCGCGACCTCGACCCGCTCCGAGTCGCCCTGCTCGAGGCGCCCGGCGGCCGAGAGGCCCCACAGCGACAGCAGCCAGATGATGCCGATCGTGACGTGGGCGCCGTGGAAGCCCGTGAGGAGGAAGAAGGTCGAGCCGAACACGCTCTCGGAGACCGTGAGGCCCTCACGGGTGAACTCGGTGAACTCGAAGACCTGGCCGCCGATGAAGGTGGCACCGAGGAGCACGGTGGCGAGGAGCCAGATGCGCACCCGACGGTGGTCGCCGCGCTGGATCGCAGCGAGGGCGAGCACCATCGTGAGCGAGCTCATCAGCAGGATGAACGACGTCGCCGACGTGAACGGGATGTCGAAGAGGTCGCTCGGGCCCGGCCCCGACTGCCCGGGACGACCCCGGTACAGCAGGTACGCCGCGATGAAGGCCCCGAAGAAGAGGCAGTCGGAGGACAGGAACAGCCACATCGCGAGCTTGGTGTTGGTGACGCCCGTGGACGTGGCGTGCGGGTCGTGCCCGTGACCGCCGTCGCCGCCGCCGCCGTGGCTCGCCGCGACCGGTGAGGTGGTCGAGCCGCCGACCTCGGAAGCCTGCTCGATGGTGCTCATGACTCGTCCGTCGCCGGCTCGATGCCCCAGGCGTACATGCCGAAGGCGATGATCACGACACCGATGATGAGCGGGATCCAGCTCTTGAACACCGCGCCGTACCCGATCGGCAGGAGGCCGGCCGCGAGCACGAGCGGGTAGATCGACGGCGACGGCATGTGGATGCCGTGGCCGCCCTCGTGAGCAGGCGGCGGATCGGCCGCCGCGGCGGCCGCGCCGCTGGGCAGCGGCACGAGATGCCCCTGTTCGTCCTCGGTGTACTTGCGATGCCAGAAGTCGTCACGCGACTCGACCTCGGGGATCTCGGCGAAGTTGTACTCGGGGGGCGGCGACGGGATCGACCACTCGAGCGTGCGGGCGTCCCACGGGTCGTTGCCCGCGAGCGCACCGCGCTTCATCCCGAGCGAGACGATCACGTTCACCAGGAACAGCAGCACCGAGAACGCCAGGATGAAGCCGCCGATGCTGACGAGCTGGTTCATCCCGTCCCAGCCGAGGCCGCTGTCGTAGCGGTACGTGCGCCGCGGCATGCCGTAGAGGCCGAGCAGGTGCATCGGGAAGAAGGTCAGGTTGAACCCGACGAGGAACGTCCAGAAGTTGATCTTCCCGAGGCGCTCGTCGAGCATCCGACCGAAGATCTTCGGGAACCAGTAGTAGAAGCCGCCGAAGATCGCGAACATCAGGCCGCCCACGAGCACGTAGTGGAAGTGCGCCACCACGAAGTAGGTGTCGGTCTGCTGGGTGTCGGACGGGACGATCGAGTGCAGCACGCCCGAGAGTCCACCGATGGTGAACATCGCGATGAACCCGAGCGAGAACAGCATCGCGGTCGTCAACCGCACGGATCCTCGCCAGACCGTGCCCAACCAGTTGAAGATCTTCACGCCGGTCGGGATCGCGATCAGCATCGTCGACAGACCGAACGCGGCGACCGCGACCGGCCCGAGGCCGGTGGCGAACATGTGGTGCGCCCACACGCCCCAGCCGAGGAAGCCGATCGCGATGCCCGAGAACACCACGACCGCGAAACCGAACAGGGGCTTGCGGGAGAACACGGGCAGCGTCTCGGAGACGATGCCCATCCCGGGCAAGATCAGGATGTACACCTCGGGATGGCCGAAGAACCAGAACAGGTGCTGGTAGAGCAGCGGATCGCCGCCCTTGGTCGCCAGGAAGAACGTGGTGTCGAAGTTGCGGTCGGTGAACACCATGATCAGCGCGACCGTGATGATCGGCATGGCGAAGAGCGTGAGGAACGCGACGACGAGCATCATCCACACGAACACCGGCATCCGCATGAGCGTCATCCCGGGCGCGCGCATGTTGAGGATGGTGACGATGAAGTTGATCGCGGACGTCGTCGACCCGATGCCGAGCATGATCAGCCCGACCGTCCAGAAGTCGGGTCCTCGCCCGGGCAGGAAGCCGGCGTCGATCGGGGTGCTCGTCAGCGGCGTGTAGCCGAACCACCCGCCGTCGGGTGCCCCTCCCAGGAAGAAGCTCGAGTACAGGAAGATGCCGCCGGCGGCGACGACCCAGAAGCCGAACGCGTTGAGCCGCGGGAACGCGACGTCGCGAGCGCCGATCATGAGCGGCACGAAGTAGTTGCCGAACGCGACCGCCATCGGCATGCCGACGAGGAACACCATCGTCGTGCCGTGCATGGTGAAGAGCTGGTTGTACTGCGAGGCGGTGAGGACGGTGCCGTTCGGCTGGAACAGCTGGACGCGGATGAGCAGCGCCTCGATGCCGCCGATCAGGAAGAACACGAGGGCCAGGCCCCCGTACATGATCCCGATCTTCTTGTGGTCGACCGTCGTGAACCAGCTCCAAAGGCCCGTCGTCGCCTTCGGGCGGCGGAGGACGATCGCTCGCTGCGCCGCGACGGTCGACGGGGCGTCCGCAACCGTGGTCATCGCGTCTCTCCCGGCATCAGGGCTCTCGCCGTCACCCGCGCGCGCGTGCTCATGTGAGCTCCAGCAGGTAGTCGGCGAGGGCCTCGGCCTCGCTTCGCGTCATCGTCGGCTGACCTTCAGGGGTGTCGTTCACGAACGAGGGCATGCCCACGCACGTGTGCTCGAACGGGCTCGGCGGGAGACGACACTCCTGCGACTCCATCGGGATCAGCGAGGGCGCGTCGAGGATCCACTGGATGAGCCGGTCGCGCGTCGTCTCGTAGTAGCCGCTCGCGAACGTCTTGCGGCTCGCGAAGTGGGTGAGGTTGGGTCCGTAGACGCTCGCACCCGAGTCCTCGGTCGTGTGGCAGTTGGTGCACTGGAACTTCGCAGTGAACAGCTCGGTGACGTCGGACTCCTCGAGCGGCACCGCCGGCCCCTCGAGCTGACCCGCCACCCACTGCTCGAACTCCTCGGGCTCCTGCGCGATCACGCGGAAGCGCATGTTGGCGTGCGACAGACCGCAGTACTCGGCGCACTGCCCGAGGTAGGTCCCCGGCTCGTCGGCGCGCAGCTTCAACCAGTTGTCGACGCCGGGGACGACGTCCTTCTTGCCGGCGAGCTCGGGCACCCAGAAGCTGTGGATCACGTTGCAGCCGGGGTTGTTGTCTGCGCCGCCGGGCAGCGACGGGTCGCAGGCAGTCAGGTTGACGCGCACCTCGCGCCCGACCGGGATGTGCATCTCGTTGGCGGTCACGATCTTGGCGTCGATGCCCGCCTGCTTCGGGTAGTCGAACTGCCACCACCACTGCTTGCCGACCGCGGTGATCTCGATCGGGTCGGTCGGTTCCTCGGCGATGTCGAAGATGACGCTCACTGTCGGCACCGCGATCACGGCGAGGATCAGCGCGGGGACGAGCGTCCAGCCGATCTCGAGCGGCGTGTTGCCGTGGATCTGCTTCGGGCGGTCGTCGGAGCCCTTGCGCTGGCGGTAGCGCACGGCGACGAAGATCGTCGCGGCGGTGATGAACACACCGATCGCCACCGCGATCCAGAAGATCGGCGTGAAGAGGTTGTCGATCTGCTTCGCCGGCTCGCCCTTGGGGCGCAGGGGGTTCTGGCCGTTCTCGGGACCGGAGCCCGACGAGCACGCCGCCAGCACCAGCCCCGCCCCGACGACCACCGCACCCCACACCACGCGGCGACGCGTCACCCTCCGAGGAGCCTGAGCCACGCGGCGGACTCTACCGGCACACATTCAGGAATCCGCAAACCATCCAGCCCTTTTCCAACACCGCTCGAGTCGCACCTCGACCGGTTCGCCGACGGCCGGCTCCGCCGGCCGTCCACTGCATCTCGGGACCACCGAGCCGCGGTGAGGGGGCCCACGGGGGAGGCCTGCCTCCCCCGTGCCAGCTAGTAGCCGAGCCGGTCGAGGGTGTCGGGGCGACGCTGCCAGTCCCGGGCGACCTTGACCCGGGTCTCCAGGTAGACCCGGCAGCCGAGCAGGGCCTCGAGGCCCCGGCGGGCACCGGTCGCCGCCTCCTTGAGGACCGCACCCCGCTTGCCGATCACGATGCCCTTCTGCGAGTCGCGCTCGACGACGACGGTGGCGAGGAGGCGCAGCACGTCGTCGGGATGCTCGACGTCGTCCTCCTCCTCGAGCACCTCGCACGAGACGTCGATGGAGTGGGGCACCTCGTCGCGCGTCACCCGGAGCAGCTGCTCACGGAGGAGCTCCCCCGCGAGCACCGTCTCGGGCTGGTCGGTGACGACCCCGTCCGGGTAGTAGCGGGGACCGGGCGCCAGGCGCGCCTCGAGCTCGGCGACGAGGTCGTCGACCCCGACCCCGGTGCGTGCCGAGCAGGGGACGTACGCGTCGAAGGGTCCGCCGAGGGCCTCGTCGGCCCTTGCCAGCTGCGCGCCGATCTGATCGGGCGTCGCGGCGTCCACCTTGTTGACGACCAGCACGCGCGGCGTGTCGACCGAGCGCACGAGCTCGGCGACGAAGCGGTCACCCTTGCCCATCGGCGCGTCGGCCTCGACGAGCAGGCACACGACGTCGACCTCACCGAGCGTCGCCCGCGCGCGCTCGTTGGTGCGCTCACCGAGCGCGGTGCGGGGCTTGTGGAGGCCGGGGGTGTCGAGGAAGACGATCTGGCTCGTCGCCGACGTCCGCACGCCTCGGACGGTGGTGCGCGTGGTCTGGGGACGAGACGAGGTGATCGCGACCTTCGAGCCGACCAGCGTGTTGACCAGCGTCGACTTGCCGACGTTGGGCCGGCCGACGAGCGAGACGAAGCCCGAGCGGAACGGCTCGCTCACTCCGAGCGCGCGTCGACGGGTTCGCTCGAGGTCGCGTCGAGCGGCGGGCCGGGCGAGATGACGACCGACACGATGCGCCGGCCCTGCACGCGCTCGCACCGGAAGCGGAGGCCCTCGAACGTGACCGTCTCGCCCGGATCGGGCACGTGGCCGAGGAGGTTGAACACGAGGCCACCGACAGTGTCCCACTCGGTGTCGGGCAGCTCCATGTCGAGCTCTTCGCTGAGGTCGTCGATCGGCAGCTTGCCCGGGACCCGCAGCGAGCCGTCGCGCAATCGCTCGACCCCGGGCTCGGCGGTGTCGTACTCGTCGGTGATCTCACCGACGATCTCCTCGAGCAGGTCCTCGAGGGTGACGAGGCCGGCGGTGCCCCCGTGCTCGTCGACGACCATCGCCATGTGGAACTGCTCGGACTGCATCTCCCGCAGCAGCTCGGCGACCCGCTTCTGCTCGGGCACGAACACGGCCGGGCGCAGCGACGCGCGCACCTTCTCCTTGCCCCCGCCCGCCCGCGCTTGGCGGACCAGGTCCTTCAGATAGGCGAGCCCGACGATGTTGTCGGTCGACTCCGAGTACGCGGGGATGCGCGAGTAGCCGCCCTCCATCGCGCGCTCCATCCCCTCTTCGACCGTCGCGTCGGCCTCGATGGCGATCATGTCCGGCCTGGGGACCATCACCTCTCGCACCACGGTGTCGCCGAACTCGAAGATCGAGTGGATGAGCCGGCGCTCCTCCTTCTCGATCGCGGCTTCGTCGGCCGCGACGTCGGCCATCGCGCGGAGGTCCTCCTCGGTGACGAAGGGACCCTCCTTGAGGCCCTTGCCCGGCAGGATCACGTTCGCCAGCCCGATGAGCGAGCGCGAGACCACGCGCATCGGTGGGAACACCGTGATGGCGTACAGGAAGCCCGACACGCCCAACGCCGCCCGGTCGGTGTGCTGCACCGCGAACGTCTTCGGGGCGACCTCGCCGATCGCGAAGAACAGCACGATCTGGAGCACCAGACCGATCACCACGCCGGACGCGCCGGCCTGGCGGTCGAGCAGGATGCCCAGGAGCGACGCGCTGGTGAGCTGGGAGACGAGCACCAGCAGGAGCACCGAGTTGAGCGTCTGCTCGGGGTGCTCGAGCATCGCCGCGAGACGGTTCGCCCCCTTCTTGCCCTCCTCCGCGAGCGCGATCGCACGGATCCGGTTCATCCGCACGAACGCCGTCTCGGCGACCGCGAGGTACACGGAGAAGAGGAAGAGCAAGATGACCGCGAGGAGGATGAGCCAGTCGGTGGTGCTCACCCCTCACCCTCGCCTTCGAGCTCGCTCGCCCGGAACCGGGCCAGCAGCTGCGCCTCTCGCCGTTGCATCCGTTGCGCGTCCTCCGGCTCGGCGTGGTCGTACTCGAGGAGGTGCAGGACCCCGTGCACGACGAGCAGCGCGATCTCGTCGTCGAGGGTACGGCCGAGGACGCTCGCCTGGCGTCGGGCCACGGCCGGGCACACGAGCACGTCGCCGATGATCATCGGCGGCTCGTCGTCCTCGGCGGGCGTCCCCGGGCCCCGACCGCCCTCGTCGGGCTGTCGGCCGCGCGGGAGCGGCTCGTCGTCGAGGGGGAAGGCGAGCACGTCGGTGGGCCCGACCCCTTCGAGGAAGTGCTCGTTGAGGTCGGTGATCGTGTCCTCGGCGACGAAGATCAACGAGAGCTCGGCGTCGGGCGGGACGCGCTCGTCGTCGAGGACCAGCTGGGCGAGCTTGACCCAGCGCAGCACGTCGACCGCGACGGCATCCTGCTCGTCGGCACCGAAGACCTGGATGGCGGTGCTCACGCTCACCTCGAGGAATCCGCGCGCTCGTACGCGTGCACGATGTCCTGCACGATGCGGTGGCGCACGACGTCGCCTCGCCCGAGCTCCACGAACTCCACCCCGTCGATGCCGGGCAGGATCTCACGCGCGGCGAGCAGGCCCGAGCGACCTCTCCCCTCGGGCAGGTCGATCTGCGTGACGTCGCCGGTCACGACCACCTTCGAGCCGAAGCCGATCCGCGTGAGGAACATCTTCATCTGCTCGGGCGTCGTGTTCTGCGCCTCGTCGAGGATGATGAACGAGTCGTTGAGCGTGCGGCCCCGCATGAAGGCGAGCGGCGCGACCTCGATGGTGCCGCGATCCATGAGCCGACCGACCGCCTCGGCGTCGAGCATGTCGTAGAGCGCGTCGTAGAGCGGTCGCAGGTAGGGATCGACCTTCGCGAGCACGTCACCCGGCAGGAACCCGAGGCGCTCCCCCGCCTCCACCGCGGGACGCGTGAGGATGATGCGATTGATCTCCTTCGCCTGGAGCGACTGCACGGCGAGCGCGACGGCGAGGTAGCTCTTGCCGGTGCCGGCCGGACCGATCGCGAACGTCACCGTGTGGTCGCGGACGGCGTCGATGTAGCGCTTCTGACCCGCGGTCTTGGGACGCACGGGCTTGCGACCCTTGAGGACCTCGGTGGAGAGGACCTCCGACGGTCGCTCGTCGGCCTTCAGCATCTCGATCGTGCGTCCGATCCCGTCGCGGTCGAGCGCGTGACCGCGCTCCACCAGCAGCACGAGCTCCTCGAACAGGCGACCGACCCGCTCGGCGTCGTCCGCCTCGCCGGTGATGTTGATCTCGTTGCCCCGGACGTGGATCGTCACGGGGAACGCCGCCTCGACGATCTTCAGCAGCTCGTCGCGTTGACCGAGCAGATCGACCATGAGGTGGTTCCCCGGGACGAGGACCTTGAGCTGCGTCGGCGACGGTACGGTCACGTCATCCGCAGCGTAGCGGTGGGATCGCCGGTCCGTCGCCTCAACTGCGTCGCTCGCTGCGGCGCGGGGTACCTGCGCCGCGGTCGTTCGCTCCGCCTGCTGACGCCCGCGTTCAGGTGACGGCGCGCAGGCCCATCTCGTCGAGGCGCGAGGCGAGATCCTCGGGTCGCCGGCCCAGCACCGCCGCGAGCACCCGCACGTCGTCGCTGCGGATGGTCAGCATGCGGCCGTTGAAGTCCTGGCGCTGGAGCTGGATGGTCGCCGCGTAGCGGGCGAGCACGTGCGCGTCGGGCTCGTCGATCTGGTTGAGCCGCACGAGGTCGATCGTGTACCCGGCCATCCCGTCGCCGTCGCGACGAGCGGTGAGGTCGATGTCGACGTCGTCGTCACCCCGCGGGAGGAGCTGGTCGGCGGGGACGTCGTAGATCTCGGCGAGCCGGAGCAGGCGGCCGACGGAGAGCGCCCGCTCGCCCCGCTCGTAGGCGCCCAGCACCGAGGCCTTGAACTCCTTGCCGGAACGTGCCTCGACGTCGTGCAGCGACAGGCCCTGCTGGCGCCGGATGGCCCGCAGGCGTTCGCCGATCTGGACGGTCGGCTCGTTGATGATCTCGTCCCCAGCCATGGTTCCCTTGCTGCCCCAGCCGATCGCCGACCCTCGAGGTCGAGTCGATCGCTCGCTCGTGGAATTGCCCCACCGCTGAGGGTAGCAGGATCACCCCCAAGTTGCCCACCCTCCGTGGTCAATACGCGTCAGTGGGCCCCTGGCGGTCTCCCGGAGTGGCCGCCCGGCGGCGGGCGGTGAGCACCGCCGCAGCGGCCACCGCAGCCGTCTCGGCCCGCAGCACGAACGGGCCGACGGCGACCCGGGGCGCCTCGGCGAGGCCCTCGGCCTCGGAGGGGTCGAACCCGCCCTCGGGTCCGACGAGGAGCGTCCAGCCGTCGGGCCCCGGGGCGGGAGCGTCGTCCGCACCACCGGTCGTCTCGGCCCGCTCGGCGACGACGAGTCCGTCCCCGGCGGCGGCGAGCGCCTCGGCGAGCCCGCACGGCGCGCCGATCGACGCGATGCGGGCGCGACGCGCCTGGCACGCCGCCTCCCGGGCGACCCGACCGAGACGGACGACGAGCTCGCGGGCCCGGTCGCCGCGCACCCGCACGACCGAACGGGCCGTGAGCACGGGGGTGATCTCGTCGACGCCGAGCTCGCTGAGCTGACGTACCACCGTCTCGGGCTTCTGACCCTTCGTGAGGGCGAACGCGACGCAGAGGCGCGGCACGAAGCGCGGCTCGGTCCGCGGCCCCCCGGTCGCGACGACCTGGACCTCACCGCGTCCGACCGCGTCGACCGCGTACGGCCGCCACGTGCCCTGCCCGTCGGCGAGGGTCAGCGCCTCTCCCACCTCGATGCGACGCACCCGGGCGAGGTGGTGCCCGTCGTCACCGTCGATCGAGACCCGGTCGGCGAGCACGTCGGTGAACGTGTGGGCCGCGGCACCGGCCTCGGCCGCGAGCTCGACCGCGCGACCTTCACCGTCCGGCACGGCGGAGTGGCCTACTGGAACGCGGAGCGCAGCTTGGAGAAGACGCCCTTCTCGGGCGGCGCGACCGCTTCGCCCCGCAGCTCGGCCAGCCGGTGGAACAGCGCGGCCTCGTCGTCGCTCATCTTCGTCGGGACCTCGACCTCGACGCGCACCATCAGGTCGCCGCGTCCGCGCCCCCGCAGGGACGGGATGCCGGCCCCCTTGACGCGGAACACCTGCCCCGGCTGGGTGCCCGGCGGGACCGTGAGCTCGTGGTCGTCCTCGAGCGTCGGCACCGCGACGACCGCGCCGAGCGCCGCCTGCGCGACCGAGATGCGCTGGACCCGCACGAGGTGCTCGCCCTGCCGCTCGAACTCGGTGCTGGGCGCGACCCGGATCGTGACGTAGAGGTCGCCGGGCGGACCGCCCCGCGGTGCCGCCGCGCCGCGGCCGCCGAGACGGAGTCGCTGACCGTCGTCGACCCCGGCCGGGACCTCGACCTCGATGGTGCGGTCGGCCAGCACGCGGCCGTCGCCGCGACAGTCGCGACACGGCGTGAGGATCTGGCGCCCCGTGCCGGCGCAGACGCGACACGGCGCCGCAGTCACGACCTGGCCGAGGATCGATCGCCGGACCTGGCGGACCTCCCCGCTGCCGGCGCACTCGTCGCAGCGGCTCGGATGGGTGCCGGGCTCGCATCCCGAACCGTCGCACCGCGAGCAGGAGACCGGCAGCCGCACGTCGATCGCCACCGTGGCGCCGAAGGCGGCCCCCGCGAGGTCGAGCTCCACGACGGCCTCCGCGTCGGGGCCGCGCTCGGGCCCCGACGGTCCGCGGCGCATGCCGAACGCGTCGCCACCGAAGAACGCGTCGAAGATGTCGCCGAAGCCGAACGGATCGCCCGCCGCCTGCCCGGCTCCCGCGCCGCGCGGCGCGCCCTCACCGAACAGGTCGTAGCGACGGCGACGCTCGGGATCGCCGAGCGTCTCGTACGCGACGCTGATCTCCTTGAACCGCTCTTCGGCCTGCGGGTCGTCCGGGTTGCCGTCGGGGTGGTAGCGGCGCGCGAGGTCGCGGAACGCCCGCTTGATGTCGGCGTCGGTGGCCGAACGGTCGACGCCGAGCACCTCGTAGTAGTCGGTCACGATGCGACGGTCCTCACGAGAGGTGCCGACCGAGCTGTTGTGACACGGCCGAGACCGCGGCGAGCGCGTGGCGGTAGTCCATCCGGGTCGGGCCGAGCACGCCGACGACACCGATGGGCACGCCGTCGACCGCGTAGGGCGCGAGCACGATCGAGCAGTCACGCAGCTCGTCGAGCGGGTTCTCGGAGCCGATGCTCACGCGAAGCCCCTGGTCGAGGAGCTCACGCACGAGCGACACCACCACGACCTGGTGCTCGAGCATCTCGAGCAGGCGCGACGCGCGCTCGGAGGTCTCGAACGCGGATCCTTCTGCCGCCAGCCGACTCGCGCCACCGACGAACAGATGCTCCGGCTCGGCACCCGCGCGTGACGTGAGCGCGTCACGCGCCGTGCTCACGAGCGCGTCGACGTCGGCATCGCCCGTCGTCGGGACCGAGGGGAGCCCCGTCCAGGTCGCACCCTTGAGGTGACGGTCGAGGACAGCCGTCGCGGCGCCGACGCGCGCGTCGTCGACCCCGGCTTCGAGCGAGAGCACGCTCTTCTCGATCGCACCGTCGGAGAGCACGGCGACGACGAGCACCACGTCGGGCTGCAGCGAGACGAGCTGCACGCTGCGGACGACGGCGGCATCGTGCTGGGGAGCGACGACCATGGCCGCGTGCTGGCTGACCGACGACAGGAGCTGGCTCGTCTCGTGGAGCAGCTCCTCCAGCGCGGCGTGCGCCGAGGCGAAGAACTCCGAGACGGCTCGGTGCTGGGTCGCCGGCAGCCCGCCCTGCTCGGTGAAGTTGTCGACGAAGTAGCGGTAGCCGCGGTCGGTCGGCACCCGCCCCGCAGAGGTGTGGGGCTGGGCGAGGTACCCCTCGCGCTCGAGGACCGTCATCTCGTTGCGGACGGTCGCGCTCGAGACCCCCAGGCGACTCGCCCGGGCGATCGTGCCGGACCCGACCGGCTGGGCGGTCTCCACGTACTCCTCGACGACGGCCTTGAGGATCGCGGCCTTGCGCTCGTCCAGGTCGGCGTCCGAGGAGTCGGCGGGGGCGTCCACGGGAGACGGCTTCGGGGTGTCCATTGGCACTCAATGGTACCGAGTGCCAGCCGCTGCGGGCGCCGGTCTCACGGCGCCGCCCCCGCGGGGTTGGCCCGGACGGGCATGAAGCGAGCGAGCCGGCGCGTGTTCGCGGCGAGCAGCGGCGCGCCCAGGGCGAGCACGAGGACGTACCCCGCGACGAACGAGCCGATCCGCGGGTCGAGACCGGCCGCGATCGCCAGCGAGGCGAGGACGAGCGCGAACTCCCCTCGGGCGAGGACCGTGAAGCCGATGTTGGCTGCGGCTCGTTGCCCGTACCCATAGATGCGGGCCGTGAGCACCCCCGCGGTCACGTTGAGCACCAGGCTCATCGCGACCGCGATCGCGATCGGGCCCGCCACCGACGCGAGGTCGTTGGGATCGATCGTGAGACCGAACGCGAAGAAGAACAGCGCACCGAAGGTGTCGCGCAACGGCAGCACGAGCTTCTTCACCCGACCGCTGACCGGGCTGTCCGCGAGCACCAGGCCGATCATGAACGCGCCGATCGCGTCCGAGACGCCGGCCGCGTGCGCGAGCCCCGCGACGAGCACGGCCAGGCCGACGAAGCACACGGTGAGCAGCTCGTCGTCGTCGGTCTCGAGCAGCCGACCGACGAGCCGGGATCCGTAGCGAGCGATGAGGGTGAGCGCGAGGAGGAACCCGAACGCCTTCCCGATCGACGCGAGCGCCGCGCCCACGCCCTGGACGTCCCCGAGCACCGGCTGGAGCGCGGCGAGGTACAGGGCGAGGAACAGGTCCTCGACGACGATGATGCCGAGGATCGCGCGCGTCTCGGGGTTGGCGAGCCGGCGCAGCTCGACGAGCAGCTTCGTGACGATCGCCGAGGAAGAGATGCCGACGATCCCGGCGATGACGAGCGCCTCGCGATCGCCCCAGCCGAGCGCGAACCCCAGCGCGAGGCCACCGCCGATGTTCAGGGCGAGGTAGATCGCACCGACCGTGATCAGGCGACGGCCACCGTCGACGAGGTCGCCGATCGAGAACTCGAGCCCGAGGTAGAAGAGGAGGAGCACCAGCCCGAGCGTGGCGACGAGCTCGAGCTCGCCCGGGTCCTGGACGAGGTCGATGCCGGGCGTGTGGGGCCCGAAGATGATCCCCGCGACCATGAAGAGCGGGATCGTGGGGAGGCCGAACCGCACTCCCATGCGTCCCAGCACGCCCGCGGCGAGCAGGGCCGCGCCGAGCGCGATGAGCGACGACTGCAGGTCCATCGCCTCAACCGATCACTCGCTCGAGGAACCCCGTCCAGTCCTGCGGGCGCCCGATCGCGACGATCTGGTCACCGGGGTGCATCACCTCGTGCGGCTCCGGCGCGATGACCGACGACCCGTCCGCGCGGACGATCGCGGCGACGGTCATGCGGGTCTGGCGCCGGATCTCCAGATCGGCGATCGACCGGTCGGCGGCCGGCGACTCCGGTCGCACCGTCGCCCAGTCGATCAGCAGGCCGCCGATGACGGCCTCGACCTGGGCCACGGCCAGCGGCTTGAAGTACGCCCCGGCGAGGACCGACCCGAGGCGGCGCGCCTGGTCGTCGCTCAGCGTGACGAAGGCGGTCGGCTCCTCCGGGTCGTCGTCGGGCTTCAGGACGTAGACGTCGCGCCGGCCGGTGTGGTGCAGGACCACGGTCAGCCGATCGCCGTCGGACGCCGCGATCGTGTAGCTGCGCCCGATGCCGGGCAGATCCTGTTCGAAGATGTCGCCGTTCACGGCACTGCTCACCTCTGGTCGGGGTCGTCGCTCGATCGATCATGCCGCGGCGACCAGCAGGCGCGCGGTGATATCGCTCGCCAGCAGGCGACCGCGACGCGTCAGCACCGCGCGCGTGTCGACGATCTCGAGCGCGCCGTCGGCTGCCAGCGCTCGTGCCTCGCGACGCATCGCGTCGGTGAGCGCGGCACCGCCGCGCGTGCGCAACGCGAGGGTGAACCGCTCTTCTGCCCGCCCCGTGGCGTCGAGTCGCTCCTCGCCGCCGCACGGATCGCGGCCTTCCCTGATGCGCTCGACGTACCGCTCCGGGGTCCGAACGTTCCACCAGCGCCGACCGCCGACATGGCCGTGCGCGGCACACCCGATCGCCACGTAGTCCCCACCGCGCCACGTGTGGAGGTTGTGCCGGCACTCGTGGCCCGACCGCGCCCAGTTCGACACCTCGTACCACGCCATGCCCGCCGCCCCGAGCACGTCGTCGGCGATCTCGTACTTCGCGGCCTGGTCGTCGTCGACCGGCGCCGGCGCGCCCTCGGCGACCGCCCGCCCCAGCGCGGTGGCCGGCTCGACCGTGAGCGCGTAGGCGCTCACGTGCGGCGGCCCGAGGTCGACGGCGCGCTCCAGGGTCGTCCGCCAGTCGTCGAGCGACTCGCCCGGTGTGCCGTAGATGAGGTCGACGTTGAACGTGTCGAACCCCGCCGACCGCGCGGCGGAGACCGCCCGATCGACTCCCGCCGGATCGTGCGTGCGGCCCAGGGCCTCGAGCACGTGGGGCACCATCGACTGCACCCCGAACGAGAGACGCGTCACACCTCCGGACCGGTAGGCCGCCAGCTTCGCGGCGTCCACCGAGTCCGGGTTGCACTCGACCGTCACCTCGGCATCGGGCGCGAGGGGGATGCGCTCGAGGATCGAGAGCAGGTCGGGTGCGTCCAGCAGCGACGGGGTGCCGCCGCCGAAGAAGACCGTGCTCGCCGCGGGGAGGGAGCCCGACGCGACCCGACGCTCGACGTCGACGCGGCACGCATCGACGTACTGCTCGATCAGGTGCGCGCGATCGGTCCAGGTGGCGAAGTCGCAGTAGTCGCAGCGGGATGCACAGAACGGGATGTGCACGTAGACGCCGAGCGACACCCCTGCATCGTCGCGCGCGTCGCTCGCTCGACCGCCCCGTGGGTGTGCGTCAGGCGTAGCTGCCCTCGAGCAGCTTCTCGGCGCTGGGGGTCGACGACCCGGGAGCCGCCTCGTCGCTGATCATGAACCCGAGGCAGCCCTCGGGCGCGTGGAACGCGGCGACGTCGACGGACCGACCGAGCACGGCGGTCGGCAGCATGTCGGGGTTCGCGGGATCGCCGGTCAGGGCCCACAGCTGGTAAGTGCGATCCGCCGCGAGGCGGGGCACGTGGTGACCCATGACGAACCCGCTGCCGTCGGGCATCGTCACCACCGTCGCCGTCATGTCCGACGCGCTGGACTCGAGCTCGAGCATGCGGGCTCGCGGGTCGGTGGCCGCGGCGGCGGCCGCGCTGCGCATCCGGTCGTCGGCGACGCGCGCGGCGACCTCGTCGAGGCGCTCTTCCTGGCGCGACATCTCGTCGGTCAGCAGGAACGCCGTGACCGAGGCCGCGACCGCGCTCACTGCGGCAACTCCCACGGCCACCTTCACGACCAACCCGCGACCGGGTCGACCGTTGCGCGCCGCGCGGGCCGGTGCGAGCGGGAGGACGAGGCGCGGGGGCTCGACGTCGAGCGAGCCCTCGATCCGTGCCCACAGCGCGTCGGGCGCGGGCACCCCGCCCTGGTACGCGAGCAGCGCGACCGCCTCTCGCAGCTGCGCCAGCTCGCGCCGTGCGGTCTCCGATCGCTCGAGGTGCGCCTCGACCTGGTCGCGCTCGTCGCCGTCGACGGCGTCGAGCGCGTACGCGCCGAGGAGCTCGTCGAGCTCGGCGGGGGTCAGCTCTCGAGCCACGTGTCCCCCGTCCCGATCGCGCCGCGCGCGACGAGCGAGTCGCGCAGGCGCCCCAGACCGGTGCGGATGCGGCTCTTCACGGTGCCCTCGGGCTGGTCGAGGAGGCCGGCGACCTCCCGGTACGTGTGACCGTCGAAGTAGGCGAGCTGGATCGCCGCTCGTTCCTCCTCGCGCAGCTCCGAGACCGCCTCGCGGACGTGCTCCGCGAGCGTCAGCTCCCACACCTCGCGTTCGAGGTCGTAGCCGGGCTCCGGCGTGCGGTGGGCGTCTCGCTCCTCGCGCGTGCGTCGAGAGGACTCCGCGCGGACCAGGTCGACGGCGCGGCCGTGGGTGTTCGCGAGCAGGAACGACCGCAGCGAGCCCCGCTCGGGATCGAACCGCTCGGGTTCGTTCCACAGGCGGAGGAACACCTCCTGCACCACCTCCTCCGCGAGCGCGTGGTCGTTGGTGATCCGAAGCGCCAGCCCGAAGGCACCGCCCGCGTGGCGGCGGTACGCCTCCGCCAGCGCGCCCTGGTGGAAGCGGCCGATCGCGACGACCAGGTGGGCGTCGCTCGCCTCCCGGTAGTCGTCGGCAGTCACCCCAGGCTCCTCATCACCCATGAGTACGAAGCGGCGCCCGGTCGTGGATTCATGCCGGGTCGAGCCGCCGCCCACTGGCTTAGCCTCACCCCGTGCCCCCGGCCACGTCACGCCCCGAGAGCGGCGACGCCGGCCTGCCGCCCGAGGCCGAGCCGTTCCGAGCGGACGTCAGGCGCTGGCTCGACGAGACGGCCCCGGCCGGGCGCTGGCCGGCCGACTTCGCCCGCCGGCTCGCCGGCGCGGGGTACGTCGCCCCGCACTGGCCACGGCCTTGGGGGCTCGACGCGGGGCCGGTGCAGCAGCTCGCGATCGACGCCGAGCTGCGGGCCGCGCACGCGCCGCGGCCGTTCAACCCGATCGGGATCGGCTGGGCGGGGCCGACGCTGCTCGTCGCCGGCACGCCCGAGCAGCAGGCGCGCTGGCTTCCCGGCGTCCTCGACGGCAGCGAGGTCTGGTGTCAGCTCTTCAGCGAGCCCGGTGCCGGCAGCGACCTCGCGTCGCTGACGACGCGGGCGATCCGGGACGGCGACGTCTGGGTGGTCGACGGGCAGAAGGTCTGGACGACCTTCGCGCACCTCGCCCGCTGGGGGATCCTGCTGGCCCGCACCGATCCCGAAGCCGACGAGCACGCGGGCGTGTCGTACTTCGTCGTCGACATGCGAGACCCGGGCATCGAGATCGCGCCCATCCGCCAGATGGACGGCAAGGCCGACTTCAACCAGGTCTTCCTCAACGGGGTCCGTGTGCCCGCAGCGAACCTGATCGGCGGCGAGCACGACGGCTGGCGCCTCGCGAAGGTGACGCTGGGCAACGAGCGGGTCTCGCTCTCGGGCGAAGGCGCGCTCTGGGGACAGGGTCCGACGGCGAACGTCGTGCTCGACCTCGTGCGCACGCACGGCGGTGCGCTCGACCCGAGCCTGCGCCAGCGGCTCGCGGCGCTCTACGTCGAGTCGGAGGTGCTGCGCCTGATCCGCCTCCGGACGCTCTCGGCCCGCGTGCGCGGCCTCGAACCCGGTCCCGAGGCGTCGGTGCGCAAGGCGTTGGCCGACGAGCACGGTCAGCACGTCATGGCGGCGGCGCTCGACCTCGCCGGGACCGGTGCGCTGCTCACCGACTCGGGACCCTTCGGTGCGAGCACGTCGACGTGGCACGACGGATACCTCTACTCCCGTGCCCTGACGATCGGCGGCGGCACGAGCGAGGTGCAGCGCAACATCATCGCCGAGCGCGTCCTCGGGCTCCCCCGAGACCTCCCTGGCGACTCCCGCGACCGGCCGCCCGGTCGCGCACCCGGGTCGTGAGCGTCCGCATCCCGCCGAACGCGGGGCTGCTGTCGTGGCTGGCGAGCCAGACGGAGTCACCGCCGCGGCGCATCCGGGCGCGGCGCCACGTGCCCGAGCGGGACCAGCGCTGCGACCCCGACCTCGTCGAGCGCCTCGAGTCCTCGGCGGCGAACCTGCCCGGCGTCCGGCTCCGCTACCTCGTCGGCTTCCCGGCGCTGCTGCACCCCAACGAGGTCGTCTTCGCCATCGCGGCGGGCACGACGTGGATGGCGTTCCGGCTGCCGCGCCTGGGCCAGCGCGCCGTCGTCCCCTCCGAATGGGGCAGCCGCGGCCTCGATCCCGAGTGGGCCGACGTCGATCCGTGGCTCACGATGCTGCCCGCCCACGAGGGCACCAGCCGGGTCAGAGGTTGGAGCCGGGCGGCGTACGCGCGCGCGGCCGAGCTCGGGCACGCTCGATGAACGACGGGGTCACTCGTCGAGGCGCAGCGCCGCGACGAACGCCTCCTGGGGGACCTCGACGCGACCGATCTGCTTCATCCGCCGCTTGCCCTCCTTCTGGCGCTCGAGGAGCTTGCGCTTGCGGGTGACGTCACCGCCGTAGCACTTGGCGATCACGTCCTTGCGCTTCGCCTTGACCGTCTCCCTCGCGATGATCCGCCCGCCGATAGCGGCCTGGATCGGCACGTCGAACAGCTGGCGCGGGATGAGCTCGCGCAGCTTCTCGGTCATGCGACGCCCGTACTCGTACGCGTCGTCACGGTGCACCACCGTCGAGAACGCGTCGACCGGCACGCTGTTGAGGAGAACGTCGACCTTGACGAGGTTCGCGGGTCGGTAGCCCGCGGGCTCGTAGTCGAGGCTCGCGTAGCCGCGCGTGCGCGACTTCAGCTGATCGAAGAAGTCCATGACGATCTCAGCGAGCGGCATCGAGTACACGAGCTCGACGCGGTCCTCCGACAGGTACTCCATGCGGGTCTGCTCGCCGCGCCGGCCCTGGCACAGCTCGATGACCGCGCCGACGAAGTCGGCCGGCGTCAGCACCGTCACCGTCACGTAGGGCTCGTCGATCTGCTCCATCTGGTTCGGCGCCGGCATCGCCGAGGGGTTGTCGACGATCTCGATCTCGCCGTCGACGAGGTGGGCGTGGTACTCGACGTTGGGGGCCGTCGCGACCAACGACAGGTCGTACTCGCGCTCCAGGCGCTCCCGGATGATCTCCATGTGCAGGAGGCCGAGGAAGCCGCACCGGAAGCCGAAGCCGAGCGCGCCCGACGTCTCGGGCTCGTAGGTGAACGACGAGTCGTTGAGCCGCAGCTTCTCGAGGGCCTCGCGCAGGTCGGCGTACTCGTCACCGACGACCGGGTAGAGCCCGCAGAACACCATCGGCTTCGGGTCGCGGTAGCCGGGCAGCGCCTCCCCCGGCCGCGACGGGTTGGTCACCGTCTCACCGACGCGCGCGTCGCCCACCTCCTTGATGCCGGCGATCAGATAGCCGACCTCCCCGGGGCCGAGCGAGGCGACCGGGACGTTGTCGGGCGTGCGGATCCCGATCTCCTCGGCGTCGTGCTGCGCCTTCGCGTGCACGTACTGGAGGCGAGCTCCGCTGACGAGCGTGCCGTCGAAGACCCGCACCGAGCTCACGACGCCGCGGTAGGTGTCGTAGTAGGAGTCGAAGATCAGCGCCTGGAGGGGCGCGTCGGCGTCGCCGGTGGGGGGCGGGATCCGGGCGATCACCGCGTCGAGGAGCTCGGGCACGCCCTCGCCGGTCTTGGCCGAGATGCGCAGCACCTCGTCGGTGGGGATCCCCAGCACGCGCTCGATCTCCGCCGCCCGCCGGTCGGGCTCCGCGGCCGGGAGGTCGATCTTGTTGAGCACCGCGACGATGGCGAGGTCGGCCTCGAGCGCCGCGTAGCAGTTGGCGAGCGTCTGGGCCTCGATGCCCTGCGCGGCGTCGACGAGCAGCACCACGCCCTCGCACGCGGCGAGGCTGCGAGAGACCTCGTAGCCGAAGTCGACGTGGCCCGGGGTGTCGATGAGGTGCAGGTCGTGGTCCTTCCAGTGCACCCGGACGTTCTGGGCCTTGATCGTGATGCCGCGCTCGCGCTCGAGGTCCATGGTGTCGAGGTACTGCGCTCGCATCGAGCGCTGGTCGACGGCCCCGCAGAGCTCCAGGATCCGGTCGGCGAGGGTCGACTTGCCGTGGTCGACGTGGGCGATGACGCTGAGGGCGCGAAAGCGCTCGAGCGACGTCGCCGACATGCTCATGATTCTCGCAGGCGGCTACCCTGGTACCTCCCCTCCGGAGCGTCAGGCCGAGGGGCCGATCGCTCCACCTCCACGTCCTCCCAGCTCGAAGGCAGCACGCCGTGGCGAACATCAAGGGTCAGATCAAGCGCAACCGTCAGAACGAGAAGCGACGCGTGCGCAACAAGGGGGTGCGGTCGGAGCTCAAGACGCGCATCAAGGCCGCCGACGAGGCGGTTCGCTCCGGCGACCCCGACGCCCCCGAGTCGCTACGTCTCGCCCAGAAGCGCCTCGGCAAGGCCGGCGCGAAGGGTCGCATCCACAAGAACCAGGCCGCCCGCCGCACGTCGCGCCTCATGAAGCGCGCGGCCAAGGGCGGCGGCTGAGCACCGCGCCTCAGCGCTTCCGGGCCCCGCTGCGCCGGGGTCGACCCCCACCCGATCGTCCGCCCGACCGCCCGCCCTCTGATGCCGCGCCTGCTCGCGCGCTCAGACCGGCCAGGCGCGCCACGAGCAGCTGCATCACCAGGTCCTGAGGGATCGCCCGCTCGCCCTTGATGTCGAGGTCCGCGCGCGCGAGGTGGTCGAAGGCCTGGCGCAGCCCGTCGGTGCCGAGCGCCCGAGCCTGGCGGAGCCGGAACCGCGCCGCGTTGGGGCTCGTCCGCCCGCCGAGCGCGGTCGCTGCGTCCTCCGCCGAGCGGATCGACGGGTCGTCGAGGACCAGCAGCTTGCGGTACTGCGAGTGCAGGAGCCCGAGGATCCGCAGCGGATGGTCGGTCGTCGGCTGCGTCGGGCTCGTCACGGTGAGCATCCGCTGGAGCACCTCGAGCGCGGTGGCGACGTCGCCCTTCTCGATCGCGTTCGTGAGGTCCCACACCGGGACGCTGCCCTGGCCGCCGAGGTAGGGCACGACCTCGTCGGCACCGAGCGTGGACCCCGGCCCGTGGGCAGCCGCGAGCGTGTCGACGATGGACGGCACCAGTCCGGCGTCGGAGCCCACGTGCGCGAGCAGCGCCTTGGCCGCGTCGGGACGCAGGTCGAGCTGCGCGTCGGCGAGCTCGTGAGCCAGCACGTCCTGCGGCTTGGTCGCGTCGGGTGCGTGCGCCGAACCATGCTTCCTGACCGCGTCCTCGATCGCCTTCGCGGTGCGGCCGCCACCGACCACCAGCACGAGCTCGGTCGACTCGAACGGGTCCTCGACGTAACGCACGAGCGGGGCCACCTCTGCCGCGGCGAGGAGGCCGATCTCCCGGAGCACGACGACGCGCCGATCCGAGCCGAACGGGAGCGTGGCGGCGGCGTTGAGCACGCCGTCGACGACCGCCATCCTCGCGTCGGCGCCCGTCGCGTCGCCCTCGGCCATGCCGCGCGCGGGGACGGTGAGGTCCTCGAGCGCCATCGTGCGGTCCGCGTCGCCGAGCAGCTCGGCGACGAGCCGCGTGACCTCCTGGTCGCGCAGGATCGGGTCGTCGCCCTTCACGAGGTGCACGCTCATGCGGCCACCGTCGGGTCGGTGCCGCGCTCGACCGGTCGCGGCTCGGTGACGGCGAGCACTGCTTCCACGGTCCGGCAGACTCGCACGCTCCCGGCGACGTCGTGGACCCGGACGATCCGACACCCGTGCGCCACGCCGTACGCGACGGCGGCGAGCGAGGCGTCGCGCCGATCGTCGAGCTCCAGGTCGAGCAGCTCGCCGAGGAACCGCTTGTTCGACGCCGACAGGAGCAGGGTGTAGCCGCAGTCGGCGAGGTGATCGCTCTCGCGCAGCAGCACCGCGCTCATGGCGGGCGTCTTGCCCAGGTCGAGCCCCGCGTCGACGGCGACCTGCTCCGGCGCCAGGCCGGCGGCCTCGGCGCGCCGACCCCGGTCGACGAGGAACGCCCGGACGTCGGTCAGCAGGTCGTCGTAGTGCGGATCGGGATCGGGAACGCGGGGGGCGAGGCGGATGTGCGTCGCGACCACCGACGCGTGGTGCGCGGCAGCCACGGCCAGGTAGTCGGGATCGGCGAAGCCGCTGATGTCGTTGCCGACGACCGCACCCGCGCGACACGCCTCGGCGAGCACCGCAGCCCGCCAGGTGTCCACCGACACCGCGACGTCGACGCGCGACCGGACGGCCTCGATCGCGGGCACCACGCGGTCGAGCTCCTCGGCCTCGGTGACCTCGGGGCCGGGCCCCGCCTTGACGCCGCCGATGTCGAGCAGGTCGGCGCCGTCGAGCACGAGCTGCTCGGCGCGCGCCACGAGGTCGTCGAGCGCGAACGTCGATCCCTGGTCGAAGAACGAGTCGGGCGTGCGGTTGAGGATCCCCATGACGAGGGTCCTCGTGGTGAGGTCGTGCACGACATCACCGAGTCGGAACGACCAACGCACGCTCGCGGAGCATACGACGGCGACGCCGGAGCACGACCACGAGAGCGCCCGCCCCGCCGACCGCGACGAGCAGCAGCGATGCGCCGCGTGCGTCCACCGCGAGCGGCGCCTCGCTCGCCAGCGCAGCCAGGCCCAGGACCCCCTGGGCCAGCAGGCGGGTCGGCACCTGGAGCAGCGACGCGATCGACGGCGCGGCGTCCCGGAGCACGCCGGCGCCGGCGCCGGCGGTGAGGCCCCACGTGGTCAGCGGGCCGGCGAGCGGCACCGCGAGCAGGTTCGCGGGCAGGGAGACGAGCGGCAGCGTGCCGAAGACCGGCAGCAGCACCGGCGCGACGCCCATCTGGGCTGCGGCGGTGGTGCCGAGGGACTCGCGGAGCCATCCGGGCCCACGGAGCCGCCGGGTGATCGGGGCCGCGAGGAGCGTGATTCCAGCGCTGGCCCCGCACGACAGCTGGAACCCCACCGAGCGCAGCAGGAAGGGGTCGACGAGCAGCAGCACCGTGACCGCCAGCGCGAGCACGCGCACACCGGTCGCGGGCCGCCCCAGGTGCACGGCGAGCACCGCACAGGCGGCCATCGCGCACGCCCGCAGGACCGAGGGCTCCCAGCGCGTCATGGCACCGAACACCAGCAGCGCCACGAGCGTCAGCGCGACTCGCAGGACCCGCGGCGAGCGCCGCAGGAACGGGCCCAGCAGGGCGAGCACGAAGGCGACGTTGGCGCCCGACACCGCGAGCAGGTGCGACAGGCCGGCGGCCCGGAACTGGTCGAGCACGGCCGGGTCGAGGTCACGGGTGTCGCCCAGCAGGAACCCGGCCACGAGCGCCCGCTGGTCGGGTGGGAGCAGATCCGTGCCCGCGAGCACGAGCCCGCGGGCCTCGTTGGCGACCGCCGCCAGCCGGCCGGCCGAGGGGGCCACGGCGACGAGCTCTCGCACGTCGAGGCGCGCGGCTGCATGCCGCCAGCGCAGCCGTTCGTCGTAGCCCTCGAGCGGTCGCAGCCAGCCGCGCAGGACCGCCTCATCACCGGCGGCGAGCACCGCGATGCGGCCGGTGGCGTCTCCATCGGCGACGAGCACGACGGTGCGGCGCTCGTCGCTGGTCCTCCGGCGACCGGGGCGTTCGACGGCGGTCCACTCGACGGCCGCCAGCGCCCGCACCGACCAGCGAGGTCCGCTCGGATCCTCGATCAGGGTCGCCCGCACCGTGACGGCCTCGCGTGCCGCGGCCGCCGCGACGACGTCGCCGTGCAGCAGCCCGTCGAGCGCCCGGCGCTCGAGCGCGCACCCGGCGAGCACGAGCACGACGAGCAGCACCGCGCCGCGGTGCGTCGGCGAACGCACGAGCAGCAGCGCGGCGGCGCCGAGCCCCACGAGGACGAGCGCGCCGGTCGCCGACGCCGGACCGAGCGCGTCCCCGACGAGGATCCCCACGACCGCCGCCCCGGGCGCGAGGTAGGCGACGCGCGGGTCCACGTCGTCGCGGCGGGATCAGACGGTGACCAGGTCGACGATGTCGGCGAACCGCTGATCGCCGATGCCGCGGACGTCACGCAGCTCGACGACGTCGCGGAACCCCCCTCGCCGCTCGCGCTCGGCGAGGATCGCCTCGGCGAGCACCGGACCGATGCCCGGCAGCTCCTCGAGCTGCTCAGCGGTCGCGGCGTTGAGGTCGACGAGCCCCGCGGGCGAGCCGGAGCCAGTCCCCCCGGACGAGCCGCCCGTCGTCCCGCCGGGATCGGCCGGCGCCGGCGGGTCCCCCACGTTCTGCACCAGCACGCGCTGGCCGTCGGCGAGGGGCGCCGCGAGGTTGAGGCGATCGAGGTCGGCGGTCGCGAGCGCGCCACCGGCGGCTTCGACCGCGTCGATGACCCGCGCCCCGCCGTCGAGCTCGACGACGCCGGGATGGACCACCGCCCCCGCCACGTGCACCACGACCACGTCCTCAGCGCTCGGCCCGGGCGCCCCTGCCGGCGCGTCGCCGCGAGTGGGCCCCGCTGCAGGCGCGGCCGACGGAGGGGCGGACGTCGCGACGGACCGGCGGGCCGGCGCGTCGTCGGCGCCGCCGACGCCGACCTGGTACCAGACGACGCCGGCGACCACCGCGGCCACGGCGAGCGCCACCAACCCGATGCGGGCGTCGGCGCGCCAGGCGGAGAGCAGGTCACGGATCCGGTCGAGCGGACCGTCGGGCACGGGGCGACGGGGCCGCCGCGCGTGCGACGGGCGCCGATCCTCGCCCCAGAACGAGAGGTCGGGCCCGCGTGAGGCGCTCGGCCGGGGCGGCTCGGGATCGTCGGGCAGGGTCGGCTCCAGGACTGGACCCCCGGTGGGCACGGGCTGCCCGCCGAGCGCGGGCGGCACGTACCCAGAAGCGCAGCCGGCTCGGCCGTGACGCGATCGCCGGCAGGCTCAGGCGACGACGAAGTTGACGAGACGACCGGGCACGACGATCACCTTCCGCACGGTGGCTCCCGCCAGCAGCGCGGCGATCCGCGGCTCGGCCCGAGCCGCGGCCTCGAGCTCGTCGTCGGACGCCTCGGTCGCGACCTCGATGTGGGCCCGCACCTTCCCGTTGACCTGGACCGGGATCTCGATCGTCTCGTCGATCAGGTACACCGCGTCGGCGACAGGGAACGGCTCGAACGCGAGCGACTGCTCGTGTCCGAGCCGTCGCCACAGCTCCTCCGCGACGTGCGGCGCCAGCGGCGCGACCATCAGCACCAGCGGCTCGGCGACCTCGCGCGGCGCTCCGTCGGCGGCCACCTGGGTGAGACGGTTGTTGAGCTCGATCAGGCGTGCCACCGCGGTGTTGAACTTGAGGTCGTCCATGTCGTCACGCACCGCGGCGATGGTGCGGTGCAGCAGTCGCCGGGTCTCGTCGTCCGCGGGCTCGGCCAGCACCCGGGCCTCGCCCGTGTCCTCGTCGACGAGGTTGCGCCACAGCCGTTGGAGGAACCGGTGCACGCCGATGATGTCGGTGGTGCTCCACGGGCGGCTGGCATCGAGCGGTCCCGTCGACATCTCGTAGAGGCGCAGCGTGTCGGCGCCGTAGTCGCGGTAGATGTCATCGGGCGTCACGACGTTCTTCAGGCTCTTGCCCATCTTCCCGAACTCGCGGGTGACCGGACGTCCGTCGTGGAAGAACTGCCCGTCGCGCTCGTTGACCTCGCTCGCCTCGACCGCGAGGCCGCGCTCGTCACGGAACGCCGGCGCCTGGATGTAGCCCTGGTTGTAGAGCCGTTGGAACGGCTCGGGCGTCGAGACCTTGCCGAGGTCGAACAGCACCTTGTGCCAGAAGCGCGCGTACAGCAGGTGCAGCACCGCATGCTCGACCCCGCCGACGTAGAGGTCGACGCCACCCGGGTCCATCCAGTAGCGCTCCACCGCCGGGTCGACGAACGCGTCCTCGTTGGTCGGGTCGAGGTAGCGCAGGTAGTACCAGCACGATCCGGCCCACTGCGGCATGGTGTTGGTCTCGCGGACGTAGCGCTTCGCACCGTCGCCGAGGTCGAGCTCGACCTCGAGCCACTGCTCGGCCCGCGCCAGGGGCGGCTCGGGCTCGCTGTCCGCGTCGTCGGGGTCGTGAGCGAGCGGACGGAAGTCGTCGAGCTCGGGGAGCTCGACGGGCAGCGCGTCCTCGGGCACCGCGTGCGGGGCGCCCGACTGGTCGTAGACGATCGGGAAGGGCTCGCCCCAGTAGCGCTGTCGGCTGAACAACCAGTCGCGCAGCTTGTAGGTGACGGTCGCCTCGCCCGCACCCTCGTCCTCGAGCCAGGCGATCATCCGCGCCTTCGCCTCGTCGACGTGCAGGCCGTCGAGGAAGCCGCTGTTGATCGCGGGACCGTCACCGACGTAGGCCTCGCCCTCGAAGCCTTCGGGCGGCTGCACCGTGCGGACGATCGGCAGGTCGAACTCCTCGGCGAACTGCCAGTCGCGCTCGTCCTGGCCGGGCACCGCCATGATGGCTCCGGTGCCGTAGCCCATGAGGACGTAGTCGGCGATGAAGATGGGCACGATCCGGTCGTTGGCCGGGTTGCGCGCGAACGCGCCCGTGAACACGCCCGTCTTCTCGTGGCCCTCGGCCTGACGCTCGAGCTCGGTCTTCTGCGCGGCGAACTCGCGATATCGACGCACCGCCTCGGGTGGGAGCACGTCGGTGCCGAAGATGCCGCGCCACGACGGCGGGATGTCGGTGCTGACGTCGCCGATGTTCGCGTCGGGCCAGTCGGTCGGGACGATCGCGTCGACCAGCGGGTGCTCGGGGGCGAGCACCATGTAGGTGGCACCGAACAGCGTGTCGGGCCGGGTGGTGAACACGTCGATGTCGAGGCCGTCGTGCTCGTGGACGGCGAAGCGGATCACCGCACCCGTGCTGCGCCCGATCCAGTTGCGCTGCATCGTCTTGATCGGCTCCGACCAGTCGAGCAGGTCGAGATCGGCCAGCAGCCGGTCGGCGTAGCGGGTGATCGCGAGCTTCCACTGCTTGAGCGGCTTCTTGAAGACGGGGAAGTTTCCGCGGTCGCTCCTCCCCTCGGCCGTGACCTCTTCGTTGGCGAGCACCGTCCCCAGGCCGGGGCACCAGTTGACCGGCGCCTCCTCGATGTACGCGAGGCGATGCGAGTCGACCACGGCGCGGCGCGTGCGCTCGTCGAGCTCGGCCCACGGGAGGTCGTCGGGGTTGGCGGGCGAGACCGGCGCGCGGGCCCCGGACTCGAGCTCGGCCACGAGGTCGGCGATGGGGCGCGCCCGGTCCGCCTCGTCGTCGTACCAGGCCCCGAAGATCTGGAGGAAGATCCACTGGGTCCAGCGGTAGTAGCCGGTGTCGGTCGTCGACACGCTGCGGCGGGGATCGTGCCCGAGGCCCAGCGCCCGCAGCTGGCGGCGCATGTTGGCGATGTTCGACTCGGTCGCCGCCCGCGGGTGCTGCCCCGTCTCGAGCGCGTACTGCTCGGCCGGCAGGCCGAACGCGTCGTAGCCGAGCGCGTGCAGCACGTTCGCGCCGTCCATCCGGTGGAACCGCGCGTAGACGTCGGTGCCGATGTAGCCGAGCGGGTGACCGACGTGGAGGCCGGCGCCGCTCGGGTACGGGAACATGTCGAGCACGTAGAGCCGACGCCGGTCGGGGTCGAACCCCTCGGCGAGCGGACCCTCCGGGTTGGGCGTCCAGAACGTGTGGTGCTCGTCCCAGAAGTCCTGCCAACGAGCCTCGATCTGGTTCGCGAGCCGCGCGTCGTAGCGGAATGCCGGCGTCGTGTCGTCGCGCGCGCCCTCGCTCATCCCGGCGAGCGTAGTGACGCGCCTCGCTGGCTCCCGACCCGGTTGTCACACCCCCGGGCCACGCTTGGAACGTGTGTTCGGTGTGTCACGAGTTCGAAGAGCGGATGCGGGCCGGTAGAGTTGCTGGTTCTGACGGGGCCGTAGCTCAGTTGGTAGAGCGCTTCCATGGCATGGAAGAGGTAGCGCGTTCGATCCGCGTCGGCTCCACGTCACCGCTCGAAGCCTTCATGCTCGCAGGATTCGTGGCGGGTGAAGGCTCGTTCGGCATCACTCGGCTGTCGCCCTTCAATGACGGCACGCCGCGCCTTCGGTTCGTGTTCGAGGTCACCGTCGCGACGCGTGACCGACATCTCCTCGAGGCCCTGCAGCTCATGCTCGGCTTCGGATGCATCGTCGACAGCCCTCGTCGTAAGCCCGAATGGGAGCCGACGAGCCAGTTCCGGATCGCTTCTCGACGCGCCCACTTCGCCGCGACGATCCCGTGGGCAGACAAGTACCTGCTGCCAGGTGCGAAGCGCGGACAGTACGACGCCTGGCGCGATGCACTTCTCTCGTACGACCGACTGCGACCTTCTCGTTTCGGCAAGGGTCGTTCGCCGTGCAGCGTCGACGGGTGCGACAAGCCGGTGCGTGGCCGCGGCTTGTGCAGAAGTCACTACTACCGTGCGACCGGGTATTGATGATCTCGCCGCGTACGCGGCGGGCTTCGTCGCCGCGGAAGGCAGCTTCACTCAGTGGAGCTCACCGACCAAGCGTCGGTTCACGTTCTCGATCGGGCTCGGTGCCGTGGACGCGTCGACGTGCGAGCTGCTCCGCGACTTCTTCGGCGTCGGGAACATCACGTTCTCGCCTCGGCGCAAGGCGCACTACGACGACGAAGTCACGTACGCGGTCCAGTCGATGCGCGACCACCTGGCCGTGACGATCCCGTTCATGGACGCGCACCTGCCCGAGTCGCACAAGCGGCGGCAGTACCTCGTCTGGAAGGCCGAGCTGCTCGACTACTGGGAGCACTCGGCGAAGCGGCGGCGTCCCTGCACCGTCGACGGATGCGAGCAGCCTCGCCGAGCACACGGGCTGTGCCGGCACCACCTGTGGTCGGTGCGTGGTCAGTGAGTCGCGCTTGACCTCAAGTGAGGTTTAGGTCTTACCGTCCGTCCAGACGGTTCGACGAGCGATCGGAGCGTGCCATGGGCACCACACCGAGTCCGAGCGAGCGAGTGGCGGCGGAGGTCGGCAGCTGGCCAGGCGTCGTCATCGACACCGGCGAGATCGGGGAGACGGCGTTCAAGGTCGGCCGGCGCGAGATCGGTCACCTCCACGGCGACGACGTCGCGCACTTCGGCTTTCCCCGACCGCTGTGGCACGAGCTCTACGACGCGCGACGCATCGAGCACCACCCGGTGTTCCCCGGCAGGACCGGCCCGGCCGCGCGCCGGATCAGCACCGACGCGGACGTCGACGACGTCATCGAGCTCTTCCGGCTCTGCTACGACCTCGAGGTCGCGCGTCGCGGGCTGCCCGGTGACGACGAGGCGCTGGCGAGCTGAGCGTCAAGAACTCGCGACGAGCTCGTCGACGATCTCGCGGATCCGGTCGTGGGCGAGCAGGCGCGATCGGAAGAACTCGTTGACGACCTCCGAGCTCTTGGTGCGCACGTCGGCGAGCGCGGCCTCCCAGTCGCCCGACTCGCTCCCCTCGCGCAGCGCCGCCTCCTCGACGTCACGGAGCTCGGCGAGCAGCATCGCCTCGTCGGCACCGTCGGTCGCTTCGGCGATCGACTCTCGGATCACCGCGATCTGCTGCCGGACCATCTCGCGGTCGATGCCCGACTCCGGATCGCGCGCGTGGTCGGCGGCCTCGAGGAGGCCCGGCACCTGGTAGAGGCGCGCCGGGGGCTCGTCGAACAGCTCGCGCACGTATGCTGCGGCCTCGAGCTCGTCGGCGACCCGACACAGGTTGTAGAGCCGCTTGGCGACCTTGCCGTAACTCGGCTCGACGGTCGCGTAGTGGCGCACCTGCTCGCGCATCGCCTCTCGGTACGCCTCGCGTGCGCCGGGCGCGACGAGCGCCTGGAGTCGCTCGACGAGCGCGAGCGCTCCGGCCTCGAGGTACACCTCCTGCACGAGCGGGTCGACCGCGCCGTCGAGCGACCGGATCGCGCCGTCGGGACCCTCCCACGTCACGTCGAGCACGTTGCTCGCGAGGGCGATGCGACCCCGATCCCGGTCGGCGACGATCCAGTACAGGTACAGCCAACCGGTGCCCGGATCGGTCTCGTCCCAGGCGAACGTGCGCGGCGTGCCGTCGGCGGCTTCGACGGTGATCTCGCCGGCCGCGACGTCGGCCGTCGTCCACTCGATCGAGTGCCCGGCATCCAGCGCGACGCCGCGCTGCACCACCGGTTCGGGGTAGGAGCCGAGGTCGACCTCGATGAGCACGATGTCGGGCTCGCTCGCGGCCCGCAGCGCGGTGGCGCGCAGCGCGGCTCGGAAGACCTGCTTCGCCGCCTCCTCGGAGTCGGCACGCACGTGCACGCGCTCGAAGAAGTCGGCGTCGCCGGGGAACAGCTGGATGCGGCCCTGGGCGGCGCTCCCGGCGATCGCGATCGCGGACTCGATCCCGGGGGTCGGCTCGATCCGGACCTTCGGCACCAGCGAGCGGAAGTGCCCGAGGTCGTCGGGGTCGAAGTCGAGGAGCGACACCCGATCGCCGAAGATCCCGACCTCGCCGTCGACCGCGATCCGTTCGTCGTCGTCGCTCGCCGCGACGGCCACCATCCAGCGACGGGCCTCCTCCGCGTCGGCCTCCAGGCCCATGCGGCGGGCGGTCTCGATCGCTTCGTCCGG
Organism: uncultured Bifidobacteriaceae bacterium; assembly: GCA_964501785.1. Taxonomy (GTDB): domain Bacteria; phylum Actinomycetota; class Acidimicrobiia; order IMCC26256; family PALSA-555; genus DATBSK01. Next base: position 31,010 of record CAZCUD010000008.1, read on the forward strand.
GCTCAGGTCGCTCATCGGGCCGTGAACTTACGGCACGAGTGGTCGCGGCGCCGCTCCTTAGACTCGAAGGGTGATCGGCGTCATCGACTACCGCGCGGGCAACGCGCCGAGCGTCGGCTACGCGCTCACGCGCCTGGGCGTCGAGCACCGCCTCGTGTCGAAGGCCGACGAGCTCGAGCGCTGCGACCGCCTGGTCCTGCCGGGTGTCGGAGCGGCCCGCGCGACGCTCGACTCCCTGGCCGAGTCGGGCCTCGTCGAGCCGTTGACGCAACGGGTGCGAGAGGTCGGGGTCCCGTTCCTCGGCATCTGCATCGGGCTCCAGGTCCTGTTCGAGCGCTCCGAGGAGGGTGACGCCGAGTGCCTCGGATGGGTGCCGGGCACGGTGCGCCGCTTCGGCGACGAGCTGCGCGTCCCCCAGATCGGGTGGAACGAGGTGCGACTGGCGCGTGACCACCCGGTGACCAGTCGGTTCCCTGACGGAGGGCACTGCTACTTCGTCAACTCCTACTACGCGACTCCCAGCGATCCCGGCGCGGTGCTGGGGACCACCGAGTACGGCGTGGAGTTCTGCTCGGTCGTGGCGCAGGACAACGTCGTCGCCACGCAGTTCCACGCCGAGAAGAGCGGAGAGCTGGGGCTCGCGATCCTCGGCGCGTTCTCCGAGTGGACACCCTGATGCTGACCAAGCGGCTGATCGCGTGCTTCGACGTCGTCGAAGGGCGGGTCACGAAGGCACAGCAGTTCCAGGACAACATCGACGTCGCTCCCGCGGCCGACCTCGCGCGGCTGCTGTACGACGATCAGATCGACGAGATCGTCTTCTACGACATCATGGCCAGCGCGCAACGACGCATGATCGACCTGCCCGTGGTGCGCGACGTCGCTCGCGAGGTGTTCGTGCCCTTCACCGTCGGCGGCGGGATCCGATCGGTCGACGACATGTTCGAGGTGCTGAAGGCCGGTGCCGAGAAGATCAGCGTCGACTCGATGGCGGTGCGCAACCCCGACATCATCCGCGACGGTGCGGAAGCGTTCGGCCGGCAGTGCATCGTGCTCAGCACCCAGGTGAAGCGCGTGGGCGTGCGCGACGGCATCCCGAGCGGCTACGAGGTCTTCATCGACGGCGCGCGCACGCCCACCGGGCTCGACGCCCTCGACTGGGTGCGGCGGGGTGAAGATCTCGGTGCGGGCGAGATCGTCGTCAACAGCATCGATCGCGACGGGACCGCGACGGGCTACGACCTGGAGATCACGCGCGCGGTCGCCGACGCGGTCAACGTGCCGATCATCGCGTCCGGCGGGGCGGGCACCGTCGACCACATCGCCGACGGCCTCACCACCGGCGGCGCGCAGGCAGCGATCATCAGCTCGATCCTCTACTCGCCCCGCTTCGACCGCAACGTCGGGGTGCACGAGCTCAAGGCCGGGCTCGCCGAGCGCGGCGTGGCGATGCGGCCGTACCTCGGCGGCGCCTGACGGCTTCGCCGATCAGCGGCCCTCGCCGATCGCGACCCGCGGTGGCTCCTCGAACGGGATGCGCGCCGCGTCGGCCCAGAGGCGATCGAGGTCGTAGTAGGCGCGGGTCTCGTCGAGGAAGACGTGCACGACGACGTCGCCGAAGTCGAGGAGCATCCACGACGCGTCTTCGACCCCTTCGATGCCGATGGGGCTCGACCCGTCGTGGGCGCGCAGCGCGGCCTCGATCTCGTCGGAGATCGTGCGGGCCTGGCGCGGGTTGGTGGCGCTGGCCAGCACGAAGCAGTCGACGATCGAGATGATCTCGCCCACGTCGAGCACGACGACGTCGTGCGCCAGCTTGTCGGAGGCGGCCTCGGCGGCGACGAGCGCTCGCTGCACCGAGGCCGAGCTGGTCGACGGTGTCGAGGAGTCGCTCAACCGGCTCCGTTCCAGATGCGGGTCGGGCCGGGACCGGTGCTCATCTGCCAGGAGCATAGAGGCCGCGCTCGGCGATCACGCGCACCGCGGCCGGGGGCACGAGACCGTCCACCGGAAGGCCACGCGCGAGGCGCGCCCGGAGCTCCGTGGACGAGATGTCGAGGCGCGGGATCGAGACGTGCTCGACCGACCAGCCGGCACCCGGAGGTGCCGCGTGCTCGCCCGCACGCTCGACCACCACGACGGTCGCCAACGACTTCGTGTCCTCCAGGCGTCGCCACGTCGACATGTTGGCGACCGCGTCGGCCCCGAGCAGCAGGTACAGCGACCGTCGGGGACGGGCGAGGACCTCGAGCGTGTCGGCGGTGACCGACGCGCCGTCGCGCTCCACCTCCACGGGGCTCGCTTCGAGCCCCTCGACGTCGGCGGTGGCGGCCTCGACCATGGCCAGCCGGTCCGCGGCGCTCGCCACGACCTTCCCGCGCTTCTGCCACGGATCGCCCGCGACCACCAGGAGCACCCGGTCGAGGCCGAGCGCGGCCCGACAGTCGGACGCCGCGACCACGTGCCCCACGTGGACGGGGTCGAACGTGCCGCCGAGCACCCCGACCCGCTCCTCGGCATCGGGGCCGGCATCCCCGGGACGGCTCTCCCCCGCCGGTTCGGACGCCAGGCTCACCCCGCCGAGCATACGGTTCACGAATCCGCAACACGGGCGCCACATGTCGGGACGTACCCTTCGGGCATGGGTGAGACCAGCGCCCCCGAGGAGATCCGGGCCACCGACGACGTCCGAGCCCCCGACACCGGGGCCCTCGAGACCCACGTGCTGGTGCGAGTCTGGCTGCCCGACCGCCCCGGTGCGCTCGGTCTGGTCGCGGCCCGCATCGGCTCTGTCGGTGGCGACATCGTCGGCGTCGACGTGCTCGAGCGCTCCGAGGGGATCGCGGTCGACGAGTTCGCCGTCGTGCTCCCGAACCTCGACGTCCTCGAGCTGCTCGCCCGGGAGATCGAGCAGGTCGACGGGACCTCGGTCGAGCAGTTCCGCGTCGTCGCCGCGTTCCCGGACGCACGGCTCGATGCGCTGGAGTCGGCCGAGGTGCTCTGCGACGCGGGATCGATCGAGGGGCTCGCCGGCACGCTGGTCGGGCACCTTCGGCGCGAGTTCCTCGCCGACTGGTGCGTGCTGCTCGTCGGTGACGACGTCGCGGCGGCCTCGGGCGACCGGCCGCCGACGGTGGAGTTCCTCAGCGCGCTCGCCGCCGGGACGGCCGCCTCACCGAAGGTCGCGGACGGCACCACCGGGCCGGACGACCTCATGGTGGCACCGCTCCCGAACCACGACGCAACGGTCCTCGCGGGGCGGGGCGGCCAGGCGTTCCGTCGGCGGGAGCGCCTCCAGCTCCTCGCTCTCGCGCGCATCGCCGATCGAGCGTGGACGTTGCTCGAGCGCTAGAAACCCGACGTGGATCCGGTCGTCGTGGTGTTCACCCGCGACCTGCGTGTCACCGACCATCCTGCACTGGCCGAGGCCGGCCGCACCGCGGCTCCGGTGACGCCGCTCTTCGTGCTCGACGAGGGGATCCTCGGAAGCAGCTTCAACCGACCGAACCGGACGCGCTTCCTGCTGGAGAGCCTGCGCGACCTCGATGCTTCGCTTCGATCGCGAGGAGTCGCGCTCTCGGTGCGCCGCGGCGACTGGGTCGAGGAGGTCGTCCGCGCGACGAGGGCGGCCGGTGCGGCTCGCGTGCGCGTCGCCGACGACGTGAGCCGCTATGGACGTGCGCGACTCGCCCGCCTCGAGACGGAGGCCTCCATGGCGCGGCTCGAGGTCGTGCGCGAGCCCGGCGTCACCGTCGTGCCCCCGGGCGCGGTCCTGCCGGCCGGCGGCGACCACTTCAAGGTCTTCACCCCCTACCACCGACGGTGGCTCGCGACGCCCTGGCGCCCGGTCGTTGCCGCACCCGATCGCCTCGTGCCGGGCGAGCCGGCGGGACCGGCGACCCTCCCCGACCTCCGGGACCTCTGCGACGGAGCACCGAGCGACGACGTCGTCCCCGGAGGCGAGGGGCCGAGCCGACGCGCGTTCGAGCGCTGGTGCGACGACCACCTCGCCGAGTACCCGGAGCGCCACGACGACCTCCCCGGCGACGCGACGTCACGCCTCGGGGCGGCGCTGCACTTCGGATGCCTCTCCCCCACCGAGGTCGCGACCGACGTGCGCGACCGCCCGGGCGGCGCCGAGCTGGCTCGCCAGCTGTGCTGGCGCGACTTCTTCCACCAGGTGCTCCACGCGCGCCCCGATGCGGCGTGGTCGGACTACCGGGGCAGAGCGCTCGAGTGGCGCGACGATCCCGACGGCGTCGAGCGTTGGCGGGAAGGTCGCACGGGCTACCCCGTCGTCGACGCCGGGATGCGCCAGCTGCGCCGCGAGGGGTTCATGCACAACCGCGCCCGCATGGTCGTCGCGTCGTTCCTCACCAAGGACCTCATGGTCGACTGGCGCACCGGCGCGCGGCACTTCCTCGACTGGCTGGTCGACGGCGACGTCGCGAACAACAACCTCAACTGGCAGTGGACCGCGGGCACCGGAACCGACACCAACCCGCGTCGGGTGTTCAACCCGACCCGCCAGGGCCTGCGCTTCGACCCCGACGGCGACTACGTCCGGCGCTACGTCGAGGAGCTCGCGACCGTGCCGGGCAAGGCCGTGCACGATCCCGACCCGGAGACTCGCGCCCGCTGTGGCTACCCGGAACCGATCGTCGACCACCGTTCGGCGATCGCGGAGTACCAGGCGCGACGACTCAGTCCTCGGCGATCGTCGTGACGAACCGCTCCAGCTGGCGCAGGTTGCGACATTCGTAGACGCCGTCGCAGTAGGGCAAGTAGTCGGAGATGATCGAGTCGCCGGTGTCCCAGTAGCCGCGCGGCTCGGGATTGAGCCAGTACACGTGCTTGCCCCGCTTGCGCAGGGAGTCGAGCACCCACGCCTGTGACGCGTGGTAGTTGTTGCGTGCGTCGCCGAGGACGATGATCGACGACTTCGGCGTGACCTCGTTGTAGTGCCGGTCGTGGAACACCTCGAGGGCGTGGCCGTAGTCGGAGTGACCGTCGACCCACACGACGTCGGCCTCGGTGTTGACGCGATGCACCGCCTCCATGACGTCGTCGCCCTCCTGGAAGTAGTGCGTGACCTCGTCGATGCCGTCGATGAAGACCCACGAGCGGACCTTCGAGAACTGGCTCGCCATCGCGTAGACGAGCTGGAGGGTGAATCGGGCGAAGCTCGCCACCGACCCCGAGATGTCGGCGATGACCATGATCTCGGGCTTCGACGGATGCGGGTTCTTGAACTTGGGCTCTGCCGGCACGCCGCCGTACGAGAGCGATGCGCGCACGGTCTTGCGGAAGTCGAGCGTGCCCCGGTGCCGACGCCGACGCCGCTGCGCGAGCCGAGCCGCGAGCGCCCGCGTGAGGGGGTAGATGGCCTTCTGGAGCGCGAGCATCTCGTCGCGCGACGCGTGCATGAAGTCGACGTCTTCGGGAAGCGGCTTGCGGAGGGTCCGCGCCATCGCCTCGACGCCGCGATCGGCGACCAGGCGCCGTCGGATCTCCGCTTCGACCAGCTCCTTGAGCTCGCGCAGCCGCCCTTCGAAGTCCTCGCGCTGGAGCCGTTCGGCGAGCTCCCCCTCGGCGACCGCGTCGGCGTCGCGGGCGCGCCCCATCATCCGGGCGCCGAGATCGTCGAGGTCGAGCTGCCGCAGCGTGCGGTACAGGTAGTAGGTGCCGCCGACCGGTCGACCGGGCTCCATGCCCGCGAACATCGTCACGGCCATCGCGGCGAGCTGACGGAGCGCGTCCCGGTCGCCGCTCATCAGCGCGTCGAGGAGCATCTGCGCGAGCTCCTCGCGGTCCATCTCGCCGCCGCCACCGCCACCCGACGCCTCGGAGAGCAGCGACTCCCACATCTCGTCGACGTCGACTCCGTCCTCGCCCCCGACGCCGGGTGACCAGAGCGAGAAGTAGACGTCGAAGACGGTCTCGAACGCCTTCCAGTGGTTGTTGTGCTTGACGAGCGTCGCGCCGAGCGCGGCCTTGAACACGTCGCGATCGGCGATGTCGATGTGCTCGACGGCGTGCATCGCGTCGAGGTTCTCGGTCATCGACACCGGGAGCCCCGCCGCGCGCAGCTCGTGCACGAACCCCTGCAGCACGTCGAGCATCTCTACTGCGTCGCTCTCTGCGCCGCAGGGTACCTGCGGCGCGGCCGTTCGCTCCGCTGCTGACGCCCGCCGGACTCGCGCTGCTGACGCCCGCCGGTGGTCGTGCCGGGCGTCACGGCGCGGACTCGGGGACGAGCTCCTTGCGGGCCTTCGCGATGTCGGACTGGTACTTCAGCAGCACGTGGAGCGTCTCGCCGATCACCTCGGGCGAGATCTCCTTGCGGCCGAGGAACAGCAGCGTCCGGGCCCAGTCGATCGTCTCCGAGATCGACGGCGCCTTCTTGAGGTCGAGCTCGCGGATCGAGCGCACGACGCGCGCCACCTGCTCGGCGAGCTCGTCGTCGATCTCGGGCACCCGCACCCGCACGATCTCGCGCTCACGATCGAGATCGGGGTAGTCGATGTGCAGGTAGAGGCACCGCCGCTTCAGCGCCTCGGAGAGCTCGCGGGTGTTGTTGGACGTGAGCAGCACGATCGGACGTTGCGTGCCCTTGATCGTCCCGAGCTCGGGGATCGAGACCTGGAAGTCGGACAGCACCTCGAGGAGCAGCGCCTCGGTCTCGATCTCGACGCGGTCGACCTCGTCGATCAGCAGCACGACCGGCTCCTCGGCCCGGATCGCCTCGAGGAGCGGACGCGTGAGCAGGAACTGCTCGGAGAAGATGTCGGACTCGACGACCTCCCAGCTCGTCTCGTGCTCGCGGTCGGCCTGGATCCGCAGCAGCTGCTTCTTGTAGTTCCACTCGTAGAGCGCCTTGGCCTCGTCGAGGCCCTCGTAGCACTGGAGGCGGATCAGCCGCGCACCGCCGACCTGCGCGATCGCCTTGGCGAGCTCGGTCTTGCCGACCCCGGCCGGCCCCTCGACGAGCACCGGCTTCTCGAGCCGGTCCGCGAGGTACACGACGCCCGAGATGTTGGCGTCGGCGAGGTAGTCGACCTCGCGGAGCCGTTCCGTGACGTCGGCCACCGATTCGAAGCGTTCAGCCATGTCGAGTCCGTCGCCGCCTGTTCGATGTCGTGGTCATTGCACGATCTGGCCGTCGCCCCAGACCAGGTACTTGTAGGTGGTGAGCTCGCGCAGGCCCATGGGTCCGCGCGCGTGGAGCTTCTGGGTCGAGATGCCGATCTCGGCACCGAACCCGAACCGCTCGCCGTCGGTGAAGCGGGTCGAGGCGTTCACCGTGACCACCGCCGCATCGACCTCACGCGTGAAGCGTCGCGCGGCGTCGATGTCACGGGTCACGATCGCCTCCGTGTGGCCGGTGCCGAACCGGTTGACGTGCGCGATCGCCGCATCGAGGTCGGCGACGACGGCGACGCTCATCTCGAGCGCGAGGAACTCGCGAGCGAAGTCGTCGTCGGTCGCGGTGCCCATCGGGAAGAGCAGCTGCGCCGGCTCGTCGCCGCGGAGCTCGACGCCGGCTTCGACCAGCGCCGCGCCCACACGCGGCAGGAAGGCCTCCGCGACGTCGCGGTGCACGACGAGCGACTCTGCCGCGTTGCACACCCCCGGCCGGTTGGTCTTGGCGTTGACGACGATCTCGAGCGCATCGTCGAGGTCGGCGGCTGCGTCGACGTAGACGTGGCAGTTGCCGTCACCGTCGATGATCACGGGGACGGTCGCGTTGGCCTGGATGCTCTCGATGAGGGATCGACCCCCACGAGGGATCAGGCAGTCGACGTACTCGTCGAGCTGCATCACCTCGACCGCAGTGTCGTGCGCGGTGTCGTCGACGAGGATCACCGCGTCCTCGGGCAGCCCCGCCTTCACCGCGCCCTCGCGGAGCAGCGCGGCGATGGCCAGGTTGGAGCGCAGCGCGCTCGACGAGCCCCGCAGGAGAGCGGCGTTGCCCGACTTCAGGCAGATCCCCGCCGCGTCGCTGGTGACGTTGGGACGGTTCTCGTAGATGATCGCGACGACGCCGAGGGGCACGCGGACGCGTTGGATGTCGAGCCCGTTGGGTCGGCGGGTGCCGTCGAGCACCTCGCCGATCGGGTCGGGGAGGGCCGCGACCTGGCGGAGGCCGTCGGCCATCCCCTGGAGGCGGGCCTCGTCGAGCCGCAGCCGATCGACGGCCGCGCCCCGCATGCCGTCACGCTCCGCCGCGGCGAGATCCGCGGCGTTCGCCTCGAGGACCTCGGGGCCCCGATCGACCAGCAGGTCGGCGGCTGCGTGGAGGGCCGCGTTCTTGGCGATCGTGGACGCTCCGGCCAGCACCCGGGACGCGGCGGCGGCCCGCCTGCCCAGCTCGAGGACGGAGTGCTGCACGGATCGAGTGTACCCAGCGACTTTCCGGGCCCTTCGGGGCGATTTCCGGCGAGCGGGCCCGGACGCGAAGGCGGGGGGCGCGAGGCCGCGCCGTCGCGGACGTGCCGCCGGCGCCGGCCTCGCACCCCCCGGGACGAGTCGGTCGTCTGGGGCCCTGACCCTGATCCGTGGACCGGGTGTCTGGGCCCTCCCCCCGTCGACCGACGCGCCGAGTGGAGAGAGTGTGTCGTACGTCACCTCCGAGCGCAAGGCGCGCGGGGCCGAGGCCGGTCCCGGTGGGTGGCTACCTCGGCAGCACGACGAGGTCGTCGCGGTGCACGACCTCGTGGGGCAGGCCCTCGGCCAGCTCCGACGTGCGCCGGCCGGCGACGTCACGCAGCGCCGTGGCCGAGTACTGCACGAGCCCCTTGGCGAAGGGGACGCCCTCGGCCACGACCTCGACCGCCTCGTCGGCGTCGAAGGAGCCCTCGACGGCCAGCACCCCCGCAGGGAGCAGGGACCGGCCGTGCTCGGTCAGCGCCCGGCGGGCGCCGGCGTCGACCACGACCCTCCCGGCGGCGGCCCGGGCGAACGCGATCCACAGCTTGCGACTCGACAGGCGCTCGGTCCGCGGCCGGACGACCGTGCCCACGGAGCGCCCGGACGCCGCGTCGAGCACGACGGCGGGTGCATCGGCGGCCGCGATGACGACGCGCACACCCGACCAGGCCGCGATCTTGGCGGCGGCCAGCTTGCTCGCCATCCCCCCGCTTCCCCGCACGGTCCCCGCGCCGCCGGCCACGGCCTCGAGCGCCTCGTCGACCTCGACGATCTCCTCGATCAGCGAGGCGCGCTCGTCGAGGCGGGGGTCGGCCGTGTAGAGGCCCGCGGTGTCGGTGAGCAGCAACAGCAGCTCCGCGCCGACGAGGTGCGACACGAGCGCGGCCAGCCGGTCGTTGTCTCCGTAGCGGATCTCGTCGTCGGCGACGGTGTCGTTCTCGTTGACGACCGGGAGCACCCGCAGGCCGAGCAGACGGTCGATCGTCTCGCGGGCGTGCAGGTACTGCGCGCGCTGGCCGAAGTCGTGGGGCGTCAGGAGCACCTGCCCGGCCACGATCCCACGGTCGGCGAACTCCGACGTGATGCGCTGCATCAGGAGCGGCTGCCCGACCGCCGCGACGGCCTGGAGCGTGCCGACGTCCGACGGACGACGCTGCATCCCGAGGACCGGCATGCCCGCCGCGATCGCGCCCGAGCTCACGACGACGACCTCGTGGCCGGCGGTGCGGGCCTCGGCGACCTCGCCGCAGAGCTTGGCGAGCGCGGCACCGTCGAGCTCGCCGCGCTCGTCGCAGATCGACGACGTCCCGATCTTGACGACGATCCTCATCGGTGCTCCCGAGCTCGTCTCGCGCGCCCCGTGCGCCTCATCCGATGCCCTCGACGTACTCGAGCTCGATCGTCCCGATGCGCACGGTGTCGCCCTCGCTCGCGCCGGCCCGGGCGAGCGCGCGCTCGACCCCCATCTTGCGGAACCGGTCCTGCACGTACGCGACCGCCTCGGGATTGGTGAGGTCGGCCATGGCCACGACCCGCTCCGCGGCCCGCCCGGTCACCCGGTACGCCCCGTCGTCGTCACGCACCACCGCGAATCCGGACTCTCGAGGCCGGTGGACGACGAAGCCCTCCTCGACCGGCTCCGCGGCTCGGGCCTCCTCGACCATGGTCGCCAGCGTCCCGAGGAGCTGCGGGAGCCCTTCGCGAGTCACCGCCGAGACCTTCAGCCCGTCGAACGACGAGGTCGCCACGTCCGCCTTGCTGCCGACCACGAGCCGGGGACGTTCGAGCAGCTCCGGCCGGTAGCGCGCGAGCTCTTCGAGGAGCACCCGCTCCTGCTCGTCGGGTGAACGCTCCTCGACGCTGGCGAGATCGAGGAGGAGCACGAGCACCCGGGCTCGCTCGACGTGACGGAGGAAGGTGTGCCCGAGCCCTCGACCCTCGGCCGCTCCTTCGACGAGCCCGGGGATGTCGGCCAGCACGAGCTCGTGACCGTCGAAGCGCACGACGCCCAGGTGCGGCTCGAGCGTGGTGAAGGGGTAGTCCGCGATGCGGGGCTTCGCCGCGCTGACCGCCGAGATCAGCGTGGACTTGCCGGCGTTGGGGAAGCCGACCAGGGCCGCGTCGGCGAGCAGCTTCACCTCGAGGCGCAGCCAGTGCTCCTCGCCGTACTCGCCCTGCTCGGCGAAGCTGGGTGCCCGGCGCGCGTTGGAGAGGAAGCGGGCGTTGCCGCGCCCGCCCTTGCCGCCGTGCGCCGCGACGTACGAGTCGCCGTGGTGCACGAGGTCGGCGAGCACGGCACCGTCTCGGCTGCGGACCACCGTCCCCTCGGGGACGGTGACGACCAGATCGCTGCCGCGCGCACCATGGCGCTTGCCGCCCTGCCCGTGCTTGCCCGACTCGGCGCGACGGTGCGGGTGGTCGCGGAAGGCGAGGAGCGACGCCGTGTTGCGGTCGGCCCGCAGGATCACGGCGCCACCGTCACCGCCGTCACCGCCGTCGGGGCCCCCCTTGGGCACGTGCGCCTCACGTCGGAACGACATCGCGCCCGCGCCGCCGTCGCCGCCCCGCAGGTTGCACTGCACCTCGTCGACGAAGGCGGACTGCACCACACCAGCCTACGGAGGGGGACGGTGCGTCGACGTGACGTTGTCGACGTGCGTTGCTCGACCCTCGTGACGAAGGTGAGCTACGCAACCAGAAGCAGGGCTACGCGGGAGTGACGTCGACGAGCTTGCGGCCCTTGCGGCGGCCGAACTGCACGACGCCGTCGCTGGTCGCGAACAGCGTGTCGTCACCGCCTCGACCGACGTTCTCGCCCGGGTGGAACTTCGTGCCGCGCTGGCGCACGAGGATCGCGCCGGCAGTGACCTCGGTGCCCGAGTGCACCTTGACGCCGAGGCGCTTGGCCTGCGAGTCACGACCGTTGCGGGAGGACGCGGCACCCTTCTTCTTCGACATGCTCTAGCCCTCCTCGCTCGTCTCGGCCTCGGCGGCCTTCGTAGGCCCGCGGCGCTTCCCGCCGGGCGTGATCTTGGTGATCTCGATCAGCGACTGCTGCTGGCGGTGGCCCCAGCGGCGGCGCTGGTTGGACTTGGACTTGTAGGTGAAGCCGCGGATCTTCGGCGCCTTCGCCTCACCGACGACCTTGGCGACGACCGTTGCGCCGCTCAGCTCGTTCGGCGTCGCGAGCACGGCGTCACCGTCGACGACGAGCACGGGCGCCAGCTCGATCTCGGAGCCGGTCGCCGTGGCCGCACCGTCGGTCTTGAGCCGCTCGACGGTGAGCCGTTGGCCGGGCTCGACCCGGTACTGCTTGCCGCCGGTGCGGATGACTGCATACATGCGCGTTCGCCTGACTCAGGAGATGGAGAGGAGTCGTTCGGGGAGCCACCGATGCTATCGCAGCTCCTCCAGCAGGGTCTCGTCGAGCAGGTACCCCCGGCCCTCACAGGTGGGACACGTCTCGCTCACCGACTCGACCAGGCCCTCCGAGACCCGCTTGCGGGTCATCTCGACGAGGCCGAGCTCGGAGATCTCGAACACCTGGGTGCGGGTCTTGTCGCGAGCCAGGGCGTCACGGAACGCCTTCACGACCTTGTCGCGGTTGTCCCGGATCTCCATGTCGATGAAGTCGATGACGATGATCCCGCCGATGTCGCGCAGGCGGAGCTGACGGGCAACCTCGTCGGCGGCCTCGAGGTTGTTCTTGAAGACCGTCTCCTCGAGGTTCGACTTGCCGACGTTCTTGCCGGTGTTGACGTCGATCACGGTGAGCGCCTCGGTGCGCTCGATGATCAGCGAGCCTCCCGAGGGCAGCCACACCTTGCGGTCGAGCGCCTTGAGGAGCTGCTCCTGGACGTGGTGGCGCTCGAAGAGCGGCAGCCCCTCGGCCTCCTCGTCGTAGTACTCGATGCGCTCGGCCAGCTCGGGCGTCACCGCCTCGATGTAGGCCTTGACCTCCTCGTAGAGTGCCCGGTCGTCGATCAGGACGCCCCGGTACTCCTTGGTGAACTCCTCGCGCAGCAGCCGCAGGATGAGCGACGGCTCCTGGTAGAGCAGGCGCGCGCTCTTGGTGCGTCCCGCGAGCTCGGAGATCTGCTCCCACTGCTGCCGGAGCCGCTGGAGGTCACGAGCGAGCTCGTCCTCGGTCGCTCCCTCGGCCGCGGTGCGCACGATGAGCCCCGCGTCCTTGGGCCGCAGGCCCTCGAGGATCCGACGCAGGCGCTTGCGCTCGTCGTCGGGGAGCCGCTTCGAGATCCCGTAGGTGCTCGGCTGGCCCGGGACCATGACGACGAAGCGGCCGGCGAGGCTCACCTCCTGGGTGAGGCGCGCGCCCTTGGCGCCGATCGGGTTCTTCGTGACCTGCACGATCACGTTCTGACCGTTCTTCAAGAGCCGCTCGATCTTGGGCTGGTCGCCCTCGATCTCTCCGCGGTCCCACGCGACGTCGCCGCGGTACAGCACGCCGTTCTTCGGCGTGCCGATGTCGACGAACGCGGCCTCCATCCCCGGGAGCACGTTCTGCACCCGCCCGAGGTAGATGTTGCCGTCGATCGACATGTCGTCGTCCTGCGCGGTGCTCACCGAGTGCTCGATCAGCACGCGCCCCTCGAGCAGGGCGATGTGGGTGTGCCCGTCGGGGCGGACGTGCACGCACATCATGTAACGACCCGCCGGACGGCCCTTGCGGGTGCGGCCGCGCCGCCGGGCGAGCGTCGCCTCGTCGAGCTCCTCGCGAGCGACCGCGTCGCCGACGCCGAGGTCGGCGTGCACGACGTCGTCGCGCCGTGACGTGGTCGTGGACGTCCCGCCGTTGCCGCCGTTGCCGCCGCCGCCCTTGTTGCGGCCGCGACCTCCTCGGCGCCGCCGACGGCCCGACGACTTCTTGGCGGGCTGCTCGGCGACCGGGGGGGCAGGGCGCGAGTCGCCGATCTTCGGCTTGACCGGCACGGAGGGCGCGGCCTCCGTGAGGCCTGCTTCGTCGCGGGCCGACGCGGCGACGTCGTCGCTCGTCAGCCCTCGATCGGCCTCCGGGCGGCTCCAGTCGCCGGGCTGGTCGCCCTGGTCCTCGCCGCCGGCGCCGCCGTCCTTCGGGGCGCCGGCACGAGCGCGCGGGCTCGCGCCCGATGCGCCGGTCGCGCTCGCGCTCTCACCGCTGCGGGCCGACGCGGGCTTGCGCCGGTTCCGGCCCCCGCGCGAGCCGCGGCGGCGGCGCTTGGGAGCGCCGTCCGCGCCGCCGGCGGTCGCGGAGCCGGCGGCGTCGGCTGCCCCGGCATCACCGCCGGACGCGGTGGGAGCGGCGTCGCCCTCAGGCGATGCGTCGCGCGTCGGCGCGGAGTCGTTCGACCCCCGCTCGCCCGAGCCCCGAGGTGGGGTCTCGGTCGAGCCTTGAGTCGTGGTCTCGTCGGTCATTCGGAAGTCCTTTGTTCGTCCCGCGCGCGTCGTCCGACGCACGCGGAGCGCGATCGGCTGCCAGCGGCTCGTGCCGCGCGCCGTCGCGCTCGATCCATTGACGGGTGCGGAGCACCCGATCGGCAGTGACGTCGTCGGACGCCTCCGCAAGGGTGCGGAGCGCGCCGAGGAGCTCGGCCGGTCGAATGCCTCGCGGCTTGGTCGCCACCTCGGTCTGCACCGTTTCGTCGTCGAGCAGCGCGAGGTGTCGGATGCCGGGCCGGAGGTCGATGACCGCCTCCTTGCCCTTGCGGCTGGTGGTGATCGTGATCGTGTCGGCCGCGTTCGCCCGCTCGACCGCGGCCTCGAGGTCGCTCGGGTCGATCGCTGCGGGCCGCAGCTCGTACTCGACGGTGGTGATGGCCTCCTGGAGCGCGGGCGCGCGGGCCGCCAGCGCGACCGCGCCGTCGACGGTGACGCCTTCGGGCAGCACCTCGTCGAGGGCAGCCGGGAGCCCCGAGAGGTCGAGCGGCTGGGTCAGCTCCACGTCGAGGTACTCCGCATCGCTCTCGTGGCCGACGCCGAGCGCGAGGCCCAGGCTGACCTTGGGACGGGGCGAGAACCCCTGGGTGAAGGCGAGCGGGAGCTCCACGACGCGAAACGCCCGCTCGAAGCCTCGGGCGATGTCGCGGTGGCCCACGAAGCGAACCTTGCCGCGCTTGGCGTAGCGGAGTCGGATCGGGAAGCCCGCGTCACCGCGCACTGCCGGCCTCCGCTCCGACCGTGACGGCGCCGCCGAGCGAGACCGGCACCCAGCCCCCGTCGGCGAGCTCCTGTCCGGTGCCCTGGCTGCCGCCCGCGGGTGCGACCGGCGAGGCGACGACGTGCTCCAGCGCGTACCCGGTGCACACCCCGCAGTCGTAGCACGGCGTCCAGCGACAGTCGGGCAGGCCGTGCTCGGCGAGGGCAGCACGCCAGTCCTGCCACAGGAAGTCCTTGTGGAGCCCCGCGGCGATGTGGTCCCACGGCAGCACCTCGTCCTCGGTGCGATGCCGCGTGACGTACCAGTCGGGGTCGAGCCCTTCGGCGGCCATCGCGTCGAGCCAGCGATCGAGGTCGAATCGCTCGCTCCACTCCTGGAACGTCCCGCCACTGCGCCACACCCGCTCGATGACCGCACCGATGCGGCGATCACCGCGACTGACGATCCCCTCCGCGAACGTCGCCGCGGGGTCGTGCCACTTGAGCTGCACGTTGGACCTGCGGGTCGCGTCGCGCAGCAGCGACACCTTGCGCCGCAGCTCCTCGACGGAGTTCTGGCCGAACCACTGGAAGGGCGTGTGCGCCTTCGGCACAAAGCCGCCGACCGAAGCGGTGCAGCTCGCACCCTTCGTGTGCTGCCGGCCGATCTCGACGACGTTGCGCGCCAGCTCTGCGATCCCGAGCGTGTCCTCGTCGGTCTCGGTCGGGAGCCCCGTGAGGAAGTAGAGCTTCACCCGCCGCCAGCCGCTCGAGTACGCGGCCTCGACCGCGGCGTAGAGGTCGGCCTCGGTGATCAGCTTGTTGATCACGCTGCGCAGGCGCCACGTGCCCGCCTCGGGGGCGAAGGTCAAGCCGGTGCGCCGCACCTTCTGGATCTCGGCCGCGATGCCCACGGTGAACGCGTCGACCCGCAGGGACGGGAGCGACACTCCGACGCAGCCGGTGCCGTCCTGCCCGTCGACCAGGTCGCGCACGACGCCGTCGATGCCCGAGAAGTCGGCGGTCGACAGCGACGTCAGCGCGACCTCGTCGTAGCCCGTGCGGCGCAGGCCGTCGCGCACCATCGTGCGCACCTGCTCCTGCGGTCGCTCGCGCACCGGACGGGTGATCATCCCGGCCTGGCAGAACCGGCAGCCGCGGGTGCAGCCGCGGAAGACCTCGACGTTGAGGCGGTCGTGGACGACCTCGACCAGCGGCACCAGCTGGCGCTTCGGGTACGGCCAGTCACCGAGGTCGGCGACGGTGCGCTTGTCGACGCGCTCGGGCGCCCCCGGGTGCCGGGGCCGGATCCCGACGAGCTCGGGTCCGGAGTACTCGACCTCGTACAGCGAGGGCACGTAGACGCCGGGGATCGACGCGAGGTCGACGAGCACCTCTTCGCGGGTCCCTCGGCCGGATCGCTTCCAGGCGCCGACGACCTCGTTGACCTCGCTGACGGCCTCCTCGCCGTCACCGAGCACGAACGCATCGACGAAGTCGGCCAGCGGCTCGGGGTTGAAGGCGCAGTGCCCGCCCGCGACGACCAGCGGATGGTCGGAGCGTCGCTCGCGCGCTCGCACCGGCACCCCGGCCAGGTCGATGAGGTTCAAGACGTTGGTGGAGACCAGCTCGGCCGACAGGTTGAACGCGAGCACGTCGAACGCGTGGGCAGGACGGTGCGTCTCCACCGAGAACAGCGGTACGCCGTTGGCGCGCAGCTCGGCCTCGAGGTCGACCCAGGGCGCGTAGGCGCGCTCGGCCGACGCATCGTCACGCTCGTTGAGGATCTCGTAGAGGATCTGGAGGCCCTGGTTGGGCAGGCCGATCTCGTAGGTGTCGGGATACAGGAGCAGCCACGAGACCTGGTCGGCCCGGTGCTCAGGGAGAGCGCTCCCTCGCTCCATCCCGATGTAACGAGCAGGTTTGTCGACCCGCCCCAGCAGAGGTTCGATCCTCGGCCACAGACTCGGCCCGAGGTCGGTCGTCATCGTGCTCCCAGTGTACCGCTTGGCCAATCGTCGCCCCATGGCTCCGCAGCTCGGTGCGGGACTGCACGGTCGCCGTGCCCGAGGGGGCTGCCTAGGGCTTCGGACACCACCTCCGGCTCATCGCTGCTGCGCAGCGCTGGCGCCTCCGGCGAACTCGCCTACGGCACCCCCCTCGGGCTCGACGCCCTCCTGGTGCGCGACCGCACCTCTGTGGCACTCCGTCGTTGCCGCCCTTCGGTGGGCACACACGATCACGACCGCGCTCGGGTCGACTGTGGGTCTCGTGCTTCTCAGATGGGGGTGGCGCGCGGGTTGATGGCGCGGGTCAGTTGAAGCGGTTGGCGTAGACGTTGTTGACGAGGGCGATGCAGGCGGTGCAGGCGATGAGGGCGGAGCCTCCGTAGGACATGAAGGGGAGGGGGATGCCGGTGACGGGCATGAGGCCCATCGTCATGCCGATGTTCTCGAAGATCATGAACGTGAACATCGCCAGGACGCCGCTGCACACGAGCGTGCCGTAGTAGTCGGCCGAGAGCCGGGCTGTTCGCCAGGTGCGCCACAGCACGACGCCGAAGAGGGCGAGCAGCAGGGAGGCGCCGAAGAAGCCCAGCTCCTCGCCGACCGCGGTGAAGATGAAGTCGGTCTGCTGCTCGGGGACGAACCCGAGCTTCGTCTGGGGCCCGTTGAGCAGTCCCTGGCCCGTGAGACCACCGCTGCCGATGGTCTTGACCGACTGGTCCTGGTTGTACGCGGCGCCCTGGAGCCGTTCACCCGACGCCGACTGGTACGGCGTGGTGAGTCGGTCGATCTGGTACTGCTGCAGCAGGCCGAGCGAGATGACCGCGTAGATGCCCGTGATCGCGAGCAGCGCGATCGCGCCCAGGTACCGCCCCTTCACGCCGCCCACGGCCAGGAGGCCGATGACGATGCACATCAGGACCATGTTCGTCCCGAGGTCGGGCTGGAGCTGCACGAGCCCGAGCGGCACGAGCGCCAGACCGACCAGCACGGTCAGACGCCACGGGTCGATGTCACCGCGGTGCTCGTTGACGTAGCCGGCGAGCGCGACGATCAGGCCGAACTTCGCGAGCTCCGACGGCTGGAACTGGAGGCTGAACGGCAGCTGGAACCACGCCTGCGCGCCCTTGGCGTTCGACCCGAGCGGGGTGAGCACGAGGAACAACAGGATGATCGTGAAGATGTACGCGAGCAACGAGAAGTCGCGCAGCTTGCGGTAGTCGATCTTCATCAAGCCGAGGAAGACGGCGGCCGAGATGACCAACGCGATCGCCTGGCGCTTCACGAAGTAGAACGGGTCGTCCTCGACGATCGTGTTCGACGCCGAGTAGATCATGACGAGCCCGAGGATCGCGATCGCGATCACCGCGCCGATGAGCACCCAGTCGAGGCGCGCCGCGGTGTCGGAGTCGAGCAGCGTGCGCTTGCGCGCCGGCGGCGCGTAGGCAGCTGCGCGCCAGTCGCGACGGCGGGATCGAGTGGTGAGCGCCATCAGATGACTTCCATCGTTCGACAGCCCATCAGTCGGAGGCCGGCGGCACGAGACGCACCGCGGGCGGGTCGGGGTCGCCGCTGAGGCCTTCGGCGATCCGTCGGGTGATGGGCGCGGCCACGGAGCCGCCGTTGCCGCCCTGCTCGACGAACACGACGATCGCGTACTGCGGCTCGTCGGGCGTCGCGGGGTTCGGGTTCAAGATCGCTGCGAACACCGACGTGTCCTGCTTGCCGAAGACCTCACCGGTGCCGGTCTTGCCCGCGATCTCGATCCCCCCGTACCCGGAGAAGGCCCGACCACCGGTGCCGATCCCACCGGGGAGGCTGGCCGCCACGAGACCGGCGGTGATCTGCTCACGGATCGCCGGGTCGACCTTCGCGTCGCCGACCTTCTGGGGTGGCAGGTCGCGCAGCTCCGAGGAGCCGCCGGGCGAGAGCACCTTCGACGCGAGCCTCGGCGCGTAGCGCTCGCCGCCGTTCGCGAACGTGGCGTAGCCCATCGCGAGCTGGATCGGCGTCACGAGCAGGTCACCCTGGCCGATCGCGAGCGCGATGCTGTCGCCGGGAAGCCACTCGCGCGTGAACGGGTCGGGGTTGTCCTTGTTGATCTCGACCTTGAACTTCTCGTCGGGGATCCGCCCGGTCAGCTCGTTCGCGAGGCCGAGGCCCGACGCCTGCTCGAAGCCGAAGCGCTTCGCCACGCGCTGGATCGAGTAGGCCTTCGCCAGGTTGCCGGGCTTCTCGTCGCGCGCGCTGTAGCGCTGCCACATCCGCCAACCCTGGATGTAGAAGTAGACGTCGCTCGACACCGCGATGGCGGTCTGCAGCGACACGGAGCCGTGCGCTTCCTCACCCGCGTTGTTGAACCGCTGCGGCGGGTTCCCGATCTCGATGTAACCGCGGTCCTGGATCACCTCTTCGGGGGTGACGAACCCCTCTTCGAGCGCGGCGATCGCGGTGAACAGCTTCCAGGTGGACGCCGGTGCGTACTGGCCCTGGATCACGCGGTCGAGCAGCGGGTAGTTGTTCTTCGGCTTGGTCAGCTGCTTGAACTCCTCGGCCGGGATGCCGTCGGTGAACTTCGTGACGTCGAAGTCGGGCGCGGAGGCCATCGCGACGACCGAGCCGTCGCGGGCGTCGATCACGACCGCGGCGCCGCCGGTCGCCTTGAACGTCTCGAACCTCGACTTCTCGCCAGGGTTCTTGAGGCCGCCCGCGGCCTTCATCCCCTGCTCGAGCGACTCCTCGGTGACCCTCTGGATCTCGTAGTCGAGGGTCAGCTGGACGTCGTTGCCGGCCTGCGACTCCTTGTCGCTGAGGACGCGCACGAGACGTCCACGGCTGTCGACCTCGAGCTTGCGGACGCGCGGCGATCCGCGGAGCTGGGTCTCGAACATCTGCTCCACGCCCTCTTTGCCGATGACCTCCTCGGGCCCGTAGTCGGCCGCCTTGTGCAGCTTCTGCTCGTGCGCGTTGATCGCGCCGACGTAGCCGAGCACGTGCGGCGCGATCGGCCCGTTGGGGTAGACGCGGATGCTGCGGCGCACCGACGCGACCTTCGGGAACAGCTCGGGCCGCTCCTTCAGGTACACGATGGTCTCGAGCGGCACGTCGTCGACGATCGGCACCGGCTGGTAGGGCGAGTAGCGGACGCTGTCGATGCGCGACTCGATGTACTCCTCGCTGACGCCGAGGACGGCGGCGAGGCGGGGCACCATGGCCTTGCGCTCGGGATCGGTGATGCCGCGACGGATCTGGACGCTGTTGACGAGCTTGTTCTCGACGAGCACGGCACCGTCACGGTCGATGATGCGCCCTCGCACCGCCGGCTCGGTGATGGTTCGGATGCGGTTGGCCCGGGTCTCCGCGGCGTACGACTCGGAGGTCCCGAGCTGGAGGAACCACAGGCGCGCGAAGAGCGCCGAGAACAGCGCGAGCACGATGATGCCGATGACGCCGAGCCGGACTCGACTGCTGCTTTCGGTCACGAGCGCATCACCATGTGCTTGATCGTGGGCAGGCGGTTCGAGTTCGACGACCGGGTGCGCCGAAGCCCCGGTGGAGCACCGGGGACCGAGCGAGGGCCGGTCGCTCGGAGGCCAGGCTAACCGCTCGTGATCGCCACGCCCGGCCGGGTGTCCCTGCGGTTCCGGCCCTGCTCACGCACGACCTCGCCTCCGACCACCACGAACTCCACCCCGTCCGATTCGGTTCCCGGAGCCTCGATCGTCGACCGGTCGATCAGACGTTCGGGGTCGAAGACGGTGAGGTCGGCGTCGGCGCCGATCTGGACCCGGCCCTTCTTCCGCATCTGCGGCGCGCCCTGCTGGGTCAGGCGGGCGGGCAGGATCGTGGCCTTCGCCAGCGCGTCCATCAGAGGGAGGACGCCCTCCTCACGGGTGTATCGACCGATCGCGCGGGCGAAGCAGCCCGTGGAGCGCGGATGGTTCTTGTCGCCCTCCTCGAGGATCGCGTCGCTGCCGAGCATCACCCAGTCGGCGCGCAACGCCTCGCGGACGTCGGCCTCCGGGATCGCGAAGGCGGCGGTGAGCGCGTTCTCGGACTGGTACTTCGCGAACGTCGACTCCGTGAGCCGCTCCCCGGTCCCGACGACGGCGAGGTCGTCGTAGGAGATGTGGAACCGCTCCTGCCATCCGTCGTTGAACCGTGCCGACGCCAGGTACGTCGCCCAGTAGTCGTAGGGGTACATGCACGCCGACACCTCGATGCCGTCGCGGCGAGCACGCTCGAGCTGATCGAGCGACTCTCGCATCGTGTACGTGCCGCCGGTGCTGATGATGTGCTCGACGTGGACGCGGGCGCCCGTGTCGCGCGCGACCCGGAGCACCTCGTCCAGCGCCTCTCGGTTGGTGCCGGGTGCGACGTCGTCGGAGTACCGGGCGTGGAACGTCGCGGGCAGGTCGCGGTCGACCGCGACCTCGGTGATCGCCTTGATCTCGTCGTAGGAGACCCCGGGCGTGTACTCGGGCTCGAAGTCGACGGCGATGAAGCCGCCGTCGAGGTCTTCCTCGGCCATCGCGACCATCTGGTCGATCTGTTCCACCGTCGCCTCGTCGTCGATGCCCAGCCCGAGGAGCTCGCGGGCGAACGGGCTGCTGAACGCGCCGCCGTAGTGGGTGGGCGGCCGGCGGTCGGTCTGGCCCCAGATGTCGAAGAAGTCGGCGGCTCGCCCGCGGACGCCGTGGAGCGCCAGGTTCGTCGTCACGCCGTCGGCGACCTTGAACCAGATGCCGTACTCGTTGGGGTCGTAGCTCAGGATGTCGATGAACCCGGGCGCGACGACGAGACCCTTCGCGTCGACGACGGTCGCGCCCGTGAGGCCGCCGGCCGGCTCGATCGACGTGATGGCGCCGGCGTCGACGCCGACGTCCGCGATCCCGTCGAAGCCCGAGTCGGGGTCCATGACGCGTCCGCCACGCACGACGAGGTCGAAGGTGTGGCTCGCCGGGTCGGGCGCGGGCGACGCGCCCGCGAGGGCCTGGACGGTGGGACCCGACTCGCCGCTCCCACCGAACGGGTCGAGCGCGACGACGACGAGCCCGGCGATCCCGAGTCCGCCCGCGACGAGGAACCCGCGACGCGACATCTGCCGGCCGTCCGACGGTCGGCCACGTCCCGGCTGGCCTCGCCCCCGCCCGCCCGGAGGTGGACCGCCGCGACCACGAGGCGGCCCACCACGACCGCCACGACCGCCGCCCGGCGGCATCCGACCACCCGGCGGCATCCGACCACCGGGCGGGACACGACCACCAGGTGGCATCCGACCACCCGGCGGGACGCGACGACCCGGCGGCATCCGACCAGGAGGAGGCGCGCCACGACCGGGCGGAGGAAGCGGGCGGCCGCGTCCGGGCGGCGCCCCGTAGCCCGGGGGCGGTCCTTGGCCAGGGGGACCCGGCGGTGGCGGACCCGGGCGTCGCGGTCGCCGCGGATCGGGCTCACCCGGGCGCGGCGGACGTCCCGGTCGATTCGGCGGCGGCCCCACGTCATGAGGCTACCGAGGCGCCCCCGCGATCCGGCTTCGGGCACCGATGCCATCCGGCACATCCCATCCCGTGCGTTGGCAGGCGAACCGAGAACAGGTGTCGCTTCGGCTGCCGACGCGGCCACGGGTGCGGATCAGCGGCGCCGGTGGTACCCGTAGTCGGGGTCGTGGTTCGCCCAGCGCACGAACGGGAACACGAGCGGCGCCACGAGCGAGTCGTAGATGGCCGCGACGATCACGATGCGCACGCTCGTGAGCGACAGGTAGCCCGACTGACCGATGATCCCGCCCACGACCATGAAGATCACGCCGCCGACGAGGCCGCCGACCCCGCCCAGGATGAACGGCACGAGGCGCGACTCCCGTACGAGGCCCCCCTGGAACACGCCCACCCCGTAGCCGGTGCACGCGTTCGCCAGCGCCGAGAGGCCCAGCGGCGATGCGAGGAACAGGTCGACCACGAGACCGCTGATGAACCCGAACAGCGCGCCGGCCTGGGGACCTTCCTCGTAGGCCATCGCGACGGTGGCGACGAGGCAGAGGTCGGGGATCGCACCGAAGACGCGCAGGTGCGGGAACACCGCGGTCTGGAGGACGACGAGCGTGATGATCAGGAGGCCGAGGCGGACGCGCCGTATCGCCACGCGTCAGCTCCGCTCCGCCGGCCCAGCCTCGAGGCCCACCTGCTCGGCCGTCATCCGTTCATTCCTTCGGCTCCGGCCAGCGGAGCACCTTGACGTAGGTGATGTCGTCGAGGTCGGCGAGCGGTGACAGCACGACCGTCGGCTCCAGGTCACCGGTCGGCTTCTCGACGCTCTCGACCTTCGCGACCGGGATGTCGGGCGGGAAGGCCGCGTTCGCGTCGGCGGACGTGAAGACGAGCTCGCCCTTGGTGATGCACGTGTCGGGGGAGGCGTTGGACCGGCACTCCCCCAGCAGCTTCGAGAGGAAGTTGAGGTTCATCTCGCGCTCGCCGCTCTTCCCTTCGGCGAGTCCGCGTTCGTTGCTGTTCTCGAGCCGCACGCCGACGCCCGCGCTCGGATCGTCGATGAGGGTGACCACCGCCTGCGAGCTCGTGGTGTCGGTGACCTTTCCGACGAGGCCGTTGCCCGCGACGACGGGCTGGCCCACGTTCACGCCCTGCGACGATCCCTTGTTGATCACGACGGTGCGCTCGAAGTTGCCGGGCGACCCGCTGACGACACGGGCTGCGACGCCGGTCGCGTCCTCGATCGTCGGCAGGTCGAGCAACTGCTCGAGCTCACCCACCTCCGAGCCGACCGCGCGCCGGCGCTGGATGCGGCCCCGCAGCTCGTCGACCTCGCGCTGGAGCGCTGCGTTCTCTTCCTTGAGCGACCCGTACCCGGTGATGCCCTCGGCCGCGTTGCGCACCGGGTCGAACGCGGAGTCGACCACCGACTGCACGGGCTGGAGCGCCTCGCGCGCGACGCTGCGCACGCTGTCGATCACACCGTTGCCCTGGGAGTCGAGCGTGAGGAGCACGAGCGACAGCACCGCGACGATCAGCAGCACGGGGCGTCGGCGCGCTTCTCGTCGATAGACGACCATGAACGTCTCCGCTTGCCTCTCGGTCCGACCTCAAGCCTGACGCAGCCCGCGAGCGTCGCGGGCGCGGGAGGCGGCGTCAGTCGTCGGGACCGCTGATCAGCACCTGGCGGAGGACGTCGAACTGCTCGAGGCACTGCCCGGAGCCGAGCACCACCGCGTAGAGCGCGTTCTTCGCCCGCCGCACCGGCATGCCCGTCTCGGCCTCGACCGCGACATCGAGCCCGAGCAGGAGCGAACCGCCGCCCGCGAGCATGATGCCGCGCTCCATCACGTCGGCCGCGAGCTCTGGCGGCGTCTTGTCGAGCGTGACCTTGATCGCGTCGACGATCGACGCCACCGGCTCCTCGACCGCCTCGCGCAGCTCCTGGCTCGACGCGACGACCGTGCGCGGGAGGCCCGTGACGAGGTCGCGACCGCGGATCTCGGCGTGGAACTCCTCTTCGAGCGGGTACGCGCTCGCGATCTTCATCTTGACCTCTTCGGCGGTGCGCTCACCGAGGGCCAAGGAGTACTCGCGCTTCATGAACGACAGGATCGCCTCGTCGAACTCGTCGCCCGCGACGCGGCTCGACTCGCTCGCCACGATGCCGCCCATCGAGATCACCGCGACCTCGGTGGTGCCACCGCCGATGTCGACGATCATGTTGCCGGCGGGCTCGTGGATGGGCAGGCCCGCCCCGATCGCAGCGGCCATCGGCTCCTCGATGACCATGACCGGCTTGCGGGCGCCTGCGTACTCGGCCGCCTCCTGCACCGCACGGCGCTCCACGCCGGTGATCCCCGACGGGATGCAGATGACCATGCGGGGCTTCGCCCAGCGCTGGCGCTGGTGGACCCGCTGGATGAAGTAGCGGAGCATCTTCTCGCAGATGTCGAAGTCGGCGATGACGCCGTCCTTGAGCGGACGGATCGCCTGGATGTGGCCCGGCGTGCGCCCGAGCATCCGCTTCGCCTCGGCGCCGACGGCGAGGATGTCGCCGGTGCGCGTGTTGATCGTCACGATCGACGGCTCGTTGAGCACGATGCCCTGACCGCGCACGTACACGACCGTGTTCGCGGTGCCGAGGTCGACGGCCATGTCGCGGCCGATGACGTTGGAGTACCAGGGCGCGGTCATCGGAGGCCGCTGAGGGGGGCGAGGAGCATGAGCGGGCAAGGCTATGGCCTCCGGTCAGGCCATACAACCTGTGGCTCGGCTCCACCCATGACGCCGATTCTCGCGGTCCCCTGCGCCGCGCGCGCGGCAATCCGGGGTCAGCGACCCGGGAAGAACAGGCCGATCTCGCGCTCGGCGGACTCGGGACCGTCGGAGCCGTGGACGAGGTTCTCACCGGTCTCGAGGGCGAGGTCGCCCCGGATCGTGCCCGGCGCAGCCTCCCGCGGGTTCGTCGCCCCCATCAGGGTGCGCACGACCTTCCAGGTGCCGGGGCCGCCCTCGACGACCATCGCGACCAGCGGCGACCGGGTGATGAAGGTCACCAGCTCGCCGAAGAAGGGCTTGCCCTGGTGCTCCTCGTAGTGGCGCCCGGCGAGCTCCTCGTCGATCTGGCGGAGCTCCATGGCGGCGATGGTCAGCCCCTTGCGCTCGAGCCGCCCGACGATCTCGCCGACGAGCCCACGCTCGACGGCGTCGGGCTTGCAGAGGACCAGGGTGCGGGGGAAGTCGTCGCTCATCGGCGGCGCACGTTAGTCAACGCCCGGGCCCGGGTCCGCAGCCCGAGCCGGATGGAGCACCGAGCGCGCGGCTCCGACCACGTAGAGCGAGCCCGTGACGACGACCTGCTCGTCCGGCCCGGCCCCGGCCACTGCCCGGGCGACGGCCTCGGGGACCGAGTCGAGGACCTCGATGCGATCGGGATCGACTCCCAGATCGACGGCGGCCTCCGCGACCGCGCCCGGATCGAGCGCCCGAGGGCTCGGCGGCGGCGCACAGATCAGCCGGGAGGCCTCGGTGGCGCCGAGCGCGGCGAGCATCTCGGCCGGGTCCTTCTCGCGCAGGAAGCCGACGACGAGGGTGCGCGGCGTCGCCGGGAACTCCTCGGCCAGCGCCTCTCGGAGCGCGTGCGCGCCGGCGACGTTGTGCGCGCCGTCGAGCAGCACCAGCGGCTGGTGGCCCACGACCTCGAGTCGGCCGGGTGAGCGCGCCCGGCCGAACACGGCCGCGACGAGCCCCGGATCGAGGCCGCGCCCGAGGTACGCCTCGGCCGCGACGAGCGCCACGGCCGCGTTGTCGGCCTGGTGCGCACCGTGCAGCGACAGCAGGACGTCCGACGTGCGGCCCCACGGGGTGAAGAGGCTCAGCACTCGACCGCCGTGAGCGAGGCGGTTGTCGGTCACGCCGAAGTCGCGGTCGCGCAAGAGGGTCTCGGTCGGGTGGCGTGCCTCGAACAGCGGGACGAGCTCCGCATCGGTCTCGCCGAGCACGAGCACCGAGTCGGACTCGACGATCCCGGCTTTCTCGGTCGCGATGTCTTCACGCGTCGGTCCGATGTACTCGACGTGATCGACGCTGATGTTGGTGACGACCGCGACGCGTGCGTCGACGACGTTCGTGGCGTCCCACGTGCCACCCAGCCCCACCTCGATCACTGCGACGTCGACCGCGACGTCGGCGAAGTGCCGCAACGCCACGGCGGTGAGGATCTCGAAGTAGCTCGGCGGCTCGTCGAGGTGCGGCTCGAGCTCCGCGACGAGGAGCAGCAGCGCGTCGAGGGCCTCCTCGTCGATCTCGGCGCCGTTCCACCCGATGCGCTCGTGCACCCGCTCGAGGTGCGGCGAGGTGTAGGTGCCGACAGAGAGGCCCTGCTCGACCAGCAGCTCCGTCGTCAGGCGGGCGACCGACGTCTTGCCGTTGGTGCCGGTGACGTGGATGACCGGCAGGTCGAGCTGGGGCGAGCCGAGCAGTGCGGTGAGCGCCTCGATCCGAGTCAGCGTCGGATGAGCCACCCGACGCGTCTCCCCCACGGGCGTGTTGAGCGCCTCGAGGTTGACGTGGTCGTCGAGCCAGGCGAGCCCGTCGCCGGGTCGCAGGCTCACGCGTCGTCGGGCGCCGCGAGCTCGACCTCGACCGCGAACGCGTCCGCCGCTGCCACCTCGACCGTCGCGGCGCGAGCGGCCTCTCGCACGTCGTCGAGCGCGGCCTCCAGTGCGGCGACCCGCTCCGGCACGTCGCGCACGACGAGACGCTCGACCTCGGTGCGCAGCGACCGCTGCTGCTCGGTCTTCGCCTTGCGCACGGCACCCACGACGTCGCTCGCGACGCGGAACACGTCCGGGTCTCCGGTGCGACCGTCGAGGACGTCACGGGCGGGCCACGCGGCTCGGTGCACCGAGCCGTCGCGCCACCACGACCAGACCTCCTCGGTGACGAACGGCAGGTGCGGCGCGAAGAGCCGCAGCACTGCGTCGAGGGCCAGGCGCAGCGTCGTGCGGGCCGAGTCGGCGTCGGCGCGGTCGGCGTCTCCGTCTCCGTACGCGCGCTGCTTGACGAGCTCGACGTAGTCATCGCAGAACCCCCAGAAGAACCGCTCGGTGCGCTCGAGCGTCCGCGCGTAGTCGTAGGCGTCGAACGCCGTGGTGGCGTCGTCGATCAGACCGGCGAGCTCTGCGAGCAGGGCGCGGTCGAGGGGTGCGGTGACTGCGCCGTCGTCCGTCGCGTCACCGGCGACGCCGAGGACGAACTTCGAAGCGTTCAGGATCTTGATCGCCAGCCGACGGCCGACCTTCATCTGCCCTTCGTCGAACGACGTGTCGGTGCCGGGTCGACCGGAGGCAGCCCAGTACCGAACCGCGTCGGAGCTGTACTGCTCGAGCAACGCCATCGGCGTCACGACGTTGCCCTTCGACTTCGACATCTTCTTACGGTCGGGATCGAGCACCCAGCCGGAGAGCGCGGCATGCGACCACGGCAGCGAGTCGAACTCGAGCTGGGAGCGAAGCACGGTCGCGAACAACCACGTGCGGATGATGTCGTGCGCCTGCGGCCGCAGGTCCATCGGGAACGTCACGTCGAAGCGCGCGGGGTCCTCGTCCCACCCACAGGCGATCTGAGGGGTGAGCGACGACGTCGCCCACGTGTCCATCACGTCGGGATCGCCGGCGAACCCGTTGGGCTTCCCACGGTGCTGCTCCGTGTAGCCGTCGGGGACGTCGCTCGACGGGTCGATGGGGAGCCGGTCCTCGGACGGGACGAGCGGCTCGTCGAAGAGCGGGAGGCCGTCCCCGTCGAGCCGGTACCAGACCGGGAAGGGGACGCCGAAGAAGCGCTGCCGGCTGATGAGCCAGTCGCCGTTGAGCCCCTCCACCCAGGAGTCGAAGCGCGCTCGCATGTACTCGGGGTGCCAGGCGAGCTCCTGGCCACGCGAGAGGAGGCCCTCCCGGAGCTGCTCGTCGTTCGCGCCGTTGCGGATGTACCACTGGCGCGTCGTGACGATCTCGAGCGGCCGGTCGCCACGCTCGTAGAACTTCACGGGGTGCGTGATCGGCTTCGGCTCGCCGACGAGATCACCCGACTCGCGCAGCATCTCGACGATCTCACGCTGGGCCTGCTTGATCGTCTTGCCCGAGAGACGCTCCCAGTGCGCGCGCCCGGCGTCCGACAGGTCGACGCCGTCGGGCGGCGCCTCGCGCACCCGGCCGTTCCAGTCGACGATCGATCGCGTCGGCAGGCGGAGCTCGCGCCACCACGTCACGTCCGTCGTGTCACCGAACGTGCAGATCATGGCGATGCCCGATCCCTTCTCGGGATCCGCGAGGGGGTGGGCGAGCACGGGCACCTCGACGTCGAACAGCGGCGTGCGGACCGTCGTGTCGAAGCGAGGCCGGTAGCGGTCGTCGTCGGGGTGCGCGACCAGCGCGACGCAGGCCGGGATCAGCTCGGGGCGCGTGGTCTCGATCACGACCTCGCCGTCGGGCGCTCGGAAGCGCACCGCGTGGTACGCACCGGGCATCTCGCGGTCCTCGAGCTCGGCCTGCGCGACCGCGGTGCGGTAGTCGACGTCCCAGAGCGTCGGCGCTTCCGCCGAGTACGCCTCTCCTCGGGCGAGGTTGCGCAGGAACGCCCGCTGCGACGCTCGCCGCGCCTGCTCACCGATCGTCGTGTACTTGAGCGACCAGTCGACCGAGAGCCCGAGGCGCCGCCACACCTCCTCGAACTTCTGCTCGTCCTCCTCGACGAGGCGCTCGCAGAGCTCGACGAAGTTGGGACGCGAGACGGCGACGGCCTGCTTCGGCGGGTCGGGCGGCGGCTCGAAGCCGGGGTCGTACGGGAGCGACGGATCGCAGCGCACGCCGTAGTAGTTCTGCACCCGGCGCTCGGTGGGCAGGCCGTTGTCGTCCCAGCCCATCGGGTAGAAGACCGACTTGCCCCGCATGCGGTGGAAGCGAGCGACCGCGTCGGTGTGCGTGTACGAGAAGACGTGACCGATGTGCAGCGATCCGCTGACCGTCGGTGGGGGCGTGTCGACCGAGTACACCTCGTCGCGCGTGCCCGCTCCCGGGTAGGAGTACGTCCCGTCGGCCTCCCACCGGACCGACCACTTCTCCTCCAGCCCGTCGAGCGAAGGCTTCTCCGGCACCGCCATCCCCGGAGTCTACGAACGGGGAGCGGGGCTCAAGCTGTTCGGCGATCCTCGCGGCTGGTGATGAGGGTCGGCGTCATGTGCTCGAGCACGACGGACTGGTCGACGACGCAGCGGCTGACGTCGGATCGGCTCGGGAGGTCGTACATCACGTCGAGCAGGACCTCCTCGAGGATCGCCCGCAGGCCGCGGGCGCCGGTGCGACGCTTCAGCGCCTCGTCGGCGACCGCGTCGAGGGCATCGTCGGTGAAGACGAGGTCGACGTCGTCGAACTGGAAGAACTTCTGGTACTGGCGCAGCAGCGCGTTCTTGGGCTCGACGAGGATCCGCATGAGCGCGTCCTTGTCGAGGTTGTGGACCGCGCCGACGACGGGCAGGCGACCGACGAACTCGGGGATCAGACCGAACTTCAGCAGGTCCTCGGGGAGCACGCCGGCGAGCAGCTCGCCGAGCTCCTTCTCGTCGGAACGGCGCACGTCGGCGCCGAAGCCGACGCCCCGGTTTCCGACGCGGCTCTCGATGATGTTGTCGAGACCCGCGAACGCCCCACCACAGATGAACAGGATGTTGGTGGTGTCGATCTGGATGAACTCCTGGTGCGGGTGCTTGCGTCCGCCCTGGGGTGGCACCGACGCCGTCGTGCCCTCGAGGATCTTCAGCAGCGCCTGCTGCACGCCCTCCCCCGACACGTCACGCGTGATGGAGGGGTTCTCGGCCTTGCGCGCGATCT
Source organism: uncultured Bifidobacteriaceae bacterium (assembly GCA_964501785.1). GTDB lineage: Bacteria > Actinomycetota > Acidimicrobiia > IMCC26256 > PALSA-555 > DATBSK01. Next base: position 60,956 of record CAZCUD010000008.1, read on the forward strand.
TGTCGATCTCGTCGATGTAGATGATCCCGGTCTCGGCCTTCTTGACGTCGTAGTCGGCCGCCTGGATCAGCTTCAGGAGGATGTTCTCGACGTCTTCGCCGACGTAGCCGGCCTCGGTGAGCGCGGTCGCGTCGGCGATCGCGAACGGCACCTTGAGCAGGCGGGCGAGGGTCTGCGCGAGCAGCGTCTTGCCGCAGCCCGTCGGCCCGATGAGCATGATGTTGGACTTCTGGAGCTCGACGTCGGGGTCGCCGTACGCACCCGCCTGGACGCGCTTGTAGTGGTTGTAGACCGCGACCGACAGGATCTTCTTCGCGCCGTCCTGACCGATGACGTAGTCGTTCAGGTACTCGTAGATCTCACGCGGCTTGGGGAGCTCGTCGAAGCGGACCTCGGAGCTCTGCGAGAGCTCCTCCTCGATGATCTCGTTGCAGAGGTCGATGCACTCGTCGCAGATGTAGACGCCGGGGCCGGCGATGAGCTTCTTGACCTGCTTCTGGCTCTTCCCGCAGAACGAGCACTTCAACAGGTCGCCCCCGTCACCGAACTTGGCCACGACGTCGCCCTCCCCCTGCGGTCGCTCGGTCGCCCTAGCTGACGCCGGCCGCCGAGGCGACGGCGGCGAGCTCGCGGTTGGTGATCACCTCGTCGATGATGCCGTACTCACGACCTTCGGGCGCGCTCATGATGAAGTCGCGATCGGTGTCGTGGGCGATCTTGGTCACGTCCTGGCCGGTGTGGTGCGCGAGGAGCTGATCGAGCAGCTCGCGCATCCGGATGATCTCCTTGGCCTGGATCTCGATGTCGACCGCCTGGCCCGACGCTCCACCGTGCGGCTGGTGGATCAGGATCCGGGCGTGCGGGAGGGCGAAGCGCTTGCCCGGGGTGCCCGCGGCCAGCAGGACCGCCGCCGCCGACGCGGCCTGTCCGACGCAGATCGTCTGCACGTCGGGCTTGATGTACTGCATCGTGTCGTAGATCGCGAAGAGCCCGGTGATCTCGCCGCCCGGCGAGTTGATGTAGATCGAGATGTCCTTGTCGGGGTCTTCGGACTCGAGGTGCAAGAGCTGCGCGATCAGCAGGTTGGACACCGCGTCGTCGATCGGGGTGCCCAGGAAGATGATGCGCTCCTTGAGCAGGCGCGAGTAGATGTCGAACGCGCGCTCGCCTCGGTTGGTCTGCTCGATGACGGTCGGGACGAGGTAGTTGCGAATCGGTTCGCTCACGACTGCTCCTGCGGTTCCTCTGCGCTCTTCGTGTCGGTGGGTTCGGGAGGTTGTTCGGCGTCGTCGGGGGTCGGGTCGCCCGCCGGCAAGACCAGGTCGACGGGGTCTCCCGACTCGTCGACGACGTTGGCGTGCTCGACGAGGTGCTCGAGCGCCTTGCCCCGGGCGATCTCCGATCGTACCGCCTCCAAGGCGCCGCGCTGTTCGAGATCTCGCCGCACCTTCGCGGGCTTCTCCTCCAGCCGCTCGGCGAGACGCACGATCTCCGCGTCGACCTCCTCGTCGCTGGGGACGATCGACTCCTGGGCCACGACGGCCCGCAGCGCGAGGTCGGCCTTGACCGCGCGGGTCGCGCCCTCGCGGACGTTGGCGACGAACGTCTCCTGGTCCTGACCGGTCACCTGGAGGTACTGGGCGATGTCGATCCCCTGGGGCTGGAGCCGATGGTGCAGGTCGTGGAGCCGTCGCTCCATCTCCTGCGAGACGAGCGCGTCGGGCGGGTCGAGCTCGACGAGCTCGGCGGCCGCCTCGAGCACCTTGTCGCGCACGAAGAGCTGGGCCTGCACCTTCGAGTACATCTCGAGGCGCGTGCGAGCGTCGTCGCGCAGCTCCGCGATCGTGTCGAACTCGCTCACCTCCGACGCCCACTCGTCGTCGGCGTCGGGGAGCACCTTGCGCTTCGCGGCCTTGACGAGCACCTGGAAGGTGACGTCCTCGCCTGCCCGGTCGCCGAAGCGCTCCGGGAGCGCGTCGTTGAACTTCAGGATGTCGCCGGCGCGCGCGCCGCGCAGCTCCGCGTCGAGGCGCGGCACCAGGGTCTCGGAGCCGACCTCGTAGAGGTAGTCGGTGGCGCTCAGCGCGTCGATCACCTCGTCGTGGACCGAGCCCTTGATGTCGATCTGGGCGTAGTCGCCGTCGCCGAGCGTGCCGTCGGAGTCCTCGAGATCGGCGAAGCGCTCCCGGAGCGCGTCGACCTGGGCGTCGACCGCCTCGTCGTCGACCGCAGGGCTCGGGATCTCGATCGTGAGGTCGTCGTAGCCCGAGATCGTGACGATCGGGCGCACCTCGACCACGGCGTCGAACTCGACGTCGCCGTCGTCCTCACCGGCGGTGAGGTCGATCTCGGGGGCCGCGATCACGTCGATGTCCTCTGCCGCGACCGCCTCCGCGTAGTAGTCGGGCAGCGAGTCACGCAGCGCCTGCTCACGCGCGACGCCCGGGCCGAGTCGGGCCTCGAGGAGCTGGCGGGGCGCCTTGCCGGGACGGAAGCCCGGGATCTTGACCTCGCGAGCGAGCTTGCGGAAGGCGGCATCGACGGCCTTCTCGAAGTCGGCCGCGGGCACCGCCACCTTCAAGCGGACCTTGTTGCCCTCGAGCGACTCGACGGAGGTCGACAGCGGCGACATAGCGGGACAGGCATCGTAACCGTCGGGTGCCGCCGTCCTTCGCATGGCGGCGCGGGGGCGCCGCCCGGGGTCAGGTGCCGAGCACCTTCGCCTTCGCCGCCGCGAACTCCTCGTCGCTCAGCGCGCCCGACTGGTGGAGCTGCGCGAGGCGCTCGAGCTCCGCCGTGGAGTCACCGCCGGCCGCGGGTGCCGGTGCCGGCGCCGGGTCGGCGGCCGGCGCGGGCTGTGCCCCTTCGGCCTCGTTCGCCGCGTGACGCTTGCCCGCGTTGTAGGCGATCCCAGCGGTCGCCGCGCCTGCGGCGACCCTCATCACCGGACGGCGCCGGCGCATGAACAGACCCATGTCGTGCTCCTCTCGCGTTCCTGTCGTCGTTCTCGTGTCGTGCTCAGCCCGTGAAGGTCGGCTCGGGCACACCGACCACCTCGACGATCGCACCGTCGCGCAGCGGGAAGTCGGGACCGAAGGGGTCGTTGGCGTAGGTGACCTCGACCTCGCTCACCACGACGTCACCCGCGACCGCGGTCGGCACCACCGTGCCTCGGATCTCGAAGACCGCGCTCTCCCCCACCGCCATCGTCGACCCGGGCACGAGGTCGCAGGTCGGCGTGCCGCCGGGCGTGCTGCACGACCACGTGCTCTGCCCACCCACCTGCTGGATCGACAGGTCGGTCGCGAGGCGCGCCGTGTCGTTCACGAGGCGAGCGCCCTCCAGCGGGTTGTCGCCGTCGTTGGTGAACGTGACCGTCCACACGATGGTCCCGCTCGGGGGCGCCGTCGCGCGGTCGGCCCCCATCTCGAGCTCGGCGAACGTGTCGGACGCCGCGAAGATCGTCACCTGATCGCAGCTCGACGCGATCTCGGAGGCGCCGGTGTTGATCGCCGCGCACTCGTCGACCTCGGCGACCGGACCCACGACGTCGTAGGTCGTCGAGAACGTGTAGACGCCTTCGGGCAGCGGATCGTCGTCGGACGTGCAGGTGGGCCACGCGCAGGTCCAACCGGCCTGATCGGACGTGATCACCCCGTTGGTGAGCTGCGGCGGCGCGGTCATCGTCACGCTCGCGGTCGGGACCACCGAGCCCGGCTGCACCTCGACCCTCGTCGTACAGGTGATCTGCGTGCCGATCTCCGCGATGTCGGGGCACTCCTCGAGGATGTCGGCCGCGTTCGGAAGGTCGACGGTGATCGTGTCCTCGGCGCGGATGAAGAAGATCTCCTCCGGGAACCGGAAGAACCTGACGGTCTCGCTCACGGTTCCCGTGTCGAGCGGTGTGGTGTAGGTGAACCGGAACTTCTGGTCCTGCCCGGCGCGGTTCGCGTCGAAGCGCGCGCACACGTCGACCTCACCCACGACCGGAAGCGTGATCGCGATGTTCACCCAGCGCGGCGACAGGCACTCCACGCTCTGCAGCGTCATGTTCGCCGGCGCGAGCTCGGGCTCGACGACGCACTGGAACAGGAGCACGTGGCAGACCGCGTTCGAGTCGAGCGTTGCCTCGATGACGATCTCGAACCCGCCGCCGGGCAACGGCGTGCGATCGACGAGGTCCTGGGTGATCCTCGAGCGACCGTGCCCCGGCTCTGCCTGGGCGCGCACGCTCGCGGGCGCGACCCGCGGCGCATCGGCCCGCTCGGTCGGCACCGAGACCGAAGGTCCGTCGCCGTTCGGCGCGAAGGCGCCGCCCACGACGGCGATCCCGGCCGCGACGATCGCGAGGATCGAGACCGTGGCCGCGATGCGCCTCGACCGGTTGCCCCTGCGCACCCTGCTCCGCTCCACGGGCGGGACTGTAGGGCACGGGCCGGCGCTCGGTCGGCGACCCCGGCTGTCGTACCCTGGATCGACCCCGGGGAGTGGCGCAGCTTGGTAGCGCACCTGCTTTGGGAGCAGGGGGTCGGGGGTTCAAGTCCCCCCTCCCCGACTACCGTGGCCGGCTCCGCGGGTGTAGCTCAATGGCAGAGCCTCAGACTTCCAATCTGATGACGCGAGTTCGATCCTCGTCACCCGCTCTCGCTCAGGGCCGGGTCAGACGCCGATGCCCTTGAGCAGCAGGTAGAGGCCGAACGCGACCTCCACGACGAGGACGATCGTGCGGCGGTGACGCGTCGTGAAGCCTTCCAGGCGCACGAGCGCGCGCTGCGAGGGGCCGGGCGCGACGACCCGCAGGACCAGCGGCAACCAGGCCGGTAGCGACACGATCACGACGACGAGCACGACGACGAGCAGCTGCTGGGCCTCCGACACCTCGGAGCGCCCGATGTCCTTCATCATCGGGATGTACAGGACGATCGTCGTCACGTTCGTGACCATCAGCACGACGCCCACGACGAACGCCGACCAGAGGCCGTGCTCGGAGTCGCCGTGGGCCTTGCGCGGGTGCTTCGGCTCGTCGGATCGGGTCGGGTCGTGCGGTCGCAGCCAAGTTCGGAGTGCCAGCGCGAGGAGCACGATGCCGAGCGCGAGGTCGACGCCGTCGGACACGGCGCGCTCGGTGGCGGTCGGGTGATGGTTCGCGAACCGGTCGAGCACGGTGAGACCGAGCACGGTCAGCACGACGAGCACCGTGAGCACGCCGAGCGTGAACACGACCCCGCGGGCGACGGGTCGACGCCTCGAGCACAGGATGAGCACGCTCATCGTGAGCACGGTCGGGCTCACCGCGGCCCCGAGAGCCAGCGGGAGGACCCGTGCGAGGAGCTCCCCCACACCCGGCACGGTAGGCCGGGAGGCGCTCAGTCGGTGGGATTGCTCTGGAAGCGCGCGTCGAGCATGACGAGTCGGTCCGCGAGCTCCGGATCCTCGCCCGGGCCGAAGCTCGACACCAGCGTGCCGCCCGCGCCGCACAGCGGGCAGCGAAGCCCGTAGACGACCGCTTCCTCGTCCGGGTCGCTCGGCCCTTCGAAGCGGTAGACGCGCAGCACCTCGGCGTGGTCGATCGCGTGCGGCTGGTTGCAGGCCGTGCAGCGGATGCCGTCGGGGCGGAGGATGAACTGCGCGCCGTAGCCCTCACCGTCGAGGAGGTTGACGGCCTCGAGGACCGTGGTGGGCGCGACGTCGGGCACGACGACACTCTGCCACCGAATCGAGCCGGCGAAACCCTGGCAGCCTCGCAGTCGCACCCCTACGCTCGCTCCTGCGATCGAAGGGGGGATCGTGGCGCGACGCACGCGTGCGCGAGATGCAACGCTCGCCGATGCGGTCGCTCGCGCCGAGCAGGCCGAGGAGCTGCTCGACCAGGCGCAACGGCTCGCCGGCATCGGGAGCTGGGACGCGGACGTCCGACGCGGCACCGCGTGGTGGAGCGCCGAGCAGTACCGCCTGCTCGAGGTCGACGCCACGGAGGCCGTCGGCTTCGACACCTTCCTCTCCCGGGTGCACCCCGACGACCGCGACATGGCCCGCGAGGCACGCGAGCGAGCCGAGCGCGACGCCGAGCCGTACGACTACCTGTGCCGGGTGATCCTCCCGTCGGGACGCGAGCGCATCCTGCACGCGCGGGGCGATCCGGTGCTCGACGACGAAGGTCGGGTCGTCCGGCTGCACGGGACGACCCAGGACGTCACCGACGCCGAGCAGACCCGCGCCGCGCTCGAGCAGAGCCGCGCGGAGCTGGTGCACCAAGCCCTCCACGACCAGCTCACCCGGCTCCCCAACCGCGCCCTGATCGAGGACCGACTCGGCCACGCGCTCGAGCTCCAACGACGCGATGGCGGCGTGGTGGCCGTGCTCTTCGTCGACGTCGATCGCTTCAAGCGCACCAACGACGGGCTCGGCCACGATGTCGGTGACCAGGTGCTCGTCGAGGTCGCCCGCCGACTCCGCGAGGTCGTGCGCGACGGCGACACGGTGGCACGCTTCGGTGGCGACGAGTTCGTCGTCGTGGCCGAGGGACTGCGCGACGCCAACGACGCCGAGGCTGCGGCGTGCCGAATCATCGACGGGTTCCGGCGACCGCTCCTCGTCGGCGAGCGGGCGCTGACGGTGTCGGTGAGCGTCGGGATCGCGGTCTCCGGCCCGTCCGGCGAGAACGGTCTGACCGACCCACTGCTCATGGTCCGTGACGCCGACTCCGCGATGTACCGCGCCAAGGAAGCAGGTCGCGATCGCTACGCCTTCTTCGACGCGAGCGCCCGGGAGGTCGCGGAGCGACGGCTCGAGCTCGAACAGGGCCTGCGACACGCGATCGACGCCGGCGAGCTCGAGTTCCACTACCAGCCCCAGTTCTCCCTGACCGACGGCTCGCTGGCCGGGGCCGAGGCGCTCATGCGCTGGAAGCACCCTCGCGACGGGCTGCTGCGCCCCGCAGAGTTCATCCCCCTCGCGGAGGAGTCGGGCCTGATCGAGGGTCTCGGCGCGTGGGGGGTGCGGGAGGGCTGTCGGCAGGCCGCCCGCTGGGCCGATCGCTGTCGGACCTCACGGGTCGCGCCCCCACAGGTCGTGGTGAACGTCGCCGTGCTGCACCTGACCGCGCCGGGGTTCGTCGAGCACCTCGAGGCGTGCCTGGGCGGCGAGGGCCTCGGCGTGGGGGCGCTCTGCATCGAGATCACCGAGTCGTTGCCGATCCCCGACCTCGACGCGGCGTTTCGCCGGCTCAAGGACGTGCGCGCGCTCGGCGTCGACATCTCGCTCGACGACTTCGGGACCGGCTACTCGTCACTGGGGCACTTCAGCACCCTGCCGATCGATTGGGTGAAGATCGACCAGTCGTTCGTCGCCGCCTTGGGTCAGGACGCGACGGCGCTCGCCGTCATCGAGTCGGTGATCCGGATCGCGGAGACGCGCAGCATCAAGACGGTGGGCGAAGGCGTCGAGACGGCGGAGCAGGCCGAGATGCTGCGCGATCTCGGCTGCGGCTTCGCGCAGGGCTACCACTTCGCACGCCCGATGCCTGCAGCCGAGCTCGAGCAGCGGTTCCTTCGCTAGGTTCCACACCGTGCTGCTGGATCGGTTCTCGCTCGTCGGTCGCGTCGCGCTCGTCACGGGCGCCGGACGCGGGATCGGCGCGGGGTGCGCGAAGGCGTTCGCCGAGGCCGGTGCCGACGTCGCCATCACGGCTCGCACCGAGGACCAGCTCGAGTCGGTCGCGAGCGAGGTGCGGGCCCTCGGTCGCAAGGCGCTGGTGGTTCCGGCCGACGCGTCCGACCTCGACGCGCTCGCGGCGTTCACCGAGGCTGCGATGTCGGAGTACGGGCGCATCGACGTGGTCGTCAACAACGTCGGTGGGTCGATGCCCCAGCCGCTGCTCGACACGTCCACCCGGGCGTTCGAGCACGCCTTCCACTTCAACGTGACCACCGCGTTCGCGCTGAGCAAGGCGGCGATCCCGCACATGCTCGCCGGCGACGGCGGGTCGATCGTCAACATCTCCTCGGCGATGGGTCGCCTGCGCGACCGCGGCTTCGTCGCCTACGGCACGGCCAAGGGGGCGCTGTCGCACATGACGCGCCTCATGGCGGCCGATCTCGCACCGCGGATCCGGGTGAACGCGATCGCGGTCGGCTCGGTGGCCACCTCGGCGCTCGAGATCGTCCTCACCGACGAGGCGCTGCGCAACGAGATGATCGACGGGACGCCACTCCGGCGGCTCGGCGAGGTCGACGACATCGCCATCGGCGCCCTCTACCTCGCGTCGGACGCGTCGAGCTTCGTCACCGGCAAGGTGCTCGAGATCGACGGCGGCATCGAAGCCCCCAACCTCGCCCTGAACCTGCCCGATCTGTAAGCAGGCACGCGTCGCACGGATGGTGTCGTCCCGCGATGCCGCGGAAGTACCGTGGTCGGGTTGCCTCCGTAGCTCAGCTGGACAGAGCAAGTCACTTCTAATGACGAGGTCGCAGGTTCGAGTCCTGCCGGGGGCGCGCCGGGCCTCAGCCGGTGAAGGTCGGAGTGAGCACGAGCGGCTCGGGGGCAGGCACCTCCACGGCTCCGATCTCGCAGCCACCGAGCTGCGGGCGCGCGATGCCGCGCTGATCGGTGGTCACCCCCGCCGCGCCGTCGTCCTGGCAGGACGCGACCGGGATCGCATCGAGCAGCGCGCTCCCCGGCTGGGGCACCCGCGTCGGCGTCGGGCCACCGTTCGCGCCGAGCGGCCCGAGGAGCGGATCGCCGGCGCCCGGCAGGTCGGTGGGCGCGACGAGGTCGCACGAGTCGTCGCCGTCGAAGTTGTACCCGTTCGAGGTGATGAACGGCACGAAGCAGTCGGTGCCACCGCCCATGCCGAGCGCGATCACCGACCCGAACGCGACGAGGCGCCGTCCGCCGACGTTCGCTCCGGCGAGCGCCGAGTTGTCGACCGCCGTGCTGTAGACGAGCTCGAGCCCCGGCTCGGCATCGGTCTGCACGCCGAGGCCGCCGGCCTCCGACGCCTGGTTGGCGACCACCGTCGAGTTGATGACGGTCGTGTGCAGCTCGGTGCCGATCCCGAAGAATCCGCCACCGACGTTGACCGCGGAGTTGCCGTCGATGGTGCTGCGGGTGATCTGCACCCGGTCGGTGTCGGCGAAGATGCCGCCGCCGCTGCCGCTGGAAGAGTTGCCCGTGATCCGCGACTCCTCGACGATCAGGTCGCCCTCGGCGAGGATCCCGCCACCGCTCGTCGCCGGCGTCCCACCGGTCACCGTGACCTGCGAGAGGGTCAGCGGGCTGCCGGCGAGCACCTCGAGGACCCGCTCTCCCGGGCACGTCTGACGGATCGAGAACCCCTGTCCACGCAGCACCAGCGCCTGCGCGGCGGTGCGGCTGAGCGCGCCCCCGCCGGCGCACGTCAGCTCGATGTCGTTGGCGAGCGTGATCTCGACCTCGTTGACGTCCGCGAACGCGGTCTGCAGCTGTGCCTCGGTCGAGACGACGACTGCGCCCGCTGGTGCGGCATCCACGGCGATGCCGGCGGCGGCCACGAGGAGCACGCCGACCGCGACTCCGACGGGACCTGTGCGCATCGTTCGACCTCGACGGATCATCGCGACCGCGACCTCGTTCCCTCGTTCGAACCTCGCCCGCACGCCCGTCCGGCAGCGTAACTGGCTCCGGCGGGCGGTACGATTGACCCTCCTGCGGCCGCACCACGCGGTCGCGGCCATGGTGGCCGTAGCTCAGTTGGCGAGAGCGCCGGGTTGTGGTCCCGGAGGTCGGGGGTTCGAAACCCCTCGGTCACCCCACCGCACGCGTCCCTTCGGGGGCGCGTGTGCGCGTCAGGAGGCGTCGCCCGGCTTGGCCAGGGCGGCGGCGAGCGCGCTCTCGAGCGTGGGGTGCTCGAACGTGAACCGGCTCGCCGTGAGGCGCTCGGGCAGGACGTTCTGGCTCGCCAGCAGGAGGTGCTCGACGAGCTCCTCGCCGTACAACGCCTTCAGGGGCAGCAGCGGCGTCGGGAGCAGCGCTGGTCGCCGGACGGCGCGCGCGAGCGCGCGCGTGAAGTCCGAGTTCGTCACCGGGTGGGGCGCGGTGAGGTTGACGGGGCCGCGCAGGGCGTCGGTGCGGAGGGCATGCGTGATCGCGTCGACCTCGTCCTCGATCGAGATCCACGACATCCACTGCTTGCCGTCGCCGAGGCGCCCGCCTGCGCCGAGCCGGAAAGGCGTCAGCAGGCGTCCGAGCAGCCCACCCCCGCGCCCGAGCACCAAGCCGGTGCGGATGGTCACCACGCGAATACCGGCGTCGGCCGCGGGCTGCGCCGCGTCCTCCCATCGGCGACACACGTCGGCGACGAAGTCGTCGCCGGGCGGGCTCGTCTCCGTGCGCGGCTCGTCTGCGCGGTCGCCGTAGTAGCCGATGGCGGATCCGGACACGAGGACGGGCGGCGGCTTCTGCAGGGCCGCGAGCGTGTCGGCCAGCAACCGTGTCGGGCCGGTGCGGCTCTCGAGGATCAAGCGCTTGCGGTCATCGGTCCAGCGCTTGTCGCCGATGCCGGCACCGGCGAGGTGCACGACGCCGTCGATGCCCTCGAGCGCGCCGGCATCGATGCGGCCCGCCTCGGGGTCCCACGCGATCGCGTCGACGCCGGTGGGCACCCGGTCGGCCCGAAGCGCGCGGATCGGGCGATGGCCGGTCTCGACGAGCGTCTCGACGAGCGCCGTTCCGATGAACCCGCTGGATCCGGTGACGAGGACGTCCATGCACTCCCGCTCTCTGCACCGCAGCGCCGCCACGGCTCGCTGCGACGCAGGGTACCTGCGTCGCGATCGCTCGACTCCCGCGCCTCGCTACCAGTCGGCCTCGAGCCAGCGCACCAGCGGCTCGAGGTCGAGACCCTCCGCGAACGCGATGAGCTCGGGGATCCGGTCGACGTCGTCCATGCCGATCGAGGTCCCGATCGGGAACGTCGGAGCGAGTCGGTGGTAGCGCGCACCCAACAGCTGCTCGCACTGGAAGTCGGCGATGCCGTTGACGCCGTCGAGCATGATCGAGATCAACGGGCGCACCCACTGGACGTATCCCCAGTCGTGGCGGTCACCCGCGATGTGCTCGAGCGACCGCCCGGTGCCGAGCGACAAGAGCCGCACGTCCTGGAGCGAGCACTGGTCCTCGATCGGGATTCGGTGGTCCTGCGTCTGCACGAGCGCACACATGCTCGGGTTGGTCGCGAACACTCCCCCGTCGACGTAGCCGTCGACGCTCGCGAAGTACGTGGGTGCTGCGCTGGTGTACGTGCCGACCTGCGCGACGAGCATCTCGCCGTCGGAGTCGGAGCCGGGGAAGTTGTGGAAGATCTTCGGCTTCCAGCTGCGGACGACCGGGTCCTCGTTGTCGAGGTCGAACGCGGTGACCAGCACCCGGCGCCGGAGCTGGGCGAGGCGCAGGTCTCCGAACACCTGATCGAGCTCCGTTCGCAGGTTCGCCACCTCGTAGTCGGCTCCGAGGATCTTGCCGAGGTCGAACAGGTCGTCCAGGAAGCTGTCGCGGAAGACGCGCGGTGCTCGCTCTTCGTGAAGCGCGCGGATCGTCGCGAGGTCGAGCCCGGCGGCGAGCGCGAGCGCGATGAGCCCGCCGGTGGACGTGCCCGCGAACAGGTCGGCCCGATCGAGCCAGCCGGAGAGGCGCGGATCGGCGCTCAGACGCTGGAGGACGACCGTGGGGACGACACCTCGCACGCCTCCGCCGTCGATGCTGATGATGCGTGTCGTCGCCACTGCACCTGCCTTTCGAGGTGCCGCCCCGCGACCAGCATCGCGTACGATTCGAAGCGAGCGCCCCTAGCTCAATTGGTTAGAGCAAGTGACTCTTAATCACTAGGTTCAGGGTTCGAGTCCCTGGGGGCGTACAGCAGCGACGAACGAAGATCGCGCACGAGCTTGGCCTTGTCCTCGTGCGCGGCGATCACTGAGTCGTCGATGCCCAGCTCGATCGGGTCCTCACCGATCGCGGTCAGGAGCATCCACGCTCGCCGGCGCGCCTTGCGGCTCGTCGGCACGTCCTCTTCATTGAGCAGCGCGCGCAGCGTGTTCGGGACGCAGTCGGCGAAGGGGCCGATCGCCTCGAAGAGCTCGGTCTGGAGCCCTTGGCGGATGCCGCGTCGCTCTCGTTCGGCCTTCTCCCATCGCCGAACGCGCAGCAGCAGGTCCTCACCCCAGGTCGCATGAATGACGTGCACGATCGTCCCCTCAGCTCTTCTGCGCCTCGGCAGGAATAGTCCCCCGGCAATGCTTGACACGTCAAGCCTGCCCTACCAGGATTGCCGTACTGCAAAAACGGTACGGGGAGCGGGGACGTGGGCGTCGGAGCACGAGTGGCAGCAGCGAGGCGGGGCAAGGGGCTCTCGCAGGAGGGCCTCGCGCGAGCCGCCGAGGTGTCGCTCTCCACCGTCCAGCGCCTCGAAGCCCGCGACGCCGTCCCGACGGTGCCGCTGCTCAAGCGGATCGCCGGGGCGCTCGACCAGGGCGTCGGCGCCCTCCTCGACGAGGACGCGGCGTGACCGAGCTCCTCGTCGGTGCCGCCCCACTCGGGTTCGTCGTGCTCTTCGGTGCCCTCGCGTGGCTCGCGGAGTGGGAGAGGAAGCGGCACTCGTGAGCCGGAGCGTGGTGCTCGTGCTCGACGAGGCCGACGCGCAGCATCTCCGCGCGCTCGCGGAGCGAGATCACGCGCAGCACTGCGACCACCGATCGGCGCGCATCGCTCGCGCCGCGGGTGAGGCGCTGCGCGACGGGGACGTCACCTCGACCGGGGCCACCGATAGCCGCGCGCGCTTGGGGAAGCGAGCGAGTGGCGACGGGGTACCGGCGGCCGTCGGCAAGACGGGTCCGTCGGCGATGGCGGGGTGCACATCGTGAAGCGTCTGCTCGGACTCTGCACGCGCCGGTGGTGCTGGCGCGCGGCGATCGCCGACGTGACCCTCCGCGCGTTCGATGCCGACGGCCAACCGGTCTCAGCGCCCGTCGAGGAATCGTGGTGCGGCAAGCACACCGCGGAGGCCGTCGCCGCGACGGCGCCCGTGGCGCACGAGATCGGGTTCGAGCTCGACGACGGATCGACAGTCACGATCTCGCGGGAGGTCCCGTGAGTCGCCTCGCGCCGAACCCGGAGATCGCAGCGTTCCTGGAGGTCGTGCGCGCGAAGCCCGAGCCGATCCGCGAGCAGATGCGCGGGTGGTGGCGGGCGAACATCACGTGGGGTCGGATCACGCTCGCGGACCTGAACCGTGCGCACGCGCACCTCGCGAAGATCGTCGAGTCGGGAGAGGCCGCTGCTCGTGAGAGCGCGCCCGGCTCGCCGTGTGTCCCGTCGGGAGAGCCCGCGACCCGTGAGGGCGCGGAGGGCGTCGCTTCCCTGTCGAGCTCTCCCGGCGGGTCCATCGCGGTCGGGGTCGGTGGCACTCCGGCGCTGCGGTTCGCAGACGCAGCGAAGCGCCTCGGTGCCGTGGCGCGCGCTGCGGGGCTCAAGGTCCCGGCGTTCCGGGCGCCACCTCGGGTGGCAGGCGTTCCGTGCCACGTCGAGGAGTACGAGGGCGGCGCGGTGGTGTCGGTCGCGCTGCGTGACCGCGACTTCTGCGACGTGGCGACCGACATGGTCGAGGGCGTCCTGGTCGTGAACGGCCAGACCGAGCACCAGGCGCTGCGCGAGCAGCTCGAAGAGGCGGTCTCGTGATGGCGGTCCTCTCACCGGCCGAGGTGTCGTTGCGGTGCGAGCCGTGTGATCTCCCCTACCGGTACGAGCACACGCGTCGCGGGTGGCGGTGGCTGCGCCCGATCGGCTGCGCGCACGAGCTCGAGGACTCGACGATCGTCGACGGTGACGGCAACACGCTCACGATGCAGGTGGTCCGGTGAACGCGCTGGACGTTCGGTGCCCGTCGTGCGGGTCGATGCCGGGCCGGGCGTGCCGATCGGTGGGCCTGTACCGGGTGCTCAGCAAGCCGCATCGGGCGCGGGCGCGGCTCGCTGAGGCCGGCGGCAACCCGCGGCGGGGCCGCGATGACATCCCGTCGTCGGTGCGCAAGCAGGTGCGGGAGCGGTCGGGCGGCGCGTGCGAAGCGCGCGTCGAGGGCGTGTGCACGGGCCGCGCGGTCGAGATGCACCACGTGCTCCCCCGCTCGCAGGGTGGGCCGCACACGAAGGAGAACCTTCTCGACACGTGCGGGGAGTGCCACGACTGGATCGACGCCCACCGCCGCGAGGCGACCGGGCTCGGGCTCCTGCGGTCGGGTGCACGGCATGTCCGGCGCGTCGGTGAGCCTGCGATGCCCGCCTCGTGGGGTTCGGAGTGACGCTCGTGCTCGACCGCGACGCGGCTCCGACCGCCCGCCACGGCTTCTGCGTCACGTGCGGACCCGACGTGGTCCTCACCGCTGACGAGGCCAACGACCACATCCGGCGGATGCACGGGGGTCACGGCCGCATCGAGTTCGTCCTCGACGCTGACGGTGAGTCGGAACAGAACGCTCGCACTTCTCGGGTGGAGTCCGGGACCGAGCGACCTGCCTCACCGTACCCTGCCCACGTCGAGGGCCAGGGGACCCGCGCCGCGGTCACTGCCCAGCCCCCCGCTGGCGCGGGTCCCCTTCTTCCCGACGAGCGGCCGTCGGACGACGCACGCTCGCAGTACGAGCCACCCGACGACCTCGAGCGCGGCGAGCGGCCTCACCCCGACGCGCCACGCGCGTACCGCCTGACCGACCGCGACCGCGACGAGGGTCGCCGGGGCCTCGCACGGCTCCGCGCGGAGCACCCGCGCGAACAGCGGAGGAGGCGTCCGTGAGCGCGATCGAGTGGACCGACGAGACGTGGAACCCGACGGTGGGGTGCTCGAAGGTGTCGCCGGGGTGCGACAACTGCTACGCCGAGCGCGTCGCGAGTCGGGGGCTGAACCCCGCGCATCGTCAGGTCGCCGCGTTCGGCAAGTGGAACGGCAAGGTGCTGTGCCTGCCGGAGCGGCTCGACACGCCGTTGCGGTGGAGGAAGCCGCGTCGGGTGTTCGTCGACTCGATGAGCGACCTGTTCCACCCGTCGGTGCCCGACGCGTTCATTGCGCGCGTGTTCCAGACGATGAGCTCGTACGAGGTCCTCCGACGTGGCCACACGTTCCAAATCCTCACCAAGCGACCGCGCCGCATGGCCGAGTGGCTCTCGCGCGTCAGGCCATCTGAGGGCGGTTGGTACACCCTCGACGGAGTCGAGCCCATGCCGCCCGACAACGACGAGGGCATCGTCATCAACCATCGCGCGGGCTGGCCGCTCCCGAACGTGTGGCTTGGGACGTCGGTCGAGGATCAGCACCAGGCCGACCGGCGCATCCCGCATCTGCTCGCGACTCCTGCGGCGGTGCGGTTCCTGTCGTGCGAGCCGCTCCTCGGACCGATCGACCTCCAGACGATCTCCTACGTCGATGGCGACCGCGACATGCACGTCGACGCGCTCAGTCGAGAGGCGTGGGTCAACAACAGCGACAGCCCGGCTGCGTACTGCAACGAGAGCGACGGGGTCACGGGCATCGACTGGTGCATCGTCGGTGGTGAGTCGGGTCCTGGTGCGCGGCCGATGCACCCGGAGTGGGCGCGGTCGCTGCGCGATCAGTGCCAGGCCGCGTCGGTGCCGTTCTTCTTCAAGCAGTGGGGCGAGTGGACCGATCGCCGCGTCGGCATCCCCTGCGGCACCACGGCGACCGATCTCGACGGAGCGCACCTGTACCGCGTCGGGAAGAAGGCGGCGGGTCGTGAGCTCGATGGTCGTACGTGGGATGAGTACCCGGAGCGCGCGGGGGTCGCGGCGTGAGCCCGTCGATCTTCGACGAGCGCGACGGCATCCCCGTCGTGTTGCTCGATCGAGCACCGGCTGCGGCCGCGGTCGTTCCTGATCTCACGCTGACGCAGTGCGACGTGCTCGTCGAGGCCGGGCTGCGGGGGACGTTCGTGCATGGTCGGGCGAGCACGCTGCGCGTCCTCGTGACTGCTGGCCTGGTCGAGCAGCGGCTCGGTCACGGCCGCAACGCTGGTGAGCTCACGGTCCTCGGCCGCGAGGTGCGGGCGCTGCTGCGCCGGCGCGCGGGCTTTGGCCCGGAGCGGGTGCAGGTGCGGCGCACGAAGGGCTCGCGGCTGATCGCGACGGCTCGGTACTGCGGTCGTCCGACGAAGTTCGGGAACCCCTACCGCGGTCCCGATGCTGCGGAGCGGTTCGACCGGGAGCTGCGCGCCTGCCACGCCGCCCCGTTCGGCGCCTCGCACACAATCGCCATCCGCAACATCGTCGACGACCTGTTCGAGCTGCGGCACCTCGACCTCGCGTGCTGGTGCGCGCTCGACGCGCCGTGCCACGTCGACACGTACCTCGATCTCGCGAACCGCCGACGTCGGAGGAACGCAGCATGAGCGCGCTCGATGGCCGTCGGTCGGTGTCGAAGTTCCGGTTGAGCCCGCGGCGTCATGTTGTGGTCGCGGATCGTGACGATCTGGACGGTGGTGCTCGAGCGCGGGCGCTCGCGACGCATCGTGAGGCGCGCGAACGCGATCTGCGGGAGATGAGTAGGGGCCGGGTGCCAGCGCGCGCTCTCGTCCCAAGTGGTGTTCGGCGCCCGAATGGTGCCGACGAGACAGAAGGGACCTCGTAGATGGCAGAGACCGAGAAGCACGAGGGCAGCGGCGACGACCGTCAGGTGAAGCCGTTCGCGGCGTGGCTCCAGGAGCAGCGGGGCGGCACGACGCACGCCGAGCTCTCGTCGTCGCTCCCGGAGCTGATCGAGGCGGTGACGACCTTCGGCAAGGCGGGTGAGCTCGTGCTGCGCGTGAAGGTGAAGCCCGCTGACGGCGACCGCGGTGCCGTGATCGTGCACGACGAGGTCGTGCTCAAGAAGCCGCAGTCGGAGCGGCACCCGACGATGTTCTTCGTGGACGAGGACCACAACCTCACGCGTGAGAACCCATTCAGCAAGCCCTTCCCGCAGTTGCGGGAGGTCCCGTCAGGGGCCGCGAACGCGGCCGACGCGAAGGAGGCGACACCATGACCGAGGCCGCAGGCGTGGAGGTGCTGCACGCACACGTGCCGAGTGAGGGCGCGCAGGCGGTGATCGACACGGCGATCTCGTCGGTCGACCCGCACGAGCTCACGCCGGGCTTCGTCGGCGGGGTGATGGTGCCCGCGGGAGCGAAGTACCACGAGATCGACCTGTCGTCGTACCTGCCAGAGCCGACGCGCAAGCGCGGGACCGTGCACGTGCACGATGCCGCGTCGCTGATCGCGTACGCGGCCGGGCACGCGACGCCCGCGACGCGGCTCTTCGCCGACGTGTACGCGCGGACGCTGGTCCTCGTGCTGAACGGGCACGCTGACGACGCCGCCGGGTGGGGTGACCACAAGGCGCAGCTCGTGCTCAAGCACACGCCGGAGTGGTCTGCGTGGGCGGCCCTCGACGGGAAGCTCGTGGCGCAGACCGACTTCGCCGAGCACATCGAGGACCGCCTCGACGACATCCAGTCGCCGCCCGGAGCTGACCTGCTCGAGCTCGCGCAGACCTTCCAGGCCAAGACGGGCGTCGAGTTCGCGTCGGCGATCGTGCTGGAGTCGGGGCAGCGGCAGCTCACCTACAAGGAGACCATCGACGCACGCGCCGGCCAGGCGGGTCAGGTCGTGATCCCGAAGGAGTTCGAGCTCGGGTTGCGGCCCTTCGAGGGCGGCGACGCGTACAAGGTCGTCGCTCGGCTCCGCTACCGGATCAACGGTGGGCACCTGACGATCGGGTACCAGCTCACCCGCGTCGAGGACGTGCTGCGATCGGCGGTGAACGACGTGATCGAACAGGTCGCCGAGGCGACGGGGCTCGGGGTGCTTCGGGGGGTACCGCTCACCGGCGCCTGACCCGTCGCCCGCACGGCCGAGAGAGGCCCGGCACCTTCCCCCCCGTGTGCCGGGCCTCTCTTCGGACCACCCGAATCACATGGGGAGTAGTTACACCGATGGCACGAACAACGCCGATCGACGAGGCCAAGGTCCCCGATCGTCGCCGCTCCGCGAGCAAGCCGCGGTGGGGCGTGTGCTTCCGACAGTTCGATCTCGTGCGCTCGAAGGAGGGTTCGACCTATCTCACGCGGTGGTGGCTCGTCCTCACCCCGTGGGGTGGGATCGCGCTGCACCGGATGTCGGCGCCCGACGCGCGCGTAACGCTGCACGACCACCCCTTCTCGTTCGTGTCGATCATCCTGCGCGGCGGGTACACGGAGCGTCGCCTCGACCCGCGCACGATGCTCGTCGACGAGCACCGCCACGTGCGGTGGGTGAACCGGATGCGCGTGGGGATCGACGCGCACTCGATCCGCGAGCTCGACCGGCCCGTCGTCTGGACGTTGCTGCTCGTCGGCCGGTCGCCTCGCACGTGGGGGTTCCTCGAGCCGGTCGAACACCGCTTCGCGTTGCACGACGTGTTCGTGACGATCGAGGCATCGGCGCCCACGGTCGCCGAGGACATGCGTCGCCTCGGGTACACCGAGGACGACATCGCCAGCGCGGAGCAGCTCGGGTCTCCTCTGTGGGCCTGGACGAAGCACGACGCGTTCGACTCGGGGCACTACGTCCCGTGAGTCTGAGCCTCGCCTGTCAGGACGGCGACCATCGGGGGTGCCTTCGCCGCTCGTGTGAGTGCGCGTGTGGGCATCCGTCGTGGATGGAGAAGGCGTCGCGCGACGCGCTGATCGCGGCGCAGGCGACGAAGCCTCGTCCGGTCCAGCGAGTGTCGGCCGACCCGGAGCCGAGTCCCTCGACGCCGCGACGATCTCGCTCGCCGAGAGCGCCGCGCCCGAAGCGGACCGTGCCGGTCGCCGACATCGCCGCGCACTACAAGACGGGCGCGACGCTCCGCGAGGTCGCCGAGCACTTCGGAGTCTCGAAGGACACCGCCCGTGCTGCACTCGACGAGGCGGGCGTCGAGCCGCGGCCCCGGGGTCGGCTCCCGAAGCCGCTCCCGATGGCCGACCTCGCGAAGCGGTACAAGGCGGGAGCGACGCTCGCGGAGCTCGGTGCCGAGCACGGGCTCGACCCGGCCACGATCGGTGTCCGGCTCCGAGCGTGGGGTGTGACGCTGCGCGGACCGGGCGGGAAGGTGCAGCTCCCTCTCGACGAGATCGCTCGCCGGTACCGGCTGGGGTGGTCGCTCGACGCGCTGGCCGAGGAGTACCACTCGTCGCGTGACCGCATCCGCGAGGAGCTGCGTGTCGCCGGCGTCGAGGTTCGCCCGCCACACCGCCCGAAGGCGCGGGTGTCGTGACGGCGCTGCTGAGCGAGCGGACGGCGTACTGCGTCGCGGGCCGTCACGAGCTGTGCCCACACGACCGAGCGGGTGGCTTCGATCCCTGCGGGTGCGGGTGTCACTCGCCGTTCCGGGAGCAGCTCGGTCGCCCGCCGATCGGGTCGGCGCCCAGGCCGATTCCTCGGATCACGGAGCGTGTGCCGTGTCCTGACTGTGGGCATCGGTGCCGAGGTCCGCTCGGGGTGTCGATGCACCGGTCGATCGTGCACGGGATCGTCCCGTGACCGGTTCAGCGATCGTGCTCCGCGCGGACGCGCACCGGCTCCCGCTGCCTGACGAGTCGGTCGACCTGATCGTCACGAGCCCCCCGTACTTCGGGCAGCGGTCGTACAGCGATGGCGGTGAGCACTACGAGGGGCAGATCGGGTCGGAGCCTCACCCGCGGGAGTGGCTCGAAGCTCTGTGGGCGGTGACCGCGGAGTGCTGGCGGGTGCTCAAGCCGTCGGGGTCGATGTTCGTCAACCTCGGCGACAAGCGCTCCGGGTCCGGCGCGCCCGGCACGACGAGCGGGCTCACCGGTCGGCGTGTGGGCGGGACTCCGATCCCAGGTCAGGCGCGTCCCTTCTCCGAGAAGTCGACGCTGCAGGGCAACGGTCACGTGGGCGGCGGCCCGAAGTACGGCTCGCGGTCGCACACCTCGGGGTCAGCCGCGGGTTCGACGCTTGAGGGGTCGCCGCAGCAACGGGCCCGAGTGCAGGGCGAGCGATCGGGAGGGCTGACCTCGTACACGCGCGCTGCGTTCGGCCGGGCGAAGTCGAAGCAGCTCCTGCCGCAGCGGTACGCGATCGGCTGCGAGGACGGGCTCTCCGACCCGGAGGGCGTCGGTTGGATCGTGCGTCAGGAGATCGTGTGGTCGAAGCCGAACGGGTTGCCGGAGTCGGTGACGGATCGGTGCCGGGATGCGCACGAGCCGTGGTGGCATCTCGTGAAGCAGGGCGACTACTTCGCGGCGATCGACGAGCTCCGCGAGCCGCACTCGGAGAACACACACGCGCGCCGCAAGGACGGGCAGCTCCCACCGAAGGAGCAGGCCGGTCTCGACGCTGGCGTGCGCAACGGGTACTTCGGTGAGACGACGTTCAACCCGCTGGGGAAGCTCCCGAGCTCGGTGTGGACGATCCCGACCGAGCCCCTGCAGGTGCCCGAGCACCTGGGCGTCGATCACTTCGCGGCGTTTCCGAGCGAGTGGCCGCGACGGCTGATCCTGGGGTGGTCGCCGGCGGGCATCTGCTCGGCATGCGGTGAGGGTCGGCGCCCGGTCGCCGAGGTCGTCCACGAGAAGTACCGAGACTCCCCCAAGACGGGGCGACCTCACCGCCAGGACCTCACGACCCACACGGGCGGGTGGAATGCCGAGGGCTACGTGCAGACGCGCACGTCCGCGTCGATCGTCGGCTACCGGTGCGCGTGCGGCGAGGCGCCCACCCTGGACGCGTTCGGGCCGGTGCGCCCGGCGGTTGTGCTCGACCCGTTCGGTGGGACGGGGACGACGGCGATGGTCGCCCGCGCGCTCGGTCGTCGCGGGGTGTCGGTTGACCTGAGCCACGACTACTCGCGGCTGGCGCGCTGGCGGGTGTTCGAGTCGGACGGTGCCCGCAAGGTCGAGGCGCGAACGAACGCTGGTCGTCAGGGATCGCTCCTGTGAGCCGGCGTGGTGGTCGTCGTGTCGGCGCCGGTCGGAAGGCGGTGCCTGCGGGCACGGTGTCGGTTCGCGCTGACGGGCGGGCGATGGTCAAGCTCGCCGACGGTACGTGGACGAGCGTGAGTAGGTCGAGGCTCCCTGAGCTCGTCGAGCGTGACGGGTGGGTCTGCGGAATCTGCGGGCATCCAGTGTCCGAGGAGGACGTGGAGGTGGACCACGTGGTGCCGCGCTGCGTTGGCGGGTCGGATGATCTCGACAATCTCCAGCTCGCGCATCGGGCTTGCAACATGCGCAAGGCGGTGGGTGACAGGAGGGCTGGGCGCTCGGCCCGGTCTGTTCATAGCAGCGAGGCACAAATCAAACAGGCGAAGGTGCCAGACCTCCCGCGCGAGGTCCGTGAGGCGATCTTCCGTGAGGTGCAGGCCGAGCGGATGCGCGCGTACCGAGCTCGTCGTCGAGAGGAGTCGTCGTCGTGAGTATCCAGGCGGTCGCGTGGGTGCTTGAGGAGAGCAAGTCGATGGGGTCGGCGCGCCTGGTGATGATCTCGCTCGCGAACCATGCGAACAAGGACGGTGAGTGTTGGCCGGCGCAGCGGACGATCAAGACCGAGGCGGGGTTGAAGTCGGCGGGGACGATCCCGCCTGCGATCAAGCGTCTGGAGAAGCTCGGGGAGGTCGAGGTCGTCGAGCGGGGCGGTCCGCGGAAGTCGGCTCGGTATCGGCTGCCGAAGTTCTTGGCGGCGACGAAGGGCGAACGCTCAGGAGATGAGCGCTCGGACACCGACGACGACCCCGAGGCGAACGCTCAGGAGATGAGCGCTGCGCGCGACACGGAGAGCGCTGCGCGCGACCCAGAACGCGCGCAGCGCGCGACCCAGGTCGCGCAGAACCATCAAGAACCGTCATCAACCGAAACCCCCTCGTCGGGCGACGAGCGCCCGACCACGCCCGAGGGGTCGACCGACGAGGAGCGCGCGCCGTCGAAGGGCGAGCTGGTGCAGCGGCTCTTCGATCACTGGATCGCGACGACGGGACGTACGACGCGGGTCCTGTTGTCGCCGGATCGGCGGCGCCGGATCGAGCAGGCCCTCGACCGGTATCCGTTCGAGGACGTGCGGGATGCGATCTCGGGGATCGTGAAGTCGGCGTTCCACATGGGCGACAACGATCGAGCGACTCGCTACGACGACCTGGAGCACATCCTCGGCAAGCCGGCGAAGCTCGAGCAGTTCCGGGACCTGCATCGGGGCATCGGCCCGGCACCTCGTCAGCGTGGGCGCCCGAATCGGAATACTGCGCCACCGCCGTGCAAGGGCTGCGGCCGACCGGATGACCTGTGCTCGTGTCCGGGGGGTCCGAGGAAGTGAGGGACCGTCGGCCACCGCATCACCTGGAGTCGGAAGAGTCGATCCTCGGGGCGATGATGCTGTCGCGCGACGCGTGCGCGGCGGCCGTCGAGCAGCGCCTCACCGCGGATGACTTCTACAAGCCGGCGCACGGCACGGTCTTCGCGGCGGTGTTGGGGCTCTACGACGCGTTCGAGCCGGTGGGTCCGGTGGCGGTGTCGAACGAGCTGCGCCGCAGCGGCGATCTTGACCGGCTCGGGGGTCTGCCCGCGCTCGAGCAGCTCGTGCTCCAGACGCCGGCGTCGGCGACCGCGTCGCACTACGCGCGGACTGTCCACGAGCTCGCGTTGTTGCGCCGGTTGATCGCGGTCGCAGGTGAGATCAGCGATCTCGGGTACGGCGAGTCGTTGCCGCCGCGGGAGACGCTCGATCGGGCTGAGCAGCTCGTGTTCGAGGTGGCGGAGTCGGAGGTGTCGTCGGAGGTCGTCGGGCTCGCGACGATTGTCGACGATGCGCTCGCGCGCGTGCGCGAGCCGGCGCGTGAGCGCGTCGGGATCGAGACCGGCTACGCGAACGTCGACGACATCCTCCTCGGGCTTCAGGACGACGCTCTCTACATCGTGGCGGCGCGCCCTGGGGTGGGGAAGACGGCGTTCGCGCTCGGCGCGGCGCATGCCGTCGCGAAGGCCGGGCTGCCGGTGCTGATGTTCTCGATGGAGATGAGCCGGTCGCAGATCGGCGATCGCATGCTCGCCTCGGCGGCGCGTGTCGATCTTCGCCGCATCCAACTCGCGCGTCTCTCCGATCAGGAGCGCGTTCGAGTAGAGCAGCACGGTCCGGCGCTTCACGCGCTGCCGCTCGAGCTGGTCGACAACCAGGACTGCACGGTGATGGAGCTGCGGGCGATCGCCCGTCGCGCGAAGACGCGGCATCGTCGCCTCGGGTTGATCGTGGTCGACTACCTCCAGTTGATGTCGCCGTCGATCGGCGCGCGACGCGAGCACAACCGGGAGCGAGAGGTCGCCGAGTTCGCGCGGGGGCTGAAGATGCTCGCCCGCGAGATCGAATGCCCGGTCCTCGGGCTTTCGCAGCTCAACCGTGGCGTCGAGATTCGCAACGAGAAGCGCCCGACGCTCGCCGACCTGCGCGAGTCGGGCGAGATCGAGAACAGCGCCGACGCCGTGCTGATGCTCTACCGGCCCGACATGTACGACGGCAACGACGACGAAGAGCCCGGCGCGACGGAGGTGATCGTCGCGAAGCACCGCCTCGGCGCGTGTGGCACGGCCCACCTCACGTGGCTCGGCCCGTACGTGCGGTTCCAGGATCACGAGTGGCGCCGCGAGGGTCCGACGTGAGCTTCGTGCTCGTCGCCACGTCGCCACCGCGGTCGGTGCCGAGCTTCTGGTCGGCGATCTACCGGTACCCGGATGGGTCTCGTCGTCTGTGCGGCTGGTCGAGCGTGACGGCCGGGGCGGTGTCGTTCGCGTCGCGGCACGACGCCCGAGCCGAGGCCCGGCATCTCGACTTGCGGACGGCCTCGCATGTGCGCGTCGGCGCCCGATGGCTTGGCCCCAACTTCCCTGCAACCGAGGAGGCGTCTGGATGAGCACTCGTGATCGCTTGGGCCGCGCGCGTGGCCGTCTCGATCGGCTCTTGGAGACGATGAAGCACGGCCGCGCTGACGATGTGCAGTACCTGGCGCGCGTCGAGCTCGCGGAGCGGAACATCAAGTCGTGGGCGCCGGATACTCCTCCACCGGCCAACCTCGGCCCGAAGGGTGGCTCGTCGACGGAGAGCGAAACGGACGAGCGTGCGCAGGTCGACGCGGCGGCTCGGCAGGCGGCGCGGGACGCGGCCCGGTTTCCGGAGATCGTGCGGGAGCTCGACCGGCTGACGTTCGAGCTCGTCGAGATGACGATTCGCAACGTCGAGGAGCTGCACCCTTCGGCGCATCCGAACGCGGACGTGGTCGGCTGCGTGTCGTGCGCACGTCGGGGTGAGAAGCGGTCGGTGCCGATCGGGGGTCACTTCGCGCCGGCGATGCCCGCGGCCGATGTCGAGGTCGAGGGCAAGAAGGTCAAGGGCAACGCGACCGCGGCGCGGCTCAAGCTCTGCCGGTGGTGCTACGACGTCGCGAAGGCGGCACTCGACGAGGCGAACGAGCGTCGCGAGGGGGCACCACTGCCGGACTCGAAGCTCCTCGACTACCTCCCGCCGGTCGAGGCGTGCGACATCCGGCACCGTGAGAGCCCGACGGCGGCGGGTCGGTGGCTTGCGCGTCAGGAGCAGCTCGACGAGCGACGCCGAGCGTCGGCGTGAGCACGCTTGAGTGGCCGTCGGGGCGGCGGGTCCCGGTCGCGCACACGGCCGAGAATCTCCACCTCGACGATCCCCTGGTGATCGGTGCCGATCACCGCTGGACCCTGTACGGGTGGGTCGAGGGCTGCGCGTACGCGCACGCCGTGACGTCGGGGACTGGACCCGAGGAGGCCGAGCGGCTCGCCGGGGTTGGCGAGTGGCTCGCGTCGGCGGGTGCGCTCCAGCGCTTCGAGGTCCGGCTCCGCTACGACGACGAGGACCGCGCGTTCTACCCGACGGTGTCGCAGTGCTTCGAGTCGCCGTACGAGTCGGTGCTCGGTGACGCCGAGGCGTACGAGCGTTGCGGGCGCGGGCGCCATGCGCACTGCTTCTTCGAGCAGCACGCGATGCCGTGCGATGGCGTCGACGAGCACCGCGACCGGTGGCTCGCGACGGTCCTCGAAGCGGCTGCTCGGCGCCTGGGGATCGGCGCCCACCCGCTCGAGCTGCTGATCCTCGACGACGACCCGGCCGCGTGGCGCACGGACGCCGCGACGGTGATCGAGGAGCTCAGCGAGCGTGCGGGGTTCTACGCGGCGGCGTGAACGTCGACGATCCGGCCAGGGTCGACGTGCACGGCCCGGTTGGGGGTGCGCAGGTAGAGGCGCCCGTCGGTGCCGACGGCGGCGAGGACCGCCCGCACGTGCAGGCGGCCACCGGCGCGTGACTCGTAATAGGTCACGTCGACGACCCGGCCGACGAGGTCGGTCGCGGGGGTCACGCCGCGACCGCCATGTCGTCGGCGCCGAGGTCGGCGTCGAGGGCGGCGAGGATGGTCCCGGCCGCCTTGTCGACGCGCTCGGCGAGGGCGCGCACCTTGTCGAGGTCGCCGTCGGCCCACTCGGCGACGTACCCGACGGAGTAGGCGGAGGTGTCGAGGCCGTACGCGGCGGCGACGACGTAGGCGACGGACTCGGCGACGATCTCGGCGCCCGCCCGGTCGGTCACCGCGTCGGCGCCGAGGTCGTGCCAGTGGCCGAGCTCGTGCACGAGCGTCTTGATCGACGCGTCGGCGCCGAGGTCGGCGGCGATGTCGATGCGCCGCGCGTCGCGGTCGATGCGGCCGTTCGCGGCGCCGAGCACGTCGCGGCCGACGCGCTCGATGTCGAGGCCCTCGGCGAGCGCGTGACCGGTGAGGGCGTCGGCGAGGTCGGTGAGGCCGGAGTCGCCGTCGAGGATGGTGCAGGGAACGTCGGCGAGGGGCTCGCCGTCGGTCTGCTCGATGTCGAACACGTGCACGACGCGGAAGCGGAGCACCTTCTCGGCGGCGTCGTCGACGTTGCCGTCGTCGTCGCGGGCCTTGGTCCAGGTGGGGGCGAAGATCGCGATGCCGCGCTCGCCCTTGCGGACGTGGCGGCCGAGCTTCTGCCATGCCTTGTATCCGGCGACGCGCGTCGCGGTGGGGCGCTGGAAGGCGATGAGCATGGTGTTGGCGAACGAGTAGGAGTGGAAGCGGGCCTTGGTGTCGAGCCAGGCGATCCAGTCGTCGTGCTCGACGAGGTCGGCGATGGCGGCGTCGAGGCGCTCGCGGGTCTCGGCGGTCTTGTTGGCCTTGGTGGTGGTGGGCATCGGTGCCTCCGTGGTGGGGTTCTTCTCCATACCCCAAGTATAGGGTTGACACGATACAGGGTCAAGCCTATACTTAGGCACATGGAAAACACCGAGCGCCCCACCTGGGAAGTGAGCATCACCAACGAGGCCGCCGACTGGTACCTCGACCTCCCCTACGAGCAGCGCTTCGCGATCGACGAGCGCGTCGAGTACCTGGAGCAGCACGGCCCCGCGGCCAAGCGGCCCTACGTCGGCGCCGTGAAGGGCTCGGCGATGCTCCCGAACCTCAAGGAGCTCATCGTCGACATGAAGGACCGCGGCCACGTCGTCGCCATCCGAGTCCTCTTCGTGTTCGACGACGAGCGCGAAGCGATCCTGCTCGTCGGTGGCGACAAGGCCGAAGCCGCCGCCTTCAAGGGTTGGTACCCGCAAGCAATCGCGACCGCCGAAGCGCGGTGGACGCGCTATCTCGCCGACAAGGCCGAGGAGCGCGAGCGCCGCGAGAGGGAGGGATGGTGACCGCGAAGCGTCAGGGCGCGTGGCCGCCACCTTGCGACCACCCCCGCTGCAACCAACCGGCGCGCCTCGTGACCCCGTACCGGGCGAGCGACGGCCGCTGGATCGTCAGGGAGTGCGCCGGGTGCGGCGCCGTCGAGAGGAGCAAGTGACCATGACCGAGACCTACACCGACTTGTACGCGCAGGCCGTCGCGCTTGAGGAGCGCGGCGCCACCACCGAGGCCGCGAAGCTGTACGAGCGTGCCGAGGAGCTGCGCACCGAGACCGTCGAGACGTTCCTCGCCACGTGCTCGGAGGCGCTGCACGACAAGGCCGAGGGCTTCACGTGCACGGAGGCCGACTCGATCACCGCGCTCCTGAGCGCGTGGGTCGATGACGACGCGGCCAGGGCGTTCGCCGACGCGCACTGCCTCGGCGACGAGCCCGGCGACGCGCACTACCCGGATCGGGTGCTCTTCGAGGGCGTCGACCACCAGGGGCCGATCGCGCTCTGCGCCGACTGCAACGGCATCCTCGGCGCCGGTGGCAACGACCGGGGCGACGGCCGCGAGCCGTGGTGGCACGCGAACACGGCCGAGGGTGCCGACTGCGCCGACCGGCGCGGCGACTCGCCCATCCGGCCGGTCTGCGTCGACTGCCAGCACCGGGACGTGACCCCCGACCGCACCGACGGTCGCTGCTCGGAGTGCGCCGCCGCGATCGCCGTCGCCGACGGCCTCGCGGTCGCCCGCGGCGAGTAGCCGTCGGCGCCCACCCCCACCGACCTACTATCGGGAGGACCCTATGACTGTCTCTACGATCGGACCCGACATGGCGAAGCACCACACGCCGTTCCGCGACGTCGCCAAGCGCGCCGCTGAGAAGCACGACGACCGGACCCTCGCCGGCCTCCGCAAGCGCCAGGGCATGACGCAGGTCGAGGTCGCTGAGGCGCTCGGTATCTCGCAGGCGTCCGTCGCCGACCGCGAGTCCCGCTCCGACGCCTACGTCTCGACGCTGCGCGAGTACGTCGAGGCCCTCGGCGGCTCGCTCGAGCTCGTGGCCCGGTTCGGCACCAAGCGCATCGTGATCGACCTCGGGGGCGCGGGCTCGTGACGGTCCATCGGTTCATCTGTCCGAAGCATGGGCTCGTCGCGGTCAGTGCCGATCCGCACCCGGTAGACGCTCCGACAACGTGCCCGCTCGTGGTCACCCTTGGCTTGAGCTCGACCGGGTACGGCGTCGGGCCGTGTGGCCGACCGCTGAGCCGCGAGGTCGGTGCAGAGGACCTCTCCCCCGCGGAGAACCGTGCCGAGCGTCGCCGCGCGCTGCTGGAGCGGATGCTTCCCGATGACGCCGATCGGCGCGCGTACCTGACCGACCCGGCGTTTCACTTCACGATCGACTCGCTCGTCGCGCGCCTGGACGCTCAAGGGCTGACGATCGACCGTGCTGGCCGCGCCGAGGAGGCCGAGGACTTCGTCGGCGGCATCGGCAGGATGCTGCACACGGCGAACCGCCGCGACCTTCCCGGCGCCCGTGAGGAGGCCGTCGCGGGGGTCGAGGACGAGATCGACCGGTGGCTGCGCGACCGCGGGCTCAAGCGGTCCGTGACCGATCTGCCCGAGGTGCACGTCGGGGGCGTGCCGGTGCCGCGCCCGGTCCCGGTGAGCATCC
This sequence comes from uncultured Bifidobacteriaceae bacterium, assembly GCA_964501785.1. Classification (GTDB taxonomy): domain Bacteria; phylum Actinomycetota; class Acidimicrobiia; order IMCC26256; family PALSA-555; genus DATBSK01. The sequence continues at coordinate 89,382 of CAZCUD010000008.1, forward strand.
GCGATCCGGCGCGCGACGACGGGTAGCGTTTCCCCGAGTTCTTGAGTATGGCCCCGTGCGTCCAGTCGGCGCCGGGGCCGCATCGCGTTCGTCGCGGGGTAGCGCAGCATGGCAGCGCGCCGGGCTCATATCCCGGAGGCCGCGGGTTCGAGTCCCGCCCCCGCCACCATGTGCTCGGTCGAGGTCTACCGGTAGGTGAGAGCCGTAGCGCCCGCTGTCGGAGTCGGGTTCATTGGCGATCGGGAAATAGTGCGGCCGCCTCCCGAGCATCGTTCGTAGCGAAGCGAGTCCCCGTCATCGTGCGGGATGCCGTGCACGACCCGCGTGCGCGAGGACTGTTCCTCGTCGTCAGGGTTGCTTGTGCGTCGTCGTCGTATCGCGTCCGTTCTCGTCCTCGTGGTCGCGCTCGCCGCCACCGCGGCGGCGTGCGTCCCCGCTGCCGCGCCACCTCCCCCGAGCTCGTGGCCGGCGCCTGGTGACGAGGCCGCGATCCACGTGCACCCGTTCTTCGTGTGCACCCGGTACCACGAGAGCGATCGTGGTGACTTCCACGGCAACGGCTTGCACGACGCGGGCTACCAGGCTGTGTCGCCCGGCGGCACGTACCGCGGCGCCTACCAGTTCGATCAGCGCACGTGGGCGGGCGCGGTGACTCGTGCAGTCGGTGGCGCCTACGCGGTGTACGCGCAGTTCCCACCGGATCAGACGCCCGTCGCGGTGCAGGACGTCGCTGCTCACCAACTGGCGAACGAGCGAGGTGCGCAGCCGTGGGGCAACCGATGTCGGGAGCACCTCTACCGGTGATCGCGTGAGCCCGATGGTCGCGAGGCCGGACTCGACGTCGTCGGGTCCGCAGTGCTCGAAGGAGTCGCTGACCGAGGGTGAGGCGAGGAGGCGAGTGCAGTCGATCCGGCGCGCTGGCCGCGACGGTGGCGGTGCGCTTGACGCCTACGAGTGCGGATCGTGCGGCGGCTGGCACGTCGGCAACGCAGTCCGGCGAAAGGGTGCACGCATCCGATCGCACCGCCGCCGGCGTCGGTGAGCCGCAAGCATCGTGTCTGCCCGGAGCCTGGCTGCCCCGTGGTGATCCCACCGGGGGGCGAGTGCCAGGCCCACCCCCGGCAGGCATGGTCCCGCCGGGGTCAAGCTCCCCCCCGGTCCTCCCTGTCGGGTAGCGCTCAGCAGCGCCGCGCCCGCCAGGTGATCGCCCGAGACCATGGCATCTGCCACGTGTGCGGGAAGCCAGGGGCAGACCAGGCCGACCACGTGATCCCTGTCGCTGAGGGCGGGAGGGATGACCCGAGCAACATGGCAGCGATCCACTCCCGCCCGTGTCACGAGCGCAAGTCGCAGGCGGAAGCCACACGAGGAAGAGCACGAGCGCGACGCTGACCGCAGCCACACCGCGATGCCGCGGCTCGGATGCAGACGAGCGAAGGCAGGACCCTCCGTCCCGCCCGCCCCACCACGTGCACGCGTGACCGCGCAGCACGACGGCGCCCACTGACGCGGCGAGGTCGAGTCGACTCATCGAAGCATGGGGCGACCTGCCGAGGGGGTGGGGGGTGACCCTCAGCCCGGACGGCACGGGGACCGGTGAGGGCTGCCGGTCCGATTGTGTACGGGTCTGGAGGTTCCGCGCGCTTCGCGCACTCGCCGCATGGCGACCCTTGAAGGAGGCCGCATGGCCGGGACGGGACCCGCACCGAAGCACCCCGATCAGCGTCGTCGTCGCAACGCGCGACCGGTGATGCGTCGCCTGCCGTCCGAAGGTCGGAAGGGCCGCGCGCCGTCGTGGCCGCTGCCGCCCGACGTGAAGGTCGCAGCGGCGATCAAGTCGTTCAAGCGTCAGCGCGAGATGCTCGAAGCGCAGATCGACGGCGGGACCGCAACGCGCGGCGCGCCGGCTCGGCTCGCGAAGCTCGACCAGCTCATCGCCGAGCTCGAAGCGCAGCTCAAGGAGTCCAGCGCGCTCGAGAAGAAGCTGTGGGCCGAGCTCTGGAAAACCCCCCAGGCCGTGGCATGGGAAGAGCTCGGGTACAACCGCGAGGTCGCGCAGTATGCGCGTTGGAAGGCGCTCGCCGAGCTCGGCGACCTGGACGCCGCGAAGGAAGCGCGGCACCTCTCCGACCGCCTTGGCCTCACGCCCCTCGCCATGCTCCGGTTGCAGTGGGAGATCGCTCGCGACGAGGTCGGCGAGAAGCGCGAGAGCACGCCCTCGGCGTCAGGTTCGCGCCGTCGCCTGCGTGCCGTCGACACCGGCTGACCGCCGGTGCCGTGGCGCGGACCCGAGCGGCGAGGAGAGTTCCCGACCCTCGGGTACCTCGTCGCCGACTGGATCGAGGACAACTGCGCGATCCCCGACGGTGAGGCGATCGGCGATCCGTTCATCCTCACCGACGAGCAACTCCTGTTCCTCCTCTGGCACTACCGGCTCAAGCCGAGCGCGCGCGTCGACCACCGCAAGCCGAGCTCGGCGTTCGAGTACCGGCGGTCGATGCTCGTGCGCCCGCAGAAGTGGGGCAAAGGGCCGCTGTCGGCCGCGATGATCTGCGCCGAGGCCGAAGGCCCGGTGCTCTTCGACGGGTGGGACGCGAACGGCGAACCTGTCGGCCGGCCGTGGGCGACTCCAGTGATTCAGGCGACCGCGGTGTCCGAGGATCAGACCGACAACGTCTGGACCGCGCTGATCCCGATGATCGAGCTCGGCGCGATCGCCGCCGACATCCCCGACACCGGCGAGACGCGCATCAACCTCGGTGGCGGCGGCCACATCCGACCCGTGACATCCGCACACCGGTCGCGGCTCGGTCAGCGCATCACGTTCGCGGTGCAAGATCAGACCGAGTCGTGGCTCAAGCGCAACCATGGCATCGCGCTCGCCGACAACCAACGCCGGAACCTCGGCGGCATGGGCGGCCGCTGCATCGAGACCCCAAACGCCTGGGACCCCTCGGAGAGCTCGGTCGCGCAGACGACGTTCGAGCAGCAGCTCCCCGACGTCCACATCGACTACAAGCCGCCGGCCGAGAGCCTCAACTTCAAGGTCAAGCGCGACCGGCGCAAGATTCTCGTGCACGCGTACGGCGACTCGGCGAAGAAGCCGAAGCACGGACGCTGGAAGCCCTGGATCGACCTCGATCGCATCGAGGCCGAGTGCCTCGAGCTCCTCCCCCGCGATCCCAACCAGGCCGCGCGGTGGTTCGGCAACATGCTCGTCTCCGGTGCCGACAAGGCGTTCGACATCGCCGCGTTCCGCAAGCTCGCGGCCCCGCACGAGGTCAAGAAGCAGCAGCTCATCGTGATCGGCGTCGACGGCGCCCGCTACGACGACGCACTCGCGATCATCGCCACGCACGTCGAGTCCGGGTACCAGTGGTCGCTCGGGATATGGGAGCGACCCGACGGCGCGCCGGACGACTACGAGCATCCCTTCGACGAGATCGACGCGGTGATGCTCGACGCCTTCGACCGGTGGAACGTCTGGCGCGTCTACATCGACCCCCAGCGCATCGAACCCCTCGTCAACACCTGGCAGGGACGATGGGGCGAGAAGCGAGTGATCGAGTGGCACACCTGGCGCAAGCGCCAGATGGCCTACGCACTCCGCAACTACGTCGAGGCGATCAACCTCGGCGAGCTCTCCCACGACGGCGACGCGACGTTCGTCGCGCACGTCAAGAACGCGCACAAGAAGCACACCGACGTGCGCGACGAAGAGGGCAAGCCAATGTTCCTCATCGAGAAGGACCGTCCCGGCTCGCCCGACAAGATCGACGGCTCGATGGCCGGCTGCATCTCGTGGGAAGCCCGCGGCGACTGCATCGCAGCAGGCGGGCTCAACACACCGGAGTACGCAACGGCGAGCTGGTGAGGTGAACGATGGCAGACGCGCTCACCGTCAAGCGCTGGCTCCGCGTCCTCGGAGCCGAGCTCGACCGTCGCCGTTACACGATTCGCAAGCTCGACCGCTACTACGACGGTGACCACGACGCACCCGAGCACATCAAGCAGGTCAAGCTCGAGCCGGAATACAAGCTGCTTCTCAAGCAGTCGATCACCAACTGGCCGCAGCTCATCGTCTCCGCGGTCGAGGAGCGCTGCATTCCGCAGGGCATCCGCTTCGGCGGCGAGCTCGATCAGCAGGCGTGGGACGTCTGGCAACGCAACTACCTCGACGCCGACTGCCAGACGCTCCACACGTCGGCGTTCACCGACGGCCGCGCCGGCGCTGTCGTGTGGGCCGACCCGAAGAACGATGGCAAGGCCCTCGTCACCTACGAGCACGCCTCGAACCTCATCGTCGCCTACGAGCCCGGCTCCCGTCGTCGGCGCGCGGCAGCGCTGCGTCGCTGGCAGGACGACGACGAGACCTGGCACGCGACGCTCTACCTGCCCGACGGGCTCTACAAGTTCAGCGGCCCGAAGGGTGCCGCGCCGCCGTCGATCGAGGCGTGGAAGCCTCGCGAGGTCGCGGGCGAGGACTGGCCGCTCGACAACCCGCTCAAGGTCGTGACGGCCGTCGAGTTCGCCGTGAACCGGTCGCTGCGGCCATGCCGCGGACCGTTCGTGCACGCACGCGGCGAGTTCGAGGGCGTGCTCCCCGTGATCGACCGGATCAACACCACGATCTTCGCCGAGCTTCTAGCCCAGGCGTACGCGTCGTTTCCCGTGCGCGCCCTCCTCGGCGAGCCGATCAAGTGGCTCAAGGACGCCGAGGGCGAGCTCGTGCGCGACGCCGACGGCAAGCCGACGGCACTGCCGCCCTTCAAGAAGCTCGCGGTCGACCGCTTCCTCCAGATCGAGAACAAGGACGCGAAGATTCAGCAGCTCGAGGGCTCGGACCTGGACAACTACATCAAGGCCGCCGAGTCGCACATCCGCCACCTCGCCGCGGTGACCAAGACGCCGCCGCAGTACCTCCTCGGTGAGCTCGTCAACATCTCGGCCGACGGCATGAAGGTCGCCGAGTCGAACCTTCTCTCGAAGGTCCGCTCGCATATGCGGGTGCTCGGCGAGGACCACGAAGAGGTGACCCGCATTGGCCTCATGGTCGAAGGGCGCGACGCCGGGTCGGTTGTGGACGCGGAGCTCCTCTGGAAGAACCCCGAGATTCGCTCCGACGCGCAGCTCGCCGACGCGACCTTGAAGCTCAAGGACGTCCTGCCTTGGCGGATGCAGATGGAGTACCTCGGATACTCCGACAAGGAGATCGCCCGCGCCGAGGAGCTCCGCGGGGACGACGTCTTCGCTGCGGTTGCTAGTGGCACCGGTGGGACTGCTGCCGACGCGGCCGACCTGAAGGCGAAGGCTGACGCGATGGGTGCGCTGATCCGCTCCGGCGTCGAGCCGAAGGAAGCGGCGCAGACCGTCGGGCTCGGCGAGCTCGCGTTCACCGGAGCCGTTCCCGTCTCGCTGCGCCTCCCAACCGCGGAGGCCGGCGCGCTCGAGGACGCCTAGGTGGCCCTCGTTGACGAGCACCGCCGCGCTCTGGCGCGAGTGCGGCGCGCGACGAGTCTCCGCGTCGGCAGAGCTTGGGTCGAGCTCGGTTCCTACGACGAGTCCGATGTCGCCCCGTTCGTCAGGCGCGTCGCTCCAGTCGTGCATGCAGCGCAGGAGCGGGCTGTGTCACTCACCGTCGCCTACCTCAAGAGGCGCATCGGGGGCAACGTCCCGCCTGTCGACATTGCCGCCGTCACTGATGCAGCCGCGCGCAACGGCACTGCCCTGGCGGACGTCTATCGGCGACCGTTCGTGACCGTTTGGGCCGCGCTCGCCGCTGGCACGGACTGGTCGATGGCCGTTGCCGCTGGTGGAGCACGCGCCCGAAGCGCTGCGGACACCGACGTTCAGCTCGCGTTCAGGGCGTCGGCTCGCGAGATCATGGATCGAGACTCGCGAGTCGTCGGCTACATGCGGGTCCCGAGTGGCAATGCGTGCGAGTTGTGCCTCATGGCCTCGACGCAGCGTTACCGCACCGGCGACCTCATGCCGATCCACAACCACTGCGGCTGCGACGTCGAGCCGATCCTCGGCGACCGAGACCCCGGTCACGTCATCGACCGGGAGCTGCTCGACGCCCTCAAGGTCGAGGACGCCGTCGCCGCCCGCGAGCTCGTCCGTGAACGCCTCGGCGTCGAGGATCACGGCGAGCTCGGGCCAGTGCTGACCGTCGCCGGTCAGCACTTCGACGATCTGTCGTAACCCCATCGGTGCCGCACGGCACCCGCACCTAGGAGGCCGCATGGCCGAGCTTCTGCGATCCCTGTTCCCGCTCTTCTTCTTCGCACCCGACGACGGCGGTGGCTCCGGCTCCGGCGGCGACGGTGGCTCCGGTGACGGAGGCGATGGAGGTGACGGCGGCTCCGGTGGTGACGGAGGCGACGACGGCGCGGGCGATGGCGGCGACGGAGGGCCTGCCAGCGGCGGCGACAAGACCGACTGGCAGGCCGAATCGCGCAAGCACGAGCGGCGCTGGAAGGACCGCGACAAGAAGATCAGCGAGCTCGAGAAGCAGCTCAAGGAGCGCGAGGACGCCGATCTGAACGACGTCGACAAGGCGATCAGGGACGCACGCGAGGAGGCAGCGCGGGAGGCCCGCGAGGCCGCGCAGTCCGACGTTCGCGACGACCGGCTCGAAGCGGCAGTCTCTCGTCTCGCTGCCGGGAGGTTCGCCGACATCGACGACGCACTGCTCCGGGTCCAAGCGGCCATCCGTCGCGGCGAGGACCTCTCCCCCGATGACGTGTTCACCGACGACAACCGCGTCAACAACGACGTCGTCAAGGAGTACCTCGACAAGCTCCTCACCGAGAAGAAGCACCTCGCCACCGGAGCCGGAACCGTCCAGGGCGATGGCGACGGCGGCAAGGGCGGCGACGGCGGCGGGAAGGGCCTCGGCGAGATGTCGGTCGAGGAGCACCTCAAGCGTCAGCGCGGCGGCGAGTAGCCGCCAACAGCGATCTCAGCGCCGCACGGCGCACCCCGTTCCCTCGCCGCACGGCGAATCCGCACACTCAACAGGAGGTCGGCCGCCGTGCCGAACACGATCATCACTCCCGACGTCATCGCCCGCGCGGCGCTGGCGACCCTCTACAACTCGACCGTCCTCGCGCAGCTCGTGTACCGCGACTACGACGAGGACTTCGCAGGCAAGCAGGGCGACACCATCACGGTCCGCACCCCGGCGATCTTCGAGGCCAAGGAGTTCGACCGCGACGCCGGCATCGAGGTCCAGACCATCACCGAGGGCTCGTTCCCGGTGGTGCTGGACAAGATCGTCGACGTCTCGTTCGAGGTCACGACCGAGGAGCTCACCCTCGAGATCGACAAGTTCGAGGAGCGGGTGATGAACCCGGCGATGGAGGCCATCGTCCAGAAGGTCGACACCGACATCGCCCAGGCGCTCGTCGCCGCGGCGAGTGCGGGCGCGTCGCCGCCGTTCCAGGCTGGCGGCGGCGTCGTCGAGCTCGCCGACTCGGCGCTGGCGCGCACGGTGCCGATCGGCGCCCGGACCCGCCTGAGCCGCAAGCGGCTCCCGGCGACCGAGCGCTACGCGGTGTACGCGCCCGAGGCGACCGAGCAGCTCCTCACCGACGACCTGTTCGTCCGTGCCGACGCGCGCGGCGACACGGACGGTCTGCGGGAGGCGTCGATCGGCCGCAAGTTCGGCATCGACCACTTCGAGTCCCAGGTGCTCGGCCAGGGCGCGGACGTGATCGGTGCGGAGGAGGACCCCGACGGCACCAAGGCCGGGGTCGCAGCGGACGGCGTCGCGTTCCACCGCACCGCGGTGGCGCTCGTCTCCCGCACCCTCGCGCTGCCGATGGGCAAGACCTCCGAGCAGGCGGCCATCGCGTCCTACAAGGGCTTCGGCCTGCGGGTCGTGCAGGACTACGACATCGACAAGAAGAAGGACGTCGTGTCGCTGGACTTCCTGTACGGCCTCAAGGCGACGCGGCCGCAGGGCGCGGTCGAGCTCGACTTCGGGCTCGCCGGCTCCTGAGCCCATGACGTCGCAGGGTGACCCCTCGGGCTCCGGCCTGGGGGGTCACTCGCGCGTCGTCTACACGGGCGGCGTGTTCGACCTCCTGCACGTCGGGCACCTCCGGCGGATCAGGGGCGCACGCGGGCTCGGATCGTGGCTCGTCGTCGGTGTGCAGACCGACGAGGCGGTCCTCGCGTCGAAGGGCCACCGGCCGCTCCTGACGACCGAGGAGCGCGTCGAGCAGATCGACGCGCTCGGGTGGGCCGACGAGATCGTCACCTACCACTCGGGAACCGACGGCCGGATCATCGAAGCGGTCCGACCCGATGTGTTCGTTCACGGGCAGGAGTGGCTCGAGGAAGCCGACCGAAGCGCAGTGCTCGCGCGCCTCGCACTGTGCAACGCCGAGGTGATCCTCCTGCCCCGCACGCCTGGTGTGTCCAGCAGCGACATCCGAAGGAGAGCAGCCGATGCGGAGAGCGCGTCCCTCTGACCTGCCGAGCGTGAATCGGCTCCTCGCGGAGTTCGACCGCGAGGCGACCACGTGGGACCTCTCCGACCCCGACCTGATCGTCGTGATCGACGACGAGGGCCTGGCGCTCGCTGCGGTGTACGTCTCGCGGGACCTCGGGCGCTACACGGCGCACTGCACGAGCCTCGTCGTCGCGCCAGCCGCGCGAGGCCGCGGGCTGGCGAAGCAAGCGATGCGAGCGATCGCCGACGAGGCGCAGGCGTTCGCCGACCGCTACAAGCAGCGGATGCGCGTGTTCGGCTACTCGAACCCGTCGCGGGCTGCGTCCATCCACATCCTCGAACAGCTCGGGTGGCAGCACCTCGGCGAAGCGATCGGGGACCGCGGCTCGCACCTGTGGGCCATCGACCTCGAACCGCGGGTGGTCGCGTGATGCGAGTCATCATCTGCGCCCAGGGCGGCGTCGAGGGCGGCACAGACCGCCGGGGCCGGCCCCGCTGGCAGCTCGGCGGCAAGGCGCCCTACCTCGACACGCCCAAGCAGCTCGTCGAGATCGACGGCGAAGCGCTCGTGCACCGCACCGTCCGGCTTCTCCGAGAGCGCGGGATCACCGACATCATCGTCACCGCGACCGACGACCGCTTCATCGCTGACGGCGCCCGTCGGGTCGAGCTCGACAACCCGGCGCCCGTGCCGAACGGCCTCAACTGCTTCTACGCGACGCAACCCCTGTGGGCCGAGGACGACCGGACCTGCATCATGTTCGGCGACGTGTTCTACACCGACGCGGCGATCGACACGATCACGTCGCACTCGAGCGACGACTACCACGTGTTCCGCCGACCCGGCCCGAGCGAGGTCACCGGGTGCCAGTGGGATGAGCCGTTCGCCATCACGTTCGGCCGTCACGAGTGGACTCGCATCCTCAAGGTCGCCGACGAGCTGCGGGTGAAGCTTCCCCGCGCCCGCAAGCCGCACGTCTGGATGCACCTCGCGATGATGGGCGGCCTCACGTCCTTCATGGTCGGTGATGCCGTCAAGGAGAACGTCGCGTCGGTCCCCGGTCAGACGCACATCGACGACTGGACCGACGACATCGACACCCCCCTCGACTGGCGGCGGTTCGTCGGCCGCTACTACCGGGACAAGCTCAACATCGTCGTCATCGTCCCGTGGGCCGAAGAGGACGAATGGCGCAGCCGCTCCCGTGCCTTCACCCGCGCATGGTGGGAGTCGCTCGGCGTCCCGGTGATCGAGGGCGAGGATCGCACCGGTGGCCGGTGGTGCAACCGCTCGGCCGCACGCAACGACGCTGTCCGGCAGGCGAACGAGCTCGTGCCCGAGTGGGAGGTCGCGTTCCTCGCGGACGCCGACACGATCGTCCTGCACGACCAGGCCGTCGCCGCCTGCCACCTCGCACTCGCGACCGATCGACTCGTGCTCGCGTTCGACGACTACCGCCGGATGCAACCCAACCCGACGCGGCTCGTGCTCGATGGCCGGCTCGACATGGGCGTCGTCGCTGACCGCCGCCGAGCGCTTCAGGGCGCCCGTGCCTTCCCCCACCACGCCTCCGGCGCAGCCGCGGTCTCACGAGGCGTGTGGGAGTCCGTGGGCGGCTTCGACGAGCGCTTCACCTCGTGGGGTGGCGAGGATCGCGCCTTCTGGCTCGCGTGCAACACCCTGCACGGAGAAGCCGACCGCGTCGACGGCGCAGCGTGGCACCTCTACCACGACCGCGCCGTCGACAAGGACCGCAACCTCCCCGAGTACCACTCGAACGTGTCGCTCGGGATGCGGTACAAGGCCGCCGCAGGCGTCAAGCACAAGGCGGGCGTGCTCCCCGCGCTCGAGCGCGTGCACGACCCCGACCCCGACGAGATGCTCGCCATCATGCGCGAGACCGGCGGGCCGCTCGCGTTCGCCACCGGTGGCGCGCTCCCGACCGCGACGCCGGTCGCGGTTCTGCCCGGCGAGGTCGTCCGCGCGCCCAGGGCGTGTGACGGTGAGATCACCCGAGGGCCGAACAAGGGCACGCCGCGACGTGGCACCAAGGCCGGGTACGACGCGCACCGCCGCGCCGGCGAAGAGCCGTGCGGCGAGTGCGCCGACTGGAAGGGATGACCGGTGGCCTTCGCGACCCCCGCCGAGCTCGGCGCCCTCCTCGGCGAGACCATCGCCGTCGACGACCCGCGCGCGACCCTGCTCCTCGACCTCGCGACCGGCAAGATCGCGTCGGCCGTCGGCATGAACGACGCGTGGGCTGACGCGCTGGACCCCGTGCCGAAGGCGCTCAAGGGCGTCTGCCTCAGCGTCGCAGCGCGAGTGTGGTCGAACCCCGAGTCGCTGCGGTCGCTGCAAGAGCAGCTCGGTTCCTTCCAGGAGGCCCGTACCTTCGCCATCATCGGCCTCGAGCTCACCGACTCCGAGCGGCAGGACGCGATCGCTGCCGTTGGTCTCGACACCACGGCGGCGCCACGAGCCGAATCGTGGATGACCGACCTCTACGACCCCGACCGGGTCGTGCTCGACACCAACGAGCTGGAGATCGGGTGAGCATCACCCGCCTGCTCACCACCCCATGCGCGCTCCTCGCAACCCGAGTGCAGCGCGACGAGGACGAGCAGCCGATCACCGACCGCCTCGGCAACGAGGTAGTCGCCACCGAACGGGTCGAGACCTACAACAACGGTGATCCGCTCCTCTGTCGCTACGAGCCCGCCCGTCGACGAGAGCACGACGAGGCAGGCGAGATCAGCGAGGACGCCGGACGCGTGTGGCTCCGACCCGACATCGACGTCGCGCACGTCGACGCCATCGACGTCGAAGGCGTCGGCGTCCTCACCGTGGTCGGAGAACCGGGCCGATGGACCGGACCTCGTCACTCCCGGAACGACCACATCGAGCTCACGGTCGAACGCACCGAGGGCAGCGAGGAACCCGCCGACGAGGAGTCCTGACGATGCCTGCTACCTGGGACCCGACCGGCCCGCTCGAAGCGATCCTGAACGGCGAGGGCATCACCTCGAAGGCGACGGAGGAAGCCGCCGAGAAGGTCCGTCGCCGCACCGAAGCCACCCGCCGGATGCAGTCGGCGCCCTCGAAGTACGGCGAGCTCACCGTCACGAGCAACCCGGACGGCACGGCACGTCTCCAGGCCGACGGTCCGCTCGCCCACCTCGAAGAGTGGGGCTCGAAGAACAACCCCCCGTACGCGTCGATGCGACGAGCGATCGCGAGCGAGGGCTACTCCTTCAAGGAGGCCGGCAAGTGACGACGCTCGGCGACGCGATCGAGGTCCCGTCCGTCGAAGAGCTCCTCGTCGCCTACTTCAAGAGCCGCACCCGTATCGTCGAGCTCGCTGGTAGCGCGGCGCGCATCGGTTCCCGCCATCCGTCGTCGACCTCGAGCCCCTGGCTGCGGATCATGGCGACACCCAGCACCCCACGCACGCAGCACCCCCGCGTCTCGATCGACGGCCGCGTCCAGGTCGAGGCGTACGGCAGCAGCGCCGACCCCGCGACCGCACAGGACGAGGCACAACGCCTGATCGAAGCCTGCGCTGCGGCGCTCGTCGTGATCGACGAGGACCCCGACTTCACCTTCGAGGGCGCGGCGATCACCGACGGGTCGCTCACCACCGACCCGTGGCGGTTCCCCGACCCGGACTTCACGCCGGCGCGCGAGCGCTACCTCTTCGACGCGTCGATCTCGTTCGTCTGTGACGAGCCGCACGGCTCGTAGCGGTCCCCCCGCCCCGCACGGGGCTCGTCCCACCCGAGAGAGCAACCCCGAGCCCGGCGCGCACGCGCGCGCTTCCCAGGAGGCAACACGATCATGTACGACTCGTCCCAGGTCTTGCAGGCCCGACGCGGGCGACTCCTCGTCGCACCGTTCGGGACCACGCGACCCTCAACCCTGACCGAGGCGCTCACCCCGAACGCCGCGTTCCGCAACGTCGGCTTCACCGGCGACGACGACGTGATGTTCAACCGCGGCGTCACGATCGAGGCCAAGAAGTCCTGGCAGGCGTCGGTGCCGTTCACGGCGATCGCCACCGACGAGGAGCCGACCATCACGATCCCGTCGCTGCTCCAGTGGGACGGCGACAACGTGGTCGACGCCTTCGGCGGCGGCCAGATCGTCCCGGTGGCGGGTGGCTTCTCGTACGTGCGGGAGCCGGGCGTCGTCGCGGAGCTGAGCGTGCTGCTCGCCTTCAAGCGGCAGTCGTTCAACTACGTGCTCGGCCTCAAGCGCTGCGTCGTCGCCGAGCAGCCCGACGTGAAGCTCACGCGCAAGGACCTGTCGCCGCTGCCGGTGAAGTTCGCCGGGCTCACCCCCGAGGACGAGCTCGACGACGCCCAGGACGAGCCCGACCCGTGGCTCTTCTTCACCGACGACCCGTCCTTCGACGTCGGCTCCTGATCCAACCGCGTCACCCGCTCGTCGAAGCAATCGCGCTCGAGCGCGCCGCACGGCGCCTCGACCACATGAGGAGGCCGCATGGCCAAGCTCCCGTTCACCGTCCGATCCGGCGATCAGATCATCGAAGGCTTCATCCGGGACACCGGACGCGACCCGATGATGTACGAGGACCACTTCCGCGAATCGTTCGAGGGCTCCATGCGCGACGACCAAGGTGGCCTTCGCACCACGTGGTTCCAGCGAGCCGCGTGGAACGCGCTGCGGCTCCGGCATGGTGAACACCGCAGCTTCGACGAGTGGGTCGACGCGATCGACGACGACGAGGTCGAGCTCGTGCTCGGCGCCCACCAGTCGCCGGTCGAGCCGGACCCTACTGGCGGGACCCCGACTCTGTCCGGCGACGCATCGGAGGTCTCGCAGCACGATCCGGCACTGATCCCGCCCGACTCGCCCGACTCGCCGACCTCGACCCCGAGCTCTTCCACGCGTTCGTCGTCGAGGTCGAAGAAGCGCGCACCGAGCAGCTCACCGAGTGGGGGCACGTAGCCGAGCACACCGCGGTCATCGCGGAGCAGCTCGACCTCGTCCTCCTCGCGCTCCTGAGCGCACCGTGGTTCAAGCCGTCAGCAACCGACGGATGGAAGCCACTCCATATCCCCCGGCCGTCCGAACGCGACGCGCCGATCCCCGAGGACGACATCGACCCCGCGGCCTTCGCGGCCTTCGCGGCAGGACCACGAGTGAGGTGAGCGCCGATGGGAACCGCAGGGACCGTCGGCGTCGACTTCGAGGGCAACTTCGGGCAGATCAACAGCCAGCTCTCGTCGTTCGTGTCGTCGGGCATCGGCCAGTTCGCCCGCCTGGAGCAGCTCTCCAAGTCGTCCTTCGTCCGCATCGGCGCAGCCGGCGCAGCGGTCGCATTCGGTCTCTTCAAGGTCGGCGACGCGTTCGACAGCGCCTACGACACGATCCGAGTCGGGACCGGCGCCACCGGCAAGGACCTCAACAAGCTCCAGGGCGACTTCAAGGCCGTCGTCGCCGACGTCCCCGCCGACTTCGGCTCCGCCTCCACGGCGATCGCCGACATCAACACCCGCCTCGGCCTCACCGGCCCCACGCTCCAGAAGCGAGCGAAGCAGTTCCTCGAGCTGAGCCGCATCACCGGCACGGACCTCGCGGGCAACATCGAGTCAGCCTCGCGGGTGTTCGGCGCCTTCGAGGTCCAGACCGAGGACCAGGCCGATGCCCTCGACGCGATGTTCCGTGCCTCGCAGGCGTCAGGCATCGGACTCGACCGCCTCGCCGAGCAGGGCATCAACGCGAGCGCCACGCTGCGCACGCTCGGCTTCGGGTTCACCGAGTCGATCGCCATGCTCGCGCAGTTCGAGAAGGCCGGCGTCAGCGGCGAGCGCGTCCTGTCCGGCCTCAAGCTCGGGATCAACAAGCTCGCGAAGGACGGAGAGTCCGTCCCCGACACCTTCCGGCGCATCCTCAACGAGATCAAGAACACCCAGGACCCGACCGAGCGACTGAACCGCTCGTTCGAGCTCTTCGGCACCCGAGCCGGGACCGACCTCGCGGACGCGATCGCGATCGGCGCCTTCTCCGTCGAGGAGATGTACGAGGTCGTCGCCAATGGCTCCGACACGATCATGAAGGCGTCGAAGGACACGCAGGACTTCGGCGAGAAGTGGCAGATGGTGAAGAACCGCGCCATGCTCGCCTTCGAGCCCATCGCGGTGCGCACCTTCGACATCGTCGGCAAGATCGCCGACGCCTTCACGTCGATCCCCGATTGGGGGCAGCAATTCCTCATCGGCGGCGCGGCCGTCGCCTTCGCGCTGTCGCCGATGCTCCGGTTCGGCTCGGCAGCGATCAACCTCGCCACCGACGGACTTCCCAGGCTCGTCAGCCTCATCGGCCAAGGCGGCCTCGGCGGCGCGGCCGCTCGCGGTGGGCTCGCACTCGCCGGCCTCGGCCTCGGCCTCGGGCTCGTCAAGCCCAAGATGGACGAGCTCGGCGTCTCGTCGACGATCTCGGGCGCAGCGATCGGCGCGATGACCGGTCTCGCATTCGGGCCTTGGGGGGCCGCCGTCGGCGGGGTACTCGGAGGTGTCGCCGGCGCCTTCGGCATCCTCGGCGACTCGGCGTCGGACGAGCGTGAGCGCGTCGCCGCCGAGATGGAACGCATCCGTCAGATCGTGTCGTCGACCGCAGCGCAGCTCGCCGAGTCCGGCGGTCAGTTCACCGGCACGTTGCTCCAGGACATCGCCCGCCAGGTCGGCCTCTACGACGAGCTCGCGAACACGATGGGCCGAGTCGGAGTCACCTGGGACGAGATGGCGACCCTCATCAACACGAAGGGTCCCGGCGCCGTCCAAACGACCGCTGACCTTCGCGCCGCGTTCGGTCTGAGCGTCGACGACGCGAACCGGCTCCTCGACGTCACGTCGCGGTGGGGCCTCGCGCTCGACGACGCGTCGGCGAAGGCGGCCAACCAAGGCGTAGCGCTCGGTGATCTCGGTGCCGTGCAGGCGGTCGCCGAGGCGGCGTTCGCACGGTCGAACGACACGCTCTCCCGCCTCGCCGGCACGCAGTCGGGACTCAACCTCAGCCTGTACGCCACGCACAGCGCGCTCGGACCGACGATCGACGCGGCCCGCCGCCACGCCGAAGCGGTCCTCCAGCAGTCCGGTTCGGCCGACGCGGCCAACTACACGATGTCGCTCTACCGGGAGCGCATGATCCAGGCACTCGAGCCGGTCGTGCAGAACCGTCAACGCGCCGAAGAGCTCATCGACGAGCTCATCGCCCTCGGCGATCAGAAGCCCAAGCCGACCGTCGACATGAACACGCAGCCCTTCGACGGCAAGCGTCTCGTGACGGTCACGAACATCAACGACCTCAACGCCCGCCGCCCGACACCGACGATCGACGCGAACAAGGGTCCGTTCAACGTCAAGCGCGACAACGTCTTCGGCGACGTCACCGCAATGGGCTCATGGAGCGGCAAGCCGACCCTCGACGCGAACGATGCACCGTGGGGGGGCAAGAAGGACGCGCTCCGCAATGACCTGTTGAACATCAGCCGCTCAAGTGCGGGGCCGGGGATCGGCGGCGCGGGCGGCCTCTTCTCCGCGTTCTTCGAGTCCGGCGGTGAGGTTCCAGGACGCCGCGGCGAAGCCGTCCCCATCACCGCGCACGGCGGAGAGTACGTCCTGTCTGCCGACATCGTGGACCGCATCAAGCGCGGCGCACCGTCGCGGGGAGCCGAGCCATTCGCCGCCGCCGGCGGTGCGGGCGGGCTCCACATCGAGCACGCCTACTTCGGTGACCGGCACACGGTCGACGACCTCGACTACTTCGTCCAGACCCGCATGGCCGGTGTGTGATGACTGTCCTCGCCCGCAATCAGGTTGAGCTTCGTGCCGACACCCCCGACGCGCTCGTGATCGGACCGGCCACCTCGTATCAGTGGGTCCGGGAGGGGCCGCGATGGTGGGCGAGCGCGCAGATCCGAGACTTCGACGAGGACCGCGCGGGCGCCCACGGAGTGACACCCGGCCGTGACCTGCGCGGTACGCACGCCGCGACGATTCAGGTGCAGATCACTGCCGCCACGCAGGCCGAGCTCGCGGACCGCATCGATGCGTGGAAGGCCGCGACGGCGATCGAGTCCGACGAGCTCCTCGCCGTCCGCGCTCGGCTCCTCGACGACGAGACCCGCGTCAGGTTCGGTCGCTTCCGAGTCGGCGGTGAGATCGACGCGAAGGACGGTCCCCGCGGCCACTACGCGATCGGGTCGGCGCAGTTCGTCACCCTCGACGGGCTCACCTACTCCGACACCGAGCAGGCTGCGTCGACAACGAGAGTCCTCCCCGGTGAAGGGGTCGAGCTTCCGGCCGAGCTGCCGATCGAGTTCCCGGCGAGCGCGACCGGTGCGCTGAGCATCGTGAACGCGGGTACGGCTCCGGGCTTCTGGCGGGCGAGGTTGAGTGCGCCGTTGTCGCAGCCGGTGATCGAGCATCTGGAGTCGGGGCGTCGACTCGCGTTGACCGCGAACGGCGGTGTGAACCTGACCGGCGGCCAGTTCCTCGATCTCGACTCGCGTAGCCGCTCGGTGCTGTTGAACGGGACGGCGGATCGTCGGTCGCAGCTTGCGGTGCCGCCACCCGAACGGTGGGCGGTGCTCGCGCGGGGGACGAACACCTTCCGGTTGACCGCGACCGATGGCGACGGGCTGCTGACCGTGTTCGGTCGCCACGCCTACCACTCGTGAGGAGCAGTCGATGACGCTTCATGGTTCGGCAGTCGGTCATGACGGCGCCTCGACGCCGCTGAACGGGCTCATGCTGCGCCGCCTGGTCGAGGCGGTCGGGTCGGCCGGGGTGATCGGCGCAGGCGATCTCCTCGTCTCCGAGCAGGACACGCCCGATGACACGCTGAAGGTCGCTGGTGGGTTGGGGATCGTCGACGCCGACGGGTCGGGCCTGTTCGGCCGATATCTGGTCATCAACAACGGTGACGCGTCGACGCCGGCGTTCACGCCGACGTCGGGTGATGGGCGCATCGATGAGGTGATCGTGCGGGTCACTGACGGTGAACCCGAGCTCGAGATCGTCGAGGGCACCCCGGCCGGGTCGCCGGTCGCCCCGTCGATCACCGGCGACAACTACCTGCATCTGGCTGAGGTGACGATCCCGCCGACGACGAGCGTGATCGACGACTCGATGATCGAAGACATGCGGGAGTCTGCTGCGTCACCGCTGGTCGCGGCAGCCGATGTGCAGGTGTTCACGTCGTCCGACACCTGGATCAAGCCGTCCGCGACTTCCTACCGCGAGGTCTACGTCGCGTGCATCGCTGGCGGCGGCGGCGGCGGTTCAGGCCGCAAGGGAGCGGTCAGTTCTGACCGTGGTGGTGGTGGCGGTGGTGGCGGTGGTGGCTACTCGGAAGCGACCTTGCCGCTCAGCGAGCTCGCTGATTCCGAGACGGTAACCGTCGGTGCCGGTGGTCCTGGCGCCGCCGACGTCACGGCGAACTCAACGAACGGCTCTGCGGGAACCGCGGGAGGCAACTCGTCCTTCGGGGATCATGTGACCGCTTTCGGCGGAGCTGCTGGCGGCGGCGGGTCCACATCTGCTGGCGCGGGCGGTGCTGGCGGCGTCGGCGTGCACAGCGGCGGCGACGGCGGCAATGGTCTGCATTCGGGCACAGCCGAAGCTGGGGACGCGTCGGCTGGCGCGGCCGGTGGTGGCGGTGGTGGCGGTGGCATTCCCACCAGTAACAGCGGCCGAAGCGGTGGCGCTGGCGGCGCCACGCTCCGGCCGTCGCGCGTGGGCGGTGCTGGCGGCGTGGGCTCGGCGGGTTCCCCCGGCAACGGGAACGCCGGTGGTGACCTGCGGCCCCTCTGCGGGTCTGGCGGTGGAGGGGCAGCCTCCGGTTTCGCGAGCAACGGCGGCGGCGGCCTGTTCGGCGGCGGCGGCGGCGGTGGTGGCGCGGGTCTCAACTCCGTCGCCAACGGGGGTGGCGGCGGCGACGGCGGCGACGGCGTCGTGGTCGTCATCACTCGGTGACAGCCTTCTGGCTCGAGCGGCTCCCGTCGGGAGTGATCATCACCCAAGACTTCCCGCTCGACGACTGGTCCTGGGCGCAGGCCCTCAACCGCGCTGGCACCCTCTCGGGGCGGCTACCGCTCACCGCCGAGCTCGGCGAGCCGACGTGGCTCGACCCGTGGCGCACCGCGATCTACGCGGTCGAAGGCACTCAGGTCCGTTGGGGCGGCATCCTGTCTCCCCCGACGCTGGGGGTCGGCGACCAGTCCCTGCAGATCAACGCGTTCGAGTGGCCCGGCTACTTCGACCGCAACGACATCCTCGTCGATCGCCAGTTCTCCGACACCGAGCAGTTCGAGATCGTCGAGACACTGGTCCGCGACCTCCAAGAGCTCGACCCCGACTTCGAGCTCGGGATCGACGTCACCTGGGACGCCCCGTCGGGTGTGCTGCGCGACCGCGAAGAGGCGTACCGGCTCTTCCAGGCGAAGAACCTCGGTGACGCGATCCGTCAGCTGGCGGCGGTCCGCGACGGCTTCGACTTCGCGATGACCTACACGATCAACCCGGCCACGAACCGGATCGACAAGGCCCTGAAGCTCTACTACCCCCGCAAGGGCCGCGAGACCGGCTACACGTTCGAGTACGAACGCGACGCAGAGACGAACGTCGTCGCGCACGGCTTCGCCGACCCGGTCGACTTCGCCTGGCTCGGCAACGGCTGGGGTGAAGGCTCCGACGCTACGAAGCTCCGCTCGGAGTACCTCGACGACACCCTGGTCGGCATCTACCCGCCGTTCTCGACGTCGCCGTCGTTCTCGTCGGTGTCCGAGCAAGCGACACTCGACGCGAACACCGAAGGCTTCTTCGAGCGCCGCCGCCGGCCGCGGCGCATCCCCGTCACCCGCGTCGACGCGACCCGCTACCCCCGCTGGGGCACCTACACGCTCGGTGACATCATGCGCGTTGAGATCGCCGACGGCATCGCCTCGACGAGCGGACGTTTCCGGCTCACCGGCTGGAAGGTCGACGCCGACTCCCCGACCGTCGACCTCACCTGGGCTGACCCGCTCGGTGACGACCCCGCCGAGGACGAGGTGTTCTAGTGCCCGACGAGACAGACCGTTACGCGATCGGGCCACTCGACGGCCCCGCACAGCTCAAGGACTGGATGCGCGGCATCGATCGAAGGCTGCGCGAGGTCGAAGCGACTCGCCCACTCACCGCTACGACGATCACCGACGACCAAGGCAACGTCGTCGGGCGAATCGGACGGCTCCCCAACGACGGATCACGCCCACCTGACACCTGGGGCATCGCGCTCTTCTCGGGCGACGGCGGCCCGAACGACCGGCGCTTCGAGATCGGCAGCGAAGGTTGGATCCTTCCACGCCTGAGCCACATCCTGACTCCGACGACCGCTGTGAACGTGACGAGCGGATCGTTCGTGGAGACGTGGCGCAACTACGTCCCGGTGCTTGAAGGGCGCGGGGTCGAGATCGCGATCCCGTGGGTGACGGGGGCAGGCACGACGGGAGAGTTGCGGATCGACAGCAACATCCCGTCCTCAACGGACCCGCTCACGCTTCCTGCCAACTCGTCGGGCGTCGCGTTCGCACGTTGGCTGCACGGCGGCGTCCTGGGATCGGGGCCGGTCAGCTTCTCGACGATGGCGCGACGCACGGGCGGAGCTGGGAACGTCTCGGTGTTCGCGTCACCCGCCTACGGTCAGAACCCGGTCGTCTGCGACGCAGACGGGAACTGGACCTAGCAGGGATAGCCCGGGCTCCGCGGGTCGTCGCAAGGCAACGGTGCGCCGAGCGTCGGAATCGTGACCGGCTCGTCGAGGGCCGGGTCAACATGCCCGTCGGGATAGATCGGGCCATGCGGCCCCTGCACCGTCGAGACGGTCGTGTCTCCGGCCGATGCAGCGGGCGGTGACGGAAGCGGATCGCCCGGGACGTAGTCCTCGAAGCCTTCGGCCAGCGTCACCGGGGGGGCGGTCGTCGTGCTGGAGCTCGTCGTCGACGTCGCCTCCGTCGAAGTAGTCGTCGCGGGCGTCTCTTCTTCGCCTGGGCTTCCGCTGGCTGCGACTCCGACTCCCACGGCTCCTCCGATCACCAGCACCGTCGCGCCGGCAACCACTGCTGCGCGCTTCGTGATGTGCATGACGTCCAGTGTGCCAGCCGACCGCGGCTGGGTCGACCACTTCCCCCAAGGAGGAAGGCAATGCTCACCGAGCTCAAGAAGCTGGCGCTGCGCGTGTGGCGCACCAAGCCCCTCAAGCCGATCCGGGTGTTCGTCGAGCGGACAATCGCCGCCGGGAAGGCGATCGCTCGGGGCGAGTGGCGCAAGGAGCCCGCCGTGCTGATCGGTCTCGCCGCCGCCTTGGCGACCGAGCTGGGGCCGATCGTCGAGGACGAGTCGCAGCCCTGGTGGTCGCGCATCGCCCGCGCGGCTCCGCTCGCGCTGGGGATCATCACGTCGACGCTCGTCACGCCCGCCACGGCTGACACCGCGTCGGCGCCCGAAGAGGCGGCCTGAGATGGCGCGGCTCGTCACGCGCCGCGACCACGCGTCAGGCGACCCCGCGTGGACGGCGATGGGTGCGGTGTCGTACCTGTTCATCCACCACTTCGTGTCGGCGTTGTACGCGACGCTCGACCCGGCCACGGTCAGGTTCCTCGAGCGCCAGGCGATGGCCGCTCAGCCGGGACTCGTCGCGGGCCCGTACCCGCGCATCTTCGCGTCGGACGGGTCGATCGGTGAGTTCCGCCCGTGGGGTGTCCGTGGCGGCGCGACCCTCAACTTCAACGACAAGAGCTGCGCGTTCTGTGGTCTCGGCAACTTCGAGCACCACGACGTGCCCGAGGCGATGGTCGTGTCGATGGCCGGCGAAGCCGCCTGGGGGATGCACAACGGGTTCCTCGTGCCCAACTTCGCGACGCTCTCGCACAGTGTCGTGTACCCGACGGCGTGCTGTGGCCGGAACCTCAAGCCCCGTGCCGGTGACGGGTTCGGCCAGATCGGCGCCCTCGCCCGGTACTTCGCGCAGCGGGGCATCTTCGGTGGTCTCGCTGCGCTCGGTGCCGCACCGTCAAGTCCCCCGGCCGAGACCGTGGAGCCGGTCCCTGCGCCTGCGCCGGTCGACTGGAAGGCCCTCGACCGGTACCTGACCGCGGTCGCGATCGACGAGCTGCGGAGCCAGGGCGGCGTCGCGTACACGGCGTCGCCGGAGGCGGCGCGCACCTACCGCCGCGAGGTCGAGTGGTGGCAGCACGCGCTCAACCTCGGCGTCAAGGCCCGACTCGAAGCCGATGGGAAGTTCGGGATCGCGACGCTCGCGAAGACGATCGACTTCCAGCGGTTCTTCGGGGTCCGGGATCAGCTCTACGGGCACGGGATCGTCGGGCACGAGACACGCGCCGCGATGATCGACGTGCTCAAGGCGAAGTAGGGGGCGGGTCGGCCAATGGCGAACGGAGCACTCGAGCCGCGACGTCGGCGGTGGGCGAACCTCGCTCGTGATGCCGTCCTCGACCTGGTGCTCGACGACCTCGACGAGGGCGAGCTCCGGTTCGAGGCGCTCCGTGAGGAGATGCGTCAGCAGAAGGGCATCCTTCTCGGGGTGCTCATCGCACTCACGACGGCGTCGATCCTCCTGGCGCTGAACATCGGGGTCGGCCGGTGACTCGCTGCGGCCCGTCGACGCGGGCGCTCACGGTCGTTGGCACGATCGCCGCGATCTCGATCCTGCTCGTAGCCGTCGCTGCCATCTGGCAGACCGACCGGCGTGACGAACGCGCAAGCGCTGACGCCGAGCTCGCGGCCGTGAAGGCCGAGCTCGCCGACGTCCGCGCGCTGCTCGATGACGCAGCCGTCGGCCGGGCAGAGCTCGAAGCCAAGGTCGACGCCCTGGTCGCGCAGCTCGAGCAGCTGGGCGTCGAGCCGGTCACGCGGTCGGATGTGATCGCAGCGCTGCCCGCCGCGCCGAACGACACGCCGTCGCCACAGTCGACGCCGGGTGACGAGCGCGCACCGCCCCCACCGGAGACGACGCCCTCCACGAAGCGGGACTGCACCGTCGAGGTGCTCGGCCTCTGCGTCTGAGAGAGAGCGCCTACCAACGGCACCAGGACCCCCGTCGCGGCCTTCGGGCTCGTGGCGGGGGTCCTGTCGCGTCTATGTGCCTTCGGTGGCGATCACCACGCCGACGATGATGCTCGCGACGAACGAGATGAACACGATGAACGCGATGACGGTGACGTGTGATCGGATCGCGCTCACGTCGGCTTCGATCCGGTAGCGCCAGTCGGCGGTTGCGTCGTCGTCCTCTTCGGCGGTCATAGGTCTGCCCTCCCCCGATCGGTGTGCCGTCGAGGTTAGGCAGCCTGGGTGAGATCGCGCATCCCCGCGACCGCTTCGGCGACCGCTTCACTCGGGAGCTTGGTGTAGATGCGGGTCGACTCGAGCGATTCGTGTCGGAGCACCTCGGCGGCGACGAGCACGTCCCCCGCGACGCGTCGAACCTCGGTGCCGCACCAGTGCCGGAGCGTGTGCAGCGTGTGAGCGATCCCCTCGCGATGCAGCCAGCGGTTCGCGACCTGTGAGACGCGCTGCGCGGACGTCGGCCCCTCCGGGCCGGCGCCTCGGTGGGGGAACCACCAACCCCGCTTGGGGAGCGATCGGATCACGGGCCACAGGGACGGCGCGATGGTGATGTAGCCGGGTGCGCCGCCCTTCTGCTGCGGGATGAAGAGCCGGTCGCCGATCACGTGCTCGCCCCGGATCGGACCGATCTCGCACGCTCGCAGCCCGCCGTACGCGGCGAGGTGCAGCCACGGCCGTACCCGCTCGGGCGCGAACGCGAGGGCGTACTCGACCTCCTCGTCGGGCATCGGTCGCGGGCCACCTTTGGGCACCTTCGGGCGCTCCAGGCGCAGCGTCGGGTCGTGGTCGACGAGCTCTTCGAGGATCGCCCACCGGAAGAACATGCGGAAGTGGGAGACCTCGTGTGCCGTCGCCGACCGGCCGGTCGAGGGTCGGCTCGTGAAGTCCCGGAGCTGGTCGAGGGTCACCTCCAGGATCGGCGTCGGCGCGATGTGCCGAGCGAGTCGATCGAGGGCGCGCTGTCGTTGGTACACGCTCCCCGGCTGGCGCCCCAGGCGCCGGAGATGCGCGACGTGCTCCTCGATGGCTGCCTCCACCCGCTCTCCCCCCGCTGCCCCGCCAACGTCCCTGCCTGCCCGTACTGACCCCCGTGCGGGCCGTTGGGTTCCCGCGAACATGGATGCTTGGGGGACGGGTCAGGCCGCGGGCGGGTAGGGCTCGGCGTCGTCGTCGATCAGGTCCTCGTCGAGGACGACACCCGTCACCTGGCCCGTGACGCGATAGGCGCCCCGGGCGGTCGACGACAGCCGCTCGACGCACCACGAGCTCGACCGGAGCCCGAGGGTGCCGCCGAGGTCACGGTCCAGCGCCCGCACGATCCGCGCGACGGCCGGGAGCTCCTCGAACATCACGCCGCCCGCGAGTAGGGGTACGCAGAATCACTAGGTTCAGGGTTCGAGTCCCTGGGGGCGTACCAACCCTTGCGTCGTCATCCCGTGCGTGGTCATCCCGTGCGTGGTCATCGACTGTGCTGGCGCACGAGGCGCCACACGAGGGCGGCACCGAAGGCGACCACCAGGAAGGCGAGGAACGGCGGCGAGATGAGCATCCCGCCGCAACCTACGCTCACCGCCGTGCCCGCCCTCGACCCGCTCGCCGCGTTCCGGCTCGACGGTCGCGTCGCGATCGTCACCGGGGCGAGCTCGGGCCTCGGCGCGCGCTTCGCACGGGTCCTCGACGCGGCGGGAGCCCGGGTGGTGCTGGCCGCGCGACGGATCGACCGGCTGGAAGAGCTCGCGACGGCGTTGGACGGGGCGCTGGCCGTGGAGTGCGACCTGAACGAGCCGTCGGCGCCCGCGTCGTTGGTCGACGCGGCGGTCGACGAGTACGGCCGGGTCGACGTGGTCGTGAACAACGCCGGACTCGGCGAGCCGCAGCCGGCGCTCGAGCAGCACGACGATCTGTTCCGGCGCGAGCTCGAGGTGAACCTGATCGCGCCGTTCGAGCTTGCACGCTGCGCCGCCCGGTCGATGGTCGACGAAGGCAGTGGCGGCTCGATCGTCAACGTCGCGTCGATCTGGGGCATGGTCGGCGTCGGGCAGATCCCCGACGCGGGGTACGCCGCGTCGAAGGGCGGCTTGGTCAACCTGACTCGCGAGCTCGCGGCGCAATGGGCCCGCAAGGGTGTCCGGGTCAATACGCTCGCGCCCGGGTGGTTCCGCAGCGAGATGACGGAGGAGCGGATGTTCCAGGACGAGCGGGCGTCGAAGTGGATGCGCCAGCGCACCCCGATGGGGCGCGGCGGCGACGAGCACGAGCTCGATGGCGCGCTCTTGTACCTCGCCTCCGACGCGAGCAGCTTCGTGACCGGCGCGGTGCTGCCGGTCGACGGTGGTTGGACGGCGATCTGATGATCCACCGTCGCATGCGTGTCGTCGGCGTGCTGCTCTGTGGTGCCCTCGTGCTCGGCGCGTGCAGCGTCGAGGTCGACACCGCGGGCGAGTCGAACGACCCGGGCAGCGAGAGCCATCTCGACGACGGGCCCGTCGACCTCCTGCGCGGTCCCCGAGCGACGACCCGTGCCCTCGCGTCGGTCGAGGAGGCAGTCGGCGCGTCGCCGGCCCGCGTGCGCGACGTGCTCGTGTACCCGGAGTTCCTCGACGTCGAGGTGCAGGATCCCGCACTGCCGGAGCACATCGACGAGTACGGCTACCGCGACGGTCAGATCGAGCCACCCGAGGCCGTGCTGCTCACCGGTTCGCAGGAGGAGGTCGAGGCGTCGCTCTTCCCCACCACCGCGGTCGACTGGGACGAGCTCCCAGAGATGGTCCGACGGGTCGAACGCGCCGCTCGCCGCGCGAAGCCGTTGCGCATCGAGGACGCCCGGGTCAACTACGTCATCGTCAACCGATCGACGTCGAGCGAGGACGACGGCCGGGTGGAGATCACCGCGTACATCGGAGGTCCGCGCCGCAGCGGCAACGCCGAGCTGACCGCGAGCGGCGAGATCGTGTCGCTCACCGTCAACTGACTCCGGCGTCGCCCGGCCGGCCTCGGGGTGCGAGCGGAGGGAGTCGAACCCTCATGCCCCGAAGGGCACCGGGACCTAAACCCGGCGCGTCTGCCGTTCCGCCACGCTCGCGACGCTCGACGCAGTCTCGCGCCGGGAGGCGTGCCTGCTACTTCTTCTTCTTCTTGCGGCGGAAGCGACGCTTCGACTGCTTGTTGTCGAGGTCGGCGATGATCTCGGGCGCGGCGGAGTTGACGATCTCCTCGGCCTCGTCGAGCAGGGCGGCGACGTCCGAGCCCTCCGGCTCGGGCTCGGGCCGCTGCAACCCCTGCTGGAGGCTTCCGAGCTGCCAACCGGCGTCGATCCGGCGCTTCTCGAAGCCCACACAGTCGTCGGGGCAGCGCCACGGGGCCTCGGGGGCCAGGTCGAGGCGGCACTTCCGCACGACCTCGCCCGAGGTGTAGGTCCGGCTCTCGTAGTGGCGACAGTCCGTCCGCATCGGCACTGTGGCATTTTGTCTCATCTCGCCCTCAGGGCCGGCTCGCCCGGCGCCGACAGACATTGAGGGCCCGGGAGGCCACGATCAGATGACGGCGCAGTACGAACGCCCGCAGGGCGTCCCCCAGCACTTCCAGGACGCGTACATGCACGCGCCCGTGGGGCGCGCCTCGCTCACCGCGGACGGGCATGTCGCTCGGGCCAACTACGCCTTCGCCGAGTACCTGGGAAGGTCGCACGTCGACCTCGACGGTGCCCACATCTCCGATCTCCTCCCTGCGCTCACGACAGCGACCGGTGAGACGACGATCGAGACCGAGACCGAGATCGATCACCGCAGCGGCGAGACCCGGCGCCTCCGCCTCACGGTCGCGCCGATGCGGGGCGACGACGGGCAGGTCGTCGGCTACGACCTCTACGCCGCCGACATCACGCAGCTGCGCGCCGCCGAAGCCGAGGTCCGACGCGCGGAGCAGGAGTACCGAGCGCTCATCGCGTACTCGTCCGACATCATCACCGTGCTGGACGCCGACGGCACCTGGCGCTCGTCGAGCGAGGCCGGCACCCGTCTGTTGGGGTGGCCGAAGGGCTACGACCCTCCGGGCGGGGTCTTCTCCGTGGTGCACCCCGACGACCTCGAGCTCGCGCAGCAGGCGTTCGAGGAGATCCTCGCCGGGACCCGCACGCCCGACGATCCGCTCGTCCTGCGCGCTCGTACGACCGACGGGCGGTACCTCCACTTCGAGACGGTGGCGCGCAACCTCCTGCACGACCCGGCGGTTCGCGGGATCGTCGTGACCGCGCGCGACGTCACGGCGCGCGTCGAGGCAGGGGAGGCCCTGGAGGTCCAGAACGCCCGGTTCGCCTCTCTGGTCGAGCGCTCCACCGACGTCGTCACCGTCGTCCAGGAGAAGGAAGGCGGGTCGCACATCACGTGGGCGAGCCCCTCCATCGAGCGCGTGCTCGGGTATCGGCCCGAAGAGCTCGTGGGGACCGACCCGCTGGCGCTCATCCACCCCGACGACGTCGAGCGCATGTTCACGGCGTCGGCCGACTCGGTGATCTCGGGTCGCACGGCGCTCGTCGAGTACCGAGCCATCGCCAAGGACGGGTCGACGCGCCTCTTCGAGGCGATCACGAGCGACCTGCGCGACGACCCCAACGTGCGGGGGTTCGTCACGAATGCCCGCGACATCTCCGATCGCCGCGCCGCCGAGCGTCAGGCGGAGCAGCTCACCGAGGTGCTCGAGATGTCGATCGAGGTCGTCGTGCTGTCGACGCAAGCCGGTGACATCGTGTGGGCGAACCAGCGTGCCCGCGAGTTCCTCGGGCTCGGCGGGAGCCACCACGTCAGCGAGCTCTCGAGCGTCGAGTCGCGGGAGAAGCTGCGCGACGTCGTCATGCCCTTCGTGCGTCGCCATGGCGTCTGGACGGGCGAGCTGACGCTGCGCACGACCGCCGGTGACGAGGTGCCGGTGATCGCAACCGTGCAGGGGCACCGCGAGCAGGGTGAGATCGTGCTCGTGTCGACGATCGCGCACGACATCACCGAGCTCAAGGCCGCCCAGAACCGGCTCCAGTACGAAGCGACGCACGATCCGCTCACGGCGTTGCCGAACCGCGGGATGCTCCACGAGGTCGGCGAGCAGGCGCTCGGCCGCGCCGCACGGAGCGGCTCCACGACCGCGGTGCTCTTCCTCGACCTCGACCACTTCAAGGCGATCAACGACACGCTCGGGCACGATGCCGGCGACCGGGTCCTGATCGAGCTCGCTCGCCGACTGCGGGTGGGAGTGCGCACCGGTGACCTGGTCGCGCGCCTCGGCGGCGACGAGTTCTGCGTGCTGTGCGAGAACGTCGAGGACGAGCGCGAGGTGCTCGACCTCGGGCAACGCATCTGCGACGTCGTCTCGATCCCCCTCTCGGTGCACGGTCGGGAGGTGAAGATCGGCACCTCGATCGGCGTCGCCCTCGACGTCGGCGGCAACGCGAGCATGGGCACGCTGCTGCGCAACGCCGACGTGGCGCTCTATCGAGCCAAGCGCGCCGGAGGCTCCAACGTCGCGGTGTTCGACGAGGCGTCGATGGACGTGGACGCCAGGGACGAGTCGATCAGCTGATCCAGCCGTCGGCCTGCGCAAGCAGGTGCCGGCTGACCGCCAGGCAGCGATCGAGGAGCTCGCACGAGACGGCGTCCCCCTCTCGCAGCCGCAGGAGCGAGACACGTTGGTGGGCGATGACGCGCAGCGACCGCTCCGGGGCATCCGTCGCGGCAGGGATGGAGTCGATGGCCGACACCTCGAGCGGGAGCTCGGGCCCGCCCACGCCGGCGAGCTCGGTGGCGACGACGAGGAGGTCGGGACCCGCGGGCAGCGGGGGCAGCCCCCAGGTGAAGTTCAGCGGGAAGTGGTACTCGTCGGGCGGGTCGTCGCCCTCGGGCATCATCATCACGACGTCCTCGAACCCGAGCAGCACCCGCGGATCGATCTCGAGCGAGAGGTAGAGATCGACGGGACCTTCGCACCCCTCCTCGGGGTGCACGTCGACCTCCCACGTCTGGCGCAGCGAGTAGCTCTCGACGAAGTGGCGCTCGTCGTGGACGTGGAAGCCGTGCTCGACCGCGTGGTCCTTCAGGTCGGCCACGAAGCCGGCGACGTCGATCACTGCCATCGGCAGGTCTCCAGGCAAGACGGGTTCAGCAGTCTCCGACCTCCGCGAGTGCTCGCAGCCCTTCCGCGAGCGTACGGAACGCGCGACCCCGGTGCGACACGGCGTGCTTCTCCTCGGGGGTCATCTCGGCGAACGTGCGGCCGTCACCTTCGGCCGGCGAGAACACCGGGTCGTAGCCGAAGCCGGCTCGGCCCCGTGCAGTCGTGGTGATCACGCCCTCCACCGTGCCGATGGCCGCGACCTCCCGCCCGTCGGGCCAGCGGGCGATGGCGACGGTGGAGAAGCGCGCGGCGCGGTCCCGGTCGGGAACGCCATCGAGCCGGCGCAGGAGCAGCGCGCAGTTGTCGGCGTAGGTCGCATCCTCTCCAGCGAACCGAGCCGACCGCACTCCGGGCTCGCCGCCGAGGGCGTCGACCTCGAGCCCCGTGTCATCGGCGATCGCCGGCATGCCCGTCGCCTCGGCGAGCGCGCGGGCCTTGAGCCGCGCGTTCTCCTCGAGCGTCGCACCGGTCTCCTCGACGTCACCGATGCTCGGATCGCGCGGGCGCAACGTGACCGGCGCGCCGGCGCCTTCGAGGACCGCGGCGATCTCGGCCGCCTTGTCCGGGTTGGCGGTCGCCAGGACGAACGACGTCATCCGAGGGCGATCAAGGGGTGCGCGGCGCCGGCGGCTCGGCCAGGAGCTCACGTTGGAGCGCGAAGAGCTCGTCGATCCCCTGCTCGGCGAGACCGAGCAGCGAGTCGAGCTCACCCCGCGAGAACGGCAGCCCTTCGGCGGTGCCCTGGACCTCGATGAACCGACCCGAGCCGGTCATCACGACGTTCATGTCGACCTCGGCGTTGGCGTCCTCGGAGTAGTCGAGGTCGAGCGACGGCAGCGCGTTCACGACGCCGACCGAGATCGCGGCGCACTGGTCGGTGATCGGGTGACCGGTGAGCGTTCCCGTGGCGACGAGGCGAGAGCACGCGTCGTGCAGGGCCACGTAGCCACCGGTGATCGAGGCGGTGCGGGTGCCGCCGTCGGCCTGGAGGACGTCGCAGTCGACGGTGATCTGCACCTCGCCCATGGTCGAGAGGTCGGTGACCGCGCGCAGCGATCGACCGATCAGTCGTTGGATCTCCTGGGTGCGGCCCGACTGCTTGCCCTTCGCCGCCTCTCGACCGACTCGCTCGGGTGACGACCCGGGCAACATCGAGTACTCGGCGGTGACCCATCCCCGCCCGCTGCCGCGGAGCCAGGGAGGGACGCGCTCCTCGACCGAAGCCGTGCACAGCACCCGGGTGCGTCCGAACTCCACGAGCACCGAGCCGGCAGCGAACTCGGTGTAGTCGCGGGTGAACGCGACCGGGCGCAGGTCGTCGGGTTCGCGTCCGTCGTTTCGGGGGCCCACGTCGCGCTAGATCCTCGTGACGAGGTGCGGCGCCGCGAGCACCACCGCCTCACCGAACGCGTCGGATCCCTCGTCGACCGCGCGATGCACGTCGAGGCGCGGCCACAGGTGGGTGAGCATCAGCCGCTTCGCGCCCGCCTCGCGCGCGGCCTTGCCCGCCTCGTGGGCCGAGAGGTGGATCTCGGCCGGCTTCTCGCCGTGCAGGTAGGTCGCCTCCGACAGGACCAGGTCGGCGCCGGGGTCGAAGGCGTCGATGCTCCAACCCGGGCCGGTGTCGGACGTGTAGATCATCCGCTTGCCCTGGGAGATGGCTTCGACCGCGTAGGTGGGTGGCGGGTGGTCGGTGCGCGAGAAGCGC
The DNA here is from genome assembly GCA_964501785.1 of uncultured Bifidobacteriaceae bacterium. Taxonomy (GTDB): domain Bacteria; phylum Actinomycetota; class Acidimicrobiia; order IMCC26256; family PALSA-555; genus DATBSK01. The sequence goes on from CAZCUD010000008.1 coordinate 119,858, forward strand.
ATCGTCAGGTCACCGCAGGTGGCCTGCTCCGACTCGTCGATCGGGAGCCAGGTGAACGCGTTCCCCCAGTCGCCGCCGACGAGCTGACCCAGGTGCTCGGCGAGCCCTTCGGGGGCGAAGACCGGCAGGCCTTCGCGCTCCAACCCGTAGCGCATCAGCACGTGCAGCCCGTACACGTCCACGCAGTGGTCGGGGTGCTCGTGGGTGATCACGACTGCGTCGAGGTCCTCGACCGCGATGTGCTGCTGCAGGTGTCCGAACGTGCCGTTCCCGCAGTCGAGCCAGACCGACGTCGCACCACAGCGCAGCAGGTACCCGCTGCACGCCCCGCCGCGCGGGCCGTTGTACGACCCCGAGCACCCCAGCACCGTCAGCTCCACTGCACCCGCTCCTGGCGCTTCGCGCCGGGGCGCTCGGCCCCCGCCATCACCATCGGTGGCTCTCCACTCGCTCGACCTCGGGCCCCAGGAACCGGCTCCCGAGACGACGGAACGTGGCTACATCACCACTCGTCACGAAGACGTGTCGAGGCGACGTGTCGCGCGTCACAGCGCGTGGTCCGAGCAGCTCGCGCAGGGCGAACGCGGTCTCGTCGGCGCTCGACACCAGCACGACCCCACGCCCCATCACGTCGCCGATCGTACGGGCCAGCAGGGGGTAGTGCGTGCAACCGAGCACGACCGTGTCGACGCCGGCCCGACGGACGGGCTCGAGGAGACGCTCGGCCAGCACGTGGACCTGGTCGGAGTCGACGTCCCCCGCCTCGACGAACTCGACGAAGCCCGGACATGCCGCGCAGGTGAGCTCGAGGTCGAGTCCGAGACGCTCGGCGACACGTTGATAGGCCCCGGACCTGATCGTGCCGACGGTCCCGATCACCCCGACGCGCCCGTTCTCGGTGGCTCGCGCCGCGGCCCGGAGTCCGGGCTCGATGACGCCGATGACGGGCATCGAGACGTGGGCCTCGAGCCGCTCGAGCGCCACGGCCGACGCGCTGTTGCACGCGACGACGATCGCCTCGGCGCCCCGGTCGACGAGGATGTCCGCGATCTCGAGCGAGTACTTCAGGACCTCGTCGGGCGGCTTGGGCCCGTACGGGAAACGACCGGTGTCACCGAAGTAGACGACGCGCGCGCCGGGCGCGAGGTCGATGATCGATCGCACCACGGTGAGCCCGCCGAGGCCGGAGTCGAACACGCCCAGCGTCACCGGCTCGCTCATGGCGCGCCGGCGCGGGCAGCGCGCGCGAGCCGATCGGCGATCGCGGCCCCGATCCCCGCCGGCGGAGGCGCGACCGCGAGGACGACGTCGAGCCGACGCCGATCTGCCTCACGGAGGCGCGCGTACAGCACGCGTGCGTACTGCGTCACGTCCTCCGGTGGATCGAGGACGACGACGCCCGCCGGCAGCGCCGGAGGGCTCGGCTCGAGCGTCAGCACCCCCACGCGGCGTCCCTCGGCGAGGAGCGACGCGGCGCGCGCACCCACCGCGCCCGCGTCGTCGACGACGACGACGCGGGCATCGGGTGCGTAGTGGGCCGGCAACGTGCCCGGCGCCGCGACCTCACCGTCGGTGCGCAGGTCGACTCGAGCGCCGAGGATCGACTCGATGCGCTCGACCGGGATGCCACCCAGGCGCAGCACCTGCGGTGGATCGACCGTGCAGTCGACGATCGTCGACTCCAACCCGACCTCGCAGCGTCCACCGTCGAGCACGAGATCGACCGCGTCCCCGAGGTCGGCGCGCACGTCGGCCGCGGTCGTGGGGCTCACCCGTCCGAAGCGGTTGGCGGACGGAGCCGCGATGCCGCCACCGAAGCACTCGAGCAGCTCGAGGGCGAGCGGCTGCGCCGGGACTCGGAGCCCGACCGTGTCGCGGCCGCCGGTGACCTCGTCGGGCACCCGTGGCGCGCGGCGCACGACGAGCGTCAGCGGCCCCGGCCAGCAGGCGTCCGCGAGCGCGACGGCCGTCGGTGCCGGGTCCCTGGACCACGCTCCCAGCGCCGCGGCATCGGGGAGGTGGACGATGACCGGGTGCTCGGCGGGTCGGCCCTTCACCGCGTAGAGACGGCGCAGCGCGGCGGGGTCGTCGGCGTCGCATCCGAGCCCGTAGACGGTCTCGGTCGGGAAGGCCACGAGCCCGCCGCTGCGCAGCACGGCGACCGCCTCGGCCACTCGGGCGGGCGCGCTCACCAGTACGCGCTCACCAGTAGTTGATGCGGGACGCACGCTCCTCGACGACGTCGATGTCGTCGGTCCACGCACCGGAGGAGAGGTACTTCCACCCGCCGTCGGGCAGCAGCGTCACGATCGTTCCCTGGTCCATGCGCTCGGCGATCTTCGCCGCGCCCGCGACCGCGGCGCCCGAGGACACGCCCGCGAACACGCCGGCATCGTCCAACAGGCGGCGCAGCCACTCGATCGACTCGCGCGGCCGGACGATGAGCTTTCGGTCGAGGATCGCGGGATCGAAGATCGGTGGCACGAAGCCGTCGTCGAGCGAGCGGAGCCCTTGCACGAGCTCACCCGCCGGCGGTTCCACCGCGACGACCTGCACGCCGGGCTTGTGCTCCTTCAGGTAGCGGCCGACGCCCATCAGCGTGCCGCTCGTGCCGAGACCCGCGACGAACACGTCGACCTCGGGGCAGTCGCGCCAGATCTCGGGGCCCGTGCCCTCGTAGTGCGCGAGCGGGTTCGCGGGGTTGCCGTACTGGAACAGGAAGCGCTGCGTCGGATCGTCGGCCGCGAGCTTCTCCGCGACCCGGATGGCGCCGTTGCTGCCTTCCTCGCCCGGAGACAGCACCACCTCGGCCCCGAAGATCTCGAGGAGCTGTCGCCGCTCGACCGAGACGTTCTCGGGCATCACGACGCGCAGGTGGTAGCCCCGGAGCTTCGCGACGAGCGCGAGCCCGATGCCGGTGTTGCCCGACGACGGCTCGAGGATCGTGTCGCCCGTGCGCAGGGAGCCGTCGGCCTCCGCGAGCTCGACCATCTTGAGCGCGATGCGGTCCTTCGACGAGCCACCGGGGTTCTGGCCCTCGAGCTTGGCGTAGATCCGAACCTTCGGGTTCGGCGACAGCGCGTGGATCCCGACCAGCGGGGTCTCGCCGATGAGCCCGAGGACGGACTCGAAGCGCATGGCGCGGGTCAACCGCCGGCGACGGCAGGCAGGATCGAGATGACGTCGCCGTCGGCGACCTTGGTGTCGAGGCCGTCGAGGTACCGGATGTCGTCGTCGTCCTTGTAGACGTTGACGAACTTGTGCAGCGAGCCGTCGTCGCCGACCAGGTTGCCCGCGAGACCGGGGAAGCGCGCCGTCAGGTCGGCGAACACCTCACCGATCGTCGATCCGTCGGCGGTCACCGACGCCTCGTTGTCGGCGTGCACGCGCAGCAGCGTCGGGAGCTTCACTTCCACGGCCATGAGCCCCAATCTACAAGGCTGCGTCGCTCGACCCGCCTGACGACGGTGAGCGACGCAACCAGAGAGACGGGTCAGTCGACGAGGACGGCGACCTCGGTGATGGCGCCGTCCCGGATCCGGTAGGCCCGGGTGACGGGCTCGGGGTGCTTCAGGCTGACGAGCACGTAGATCCAGCCGGGCTCGGCGGCCTGTCGCACGTCGGTGTCGGACGGATACGCGTCGGTGTGGGTGTGCGAGTGCCAGACGCCGATCAGGTCGCCGCCCGCCGACTGCGCGGCGCGCATGGCCGCGATGAGGTCTCGCGAGTCGACCGTGTACGTGCGCGCCGACGCATCGGCGTTGCGGCACGGGAACACCGACGCGACCTCGCCGGTCGGCTCGTTCGCCTCGGTGATCGGGCCACCGAGCAGGCCGCAGGCCTCGTCGGGCAGTCCGTCGAAGCAGTGGGCGACGATCGCGTCGTGCTGCGCCCGAGTGAGGCGCAGCGTCGGCTCACCGAACGGCACTTGGTTCGACGACTTCAGGCGCCCGGGGCGTCCTGGATCGCGCGCCACACGCGCTCGGCGGTGAGCGGCATGTCGATGTGGCGCACACCGAGGTGCGTGAGGGCGTCGACCACCGCGTTCTGCACTGCGGGCGTCGAACCGATCGTCCCGGACTCTCCGATGCCCTTCGCACCGAGCGGGTTGAGCGGCGTCGGGGTCTCGGTGTTGGAAGCCTCGAAGCTCGGGAGCTCGGCGGCGCTCGGCATCGCGTAGTCCATGAGGTTCGCGGTGAGCGGGTTGCCGTCCTCGTCGTAGACGACGCTCTCGTAGAGCGCCTGAGCGACGCCCTGCGCGATCCCGCCGTGCTGCTGACCCGCGACCAGGAGAGGGTTGAGGATGCGTCCGCAGTCGTCCACCGCGACGTGGCGGAGGTGGTGGACCGCACCGGTCTCGGTGTCGACCTCGACGACCGCCACGTGCGCGCCGAAGGGGTAGGTCGCCTCGCCCTGGTTGAAGTCGAGCTCGCTCGCGAGGCCGGCGGGACCGTCGGTCGGCCAGTCGGCAGGGCGCCGGGCGGGGTCGTTCGCCGCCTGCGCGAGCTCCGCCCAGGTCAGGGCGGTGGCCGGCACCCCGGCGACGCCGACCTTGCCGCCCTCGTGCAGCACGACGTCGTCGACGTCGGCCTCGAGCAGGTGCGCGGCGAGCTGCTTCGCCTTCGCGAGCACGTCCTCGCTCGACTTGTAGAGCGCCGACCCCGCGGTCTGGAGCGAGCGTGAACCCATGGTGCCGCTGCCGCGGGGCACGAGCTGGGTGTCCGACTGCACCAGGCTCACGTCCTCCATCGGGACGCCCAGCAGGTCGGCCACGATCATCGCGAACGCGGTCTCGTGACCCTGGCCGTGCGCGGACGTCCCGACGCGAGCGATGACCTTGCCCGCTTCGGTCACCTCGATGCCGCCGAACTCCTGGAAGAGGCCGCCGGCGGTCACCTCGACGTAGGTGCAGATGCCGATGCCCAGCGCCATCGTGTCGCCGCGCTCCCGCCGTGCGCGCTGCTCGGCCCGCAGGTCGTCGTAGCCCGCGATCCGGCAGGCCTCGTCGAGCGCCATGGCGTACTCGCCGACGTCGTAGTTGGCGCCGGTGAGCGTCGTGAGCGGGAAGCGCTCGGGGGCGAGGAAGTTCTTCCGTCGGAGCTCGGCCGGGTCGAGGTCGAGCTCGACGGCGGCCATGTCGATGATCCGCTCCCAGAAGGCCGTCGCCTCGGGACGACCCGCGCCGCGGAACGCCGCCGTCGGCGTCGTGTTGGTCGCGGCGCTCACCGTGTTCACCTGGACCTTGGGGATCTCGTAGACACCCTGACCCATCGTGCGGGTGAGGAACGGGAGGAACGCGCCGATCGCCGGATACGCGCCCGCGTCGCAGACGACCTTCACGCCGATGGCAACGAACGTGCCGTCGCGCTTCAAGGCGAGGTCGACCTCCTGGACCTGACCTCGACCGTGCGTCATCGAGAGCATGTTCTCGGTGCGAGTCTCGGTCCACTTCACCGGACGACCCAGCTCCCGCGCGAGCGCGGCCGCGAGCACGTGCTCGCAGTACGTGCCCGTCTTCGCACCGAAGCCGCCGCCGACGTCGGGGGCGATGACGTGCACCGCATCGGGCTCGAGGCCCAGCGCTCCGGCGAGGCCGTCGCGGACGCCGAACGGCGCCTGGGTGGGCACCGTCACCTCGAGCCGCCCGTCTGACTGCGGCTCGACGAGGATGCCGTTGGGCTCCATGGGCACCGCGGCGACGCGCTGGTTCACGAAGCGCCCGTGCACGACGACGTCGGCGCCGTCCAGCAGCTCGGGGTCTTCACCGAAGTTGAACTCGATGGCGACGTTGGTCTCGTGCTCGGGGAACAGGACCGGCGCGCCCTCCGCGAGCGCAGCCTCGGGGTCGACGACGGTCGGCAACGGGTCGTAGTCGACGACGACCATCTCGGCCGCGTCGACCGCCTGGGCGCGCGTCTCCGCGACGACGGCCGCGACGATGTCGCCGACGAAGCGCACGACACCGTCGGCGAGCGGTGGACGCGAGAAGACCGGCGGCAGCATGACGAAGCCCTGCACGGGCGCGAGGGCGAGCGAGTCCTTCGTGTCGACGCGCAGCACGCCGGGCATCGTCTCGGCCTCGCTGGTGTCGATGCCGGTCACGCGCGCGTGCGCGATCGTCGAGCGCACGAACACCACGTGGGCGCAGCCGTCGGGGGTGAGGTCGTCGAAGTAGCGGGCCTCACCGTGGAGGATGCGGGGGTCCTCGAGCCGGCGCACCGGGTTGCCGAGGATCGAGCCGCCCGCCGGGATCTCGGTCGTCGTCATATGTTGACGGAATCTAGTGGTAGCGCTCGGCGAGCTCGCCGAGGACCGCCCGGAAGTCACGCACCGTCTCGTGGAGGATGTCGGCGACGGGTCGCACCTCGTCGATCCGCCCCGCGACCTGACCGCCGAACGCGAACGCCGCGTCGAGGTCGCCCTCGAAGTACAGCTTCAGGATGCCGTCGAGGCTTCCGAGCGCGACCTGCTCCTCGTTGCGCTCCTGCGCCTCCGACCGAGGGGTCGCCAGGACGCGGAACCCCGGCTTGTGCCACCGGTTGAGGAACACGGTGCTCGTCTCGTGGCTGTCGACGATCAGCTGCTTGTAGTTGTCGTGGACCGGCGACTCCTTCGCCGAGACCATCCGAGTGCCCATCTGCACGCCTTCGGCGCCGAGGGCGAACGCAGCCGCCATCGACGGCCCGTCGCAGATCCCACCCGCACCGATGATCGGTACGTCGAAGGCGTTGCACACGAGCGGGAGCAGCACCATCGTCGCGACGTCCCGGGTGGCCTTGAACCCGCCGCCCTCTCCCCCTTCGACGACCAGGCCGTCGACACCGGCAGCGATCGCGCGCTCCGCCGCACGCAACGAGGGCACCACGTGGAAGACCGTGATGCCGGCACCGTGGAGGGCGTCGGTCAGCACCATCGGATCCCCTGCCGACGTCGTGACGAAGTGGATCTCGTGGCCGGCGACGAAGTCGACGACCTCGGCCGGATCACGCACGAAGAGCTGCGCGATGTTCACGCCGAAGGGCTTGTCGGTGAGGTCGCGCATCTTCTCGATCTCGCCCTGCACCTGGTCGAGCTGGCCGGAGGACGTCTCGATGATCCCGAGCCCGCCCGCGTTCGACACCGCGGACGCGAGCTGCGCACGGGCGATGTACCCCATCGGGGCTTGCACGATCGGGTAGTCGACGCCGAGCAGGTCACTGACCCGCGTGCGCAGCGGTGGCGGCGCGCCGGCGCCGGTCACGGCTCGATGATGCCGCGCTCGGCATCCAGCTCGGTCGGGCGCCCGGTCGCCGCAGCCCGGTAGGCGGCCTCGACGAGCGTGTGTGCCCGCAGCGCGTCTCGGAACCCGGGCTCCGCGGGGGTCCCGGCGCGCACGTGCTGGACCCATGCGCGATCCGACAGGTACATCGTGAAGAAGAAGTCGCGGCGGGGCGCGTCGAGCGATGCGAAGTGGGCCTCTCGCATCTCGGCGAGGTCAGGGCGCTGCGGCTCGGAGTCGGCGCACTGGATCATGTAGCCGTCCTCGGGCGCGCCGACGTAGAAGCCGATGGTCGTCTCCACCGTCGCGTGCTCGAAGAACACCTCGAGGCGGGTCTCTTCGCGTCCGCGAACACCGCTGAACACGGTGACGATGCTCCCGATCGTGCCGTCGGCGTGCTCGACGGTGACCGCCGCGGTGTCCTCGACCTCGTACCCGAACACCGAACGGGTTCGGGCCCAGACGCGCACCGGAGGGCCGAACATCCAGCATGCGAGGTCGATGCCGTGGATCGTGTGCTCGAGGAGCGCACCACCACCGGCGACCGAGCGATCGGATCGCCACGACGAATGACCCGGCACCACCTGGCCGGTCGGCCAGAACTGGTCGTCGCGCAGCATGTAGCTCATCGGTGCACCGACCTCACCCGTGACGACGTGGTCGTGGAGGCGGTTCGCCAGATAGTTGAAGCGAGTGTGGAAGCCGACCTGCGCCACGAGACCCGATGCTTCGACGGCTTCGCACATCGCCTGCACCGTCGCGTACTGCGGAGCGAGCGGCTTCTCGCAGAACAACGGCTTGCCGGCGACGATGGCGGCCAGCACGAGGTCGTGATGGGTCGCCGTCGGGCTCGTGATCATCACCGCGTCGACGTCGGGATCGTCGATGACGGCACGCCCGTCGTCGTGGAGCTTCTCGAAGCGGCAGTTGCGGTTCGTCGCGGCCCGGGCCTCCTCGGACGGGTCCGCCGCCGCGACGGCGCGCACCTCGCCGTCGGCGACCAGATGCGCGAGCCCGGCCGCGTGGATCTGCCCGATCATCCCGCAGCCGATCATGCCGATCCCCACCGGGCCCTCGAACGTCTGAGTGCTCATACGAGTGCGAACGGTACCGTGGCCCGATGGCGAAGAGCCCGGCGAAGAACAACGCGCCGACGATCAACAACCGACGGGCCCGCTACGACTATGCGATCTCGGAGACCTTCGAGTGCGGCGTCGTGCTCGTCGGATCAGAGGTGAAGTCGATCCGCGAGGGGCGCGCGACCCTCGACGAGGCGTACGCGCGCGTCCAGAGCGGCGAGGTGTGGCTCCACCAGATGCACGTCACGCCCTATCCGTTCGCCCGGGACGAGGTCGACCCGCTGAGACCCCGCAAGCTGCTCCTCCACCACCGCGAGATCGACGAGCTCGCCCGCGCGACCGCCGAGCGCGGCGTCACGCTCGTGCCCCTGAAGCTCTACTTCAAGGACCACCGGGTGAAGATCCTGCTCGGCATCGCCCGAGGGAAGCGCAGCTACGACAAGCGTCAGGCGATCGCCGAGCGCGACGCCAAGCGCGAGGCGCAGCGGGCGCTCAAGGAGCGCCAGCGCGACTGAGCGCGACACCGATCTCGGGAATGGCTCGTCACAGGGCTCCGTTACACTTCTTCGCGCCGGATCACTCGCACGATCCGGCACTTGACAAGGGGGTGCGTGGCTTCGATTTCGTGGATCGAGGCGGGTGAAGCGAGCCGACGTCGCCGGATCGTCGTGAAAGAGCCGGCACCAACACAACTGCCGAGGATCAGAACGACCTCGCACTCGCTGCCTGACCTAGTCGGGTAGCGACGTCCGGAGCTTGGGCCAGCTGCTCGCCCGAACCGGGCGTCATCGAGAGCAGCTCACCGGTGGGACGGGCCTCGTGGCCCACCGGGACACCACAGCGAGGCTGGGGTGGTCGCCGGCGCCGACGGACGTCGACCACCCGAGAACCCTTCCGTCGGCTGCGCTCGGAGAAGCCCCGTCAACATCACGAAAGACGCGGGTTCGACTCCCGCCACCTCCAAGAGCGCTCATCCACCTTCGTCGGGAGGATCGATGAGCGTTGTTGGAGGTGTGCCAGTTCCCTTGTCCACATAGCGCTCGAGGATCTCTCGCGCCCACGCGATCGCATCGCTGACACGGATGCCCGACGGCTGCGGACGCGTCCACAGCTCGAGGTTCTCAGGTCGGTTGTCGTCTCTCACGCCATTGCGATGGTGAACCGTCTCCCCGGGCAACAGGTGCCGACCGAGCATCTCCTCGGCAACGAGGATGTGCTCAAACACGTACCCTGATCCGGTCGCTCGCGGGTGATTCGGTGCACGAACGAGGACGTACCCGCGCGCGTGGCGAGTCCGCCCCCCACGCCAGTTCCCATTGCGGGCGTTCGCCTCACTGCGACACGACGCGCACGTCGCAGACTTGACCTGCTTGTCGTTCCCGCAAGCGCATCGAGACCGCGAGCGACATGCTGGACATCGGCGATGTCGGCTCGATGGCCGAAACACGCGACCGCATTCACCGCACTGTCTCATCGATCCAGCGTACGACTCGGATGTGACAACGCCGTCAGTACGTCTTCGTCTCCACGATCTCGGCGATGCGAGCTTGCGGACCTTCGATGAGACCGGCGGGCTCGACGACCTGCCAGACCTCGCGCATCGACGCGAGCAGGCGTTCGGCTTCGTCGACCGTGTCGAACTCGAGGTCGATGATCACATGGTTCGGATCGTCGATCGCACGCATGATCTCGTAGCGCTGCACCCCCGAGCCCTCTCGGTCAGCAGGATCGGCGTCGAACGCCTGCTTCCAGGCGTCGAAGTCGGCGACCTTGTGGTCGATCCTGAGCACGGGCACGTCAACCACCTCCCTCGCGCGGGCAGAGCCGATCGCGATCGGACCTCGGGCTCCGTTCAGACGCTCGCGATGACCTTGCGGGCCTCGTCGCCGGATGCGCCGGTGAGCTCGCGGTACTTCTTGATCGCCTCGAGCTCCTTGCCTGCCTGCACCAGCTCGACCACCTCCTGCGGGACGTCCGCGGTCGGTGCGGCGTAGGGCACTCCGAGCTTCTCGCTCAGCGCGGCGACCTGCTGCTCGAGCGCGTCGAAGCGCTTGCTGATCGCGGCGAAGTGGCGTTGGAGCGCCTCGGCGCTGTACTCGGCTGGCATGTCACCCTTCCTCTTCCATCTGCGAGCGACGGATCCTTGCACGTCGGGAGCCGCGACGAGCGAGTGTCACTCGGTTCCCGGACGCCTACTCCACGGTGAGGACGAGCAGGATGGTCTCGTAGCGAAGGGTGATGGTGCCGCCCGCGTCGTCGATCACCTTCGCGACTGCCTGCATCAGCGCGTCGCGCTGGACGTCGGGCAGGAGGTGGTGATCGGAGTGCGTGCAGAGCATGTCCGTGTACTCGCGCGACGTGTACTCCTGGTCCCAGTCGAACTCGCGCTGCTCGGTCATGCGGAACCCGGGATGGCGCGCCATCGTGTCGCGGAAGCTGCGCCGGGTGCTCTCCGTCTTGTCCTCGAGCGAAGGTGCGTGCTCGCGGTAGGCGTCGTTCACGAGCCCGTAGAGCGGGCTGCGCTCGAGGTTCGGCACGTTCCAGAACGCGGCGAGCACGCCGTCGGGCCTCAGCAGCGCACGGGCCTTCGAGTAGGCGATGCGGGGGTCGACCCAGTGCCAGCAGTGCGCAGCGATGATCGCGTCGAACGGGGGGAGCGCCGTGACCCAGTGCTCGAAGCCGTCGACCACGACCGAGACGTCGTCGAGCGCGCTGGTGTGGCGCTCGGCGATCGCCGCCATCGCCGGATCGGGCTCCAGCGCGAGGAGCGATCCGACGTGGGGAGCGATGAGGGTGGTCGCCTTGCCGGTGCCGGCGCCCACCTCGAGCACTCGGGCGTTCGGCGCGTCGGGGATCGCGGCGAGGACCGCGTCGACGAGCGGCTGCGGATAGGACGGGCGAGCCCGGTCGTACAGCTCCGCGACCTCGCCGAACACCAGCGCCCGCCTCGATCGCTCCTCGTCGCTGCGCACGAACGCATCGTACGCACGCGACCGGCTCGGGCCGCGCGTGCTTTGCCCTAGAGGGGGACGGGCGCTCCGCCTCGCTCCATGCACTGGACGTCGAACCAGATGGGCAGGAGGTGGCGCACGTAGAACGCGTGGACGACGAGATCGCCGGTGACGAGGTCTTCGTACTCCTTCACCCGGATGCGATCGTCGAGCGCGGCGCGCTCCTTGCACTTCGCCAGCAGGTCGTCGACCTCGGCCCGGCTGCCCTGGAGCAGCCCGAGGTGGTCGTAGCCGGGCGAGCTCATGGGCTTCTCGGACTCGGCCAGCAGGATGAAGTCGCCGCCGTCGCCCGTGAGGAGGATGTGGCACAGCTGGCCCACGACCTCGGTGTCGACGCCCGTCCACCCGAAGACCTCGCCGTAGAAGTCGTCGACCTCCTTGCGGAACACGTCGGTGAGCGTGCCCGTCGGGAACGTCAGCTCCATGTGGTTGAAGCGCATCGGCATGCGCCCACGGTATCCCTCAGTTGAGGGACGGGTCGTCGGGGAAGCCCGCGACGAGCCTCAGCGGACCGGGCTGTCGGCGCAGCACCGCGCGCCAGAGGCCGTCGGGCTGCGCGGTCCACGGGTCGCCCGGGAACGCGTCGCACACGTACCAGCCCGACGCGGCGAGCTCGTCGTCGAGCTGGCCAGGGCCCCACCCCGAGTAGCCGGCGAACACTCGCACCGCCTCCACCGTGGGGACGAGATCGTCGGGCGACTGCTCGAGATCGACGGTGCCCAGGTCGTCGAAGAGCGGCGCGAAGCCCAGCGTGTCGGCGTCGGTTGCGGCGGCGTCTCGGCGGGCGAGCCCGATCGCGGCCTCGGGTTGCACGGGTCCGCCGACGAACACCACGCCCGGTGGCGCGGCCCGCTCGTGCCAGCGCGGCAACGAGGCGGCCAGCGACGTGTCGGTCGGTCGGTTGAGGACGACGCCGAGCGCACCGTCCTCGGAGTGCTCCAGCATCAGCACCACGGTGCGGGCGAAGTTGGGATCGAGCAGCTCCGGCGTGGCGACCAGGAGCCTCCCTCGGCAGCTCTCGTCCACGGCCCGATTCTGCACCGTCAACGTGCGTGGCTCACCCCTCCCTACAAAGGTGAGCTACGCAACCGGTGCGCGCGTCAGTCGAGGTCGAGGTGGAGCATGCGGATGGCGTTGTCGCGCACGATCTTGCGGACGGTCACCGGGTCGAGGCCGGCGAACATCTTCTCCGCGACCTCCTTGGTGTGGGGCCAGGTGCTGTCGGTGTGCGGGTAGTCGGTCTCGAAGGTGATGTTGTCGACACCGACCTCGTCGAGCGAAGCGAGCCCGTGGTTGTCGCGGAAGAAGCAGCCGTAGATCTGCCGGAAGTAGTAGGTCGAGGGCGGCTCGGGCACGATCTCGCGCACGCCGGCCCACGCGCGGTGCTCCAGCCACACGTCGTTGGCGCGCTCGAGGATGTAGGGGATCCAGCCGATCTGGCCCTCCGAGTACGCGAGCTTCAGCTCGGGGTGTCGAACCAGGACGCCGGAGAACAAGAAGTCGCTCATCGACGCCATCGCGTTGCCGAACGACAGCGTCGCGGCGACAGCCACCGGCGCATCGGCCGACGTCGCCGGCATCTTCGACGACGACCCGATGTGCATGCAGACGACGACCTCCTGCTGCTCGCACGCGGCGAAGAACGGATCCCACTGCCCGGTGTGGATGCTCGGCAGCCCGAGGTGCGGCGGGATCTCGCTGAAGCACACGGCGTGCACGCCCCTCGCCGCGTTGCGCTCGATCTCGGCGACCGCCATGTCGACGTCCCAGAGCGGGATGATGATCAGCGGGATCAGCGCGCCGTCGCTGTCGCCACACCACTCCTCGACCATCCAGTCGTTGTACGCGACCACGCAGGCGGCCGCGAGCTCCTTGTCCTTGGCCTCGAGGAAGGTCTGGCCGCAGAAGCGCGGGAAGGTCGGGAAGCACAGGCTCGCCTCGACGTGGTTCATCACCATGTCGTCGACTCGCGCCTTCGGGTCGTAGCAGCCGTCGCGCATCTCGTCGTAGGTGATCGGCGACAGCGTCATGTCGTCGCGGTCGAAGCCCACGGCGGCGACGTGGCGCTTGTGCGGGAGCACGAGATCCTCGTAGACCCAGCAGTCGGCCTTCGGCGCGTCGTCGTCGAACTCGAGCTCGTAGGTCCCGCCACCGACGTGACGCATGCCGGCGATGCCCTTGCGCTCGATCCGAGGCGCCCGATCACGGAACCGCTCGGGGAGCCAGCGCTCCCAGACGTGGGGCGGCTCGACGACGTGGTCGTCGACGCTGACGATCAGAGGGATCTCGTCCACCGATGCTCCCGGCTCTCGCTCCGCGCCATCGCTGACGCCGACGTCATCTGACGCCTCGTCAGATCGTACCGACCTGCTCCCGCCCCTGCCGCGCCCGGCCCGCGTGACGACCGCCGATCGGCCGATAGCGTCCCTGGACGTGCACGACCTCGTGATCCGCAACGGCACGCTCGTCGACGGCACGGGCGCGCCGGTCCGGCCGGCGGACGTCGCGGTCGACGGCGATCGCATCGTCGCCGTCGGCACGGTCACCGACCGCGGCCGTCGTGAGCTCGACGCCGACGGCCGGCTCGTGACACCGGGCTTCGTCGACGTGCACACGCACCTCGACGCGCAGTTCGCGTGGGACCCGATCGGCTCGTCGTCGTGCTGGCACGGCGTCACGTCGGTCGTCATCGGCAACTGCGGGGTGACGTTCGCGCCCGTGCGGAGCGCCGATCACACGTACATGGCCGAGATGATGGAGTCGGTCGAGGACATCCCGGCCCGGAGCATCCTCGACGGCCTGCCCTGGGACTGGGAGACGTACGGCGACTACCTCGCCTGGCTCGACCGCACGCCGCTCGGCGTCAACGTCGGCGGCATGGTCGGGCACACCGCGCTGCGCTACTTCGCGATGGGCGAGCGCAGCCTCGAGGAGGACGCGATCCCGTCGGCCGACGAGCTCGACACGATGCTCGGTCTGCTCGACGAGGCGCTCACCCGTGGCGCGCTCGGCTGGTCGACGTCACGCACGCTGCGCCACCGCGTGCCCGACGGTCGCTTCGTGCCCGGCACCTGGGCGCAGCCCGACGAGCTGCGAGCGTTCGCGGGGGTCCTCGCGAAGCACGGGAGGGGCGTGATGGAGGTGTCGCCCCGCTTCGACGGGGACGGCCCTGCCGAGCCGCGCGTCGACGCCGAGCTCGCGTGGATGGAGCAGGTCAGCCGGGCGGCCGGCCGTCCGCTCACGTTCAACCTGTCGCAGACGCACGACCAGGGCGAGCACTGGCGCCACGCCGTGGCCGCGGCCCGCGCGGCCAACGGTCGCGGGGCCACGATCCGTCCGCAGACCACGCCCCGGTTCATCGGCGTGCTCACCGGGCTGGCGCACCGCACCCCCTTCGACGCCCATCCGGCGTGGCAGGCGCTCCAGCCCCTGTCGCTCGAGCAGCGGGTCGCAGTCCTGCGCGACCCGCTCCGGCGCGCCGAGCTCGTCGACCAGGCCGCCGGCGACCGTGCCGGCCTCGACGTGTTCTACGTGCTCAACGGACCCGACGGTCTCGCCCGCTACGACTGTCGGCCCGAGGACGCGCTGCTCGCGGTCGCCGACGCACGAGGCGTGTCACCGGTCGAGGCGTTCGTCGACCTCGCGATCGAGACCGACGGGCGACTGCTCCTCTCGTGGCCGCTGCTGAACCAGAGCGTCGACGCGATCGGGGCGATGCTCGGCGAGCCCGAGATCCTGATGGGGCTCGCCGACGCCGGCGCGCACGTCGGCCAGACGATGGACGCCAGCGCGCCCACCTACCTGCTCACCTACTGGGTCCGCGAGCGCGGCGCGCTCGAGCTCGAGGACGCCGTCCGCCGCCTCACCTCCGACACCGCGTCGACGTTCGGCGTCCCCGACCGGGGGGTCGTGCGGGAAGGCGCCTTCGCCGACCTCAACGTCATCGACTGGGAGGGCCTGGCCCTGCCCGTCCCCGAGTTCGTGCACGACTTCCCCCACGGAGCGGGCCGGTTCGCGCAGCGGGCCCGTGGCTACGACGCCACCGTCGTCAACGGCGAGGTCTTCATGGAGCACGGCGAGCACACCGGCGCGCTCGTCGGCCGCCTCATCAGGGGCTGACACCGCTCCGCCCACACCCCGGGGGGATCTGGGCACGTTGAAGCGGCCATAGCCCGCGTCAACGTGCCGAATTCCCGCTCAGGTGGTCGGGTCGGGGGCGACCTGCACGAGGAGCTTTCCCTGGTTCTCGCCGCGGAAGAGCATGTTGAGCGCCTCGGGCGCGCGCTCGATCCCCTCGATGACCGTGTCGCGCCACGACAGCTTGCCCTCGGCCTCCCAGGTGGCGAGCTGGAGCACCGCCTCGGGGAATCGCTCGAGCCAGTCGAGGACGAGGAAGCCCTGGATGCGCGCGCGCTTCACCACGAGCTCCATGTAGCGCGAGATCGGGTCGGGGCTCCCGTCGAGGTCGTTGTAGGTCGAGATCGCACCGCAGAGCGCGATCCGTGCGCCGATCGCTAGGTGGCCGAGGACCGCGTCGAGGCTCGCGCCGCCGACGTTCTCGAACAGCACGTCGACACCGTCCGGTGCGAGCTCGGTGAGGCGCGCGTCGATGTCTTCGGACTTGTAGTCGATCGTCGCGTCGAGCCCGCACGTGTCGCGCAGCCACCCGCACTTCTCGGCGCCGCCCGCGATCCCGATGACGCGACAGCCCTGGATCTTCGCGATCTGCGCGGCGACCGACCCGGTCGCGCCGGCCGCGCCCGAGACGACGACGGTCTCGCCGGCCGCGGGCTGCCCGACGTCGAGCATCCCGAAGTACGCGGTGATGCCGGTGGCGCCCAGCACGCCCATCATCTGACGCATCGGCAATCCCGCGGGGACGACGTTCGCCGTGGCATCGGGGCCACAGACCGAGTGCTCCTGCCAACCGAGCAGTCCGGTCACGACCGACCCGACCGGCACGTCGTCCGCGCGCGACTCCACCACCTCGCCGATGGCCCCCGACCGCATCACCTCGCCGATCTCCACCGGCGGCAGGTAGCTCGGCTCCTCGCGGATCCACACGCGCTGCGTCGGGTCGATCGACAGGAAGACGTGGCGGACCAGGTACTCGCCGGCTTCCAGCTCGGGGATCGCTTCCTCGACCAGCTCGAAGGTGGAGCCGTCGACCATGCCCTCGGGACGACGGGCGAGTCGCAGCTGTCGATTGGAGGGGCGATCCTCGGGCACCGCCCGACTTCTTACTCGGTCTTGCCGAACAGGCGCACGGCCAAGGCGAGCATCGCGACGCCGAAGCCGAGGGTGATCAGCGCATCGGCCCACAGGGGCACGACCCAGTCGAGGATCGTGAGCGGGTCGGACTCGGGCAGGACGACGCGGCGGATCGCATCGACGCCGTACGTCGCGGGGTTGAGTCGGGTGATCACGGCCAGCCAGTCGGGGAGCTCGTTGAGCGGGAAGATCGCGCCCGATAGGAACAGCATCGGCTGCAGCACGAGCGCCATCACCATCTGGAAGCTCTCCATGCGCTGCATCCGACTCGCCACGACGATCCCGAACGCGGTCAACGAGAACGCGAGGAGCAGCATGAACCCGAGCATCTGGAAGAAGCTCGCGACGGTGAAGGACACGCCCACGAAGGGTGCAGCGACGAGCAGCACCAGGCCCTGCACCACCGCGACCGAGCCGCCGCCGAGCGCCTTTCCGCACACGAGAGTGCCGCGCGCGACCGGGGCCACGAGCATCTCGCGCATGAACCCGAACTCGCGGTCCCACACGATCGCGATCGCGGAGAACAGCGCCGAGGTCAGGATCGACATCGCGAGGATCCCCGGGAACAGGTACTGCTGGTAGTCGACGCCGGCCGCACCTTGTGCGCCGATCGCACCCTCGAGCCCCGCGCCGAGCACGAACAGGAACAGCAGGGGCTGCGCGACCCCGGAGATGATCCGCGTCGGCATCCGGAACAGCCGGATGATGTCCCGACGCCACACCATGAGCATCGCCCGCACGTTGCGGACGAACGGCCCTTCGTGGTCCATCTGCCGCCGTTCGTCGACGGCGGGCGCCGGCACCGAGCCGGGGAGCGTCGCGTCCGCCATCAGCGCCGGAAGCCGCGGGTCATCCCGCTCGCCTTCCACTGGTCGTTGGCGCCGGCCTCGGCATCTCGGATGTCGCGGCCGGTGTACTCGAGGAACACGTCGTCGAGGCTGGGGCGACGCACGTTGACGCTCCGGATCCCGCCCGCGACGTGGTCGAACAAGCGGGGCACGAACTCCTCACCGCTGGGCACGCGCAGCCGCAGCCCGTCGTCGGTGCGCTCACCGGTGACGCCGAGGCCGCGCTGGATGTCGGCGAGCGCGGCGTCGTCGTCGTGCGTCGTGAGCGTCACGACGTCATCGCCGATCGAGGCCTTCAGGGCATCGGGCGTGTCGATCGCCACGATCCGACCCTGGTCGATGATCGCGATGCGATCACAGCGCTCCGCCTCGTCCATGTAGTGCGTGGTGAGGAACATCGTCGTGGCCTCGCGCTCACGTAGCGTGTCGACGTAGTCCCAGATGTGCACACGCGTCTGCGGGTCGAGGCCGATCGTCGGCTCGTCGAGGAACAGCACCTTCGGCGCGTGCAGCAGGCCGCGCGCGATCTCGAGCCGGCGCTTCATCCCGCCCGAGTAGAAGCGGACCTGTTGATCGGCGCGGTCGGCGAGCCCCACCATCTCGAGCAGGGGCGCGGCTCGCTCGCGGACCTGTGACGGATGACAGCCGTAGAGCACCGCGTGGAACTTCAGGTTCTCGGCGCCGGTAAGGTAGTCGTCGAGGGTGATCTCCTGGAAGACCAGGCCGATGCTCGAACGCACGGCCGCCGGCTCGCTGGCGACGTCGTGACCGGCGACGCGCGCGATGCCCCCCGACGGCGTCAGCAAGGTGCACAGGATGCTGATGGTCGTCGTCTTGCCGGCTCCGTTCGGGCCGAGGAAGCCGAAGAGCTCCCCCGGCTCGACGGAGAAC
The DNA here is from genome assembly GCA_964501785.1 of uncultured Bifidobacteriaceae bacterium. Classification (GTDB taxonomy): domain Bacteria; phylum Actinomycetota; class Acidimicrobiia; order IMCC26256; family PALSA-555; genus DATBSK01. The sequence continues at coordinate 138,216 of CAZCUD010000008.1, forward strand.
GAGACGCCGTCGACCGCGGTGAAGTCGCCGAACCGCTTGACCAGTCCGTCGACCTCTACCGCCGTCTGACGATCGGAGGGCGTGACGCTCACGCCTCGGACGCTACGCGAGGAACGGCACGCCTGACTGATACTCGGCGCACTTGGTGTAGCCGTTGACGAAGCCGTCGCGGAACGCCCGGACTCGCAGGAACGTCACGTCGAGGTCGGGCGCCACGTCCCGAGATGCCGTGTAGTCGATGAAGGCTTGGATCGACTCGTCGAGGTCGCCCGGCGACAGCTCGTACGCCGGTGCACCGGTGCTCGGATCGACGAGCAGCGCGCCGTTGAACAGCGCCGCGGCGTAGCCGCCCGTGTAGCAGTCGGCGCCCAGCACCGCGTTGTCGGCGTTGGTCTCGACGCCGGGGAAGCCCTGGATCGTCTGCACGTAGGTCGCGAACGGGTTCGAGAACAGGGTCACGACTCCGAAGTCGCCGATCTCGTCGTAGATCCGCTGGAGGTATGGCTCGTCGAAGCCGAAGTTGCCGTCGTCGATGCAGTAGAAGACGCGGTTCCGCACCACGCTCTGCGGCTGCTCGGTGCCCCCGCACTCGGGCAGGTTGTCCTCGTCGGACGAGTCGAACGAGTACACGTCGTCGACCGTCTTCGGCGAGTACGCCGGCTCGACCTGGATGTAGAAGTCGTTCAGCGTCTCGACCGCGGCGGGGATCACCTCGTCGGCCGGCAGGTTGCCGCCGCTCGCCGCGTCGTCCTCACTCGTGAAGGGGATCTCCACGATCACCGGCGGGCTGTCGAAGTAGGGGTGGCACGCCTCGGGCCCGCCCTCGAAGCCGGCCTGGAGCGACGTCACCCGGTCGAATCCCGAACCGTGCGCGCCCTGCTCGTCGGCGGAGGTGCCGACCGGGTCGCGGAACTCGAGCATCGCGGTCATCGCCTGGTCGAGGTTGCCGCCGCGCACCTTGATGTCGGGGTCGCCCTCGTTGGCGACGAAGCCCACCCACGCGCCTGCGAAGCAGTCGGCCTGGAGCTCCTTGAGCACGTCGGGCTGGAAGTCGTTCTCGGCGCGGTCCTGGATGCCGTGACCCCACTCGTGCGCCATCACGAGCGGGATCGCGAGCCCGCCGAAGTCGCGGTGCAGTCGCGGGAACAGCGTCACGTCGTCGTACGCGATGAAGTTGTCCTCGTAGCAGTAGAAGGCGTTCTCGCGCGCGTCCTCGTAGGTGAGGGTGGTCCCTTGGCACTTCGGCAGCTTCACGCCGGGTCGTGCCGCGATGATGCGCTCCTCTGGGATCGGCTCGTAGTCGTCGCCGTAGAGGTCGTCGTACTCCTCTTCCCAGAACTCCTGGATGCTGTCGATCGCGGCCTCGATCGTGTCGCGGTAGTCGTCGGTGCGCTTCGGTGCGGGGCTGCTGTCGGTCTCCTCGAGCGTCGGCTCACCTCCGCCGCTGCCCGAACCCGACCCTGCGACGGCGGGCGGGGCGGCCAACGCGGCGGCACAGACCCCGACGAAGAACACGGCTGCGAGACGACGACGCACTGCGATGACTCCTCCTGGACAGCCCGCCCGAACGATGGGCGACAGTCTTGCACCTCGATTCGCCGTGTCGGCCGCGGGCGGCCCGGATGGTGCGGCGGTGGGCCGTTCCGCGACGATTTGCGCGATGGACGCCGACCGCCTCGACGAGGCGATCCGCCAGGGCGACCTCGACGAGCTGCTGCGGGTCATCGACCGGTGCTGTGAGGACCGCGACTGGGAGTCGCTCGCCGAGCTGGAGGCTCGCTGCGAGCGAGCGCACGAGAGCGGGCGTCAGCTCTGGCCGGCCGCCTCGCACGCCGCGTACCGCCTCGCGCTCGAGGCACCGCCTCCCTTCGCCGCCTCCGTCCTGCGGGAGGGCACAGGACGGTTCGCACCCGGGCCGCTGCCCGAGGTCGCCGCGCAGTCGCACACCTGGACGGAGCTGGCACCGCACGTCGCGGCCGGACCCGACGCGGTGCTCGCCGCGCACGAACGAGTCGTGCGCGGCGAGGACGTGTCGACTGCACCCCCGCGGGGCCCGGCGGTGATCGAGCTGCCGCTCGCGCTCGCGTCCTGGGAGCCCGAGTACGCGCTCGCGCAGTACGACGCCCACCGCGCCGAGTTCCCGTCGCCGGCTCTCCCCCGCCTCGCGCCGGTCGACCTCCCTACGACCGTGACGCGCACCGCGCCCGACGACGGGGTCGCCGCGCTGCTCGACGTGACGCGCACCTGGACGCAGGACTCGAACGGCACCGGCGTCGCGATCGCCGTCGACGGTGCAGCGCTCGCCGCGATCGCGGCGCTCGGCGTCCCCGACGCGCGCGCGGCCCCGATCGAGTCGGCGGACGCGTTCGCGCTGCTCGCATGGGCCGGCGCGAGCGGTGGCGCGCACGGGCGACGTCGAGGCGGAGCGGCCGGACGCTTCAGCGCCTGGTGGAGCGCGGCCGCCCTCCTCGGCCTGCTCGACGTCTGGCCACCCGATCCCGCCGTGCTGGGCGACGCGCTCGACGACCTGCGTTGGTTCGCCTGGGACGCGGGCGAGCCCGCGACCGGGTGGCAGCTGCACCTGGCCGTCGAGCACGCGCGCTCGGGCCGTGCGTGGGCCGTCGCCGCGACCGACGCCACCTGAGACGCGACCCGGTGCCCGAACCCCCGCCCGCGTCGGAAGCGTCAACGACACCTGTTGTCGCTTCCGCTTCCAACGCAGTGCGAGGGGCTGCTCGCTCGTAGCATCGGCGTCCTTGGACGCGCTGACGTTCTACGGGCTCGAGCAGACCGACGACCCGCTCCGGTGGCGCCTGCCCGTCGTCCGCGGGCTCTGCTCGGGCTTCGGCTCGCTCTTCGGGGGTGCCGGCCTCGGGGCGGCGATCGAGGTGCTCGAGCGGGTCACCGGGCGCCCGCTGGTCTGGGCGACGGCGCAGTACCTCCAGTTCGCCAACCCCCCGGCGGTCGTCGAGCTCGAGGTGAACGAGGTCGTGCGCGGGCACTCGTCCTCGCAGGCCCGCGTGCTCGCGCACGTCGGCGGCGACGAGATCTTCACCGTCATCGCGGCGCTCGGTCGGCGATCGCTCGACTGGGAGGGCGAGTGGGCGCAGCGCCCGGACGTCCCGTCGGTGGCCGACAGCCCGCCGCGCAAGCTGCCACCCCACCAGCTCGGCACGATCGGCGAGCGGCTCGAGATGCGGCTCGCGAACGCGCGGGAGTTCGAGGCGCTCGACGGCACCCCGGGCGACGGCCGCAGCGCCCTCTGGGTGCGCCTGCCCGAGCACCTGCCGGCGACCGCGTCAGGACTCGCGATCGTCGGCGACTACGTGCCGTTCGGCATCGGCCAGGCCGGCGGGCGGCGGGCCCGCAGCAACAGCATCGACAACACGCTGCGCATGGTGCGCGTCCACCCGACCGAGTGGGTGCTGGCCGACATCCGGGTCCAGGCCGTCGCCGACGGGTTCGGGACCGGCGTCGTGCACCTCTGGGCCGAGGACGGCACACTCATGGCGACGGCCAGCCAGTCGACGATCGTCCGCGAATGGGTGGAGATGACATGAGCGTTCCGCAGCGCCACGGGATCACGGTGCCGTTCGAGGGCATCCCGTTGCACGAGCACCGGTCCTGGTACGAGGAGCTGGAGACGCTCGGGTACACCGACGTGTGGAGCGCGGAGGCCGGCGCCAGCGACGCGTTCACGCCGCTCGCGCTCGCAGCCGCCTGGGCACCGTCGCTGCGCCTCGGCACCGCGATCGTCCCCGTGTTCACACGCGGCGCGGCGACCCTCGCGCAGTCGGTCGCGGCGATGTGCCAGGCGGCACCGGGGCGGTTCGCGCTCGGCATCGGGACGTCGTCCGACGTCATCGTCGAGCAATGGAACGGCATCCCGTTCGTGAAGCCGGTGCAGCGCGTGCGCGACACGATCCGGTTCCTGCGCGCGGCCCTCGCCGGCGAGAAGGTGACCGAGGAGTACGACACGTTCTCGGTCAAGGGGTTCCGCCTCGGGGTCGAGCTCGCAGAACCGCCGCCGATCCTCGTGGCCGCGCTGCGGCCCGGGATGCTGAAGATCGCCGGCACCGAGGGCGACGGGGCGATCATCAACTGGCTGTCGGCCGACGACGTGCGCACGGTGGTCCCCCACGTCGGCGAGGGCAAGGAGGTCGTCGCCCGGATCTTCGTGCTCCCCACGGAGGACCGGGGGCTCGTCGACCTGGTCGGACGTCGAGCGATCGCCGCCTACCTCAACGTGCCGGTGTACGCGAAGTTCCACGAATGGCTGGGGCGTGGCGAGATGCTCGAGCCGATGTGGGAGGCATGGCGGGCGGGCGATCGCAAGGCGGCGACCGAGGCGATCCCCGACCAGCTGCTCGACGAGCTGATCGTGCACGGGAGCGTCGATCAGATCCGTGCCCACCTCGCGCGCTTCACCGCGAACGGGGTCACGACACCCGCGCCGGCGATCCTGGGATCCGGCGAGCAGGTCAGAGAGGTCGTGCGCGCGCTCGCGCCGAACGCGGCCTGACGCTCAGGTGCGTGACGTCGCGAGCTTCGGCTCGCGGTGGCGGACCTTCACCAGGCCCAGCGTGCCCAACGCCCGGATCGCCCACCAGCCGGGGTCGAGCTCGGTCGGGCGGAACGCGAACCGCGCCGAGGTCGGCGCGGCGTGGTGGTTGTTGTGCAGGCCTTCACCCGCCGTGACGAGCGCGAGCAGCTGGATGTTGGTGCCGGAGTTCTCGGCGGGACGACGACCGACGGTGTGACCCACCGCGTTGATCGCGCCCGACAGGCCGAGGTAGGCGACCATGTGGACTGCGGCGGCCATCAGCCCGGTCGACCAGCCGAGCACCACGATCAGGATCGTGATGCCGATGCCGAGCCCGAGGAACGCGTGGTCGAAGAACCAGCGATCGAGGCGGTCGGGACGCAGGTCCTTCGCGTACTTCTCGGTCGTGACGCCGTCACGGGCGACTCGCCGGTACAGCGCCGCGTTCGCGAGCTGCACGCGCCAGAACCCGACCACCGCGGGGCTGTGAGGATCGAGCTCGGTGTCGACCGCGGCGTGGTGGCGTCGGTGGACCGCGGCCCACTCGCGCGGGCGTATCCCGGTCGTGATCCACAGCACGAAGCGCAGCAGCACGGCCAGGGCCGGGTGCATGGTCAGGCCCTTGTGCGCGAGCCCGCGATGCAGGTAGACGGTCGTCGCGAGGATCGCGAGCTGGGTCACGAGCAACCCGACGATGAGGCCCACCAACGGGTTGAACGGCGCAGTCGGATCGAGAAGGTCCATCACTCACGAGCATAACTACCGACTGGTCGGTAGGCTCCATCACGTGGGGGAACATCAGGTGACGGTCGAGCGGCGCGGCACCGAGGGCCCCAAGGACCAGACCACCAAGGAGCAGATCCTGGCGGTGGCGCTGCGTCACTTCGCCGCCGACGGGTTCGCGGGCACCAGCCTCAACGCCATCGCCGACGACGTGGGCATCCGTCGGCCGAGCCTGCTCCATCACTTCCACTCGAAGGACGAGCTGTACCGAGCGGTGGTCCTCGACTCGTTCGGCACCTGGTTCGACCTCGTCGCCGAGGCGACGGTGGAGGTGCAGGAGGGCTGGCCGCAGGTCGAGCGCGTGCTCCGGGCGGCGTTCACGTTCTTCGAGGACAACCCCGACTTCGTCCGCCTCGCCCGCCGCGAGGCGCTCGAGGGTGGGCCGATCCTGGCCGAGGAGCTCGGTGCCCTGCTGCGGCCGCTGTTCGACAAGGCATGCGGTTGGCTCGACGCCGAGATGCGCGCCGGTCGGCTGCGTCCCTACGACCCGGCCCAGCTCATGCTCACCGGCTACGGAGCAGTGCTCTCGTACCTCTCCGATGCGGCGCTGATCACCGCGCTGCTCGGGGTCGACCCCCTCGCCCCCGACTCGCTCGAGGCCCGGCGTGAGCACGTCCTGACGGTGCTGCGCAGCGCGCTCCAGCCGGTCGCGGAGTAGGACGACCCGACGCGGCGACGTCTAGAACGTCGCGACCTCGCGCCAGCGCGTCAGCAGCGTCTCGTCGCCGAAGACCTCGAGGGCCTCGATCGGACCCCGACCCTGGAGCCAGCAGAGCAGGTCTGACGCCCCACCCCGCGCCGCGACGTCGCCCTTCGCGTGCTCGCGCACGACGTCGATGCCGTCGGGGCGCATCGTCACGAGCCACTCGCCGCGGACGTCGGTGCAGTGGAAGTGCAGCGTCGCTCCGTCACCCGTGGGGCCGCGACCGGTCGGCTGGCGCTCGAAGAGGTCGAGCAGCTCGTCGATGCCGTCGGACGCGAGCTGCGCGTCGATCGGCAGGATCTCCCCGGCCGCGGCCTGCGCGTCGACGCGGTGCATCGCGGTCTCGTGGGCTTGGCGGCGCTGCCAGAACCCGACGTCTCCCGGCGGGAAGAACGCCCAGGCCGGTGACTCGGCGGGGCGGTCGAGGGCGGTCAGAACGGTCTCGATGCCCTCGCGCACCCACGGGACCGGATCCTCCCCTGCGGGGATCTCGAAGTCGCGTCGGGACGCGGGACCGTCGTCCTGGGTGCGACCGGCGTTGGCCGCGGCCCACCGGTGGACGCGACCGATGTGGGCGAGCAGGTCGGCGACGGCCCACTCGGGGCACGGCGGGACCGGCGCGGCCATGCCGGCCACGACGGCCGCGTCCACGAGCGCGTCCGCGTTCGAGCGGATCGAGGCGAGGTATGTCGACGACTCGAGCACGGCGGGGAGCCTACGAGCCGTGCTCGTCTCGAGGCTCGACCGGCTCGACGACCTCCGCGCCCTTGTTGTCGGCCGAGTTCACGACGTCGCTCACGGGCCAGAGCTCGAGCTGCTCGGACGGTGCCGGCACCAGGAGCGCGGAGAGGGCCTCCAGGTCGTGGTTCGTCGGATCGAGCCAGGCTGCCCAGGCCGACTCCGGCAGCAGCACCGGCATGCGGTCGTGGATCGGTGCCAGCAGGTCGTTGGGCTCCCCCGTCACGATCACGCACGACCGGAGCCAGCCTTCGTCGTCGGTCCCCGTCGGCGCCTCGACGCCGTCGCGGACCTTCCAGACGTCCCAGAGGCCGGCGAAGGCCATCGGCTCGCCGTCGCGGCGATGGATGAACATCGGCTGCTTGCGCGGCCGGCCTTTGGGCGTGCGCGGCGGTCCGACGACCTTCCACTCGTAGAAGCCGTCGGCGGGGATGATGCAGCGCTTCTTCGCGAACGATCGCTTGAACGCCGGCTTGTCGGCCAGGCCCTCGGCGCGCGCGTTGATCATCCGGTCGCCGATCGACGGATCCTTCGCCCACGACGGCACGAGCCCCCACCGCACTCGCGACAGCACCCGATGCTCGTCTCGCTGACGGATCACCATGACGAGCTCTCGGGGTGCGACGTTGTAGTCGGGCTCGAACTCGTCGACCTGCACGTCGTCGACGCCGAACCGATCGGCGAGCAGCGCCGGCGACGACGCGGTCACGAACCGTCCGCACACGACCCTCGTCGTAGCAGACGCGCGACGCTCAGCGCGACGGTCGGTCGCGCACCCTCCGGACGAACCGCAACCCGGACCAGGTGTCGTCGATCGCGGCGACCTTGTTGTCGACGAGACCGTTGTCGAGCCCGACGCGCTGCACGGGCTCGAAGCTGAGATCGGTCGCGACGTCGGACGATCGCTTCGGCCACGCGATCCAGAGGCCTCCGTCGGGTTCGAGACGGTTGCACAGCGCAGGGAAGCGTCGCGTCAGCTCGGCACGGCGCGTCACGAAGAAGACGACGACATCGAGTCGGCCGCGCGCCTGCTTGCGCAGCTGCACGCCGCGTGGGAGCTCGAGCGACTCGGCGAAGCCGTTCGGCGCCGAGACGATCGCGAGCCTGCACCCCTCCTTCACCCCGAGCTTCTTCACCAGGGGTGCACCGGAGTATCCCGCCATCGGCGTCACGTTCGCCGCGACCGCGCCTCGGCGTCAACACGACGCGGCGCTCGCGACGGTCGCCGGGACACGCGCACCGGACCGCGCGCGTCGATCGCGATGCGGCGTGACGTCCGGCACAATTCCCGACCGTTTTACTCGACTTTCGGCCCGCCCCGGGCATATGCTCGACGACGACCAGCAGAGACGGACGAAGCGCTCAGGAGACCAACCATGGCACTCGCACTCGGAGACGAAGCCCCCAACTTCACCGCGAACACCACCGACGGCACGCTCGACTTCCACGAGTACCTCGGTGACAGCTGGGGAGTGCTCTTCTCGCACCCCAAGGACTTCACCCCGGTCTGCACGACCGAGCTCGGCCGGGTGGCGGCGCTCAAGCCCGAGTTCGACAAGCGCAACGTGAAGGTCATCGGGCTGTCGGTCGACGCGACCGACGACCACGAGGCGTGGGCGAAGGACATCGAGGAGACCCAGGGCACCGCGCCGAACTTCCCGATCATCGGCGACGACGACTTCAAGGTGTCGAAGCTGTACGACATGCTGCCCGCCGCGACGTCGGGCGACGCCAAGGAGCGCACCCCCGCCGACAACATGACCGTGCGCAACGTCTTCCTCATCGGGCCCGACAAGAAGGTGAAGATGATCCTCACCTACCCGATGACCTGCGGCCGCAACTTCGACGAGATCCTCCGCGTCATCGACTCCCTCCAGCTCAACGCCAAGCACGCGGTCGCGACGCCCGCCGACTGGAAGCAAGGCGACGACGTCATCATCACCGGCGCAGTCAGCAACGAAGACGCCGACAAGAAGTTCCCCGGCTACAAGACCCTCAAGCCCTACCTCCGCACGACCAAGCAACCCAAGTAGCCGCCCTCGCCCGCTCGCTGCCCGCGTCTACTCAGCGGGGGGCGGCGCCCTGAGCGCAGGGACCGTCGGTGGCTTCAGACATCACTGGTCGCGCGGCTGCTCCGCAGCCGTAGCGCCCAGCGAACTCGCCCTTCGCCGGCCCCTGCGCTCAGCACACCGCGGCACAGTTCGGGCCCCCAGCTGCGCGCGAGAGCCCCACGCCCCGGGTCCGCATGCTCAGCTCCGTTCATCACGAAGGGCAACGAGCTCGCTGCGCCCTGGCGGAAGCGCGAGCGGCGCGGGTGCGCCGCGGCGCCGATCCCGATGACCCCCGGAGGAGGAGTCGCGCCGAAGGAGCCGGAGACCCGGGTCGAAGACCCGACCGAGCGAGCCGCAGGCGAGCGAGGGAGCAGGGGCTCCGGCTCCGAGAGGCGCCCGACGGAGCGGGGTCGTCGGTGTCGGCGCCGCCCCCGGGCGAAGGGCCGTGCCGGGCCTAGAGGTAGGGAGCCGGGTCGACCGGGTTGCCGCTGAGGCGCACCTCGAAGTGCAGGTGCGGACCGGTGCTCATGCCGGTGCTGCCCACGTATCCGATCACGTCGCCGGCCGCGACCGACGCGCCGACGCTGGTGTTGAGCGACGACTGGTGGGCGTAGAGGGTCGCCATCCCTCCGCCGTGGTCGACGACGACCGTGTTGCCGTAGCCGCCCTGGCCGCCGGCGATCACGACGGTGCCGGCACGACACGACTGGATCGGCGTGCCGCTCCCCGCCGACATGTCGGCACCGCTGTGCATGCGCGAGTAGCCCAGGATCGGGTGCATCCGCGGACCGAAGCCGCTGGTGATCGGGCCCGGCACCGGACGCGCCTGACAGGACCCCGGCGCCCCTGGGCCGGATCCGAGCGCGCGCAGGCGAGCGGAGATGCTGTCCGACGCGGCCTGGAGCGCCGCGAGCTCCGACTCGAACTCGGTCTTGCGGGCCTGGATGTCCTCGATCGCGGACTGCTCGGCTGCCTGCTGCTGCGCGGCCTCGGCCCGCGCGGGCTCGATCTGGCTGCGCAGCGAAGCGATCTCGTCCCGTGCGGCCTGCGCCTCCTCGGTCGCCCGGTCGGCCTTCGCCTTCTCCTCGGCGAGCTGCTGGCTCTTCACCTCGAGCTGGTTGCGGAGCCGCTGGACCCGCTTGACGATCCGGCGGCGCTTCTCGGAGACGTGGTCGAGGTACTTGTCCTGGCGCCCGATCTCGTCGGGCCGCGACGCGAGCACGATGTCGTAGGCCGCTCCGGTGCGCGCCGAGCGGTACATCTCGGCAGCCGACTCGTCGAACTCGGCCTGCGCGGCCACGAGCTCGGCCTGCGTGGCATCGATCTCGGCCTGGAGCTCGACGGTGCGGGCGAGGAGTCGCTCCGACTCGGCGACGAGGGGCGCGAGCTTGGCCTCGGCGGCGGTCACCTGCGCGTCGAGCTCGGCGACCCGTGCGTCGATCTCGGCCTTGCGGGCCGAGATCGCGAACAGCTCCTGCAGCGCCGCGGCCTCCTGCGCCGAGGCCTCACCGATCTGGTCCTGGAGCTGCTGGCGGCGGTCGTCCTCGGGCGCGCCGGACGCGAGCGACCCGCTCAGCGCGAGGGCCACGACGAGCACGGGCGCGGCGAAGAGGATCCGGGAGCGAGGGATTCGCATGGGAGCCATCAAGGCTAGACAACACCGGTCACAGGAACAACAGGGAGAACGGGCGTCCGAGACGTTGATTTCACGCCGATCCGGGCCGGATCGGCGGCGATCCGTCAGACGCGGAGGAAGCGGCGGAGCCCGATCATCGAGCCGATGAGGCCGATCACCACCCCGAGCACGATCACGTACAGGGCCACGACGAGCGCGTCGTTGCTCGTGACGAAGAACTCGCGGAAGAACCCGTCGGGGCTGTCGAACCAGTTGTCGAACCCGACCTTGAGCGCGGCGACCACGCCGACGGCGAGCCCGGCGCCGATCAGGCCCTGGACGAGCCCCTCGGCCATGAACGGGACCCGCACGAACCAGTTCGACGCGCCGACGAGCTTCATGACCTCGATCTCACGGCGCCGGGCGAAGGTGGCGAGCCGGATCGTGTTCACGATCAGGAACAGCGACGACACCAGCAGCACCAGCGAGAGGCCGATGAAGATCAACCGGGCCGTATCGGTCGCGTCGAGCAGGCCCTCGAGCGCCTCGGCCGGCGTCGCCACCTCGTCGACGCCGGGCTGGGCCTCGAAGCGGTTCTGCACCGCCTCGGTGCGCTCCGCCCGGATCGGGACGATCCGGAACGACGTCGGCAGCGCGTCGGCCGTGATGTTCTCGACGAGGTCGGGGTCCTTCTGGAAGATGCGCTTGAACTCCTCGAGGGCCGCTTCCTTGTCGAAGTACCGGAACGACTTCACGTCCGGGTCGCCCTCGAGCGCGGTGCGCACGTCGCCGATCTGCCCCTCGGTGGCATCGATCTGCATGAAGATCTCGAGGCGCACGCCGCCCTTGATGCGCTCGGTGCCGTGGTCGACCCACCGCGAGAGCATCATGATGCCGCCGAACAGCGCGAGCGACACCGCCACGGTCAGGATGCCGGCGATCGTCATCAGGAGGTTGCGGCGCAGCGAGACGATCGTCTCGCGACCGAAGTACGTGATGCGGGTCCACATCGCCGGCTATGCCCCCGTCCCGTAGAGGCCACGAGCCTCGTCGCGCACGACCGTGCCGCGGTTGAGCTCGATGACGCGCCGGCGCATGGCGTCGACGATGCGCCCGTCGTGGGTGGCCATGCACACGGTGGTGCCCGTGCGGTTGATCCGGTCGAGGATGCGCATGATGCCGACGGTCGTCGCAGGGTCGAGGTTGCCGGTGGGCTCGTCGGCCAGGAGGATCAGCGGGCGGTTGACGAACGCTCGCGCGATCGAGACGCGCTGCTGCTCGCCACCCGAGAGCTCGGACGGGAACCGGTCGGACTTCTTCCCCAGACCCACGAGGTCGAGGACCTGCGGCACCTGGGTGCGGACGACCGTGCGCGGCCGCCCGATGACCTCCATGGCGAACGCGACGTTCTCGTAGACGGTCTTGGTCGGCAGCAGCTTGAAGTCCTGGAAGATCGTGCCGATGTTGCGGCGCAGCTGCGGGATCTTCCAGTGGGACAGGCGCGAGATGTCGCGCCCCGCGACCACGATGCGGCCGCCGGTGGGCGGCTCCTCACGCAGCAACAGCTTCAGGAACGTCGACTTCCCGGAGCCCGACGGACCCACGAGGAACACGAACTCGCCCTTCTGCACGTCCATCGTGACGTCGCGCAGCGCGACGACGTTGCCCTTGTAGACCTTGGAGACGTTCTCGAAGCGAAGCATGAAGCAGCGACACCCTGGGGGAGGGGTTTCGGCCGGGTCGAGGGTACCAGCCGCTCCCCCTGCTTCCGTGGCACGCCGAATCGGGTGCTTCGGCGCAGGTCAGGCGGCCTTCGCGGGCTCCTTGAGGCACGGATCGCCACAGGGTGGCAGCACCGGCACGCGCGCGACGTCGAACACGGCTTCGCTCCGGCGGATGGTCACGAACGCGATCACGGCGCCGACGACGCAGAGACCCGCGGCGATCAGCATGGCGCGACCGAAGCCTTCGTCGAGGTCGAGCGACTCGCCCACGCCGGCGAGCCCCGCGGCCGCGGGCAGCACGGCGACCGCCAGGAGACCGGCGATGCGCGCCACCGCGTTGTTGATCGCCGACGCGACGCCCGCGTGGTCGTCGTCGACGGCAGCCAGCACCGACGCGGTGAGCGGCGCCACGGTGAGCGAGAGGCCGGCGCCGAGCACGACCGCAGCCGGGAAGACGGACGTCCAGTAGGACGCCCCGGGCTCGACGGTGACGAGGAGCGCGGTGCCGGCCCCGACGATCAGCGGGCCGAGCGTCATCGGGAGACGGGGGCCGATCCGCTGCGCCAGCGCGCCGGCGCGGGGGGAGAACACGAGCATCAGCACGGTGACGGGGAGCAGCGCCGCCCCGGCCTCGAGGGCGTCGTAGCCGAGGTCGGACTGGAGGTGCACGACGAGCAGGAACGTCACCGCGCTGAAGGCCGCGTAGACGGCGAACGTCACCCCGTTGGCGCCGGAGAACTGGCGCGAGCGGAAGATCGAGAGCGGGACCATCGGCTGATCGAGACGCGACTCGAGGACGCACCATCCGACGAGCGCGAGGATGCCGACCGCCGCGAGCACGACCTCGAGGGCCGACCAGCCTCCGGCCGGACCCTCGATCAGGGCGAAGACGAGCGCACCGAGACCTCCTGCGAGCACCACCCCGCCGGCGACGTCGACGTGGCGATCGGCGTGCTCGTCGCGGGTCTCGGGGACGTGACGCAGCGCGATCGGCACCGCGACCGCGACGATCGGCACGTTGATGAGGAAGACGAGGCGCCACGAGACGGCGTCGATCAGCCAGCCGCCGAGGAAGGGGCCGATCGCTGCCGAGACGCCGGCCAGGCCCGACCACGCGCCGATCGCGCGCGCCCGATCGGCCGGCGCGAAGGTCGACGAGATGATCGCCAGGCTCGCCGGGACCAGCAGCGCGCCCGCCGCACCCTGGACGACGCGGGCGACGATCAGCAGGCCGACCGAAGGCGCGACGCCGCACACCACCGACGACGCCGCGAACGCGACCAGTCCCCACACGAACATGCGGCGTCGCCCGAACAGGTCGCCGAGCGAGCCGCCGACCACGAGGAACGATCCGAGCGCGAGCAGGTAGCCGCTGACGACCCACTGCAGGTCGGCGAGGCTCGCATCGAGATCACGGGCGATCGCCGGCAGCGCCACGTTGACGACCGTGCCGTCGAGGAACACGACGCCGGACCCGAGGACCGCCGCGGCCACCACCCACCGACCGGCAGTCGTCCCCGTGCGGAGCCCGGGCCCCCCGCCCGACGTCACCGGCGCCGCTCCGGGCGCTCACCGCCGGACGGGCTCGGACGGGGTCGGGACGTCATCCCGTCGGCACGGCGTCGGAGCCGCGGGCACGCCACTGGAGCCAGGCCTCGATCATCTCGTCGAGGTCGCCGTCGAGCACGGCGTCGACGTTGCCGGTCTCGTGGCGGGTCCGCTCGTCCTTCACGAGGCGATACGGGGCGAGCGTGTACGTGCGGATCTGGCTGCCGAAGGCCACGTCGCGCTTCTCCCCCGACAGCTCGGAGAGCTCGGCGTCGCGCTCCTGGCGCTGCCGCTCGGCGAGGCGCGCGGCGAGGATCTGCATCGCGCGCGCCTTGTTCTGGGTCTGGGAGCGCTCGTTCTGGCACGAGACGACGATCCCGGTCGGCAGGTGCGTGATCCGCACCGCGGAGTCGGTGACGTTGACGTGCTGACCACCGGCGCCGGAGGACCGGTACGTGTCGATGCGCAGGTCGGACGGATCGATCTCGGGCTCCTCCGCCTCCTCGAGCGCCGGCACCGCGTCGAGTGACGCGAACGCCGTCTGGCGGCGGGCGTTCGCGTCGAACGGCGAGATGCGGATCAGCCGGTGGACGCCACGCTCGCTCTCGAGCAGCCCGTACGCGTACCGACCTTTCACCGTGAAGGTCGCCGAGCTGATCCCGGCTTCCGTGCCGGGCTGGACCTCGTCGAGCTCGACGTCGAAGCCACGTCGCTCTGCCCAGCGCGTGTACATGCGGAGCAGCATCTCGGCCCAGTCCTGCGCGTCGGTGCCACCGGCACCGGAGTTCACCACGCAGATCGCGTCACGGTCGTCGTGCTCCCCGGTGAACAGCGCCCGCAGCTCGAGGTCGTCGAGCTGCCCGCGCAACGTCTCGATGCCCGCGGCGATCTCGGACTCGAGCGTGTCGTCGCGCTCCTCGCGAGCCAGCTCGTGCAGCGTCTCGACGTCGGACAGGGTCCGGTCGAGCGCCGCGACGATGTCGAGGTCGTCCTTGACGCGGGCGTGCTCGGTCGTGACGCGCCGAGCGCGATCGGGATCGTTCCAGAGATCGGGATCGGCGACGACCTCGTTGAGCTCGTCGAGACGTGCGCGCGCCTCGTCGACCCGCAGATACCCGTGCGCGTCGTCGACGCGGCGCGCCAGCGCGGCGAGGTCGTCGGTGAAGTCGCGCACGAGACGTCGGCCGCTTCAGCGACCGTGGCAGAGCTTGTACTTCTTGCCGCTGCCGCAGTAGCAGGGTTCGTTGCGGCCAGGGGTCTTCTCGACGGTGACGGGCTCGTTGGCCGCGCCGATCGGGCCCACCGGCTCGGGCGCTCCGCCGAGCTCTTCGAGCGCGGCCTCGTCCGCGGGCTGCGCGGCGCGGGCCTGCGCGAGCGCGGCCGAACCCTGCACGGGATCCTCGGGAGCCGAGTAGGAGAGGTTGCGGGGCGCCTGCTCCTCCTCCTGCGTGACGACCTCGAGGTGGGTGACGTAGCGGACGAAGTCGTCGTCGATCATCGCCATCATCGCCTCGAACATGTCGAAGCCCTCGCGCTGCCACTCGGCGAGCGGATCGCGCTGACCCATGGCCCGCAGGTTGATGCCCTCGCGCAGGTAGTCCATCTCGTAGAGGTGCTCGCGCCACCGCTGGTCGATCACCGAGAGCATCACGCGGCGCTCGATCTCGCGCAGCGTCTCGGCGCCGATCGTCTGCTCCTTGGCGTCGTAGCGCTCGAGGGCGTCGTCGACCACCAGCCCTCGGAGCTCGTCGACGTGCTTCGCGTCGTCGAGCCGAGTGCGAGTGATGTCGGTCGGCACCGCCTGCGTGAGGCTCGTGTGGAACTCGTCGAGGTCCCAGTCTTCGGGGTGCTCACTCGGGCAGTACGTCTCGATGAGGCGTTCGAGCGCGTCCTCGATGGCCTCGCGCGAGGCCTCTCCGAGGTCTTCGCCGTCGAGGATCTGCTGGCGGCGCCGGTAGACCACCTTGCGCTGCTCGTTC
>CAZCUD010000009.1:0-57799 GCA_964501785.1 uncultured Bifidobacteriaceae bacterium
TGTAGGTGTTGCGGACCATGAACTCCTTGAGGATGTCGTTCTGGATGGTCCCGGCGAGCTGGTCCTGGGCGACGCCCTGCTCCTCGGCCGCGACGACGTAGCCCGCGAGCACGGGCAGCACCGCGCCGTTCATGGTCATCGACACCGACATCTTCTCGAGCGGGATGCCGTCGAAGAGGATCTTCATGTCCTCGACCGAGTCGATGGCGACGCCCGCCATGCCCACGTCACCGACGACGCGGGGATGATCGCTGTCGTACCCCCGGTGCGTCGCGAGGTCGAACGCGACGGACAGGCCCATCTGCCCCGCGGCGAGGTTGGCCCGGTAGAACGCGTTCGACTCCTCGGCGGTCGAGAAGCCCGCGTACTGGCGGATGGTCCAGGGCCGGTTGGCGTACATCGTCGCTCGCACGCCGCGCGCGAACGGCTCGAACCCGGGCAGGGTCCCGACCGCCTCGAGCCCCTCGAGGTCGTCGGCGGTGTACAGCGGCTTCACGGGGATCCCCTCGGGGGTCTCCCAGATCAGGCGATCGGGGTCGTCGCCCTTCAGCTCGGAGGCGGCGAGAGCCCGCCAGTCGTCGAGGTCGGCCATGGGAACCACGGTAGTGGGGACGCCTTTCGGCGACCGTGGTGAGCGGGGGGATCGTTGTGTGGCCCCTGGGGTCGCGCGAGACTGCCGGTGCGGGCGGGGACCCGTCGTGACCTGCGCCGGCCCCGGGGCCGACGTCACCAGCCCCCAAGTCACCAACCACAGGACCCCCCCGAATGCGCCGAATCCTGCTCGTCCCTGCGCTCGCGCTCGTGCTCCTCGGCGCGCCCGTGCTCGCCCTCGAGGACCCGGCGCCGCCGACCACGACCACCACGAGCATCCCGCTGACGCCCGAGGTCCCCGAGACCACGACGACGAGCGCGGTGCCCGCGACGACCACCCCGACCACCGAGGCCCAGACCCCGGCGGCCGAGGGCACGGTCACGCCGGGCTGGGAGTCGGCGGCGACGCCGCTCGACGCGACCCTCGTCGGGGTGGCGTGGGAGGGGGACCCGGCCGCGGAGTTCGTCGTCGAGGTGCAGGCGAGCGACGGCTCCTGGGACGAGGCCCACCTCGAGGCCGCCGACACGGGCGCCGACGTCGGTGGCGCGGACGCCGCACGCGCGTCCGCGGAGGGCTTCCCGGCGAACGCGACGGAGCCGCTGTGGGTCGGCGACGACGTCACCGCGGTGCGGGTGACGCTCGAGTCGGGAGTCGCGTCGGACGTCGAGGTCGCCGCGGTCGAGTCGGAGCCTGCGTCCGCGCCCGACGGCGCGGCCGGTGCCATCACGGGCGTGATCGGCTCGGTCGACGGTGCCGGGCGCTGGGTGTTCGGCGCCGTGCTGCTCGTCGTGGTCGCGCTGCTCGTCGCGCTCGCGCTCGGATGGCGGCCACGGCGCGCGTTCCAGTGCGTGGCGCTGGTCGGCGCGGCGGTACTGCTCGCGGCGTGCGTGCCGGTCGCGCCGCCGCCCCCGCCACCGCCGGCGCCCGGCGGCAGCAGCGCGTACGCGCCCCGCCCGCCGATGGTCGGACGCGCCACCTGGGGCGCGCGCCCGTTCCAGTGCGCCGGGGGGCCCGAGTACGCGCCGGCGCTGAAGTACGCCGTCGTGCACCACACGGTCAACAGCAACGGCTACTCGCCGGGGGCGAGCCCCGGCATCGTGCAGGCGATCCAGAGCTACCACATGGACGTCAACGGCTACTGCGACGTCGCGTACAACTTCTTGATCGATCGCTACGGCACGATCTTCATCGGTCGGGAGGGCGGCGCGAAGCAGCCCGTCATCGGCGGGCACGCGGGCGGCTTCAACACGGGGTCGACCGGCATCGCGCTCATCGGCGACTTCACCTCCTCGCAGCCGCCCGGCGAGCAGTGGAACGCGCTGGTCGACACGCTGCGGTGGCGACTCAGCGTCGCCAAGCTCGACCCGTCGGTGCCGACCTGGATCACGGTGGGCGCCTCGCCGTGTGGCTGTCAGCGCTGGCCCGTCGGGACCGGCGTCTACCTCGACAACCTCATCTGGAACCACCGCGACCTGAACACGACGGCGTGCCCGGGCAACGCCTTCGCTCCCCGGCGCGACGAGCTGCGCGGCGCGGTGCAGCCGGGCATCAAGTTCCCCCAGTAGCAGCGCACCCGGGGTCGCCGGGGCGTCAGCTGGCGCGGGGGAGGTCGGTCTCGGGGCGGCGGGCGGCGGCGAGCGCCTCGCGGGCGGCGGCGACGCCACGGCGACCCGTGCTGCGGGTCGTCTCGTCAAGGCGCCAGTCGGTGGCCCAGTGGACGCGCCGCGCCTTGGGCGCACGCGTCACCCGGGCGCGGGGGCGGGCCCGGCGGGAGCCCTTCGGCTCGGAGGCCTCGACGAGGCGGAGCTGGGTGCTCATGCAAGGATCATCGTCGCGGGGTGTGACAGCGTTCCCGGAGGTGACGGATGCCACCCCCGGCAGGCCTCGGACCCCGGTCCCGCCCTTGTCGTACAAGGCTTCGCCGCCGGTAGCGGCGCGGCTCGTCCCTACACTGGGACGGCGATGACCGGCGTCTACCTCGACCATGCGGCGACCACACCGATGCGGCCGAGTGCCGTCGCGGCGATGCGCCCGTTCCTCACGGAGCAGTTCGCCAACCCGTCGGGAGCCCACGCCCCGGCCCGGGCGGCGAGGGCCGCGCTCGAGGAGGCCCGCGAGGTGCTGGCCGCCTGCCTGGGCGCGGCCCCGGGTGAGGTGGTGCTCACGGGGAGCGGCACCGAGGCCGACAACCTGGCGGTCGAGGGCGTCGTGCGCGCCGCGAGGGCCGAGGGGCGCGACGACGGCGTCGTGACCTGCGCGTTCGAGCACAAGGCGGTGCTCGCGGCTGCCGACCGGCTGGAGGCCGAGGGCTCCACCGTGCGCCGCGTCCCCGCGACCCTCGCCGGCACCGTCGACCTCGACGCGCTGGCCGCCGCGCTCGACCCGTCGGTCGCCGTCGTCTCGGTGATGCTCGTGAACAACGAGGTCGGCACGATCCAGCCGCTCGCGGAGGTCGCGGCGCTCGTCTCCGAGCGCGCACCTCGGGCCGTGCTGCACACCGACGCGGTGCAGGCGGCTCCGTGGCTCGACGTCGCGACGGCGGCGGCCGACGCGTCGCTCGTGTCGGTCTCCGCTCACAAGCTCGGGGGGCCGAAGGGCTCCGGTGTGCTGGTCGTGCGCGACGGCGTCGCCCTCCAGCCGGTGCTCGAGGGAGGCGGCCAGGAGCGCGGGCGCCGGGCGGGCACGGTCGACGTCGCCGGCGCGGTCGCGACCGCGGCCGCGCTGCGCGAGACCGTGGAGGAGCGTGACGCCACCGTCGCTCGTGTCGCAGGCCTGCGCGACCGGCTGCTCGAGGGGCTGCGCGACCGCGTCGACGACGTCGTCGAGACCGGAGACCCGGCGCGCAAGGTGGCGGGGAGCTGCCACGTCGCGTTCCGCGGCGTCGACGCGGAGCTGCTCGTGATCGCGCTCGACCGTGCGGGCGTGTACGCGTCGGCCGGTTCGTCCTGCTCCTCGGGCGCGACGCAGACGTCGCACGTGCTCGCGGCGATGGGCGTCGATCCCGAGCTCGCTCGCGGCGCGATCCGCCTCAGCCTGGGTCACACGTCGACCGACGACGACGTCGCCACCGCACTCGACGTCATCCCCGACGTCGTCGCGTCGTTGCGCCGACCACTCCTCGCGCCTCGATGAGCCCTCCGTCGGACGTGCTGGTCGCCATGAGCGGCGGCGTCGACTCGTCCGTCGCGGCGGCACTCCTGGTCGAGGCCGGCCACGAGGTCACCGGCGTGACCCTGCGGCTCTGGGGTGGCGAGACCGACTCGGGGTGCTGCAGCGTCGCCGACGTCGAGGACGCCCGGCGCGTCGCCGCCCAGCTGGGGATCCCGCACTACGTGCTCAACCTCGCCGACGAGTTCGAGCGGTCCGTCGTCGACCCCTACGTCGATGCCTACGCAGCGGGACGGACGCCGAACCCCTGCGTCGAGTGCAACCGGGCGATCAAGTTCGGAGCGCTCCTCGAGCGCGCCACCGCGCTGGGCTTCGACACCGTCGCCACCGGCCACCACGCCCGGGTGGTCACCGGGTCCGACGGGCGACGCTCCCTGCGGAGAGGCGCCGATGTCGCCAAGGACCAGTCCTACGTCCTCTACATGCTCGGTCAGGCCGAGCTGGCGCGCGTGGTGCTGCCCGTCGGCGACCTCACCAAGGCCGAGGTGCGCGCGGAGGCCGCTCGGCTCGGCCTGCGGACGGCGGCGAAGCCCGAGAGCATGGACGTCTGCTTCGTCCGGCGCGACGACCGACGGGAGTTCGTGCGCACGCGTTCGACGCCGCGAGCGGGCGTCGTCGTCGACGCGTCGGGCGCGGTCGTCGCGAACCACGACGGGATCGAGGGGTTCACCATCGGCCAGCGACGTGGGCTCGGCGTCGCGGCCGGCGCGCCGCGCTACGTGATCGACGTGGACGCCGATGCCGCGCGAGTGGTGATCGGCCGGCGCGAGGACCTGCTCACCGATCGTGTCGCGCTCCAGGAGCTGCGTTGGGTCGACCGTGCACCGCGCGAAGGTGCGCCGGTGCTGGTGCAGACCCGCGCGCACGGCGATCCCGTCCCCGGTCGGTTCGCCGGGGACATCGTCACGTTCGAGCGCCGCACCCGACGGGTCGCCCCGGGGCAGGTCGTCGCCTGCTACGAGGGCGATCGGCTCCTCGGTGGCGGCATCGCCGCCTGAGCGCCGCTCGCCGGCCCGCATTCGTCGCGTCGGAAGGCCGAGCGACAACGGCTGTCGGTGAGTCTTCCGACGCGCCCGAGCGCGCTACCGAGGACGGAGGTCGGTCCGGCTGCCGACGCGTGAGACGCGGGTGAGGAGCTCCGCGCGTCCGGCCACGGCGACGAGCAGGGTCGCGGGGTGCAGCGTCTCGCTCGGGCGACGGCCCCGCGACGCGCGCACGAGGTCGACGGTCTCGTCGGTCTCGAGGGCGACGGTGCCGAGCCATGCGCCGAGGCGCAGGTCGAGCGTGCCCGCGTCGACGGCGTCGGTGCCCGGGCGCGCGCGGACCCCGCGCAGCGTGCGGCGTACGAACAGGACCGGGTCGGCCAGGGTCATCTCGTCGACGAGCGCCAGACCGGCGGGCACCTGGACGAGCCACCGGCCCACCAACGTCTGGAGCGAGCGCGCCGCGAGCCACGCGAGCGGGAGGCCGACGACGAGCGCGACGGCGCCGAGCGCGAAGCGCCGGTCTGCGAGGAGGAGCGGGCCCGCGGCGATGCCCGCCGCCACGATCGCCCTGGCCACCGGGATCGGACCCAGGTACAGCGCGGGCGGCACGCGCAGGGGATAGCGCCGCTCCTCGCCGTAGGCGACCCCGTTCGCCGCCGCGATCGCGACGGCGGGGTCGGCGACGAGCGCGGCGGCGACCACCGTGGCGACGACGGCGCCGGTCGCGACGAGCGTCGACACCTCGCCGGTGGACGCGGCGACGATCGCGACGACCGCGAACGCGGGAGCGATCACGCGCACTGCGGAGAGCCCGGTCGGGCGTGGAGCGAGCAGCGCGACGATGCCGACCGCCCAGGCGGCGAAGAGCAGCGCGGCTGCAACGATGCGCGGGGCGTCGTCCCACGCGTCGATCGCCTGAGTCGCGGCGCTGCCCGCGGCGAGCGGGAGCGCGAGCCAGACGACGCGCACGGGGAGCAGACGCACCGGATCAGTCTCGCGAACGCCCACGTAGACTCCGAATCATGGCGAACGCCGGTCCGCCGGTCGCGTACCCAGGTCCTCCCGACGACGCGGCACGCACCCGCGCGGCCGGTGGACGCGTGCCGCGCGACCCGACCGATCCGAACGCCGGCGGCTGGGACGGCTGGCAGCGCACGGTCGTGATCGCGCTCTGCATCGTGATCGCGATCGCGGTCGTGCTGCTCGTGGTGTTCGCCTTCGACGACGACGAGGGCGGCGACACGACGCCGACCACGGTCGCCTCGACCCAGCCACCCAGCACCGGCGCGCCCACGAGCGCGCCGACGACCGCTCCGACCAGCGCGCCTCCGACCACGCAGGCCCCGACGACGACCCCGCCCACCGAAGCTCCGTCGACGCTGGTGCAGCCGACGACATGAGCCCCGATCCGGCACCGGATCCGGCGGAGCGCGCGGCGGAGCTGCGGGCGCTCATCGAGTACCACAACGAGCGCTACTACCTCCAGGACGATCCCGAGATCTCCGACGCCGAGTGGGACGGGCTCATGCGCGAGCTGCGCGAGCTGGAGGCCGCGCATCCCGAGCTCGTCACCTCCGACTCGCCGACGCAGCGAGCGGGCGTGGCGCTGCTCGCGCCGACCTTCGCCCCGGTCGAGCACGTCGTCCCGATGATGTCGCTCGACAACGCGTTCGACCGCGACGAGCTGGTCGCCTGGTACGAGCGGATCAGTCGCATCGTCACCGACCCCATCTCCTTCGTCGGCGAGCCGAAGCTCGACGGGCTCGCGATCTCGGTGCTCTACGAGGACGGCAAGCTCGCGGTCGGAGCGACGAGGGGCAACGGCATCACCGGTGAGGACGTGACGGCCAACATCGCGACCATCGCGTCGATCCCCGATCGCCTGCGGGGTGACTCGGTCCCGGCACGCCTCGAGGTGCGTGGCGAGGTGTTCATGCCGCTCGCGTCGTTCGAGGAGCTCAACCGCCGTCAGGGTGATGCAGGGGAGCGACTGTTCGCGAACCCGCGCAACGCGGCCGCGGGGAGCCTGCGCCAGAAGGACCCGCGAGTCACCGCGGCGCGCGACCTCGACTTCTTCGCGTACCAGCTCGGGGTCCAGGACGGGGGCCCGCGCCTGCGCACGCACCACGAGACTCTCGCGTGGGTGAGCGAGCTCGGGCTCCCGGTCAACCCGGCCATCGAGCGTCTCGCGGACATCGACGCGGTGGCGACGTTCTGCACCCGGATGCAGGAGCAGCGTCATGGCTTCGGCTACGAGATCGACGGCGCCGTCGTCAAGGTCGACGACCTCGCGCAGCGTGTCGAGATGGGCTCCACCAGCAAGGCGCCGCGCTGGGCGATCGCCTACAAGTTCCCGCCCGAGGAGAAGACGACCGAGCTGCGGGGCATCTTCGTGAGCATCGGGCGCACCGGCCGCGCGACGCCGTTCGCGCAGCTGGAGCCGGTGTTCGTCGGCGGCTCCACCGTGGGCCTCGCGACGTTGCACAACGAGGACGAGGTCGCGCGCAAGGACGTCCGGGTCGGCGACACCGTCATCGTGCGGAAGGCGGGCGACGTGATCCCCGAGGTCGTCGGCCCGGTGCTGGCGAAGCGCAAGAAGAGCGCACGGCGATGGAAGTTCCCTGCGCAGTGCCCGGCGTGCGCTGCGCCGCTCGTGCGACTCGAAGGTGAGTCCGACACCTATTGCGTGAACGTCGAGTGCCCCGAGCAGCGAGTGCAGAAGATCTGCCACTTCGCGAGTCGCGGCGCGATGGACATCGAAGGGCTCGGTGAGGAGCGCGTCCGTCAGTTCGTCGACGCCGGGCTGCTGCTCGACGCGGGCGACATCTACTCGCTCACCGTCGAGCGGCTCGTGCCGCTGGAGCGCATGGCCCAGAAGTCGGCCGAGAACCTCGTGCGCGGCATCGAGGACTCGAAGGCGCGCGGTCTCGCCCGGGTGCTCGTCGGCCTGGGGATCCGGCACCTCG
The DNA here is from genome assembly GCA_964501785.1 of uncultured Bifidobacteriaceae bacterium. Lineage (GTDB taxonomy): Bacteria > Actinomycetota > Acidimicrobiia > IMCC26256 > PALSA-555 > DATBSK01. The sequence continues at coordinate 7,713 of CAZCUD010000009.1, forward strand.
GTCCGACGGCCGCGCAGGCCGTCGCCCGCGCCACGGGGTCGCTCGACGTCATCGAGGCCGCGTCGGTCGAGTCGTTGACCGCGACCGACGGCGTGGGCCCGGTGATCGCCGAGAGCGTCGTGCGGTTCTTCGCCGTCGAGGGCAACCTCCAGGTCGTCGCCAAGCTGCGTGCCGCGGGGGTCGACCTGACTGCGCCGGTGGTGAAGGTCGCGGAGGACGAAGCGACCCTCGCGGGGCTGACGTTCGTGCTGACCGGCGGCCTCGAGTCGCACACCCGGGACGAGGCGCAGGCGGCGATCGAGGCCCGCGGCGGCAAGGTCACCTCGAGCGTCTCGAAGAAGACGAGCTACGTGATCGCCGGTGAGAGCCCGGGCTCGAAGCTGGCGAAGGCCGAGACCCTGGGCGTGACGGTCCTCGACGACGCGGCGTTCGTCGAGCTGCTCGAGCACGGACCGCCGCCGGACGACGGCACGCTCGGCGACACCGACCAGTAGGGAGCTGCCATGGATCCGCAGGACGCGGTCGGCATCAGCGACGATCCGACGACGATCCCGATCGAACGGGGGAAGGTCCGCGAGTTCGCCCTCGCGTGCTTCGACGACAACCCCGAGTACACCCAGAGCCCCTCGCCTCCGGTGCCGCCCACCTACCTCACGGTGCGAAACTTCTGGATGACGGCGGCGACGTCACCGCTCGCGCGCGTCGGCCTCGACCTGCGCCGGCTGCTGCACGGTGGTGAGGAGTACGTGTTCCACGGTCCGCCACCCCGCGCCGGCGAGGAGCTCACGATGCAGACGCGGATCGACAAGGTCTACGAGAAGCAGGGCAAGCGCGGCGGCACGATGACGTTCGTGGAGTCGGTGACCGAGTTCACCGACGCCGACGGGCGGCTGCGCGTCGAGTGTCGCTCGACCGCGATCGAGACCGCGCAGCCCCCGTCGCCTGGTGCCCCGCCGGGCGGGGGCTGAGATGCCTCCGCGCTGGGACGACCTGACCATCGGCACCGCGGCGAAGCCGCGCGAGTACGGGCCGCTCACGATCACCGACTTCGTCCGCTACCAGGGCGCGTCGGGCGACTTCAACCCGATCCACCACGACGAGGCGTTCGCGGCGGCGGCGGGCTTCCCGACCGTGTTCTCCGTCGGGATGCTCCAGGCCGGGATCCTCGGCGGCTTCTGCGCCGGATGGCTCGGTGCCGACAACGTGCGCCGGTTCGCCGTGCAGTTCCGCGAGCAGGTCTGGCCCGGCGATCACCTGGTGTGCGAGGCCGTCGTCGCCGAGCGCGACGACTCGGGTCACGATCGGACGGTGACGCTCGACGTGCTCGTGCGCCGCGTCGAGTCAGGTGGTCTCGCCGTCGCGGGCCAGGCGACGTTCGTGGTGCCGTAGGGGCTCGTGGTGCGCGCCCAGGTCCTCGCTGCTGCCGCGCCCATCGCCACCGCGCCGCTCGCGCTCGAGGAGCGTCCGCAGCCCCGGCCGGGTCCCCGTGAGGTGCGCGTGCAGGTGCGGGCCTGTGCGTGCTGTCGGACCGACCTGCACGTGTGCGAGGGCGACCTCGACCTCCCCGTCCTCCCGATCGTGCCCGGCCACCAGGTGGTCGGCGTGGTCGATGCCCTCGGCGACGGGTGCACGCGGGTGTCGATCGGCGACCGGGTGGGCGTGCCCTGGCTGCACGAGACGTGCGGGACCTGCGAGTTCTGTCGTCGCGGGGAGGAGAACCTCTGCGAGCAGGCGCGCTTCACCGGCTGGACCGCCGACGGCGGGTACGCCGACGCCATCGTCGCTCCCGAGGCCTTCGTGGTCGCGCTCCCCGAGGCGCTCGACGATCTCGAGGCGGCGCCCCTGCTGTGCGCCGGGGTCATCGGGTACCGAGCGCTGCGACGGGCCGAGGTCAAGCCCGGTGAGCGCGTCGCGCTGTTCGGCTTCGGTTCGTCCGCGCACCTCATGTTGCAGCTGCTGCGCCACTGGGACTGCGAGGTGGTCGTCTCGACGCGGGGCGACCGCCACCGCCGGCTCGCCAAGTCGCTCGGTGCCGAGTGGGTCGGGCACGCCGACGACCTCGCACCCGAGCTGTGCGACCGCGCGGTCGTGTTCGCGCCGGCAGGCGAGCTGGTGCCGGTCGCGCTGCGGGCGGTCCGGCCCGGCGGGACCGTGAGCCTCGCGGGGATCCACATGTCGACCATCCCCGCCTTCGACTACTCGCTGCTCTGGCGCGAGCGCACCCTGCGCAGCGTCGCGAACATGACGAGGACCGACGCCGCCGAGCTCATGGCGCTGGCCGCGGAGGCCGGGATCCGTGCCCACACCGAGGTCTTCTCGCTCGAGGACGCGAACGCCGCGCTGCAGGCGGTGGCGAGCGACTCGATCGAGGGTGCCGCGGTGCTCGTCGTCGACTGACGTGCAGCAGCGCTACGCGCCGGCGCGGAACGACCAGGAGTAGGAGTCGGGGTCGGCGGGCCGCTCCTCGCCCTGCTCCCAGAACAGCACGGTGAGCGAGTGCTCCCCGGCCTCGAACCGCTCGAGGTCCTGATCGGGTCCGGGGCGGAACGTCACCACCCCGAGAGGGTCGACGCGCTCGAGCTGGTCCTCCGGGATCTCGACCCCGTCGAGCAGCAGCACGCCCGTCAGGTCGTCGCGCAGATCGGCCCCGATGGTGTCCTGGAGTCGCACGAGCTCCCCCGGTCGGGGCGTCAGCGAGTCGATCGTGCTCGGCAGCGTGCGCCCCTCGGGTGAGGTGTCGGACGAGGAGAGGCCGATGATCGCCAGGTTCAGCACGGCGAGCACGACCACCCCGACGATCACCCAGCGCCAGGGGTGGGTGACGATGCCGCCGCGCCGAGGCGCCGCGGGGAGGGCGGGCGTGGTCACGCTCTCACGGTAGCGAGCAGGCGGGAGCCCGCCCCATCGGGCCGCCGGGCGGCGATGCCACCGATCGAACGGGATCGGCTCGTAGCCTGGACCTCACATGGCCCACACCACCCTCGTCGACCTCGTTGGTCGCGTCCTCAACGGGCGCTACCGGCTGCTCGCGTCGGTCGGCGCGGGCGCGAGCGGGCGGGTGTACCTGGCCGACGACGTCCGCCTGCGCCGTCGAGTCGCGGTGAAGGTGCTGCACGGTGGGTTGGCGGACGACGGCGGGTTCCTTCGTCGGTTCCGGGCCGAGGCCCAGATGGCCGCAGCGCTGCACCACCCGCACGTGATGGCCGTCTACGACTGGGGCGAGGACGACGGGGTCGCGTTCATGGTGCTCGAGCTGCTGAAGGGCGGCTCGTTGCGCAGCTACCTCGACACGGGCCGGCGGCTCAGCCCGTCCCAGGCCGCGCACGTCGGTCGTCAGGTCGCCGCCGCGCTCGCCTACGCGCACGGCCGCGGCATCGTGCACCGCGACATCAAGCCGGCGAACCTCCTCTTCGACGCGCACGGGATCGTGCGCGTCGCCGACTTCGGTCTCGCCCGCGCGCTCGCGGAGGCGTCGTGGACCGAGCCCGCGGGCACCATGGTCGGCACCGCCCGCTACGCGGCGCCCGAGCAGGCGGGCGGCGCGACGCTCGACGGGCGCGCCGACCTCTACTCGCTCGGCGTCGTGCTCGTGGAGGCCTGCACCGGTGAGGTGCCGGTGGTCGGCGACACCGCGATCAGCACGCTCGCCGCGCGCGCACACCGTGGCATCGAGGCGCCCGAGTCGATGGGCCCCCTCGCCCCGATCGTCACCCGCGCCGGCAAGCCCTCGCCCGCCGACCGCTATCCCGACGCGGCGGCGATGGGCACCGCGCTCACGGCTGCGGCGCGGGTGCTGCCGCCGCCCGAGCCGCTCGTGCTCCCGGGCCTGGGCGACGGCGTCGAGGACGCCGAGCCCACCGCGTTCGCGCCGACGTCGAAGTTCTACGACCAGGACGAGCCCACGCAGGCGAACGACGCGCCCGACCTCGACGAGCTCTCGGCGGTCGAGCCCCGTCAGGGCTCGGTCACGCGGCGCAGCCTGGTGCCGTTCTTCGTGGTCGGCGCGATCGTCGTCGCGCTCGTCCTCGGCGTGGGGGCCGTGATGAGCGCCGGGATCGCCGGCGGCTCCCGGGTCGCGGTGCCGGCGCTCGTCGGCACCGACGAGGAGACGGCCGCCATCGAGGCGACCGAGGCCGGGCTGCTCATGCGCGTCGTCGAGCGTCGCACCTCGGACGATCCGGCCGGGCTGGTGATCGAGCAGCGCCAGGCGCCCGGGTCCTTCCTGTCGGAGGACGGCGAGATCGAGGTCGTGGTGTCGCGCGGCCCGCCGCCCGTCCCGCTGCCCGACGTCGCCGGGCAGGCCGCCGCCGACGCGCAGGTCGCGCTCGAGGCGGCCGGCTTCGTCGTCGCGGTCGAGCGGCGCTACGACGAGCTGGTGCCGGTCGACGTCGTGATCGGCACGGAGCCGGCCGGCGGCGGTCAGGCGCCGCGCGAGTCGACGATCAAGATGTTCGTCAGCGACGGTCCCGCGCCCGTCGAGGTGCCGAACGTCGCGGGCGCCGGCTCGTTCGAGGAGGCCGCGGCCGCGCTCGAGGCGAAGCGCTTCGTGCCCGTGCGCGCCGAGGACTACAGCGACACGGTCGAGGCGGGGAAGGTGATCGGCACCGACCCCGCGGCGGGCTCGCTCGCGCCGCGCGACTCCGAGGTGCGCGTCGTCGTGAGCCTCGGCCCGCCGCTCGTCGAGGTCCCGAACGTGACGGGGATGGCCGTCGAGGCGGCCAGCGACGCCCTCACCGCGGCCGGTCTCGTCGCCGACGTCGAGAACTTCGGTCGCGGCAGGCCCGTGCGGGCCCAGGACCCGGTGGGCGGAACGACCGTCCGTCGTGGATCGAAGGTCACCCTCTTCCTGTAACGTGCGCCCGCGCTGATGCGTCGCCGAGGCCCGCAACGGGTGCTCGAGCGACGCATCGAGAGAGGACGGGAGCACATGGGGAGCCTGGACGGGCGCGTCGCCATCATCACCGGGGCCGGCCGCGGGATCGGGCGCGAGCACGCGCTCTACTTCGCCGCCGAGGGCGCGAAGGTCGTCGTCAACGACCTCGGGGGCGACATGCACGGCGAGGGAGAGAACCGCGCGCCGGCGCAGCAGGTCGCGGACGAGATCGTCGCGATGGGTGGCGAGGCGGTCGCGAACGTCGACAGCGTGACCGACTTCGAGGGCGCGAAGCGTCTCGTCGACCAGGCGGTCGAGACCTTCGGTGACCTGCACGTGCTCGTCAACAACGCGGGCATCCTGCGCGACCGGGTCCTCGTCAACATGACCGAGGAAGAGTGGGACTCGGTGATCGCCGTCCACCTCAAGGGCCACTTCTGCCCGACGAAGCACGCTGCCGTGTACTGGCGCGAGCAGTCGAAGGCGGGCAAGGAGGTGAACGCGTCGATCATCCACACGTCGTCGACGTCGGGCGTCCTCGGCAACGCCGGGCAGGCGAACTACGGCGCGGCCAAAGCCGGCATCGCGACGTTCTCGACGATCTGTGCGATGGAGCTCGGACGCTACGGCGTCCGCTCCAACGCGATCACGCCGATGGCACGCACCCGGCTCACCGAGCAGACCCCCGGGCTCGAGGACATCGTGGCGAAGCCCGACGATCCGTCGGTGTTCGACGCGTGGGACCCGGCCAACATCTCGCCGATGATCGCCTACCTGGGCACCTCGGTGTGCCCGTTCACGGGTGAGGTGTTCTTCGTGCAGGGCGACATCGTGTGCCGGTACCAGCCGTTCGCCATCGCCGAGCGCATCACCAACAACGGCGAGCGCTGGACGGTCGAGCGCCTCATCGAAGAAGGGCCGAAGCTCACGCCCGCCGACGAGCGGCGCGGGGGGCCGGGCGAGCTCGCCCGCGCCTCCGGCTGATCACGACCGACAGAGCGGAGGAACGATGGATCTCGCCGACATCCTGCCGTCGGAGCTGCTGTTCGTGTTCGGGGTGCCGTTGCTGGTCGCGGTCATCCTCGTGCTCGTCGCGGGTCGCAAGGACCCGGACCCGTCGCACTCGCGCACCCAGGCCCGGTACCTCGCGGCCATCGGGCTCGTGTCGTTGTTCCTGGCGCTCTTCGCGGCGTTCGGGACCGTGCGCGCGCTCGCCGACCTGATCGTCGACAAGGAGAGCCCGCAGCAGTCGGTCGACCTCCCCGAGGGCCTCGAGGACGTCTTCGAGTCGCTGCCGACCGAGCTCTTCGACGTGCCGGGCGCCGACGCCGACGGTCTCGCCGACGACGATGCCGCGTACCGGCTCGCGGTGCAGAGCTTCTTGCTGTTCCTCGCCGCGGGTCTGGTGTTCGCGTTCCACGACCAGCGGGCCCACCGGCTGCTCCCGAGCGACCGGATCGACGACTCCGCGCCGGGCCGGGTCGCGCGCGCGTACCTCTACGGGATCAGCTTCGTCGCCGCCCTGATCGTGCTCGTCGCGCTCGCCAAGGCCGGCTACGGGCTGTTCAGGGTGGTCGCGCCGGGCGTCACCGGCGCGGGCGCCGACGACGTCGAGCGTCAGCGCGGGATCGCGGAGCTCATCTCCTACGCGTTCCTCGCCGGCGGTGGCCTGCTGATCTTCTTCCGTGCCTGGCACTACCTCCCCGAGCACGCCGAGCTCGACGGCGAGGCAACCTGACGCGCGCGAAGGCGCGCAACCGTCAGTCGGTGATGCCCTGGATGGCCTCGGCCAGCGCGGCGTTGGTCGCGCCGGGGCCGCCGGCGCCCTGGGCGGCCATCAGCTTGGCGAAGTCGCCCTGGAGGCGGACCTTCCCCGCCATGAAGGCCTGCATCCCGGCCTGGGGGTCGCCGCTGATCAGCACCTCGCGCGCCGTCTCGTAGTCGGTCGTCAGGGTCACGTCGGCGCCCTCGGCATGGCCGCGGCCCCAGTGGCCGCGCCCTTCACGGGCGCCCATGTGGAGCTGGCGCTCGTCGCCGAAGGGCGTCTCGGTGACGGTGACGTTGACCAGCACGTCGACCTGAGCCGGCGCGTCGACGCCGTGCTCCTCGAAGAGCTGCTCGACGACCTCGAACCACTCGTCGGACAGGAACGGGTGCTTGGCCACGGGCGGATCGTAGCGGGGCGCTCAATCTAGGCTCGCCCCTCGTGGCGGCAGGCGACGACGAGGGCGCGACGCGTGCGCGGATCACCCGGGCGGAGGTCGATCACGTCGCCGACCTCGCTCGCCTCGCCCTCGAGGACGACGAGCGCGACCGCCTGACGCACGATCTCGCCGGCATCCTCGAGCACGTCGCCGAGATCTCGTCGCTCGATCTCGCCGACGTCCCCCCGACGTCGCACCCGTTGCCGCTCGTCAACGTCACCCGCCCGGATGCGGTGGCTCCGACGCTGCCGCGCGACGAGGTGCTCTCCGCCGCGCCCGACACCGAGGACGGGCGCTTCCGCGTGCCGCGGATCCTCGACGCGGAGTGAGGGCGCGACGATGAGCCCGACCGCGATCGAGATCGCGCGCGACGTGCGAGCCGGAGCCCTGCGTGCTCGCGACGTCGTCGACGAGCACCTGGCCGCGATCGAGGCCCGCGACGCCGAGCTCCACGCGTGCCTCCTCGTGACCGCCGACGAGGCGCGCCGGGCTGCTGACGAGGTCGACGCGCGGGTCGCGGGCGGCGAGGATCCGGGGCCGCTCGCGGGCGTGCCGGTGGTGGTCAAGGACAACCTGTGCACGCGCGGCATCCCGACCACCTGCGCATCGAGGATCCTCGAGGGGTGGCGGCCGCCCTACACGGCCACGGCCGTGGAGCGCATCGTCGGCGCCGGCGGGATCGTGCTCGCGAAGACCAACCTCGACGAGTTCGCCATGGGGTCGTCGACCGAGAACTCCGCGTTCGGGCCGACGCGCAACCCGCGCGATCCGAAGCGCGTCCCCGGTGGCTCGAGCGGCGGCTCGGTCGCGGCGGTCGCCGCGGGATACGCGCCGGTCGGGCTCGGCAGCGAGACGGGGGGCTCGGTGCGCCAGCCCGCAGCCCTCTGCGGCACCGTCGGCGTCAAGCCGACGTACGGGCGCGTGTCGCGCTACGGCCTGGTCGCGTTCGCCAGCAGCCTCGACCAGATCGGGCCGGTCGCCACGACCGTCGCGGATGCGGCCCGGGTGCTCGACGCGATCGACGGGCACGATCCTCGGGACTCCACGAGCATCCCCGACGCGCTGGCGCCGGTCGAGACGACGCTGCGCGAGGGCGTCGCCGGCCTGCGGATCGGCGTCATCCGCGAGCTCACCGACGTCGACGGCGTCGAGCCCGAGGTGCGCGCGGCGGTCGATGCGGCCGCCGCCGCGCTCGTCGATGCCGGAGCCTCGATCGAGGAGGTGTCGGTGCCGAGCACGCAGTACGGGATCTCCGCGTACTACGTGATCGCACCGGCCGAGGCGTCGTCCAACCTCGCTCGCTACGACGGCGTGCGCTACGGCCTGCGCGTCGTGGCCGACGACGTCGGCACCATGAACGCACGCACGCGCGCGGCGGGCTTCGGCCCGGAGGTGAAGCGGCGCATCATGCTCGGCACCTACGCGCTGTCGGCGGGCTACTACGACGCCTACTACGGGTCGGCCCAGCGGGTCCGCACCCTGATCCTGCGCGACTTCGCCCGGGTGTACGAGTCGTTCGACGCGCTCCTCGCGCCGACGTCGCCCACCGTCGCGTTCGAGCTCGGCGCGAAGGTCGACGACCCGCTCGCGATGTACCTCTCCGACGTGTGCACGATCCCGTCCAACCTCGCGGGTCACGCCGCCATGAGCGTGCCCTGGGGGACCGGTGCCCACGACCTCCCCGTCGGCGTGCAGGTGCTCGCGCCGGCCCTCGGCGAGCCGGTGATGTTCCGGGTCGCCCAGGCCCTCGAGGACGCAGCCCCCTAGGCGAGGCCCTGCGGTTCGCTTCCCATGCGTTGGAAGACCCAACGACAGATGTTGTCGCTGAGTCTTCCAACGCGTCGGGATGGAGCTATGCGGGGCGAGCGACCGAGACGAGAAGATCGGCGCAGAACCAGCGGAGCGACCGGTTGAGGACGTCGGCGGCCTCCCACTGCACGAAGTGCCCGCACCGTCGGAGCACGAAGGGGCCGACGCACTCGGGGAACGCGACGGCGCAGCGGTCGGGGAACGAGTCGTCGACGACGTTGTCGTCCTCGCCGTAGAAGACGAGCGTCGGGATCTCGACCGGATCGAAGAGCCTCGGCACCTCCTCCATCGGCCGGTTGCCGAACCCGGTCTCGTACGCACCCCACGAGGCGCGCAGGCGCTCGACGTCGGCGAACGGCTCGGTCATGAACGCGACGTCGTCGGCGTCGAAGTGGCCCGGCGCAGCCCACAGGCGATGGCCGTACATCGCCGCGACCCAGGCGCGTCGGCGTTCGGGCGTGTCGAGCTCGGCGATGAGTGCGTCACCGTCGGTGCCCTGGCGCACGAAGTAGTCGGCTGTCGGGCGCGACTCCCGGGGTGGCTCCGGGGCGATGCCGGCCGCGTCGAGCAGCTCCTGGTGCACGGGCACGACCGTGTCGAAGAAGCACATGCGCTGCGCCCAGCCCGGATGCCGCAGGGCGAGGTCGTAGCAGACGACGCCACCCAGGTCTCCGCCGACCAGCACCACGCGCTCGTGGCCCAGCACGTCGTGCACGAGGGCGTAGAGGTCGAGCGCGTACGCCGCCACGTCGTAGAAGCCGTCGTCGGCGAGATCGGAGTCGCCGAACCCACGGAGGTCGGGTGCGATCACCTCGAACCCCGCTGCCGCCAGCGGCTCGATGTTGCGCCACCAGATCCGCTTCGTCTCCGGGTAGCCGTGCACGAGCAGGATCGGGAACCCGCCGACCCCCTCGTGGACGAACGAGAGGTGGACGCCGTTGCGCACCGCTTCGCGTCGTATCGTGAACTCGTTCGGATCAGGCACGACCGGAGCATGGCATGACGACGATCACCGAGACCGACTACGTCCCGACCATCGGGCTGGAGGTGCACGTCGAGCTCTCCACGCAGAGCAAGCTGTTCTGCGGCTGCCCGAACGAGTTCGGCGCGGAGCCCAACACGAACGTGTGTCCGGTCTGCCTCGGGCTCCCCGGATCGCTGCCGGTGCTCAACGAGAAGGTCGTCGAGTACGCGCTGCGACTCGCGGAAGCGCTCTCGTTCGACGTCCCCGAGCAGTCGATCTTCGCCCGGAAGAACTACTTCTACCCCGACATGCCGAAGGACTACCAGGTCAGCCAGTACGACGAGCCGATCCTGAGCGCCGGCACGCTCGAGGTCGACGGCACCCCCATCGGCATCGAGCGCGCGCACCTGGAGGAGGACACCGGGAAGTCGCTCCACCTCGGCGGCGGCGGGCGCATCCAGGACGCCGACCACTCGCTCGTCGACTACAACCGTGCCGGCGTGCCGTTGATGGAGATCGTGAGCCGTCCCGAGATCGCGTCGGCGGAGCAGGCGCGGGCCTATGCCGCCGAGCTGCGCGCGGTGCTCAGGGCGATCGGCGTCTCCGACGTGAAGATGGAAGAGGGGTCGATGCGCGTCGACGCGAACGTGTCGGTGCGACGCCCGGGCACCGACGAGCTCGGCACGAAGGTCGAGATCAAGAACATGAACTCGCTCCGCTCGCTCGGACGGGCGATCGAGTTCGAGATCGAGCGCCAGTCGGCTGCGCTCGCGGCGGGCGAGCGCGTCGTGCAGGAGACGCGCCACTGGAACGAGCAGGACGGCCGCACCTACAGCATGCGCACGAAGGAAGGTTCGAGCGACTACCGCTACTTCCCCGAGCCCGACCTCGTGCCGGTCGCCCCGACCGCCGAGCTGCGGGCCGAGGTGCGCGACACGATGCCCGAGCTCCCCGCGGCGCGTCGTGAGCGTCTCGTGGCGGAGTGGGGGATCACCGAGAGCGACGCACGGGTGCTGGTCGACACCCCCGGGCTCGCCGAGTACGCGCAGGCCGCGGTCGACGCGCTCCCCGACGACGGCGGGTCGCCCCGGGACGTCGCGAACTGGTGCGTCGGCGGGGTGCTCGCCCACCTCAACGAGACGAACCTGAGCATCGAGGTCGTGCCGCTCGCGCCCGACGGGCTGGCCGAGCTCGTCGGTCTCGTGGCGGCGGGGACGCTCTCGCGCAACCAGGCCAAGGACGTGCTCGACGAGGCCCTCCACGAGGCCAAGCGACCCAAGCAGATCGTCGCCGAGCGGGGGATCGAGCAGGTGAGCGACGAGGGCGAGCTCGGCACCGTCGTCGACGAGGTGATCGCCGCGAACCCCGACGACGTCGCCGCCTACCGCGCCGGCGACGACAAGGCGAAGAAGAAGAAGCGGGGCTTCTTCATGGGCGAGCTCATGAAGGCGACCCGGGGCCAGGGCAACCCGCAGCTGCTGAGCAAGCTGCTCGACGAACGTCTCGGCTGATCACGAGACGCGACGCTCGTCAGTCCTCCGGCACCTCGACGGAGACGGCGATCGTGCCCGCGACGATCGCGCCCGCGGTCGCCGCCGACGTCGGGTCGCGCGACATCACCCGGTAGGCGTACCAGCCCGACCAGGCGATGAGCACGACCATCACCGGCGCGCCGCTGGCGGCGGTGAAGAGCACGAACATGCCCACCGTGCTGATCACGAGGACGAGCAGGCGCAAGGCCGCGCGACCGAAGAGGTACCCGGCCCACACGAAGGTCACGAGCCGGAACGCGTGCCGGAAGTCGGGTGAGGACCGCACCGAGGCCGGCACGGTGTAGAGGTCGGCGGCGATCAGCGCTCCGACCGGACGGCCGACCACGGCCGAGACGAGGAAGCCGATCCCGACGAGCATGCCGACGATCGCCGGCTGGGCGAGGTACCACTCGGCGCTGCCGGAGATGAGCCCGACGGCGGCCTGCACGAAGACGACGGCGATCGAGATCCGCGGGAGGACGCCCTGCACCCCGCGGCGGTCGTTGAGCCACCACAAGAGGACCGAGACGGCCGTGGCGACGAGGATCCCGGGAGCGAGGCCCAGCGTCTGCCAGGCGATATAGAAGGCGAGGGCGGGCCCGAACGCGTCGCGTGCGAACCGAGGGAGGATGTCGCGCAGCATCGATCGGATCGAGAACGCGTGCGCGCTGGGTTCCACCTCCACGTCCGACGTCACCCGGACAGTGTGGTGCACGGGAGCCCGCCAGCCGTCGCGCTTCGCGGGTTGTCCACCTCCGCGTCACCCTCGGGCCGAGGGTTGGCCTGATGTTCGCCGTCTCACTCCTGCAACTCGCGCTCACTTCCCTCACAATGCGACAACGTGAGAGTCGCGATCGTCACCGAGAGCTTCCTTCCGCAGGTCAACGGAGTCACCAACTCGGTGCTGCGGATCCTGGAGCACTTCCGGGACGTCGGCGTCGACGCGATGGTCGTCGCACCGGGTCCGGGGCCCGACGAGCACGCGGGAGCGTCGATCGTGCGCGTTCCGGCCGTGCCGCTCCCTCGGTACCGCACCTTCCCGGTCGGGGTGCCGACCCGGCGCGTCGCGGAGGCGGTCACCGCGTTCGCCCCTGACGTCGTCCACCTCGCGTCCCCGATCGTCCTCGGCGCAGCGGGGGTCGCGGCGGCGAAGGCGGCTCGCGTGCCCTGCGTGGCGGTCTACCAGTCGGACGTCCCTGGCTTCGCCGCGCGCTACGGCTTCGGGATCGCCAAGGGCCCGCTGTGGCGGTGGCTCCGGCGGCTCCACTCGCAGACCGACCTGACGCTGGCACCGTCGAGCGCGACCGCGTGGGAGCTCGCTCGTCACGGGATCGGTCCCGTCGCCCGGTGGGGACGGGGCGTCGACTCGACGCGCTTCCACCCGGCGAAGCGGAGCGAGGCCTTCCGGCGACACGTGGCGCCCGACGGCGAGGTGATCGTGGGGTACGTCGGTCGGCTCGCGCCCGAGAAGCAGGTCGAGCGACTCGTGCCGCTCGCAGGCGTGCGCGGGGTGCGAGTCGTCGTCGTCGGTGACGGACCCTCGAGGGCGGGCCTCCAGCGCCGGATGCCCCGCGCGTCGTTCGTGGGGTTCCGAACGGGTGACGACCTCGCGAGCATCGTGGCGTCGCTCGACGTGTTCGTCCACCCGGGCTCCTACGAGACGTTCTGCCAAGCGGTCCAGGAGGCGCTCGCGGCGGGTGTGCCCGTCGTCGCGCCGGCCGCCGGTGGGCCGCTGGACCTCGTGCGCCACGGCGAGAACGGCTACCTCTACCCGGCGCACGACCCCGGCGTGATCGTCTCGGCGGTGGCAGCGCTGCGCGACGATCCGGTGCGGCGCCAGGCGATGAGCAGCGCCGCGCGCGCCGCCGTCGCGGACCGCTCGTGGGCGACTGTCGTCGAGGAGCTGCTGGCCCACTACCGCAGGGTCATCGCGACGGTGCCGGTCTCGGAGGTGCGGGCCGCGTGACCTCGCTCGTCGTCTCCCTCCACGACGTGGCACCGAGCACGAGCGACGCGACCAGGCGATGGGTGAGGCTGCTCGCGGATCGCGGGATCCCGCTCACCCACCTCGTCGTGCCGGGACCCTGGGAGGGCGTGCCCCTCCGACTGGATCCCGCGCTTGCCGCGTGGCTCGGCACCCGCCTCGAGCGAGGGGACGAGATCTGCCAGCACGGATGGACGCACCGAGCGGTCCGGGCGGGCGTGCCCCGTGTGCGTCGTGCGGTGGCGTCGGCCGCGGCGCGGGGATGCGCGGAGTTCGCCGCCCTCGACGAACGCGAAGCGCGACGTCGCCTCGAGGCGGGACGACACGTCCTCGCCGAGCTCGGGCTCCGTCCGGAGGGGTTCGTCGCGCCCGGATGGCTGACCTCGCGAGGCACCCGTGCCGCGCTCCGCGCCCTCGGCTTCCGCTACTACACGACTCACCTCGCGGTGCACGATGTGACGGCTCGGCGTCGTCTGCTCGCGCCCGTGCTCTCGCACCGCGCCGGCGCCCCCACCGCGCCGGTCGGAGCCGCCGTCGTCCGCCACGGCGCGGCGCGGCTCGTAGCGGCCGGGATCGACGTGCGCATCGCGCTCCATCCCGCGGACCTGGCGAGCCCGACCCTGGTCGCGGCTTCCCTGGGCGCGATCGACACGGTGCTCGACGCCGGGGCGACGCCCCGCACGTACAGCGGCGCGCTCGGACTCGCGCGCGCCGCGCAGGTGGAGGTGGCCGCGTGAGGATCGTGCAGCTCGCCAACCTGTACGGCCCCACCTCCGGCGGTCTCCGGACCGCCGTCGACGCCGTCGGTGGCGGGTACTCGGCGGTGGGGCACGATCGCGTCCTCGTCGTGCCCGGTGAGGTCGACGGCGATCGCCGCGACGCGCACGGGTGCACGATCGAGATCGCCTCGCCGCGCCTGCCGGGCGGGGCCGGCTACCGCGCGATCACCGACCTCGCCCGCGTGAAGGACCTGCTGCTCGAGCTCGCGCCCGACCGGATCGAGGTGTCCGACAAGCTCACGCTCGGCGGCCTCGGTCGCTGGGCGCGCCGCCAGGGGATCCCCGCGCTGCTCTGGTCGCACGAGCGCCTCGACGCCATCCTCGCGCCCCGAATCCCGTGGGCCGGCCTGCTGCGACTCGGCGCCGACGCGTGGAACCGTCGGCTCACCGCTTCGTTCGACGCGGTCGTCTGCTCGTCCGACTTCGCGGCCGCCGAGCTCGCGCGGATCGGCGTGACCGCGACCCGTGTCCCGCTCGGCGTCGACCTGTCGACGTTCGATCCGATGCTGCGGACGCCGATCGCGGCGAACCCCGGCGTCCGTCGACTCGTCGTGGTCGGGCGCCTGTCGGCCGAGAAGCGCGTCGACGTGGCCGTCGACGCGACGCGCGACCTGGTGGCCCGGGACATGCCGGTGCACCTCTGGGTCGTGGGGGACGGACCGCAACGACGGTCGCTGGAGCGTCGCGCACGGGATCTGCCGGTGACCTTCGTCGGCCATCTGGCTCATCCGACCCGGGTCGCCGCGCTGTGCGCGCAGGCGGACGTCGCGATGGTGACGGGCCCGTACGAGACGTTCGGCCTCGCCGTGCTCGAGGCGCTCGCCTGCGGCACCCCCGTCGTCGTCGCCGACTCGGGTGCGACACGTGAGCTCGTCGTGCGGTGCCCGGCCGCGGTGGTCGCGCCGCCCGACGGTGCGTCCTTCGCCCGCGCGGCGTCGGTCCTGCTGGCGGGCGACGAGACGAGCCTGCGGACGGCCGCTCGCCGGCGCGCCGAGCGCTACTCGTGGGCACGGACGCTCTCGAGGATGCTCGCCGTGCACGAGCGCATCGGTCGTGGCGCGACGCCGCGGCCGGTCGCCGAGACGGGACCGGACGACCTCACGGAGGCCGCATGCGCGTGACCGACTACGAGCCCGGGGACGAGGCGTTCGTGCGGGACCTGTTCCGCGCCACGATCGCGCTCGGTCGGCCCCTGCCGTTCGAGGCGCCGGCGCTCGAGCTCGCGTACGGATCCCTGTGCCTCGACTGGTTCCTGGATCGATCCCGCCCTGCGCGCGTGGGGATCCTGCGGGGCAGCGGCGGCATGCCCTGCGGGTACGCCCTCGTCTGCCTCGACCCCGACGGCCTCGCCCAGTGGCAGCGCGCCGCGGCCCTGCGCTTCGCGGCCGCGCTGGTGCCGTTGTTCGCGACGGCTCGCCTGCGCGTCCCGGCGAGTCGGTTCGTCGCCCTGCGGGCCCTCGATGCGGTCGCGCTCGCACGCCGACCGCCGGAGGAGGTGCGCGGCCTTCCGTGCGTCCACCTCAACTCGCAGACGTCCGAGGCCGCGGGGTTCCCGGGCCGCGTGCTCGCCGACTGGGTCGACGACGTCGTGCGGTCGGTCGGGTTCGATCGCTGGTGGGGTGAGATCAACGCCCGGCGCGGTCGCCGGGCCGGCGCCATCACCCGCCGCTGGGGGGCCGAGATCCTGGCCTGCGTCCCCAATCGGACGCTCAGCGTGCTGTGCGGGGAGCCGGTGGACCGGCTGACCGTGGGCCGCGTGGTCCCGGTCGAGGAACGTTCCGCGCCGCGCCTGTCGGCCTGATCAGGCGTCGACTCGCACCCCCAGCGCGCGCACCGGTGCGAGGTCGGTGCCGAGCCTGGACCACGTCGATCCGGCATCGTCCGACGTGTAGACGGCGGCCTCGTCGGCACACGCGCATGCCTCGTCGTGCGCGGCGAGCTGGCCGGTGTCGACGTTGCCCGCGAGCCACTCGGGGAGACCAGCGGTGACCCGAGCGAGCGCACCGCCGGGGTCCGGCGACCATCGGTAGAGCGCACCCTCGGCGGTGAAGGGTCCGTCGGACGCGCTCACGAGGGCCGCGCCCTCGGTGAACGCGACCGCACGCAGGTAGGTGGCGTGGAGGCCCTCGGTCGTGACCTGCCAGGAGAGGCCCGCGTCGCGGCTGATGGCCAGCCCCACCGCGGCCGCAGCGAGCACCAGCCGCGGATCGCTCGGGTGCGCCCGCACCTCGTGGACGTCGGCGTCGGGATCGATGGTCGGCTTCCACGAGGCACCGCCGTTCCCCGAGCGCGGGATGCCACCGACGTGGACGTTCGCCAGGAGGGTGCCGTCGTCGGCCGTCGCGGTGATCGAGCGCACGTAGGGGACCGAGGAGCCCACCGCGTGCCACGACCCGCGGCCCTCGACGGCCTCGAAGGCGTCGATCGCCGCCCACCGGCCCTCGTGGAGCCGCAGGAGACGGCCGTCACGCGTGCCGCACGTCGCGCCACCGGGGCGCGGGAGGAGGCAGGTGAGCGTCGCGTCGGCCGTCGCGACGTCCTGCCACGACCCGTCCGCCGTGCGCCGCACCACCGTGCGGTCGTCGGCGATCGCCCACCACTCGTCGCGCGCCCGGGCGAGTCGGGTCACGTCCCGGCCCGCGAGCTCCCTGGGCCGGGCGACGCCGTCGACGAACGGGACGACTCCGTCGGCGGTGGCGACGAGCAACAACGTCACGAGGTCCACACTACGGCCGCCGGTACGCTCGGGAGTCGTGAGCGAGGAGCTGGAGCCATGAGCGACGCCAACGACGTGAAGCCACGCAGCCGCGACGTCACCGACGGCATGGAGCGCGCACCCGCGCGAGCGATGCTGCGCGCGGTGGGCATGACCGATGCCGACTGGGGCAAGGCGCAGGTCGGCATCGCGTCGAGCTGGAACGAGGTCACGCCCTGCAACATGCCCCTCGACCGGCTCGCGAAGCGCGCCAAGGAGGGTGTGCGCGACGCCGGTGGCTTCCCCATCGAGTTCGTGACGATCGCGATCAGCGACGGGATCTCGATGGGCCACGAAGGGATGCGCGGCTCGCTCGTGTCGCGAGAGATCATCGCCGACTCGATCGAGTGCGTGATGCACTCCGAGCGCCTCGACGCGATGGTCACCTTCGCGGGCTGCGACAAGAGCCTCCCGGGCATGCTCATGGCCGCGGCACGCTTGAACCTGCCGTCGGTGTTCCTCTACGGCGGCTCGATCCTGCCCGGCCACTACAAGGATCAGGCGCTCGACATCGTGAGCGTGTTCGAGGCAGTGGGAGCGTGCGCGGCGGGCACGCTCAGCGAGAACGAGCTCGGCGAGATCGAGAAGCGCGCGTGTCCGACCGAAGGCTCGTGTGCGGGCATGTTCACCGCGAACACGATGGCGTCGGCGGCGGAGGCGCTCGGCATGTCGCTGCCGGGCAGCTCCGCGGCACCGGCAGTCGATCGTCGGCGCGACGACTATGCGTTCGAGAGCGGACGCGCGGTGATCGGCCTGCTCGAGGCCAACATCCGGCCGCGCCAGATCCTCACCAAGGAGGCGTTCGAGAACGCCATCGCGGTCGGCATGGCGCTCGGCGGATCGACGAATCTCGTCCTGCACCTGCTCGCGATCGCGTACGAGGCGGGGGTCGAGCTCGAGCTCGACGACTTCAACCGGGTGGGCGCGAAGGTGCCGCACATCGCGGACATGAAGCCGCACGGCAAGTACCACATGACCGATCTCGACAACGTGGGCGGGGTCCAGGTCGTGATGCGCGAGCTGCTCGACGCCGGGCTGCTCCACGGTGACTGCGTGACCGTCACGGGACGGACGATCGCCGAGAACCTCGCGGCGCTCGACGCGCCGGCGCCCGACGGCGACGTGGTGCACCCCCTGACGAGCCCGATCCACACCCAGGGCGGCCTCGCCGTGCTCACCGGGTCGCTGGCGCCCAACGGCAGCGTGGTGAAGGTGGCAGGGCTCGACCAGCTCCGCTTCGAGGGCCGAGCACGGGTCTTCGACGGCGAGGAGCACGCCATGGAGGCGATCCTCGCCGGCGCGATCGAGGCCGGCGACGTCGTCGTGATCCGCTACGAGGGACCCAAGGGCGGTCCCGGGATGAAGGAGATGCTCGCCGTCACCGGCGCGATGAAGGGCGCGGGGCGCGGCGCCGACGCGGCGCTGGTCACCGACGGCCGGTTCTCCGGCGGCACCCACGGGTTCTGCGTCGGCCACGTCGCGCCCGAGGCCGTCGACGGCGGCCCGATCGCCCTCGTGGAGGAGGGCGACCGGATCGCGATCGACGCCGAGGCGCACACGATCGACCTGCTCGTCGAGCAGTCGGTCCTCGACGAGCGGCGCCGGTCGTGGAAGCCGCAGGAGCCGCGCTACACGCGCGGGTTCCTGGGCAAGTACGCGCGACTGGCCCAGGGCGCGGAGCGCGGCGCGATCACCAACGTGTAGCGGCATCCCTTGCCGGAGCTGCTCGAAGCGGAGATGGCGCGGGCGCTGATCGCCGAGCGCGCGCTCGGACGGACGATCGCGAGCGTCGACGCGCCCGACGCCTGGTACCTCAAGCGGGGGCTCACGCCGCGCGGCGTGCGGCGCGCGCTGCCGGGGCACCGGTTCATGACTGCTCGGCGCAAGGGGAAGCAGCTGCTCGTCGACACCGATGGCGGCCCGGTGGTCGGGATGCACCTCGGGATGTCGGGCCGCGTGCTGATCGACGGCGAGGCTGCGGGCGATCCGCTGCTCTACGCCAGCAACGCCGAGAACCTGGCCTGGCACCGCTTCACCGTCCGCTTCGACGACGGGGGCGCGCTCGCGATGCGCGACCCGCGCCGGCTCGGCGCGATCGAGCTCGATCCCGACGAGGACCGACTGGGCGTCGACGCGCTCGACCTGACGCTGCCGGCGCTGCGGGCACTGCTGGTTCGCAGCCGCGCGCCCGTGAAGGCGTTCCTGATGGACCAGTCGCGCATCGCCGGCCTGGGCAACCTGCTGTGCGACGAGATCCTGTGGCGTGCCGGGATCGCGCCGACCCGGCCGGCGATGTCGCTGGACGCGGGGGAGCAGGCGCGCCTCGCTCGGGCCGTCCGATCCACGCTGCGGACCCTGGGCCGGCGCGGCGGCTCGCACACCGGCGACCTCATGCCGGCCCGCGAGCCCGGCGGCCACTGCCCCCGCGACGGTGGTCCGCTGATGCGCGCGACCGTCGGTGGGCGCACCACCTACTGGTGCCCGACCCACCAGCGCTGACGCCGGTCGCCGCCGGACGAGGCGTCGGAAGACGAGGCGACGACCCGTGCTGCTGAGTCTTCCGACCCGGCGAAGGCTGCGCGTGCGAAGCGGCGGTCAGGCGAGCGCGGTGAGCGAGGGGACGACGGCCTCGGCGTGGCCGTCGAGGCAGATGCGGTCGCGACCGGCCTGCTTGGCGGCGAACATCGCGCGATCGGCCCGCAGGGCGAGGTCCTCGAGGTCGGCGGCGTCCGACGAGTGAGCGACGCCGAAGCTCGCCGTGAACGCGGGAGCGTCGCCGCGGGACACCGCTTGCAGGAGCGCGCGGCGGATCCGCTCGATGACCTCGAGCGTGTCGAGCGCGTCGGTCCCGGGCAACAGGATCGCGAACTCCTCGCCCCCGTAACGACACGCCAGGTCGTCGGCGCGCACCGACGCCCGCACCGTCTCCGAGAAGATCCGCAGGGCGCGGTCACCGGTCTCGTGGCCGTGCGCGTCGTTGAGCGCCTTGAAGTGGTCGAGGTCGGCCATGACCAGCGAGAACGGCTCGCCGTCGCTGCGCAGCCGTCGCATCGCGTTCTCGAGGCTGCGCCGGTTGATGAGGCCGGTGAGCCCGTCGGTCGAGGCCTGGAGCTGGGTCTCGGCCATCACGCGCAGCATGCCGAGCCGGTTGCCCGACTGGTTGGCCAGCGTCTGGAGCGCCTGCACCTCGTCGTCGTCGGGGAGCTCGCCGGGTGCGCCGACGGAGTGGAGCACCCCGACGGTGCGACCCATGATCGACACCGGGACGCAGACCCCCGAGCACCGACCGACCTCGCGGCCGCGCAGCATCGGGCAGGCGTCGAGGTCCTCGCTGTCGGCGAACTGCTGCACCTGCGCCCGGCGAGCCGCGACGCACCCGTCGGGCGAGTCGACGGGGCAGCCGGGTGCTCCGGTGCCCTCGGGCGTGGCGACGACCACGCGCTCGAGGTGCGCGTGGCTGTTGTCGGCCAGCAGCAGCTCGGTCGCGGCCTCGGGCTCGATCGCACGCATCGCGCGCTCGATCACGTCGAAGGCAGCCATCTCGTCCTCGGCCATCTCGAGGGCGCGCGAGAGACGGGACTCGAGGTCTCGCCGACGCGCGTCGCTCTCCATCGCCCGCTCGCGAAGCTTCGCTTCGATGCTCATGCCGATGCCACGGCGCTTCGCGTATCCCGCGATCCCCATGACGAGGGGCAGCCCGATCGCCGCGCCGGCCACTCCGCACGCGACGGCGGTGCCGACCGTCCCCGAGTCGGGGAAGACGGCCGCGGCGATCGCGCCACCGGCCGCGGCGGCGATGCCGACGAAGGCCACCAGTGCCGGGACCAGTCCCCGCACTCCGCGCCGGGTCTGGGCGCGTGCGGCCTCGAGGTCCTCTTCGCTCAGCGTCGTGGCGTGCTCGTCCATGGTTCCCAGCCTCTCGTTGCCTCCTGATGATCGACGTCCGCCGCGGAGGTCTTGATCGCCGTCGGGCGCGCGGAGCGTGAATGGTGCAGGTGCATCAGCCGATCGCGGCGAGCGTGGGTGCGATCGGCGTGGCGTGGCCGTCGAGGCAGATCCGGTCGCGGCCGGCCTGCTTGGCGGCGAACATCGCCCGATCGGCCCGCTGGACCAGGTCCTCGAGGTCGGACGCCTCGGTCGACGACGCGATGCCGAAGCTCGCGGTGAACGTGGGCGCGTCGCCGCGGGCCACGGCTCCGGCGAGTGCGCCACGGATCCGCTGCGCGATCTCGATCGCGTCGGCGGTGTCGGTGGCGGGCAGCAGCACCGCGAACTCCTCACCCCCGTAGCGGCACGCCAGGTCGTCGGCGCGCAGGGCTCCGCGCAGGGCCTCCGAGAAGATGCGCAGCGCTCGGTCACCTGCCTCGTGACCGTGTGCGTCGTTGAGCGACTTGAAGCGGTCGAGGTCGGCCATGACGAAGGCGAGGTCGACGCCGTTCGCGCGCAGCTGCCGCATCCGGTTCTCGAGCGTCCGCCGGTTCACCAGGCCGGTGAGCCCGTCGGTGGAGGCCTGGAGCTGGGTCTCGGCCATCACGCGCAGCATCCCGAGGCGGTTGCCCGCCTGGTTCGCGAGGACCTGCAGCGCGTCGATCTGCTCGGTGTCGAGCGGCTCGTCGACCGGCCCGGTCGCATGCACGACGCCCACGGTGCGGCCCATGATTGACACCGGGACGCACACGGCCGAGCATCGCCCGCGCTCGCGGCCGCGCAGCATCGGGCAGGCGTCGAGGTCCTCGCTGTCGGCGAACACCTGCGTCTGCGCACGACGCCCGGCGACGCACCGGTCTGGCGAGTCCACCGGGCATCCCGGACCGGAGGTCCCGGGTGCCGAGACGACGGCACGCTCCAGGTGGGCGTGGCTGTTGTCGGCGAGCAGCATCTCGACCGGTGCCGCGGGCGCGGTGGCTCGCATGGCCCGCTCGACGACGTCGAACGCAGCGACCTCGTCGTCGGACATCTCGAGCGCGCGCGCGAGCTGCGACTCGAAGCTGCGCCGGCGCGCCTCCTGGCGCATGACCCGCTCGTTGGCCGCCTCTTCGCTCCCCGACTGGACCGCGCGACGCTTCGCCGCCGAGGCCAGGCCGACCAGCAGCGGGAGGATCAGTGCGCTCGCGATCGCGGCGGCGGCCACCGCCGCGCCGACGCCCGACAGCGACGGGAACAGCTGCTGGCTGAGGATCACCCCGGCGAACGTGGCCAGCAGGACGATCCCGATCCCGCCGATCGTGGTCCCGCGGGCGGTCCGACGGACGTTGGCCCGGGCCTCGGCCCGGTCGACCTCGGTGACCGTCACGATGCCTTCTTCACCCACGCCATAGAGGTCGGCGCTTCGGATGAGACGCTTGAGTCTCGTTTCCCCTTGCGTGGAGGCGGCGCCAGCGGCCACAATGGGCGCCGATGAGCGCCGACCTCACGCTCGTAGTCGTCACCTAGCGCACGCCGCCCCACCGCGCGCGTGCGCCTTCCCGCCCCTCGCTCGAGCGAGGGGCGTTTCCTTTGCCCCACCGAGCACCGCACCACCGACCCGCCGGCACCACGACCCCGTACGAGCGAGACGACGAAGAGAGAGCGACGATGAAGCTGACCGGAGCGCAGGCCCTGATCCGGAGCCTGGAGATGGAGGGCACGGAGGTCATGTTCGGCCTCCCGGGCGGGGCCATCCTGCCCGTCTACGACCCCCTGATCGACTCGTCGATCCGCCACGTCCTCGTCCGCCACGAGCAGGGGGCCGGGCACATGGCCGAGGGCTACGCCCACGCCACGGGGCGACCGGGCGTGGCCATGGTGACGAGCGGGCCGGCGGCGACCAACATCGTCACGCCGCTCTGCGACGCGTACATGGACTCGATCCCGCTCGTCGTCGTGACGGGCCAGGTGCCCTACAGCGTCATCGGCACCGACGCGTTCCAGGAGTGCGACACCGTCGGCATCACGATGCCGGTGACGAAGCACAACTGGCTCGTGACCGACGCGGCCGACATCCCCCGGATCGTTCGGGAGGCGTTCCACGTCGCGACGACCGGTCGTCCCGGACCGGTGCTCGTCGACGTGCCGAAGGACATCGCGAACCAGGAGATGGACTGGTACTGGCCCGACGCGGTCGACCTGCCCGGCTACAAGCCCAACAAGAAGGGTCACGCCAAGCAGATCAAGGACGCGGCGCGGCTCATGGCCGGGGCGCACCGGCCGGTGATCTACGCCGGCGGCGGGATCCTCAAGGCGCGGGCCGCGGAGGCGCTGCGCGAGCTCGCCGAGCTCACCGGGTTCCCGGTCGTCACGACCCTGATGGCGCGGGGCGCGTTCCCCGACGACCACGACCTCTGCCTCGGCATGCCCGGCATGCACGGCAACTACACCGCGATCACGGCGATGCAGCAGTCCGACCTGCTCGTCGCGCTCGGATCGCGCTTCGACGACCGCGTGACCGGCAAGGTCGACGCGTTCGCGCCCGACGCCAAGATCATCCACGTCGACATCGACCCGGCCGAGCTCGGCAAGGTCCGACGCCCCGACGTGCCGATCGTGGGCGACTGCCGTCTGGTGATCGAGGAGATGGTGAAGGCCGTCAAGGCCGACCGCGCGAAGCGGGGCGAGGGCGGCGATCCCTCCGACGGTGGCGGCTGGCCCGCGCTCGACGCGTGGCACCAGCAGCTCCGCGAGTGGAAGCAGCGGTATCCCCTCCACTACGAGCAGGAGGAAGGCGGTCCGCTCAAGCCGCAGCTGTGCATCGACACGCTCCGCGACCGGACGCCCGACGACACCATCGTCGTGTCCGGCGTCGGCCAGCACCAGATGTGGGCCAGCCAGCACTGGAAGTTCAACCACCCGTACACGTGGGTGAACTCGGGCGGGCTCGGCACGATGGGCTTCGCGGTCCCCGCGGCCATCGGCGCCAAGGTCGGGATGCCCGAGCGCACCGTCTGGGCGATCGACGGTGACGGCTGCTTCCAGATGACGGCCCAGGAGCTCGTGACCGCGAGCGCCGAACGGATCCCGATCAAGGTCGCGATCTTGAACAACGCGTACCTCGGGATGGTGCGCCAGTGGCAAGAGCTCTTCTACGAGGAGCGCTACAGCGAGGTGTACCTCTCGCCCGACCTGCCCGACTACGTGAAGTGGGCGGAGGCGATGGGGTGCGTGGGGATGCGCGTCGACTCGGCCGAAGAGGTGGAGCCCGCCATCGACAAGGCGAACGAGATCGACGACCGACCCGTCGTGATCGACTTCCGCACCGACTACCGGGAGAAGGTGTACCCGATGGTGCCGGCCGGTCACTCGAACGACGAGGTCATCCTCGATCCCGCGCACGATCCGTATGGAGAACGATGATGATGAACGGCGAGACCCACCACATCCTCTCCGTGCTCGTCGAGAACAAGTTCGGCGTGCTGTCGCGCATCGCGGGGCTGTTCGCGCGCCGCGGGTTCAACATCGTGTCGCTCGCAGTCAGCCCGACCGAGGACGAGCGCTACAGCCGCATGACGATCGTCGTCGACGCGGAGTCGGCACCGCTCGAGCAGGTGACCAAGCAGCTCAACAAGCTGATCCCGGTCATCAAGATCGCCGAGCTCTCACCCGTGGACGCCGTCGAGCGCGAGCTGATGCTCGTGACCGTCAAGGCGACCGCCGAGGCGCGGTCGCAGATCACGGAGCTCGCGTCGATCTTCGAGGCCCGCATCGACGACGTCGGCTACGAGTCGATCACGATCATGGTCGCCGGTCGGCCCGACAAGCTCGACGCCATGACCGACCTGCTCGCGCCGTTCGGCATCGTCGAGCTCCAGCGGACCGGTCGCATCGCACTTCCCAAGCTCGCCCGCCGTCCGGCCCGGCTCCGGGCCGTCAAGAGCCGCACCGGCTGATGCACCGCCCGGCCGACTGACTACCGTTGACCCGCTGTCCGTATCGTTCTGGCGTCAGCACACCCGCGTGACGCGGGTCTGTTGACGCCAGAACGCTGAGAAGGAGCACCAACGCACATGCCCGCGACCATCTACTACGACGACGACGCCGACCTCGCGCTGCTCGACGGTCGGACCGTCGCGATCCTCGGCTACGGGTCGCAGGGCCATGCGCACGCGCTCAACCTCAAGGAGTCGGGCGTCGACGTGATCGTCGGCCTGCGGGAGGGCTCGCGGTCGTGGGAGAAGGCCGAGGCGGCCGGCCTGCGTGTCCTGCCGACGGGGCAGGCAGTCGCGGAAGCCGACGTCATCATGGTGCTGCTGCCCGACACCGAGCAGGCCCGGGTCTACCGCGAGGACATCGAGCCCAACCTCTCCGAGCGCGACTCGCTCGCGTTCGCGCACGGGTTCAACATCCACTTCGGTCAGATCTCGCCGCCCAAGGGCGTCGACGTGTGGATGATCGCACCGAAGGGGCCCGGCCACCTCGTCCGTCGGACCTACGAGGAGGGCGGCGGGGTCCCGTCGCTGGTCGCGGTCGCCGCCGACGAGACCGGCAAGGCCAAGGAGACCGCGCTGGCGTACGCGCGGGCGATCGGTGCGACGCGTGCCGGCGTGCTCGACACCACGTTCGAGGAGGAGACCGAGACCGATCTCTTCGGCGAGCAGGTCGTGCTCTGCGGTGGCCTCACCGAGCTGATCAAGGCGAGCTACGAGACGCTCGTCGCCGCCGGGTACCAGCCCGAGAGCGCCTACTTCGAGACGCTGCACGAGGTGAAGCTGATCGTCGACCTCATCTACGAGGGCGGCATCGCGAACATGCGGTACTCGATCTCCGACACCGCCGAGTACGGCGACATGACCCGCGGGCCGCGGATCATCACCGACGACACGCGGGCCGAGATGCGCCAGATCCTCGACGAGATCCAGAGCGGTAAGTTCGCCCAGGAGTGGATCCTCGAGAACCAGGCCGGACGCCCGGTCTTCAACGCGCTGCGTCGCAAGTCGGCGGAGCACCCGATCGAGGACGTCGGCGAGCGGCTCCGCTCGATGATGCCGTGGATCGGCGAGGGGAAGGCGCGTCCCCAGGACGTCTCCGGGGGCTGATCGCCGAGCCACGACCGGGTCGACGGCGGTGAGCGCGGAGGACAAGCGCCTCACTCGTGACCCGAGGTTGTGGAGGGTCATCGTCGCGGCGTCGCTCGGCGTCTTCGCGATCGAGCTCGACTTCTTCGCGGTGCAGGCCGCGATCCCCGACATGGCCCGCGACCTGGGCACCTCGGTGACGACCCTCCAGTGGGTCATCAGCGGCTACATGCTCTCCAACGCGGCGCTGCTCATCGTCGGTGGCCGCGTCGGCGACCTGCTCGGCCGGCGCCGCTGGCTCATCATCGGGATGGCGGGCTTCGGGCTCACCTCGCTCGCCGGCGGGTTGGCCCCCGATGGCACGTTCCTCATCGTGATGCGCCTGCTCCAAGGGTGTGCGGCCGCGTTCGCGTTCCCGCTGAGCCTTGCGATCGTCACGAACGCCTTCCCCCAGGTGAAGGTGGAGCGGGCGATCGGCATGGTGTTCGGCATCGCGGCCGTCGGGGAGGCGTTCGGACCCGTCATCGGCGGCGGGCTCACGGCCTTGTTCGACTGGCGCGCGGTCCTGCTGATCAACGTGCCGATCGCGATCGCGGTGATCGTGCTCACGCGGACGTCGGTCGAGGAGAGTCGCGACGAGACGGTGCCGAAGACGATCGACTGGCCGGGCCTCGGTCTCGTCATCCTGTCGATCGCCGTGTTCACGTTCGCGGTCGACCGCGCCGCGGACTGGGGGTGGACGTCACCCGAGACGCTCGGCCTGATGGCGCTCGGCATCGTGGGCATCGCCGCCTTCGTGCTCGTCGAGCGTCGCGTGCGATACCCGTTGATGGATCTCGGCCTGTTCAAGATCCGCGAGTTCGACCTCATGACGTTCGCGGGCGCGGTCGGCAACATGGGCACCGCCTCGGTGATCTTCACGTCGATGATCTTGCTGCAGTCGGTCGACGGGCTCTCGCCCGGCGAGGCCGGGCTCGCGTTCCTCGGCTTCTCGCTCGGTGTCGCCACCGCGTCGCAGGTCTCCGGACGCGTCGAGCGGTTCCCGTCGTGGTCGGTCATGGCCGCGGCGCTGGCGTGCGGCGGCGTGGGCGCGATCGCCATGGGCCTGGTCGGTCATCTCGCGGTGTTCGTGGTGGTCGCGACGGTGTGCGGCTTCGGGTTCGGTCTGACGTGGGCGTTCACGAGCGTCTCGACGCAGGCGGTGGTCCCGCCGGAGAAGGCCGGCGAGGCGTCGGGCGTGGTCCTGACGATCGTGGTCGCGATGGGCGGTGTCGCGATCGCCGTCGCCTCTTCGATCATCGAGACAGCGGGGCGAGGCGGCGGCGCGCTCGAGTCGGCGCTCGAGGGCGTGCTCGTCGGCGTCGGGATCCTCGGGCTCGTCACGTCCGCGCTGATGGTGGTCCTCGGCCGTCGCGCCGCCCGGCTCGACGCCGCCGACGCGTCGACCGGAGCGGTCTGAGCGCGTGGACGACGTCGCGCTCGCGATCGCGGCCGCAATGGCCGGCTATCTCATCGGCACGTTCCCGACGGCCGATCTCGTGACGCGCCTGGCGACGCGCGGTCGCGTCGACATCCGCGCCGTGGGAAGCGGCAACCCCGGCGGCTTCAACACCATGCAGTCGATCGGCAAGGCGTGGGGCGTGCTCGTGATCCTCGTCGACGTGGTCAAGGGCACCGTCGCGGCCCTCGTGGGATGGTTGATCGGTGGGTCGCCGGGCGCCTACGCAGGTGCGACGGCGGGGATCGCAGGACACATCTTCCCGGTGTGGACGCGGTTCCGGGGCGGAAAAGGCGTCGCGACGTCGGCCGGCGCGGTGCTGGCGGTGTTCCCGATCTTCTTCCCGGTGGACGCGGCCGCGGCCGCGATCGGCGCACTCGGGCTCCGCAACGCCGAGCGCGCCATCTGGCTGGTCTGTCCGCTCTGGGTCGTCAGCGGCTTCGTGTGGTGGCTCGCGGACCTCCCCAACCTGTGGGGTCCCGAACCGACCGTCGGCCTCGCGCTGTTCGGCGTCGTCAGCGCGGCGATGATCCTGGGCAAGTTCGCGGCCGCTCGCCGCCCCTCCGCGCCGACCTCGAGCGTCGGGTCCGTCCGACCACCCGCAGGCTCCGACTAGCGGGACCGATCGTCGAGCAGGTCCCGGATCTGCACGAGCACGTCCTTCTCCGTGAGCTCGGGCTCGGCCTCCTCCTCGCGGCGCAGCGCGTTGAAGCCCTTCACCACGAGGAAGAGCGCGAACGCCACGATCACGAAGTCGACGACCGCGGTCAGGAACGCTCCGTAGGCGACGACCCCGTCCCCGAGCCGGAAGGTGAGGTCGTCGAAGCTCGGACGACCGACGATCGCGCCGATGACCGGGCTCAGCACGTCGTCGACGAGCGATGTGATCACCGCGGTGAACGCGATGCCGATGACGACCCCCACCGCGAGGTCGAGCACGTTGCCTCGGGCGATGAACGCCTTGAACTCTGCGATGAACCTGGACATGGCAGTGCGAACCTCCGCTGACGTCGAACGGTCGGGACAGCGTTGCCCCCCGCGCCGTGATGCGCCAGCATCGACCGGTCGAACCGCTCGCCCATCCGTCGATCGTGTGATCGCCCTAGGGTCTGGGCCTGGGCCAGCACCGACCGACACGTCCGATGGGGGAGAGCGGTGAGCGAGATCAGCGAGGCACGGGTCGAGGCCGCGTCGGCGCTGCGCTCGCTCGTGCACGCGTTCACGGCGCACGACGCCGACGAGCACGTCCTGCGATCGCTCACTGAAGCCGTCGAGGGGCTGGTGCCGCCGCTCGAGGCTGCGCCCCGACGAGCGCGCCGGATCCCGTCGTTCGCGGAGATCACGGCCGGAGCTCCCGACCCGACCAGCACCCGCCGGTACGCGATGGCCGATCGGGCGGTGGTGGGGCCCGCGAACCCGACGTCGGTCGGCGTCGAGATGCGCCTCGTCGACGGCGAGGCCGGGGTGGCGGAGGTCGTCTTCGGTCCGGCGTTCGAGGGCGCGCTCGGCCGGGTCCACGGCGGCATGGTCGCCGCCGTGTTCGACGACCTCGCGGGGTACGTGCTCGCGTTCGAGGGTCGCCCCGGGTTCAGCGTGCGTCTCGACGTCACGTTCCGCGCCCCGGTCCCGATCGAGGTCCCGGTCGAGTTCCACGTGCGCCTGCGCGAGCGCGTCGGTCGCAAGCTGCTCGTCGAGGGTGAGGCCCGGCTCGGCGACCAGCTCCTCGCGACGGCCGAGACGACGATGGTCACGGTGGAGCAGGAGCACTTCGAGACCCACGCCCACGAGCTGCTGGGGCGCGCGACCCACGCCGAGGGCTAGGAGCGCTCAGGGGAGACCCCGAGGACGCCGAGGTACTGGTGATGGCACGCGACGATCCACCGGACGAACGAGTCGACGACCGAAGCGAGCCGCTGCCGCCGTCGATCGACCGCTTCCGGGCCTTGATCGAGCACTCCTTCGACCTGGTCTCGATCTACGGCGCGGACACGCTCTTCAAGTACGCCAGCCCGTCCCACGAGCAGGTGCTCGGGGTACCCGTCGACGAGCTCGTCGGCACGTCGCCGTTGGACCTCCTGCATCCCGACGAGGCCCAGATGGTCGCCGAGGCCTTCGCCCAGCAGCTGCTGGCGGGTGCTGATCCGGTGCCGCTCGAACACCGGGTGCGGCACCGGGACGGCACGTGGCGGTGGGTCGAGTCGGTCGCCATGAACCTCACCCACGATCCGGCGATCGACGGGATCCTCGTGAACGCGCGCGACGTCACCGATCGACGACGCGCCGAGGACCTCGCGGCCGAGCAGGCCGCGATCCTCGAGTCGGTCGCCCGTGGCAGGTCGCGCGACGACGTGCTGAGCGAGATCGTGCGGATGGTCGAGGCCTGGGTCGTCGACGCCACGGCGCTCATCATGTCGACCGACTACGAGGCCGGCGAGCTGCGGAGCGTGGCGTCGCCCCACCTCGACCCCGCCCTTCGTGAGGCGCTCGACGGGTTCCCGACCGCGGCGGCGGAGGCGTACGTCGACGACCTCATCGTGACGGAGATCCGGGTCAACCCGATGCATCCGGAGACCGGCGAGTCGCTGCTCGCCCTCGGGTACCGGTCGTGGTGGGGCGCGCGCATCGTCGACGCCGAGGGTGACGCGGTGCTGGGCGCGGTCGTCGTACTTCGGCGCGATCACCGGCCGCCGACGGGACCGGATCGCACGCTGCTGCACGCCGCCGCGAACCTCGCCTCGATCGCCATCGCGCGGGACCGGTCGCAGCACCGGCTCGCGCAGCAGGCGACCCACGACGCGCTGACCGGACTCCCGAACCGCCAGCACGTGCTCGACCGCCTCCAACGGATCGCGCACCAGCCGCGCCGAGGAGGGCCGAACACGGCCGTGCTCTTCCTCGACATCGACCGGTTCAAGGTCCTGAACGACAGCGTCGGTCACGAGGCGGGTGACCTGCTCCTCGTCGCGATGGCCGCCCGCCTTCGAGAGGTGCTCCGACCCGGCGATCTCGTGGCTCGCTTCGGCGGCGACGAGTTCGTGATGGTGTGCGAGCAGCTCGGCACCGAGCTCGACGCCTACTCGCTCGCCAATCGGCTGTTGGAGATGGTGCAGGCGCCCTTCACGATCCACGGCAACGAGGTCGTCGTGACGGCGAGCATCGGCATCGCCATGGTGGATCGCTCCACGCCCCAAGAGCTGCTCCGCGATGCCGACGCGGCCATGTACTGGGCGAAGGAGCGGGGGCGGGCCCGAGCCGAGATCTTCGACGAGGCGCTGCGCGAGCGGGTCGTCGCTCGTCTGACCGTCGAGCGCGACCTCCGCCAGGCGATCGAGGACGGCAGCTTCTCGCTCGTGTACCAGCCCGTCGTCTCGTTCGTGCAGGACCGCCTGGTCGGCTTCGAGGCGCTGCTCCGCTGGCACCACCCCACGCGGGGGACGCTCGCCCCGGGCGCGTTCCTCACCGTCGCCGAGGAGAGCGGGCTGATCCGCACGGTCGGTGCCTGGGTGCGCGAGCAGGTCTTCGCGCAGGCGGCGGCGTGGAGGCAGGAGCACCCCGAGTGGGGCCAGTTCATCATGGGGATGAACCTGTCGCCGGGCGAGCTGCGAGATCGTGAGCTCGTCTCGAGCATCACGCGGACGATCGGCGACCTCGACCTCGATCCGACGCTGCTGAACTTCGAGTTCACGGAGCGACTCGTCATCGACGATCCCGAGCTCGCGGTGTCGGTGCTCACCAAGCTGCGCAGCCTCGGCGTCCAGCTGGCGCTCGACGACTTCGGCACCGGCAGCGCGCCGCTGTCATTGCTCAAGGACCTGCCGGCCAACGTCGTGAAGATCGACCGGTCGATCGTCGCCGGCCTCGGGCGTGACCCTTACGACGAGATCGTGATCGAGGGGACGGTCGACCTCACGCGGCGCCTCGACATGTTCTGTGTCGCCGTCGGAGTCGAGACCGCGGACCAGGAGCAGCGCCTGCGCGAGCTCGGGTGCTTCCTGGCGCAGGGGAACCACTTCTGCCCTCCCCTGACCGCCGCCGAGGTCGAGGCGATGCTGTCGGGGCACGAAGGGCCCTTCTCGCTCGACGTCATCACCGGACGTCGGCAGGCGTAGCGCCTTCGCGCAGTCAGTCGCGCGGGCCCGGCTCGGTCGAGCCGGGGAGCGCGAGCAGGATCTCGCGTGCCCACGTGACGTCGGGGCGCGGCGCGCGTCGGGAGGCGAGCGCTTCGGGCACTTCGATCTCCAGGCGGACGAGCGCGCCACCGAGCGTCTTGCCGAGCGTGTCGCTCCTCAACGAGCGCGGACCGCCGCCTCCGAGGGCGCCGGTGAGGACGAAGTTGAGCGCGAGCACGTTCGGCACCTCGTAGCGGGTCACGTCGCCCTTCACCATCGACCCGAAGTGCTCGCGCACGCGCTCGGCGGTGACCTCGCGAACGATCGTCGCGTAGACGTCCTCGTCGTCCGCGAACAGGGCGACGTTGGCGATGTCGCCCTTGTCGCCCGAGCGGTAGCCGCAGATCTCGTGCAACCTCATCCGGGGCACGTCAGATCTCCTCCACGTGGACGGTGACGCGCGGATCGACGAGCTCCTTCTCCACCAGGGTCGGCCAGATCCCGAGCAGCTCGGTCGGCTTGGCGGCGCCGCGGCCCATGCCGGTGAGGCCGGCCGGTGGCGCCGAGAGCGTGAGGGGCACCATCTCGCGGCCGACGAGCGCGGCGGTCGCCCGGTCGGCGCAGCGCCAGGCCATGCGGGCGACGACCTCCGGCGGCTCGTGCTCGGACGGAGGCACGGTCGCGCCACCGAGCGCGTCGACGCCCCAGAGCTCGAGGCACCACTCTTCGACCGGGAGTCCGGCCATCTCGACGCGCTTCGCGAAGATCGCTGCGGCGGCGGTGGCCTTCTCCGCGGCGTCCGGCCACGAGAACGCCACCCGCGTCTCGCTCGCCCATCCCGCGTGGTGCGCGAGCAGCGCCTTGTAGGTGTCGGTCGCCGGCGCGCCCCGCGTGCCGGTGACGCGCACCCGGTCGTCCCCGAGGTCGTCGAAGCGCGCAGTGGTGAAGTCGGCGACGACGTCGGGCGTGAGGTAGCGCGCCGGGTCGTGCACCTCGTAGAGGAGCTGATGACGCACGGTGTCGAAGCTCACTCGACCGCCGGATGCGCGCGGCTTCGTGATGACGGCGGTCGCGTCCGTCTCGACCTCGGCGATCGGGTACGGCAGGTCCCACGGGTGCGGCACGTCCCACCAGGCGCGGCTCAGGTTGCCGCCGGCGGTCTGGCCGGAGCACTCGAGCAGATGACCGACCAGCATGCCGCCGGCCAGCGCGTCCCAGTCGTCCCACGCCCAGCCGTGCTCGTGGACCAGTGGCGCGAGGAAGAGCGCCGCGTCGGCGCAGCGCCCGGTGATCACGATGTCGGCGCCCTGATCCAGCGCGTCGACGATCGGGCGGGCGCCCAGGTACGCCGAGGCGAACAGCACCGGCGTCGGGAGCGCGGTGTAGGGGGCGCCCGTGTCGAGGTGCGCGAGCGGGGTCCGGGTGGCGAGCTCGTCGAGGCGGCCCGTGAGATCGTCACCGAGGACGGTGGCGATCTTCAGCCCCGAGACCCCGGCCGCCCGCGCGGTCTCGGCCGCGGCCCGAGCCGCCGCCGTCGGGTTGATGCCCCCCGCGTTGGTGATGACCTTCGTGCGTCCCGAGGCGAGGGCCGGCAGCGCGGCGCCGACGTACGCGGGGAGGTCGCGGGTGTAGCCCTGTGACTCGTCGCGCTGGCGGTCCTTCTGGAGGATGGCGAGGGTCAGCTCGGCCAGCGCCTCGAGGCACAGGTAGTCGACACCGTCCGCGAGCAGGCCCTCCACCGACCGAGGCGTGTCGCCGTAGAACCCCTGGCCGCCGGCGAGGCGGACACCGCCCATCGGCCGGCTCAGGCGTGGACCGGGGGCCGCCGGTGCGCCCAGGGGCGCGCCGACTCGAGCTGCGCGGCGACGCGCAGGAGCACGTCCTCGCGGTTCTGGGCCGCGGCGAGCTGCACACCGATGGGCAGGTCGGTGGCCGCCTCCCAGTACAGGGGCACCGACATCGCCGGCTGACCGGTGACGTTGAACGGCGCGGTGTACGCGGCGAACGGGGTGGCGCGGGCCAGGGCGTGCCACGGGTCGTCGCGCGTGCCGACCATCTCGCCGAGGCGCGCCGGGGGCTCGGCCATCGTCGGCGTGAGCAGGAGGTCGTAGCCGTCGCCGCCGTCGGCCTCGGGCGCCCACCACTGGAGCATCCGACGCGTCCAGCCGTGCGCGCCGTGCAGCGCGCGCAGGTAGTCGACGGCGCCGGCGTCGCGCCCCATCTCGTACTGGGCCCAGGTGAGGGGTTCGAAGTCGTCGGGCCCGACCTCCCGTCCGGCGATGCGCGCGACCTCTTCCACGTTCCATCCGACACCGGTCGACATCACGGTGGTGAACAGGCCGAGGAGCTCGATCTCGTCGAACGCGACGGGTGCCGCCGGCTCCACGACGTGGCCGAGCGACTCCAGGAGGCGGGCGGCGTCCTCCGCCGCGGCGACGCACTCGGGGTCGGTCACGGCGAGATCGCCGGGTGCGCGCGTGCGCAGCCCGATGCGGAGCGTGCCCGGATCGGCGCCGACCTCCTCGGCGTAGGGGCGCACCGGTGGGGGCGCGGCGTACGGGTCGCCTGGGACCATGCCCTCGAGGGCGTCGAGGACCCCCGCGCTGTCGCGCACCGAGCGCGTCAGGACGTGGCGGGCGACGAGCCCGGCCCAGTCCTCACCGACGTCGGGGCCCATCGAGATCCGACCACGCGAGGGCTTGAGCCCGAAGAGCCCGCACGCGCTCGCCGGCATGCGGATCGAGCCGCCACCGTCACCCGCGTGGGCGACCGGCACCATCCCCGACGCGACCGCCGCCGCGCTCCCGCCACTCGACCCGCCCGGGCTGCGGTCGGTGTTCCACGGGTTGCGCGTCGGTCCGTAGGCCTCGGGCTCGGTCGTGGGGAGGAGGCCGAACTCGGGGCAGTTGGACTTGCCGATCGGCACGAACCCCGCGGCGCGCAGGCGCGCGATCAGGAAGCTGTCGTGGCCCGCGGTGTGGCCCAGCTCCTTCAGGAGCCGGTTGCCGAGGTGGTACGGGTCACCCGCCGACGAGCCGTCGAGGTCCTTGAGGACGGTCGGGACCCCCGCGAAGGGCGCGTCGTCGAAGGGCTGTCGGGCGCGGGTGCGCGCCTTGTCGAACAGCGGGTGGATGACGGCGTTCAGCTGCGGGTCGACCTTCTCCGTGCGAGTGACGGCGGCCTCGACGAGCTCGAGCGGCGACAGCTCACCGGAGCGGACGAGCTGCGCCTGCGCGGTCGCGTCGAGGAACGCCAGGTCGTCGGCGGCGCCTTCGGATGCTGGGTCTTCGGCTGACATGTCGCGCACCGTACCCGTCACCATCCCCGGAGGTCGATCGGCCACGTGTCCACGACGGTGGCGTCCTCGCCGGCACCGTCCGCGATCTCGTAGCGCTCGTGGTACGCGACCGTGGGGTCGACGTGGGCCGGGAGGACACGGACGCGATCGCCGACCGTGGGCAGGGCTGCTCCGTCGCCGGGCGAGAAGGTCGTGTGCTCGTCCGAGCAGAACCACACGTCACCCCCCTCGATCGTCGGGTTGCCGTGGTCCATGGCGAGCGACTTGAGTCCGCAGTCCGCGACGGCGTAGCCGCCGCTGGCGTTGACCGAGACGACGGTGGCGACGACGTGCAACGCCGCTTCGAAGGGAAGGCCCAGCGCGCCGTACGCGCCGTCCATCAGCGCGTACGAGCCGGCCTGGATCTCGGTGGCGACGGTGTTCACGTCGAAGGTGCCCGTGCCGCCCGCCGAGACGATCTCGCCGCCCACCGCCGCATGGGCCGAGGCGAGGCGTTTCATCGCCTCGGCGGTCTGCCGAACGCGCTCGTCGCGATCGGCGAGGCCGACGACATGACCCTCGTATCCCATGACGCCGCGCACCGTGAGGCCGCGATCCCGCGCGTGCGCCGCCAGGGCCCCCGCGTCGTCGGCGTCGCAGCCGCACCGGGGGAGGCCGACGTTCACGTCGATCAGGCACTCGGCGATGCCCGCGTCGACGGCCGCGTCGACCGTCACCGTCGAGTCGACGGCGACGGTGACCCGCGCGTCGAGAGCCGCCAGCATCGCGAGGCGAGCGGGATCGACCACCTCGTTGGCGAGGAGCAGGTCGGTGCCGAGCCCGGCCGCTGCGAGCCCCGCCATCTCGCGCGGCGTGGCGCAGGTGAACCCCTCGTGGCCGTGGGCATGCTGCTCGCGCGCGAGCGCGGTCGACTTGTGGGCCTTCACGTGCGGCCGGCACCGGGGTCCGGGCAGCGCAGCCGCCATCGCGGCGAGGTTGCGCTCGAGGGCGCCGGCGTCGACGACGAGCGCGGGGGTCGCGAGATCACCCACCCGGCGAGGAGGAGGCACGGGTCCGAGCCTTGCACGCGTGCGAACATCGGAGCGTGCCGACACCTGCCGAAGCGCGACCGCCCACCACTCGCGACTGGCACACCGACGAGCTGCCGCCGACGCCCCAGCGCGACTTCCTCATCCCCGTCGAGCGTTGGGTGGAGGCGCCGCCGAGCCTGCGGGCGCTCGGCACCGACCTGGGCATCGACCTCGTCGCCTACAAGCGGCGGATCGGCCGCTGGCTGCTGTGGCGGGCCGGACCGGCACGGGGTGCCGACGCCCGGTACGGAGCGGTGGATGCCGACGAGCCGACCCGCGTGGTCACGTTCCGCCTGTTCCCCGACGGCACCGGCGACGGCCTCGGCCCCGACGGGAGCCGTCACACCCGCTTCCGCTCGTGGAAGGAGTCCCTCCGCGACGCGTGAGCAACCCAACCACGAAAGCGGTCACTCGCGGACGACGTCGGCGGGGTCCTTGTCGGCGCGGAGGCCGACGAACACGGGTTGGCGCAGCAGGCCTTCCGGCGTCCACTCGGTGAAGCGCACCTCGGCGACGACGTCGGGCTCGACCCACACCGGGTCGGGGAGGCGCCGTGGCACGTCGACGAACGGGCTCGTGTCGCGCGCGACCAAGCGCGCACGTAGCGCGTCGCGGCCGGCGTCGTCGAGCCCCGAACCGACCCGACCCGCGTAGCGCAGTCCGCCACCGGGGCGCTCGTGGTAGCCGACGAGCAGCGACCCGACGGTCCCCGCCAGCCGTCCGTCGCCGGGCAGCCAGCCGCCGACGACCAGCTCCTGACGCGCCGAGAGCTTGTGCTTCTGCCAGGCCGTGGTCCGCTTGCCCGGTCGGTACGGCGCGTCCACGCGCTTGGCGACGATGCCCTCGAGCCCCAGGCGGCGCGCCGTGTCGAGGGCGGCGTCGGCGTCGCCCTCGACCACGCGCGGGGTCTGCCACGTGACCCCCGACAGCGCGAGCCGTTCGAGCAGCGCACGCCGTTCGCGCCAGGGGAGTCCGGTCACGTCGTTGCCGTCGATCCGCAGGACGTCGAACAGCATCAGCGTCGCGGCGCGCTCGTGCTGCTGGATCGCGTGGAAGCTGGGGCGCCCCGACTCGTCGAGCACCACCAGCTCACCGTCGAGCACGAGGTCGTCGACCGGCACCGCGCTCGCGAGTGGCGCCAGCTCGGGGTAGGTCGCGGTCATGTCGTTGCCTCGTCGCGAGACGATCCGCAGCACTCCGCCGGAGACCCCGACGACGGCGCGATAGCCGTCCCACTTCATCTCGTACGCCCACTCGGGCCCCCGGGGCGGATCGTCGCAGGGAGTCGCCAGCATCGGCGCCGGCAGCCCGCTCATGGTCGTTCCCGCAGCGCACGCCGGAGCGCCTTGCCGCCCGCGGTGCGCGGGATCTCCTCGACGAGCACGACCTCCTTGGGGAGCCCGGCACGAGGGAGCCGGTCCGCGGCGAAGGCCCGCAGGTCGGGCAGCGTCGGCGGTGCACCGGCGTCGGCGGGCACGACGTAGGCGACGACGCGCTCACCCCACTCCTCGTCGGGCAGCCCGGCGACGCACACGTCGCGCACGCCCGGCGCCGCGCCGAGCACCGACTCGACGGCGGTCGGGCTGACGTTGACACCGCCCGAGACGATGATGTCCTTGAGACGGTCGACGACGCGCAGCCCCGCGTCGGTCCGCCTCCCGAGGTCGCCGGTGCGGAACCACCCGTCGGCACTGAGCACCGCGGCGGTCGCATCGGGATCGCCCCGGTAGCGCGCCATGACCATCGGGCCGCGCACGACGATCTCGCCGACGCCCGCGTCTGCGCCCCCGCCTCCGCCGTCGACGACCGGGGCGAGCTCGATCTCGGCGCCCTCGAGGGGGGTGCCGTCCACGACCACGCCGCCCCAGGTCTCGGAGAGCCCGTAGGCGTCGACGACGCGCGCACCGACGGCTTCGGCCCGGGTTCGCAGACCGGCCGGCAGCGGGGCGCCCCCGAGCACCAGCACGCGGTACGCGTCGAGCGGCGCACCGGCCGCGAGGAGCCGGGCCAGCATCGTGGGGACCAGCGAGACGACGCTCGCACCGACCGCGGCCGGCGCCGTCGCGACCGCGTCGACGTCGAACGACGGGTGCACCGTGACCGGCGTCCCCGTCACGCGGGCCCGAGCGAGGATCGCGAGACCCGCGACGTGGTGCAGCGGGACGCACACCAGGGCGCGGTCGTCGTCCTCGCGGCCGATCGCGTGGGCGAACCCGCGCCCGATCGCCTCCGCGCCCGCGGTCGAGAGCTCGACGAGCTTGGGCGAGCCGGTCGTGCCGGAGGTGACGACGACCGCGGCGACCGCCGACTCGACGGGGACGCCGCCCGCCCGCGCTCGTCGTCCCGATCCGTCCAGGACGTGCGTCGGCGCCAGCGCGTCCAGGAGCTGCTCGAGCGCCGCGGAGGGCAGGTCCGGGTCGACGACGGCCACCGCCTCGTCGCGGTCCCAGCAGCGCCCGACCGCTTCGGCGGCATCCGGGCGGGCCAGCACCACGGCGGTCAGGGCTCGGTCGGCCACGGCGGCCACGGTACGGCCCCCGGTCCGGTCGATCGGTGCCGGGAGCCGGGCCGGACCCCACCGACCGGCGGGCTTGGGCCGGACGGTGGCCGGCGCGTACCGTAGGAGTGATCGCTCCCAACGTCTGCCCTGGTCCTGACCCCCGAGCCCTGCCCCCCGACCCGGAGGCCCCGATGCCGACCAGCCCCGAACCGAGCCCCATCCGCCCCGGTGCCGAGTGGAAGCCGGGCGACGTCGACTTCGGCGACATCCGCTACGAGACCGCGGCGCTCGAGGGCGGTGCGGTCGCCAAGATCACGATCGACCGACCCGAGGTGCGGAACGCGTTCCGACCCCGCACCCTCTTCGAGCTCCGCGACGCCTTCGAGCTCGCTCGGGACGACCCCGAGGTCGGCGTCATCGTCCTCACCGGTGAGGGACCCCTGGCGTTCTGCTCGGGTGGTGACCAGCGCGTGCGCGGAGATGACGGCTACGTCGGCGACGACGGCATCGGACGCCTCAACGTGCTCGATCTCCAGGTCCAGATCCGACGGGTGCCCAAGCCCGTCGTGGCGATGGTCGCCGGCTACGCCATCGGCGGCGGCCACGTCCTGCACGTCGTGTGCGACCTGACGATCGCGGCCGACAACGCGCGCTTCGGTCAGACCGGCCCGAAGGTCGGATCGTTCGACGGCGGCTACGGGTCCGGTCTGCTCGCCCGCATCGTCGGCCAGAAGAAGGCGCGCGAGATCTGGTACCTCTGCGACGAGTACGACGCCGAGGAGGCACACCGGCTCGGGCTCGTCAACACCGTCGTCCCCCTCGCCGACCTCGAGGTGGTCACGATCGAGTGGTGCGCGCGCATGCTGCGCCACAGCCCGCTCGCGCTCCGCATGCTGAAGGCGTCGATGAACGCGGCCGACGACGGCCTGGCGGGGATCCAGCAGCTCGCGGGCGACGCGACGCTGCTGTACTACATGACCGAGGAGGCCCAGGAGGGCAAGCGCGCCTACCTCGAGAAGCGTCGCCCTGGCTTCGACCGCTTCCCGAAGCGGCCCTGACCGCGCCCGTCGGGCCAGCCCAGCCGGTCAGCGGACAGGTCACGGTGGACGTCGAGGCGCGGCCCGCGGGGTGGCGGCTGTGGCTCGCCGGTGCTCGCCCTCGGACGCTGGGCGTGGCGGTCGCGCCCGTGCTGGTGGGGACCGCCGCGGCACGCGGTGACGGCGTCGACGTCTCGTGGCCGCGGGCGCTCCTCGCGCTCGTCGTGTCGCTCGCGCTCCAGGTCGGCGTCAACTACGCGAACGACTACAGCGACGGGATCCGAGGCACCGACGACGACCGCCGCGGGCCGCTGCGCTTGACCGCGTCGGGGCTCGTCTCGCCGGCGGCGGTGCGCAACGCCGCGCTCGCGGCCATGGGCGTCGCAGCGGTGGCCGGCTTCGCGCTCGCGGCGATCGTGTCGTGGTGGCTGCTGCTCGTGGGGGCGGCCGCGATCGCGGCCGCCGCGCTCTACACCGGCGGTCCGCGCCCCTACGGGTACTCGGGGCTCGGCGAGCTGATGGTGCTCGTCTTCTTCGGCTTCGTCGCCACGGCGGGGTCGGCGTTCGTGCAGGCCGAGGCCGTGCCGACCACCGCCTGGCTCGGCGCCGTCGTCGTCGGGTCGATCGCGTGCGCGATCCTCCTGGTGAACAACATCCGTGACGTCGCGAGCGACGCTGCCGTCGGCAAGCGGACGCTCGCCGTGCGCGTCGGCGATCGGCGGGCCCGGCTCCTGTTCGTGGGCTGCTTGGCGATCGCGTACGTCGCCGTCGTCGCCGCGGCGATCGACGCGCCCTGGGCCCTGCTCGCACTCGCGACGGCACCGCTCGCCGCACTGATCTCGCTTCGTGTCCTGCGGGCGACGAGCCCGGCCGAGCTCGTCCAGGCGCTGGTCGCGACGGCGCGCCTCGAGCTCGGCACGTCGGTCCTGCTCGCGGTCGGGCTGTGGGTCTCGTGAGCGAGGCCGTCCGCCGTCACGATCTGCGCCTGGGCGGACGCGACGTCACGCTGCTGGAAGGGCCCGCCGGGTGGGGGGAGTGCTCCCCGCTCCCCGGCTACGCCTGTGATCCCGACGCCGCCATGCGCGCCGCGCTCGAGGCCGCGTGCGACGGCTTCTCCGAGCCTCGTCGGAGCGACGTGGCGGTCAACGCGCTCGTCGACGAGCTCGACTTCGATCCCGCGTCGCTCGCCGGGTTCCCTGCGGTGAAGGTGAAGCTGCGCGTGCCGGCCGACGTCGACCGCGTCGCCCGGGTGCGTGACGCCGTCGGTCCCCATGTCGAGGTCCGCATCGACGCCAACGGGGCGTGGGACGTCGAGACCGCGGTCGAGGTCCTCGAGCGGCTGCGCCGCCACGACGTCGCGCTGGCCGAGCAGCCGGTGGCCTCGCTCGCCGAGCTCGCCGAGGTGCGGCGGCGCAGCCCGGTGCCGATCGCCGCCGACGAGTGCGTCCGCAGCGTCCGTGATGCGCACGAGCTCCGCCGCCTCGGGGCCGCCGACGTCGTCGTGCTGAAGGTGCAGCCGCTCGGCGGGGTGCGGACCGCGCTCGAGGTCGCCGACGCCGCCGGGATCCCGGCGCTCCCCACGTCCATGCTCGAGACGTCCGTCGGGCTCGCGGCGGGGCTCGCGCTCGCGTGCGCCCTCCCCGCGCTCACCCTCGCCTGCGGGCTCGGCACCGCGGGCGCGCTCGGTGCCGACGTGACGGTCGCGCCGCTCGTGGCCGAAGGCGGTCGCCTCGCGCTGCGCACGGTCACGCCCGACCGAGCGCTCCTCGCCCGCTACGCGGTCGCCGCGCCCTCCAACCAGGTCGTCATCTCGTGAGCGACCTCCGCGGGCCGTTCGAGCAGCACCGCGTGGCCGGCCTTCGGGATCACGCACATGGTCGCGTTGGGCCCGATCGCACCGGTCAGTCGGGTCGCGAGGTCGCTGTAGGTGCGGTCCCACTGGCCGCACATGACCAGCACCGGCATGTCGAGCGTGCTCAGGCGATCCCACAGGGGCGGCTGGGTGCCCTGTCCCAGCTCGCGCAGCTGGTGCTGGAGGCGCGCGACGGTGTTCCCCCGGGTTCGGACCTCGAGCTGGGCGTCGTCGCGGGGGAGCGTCTCGAACAGCCGCTGGTCGAGCCAGCGGTCGAGGAACGGGCCCACTCCCATCGTCTGCACGTCGTTGGCGAGCCGCTCGTCCGCCTCCTGGCGGCGGTTGCGCTCGAGGGCGCCCGTGACGCCCGCGGTCCCGCTGATCAGGACGAGCGACTGCACGAGCGCCGGGTGGTCGAGCGCGAGCTGGAGGCAGAGCCGAGCGCCCATCGAGTACCCGACCCAGGTCCCGTCGCCGCCCCGATGCCCCAGCGCGTCGGCGGTGCCGACGAAGTCGAGGCCGTCGGGGACCTCGAGCGCC
This sequence comes from uncultured Bifidobacteriaceae bacterium, assembly GCA_964501785.1. Classification (GTDB taxonomy): domain Bacteria; phylum Actinomycetota; class Acidimicrobiia; order IMCC26256; family PALSA-555; genus DATBSK01. Next base: position 49,504 of record CAZCUD010000009.1, read on the forward strand.
TGCACGTCCCAGTCGGGTGGGAGGTGACGCTCGACGGGCTCCCACGAGCGGGCGGTGAGGCTGAAGCCGTGCACGAGGCGGAGGCGCACCCCGGCATCCTCGCACGTCACTCTCGCCGATCGAGGCTCGCCCGGTGAGCCCGAGGCGTGACGTCACGACGTCGTTCGCCCGGACGCTCGTCGACGAGTGGACCCGAGCGGGCGTCTCCGAAGCGGTCGTGGCGCCGGGGTCGCGGTCGACGCCGCTCGCCCTGGCCCTCGCGGCCGACGAACGGGTCCGGGTGCACGTGCTGCTCGACGAGCGCTCGGCCGGAGGCTTCGCGCTCGGCATCGGACGCGCCACCGGCCGGCCGGCGATCCTCGTCTGCACGTCGGGGACCGCCGCCGCGCTGCTCCACGGCGCCGTGCTCGAGGCGCATCACGGCCGCGTGCCACTCGTGGTCTGCACTGCGGACCGACCGCCCGAGCTGCGCGACGTCGGGGCGGGTCAGACGATCGATCAGCTCGGCCTCTACGGCTCGGCGCCGCGCTGGGCTCACGATCCGGGGGTGCCGGAGGACCTCCCCGGTGCCGCCGACGTCTGGCGCCACCTCGCGGCCCGGGCGGTGGCGGCCGCGACCGGGCCTCCGGCCGGGCCGGTGCACCTCAACCTCCCGTTCCGCGAGCCCCTCGTGCCCACGGGCGAGCCCCTCGTGGAGGCGCCGGGCCGCGCCGGCGGCGCGCCGGTCGTGGCGACCACTCCCGCGCGCCGGGTCGCAGACGACGACACGGTCGCCGCGCTCGCGACGCTGGTGCGTGCCAATCCCCGCGGCGTCATCGTCGCGGGTTGGGGCGCACGCGTCTCGCCCGACGTCGCGACCCGGTTCGCCGCGGCCGCCGGGTGGCCGATCCTCGCCGACCCGCTCTCGGGTCTGCGCGCGGGCCCGCACGCGGTCTCGACGTACGACGCGATCCTGCGCGACGCCGACGCTGCCGCACGGCTTGCTCCCGACGCCGTGCTCCGGCTCGGTGCGCAACCCACCGGCAAGGCGCTCGGCGCGTGGCTCGCCGACGACGTGCCGACGTGGCTCGTCGACCCCGACGACGCGTGGCTCGACCCCCACCGGCGTGCGACGACCCGCGTGGTCGTCGAAGCGGAGCCGTTGCTGACCGCGGTCGCGGCCGTCCTCGAGCGGACCGAGCCGCCCGAAGCGAGCCGGGGCGGTCGATGGCGCGACGAATGGCAGAGGATCGAGGCGGCGGCACGCCGTGCGATCGACGAGGCCCTCGACGCCCGGCCCGACCCGTCCGAGGCGCGCCTCGCGCGCGACGTGGTCGCCTCCGTGCCCGACGGCACGACGTTGGTCCTGGCGTCGAGCATGCCCGTGCGCGACGTCGAGTCGTTCGCGGCGCCGCGCGTGGGCATCGACCTCGTCGCGAACCGGGGGGTGAACGGGCTCGACGGCTTCATCGGCACCGCCCTGGGGGTCGCGGCGGTCGCGGCCGGGCCGGTCGTCGCCCTCGTCGGCGACCTGTGCTTCCTGCACGATCAGAACGCGCTGCTCGGCATCGGTGCTCGTGAGGTCGACATCGTCTTCGTCGTCGTCGACAACGACGGCGGCGGGATCTTCTCGTTCCTTCCGCAGGCCGACGGGACGTCCGTCGCCCCCGCTGACTTCGACCGGCTCTTCGCCACGCCGCACGGCATCGACCTCGGTGCGATCGCGGCGGTCCACGGGATCCCGTGCGTCGAGCTCGAGAAGCCCGACGCCCTCTCGGCGTCCCTCCTCGAGGCGATCCGTTCGGGGGGGCCCCGGATGATCGTCGTGCGGACCGATCGCGACGAGAACGTGGCCGCGCACCGTGAGGTGTGGGCCGCGGTCGCGGCCGCGGTCGGCTAGCGGACGCCCAGCGCGCGCAGCATCGGCTCGAGCTTCGCGGCGGTCTCGAACCACTCGGCTTCCGGATCGGAGCCCGCGACGATCCCGGCCCCGGCGTGCAACGACGCGCGCCGGCCGTCGATCACCGCGCCCCGTAGCGCGACCCCCCAGTCACCGTCGCCGCGAGCGTCGACCCATCCGACCGGACCGGCGTAGCGGCCGCGGTCGTCGGCCTCGAGTGCGGCGATGGTGCGCAGCGCGTCGGCCCGGGGGACCCCTCCGACCGCCGGAGTCGGGTGCAGGGACGTGGCGAGCACGCAGGCGTCGGGTGCCGACGGGGCGAGGCGACCCGTCACCGGGCTCACGAGGTGGGAGATCGACGCGAACCGCTCGACCCGGGGCGCAGTCGGCACGTCGAGGTCGGTGCACCAGGGACGAAGGCCATCGGCGATCGCGCGTGGCACGGGCTCGTGCTCGCGCGTGTCCTTCTCCGAGGCATCGGGTCGCGTCGACGCGCCGTCGTCGCGCCCGATGAACGTGCCGGCCATCGGTCGCGATTCGACGTGGTCGCCGCGTCGTCGTACGAGCAGCTCCGGCGTCGCGCCGACGAGGTGCTCGGCGGCGTAGACGAAGCAGCCCGGCTGCTGGTCGCGCAGGCGCGCCACGATCGTGCGGACGTCGAAGGGCCGATCGGCGTGCACGTCGACCCGTCGGGCGAGCACCACCTTCTCGAGCTCCCGGCGATCGATGGCCGCGAGGGCGGCATCCACCATGGCGCGCCACTCGGCACGATCGGTGCGCTCGTCGAGCGTGAACGCGCGGGGAGCGGCGACACGCTCGACCGGCGCCTGCACCGACGGCCCGAGCTGGGTGATCCAGCGGCGCCCGTCGGGCAGTCGGCCGACGATCCGCCGCGGGACGACGAGGAGCGCCGGCGCGTCGGGATCGAAGGGGAGCGCGCCGACCGCGACCGGTCCGGTCGCCGGGTCGTCGAGCTCGGCGTCGTGCTCGATGCCCGCGAGCAGCTCGGCTGCGTGACGCGGCTCGACCCGTGCGGCGACGCCGGCGGTCACGAGCCCGACGTCGTCGTGGAGCCACGCGAACCCGTCGGGCGTGAGGTGATCGAGGAGGTCGGCGCCGCCATCCTCGACGATGCGCGTGACCGCGCGCAGCGCTGCGACGGGCACGGGCGCGGCGGTCACGATCTCGTCCCGGTGAGCAGCTGCACCGAACCACCCATCATCGTGTGCCGTTCGGCCTGCTCGAACCCCGCGTCGGCGAGCATCGCGAGGAGCGCGTCGGGTGGGGGCAGGTACGCGGTGGACTTCGGGAGGTAGCGGTACGCCTCGGCGTCGTGGGAGAGGAGGCGCCCGAGCAGTGGCACTGCGCCGCGGAACCACACCGCGTTCCCTGCGCGCAGCACCGCGCGCTCGGGCACCGCGGCGTCGAGTGCCGCGAAGCGGCCACCGGCGCGCAGGACGCGCGCCACGTCGGCGAACACGGTCGGGATCGCGACGAAGTTCCGGAGCGCGAACCCGCACAGGACGCCGTCGAAGGAGCCGTTCGCGAAGGGCAGCCGTGCCGCGTCGCCGCGCACCAGGGATCCGGGACCGGTGGCGGCGTCGAGCATGCCCGCCGAGAGGTCGACGCCCACCGGCTCGTAGCCCGCGGCCCTTGCGTCGTGCATGAGGTCGCCGGTGCCGCAGGCCACGTCGAGCACGCGCGCGCCCGCGGGCAGGCGCAACGACGCGACGGTGCGCGTACGCCAGGCTCGGTCTCGCCCGAGGGAGATGACACGGTTCAGTCGGTCGTAGCCGGGAGCCACGCGGTCGAACATGGCCTCGACCGCGCGCTGCTTCTCGACGCCTTCGGGAAGGGCGCCCCCGTCGCCCAACACGCGCGCGGGCATCACGCGCTCCATCCGGGCTCGGCCGCTGCTGCCGCCAGCTCGACGTGGTCGCCGACCGCCTCGAGGTGCTCGCGTGCGACCTCGAGCAGCACGCCCCGGAAGTGCTCGGCGACGAGCGTCGTCACCGTCGGCAGCATCGTGCGGAAGGCATCGACGAGGCGCTCGGCCCGTTCGGCGTCGCTGAGCGGAGCGTCGCGCAGCGGCGCGCGGACGTGCTCGTCGAACATCGCGACCGCGGACTCGGCGATCGACCGCGTCATCTCGTGCTGGCGGCGGGCCAGCGCGAGGAGCTCTGGCAGCGGCAGTCCCGCTTCGAGCAGCCGCAGACCGGCCGACACGACGTGGGCGTCGCTCGCCGCGAAGCGAGCGACGCCGTCATCGTGCTGAGGGACGAGGAGACCCTCGCGCACGACGGCGTCGAGGAGCTCCGGCGGCACGCCGGTCCGCTCGGCCAGCTGGTCGAGCGTCAGCAGCTCTCGGCTGGTCTCGTCGGCCACGGCGGCGGCGAGCGGCGCGTCGGCGGCGTCGAGCTCGCCGTCGAGCAGCCGTCGGATCAGGGCGAGCGAGAGGCCGCGCGCCTGGAGGTCGCGGATCCGGGCCAGGCGCTCCTCGTGCTCGGGGCCGTACCAGGCGACGCGGCCCTCGCGCCGAGGTGGCGCCAGCAAACGCCGCTTCTGGTAGAAGCGGATCGTGTCGACCGAGACGCCCGTCGTCCGGGCGAGATCGGCGATCCGCCGCTCGTGCCGGACCTGCGCAGCCACGCTCCGATCATAGGAGCAATCACTCCCAAGGTCGGCCTCGCGCTCGGGCCGTCAGGCGTCCTCGTTCCAGACCGGGGCGCGCTTCTCGGCGAAGGCGGTAGCGCCCTCGATCGCGTCACCGCTCGCCATCAGGGTGCGGGCGAGCTCGTAGGTGAGGTCCCAGGCCCCGGCCTCGTCTCGGTCGATCGCTCCCCGCACGAGCGCGCGCCCGGCGCGCACCGCGCTGGGCGAGTTCTCGAGGATCCGCTCGGCGAGGTCGACGGCCACGTCGACGACGTCGTCGGCGCCGGCGAGCCGGTTGACGAGCCCGACCTGGTGAGCGCGCTCGGCGGTGATGGGATCGCCGGTCATGACGATCTCGAGCGCGAGCGCGGTCGGGATCCGCTTCGCGAGGCGGAAGGGCCCGCCGGCCGCGGCGAGGAGGCCCCGCTTCGCCTCCGGGAGACCGAACGTGGCGTCGCGCGCCGCGACGACCAGATCGCAGGCGAGCACCAGCTCGAACCCGCCGGCGAGCGCCGGTCCGTTGACCGCGGCGATGATCGGCTTCGACACCTCGCGCCTGACGAGCCCACCGAAGCCGCCGCGCTCGGTCTCGATGTCGAGCCCCTCTCCCCGGGCGACCACCTTGAGGTCGGCGCCCGCGCAGAACACCGGGCCGGTGCCGGTGAGCACGACGACCCTGACGTCCCGGTCGGCCTCGATGTCGTCGAGTGCCGCCTCGATCGCTCGCGACACCTCCGGGCTCACCGCGTTCCGGGCCTCGGGTCGGTTCAGGGTCAGGATCTCGACGCGCCCGCGTCGCTCACGTTCCAGCACCATCTCGTCTCCCTCGATCGGAGCGGCGCACGCTACCAACGGCGGGGCAGGCCAGAATGGGCGCTCGCGCACCCGAGCAGGAGGCGACCGATGTCGACCATCCTCGGCCAGACCCGCGACGACGATCGCATCGACGAGCATCGGCGCGCGCCGCGGCTCACCGACCGCATCAGCGAGGAGGTGAGCCTCGCGCTCGGGATGATGTGGGTGGTCGGGTACCTCGCGGTGGGAGCGCTGGAGCCCGCGACGCATCAGGCGCTGCCGACGATCGCGATCGTCCTCACCGTCGCGTTCCACCTCGCGCTGCTCGGCGCGGCGGCCGGGCTGGTGGCTCGTCGGCGGTGGGGCATCACGGCCTCGTTGGGTGCTTCGGGCGTGTTCCTCGCGGGCACGGTCGCCTGCCCGACCACGGGCCACCACTCGATCGGCGTCTGGTGGCTGGCGCAGATGGCGATCTCGATCGCGCTCGTCGCCGCCAACGTGGTCGCCCTCCAGCTGAGCGTGCGGAGGCCTGTCGTCGCGTCAGGCTGACGTCGTCACCGGCGGATCCCGGACGTCGGCGTCGAAGCCGGGGCGCAGGACGCGGATCGCCACGAGGGTGCCGGCGAGGATGATCGCCGCGCCCGCGGTCGTCGCGCGCAGGCCGATGCCGTCGGCGATCCAGCCCTGCACGATGCTCCCGATCGGGTACAGCACGCCGAGCAGCACCATCAGACCGCTCATCACCCTGCCCCGGAGCTCGTCGGGCGCTCGGAGCTGCGCGATCGTCGTGAAGCTCGACAGACAGCACAGGTAGGCGGCGCCGACGAAGAAGATGGCCACGACCCCAACCTCGAGCGTGGGGGCGACCGCATAGGCGACGAGCGCCGGGGGGAGTGCGACGAGTCCGCCGAGGAGCACGCCGCGGTGGCCGAACCGCGCCGCGAGGCCACCGAGGGCGAGGGCCATGAGCACCGCCCCGGCTCCCTGTGCGGTGACGAGCGCCGCCGTTCCCGCGTCCTCGTCGTGGAACACGGTGAGCGCCATCGCCGGCACCAGCGCGATGAAGGGCGCGGCGAAGAGCGAGTTGAGCGCGAGGTAGCTCATCACGGCGCGGATGCCCGGCTCGCGGCGCGAGTAGCGCAAGCCGTCGCGTATCGACTCCCGGATCGACTCGCCCTCCTTCGGCCGTGGTGGGGGGAGACGCAGCGGCGCGATCGCGACGAACACCGCGACGAAGCTGAGCGTGTTGACCGCGAAGGCCCACTCGAACCCGCCGAGGTCGATCACGATCCCGGCGAGCGCGGGCCCGATCACCCGACCGAGGTTCCACTGCGCGGAGCCGAGGGCGACGGCGCTGGCGAGCTCCTCGCGCGGCACGAGGTCGGGCAGGAGCGACTGATAGGCGGGGAAGCCCAACGCCTGGGCGCACCCGGCGGCGAGGACGATCAGCGTGACGCCGAGCGGGTGCGCGGCGTCGACCGCGGCCAGCGCGGTGAGCAGCCCGGCGAGCGACGCCTGCACCGTCGTGGTCGACAGCAGCAGCCGCCGGCGCGGGATCCGGTCGGCGAGCGCACCGCCGAGAGGTCCGAGCAGACCCATGGGAACGAAGCCCGCGGCCGCGACGATGCCTGCCCAGCCGGCCTGCCCGGTCTCGCTGGTGACGAGCACGCCGACGGCGACCGTCTCCATCCACGTGCCGATGTTCGACGCGAACGCGCCGAACCAGAGCGCCGCGTATCGACGGTGGCGGAGGGGGGCGAGCGACCGGGGGAGCGGCATCGGCCGCGCAGCTACTCGACGATGTCTCGGGCGGCCGGCCTGAAGAAGCCGTTCTCGAAGAGCGTGTCCTCGAGTGGCGGGCCGTCGCAGTCGAGCGCTCGGATCTGCACCGTGCTGCGGCGACCGGTGACCGTGCGCACGAACTCGAAGCGTGAGGTGCGCAGCGTGGTGCGCGGCTCGCCCTCGCCGAGCACGTAGGTGCCGTCGGGGGTGACGAGCTCGAGCGAGCCTCCGGGCCCGGGTGCGCCGGCTCGGGCTGCCGCGCGGTTCGACTCGACGAACCACGTGAACGCGATGTCGAATGCCTCGCAGCTCCGCCCGCCGGGCTCGCCGAGGGCGCCGCGGACGTCCTGCTCGTGGGTCCAGGCGTCGAAGAGCATCTGGCCGATGGGCGCACCGAGATCGTTGAGCAGCGGCTCGACGGTGCCGGCGTGCTCGGCCCAATCGTCGAGGACCCGGTCGAACGGCCAGTCGCGTCGCTTCTCGACCTGGGCCTGCGTCCATGCGTCGGTGGCGACGCCCTTCATGTTGCCGTTGGCGATGTCGTCGCACACCCCACCCATGTGTGCGACGACGTCGCGGACGCGCCACTCGGGCGTGGCGGGTGCGACGCGCTCGAGCTCCGCGTCGGAGCGCTCACGCATCAGCGCGGTGACACGGGCGCGGAGGTCGCGGTACGCGCTCTCGTAGTCGGTCACGCTCACTCCGGCCCGACCGTGTGCGTCCGGCGCCCGAAGAGGCCCATGGCTGCGTCCTCTCGCTCGTGTCCGGGGACGACGCTACGCGCTCTCCGAGCGGTGGTCTCGCGGCCCGACCCGCGTCCGACGACCGGAGGCCACGGACGAGACGCCGGTCACTCCCCGATTGGGGAGCTCACTTGCCGGTGAGGCGATCCCAGAACGAGCGCTTCGGCTCCGCCGGCGCCGCGGCGCTCGGTGCCGGCGACGGAGCCGGGCGAGTCGCCGGGGGTGGAGCCGACGATGCGGCAGGCGCCGGTCGCGGTGCCGGGGTCGACGACGCCGGCTTCGGGGTGCTCCGGCGGACGCCCGTCCGCTTCGCGCCGGTGGCCTTCTTGCGGCCGGTCGTCTTCTTGCGGGTCGTCTTCTTGGTGGTGCGCCGCTTCGCGGGCTTGCGGGCGGTGGCCTTCTTGCGGCCGGTCGTCTTCTTGCGGGTCGTCTTCTTGGTGGTGCG
>CAZCUD010000009.1:57899-118092 GCA_964501785.1 uncultured Bifidobacteriaceae bacterium
GCGGGCGGTGGCCTTCTTGCGGCCGGTCGTCTTCTTGCGGGTCGTCTTCTTGGTGCTGCGCCGCTTCGCGGGCTTGCGGGCAGGCGCCTTGCGCTTGCGGCTCCCAGACCTCTTCGTCGTGCGAGAGCCCGTCGTGCGGGCCTTGCTCGCGGTCGACCTGCGCCGTGTGCTCGAGCGCTTCGCCGGCATTCGGCTCCCCCTCTGTGTGCCAGAAAACCGGCTGGCATCCTGCCATACGGAAGGCCGGTATCGGGGGATTCGTCCGGGTTACGCTCCCCGCCGGTGACCCGCGACAGGGACGCGACCTCCGAGCTCGGCGACGTGACCGTCACGCAGCACGGCGGCACGCTCGGGAGATGGCGCTACGCCCTCGCGACGGGCAACGCACCCGAGGGCCGGCTCGACGGGATGACGCGCTGGATCATCCTGGTGCGCGCGTCGGTGCTCCCGATGACGCTCACCGCGGGGTTCTTCGCCGGCCTCCTCGCGTGGTGGAACGCCGGTGACGAGGCGGACGTGTGGCTCTGGGCCCTGGCGACGCTCGGCATCGTCTGTGCCCACATGGCGAACAACCTCATGAACGACCTGTGGGACCTCCAGGTGGGCACCGACTCGGCGCAGTACCCACGAGCCCTCTACGCGCCGCACCCGGTCCTCTCGGGCATGACGTCGCGGCGCGGCCTCGCGGTGCGGGCGCTGGTCGTCAACGTGGTCGACCTCGCGATCCTGGTGGTCCTCGCGGTCGAACGCGGCTGGCCGATCGTCGCCTTCGCCCTCGGGGGCTTCCTCCTGTCGGTCGCGTACACCGCGCCGCCGTTGCGTCTCAAGAAGCACGGGCTCGGCGAGCCCACGGTCCTCGTCGTCTGGGGCCCTCTGATGGTCGGCGGCACCTACTACGCGGCGGTCGGGTCGATCCCCGCGGAGGTGCTCCTCGCGTCGATCCCCTATGCGCTGCTGTGCACCGCGGTCCTCATGGGAAAGCACATCGACAAGATCCCCTGGGACGAGCCCGACGGCACTCGCACCCTGCCCGTGATCCTCGGTGAGGCGCGCGCCCGCCGGGTCACGCAGGTGATGATGGCGGCCTTCTACCCGCTCGTCGGACTGCTCGTCGCGCTCGGCACGGTGCCGATCCTCTCGCTCGTGTGCCTCGTCGGGGTGTTCCGGCTCGTCAAGGTCTGGGGTGCCTTCTCGCGGCCGAAGCCCGAGGAGCCGCCTGCCGGCTTCCCGATCTGGCCGCTGTGGTTCGCAGCCATCGCGTTCGTGCACACCCGCCTCGCCGGTGCGCTGCTCGTCGTCGGGATGCTCCTCGGCGTGCTCGTCGACGTCTAGTGCGCGTCTTCGCGGCCCAAGATCTCGGTGGCGACGCGGCCGTCGTCATCGCCCTGGCGTTCCCCGCGACGCTGGTGGTCGCCTGGATCGCGGGGCGCGTGCTCGGCGTTCGTCGATCCCTGGGTCTCTCGTTCGCGTCCGGAGTCCTCGGGTGGGTCGCGGGCTGCACGCTCTCCCTGCTCGTCGCGGCGGGGAAGGCCGACCCGTGGTCCGACTTCACCCGCAACGTGTTCCTCTTCTCGTCGTTCGGCGCGCTCGCGGTGTCGGTGTGGATCGAGTTCCTGGCCCGTCCCGGCGCGCTGGCGCGGGCCCAGAGCGGGCTCACCTCGGTGCCGCGGCCGCTGCGCTCGGCCCGGCGGCGAGCAGCCCGTGTGCACCGCTACGCGCAGATCATGCGCATCGCCGCCCACTACGGCCTCGGCAAGCAGCTCGGCCTCGGTGACGGTGAGGTCGACGCCGACGACTCCGCCGCCCGGGCGCCGGTCGCGCGGCGGCTCCGCCTAGCGCTCGAGGAGTGCGGGGGCATGTTCGTGAAGCTCGGCCAGGTCGTGTCCACCCGGCCCGACCTCGTCTCCGCGCCCGTCGCGGACGAGCTCGCGCATCTCCAGGATCACGTGCGCCCCGCTCCGGAGGATGAGGTGCGCGAGCTGCTCGCCGACGAGCTGCGCGGCTCGGTCGACGAGGTGTTCGCCCGGTTCGACTGGACCCCGGTCGCAGCCGCGTCGATCGGGCAGGCGCACAGCGCGGTGCTCCCCGGCGGGGAGCGGGTCATCGTGAAGGTGCAGCGACCACACATCGCGGAGTCCGTCGAGCGCGACCTCGACGTCCTCGACGAGATCGCGAAGGCGGTCGAGACGCGCACGACCTGGGGGGCCGAGTACGGCGTGCGGGAGCTGACGTCCGAGTTCGCCGACCGCCTGCGCGAGGAGCTCGACTTCAGGGCCGAGGCTCGCAACGCTCGTGACATCGCGTCGCACCTGGCAACCGACGGGCCGGTCCGGGTGCCGAAGGTCCACGACGACCTGACGACGTCACGGGTGCTCGTGATGGAGTGGCTCGAAGGTGTGAGCGTGCGCGACGTGGAAGGCGTCGACCGGCTCGGCGTCGACCGCACCCGGCTCGCCGACGAGCTGCTCGAGACGATGCTCCAGCAGATGCTCGTCGACGGGCGCTTCCATGCCGACCCCCACCCGGGGAACGTGATGGTGCTCGCCGACGGCCGCCTCGGCCTGATCGACTTCGGCGCGACGGGCGTCATCGATCCGCTCCAGCAAGCGGCGGTGCGCGACGTGATGCTCGGCGTCGCCACCGAGGATCCCGACCTGCTGCGCCGGGCACTGCTCCAGGTTGCGACGCTCCGCAAGCCGGTCGACGACGACGAGCTGGAGCGCGCCCTCGCTCGCTTCATGGCCCGCCACCTCGCCGCCGGACAGGTGCCCGACGCTTCGCTGTTCAACGACCTGCTCCAGCTGATGTTCGGCTTCGGGGTGCAGCTCCCGGCCGAGCTGAGCACGTTCTTCCGCGCGCTGGTCACGCTCGACGGCACGCTCCAGACGCTCGCACCGTCGTACGACACGATCGGGACCGCGCAACGGATCGCATCACGGTGGATGCGAGAGCGCATCACCCCGGAGACCCTCCAGGAGACGGCTCGGGACGAGCTCATCCGGATGGGCCCGATGCTGCGCCGGCTCCCTCGCCAGCTCGACCGCCTGATGTCGCTCGCCCAGCGCGACGGCCTGCGGGCCCGGGTCAGCCTGTTCGCCGACGACCGCGACGTCGCCGTGATGACTCGCCTCGTCAACCGGTTCGTGCTCGCGCTCGTCGGCGGCTTCGTCGGCGCGATCTCGGTCGCGCTGATCGCGATCCCCGGCGGACCCGCGTTCAGCGGTGACACCTCGCTGCTGCGCTTCTTCGGCTACTTCGGGCTGTTCTGCGCGACGGTCCTGCTCATGCGGGTCATCGTCGCGGTCCTCCGCGACGCCGAGATGTGAGGCGAGCCTCCCTTTCGCTCGCTGCGCCGCGCGCGTGTGCGGCCCTGTACAGGGCGTCGCCCATCCCCTACAACGGGGGTCCGGGGAGGGTGGGATCCCCGATCCGTCGGGGGGCGATTTCCGAGACGGTGACGCTGGTCCTCGAACGGCGGGGGCCACCGACGAGGAGGACAGCACCATGCCGATCACCCAGGTCGACATCGAAGAGGCAGAGAAGGTCATCGAGGAGCTCTTGGGCAGCCAGGACGAGGCCGAGGCCTACTCCAAGGACCCGCAGGGCTGGATCACCGAGCACGGCTACGACGGGCTCAACCCGGAGGCCGTGGCCCAGTGCGGCGCGGCGCACGGGGGAGCCGGCGTGGCGGCGACCAGCGCCGGAGCGGCGACCTCGGGCGTGGCGGGCGTGACCGCAGCGCTCAACCCGGTCGTCTACAACCACTACTACGAGATCGACAACTCGATCACGAACAACATCGAGAACCACGGCGATCTCGACTTCAACCAGCAGGTCGGCGACGGCAACGTCAACATCAACGAGTCGACCGTCGAGGGCGACGTCCAGAGCCAGACCGGTGACGGGATCCAGGTGAACGACTCGGTCATCGAGGACTCCAACCTGGCGAGCGGCGACGACAACCAGCAGGCGATCGACGAGTCGACCAACGTCGACGTCGACGTCGAGCTCCCGCCCGAGGACCCGCCCGACGAGGCGGCCGAGCCGGTCATCCTCTAGGCCCAGCACCCGGCACCACCGAGCCGAGGCCCCGGGGTCACCCCCCGGGGCCTCTGCGCGCCCGCGGTGTCGGGGCGACCGCGCTGGGCAGCGGATTCCCACGTGAACGCTCAAGTAACCTGACCACCGTGCGTCGAGGGGTACTGATCATCTCGGCGTCGATGGGCGCGGGCCACGACGGTGCCGCCAACGAGCTCGCCCGCAGGCTCGAGGCACAGGGCATCGAGGTCCGCGTCGTCGACTACCTCACGATGATCCCGTTCAAGCTGGGTGGATTCGTCCGCTGGACCTACCTGTTCCAGCTGCAGCGGCTCGCGTGGACCTACGACCTCACCTACCAGGCGTTCAACCGTGGCGTCGGCGTCCTCATGTGGGGGCCGGTCGTGCGCGTCATGAGCCTCGCGACTCGCCGCGCGCTGCGGCGCGAGCTGCGCCGCACGCGCCCCGACGCGGTCGTCTCGACCTACCCGCTCGCGTCGCTCGTGCTCGGCCGCATGCGAAAGAAGCGCTGGCTGCGCGTGCCGGTCGCCACCTATCTCACCGACTTCGCGGTCCACCCGCTCTGGGTGCACCCGGGCGTCGACCTCCACCTCGCGGTGAGCCCGATCTCGGCCGAGACGGCGGCCAAGCGTGGCGGGCACACCAACGTGGCGTCGGGTCCGCTCGTCGGCGAGCGGTTCCGCGACGCGGTACCCGATCGTGAAGACGTGCGGCGCATCCTCGGCATCGAGCCGAACGAGCGCGCGGTGCTGGTGGTCGCCGGGTCGTGGGGCGTCGGTGACGTGCCGAAGACGGTCGCGTCGATCACCCGGGCCGGCGAGGAGTACCACCCCATCGTCGTGTGCGGGAAGGACGAGAAGCTGCGCGAGCAGCTCCTCGCACGCGGCGAGGGCGGCACCGTGCTCGGTTGGACCGACGACATGCCCGGCCTGATGGCCGCGGCCGACGCGCTCGTCGAGAACGCAGGCGGACTGTCGGCGATGGAGGCGTTCGCCAGCGGACTCCCCGTCATCTCGTTCCAGCCGATCGCGGGGCACGGCAAGGACAACGCGCGCTACATGGCGGGCGCGGGCGTGAGCGCGTACGCGCACGACGACGACGAGCTCGCCGATGCGCTGCGACGAGCGACGACACCCGGCCCGGAGCGCGACCAGATGATCGCCGCCGCGCGAGGGCTCTTCGCCGGCGACCCGGCCGAGGACGTCGTCGACCTCGCCTCGACGACGAAGGCCGACGTGCTGCTCGTGCCCTTCCAGACACCGCGTGGGCGTCGTCGCCTCGTGCTCGCCGCCGCGTCGCTCGCCGGCGTCTACTTCGCGCTCACCGTCGGCGCCCACGGCGTCGCCGCCATCGGCGTGGGCGTCGCGAAGGCACCGAAGGGCATCGACGACACCATGTACGTCGGTGTGCGCGTCGACGGTCGCGAGCTGCGCCACCACGACGTGACCGATGCGATCCGGGATCTCGGCGTCACGCTCGTCGTCGACGGGCAGACCGCCGGGCACGCGGGGGAGCATCTGGCCGAGCTCGCCGACGCGGGCGTCGACATCGCGAACGGCGGCTGGGGCAAGGGGCGCACCCTGCGGTGGAACCGGGCTGCCGACGACTGCGACAAGTCGTGGCGCGTCATCGCACGGACCTCTGGTGAGAGGGCCGAGGAGTTCGTCCCGGGGCGCGCGCTCGACGCGTTCGACCAGATCTACTGCCGCACCGGTGCCGGCAAGCAACGGCTCGTCCGCCCGAACGTGACGTTCGCACCCGAGGACGTGCCGAGCCCCGAGGAGCGGCGCATCTACCTCCTCGACGGACGCGATCGTGACCCCGTCGCCGTCGCCGTGGCGCTCGAAGACCTCGGTGCCCGCGCGGCCGCCGCGGGCCTGTCGATCCGACCGCTCGAGGACCTGCGCTGAGCGCCGCGGTCGCCGTCGGTGCCGTAGCCGCCGGCGCGACGGGCGTGGTCGCGGCGACGCACGCCGTCCCCGCCCTCGCCGGCGTGTCGCCCTTCGGCATCCGGTTCACGCCCGCGCTCGTCGGACGTGGCCGCCCGGGCCACGTCGCGCTCACGTTCGACGACGGTCCGGATCCGCAGTCGACCCCCGCGTTCCTCGCCGAGCTCGATCGACTCGGCTGGCGCGCGACCTTCTTCATGCTCGGGACCATGGCTCGCCGCGCGCCCGGCCTCGTCGCCGAGGTCGCCGCCGCCGGTCACGAGATCGCGGTGCACGGCGACGAGCACAAGAACATGCTGCGTCGCGGCCCGGCCGCGACCGCCGACGACATCCGCCGGTGCCGGGACTCGCTCGCCGAGCTCAGCGGCACGATGCCGACCTGGTTCCGTCCACCCTTCGGGATCCTCTCCTTCGGCGCGCTGCGAGGCGCGCGGCGAGCGGCCCTGCGCACGGTGCTCTGGACGACCTGGGGTCGCGACTGGCGCAAGGAGGCGACGCCGCGCACGGTCACCGACGACGTGCTGCGTCGCTACCTCGACGGCGGCACGGTGCTGCTGCACGACTCGGATTGCGAGTCCTACCCGGGCTCGTGGCGCTCTGCGCTCGGCGCGCTCCCGATGCTCGCGGACGTCTTCGCGGGCCGGGACCTGGTCGTCGGCCCGGTGGCCGAGCACGGCATCGGCGAGCACCGCAGCCGGGGCGCGGGCACCGCTCGCACTGCCGCCTCGCACGCCTGAGCCGGCACCGTGTCGGACACGGCGATCGCGATCGTCCTCGCGGTCTCGGCGGGGTTCGCGTACGCCCTCGCGTCGGTCCTGCAGCAGCGGGCGGCGTCGGAGGCACCGCCCGAGCTCTCGCTCCGCCCGGGGCTCCTGCTCGCACTGGTCAAGCGCCCGATGTGGCTCTTCGGCACCGTCGTCGACGGCGCCGCGTACGCGCTCGAGGCCGCGTCGCTCGCGTTCGGGTCGATCATCGTGGTGCAGCCGCTCCTCGTGAGCGGCCTGCTCTGGGCGTTGCCGCTCACCACGATCGGACGGCCCGAGCGCGTCACCCGTCGGGAGTGGATCCCCGCGATCGCACTCGTCGCGGGGCTCGCGGTGTTCGTCACGGTCGGGGATCCGCACGGCGGTCGATCGCAGGCGTCGAGCCTCGCCTGGATCCTGACGATGCTCGCGTTGAGCGTCCCGGTCGTGCTCGCGGTGACGGCGGCCCGTGGCGCACCCCCTGGTCGTCGGGCCCTGCTGCTCGCGTTCGCGGCGGGCTGCGTGTACGGACTGACGGCAGCGCTGACGAAGTCGACGCTCGACCTGCTCGACGGCGGGGTGCTCGAGCTCTTCACGCACTGGCAGCCGTACGTGCTCGTCGCCGTCGGGTTCGTCGGCTTCCTGCTCAACCAGAGCGCGTTCCAGGCCGGACACCTCGCCGCGTCGCTGCCTGCCATGGCGGTGACCGACCCCGTCGTCGGCTGCGTCATCGGCGTCACGCTCTTCGGTGAGACGCTCGGCGCGACGGGCCCGCTGGCCATCACCGCCACCGCAGTGGCGATCGTGGTGATGACGGTCGCCACGGTGAGCCTGGCCCGGTCTCCGCTCGTCGTCCACGCTCCCGAGGTGATCAAGCCGGAGCCGGGGCCACCGGGGCGCGCCGCGACGAGCCACGGCGATCACTGAGCGGGTCACCCGCGGACGGGCGAGTCAGGTCTGGAGGTCGAGGACGGCCTCGGCGATGCTGCCGAGGGCCTCGTCCCAGGTGTCGGGTGCGGTCGGCTCGTCGAGTGGCACGATCACGAGCTTGGAGAACTCCACGCCGATGTACTCGCCGAGGCGCTCGCGCAGCCGTTCGGCTCCGACCGCGACGAGATCCTCGGGCTCCGCGCCGGGCCGCAGCGCGGCCAGCCGCGCGAGCACGGCATCGGGGACGCCGTCGCGCGCGTAGAGCACCATCGCTCCGTAGTGCTCGGGATCGATGGTGCGCCCGGCGCCGGTCGCGGCCTCGTCGACGACCGGGCGCCGCTCCGCGCAGTCGGCCGCGGTGAGGAAGCTCGCGAGCCAACCGTCGCCGAGGCGGCCGCAGCGACGCAGCTCGCTCGGCGCGCGCCCGCCGAGCCACACGTCCATCGGATCCTGGACCGGCTTGGGCCGCACGGTCAGGTGCTCGTAGGAGAAGTGCTCGCCATGGTGCTCGACGTCGTCCTCCGACCAGAGCCGGCGCAACAGCGGCAATGCCTCGTCGAAGATCGGCGCGCGCTCCTCGCGCGCGACCCCGAAGGCCTGGTGCTCGGCCGCGATCGGGTTGCCGAGACCGAACGCGGGGAGCGCCCGCCCACCGGACAACCGATCGAGCGTCGCCCACTCCTTGGCGAGCAGCGCGGGGTTGCGGCCGGGGAGGACCTGCACGCTCGTCCCGAGCTTCAGCCGCTCGGTGCGCGCCGCGGCGTACGTGAGACCGAGGACGGGATCGGGCGCATCGCCGGCGACGCGCTCCGACAGCCAGAGGGAGTCGAACCGGTGAGCCTCGAGCGCGTCGACGAAGGCACCGAAGCGCCCCTCGTCGCGCAGACCCGCGACTCCCAGCCCGATCCCGATCCGGACCTTCACCGTTCGCTCGTGCCCCCCACCGATCCCGCGTTGGAAGACCGAGCCACACTCTGTGTCGCTCGGTCTTCCAACGCGGCGTCGATCACGGGCGGAAGGGCTCGTACGGGCGCAGCTCGCGTCGTGCGATCTGCATGAGGTGGACGTCGTCGGGTCCGTCGACGATCCGAACGGTGCGCACGTAGGTCCAGAGCGCCGCGAGTGGCCAGTCGTCGGAGACTCCCGCACCGCCGAAGAGCTGGATCGCGCGATCGATCACCTGACCGGCGACGCGAGCCGCGACGACCTTGATCGCGCCGATCTCGAACCGTGCGCCCTTCCCCCCGACCGTGTCCATGAGCCACGCCGCCTTCATGGTCAGGAGTCGTGCCTGCTCGATCTCGATGCGACTCTCGGCGACGTCCTTCTGCACGACGCCCTGGTCGGCGAGCGGCTTGCCGAAGGCGACCCGCTGCTGGGCCCGTGCGCACATGAGCTCGAGTGCGAGCTCGGCCGCGCCGATCGCGCGCATGCAGTGGTGGATCCGCCCCGGGCCGAGACGGGCCTGCGCGATCGCGAATCCGCCGCCTTCCTCGCCCAGCAGGTACTCCGCGGGGACGCGCACGTCCTCCCACAGGGTCTCGCAGTGGCCGCCACCGGCGTCGTGGCCGAACACCGGGAGCGACCGCACGACTCGGAAGCCAGGTGTGTCGAACGGTACGAGGATCATCGAGTGCCGACGGTGCGGATCGGCGTCGGGGTCGGAGACGCCCATGACGATCGCGAACGCACATCGGGGTGAGGCGGCACCGCTGGTCCACCACTTGTGTGCGTTGATCACGTAGTGGTCGCCGTCGCGCTCGATGCGGCTCGAGATGTTGGTCGCGTCGCTCGACGCGACCCACGGCTCCGTCATCGCGAAGCACGATCGGACCTCGCCCTGGAGCAAGGGATCGAGGAACTGCTCGCGCTGGAGCGGGGTGCCGAACTGGTGGAGGATCTCCATGTTGCCCGTGTCCGGCGCCGAGCAGTTGGTCGCCTCGGCGGCGAGCGGGCTGCGCCCCATGAGCTCGCACAGCGGCGCGTACTCGACGTTCGTCAGCCCCATGCCGTGCTCGGTGTCGGGGAGGAACATGTTCCACAGGCCGCGGCGGCGGGCCTCGGCCTTGAGCTCCTCCATCACCGGGGGATGGAAGTGCGGGTCGCCCGACTCGGTGACCTGCTCGCGGTACACCGGGGTCGCCGGGTCGACCTCCTGATCGATGAACTCCCGCAGCTGCTCGCGCAGCTCCTGGGCGCGCGACGAGATCTCGAAGTCCACGGCCGCAGGCTAGATCGAAGGCCGCGGCCGCCACCGGGGCCGCCGTACGCTCTCGGGCTGATGGGTGAGCTCGCGCTGGCCGGTGCCGCGACCTGGATCGTGTGGTGCGTCGTGTGCGGCTACGTCGCCAACCGCCTTCCGACCGTGCGCCTCCAGCGCGACGGACGACTCCTGCGCCTGCGGACGTGGGAGGACGAAGGGCGCGTCTACGACCACGATCCGGTGCGGATCAAGGCGTGGAAGGACCGTCTTCCCGAGGCCGGTGCCCTCTTCCCCGGCGGGTTCTCGAAGCGCCACGCCCGCTACGACCTCGAGCTCCTCGAGCGCCTCCATCTCGAGACGCGTCGTGCCGAGCTGGCGCACTGGTCGATGCTCGCCCTCGCGCCGACGTTCCTCCTCTGGATCCCGGTGCTCGGGATGTCGTGGTGGCTCGCCACCGCGATGATCGCCTACGGGATCGTCGCGAACGTGCCGTGCATCCTCGTGCAGCGGTACAACCGTGGTCGCCTCGCCCGCATCCTCACGCCGCGTGCGCCGCACGCAGCGGAGTCGTCGGCCGCGCCCGTCGGCCCGGAACGAGGGGAGCGAGCATGAGGCTCTGGAGCGACGACGTCGAGGCGATGCGGGGTGAAGCCCGCGACGCCGTGAGCGAGGGCTTCGAGCTGGTCAGCGCGATGCTGGGGATCGACGAGGCGGAGATTCCCGAGGATCCGCTGGCGCGGACCGAGCTCGCGCGTGAGCAGTTCGCCCGCATGTACGCGCCGGTGCCCGAAGCGATCGACCGCGAGATCGCCGGCGTGCCGTGCCGCCTCTTCCTGCCCGACGAACCGCCGACCGCCGTCTACCTCCACTTCCACGGCGGCGGCATGATCATCGGTGCGCCGGTCATGAACGACCTCGGCAACCGCGATCTGTGCAAGCGCTTCGGGTTGGCGGTCGTCTCGGTCGACTACCGCCTGGCCCCGGAGCACCCGTACCCGGCAGGCCCGGACGACTGCTTCACGGTGGCGCGGTGGCTCGTCGACGAGGGCGGGGAGGAGCTCGGCAGCACCCGCATCGTCGTCGGCGGGGAGTCGGCGGGCGGCTACCTCGCGGCCCAGGTGCCCCTCCGCATGCGCGACGAGCTCGACGCGATCGAGCGCGTGCTCGGGCTCAACCTCGTGTTCGGGGTCTTCGACTGGGGCCGCAGCCCCAGTCAGCGTGGCGTGCGACCCCACACCGGACCGGACGTCCTCGATCCCGAAGGGATCGCGCACTTCGCCGACTGCTACCTGCCCGGGCGCACCGACGAGGAGCGGCGCGACCCGGCGATCTCTCCGCTCTACGCGGACCTGCGCGGCATGCCGCCGGCGCTGATGAGCGTGGGCACGTGCGATCACCTCGTCGACGACACGCTGATGCTCGCCGCGCGCTGGGCGGCGGCGGGCAACGAGCTCGACCTGTTCGTCGCGCCCGACATGCCCCACGGGTTCATGGCCTACTCGTGCGCGCTCACCGACGCGTGGGTCGCGCGCACCCACGCCTGGATCGCCGACGTCCTGGCGCGGCCCTGACCGGCGAGCCGCGTCTCACTCGGGGACGAGGCCGCGCTTGCGGAGCGTCCACTGCCACTCACCGGTGATGCCGAGCCCCTTCGAGAGGTGCTGGATCGCGGCGACGGAGAACTGCACGAGCGACGTCGACGGCGTGCCGGGGGCGAACTCGCACTCGATCGACCCATCGGTGGCCTCGACGCTCTGCGCGGCGATCCCGGCCGAGGCGAGCCCGCCCGCCATCCCTGCCGGGGACGTGCCGCGCGGCGCGAGGATCGACACCACCGGGCCCCCCTTGCGTTGTCGAGGCGCCCGGATGATCGTCCGCCACAGCGAGGGGATGTCGAGGCGGTTGAGCGCCGACACCTTGCGCATCCCGTCGCCGATGCCCGGGCTCATCCCCGCCGGGGCGATCTCGATCCCTTCGGGCGGTCGTCGCTTGCCGGCGACGTGCTCGTCGTAGGCCGCCGCGGCTTCGGCCACGTCGTCGGTGAAGAACCCGATCGGCTGCACGACGAGACGTTAGCGAGCGGTGGCGGACCAGGGCGTCTCCCCTAGCCTGCGCCACGTGGCCCCGCCGGCACTGCACGAGGACGACGTCCCCACCGATGCGATGGCCGCGGTCGCGGAGTGGGTCTCCGCGGCACGCGAGGGTGGCGTCGTCGACTGGGACGCGATGGTCGTCGCGACCGCGACGACCGACGGAGCGCCCTCGGCACGCGTCGTGCTGCTCCGGGGCGTCGATCCGGAGGGTCTTCGCTTCTACTCCAACTACGAGAGCCGCAAGGGCCGTGAGCTCGACGCGAACTCGCGCGCGGCGGTCGTCCTGCACTGGGGGTCCCAGGGCCGCCAGGTGCGGGCGGTCGGATCGGTCGAGCGGATGACCCCCGAGGCGTCGGTCGAGTACTGGAGCCGGCGCCCGCGCGCGAGCCGGCTCTCGGCCTGGGCGTCGCGTCAGAGCGAGCCCGTGGCCGATCGAGCGGTGCTCGAGCGCACGGTCGACGAGGTCACCGAGCGCTTCGCGGGCGTCGGTGACGACGTCCCGCTGCCGCCCTTCTGGGGCGGCTACGTGCTGCGCCCCGACGAGGTCGAGCTGTGGCAGCACCGCGACGACCGCCTCCACGATCGCATCGCCTACGCGCGCACCTCGGACGGGTGGGCACGACGCCGGCTGCAACCGTGAACCGGGCAGGCGGGGCCCGATGACGCCGGCGTCGACGGTCTTCCTCGTCGTCGCGGCGGTGTTCGCGGTGCTCGACTGGTACGCCGTCGAGCGCGACTCGCGCCGGCTCGAGTACGTCGCGAAGCCCGGCGCGACCCTCGCGCTCGCGTGCACCGCGGCGACGCTGGACGCCGCCTACGGCGACGTCCAGGCCGTCTTCGTCGCCGCGCTCCTGGCGTCGTTGGCCGGCGACGTGCTCCTGATGCTCCCCGTCGACCGGTTCGTCGCCGGCCTGTCGGCGTTCCTGGCGGCACAGCTGCTGTACACGGTCGGGTTCGCGCTCCACGGCGGGAGCGGTGTCGACTACCTGATCGGCGCCGCCGTCGCCGCGGTGCTGGTCGTCCCGCTGGGCGTCCGCTTCGTCCGGGCGCTCCGCGCGTCGGGGCGAGGCGGGCTCGTGGTGCCCCTCGTCGCGTACATGACCGCCATCTCCGCGATGCTCGCGAGCGCGATCGCCAGCGGCAACGCGTTCGCGATCGTCGGTGGGCTGCTCTTCGCCGCGTCGGACTCGTTGATCGCAGAGTCGCGCTTCGTCCGCGAGCGCCCGCACTCCCACCTGGCGATCATGGTGACCTACCACCTCGCCCAGGCGGGGCTCGTCCTCTCGCTGCTCTGATCGCCGGCGCGACTACAGGAGCAGAGCGGGGCGGCGCGAGTCGGCGCCGAGCGCCTTGCGGTGCTCGACGATCTGGTCGATCGAGACCATCGCGATGCGGTGGTGGGTGGCGAACTCGACGAGCACGTCGAAGCTCGCGGCCTCTCCCTTGTCGTCGAGCACCTCGCAGGTCACCGCGACCGGCGGGAGCCCGGCGAGGGCCGCGAGGTCGACGGCCGACTCGGTGTGCCCGCGCCGTTCGAGCGTCCCGCCCGCGCGGGCGCGGAGCGGGAACACGTGGCCGGGCCGCTTGAACTCGGTCGCGGCCGCGTCGGGGTCGACGCAGCGACGGATGGTGAGGGCACGATCGGCGGCGCTGATCCCGCTCCCGCCGTCGACGTGGTCGATCGGGACGGTGAAGGGCGTGTCGCACCCCGCCACCTCGGGCGGCACCATCGGGGTGAGCTCGAGCGCGTCGATCACGTCGGGCGCCGCCGGCATGCAGATGAGGCCGCGTGCCCACTGGAGCATGAAGTTCAGCGCGTCCGCGGTGACCCAGCTGGCCGCCATCTGGAGGTCGCCCTCGTTCTCGCGGTCCTCGTCGTCGACGACGAGGACCATCTCGCCGCGGCGGATCCGCTTGAGGGCTTCGTCGATGTTGGTCAACGCCATGGGTCGGTCCTCGTCCTTCGTCCGGTCATGGATGTGACTAGTTGACGCGAGCGCCGTGTGCGCGCTCGATCGGGGTGGTCGGGAGCGTGACGACCATCCGACAGCCGCGCGGGTCGCGCGCCTCGGGGTGGATCTCTCCGCCGTGCAGATCGACGATCCAGCGAGCGATCGCGAGGCCGAGACCGGCGCCGCCGTCGCTCGACGAGCGGGCCGCGTCGAGGCGCTCGAAGCGCTCGAACACCCGGGCCGCGTCGCCCTCGGGGATGCCGGGCCCCTCGTCGAGGACCTCGATCACGACGCCCTGCTCGTGGCGACGGGCGCGGACCTCGACGGTGCCGCCTCGGGGTGTGAAGCGGACCGCGTTCTCGAGCAGGTTCGCGACCACCTGGTGGACGCGCTCGGGGTCGCCGTCGGCGGTGAGGTCGTCGGGCTCGACGTGCACGGCGACCTCGACCGCGGGCTCGTGCAGTCGCTGCTCGCGCACCGCGTGCTCGAGCAGCGGCTCCACGCGGAACTCGGCCCGCTCGAGCGGCACCGTCCCGCCCTCGAGCCGCGAGAGGTCGAGCAGCTGCTTCACGAGGCGGCCGAGGCGCTCGACCTGGAGCACCATCGTCCGGAAGAGCTCCGGGTCGGGCTCGGTGACGCCGTCCGCGAGGTTCTCGAGGGTCACCTGGAGCGCGGTGATCGGCGTGCGCAGCTCGTGCGACACGTTGGCGACGAGGTCGCGCCGCATGCGGTCGGTCTGGGCGAGCTCGGCGGCCATCTCGTTGAACGCCCGGGCCAGCGCGCCCACCTCGTCGTGGGTGGTGGCGTTGACGCGACGGGTGTAGTCGCCCCGGGTCATCGCGTCGGCCGCGGCCGCCATCTCGCGCAGCGGGCTCGTCATGCCCCGCGACAGCCACCACACGATCCCGAGTGCGACGAGGCCGGCCAGGATCCCGCTGACCGAGGGCCAGATGCCGACCTTGATGCCGGCCCAGAAGACGAGGATCGTCACCGCCACCGCGGCGGCGATCACGAACCCGAGCTTGAGCTTGATCGACGGGATCGGATCGAGCGGTCGGCGCACGTCGAGCTCCAACGAGTGCAGCCCGAGGTGCCGGCCTTCGCGGGCGCCGTGCTCGCTCACTGCGCGTCGCCGATCGCGTAGCCGACGCCGTGCACGGTGCGGACGATGCCGTCGCCGAGCTTGCGGCGCAGCGCGCGCACGTGCGAGTCGACCGTGCGGGGCCCGGAGCCGTCGCGATAGCCCCACACGTCGCCGAGCAGCGCTTCCCGCGTGAACACCATCCCCGGCCGGCGCGCCAGATGGGCCAGCAGGTCGAGCTCGGTGGGGGTGAGGTGCACTTCGTGACCGTCCCGGCGGACGCGCCGGGCGTCGAGGTCGACGTCGACGGCGCCGATCCGCAGGTGCGAGTCACCCTCGGGCCGCGGCTCGCCGGCACGCTCGACGCGGCGGAGCAGCGCCTGGATGCGGGCGACGAGCTCCCTGGCGCTGAAGGGCTTGGTGAGGTAGTCGTCGGCGCCGACCGCGAGACCCACGACGAGGTCGGTCTCGGAGTCGCGGGCGGTGAGCATGAGGACGGGCACCGGCCGGTCGCGCTGGATGCGGCGACACACCTCGAGGCCGTCGAGGCCGGGGAGCATCAGGTCGAGGACGACGAGGTCGGGGCGGAGCCGCTCGCACGCCTCTACGCCGCCCGGGCCGTCCGTCGCGATCTCGACGGCGTACCCCTCGCTGCGCAGTCGCGCCGCGACCGACTGGGCGATCGTCGCCTCGTCCTCGATCACGAGGATCGTGCGCGTCGTCACGCCGTGCGAACGAACATCGGGGCGCGCGGGCGCGGGTGCGACGCTCGCCAGGCTTCCGGACACGGCGCCCATGCTAGGGAAGGGGTGTCGAGGAGTCCTGCCGAAGATGTGTGGATTCGGTGCACGGCGGCCGTCGGGGGGCTCACGACCCCAGCGCCACGGCGCCGGCGCGGTCGACGTGCACGCGCACCGGATCCCCCACCTCGGGCGGCCGGGCGTCTCGCACGACGACGTCGAGGGGTGACGTCCCGGGGCCGCGGTCGACTCGCACCATCCAGTGGTCGCGGCGGAAGGTGCGGGCGACGGCGGTCCCGCCCACCGGACCGTCGGCGTCGAGCCGGAGCGCGTCGGGACGCAGGGCGACGGGCCCGCGACCGCCGAGCGCGGTGACGAGCTCGGCGTCGCCGGCGGGATCGCCCGTCGCACCGATGACGTTCCAGCCGAGGAATCGCGCGACGAACACGCTCGCGGGTCGCTCCCAGACGGCGCCGGGCGCACCGATCTGCTCGACCCGACCCCCGTGCAGGACCGCCACCCGGTCGCCGAGCCCGAACGCCTCGTCGTGGTCGTGGGTGACGAACAGCACGGACTGGCCGAGCGCGCGGCACAGGTCGCCGATCTCGGTGACCAGTCGCTCTCGCAGCTGTCGGTCGAGCGCGCCGAGCGGCTCGTCGAGCATGAGGAGTGACGGCGCGGGTGCCAGCGCGCGAGCGAGCGCGACCCGTTGCTGCTCACCGCCCGAGAGCTCGGTGATCTCACGTCGCTCGAAGCCGCCGAGGCCGACGCGCTCGAGCATCGCGCGCGCCTCACGCTCCGCATCGCCGCGACGACGACCGTGCATCCGGAGGCCGAACGCGACGTTCGCGAGCGCGTCGCGGTGCGGGAACAGCGCGTGCTCCTGGAACATCAGGCCGAGGTCCCGCCGGTGCGGCGGCAGCGGCGCGAGGTCGGTGCCGTCCCGCAGGATCCGGCCCGCGGCGGGCCGCTCGAGGCCGGCGATGGCGCGCAGCAGCGTCGACTTCCCCGAGCCGCTCGGCCCGACGACGCAGACGATCTCTCCGTCACCGACCGTGAGGTCGAGGTCGTCGACGGCGACGACCTCGCCGTAGCGGACCGTGAGGTGCTCGACCGTGAGCATCAGAAGACGCCGGTGTCCGCGACGCGCGCTCGTTCGACCGTGACCAGCGCGACGGCCGCGAGGACGAGCAGGACCGTGCTCGCCGCCATGGCGGCGCCGAAGGTGGTCGCGCCCGGTTGGCCGAGCAGGCGGTAGATCACGACCGGGAGCGTGGGCCGGTCGGGTCGGGCGAGGAACACGGTGGCGCCGAACTCGCCCAGAGCGATCGCGAACGCGAAGCCGCCGGCGACGGCGAGCGCCCGTGATCCGATCGGCAGGTCGATCTCGCGCCAGACCTGCCGTGGTGACGCACCCAGCGTCGCGGCCGCCTCGCGCAGGCGTGGATCGATCGCGCGCAGCACCGGGGTCGTCAGTCGGACGACGAACGGGATCGCGACGAGCGCCTGGGCGATCGGTACGAGGATCCACTCGGTGCGCAGGTCGAGCGGCGGCTCGTCGAGGGCGATCAAGAACCCGAAGCCGACCGTCACCGCGGAAACCCCGAGCGGCACGGTCAGCGCGGCATCGATCGCGCCGGCGCGACGAGTGCGGACGATCGCGAAGGCCGCCAACCCACCGACGACCAGCGCGAGCACCATCGCCACCGTCGCGTACAGCAGCGAGTTCAGGATCGCCTCCTCCGGAGGCACGAACAGGACGCTGTCGGCCTGGAGCTCGCCGAGCGCGCGGTAGCTGTCGAGGCCGACGCCCCCCGGCGTCTCGAACGAACGCGCGACGAGCACCGCGATCGGTGCCCCGAGGAGCACGAGCGCGACCGCCAGGTTCGTGCCGACGAACGCGCGCTCACCGGCGGTGCGGAGGCGGCGCGCGGTCGTCCCGACGCCGCGCAGCGTGAGGGCGATCCCTCGCCGGCCGGCGAGACGCTCGGTGACGACGAGGAGCGCCAGCACCGCGACGAGCTGGACGATCGAGAGCGCCGCCGCGGTCTGCAGGTCGAGCTGCTGGGCGGTCTGGAGGTAGATCTCGGTCTCGAGCGTCGCGTTGGTCGGACCACCGAGCACGAGCACGACGCCGAACGACGTGAACGTGAAGAGGAAGACGATCGCCGCGGCGGCGAAGAGCGCGGGGCGCAGAGCGGGGAGCGTGACGGAGGTGAACGCGCGGAGCCGAGACGCGCCGAGGACCCGAGCGGCCTCCTCCTGCCTCGGGTCGAGGTGGGCCCACAGCCCGCCGACCGTGCGGACGACCACGGCGTAGTTGAAGAAGACGTGCGCGAGCAGGATCGCACCGAGCGACGGCTCCACCCCGATCGCCAGGAACGCCGAGCCCACCACGACCGTCGGGAGCACGAACGGCACGACGACCAGCGAGCGGGCGAGGCCGGCGCCCGGGAAGCGGAACCGCGCGAGCGCGCACGCGCCGGGGATCCCGATCGCCAAGGTGAGCACGGTCGACAGCGCGGCCTGCCAGATCGTGAAGCCGACCACCCCGCGAGTCGACGGATCGGTGAAGACCTCCGCGAGGGGATCGAGGTCGAGCGACCCGTCGGGCCAGAGCCCGCGACCGACGATCGTGACGACCGGATAGACGAAGAAGACGGCGAGGAACGCGAGCGGCACGGTGATCATCACCGCGCGCGCCAGCCGCGCGCCGGTCATGCGGTCGGGTTCATCGCAGCACCGTGTCGGTCCACTCGTCGATCCATCGGTCGCGGTTGGCGCCGATCTCTTCGGGAGGGAGGGTCGCCGGGTCGTCGGGGATCTCGGCGAACTCCTCGAACACCGGTGGGAGCTGCGCGTCCGCTCGCGCCGGGAACACGAACATCTGGAGCGGGATGTCCTCCTGGAAGCGGCGCGAGAGCATGAAGTCCACCAGCTCGCGCGCCTCGCGCGGGTGCTCGGTGCCACGCAGCACCCCCGCGAACTCGATCTGGTCGAAGCAGGTCCCGAGGGCGGTCCCGATCGGAGACTCGTCGGGCGGCGGATCGGAGAAGTGGACCGCGACCGGCGGGCTCGAGGCGTACGAGACGACCAGCGGCTTGTCCCCGTCGCCCTCTCCGCCGGAGAACGAGCCGTTGAACGCCTCCTCCCAGCCGTTCACGACCTCGACGCCTCCTTCGCGCAGGCGCGTCCAGTAGTCGCGCCATCCGTCCTCGCCGAAGCGATCGATCGTGGCGAGGAGGAAGGCGAGGCCGGGGGACGACGTCGCCGGGTTCTCGACGACGAGGCGGTCGGCCTGCTCGACGAGGTCGTCGAGGTCGCTCGGCGGCGTCTCGTCGCGATCGACGTACCACTCCTTGTCGTAGTTGACGCACACCGCGCCGTGGTCGATCGGGATCGCGCGGTTGCCGTCGTCGAGGCGCAGCTCGGGCTCGACCTCCGTGAGGTTGTCGACGTTCGCCCGAAGGAACAGGTCTTCGTCGAGGGCGCGCGAGAGGAACGTGTTGTCGACGCCGAAGAGCACGTCACCGAGGGGGTCGTCCTTCGTGAGGATCGCCTGGTTGAGGGTCGAGCCCGCGTCACCCGCGGGCAGGACCTCGACGTCGATGCCGGTTCGCTTCGTGAAGTCGCGCAGCACCTTCTCGGAGATCGCGAACGAGTCGTGGGTCACCAACCGAAGGGTGACGTCGCTCGTGTCGTCGCCGGCGGCGGCGGGTGGGGTGGCGGCGAACGAGGTGGCGGCGAGCAGGCCGATGAGCAGGGCGACACCGAGGCGACGCATCAGGTTCCTCCTGGACGGTTGGGGGAGCGCGGATCGGGCTGGACGACGAGGAGCACGCCCTCGTCGAGCGAGACCTGCGGATCCGTCCCGGCGATCTCGTTGCTCAGGCCCAGGGTGGAGCCGGGCTCGAGCCGGGCGTCGCGCAGGGGGAAGCGCAGGGCGCGCGTCGTCACGCCGAGCGCCGGCCCGTGGACGGCGAACAGGCTGACGAGCGAGCCGACCGGTCCCCGCAGCGGCGCGTGGTCGCGGACCACGGTGACGGTCGCGGCGCCGAGCCGGGCGTCGAGGTCGAGGGCGGCGTAGGCGGACGCGCCGAGCAGCGCCAGGTTCCCGACGAGGTGGTCGAGGCGCCCGCCGTGACCGCCGACGACCGTCACCCGCGTGATCCCGAGCTCGCGCGTGGCGTCGAGCGCGAGGGCGAGGTCGCTCGCGTCCTTGTCGCGCGGGTGGCGTTCGATGCGGGTGCCTTCGCGCTCGGCCCGGGCGAGGCCTGCGGGCGTCACCGAGTCGAAGTCGCCGACCGCGAGGTCGACGTGCAGGCCGAGCGCGTGCGCGTGATCGATCCCGGAGTCGGCGGCGACGACGAACGCGTCGTCGGGGAGCTCCGAGGCGATGCTCGCCGGCAGCTCGTCCCCGCCGGCGAAGACGAGCGCGCGATGCGCCACTGTGGTCCCTCCCTCCGCCGGCATTACCCGGAGCAGGTTCGAGGGGTCGGCGGCGCTGCACCGGCTCGAGCCGGTGCCGGCCACCCTCTCAGCCCGGCTGTCCCGAGCTCCCCATGGGTGTCTCCCGACCAGGGTAACGCGCCGTCGCGGCGTGGGATCGTGAGAGAGTCGACCGACCGCGGGTGTCGTCGGGAGGAGATGTCGCCATGGCGAACGAGGTCGTGCTGATCCGCCACGGCGCGACGGAGTGGAGCAAGAGCGGGCAGCACACCGGGGTCACCGACCTGCCGCTGCTCGAGGAAGGAAGGGACGCCGCGCGCGCGCTCGCGCCGCGCGTCGCCGGGTACACGTTCGCCGCGGTCTTCACGAGCCCGAAGCTGCGGGCGCGCGAGACGGCCGACCTCGTGGGCCTCGGCGAGCAGGCAGTCGTCGACGAGGACCTGTGCGAGTGGGACTACGGCGAGTACGAGGGGATCACGACCGCCCGGATCCGCGAGACGGTGCCCGGCTGGACGATCTGGACGGGGCCGGTGCCAGGGGGTGAGACGCCCGACCAGGTCGCGGCACGCGCCGATCGGGTGATCGCGCGCTGCGACGACGTCGAGGGCACGGTCGCCCTCGTCGGACACGGGCACATGTTGCGGGTGCTGACGGCGCGGTGGCTGTCCTACCCCCCGACCGACGGCGTGCACTTCCTGCTCGACACGTCGACCCTCTGCGTGCTCGGGTACGAGCGCGACGTCAAGGCGATCCACGTCTGGAACGCGTAGCCCCGGCGGTTTTCGGCACGTTGACGCGGCCATGATCCGCGTGAACGTGCCGAGAACCCGGGAGGTGCGTCCGGCTCAGCGGTAGTTGCCGGTGTGGCCGAGGCTGATACGTCCGGGTTGGGGGAAGACCGCGAGCCCGTGCGGACCGTGCCCGACCGGGATCTGTGCGAGGACCCCGCCCGTCGCGGTGTCGAACACGTAGACGACGTCGTCGTAGCGACCGCTCACCCAGAACTGCGTCCCGTCGGCCGAGACCCCACCCATGTCGGGGCTGCCACCGCCCTCGATCGTCCAGGTCGCGACCGGTGTCCGCGTCGCGAAGTCGATCACGGTGACCGACCCGGCGTCTCGGTTGGTCACGTAGAGCTGCGTCGTGTCACGGCTCGGGTACAGGCCATGCGCGCCGGCGCCGGTCGGGATGAACGCGAGCTCGGTCATCGACGTCGGATCGACGACCGAGACGCCGCCGCCGTCCTTCACGTGGTTCGCCACGTAGAACACCGACCCGTCGGGTGAGAGCCGGACGTCGATCGGCTCGCCGCCGACCTCGAGCTCGCCCGTGATCTGGAAGGTCGTCAGGTCGACGCGCACCACCCAGCCGGAGAACTCGCAGCTCGCCAGCATGGTGCGGCCGTCGGGCGTGAAGTCGGCGTGGTTCACGCCGGGGTGCACGACCGGCACGCTCGTGATGAGCTCCCAGGTCACCGGGTCGCGCACGTCGATGCGCTGCTCGCGCTCGGCCATCACGAACGCGTACTGACCGTCGGGGGAGAAGTAGAGGTTGTAGGGCACCGGGACCTCGAACTGCTCACCCGGTCGACCGGTGACGGGATCGATGGGGGTGAGCGTGTTGCCCTGGTTGTTCGTCACGTAGAGGGTGCGCAGGTCGTGCGACGGCACGACGTGCTGGGGGAGGCGACCGACCGGGAACTCGTCGACGACCTGGAACGTCGCGGGGTCGATGACGCTGACGGTCGCGGAGTGGCCGTTCGGGACGTACACCCGGCTGGGCACGCCCGCCACGGCGTCGGACTCCATGCCGGCGAGCGTGGCGGCGTACACGTTCGGCGCCGCCGTCGTGGTGGTGGTCGGGAGCGTCGTCGTCGGCGCGCCGGTGGTCGAGGGCTGGTCGACCGACGACGACGTCTCGTCGCCACCCGAGCACGCGACCGCGACGAGTGACAGCACCGAGAGCCCGGCGAGCACGAGCACGATGCGGGGGCGAGCCGGCATCCAGGCATTCTGACCGCGGCCGTGCGCCGGGGGCGCGCATAGCGTCCGAGCATGGGTCCCGATCGCCGTCGCGCACGCGACCCGTCCGGCGCCCCCGAGTCGATCACGGGCACGATGGCCACGCGCGGTCACGAGCAGGTGGTGTTCGTCGCGGACGCCGCGACCGGTCTGCGGGCGGTGATCGCGGTGCACTCGACCGCCCTGGGGCCCGCGCTCGGGGGGATCCGCTTCTGGCGCTACCCGTCCGAGGCCGCGGCGATCGCCGACGTGCTGGCCCTGTCCGAGGCGATGACGCTGAAGGCCGCCGCCGCCGGGCTGCACCAAGGGGGCGGGAAGGCCGTCGTGCTCGTGGACGACCCCGACGAACCCCGTCCGCCCGCGCTGCTGCACGCGATGGGACGCGCGATCGACGAGCTCGGCGGTCGCTACCTCGCCGCGGAGGACGTGAGCGCGACGACGCGCGACATGGATCTCATCGACGACGTGACCCCATGGGTGACGGGCGTGGGGGAGGAGCGCGGGGGTTCCGGTGACCCGTCGCCGGTCACCGCGGTCGGCGTCCTCGCTGCCATGCGAGCGACGCTGGTGGAGCTCGAAGGTTCGCCCGACGTCGCCCGGCGGGTGGTCGCGGTGCAGGGCGTCGGGCACGTCGGTGGCCACCTGACCCGCCTCCTCACCGAGGCAGGCGCCGACGTCGTGGTGGCGGACGTCAACGAGCGGCGAGCCCGGGCGGTCGCCGACGCGTGGGGCGCGACCCTCGTCGCGCCCGACGAGATCGTCGGGTCCGAGTGCGATGTGCTCGCCCCGTGCGCGCTCGGTGGGGTCGTGCAGGTCACCGACGTGCCATCGCTGCGCTGTCGCGCGATCTGTGGCGCGGCGAACAACCAGCTCGGCCCCGATGTCGACGAGGTCGACGACCTGCTCGCCGAGCGGGGCATCGTCTACGCCCCGGACTTCGTGGCCAATGCCGGCGGGATCATCAACATCGCGCAGGAGTTCACCGGGTACTCGCGATCCGCAGCCTTGCGGGCGGTCGAGACGATCGGCGCGACGACGACCCGCGTGTTCGCGTCGGCGCGCGAGCGCGGGGTCGCTCCGGGGCGGGCCGCGACGGCGATCGCCCGCGAACGGATCGCACGGGAGGGTCGGGGTCGCTGGACGCCGGGCAGCCCGACGGCGTGGACGCGCGGCGCGCCGCTGCGCGAGCTGCGGCCGGGCAGCACGCGCACGCGCGATCGCGGCGTCACCGGGCAGTAGGTTCGCCGGATGTCCGCAGAGCCGCGTTGGGTCGACGACGATGCCGGCCTCGCGGCGATCGTCGCGACGCTGCGGTCCGAGCCCGAGTACGCGCTCGACACCGAGTTCATGGCCGAGCGCACCTACTGGCCGCAGCTGTGCCTCGTGCAGCTCGCCTGGAGCGACCAGGTGGTCCTCGTCGACGCGCTGGCGTGCGACGTGCGCGCCCTCGCCGAGGTGTTCACCCAGCCGTCGACGATGATCACGCACGCCGGCGGGGCCGACCTCCCCATCATCGATCGGGCGTGTGGCGCGCGCCCCGGGTCGCTCTTCGACACCCAGCTGGCAGCCGGCTTCATCGGCCTCGGTCAGCCGTCGTTGGTGTCGCTCGTGCAGAGCATCCTCGACGTCCGCCTCGACAAGGGCGACCAGCTCAGCGACTGGACCCGGCGCCCGCTCTCGTCGTCGGCTCGCCAGTACGCCGCCGGCGACGTCGCGCACCTGCTGCCCCTCGCCGCGGCGATCCGTGCCCGCCTCGCGGAGATGGGGCGCACCGAGTGGGCAGCCGACGAGCTCGCGGTGCTGCTCCGGACCCCGATGCGCGCGCCCGATCCCGACGTCGCGTGGTGGCGGATCAAGGGAGCTCGGTCGTTGCGCGGTGAGCGCGCCTGCATCGCGCAGGCGGTGGGCGCCTGGCGCGAACGGCGTGCGCAGGAGCTCGACCGTCCCCCGCGCTTCGTGCTGTCCGACCTGACCATGGCCGCGCTGGTGCAGCGACCACCGCGCGACGCGGGTGACCTCGCGAAGCTCCGGGGCGCGGGCAGCCTGCCGAAGCCGGTCGTCGCCGGCATCCTCGCCGCGGTCGAAGCCGGCCGCACGATGAACCGCAGCGAGCTCCGCTCGCCGCCCAAGCACGGTGATGACTCGGCGCTCGATGCCGCCGTCGGCCTGCTCACGGGTTGGGCTGCGCAGGTCGCGTCGGGCGAACGCGTCGACGCACGCTTGCTCGCGACCCGAGACGACGTGAAGGCCCTCGTCAACGACCGACCGAGCCGCCTCGACGAGGGGTGGCGAGCGGAGATGCTGGGTCGCGACCTGCACGCCCTCGTCCGGGGCGAAGCGGTCGTTCGACTGGTCGACGGTGGGCGTCGGCTCCAGGTCGAGCGCGGCGACGGAGCGAGCGACTAGCTCTCGCCGGGCGGTGACGCAGCGGTGCGCTCGTCGGCGAGCGCCCGCGCGCACGCGAGCCCGGCGATCCCGGCGCCGAGGGCGACGAGCCCGACGAGCCTCGATCGCGCCGGGAGCCCGCGGGTCGTCAGCATGGTCACGCCGTCGATGACGTCGACCGCTGCGCCCATCCCCACCCACTCCGCGTCCTGGGTGCGCTCCTTGACCGAGCTGAGCGCGCCGAGGCCGAGCGCGAGGTCGCGGGCTCCGGCCATGCGGCTCAGAGCGCTGGCGGGTGCGCCGTGCGCGCCGGGGGCGACCGCCGCCGCGGCGCGAGGCAGGAGCGTGGCGACCGCACCGACGGCGATCCGCCCGCGGGCGAGCATCAACGAGACGTTGCGCGCGTCGAGCTCGGGCACCTGCATCGCCGTCATCGTGTCACGAGCGGCTCCGCCATGCGCACCCGGAGCCTGCAGTGCGAGCGGCGGGTGCGCGTAACGTGCAGACGATGTCCGGCGCAGCCGCCGAAGCACGGCGACCCAACATCCTGCTGATCGTCACCGATCAGGAACGCGAGCGCTCATGGGTGCCCGACGACCTCTGGGACGAGCTGCCGAACCGTCGACGCCTTCGTGCGTCCGGCATGGAGCTGCGCGGCCACTACACCCACTCGTCGCCGTGCTCGCCATCGCGCGCGACGCTGCTCACGGGCCAGCACGTGCCGGAGCACGGGGTCACCGACAACGTCTTCGTCGACCCCGTCCAACCCGACCTGCACACCGCGACGCCGACGATCGGACACGTCCTGCGCGGCGCCGGCTACCGAACCGCATATCTCGGGAAGTGGCACCTGTCGTACGGCAACCCCGACATGGAGGCCTACGGCTTCTCGGACTGGACGGGTGAGGACTGGGCGTGGACCGGCCTGGCCGGCACCGGCGCGCACTACGACGAGGTGATCGCCGCGCAGGCTGCGGCCTGGCTCGGCGCGAACGGGTCGAGCGACGAGCCGTGGTTGCTCGTCATCGGTCTGGTGAACCCGCACGACGTGGCCTGGTATCCCGCGGACCAGCCCGACTACCAGGCGAGGCACGCGGCACGCACCGCCGACTACGCGCGGATGCTCCCCGTCCCCATCCCCGGCGCCGCGCCGATCCCAGTCTTCGACGAGGACTACCCCGAACGGTTCGACCTTCCCGCGAACTTCCGCGACGACCTCTCGTCGAAGCCCACGGTCCAGCACGCCTGGCGGTGGGAGGAGAACCACTCGATGTTCGGATGGCTCGACCTGGACGACGAGCGCGTCTGGCGGCGGTGCCTCGACTACTACTGGCGGCTGCACGAGCTCAACGACGTCCACATCGGCACGATCCTCGGCGCGCTCGACGCGACCGGGCGTGCGGACGAGACGGCGGTCGTGCTGACCAGCGATCACGGCGAGCAGGCCGGCAGCCACGGGCTGCGGGGGAAGGGCCCGTTCGCGTACCAGGAGATCATGCACATCCCGCTCGTCGTGCGCGCGCCGGGCGTCACGACGCCCGGCACGGTGAGCGAGGCGCTGACCTCGGCCGTCGACCTCGCGCCGACCGTGTGCTCGTTGGCCGGCGTGGAGCGCGAGACGTGGTCCGCGTCGATGTCGGGGGTCGACCTCACGCCTGTCCTCCGTGACGGTGACTCGAGCGTGCGAGACCGCGTGCTGTTCGCGCAGGCCCAGGGATGGCACCCCAGCTGCCTCGCGCAGCGGTACGCGCTCCGCGGCGCCTTCGACGGGCGCCACAAGTACGTCCGCTACTTCGGGGTCGGCGGCGGCTGCGACAACCTCGGTCGCACGCTCGAGTGGGCGCCCGAGATGCGCTTCGGGCCCGACGCCACGTTCGGCGACCACGAGCACGAGCTCTACGACCTCGACGACGATCCGGGCGAGCTGCACAACCTGGCCCACGACCGGGGGCGAGCCGCCGAGCTGCGGGAGCGCTTCGACGAGCTCCTGACGCTCGAGGCGGCCGCGTTCGCCCACTCCCGGCCGCCCGGACCGGGTGGCGGCAGCACCCACGCGGCCCAGATGCTGGAGCGCTCCGGGTACTTCGACGCCTGATCCGGGTCCGCCACGGCCACTGCCGGCTCATGGAGGCCCACGGCCCCCGAAGCGGGGTTTACGGCCTCCGAGCGCCGGGGAGAGGTCTGGGAACCGAGGCCGCCCCGGAAGGCGTTGAAGACCCGTGCCCACCCAGCTCGAGGAACGCACCCCCCGGACGGACCGCCGGAACGGCGGCCGTCCGCACGATCACGGCGCACCGCAGGAGGTCGTCGTCCGGGTCACCACCGACGACGCCCGGGCCCGGGCCGCCGCCCCGCGCGCTCGGCGCCTCACGGTGCGGGGCGTCGTCGTCACCGCCCTGCTGGGTGCCGTCGCGGTGGGGCTCTTCCTGCTCGTCGGCGCCGTCGCCGGCCTCTTCTCGATCGGCAACCCGTTCAGCACCGAGCGCGTCGATCGCACGCCGCCCGCGCTGCTCCAGGAGCTCTCCGACCTCTCCGACTTCCACGCGGCCCAGGGGACGTTCATGGTGCAGGTCGACGTCGAGGACGACGTCAACATCCTGCCGAGCTTCCTCGCCGGGGAGCGCACCCTCTTCAAGGCCATCGGGACCGTCGACGCGACCGTCGACTTCTCGCAGCTCGGCACCGACTCCGTGCAGCTCCAGGACGGCACCGTGCGCATCACGCTGGCGCCGCCGGCGTACGCCGACCCCGTCGTCGACCCGGTTCGCAGCGAGGTCATCGACCGTGACCGCGGCCTGTTCACACGCGTGGGCGACGTGTTCGGCGACGACACCAACAACGAGCGCGACCTCTACATCCTCGCCGGCCAGAAGCTGACCGCCGCGGCGAAGGAGAGCGAGCTGCGCGACCGGGCCGAGCGCAACACGACGCTCATGCTCGAGGGCCTGCTGTCGCGGCTCGGCTACCAGGACGTCGAGGTGACCTTCGAGAAGCCCGAGCGACCGGCGGGTGGCGAAGGCGCTCGCACGTCGGACGCGACCGCTCGTCGCTAGGGCGCGCCCGAGTACGCGTCGTCCATCCCGTACTTCGGGAACGGACCGAAGAACCCGTGCTCGTGGAGCCCGAAGCCGACCGGGCCGGGCTTGCCGTCGACGCGCTGCTCGAAGCGGGCCACCTGGTCGACGATCGTGAACTGCCCGATGCCCTCGATCTCCGCCACCGGGAACTCGCGCCCCTGCACGACGAGCGGACCCTGGTACATCCCGTGGCGCCAGTCGTCCTCGACGCCGTAGCCGGTCCCGATCGCGATGTAGGCCGGCAGCAACGGCGTGACGTCGATCTCGAGCGACCCGCCCGGCGCGTCGGGGAAGCGCAGGACGCTGTGGTCGACCATGCGGGTGCCGCTGCGGAGCGAGTGCTCGTACTGCGGCGTGCCGAGCCACTCCGGCGGGCGTGACGGGTCGGCCCAGATCCGCATCGCCTCCTCGAGCACGCGCTGGCCGTCGGCCTGCTCGTTGAGCATGTAGAGGATCGAGTGGTCGTCGAACTGCATGGGGTCGTAGTTCCACATGCCCGTCATCTGCCCTTCGCCCTGCCGGATCCCGGGCGCCTCGGGCTCACCGTGCGGGCGTACGCCCCACGACCGGTCGCGTGTGCCCCACCAACGGTCGGGGGTGACGTCGAAGCGCTCACCGGCGACCTCGAGCGTCCCCGACCAGCATCCCGTCTGCGCGAAGCGCATGGTGTCGAAGAGCACGCGTCCGTACTTGCGGACGTACTGACGGGGCTCCTCGAAGGCGGGCATCGCGCCCTCCCACGTGAGGTCGCAGGCGATCCGCACCTCGCCGGAGTCGGCCTCGGTCGCGACGTGCGCCGACGGATCGCACACGAACCGGACCTTGTGCAGCGGTTCGATCACCTCGACGCGGATCGGACCGACCGAGGTGTTCATCCTGTCGTCGAGGACCTTCGACGCGCGAGCGACGTGCTGGACATCGCCGCGCCGCACGCACACGAAGGCGTCGCTCACCGCGAGGTTGGGGTACTGCCCGAGCCCCATCACCATGAACAGCTCGTCGCTCGAGGCGTGCAGGTTGAAGTAGTAGCGGTCGTAGAAGTTGCGGTCGCTGGTGCCCACGTGTCGCACGGTGTCGGCGACCTGGTGGACGGGGTAGTCGTCCCACGAGGACAACGACGACTGGTGCTGGGGGTGATCCATCTCGTGCGTGCTCCTCAGGCGTGGATGCTCGGGTCGGTCCGGTCGTGGTCACGGGCGCTGGTGAAGCCGGCGGCGGTGACGAGAGGGAGGTCGCGGTGGGTGACGATGCCGGCGGGCGCCGCGCACACCGCAGGGATGGCGTTGACGGCGGGCATCGCCGTCATGATCATGCCGAGCCCCATGAAGTCGGGCTCGTCCCAATCGGGTGGGGGAAGGATCTGGAGCTGGCTGCGCACGGCCGGGCGACCGTCGATCTCGACGAAGTAGCCGTGGCGCAGCGGCCAGTCGGGCTCCATGTGCGCGCCCATCTTCCAGCGCACCCGGCACTCGATCAGACGTCGGCCGTCGACGACGCCGAACCGGCTCGCCTGGACGCCGGCGACGGTGCCCTCGGGGATCGTCATGAACCCGAGGTCCATCGTCTCCGTGGCGCGCGCGTACTCGACCTCGAAGCCGATCTCGTCGAGCTCGACTCCGAGGGCATCGCCCATCAGCGCCACCGCATCGCCGAACACGAGCGTGGCCCGGTCGGACATCCGGCTCGTCCTGGGGTCGTCGGGATCGTGGGCGAACCCGACCGACAGCTGGGTCTCGGCCGACGCGTAGCCCGTCGCATCGACGGACTCGAGCACCGTCACCCGGTCGATCCGGTCGCAGATGCCGGTCGACACCAGCGCGAAGAGGTTGGCGAAGCCCGGGTTGATGCCGGTGCCGAACAGCGTGACACCGCCCGCGCGGGCCGCGGCGTCGAGGCGGGCGATCGCTTCGTCTCCGAGCGCTCGTCCGGTGATGAACCCCGCGGTGGACGAGACGTTGACGCCCGCGGCCAGCAGGCGGCTCATCTCGTCGACGTCGGGCCAGAGCGGGTTGTAGCTGACGCAGTCGGGCTCGAGCGCGAGGAGCGCGTCGACGTCGTCGGTCGCCACGACGCCGACGGGGTCGACGCCGACGAGCTCGCCGACATCGCGACCGACCTTGTCGTCGCTCCACGCGAAGCAGCCGACGAGGTCGAGGCCGGGGTGGCGCACGATCGCCTGCGCGGCGCGCGTCCCCACGTTGCCCGTCGTCCACTGGACGACCCGCAGCGGGCGACCGGCCATGCGCGCAGTCTCGGCGCGGCCGGGTCGGTCGGTCCAGTCTGGGCGGCGTGTCAGCGAGCCGCGTCCGCGCCGTGGCTCTCGTACTCGCGGCCCTCGGCCGCGGCGAGGGCGCGTCCGGCGGCGAGCTGGTACTCGCTGATGCCCCCCGGCTCCCACGGGCCGACGGAGCCTGCGTCGCGCGCCCGTCGTGACTTCTCCGGCAGGTCGATGAGCTCGCGCACCTCGCTGATCTGTAGCGGTGCGAGCTCGAACCAGTTGACGCGCAGGAAGTCGAGCGATGTGTCCCCGGTGACGACGTTCTTCGAGACCGCGCCGCGGTACATCGCGTCGGCGATCCGCACCGCGACGTCGGAGGTGAGGTGCCCCATGTCGTACTCGAACAGCCCCATGCCGGTCGGCAGGTATCCGGTCTCGAACAGCGACACGACCATGGCGAGGAGCGAGAACCCCCGTGGGTCGTCGTTCGCGCGGGCGAT
The DNA here is from genome assembly GCA_964501785.1 of uncultured Bifidobacteriaceae bacterium. GTDB lineage: Bacteria > Actinomycetota > Acidimicrobiia > IMCC26256 > PALSA-555 > DATBSK01. The sequence goes on from CAZCUD010000009.1 coordinate 88,300, forward strand.
GAAGGCGAAGACCTCGAGCTCGTTCTCGACCGTCGTGCCGTAGTCGGGCGAGCACGTGGACCCAGTCGTGCTGCGCGAGCAGCGGCGGCGCCGAGCCGGGGAGCCCCGGGAACACGAAGCCCCGAGCCCGGTACAGCTCCCAGACGCCGCGGCCGAGGGTGCCGGCAGGGAGCTCGCCGAGGTCGCACCACAGCGCCGCGAGCGCAGGGTCGTCGGCGGTCTGCTCCCATGCAGCCTCGAGCTCACGCGACGTGTGCAGGTGTGCACTCGCCTCCGGTGTCCAGGTCGACGTGTAGCCCGCGCGTTGGAAGTCGAAGGCGGCGAGTCCGTACGCGCCGTCGGCGAAGTGCTCCGCGGCGCGCAGCATGCCGTCGTCGACGCCGAGCACGCTCGCGAACTCGCGGATGCGCGCCGCGACCTCGTCGGGGAGCGGGCGCAGCACGAGCGCGTGCAGCAGCATCATGTGCACCATCCGGGTGCGGAAGGCGAGGTCGCGCCGCGCCATGGCCTCGCCGTACTCGGCAGCCGAGATCGGGGTGAGCGCGTCGTGGTCGACAGAGTGCGCGGTCATCGCCTCGGTGATCGCGTCGAGCAGCGCATGCTGCACCGGGGTGAGCACGCCGTTCGGGGTCGCCACGCTCACCACGCCACGGCCCATGATCTGGACCTCGGCGTGGTCGGGTGGCTCGAGCCAGACCGACTCGTGGTCGGGCAACGGGACCGGTGCGACTGCGCTCACGTCGCTCACCGTCAGCGCGGAGCCCTCGGCATCCCCAGCCCGATCATCGCGATGATGTCGCGCTGGACCTCGTTCGTCCCGCCGCCGAACGTGAAGATCGTGTTCGCGCGGTACGCGCGCTCGAGCTTGCCCGCGAGCATGGCGCCGGTCGTCCCCTCCTCGAGGTAGGAGCCGGAGCCCACGATGTCCATGAGCAGGCGGTACGCCTCCAGCGCGAACTCGGTGCCGAACACCTTCGTCGCCGACGCGTCGGCCGGGTTGAGGCCGCGGCTCGAGCCCCAGGCGACCTTCCAGTTGACGAGCTTCAGGAACTCGGTGCGCGCGTGGAGTCGCGCGAGCGTCGTGGCGACCCACTCCTGGTCGATCACGCGGCGACCGTCGGCGAGCCGGGTCTCGATGCACCACGTGCGCACGTCGTCGATGCTTCGCAGGATCCCCGACGCCGGGCAGAGCGCGACGCGCTCGTGGTTGAGCTGGTTGGTGATGAGCTTCCAGCCCTGGTTCTCCTCGCCGACGAGGTTGTCGGCCGGAACACGCACGTCGTCGTAGTAGGTCGTGCTCGTGATGTCACCCGCGATCACCGGCAGCGGCGTGTAGCGGAACCCGGCCGCGCTGGTGGGCACGATGAACACCGACAGGCCCTTGTGCTTCGGCAGCGAAGGGTCGGTGCGCACTGCGAGCCACACGTAGTCGGCGTGCTGGATCGCGCTCGTGAAGACCTTCTGACCGTTGATGACGTACTCGTCGCCGTCGCGCACTGCCCGCGTCTCGAGCGACGCGAGGTCGGTGCCGGCCTTCGGCTCGGTGTACCCGATCGCGAAGTGCAGCTCGCCCCGGAGGATGCGTGGGAGGTACTCGCGCTTCTGCTCGTCGGTGCCGAGGGTCATCAGCGTCGGCCCGACGCTGTTGAGGGTCAGGAGCGGCAGCGGCACGCCGGCCCAGTGCGACTCCTCGACGAAGATGAGCTGGTCGATGGCATCGCGCCCCTGGCCGCCGTACTCGACCGGCCAGCCGAGGCCGAGCCAACCGTCGTGACCCATCCGGCGCACGTACCGCGTGTACGTGGGCTCGTCGGTGTCCTCACCTTCGATCTCGACCACGAGCCGGGCGAAGTAGTCGCGCAGCTCTGCCTTGAGGGCCTCCTGCTCGTCGGTCAGCGCCAGTCGCACAGCGCCGGTCTAGCCGCTCCGGACCGGTCAGCGCGCAGTCGGAGGCGGCTGCCACGACGCGGGGACGACGACGCGCCAGCCGTCGGCGTCCAGCCGTTCGCGTGTGCGCTCGAGCGTGCCCAGGCGCTCGTCGCCGCTGCGCACGTCGAACCACCACGTCGACCCCTGGTCGAGCACCTCTTCGACCCGCGCCGTACGGCCCGCGTCGATCGCTCCCAACCGGAGCACCGGGTCGCCCGGCGCCGGCGCCACGGCGACCTCGACGTCGAGCGACGAGCGGTTCTCGATCGTGACGACCTCGATCGTCGCGGGCGACTCGACGAGGCGCAGTGCTCCGGCGAGCAGCGTCGCGGCGGCGATCACCCCGACGACGGGGAGGGCCACGGTGCGGAGCCGGAGGACGGGTTCGGGAGCATGACGGGTGAGGACGGACGGCATCCGGACGGCCTCCCTGATCGCGGGCGTCGCCCCGGTTCTTCCCATCGGACGTCGGAGCGAACCCCGCCGGCGTGGCGTGTGCCCGTTTGGGCGGGCCAGCGCTGCCCAGCGCCGTTTCCGGCGTCGACGCAGGGGGCAAGTCATCGGCTCGTGAGCGGAGTCTGCGTCTTCGCGCCCGGCGTGCTCGTGACGGTGACGGTGGAGGACCACCCCACCGGCGACGAGGTGCACTTCCACGCGGGCGGCCAGGGCACCTGGGTCGCGCGCATGGTCCACCGACTCGGTGCTCGCAGCGTGCTGTGCACGCCGCTGGGGGGAGAAGCGGGCGCCGTCGCGCTCGCCCTCCTCGAGCGGGAGGGGATCGAGGTGCACGCCGTCCCCCACGACGCCGACACGGCCGCGTACGTGCACGATCGTCGCAGCGGCGAGCGCGATCCCGTGATCGAGGTGGACGCGACGGCGCTCGGGCGGCACACCCTCGACGAGCTCTACAGCGTCACGCTCGGCGACGCGATCGAGACCGGGGTGTGCGTCCTCACCGGCGCGGGTCCCGAGGAGGCGGTGCCACCCCGCACCTACGAGCGCCTCGCGCACGACCTGCGGGCGACCGGCAGCGTCGTGGTCGCCGATCTGCACGGAGACCCGGCCCGCGCGGCACTCGCCGGGGGGCTCGACCTGTTGAAGATCAGCAGCGAGGAGCTCGCCCAGGACGGCTTGGCCGAAGAGGGCGCGGAGGAGGCGGCGCTGATCGCGGCGGCACGTCGTCTCCAGGAGCTCGGGGCACGCCGGGTCGTCGTGTCGCGCGCCGAGGCCGGCACCCTCGCCCTGGACGACGACCGCGTCCTGCGCGTCGAGTCGCCCCGGCTCGAGGCGGTCGATCCGAGCGGAGCCGGCGACTCGATGACGGCCGCCCTCGCCGTCGGACTCGCGGACTCGATGCCGATCGACGCGATGTTGCGCTTCGCCTCGGCGGCGGGCTCGCTCAACGTGACGCGCCACGGCCTCGCCACCGGCTACCGCCCGACCATCGAGCGGCTCGGCACCCGCATCGACGTCGTGGAGGTGCGCTGATCGGTTCCCGGCTCGCGGGCAGACTCGGGTCATGAAGAAGCAGGCCGACTACGGGTTCGACGACCATCCCGACGACGACCCGGAGCGCGCCCGGCTGGCCTGGGCCGTCGCCATCCTCGACGACTGCGACGAGTGCGGCGACCTGCGCGTCGAGCTGACGCTCGAGGAGGCCGGGCGCCCGGGAACCGGTCTGGTCGGTCACCTGTCGGTCGACGGTGCCCGACGCCTGCGGGCCGCGCTGGCGACCGCGCTGCGGGACCTCGGTGAGGACCCGGGCTGATCTACGCTCCGGGCCCTTGGTGGGGCGGGCGCGCGGCCGAGGGACACGGGGATGAAGGACCAGAAGATGTGGGGCCGGCTCAGCCGCCGGTTCCTGCTGGGCGCGCTCTTCTCGTTCCTCGTGCTCGTCTTCGCGCCGATCTTCTTCTGGGCGGTCGAGCACGGCAAGAGCGACGACGTGCACTCGATCGGCGACGCCTACGGATGGCTCTTCCGCACGCTGTTCGAGAACACCTCGCCGTACAAGCTCAAGACGCAGCTCGGCTTCATCTCGTACTGGATCGTCCGGGTCGCCGGCGTCAGCCTCGTCGCGTTCGCCACCGCCACGATCGCTTCGCGCTTCGTCGCGACCGTCATCAACCGAGGAGCGGGCATGGGGAAGTTCAAGGGCTCGAACCACCTCCTGATCTGCGGCTGGAGCCCCAAGGGCTTCGAGATCATCCGCGAGCTGCGGGCGAAGGAGGTCGAGGACCCGCGACCCATCGTGATCCTCGCCGACCTCGAGACCGACCCGGTCGACCAGAAGGGCGTCACGTTCGTGCGTGGCAACCCGAGCAACTCCGAAGACCTCGCGCGCGCGGGCATCGAACGGGTGACCACGGTCATCGTGCTCGCCGACGCGTCGAACCCCAGCTCCGACCCGGACGACCTCGACGCCCGATCGCTGCTCACCACGCTCGCGATCGAGTCGCTCAACGGTGAGGCGTACAGCTGCGTCGAGGTGGTGAAGTCGGAGAACCGGCAGCACTTCGAGCGCACGAAGGCCGACGAGCTGGTCGTGAGCGCGGAGCTCACCGGTGCGCTGCTCGCCGCCTCGGCTCGCACCCACGGCATCACCGGGGTGATCGCCGACCTGCTCACGCACCCCGAGGGCGAGGAGCTCTACCGGGTGACGGTCCCGCCGCAGCTCGTCGGGCAGTCGGTGCGCCACGCGCTCGAGGTGATGAAGGACGTCCACGACTCGCTGCTCCTCGGGGTCTTCGACGCCGGGCGTTGCGTCGTCAACCCACCGAGCGGCACGGTGCTGACGGCAGAGCAGGAGCTGCTCGTCGTCCGGGCGCGCCCGGTCGACCGCGCCGGCTTCGAGGCGGTCGCCCGCACCTAGCGCGATCAGCGCTCGGAGCTGTCGGCCGCCCCGCCGAGGAGCGCGTCCGCGTCGGCGCCGTGCCGCTCGCGGAAGTCGCGCAGCGTGTAGCCGGTGACCGTCGCGCCGTCCGCGCCGGCGCGGGCGGTTGCCGAGCGCCGCAGCCCGAACATCGGTGCCAGCTCGCCGAAGTAGCCGGGTGGGTCGATGCGTGCGAGCACCTCCTCGCCGCCTCCCGCGAGCTCGCGCACGATGTCGATCGAGCCGGCTTCGGCGACGTACACGAGGTCGCCGGTGTCACCCTGGCGGAACAGCACCTCGCCGGCGCCCAGGCTGCGCTGCTCGGGGGGACGATCACCGGCGAGTGCTCTCGGCGTGAGCTCGACGACCTGGTCCGCGAGCGGGAGCAGGCGCTCGTCGTGGGTGGACACCACGACCACCCGACCCGGCTGCGCGAGGTGGCGCAGCAGTCGGATCACGCCGTCGACCTGGATGTAGTCGAGGTGCGCGGTCGGCTCGTCGGCGACGATCAGCGGCGGGTCGAGCGCCAGCGCGCGGGCGATCGCGACGCGCTGCTGCTGGCCGCCCGAGAGGTCACCCGGCCGGTGGTGCATCCGCTCGCCGAGGTCGACCTGCTCGAGGAGCTCCTCGGCCCGGGCGCGGGCCGCCTTGGCCTTGACGCCACCACCACGGAGCGCGACGACGATGTTGTCGCGTGCGGTGATGCTCGGGATGAGGTTGAACGCCTGGAAGACGATGCCGACCGTGTGGCGCCGGTACTCGGCGAGGTCGCGCCCCCGCAGGCCGGTCACCTCGGTCTCGCCGACGGTGATCGAGCCGGAGGTCGGCCGCAGGATCGACGCGAGCGCCGAGAGGAGCGTCGTCTTGCCGCAGCCGCTCGCACCGAGCAGCAGCACGAGCTGTCCGTCGGCGATGTCGATGTTCAGCCGATCGATCGGGCGCACGGTGTATCCACCGCTCGAGTACTCGATCGTGAGATCGCGCACGGCGACGTTCGTCATCACGCACCTCCGAAGGCGAGCGCCGGGTCGGTCGTCAGTGCGCGCCGGGCGCCGATGAGGCTCGCCAGAAGACCGACGACGATGGCGATCGTGAACATCTGGAGGTACGAGCCCGCTTCGAGCTCGGCCGGGAACGGGAGCACCAGGCCGACGAGCCACGCGACCCCGACGGCCAGGATCGCCGCGACGAGCGACAAGAAGAGCGATTGCAGCGCCAGGCCGCCGACGATCGTTCGGTTCGGCGATCCCGTCGCTTTCAGCACGGCGAAGTCACGGGTCCGTTCGAGCGCGTTGAGGTAGACGACCGATCCGATGATGCCGATCGCGACGATCCACAGCAGGACGCTGACGAGATCGATCGTCTGCACGCCTGGCTTGGTGATCCGCTCGAGGTCGGCGATGACGTCGTCGTCGCTGAGGGTGGTGAAGCCGCCGGGTACCGCATCGACCTGGCCGCGGAGCACGACTGCCATCGCGAGATCTGCACCGTCGAAGGTCGACTCCTGCGCGTCGCGCAGGGTCATCAGCACCGTCGGCGCACCGAAGTTGTAGCGGAGCTTGTCGGCGACGCCGACGACGTCGTACTTCCCGGAACCGAGGTCGAGCTCGTCACCGACCGACAGGCCGAGGCTCTGGTCGACGACCACCTCACTGCGAGCACGTGGTGCGCGCCCCTCGTCGAGAGCGACGTCGGCGATCACGTCCGGGTCGACGCCGATGACGTTCGCGTCCTTGTCGGGGTCGACGCGCGCGACCGCGCGTGACAGCACGACCGGGTTCGCCTTCTCGACGCCCGGCTGCGCGGCGAGGTCGTCGGCAACGGTCGCCGGGAACACCGACGTCGCGGTGAACGGTCCGCTCACTCCGTCGGGGACCACCCAGGCGTCCGCCCCGAACATCTCGACCGTGCGTGGCACCTCGTTGCGAACGGCTCGCTTCATCCCGTCGAAGAGCAGCGCCATCCCGAAGACCAGCGCCGTCACGAGCACCGCGATCACGAAGCGCCTTCGCCGGAACACGAGATCGCTCCGGCTGATCAGCCACATGGGCCCCGCCTTCCGTCCGCCCCCCGCCCGGTCGAGCAGGTTGCGCATGGTGGCACGTCGCAGCCGTCCGCAGGTGGTGCTCGACCACGTCGAGATGGTCCCCGCCCCCCGAGCACGGCGCTGCGCGGTGGGGTGGTCGGCCCGAGGGCGACCTACACTGAGGAGGAAGCCCGTCCGCCCTGACCCTGCGGACCTGATGCAACGAGGTCTGCAGGGTGCACGTGGAGTCGATGAGCGACGGCGCCTTCGGCGTCCAGATCGTGACGGACGACGGCGAGCGCGTGACGATCGCCTTGCGGGGGGAGTGCGACCTCGCGGCGGCGCCCGAGCTCCGCCAGGTCCTGGAGCCCGCTTCCCGAGCCGGCGCCGTCCTGCTCGACCTCTCCGAGCTCACGTTCCTCGACTGCTCGGCGCTGACGGTGCTGCTCGATGCTGCTCGCCACCGGGCGCAGGTCGGCGATCGCCTGGTGCTCCGAGACGTGCAGCCGCCGGTCGAACGGCTGCTGACGCTCGCCGCCGTCACCGAGCAGGTCGAGATCGCCCGGTCCGAGGCCGGGACATGACCCCTTCCCTCGCTCGCCGCGCGATGCTGCTCGGCCGATGCACATAGCGCGCGTGGCACTCGACGAGTCCCTCCGCGGCCTTGCCTCGAGCGCGCTCGACGCGCTCGACGTCGGTGATGCGATCGCACGGGTCGTCGGAGCGAGCCGGACGCTCTTCGAGGTCGACGGCGCGGGCCTGATGCTCGTCGACGACGCTGCTGCGCTGCGCTACGTCGTCAGCACCGACGACAAGGCGCACGCGCTCGAGCGAGTCCAGGAGGAGACCGCGACCGGCCCGTGCGTGGACAGCCTCGTGCTGCAGGAGGTGGTCGTGTCCCGGAACGCCTCGGCGGACGAGCGGTGGCCCCTGATCCAGGACGGTCTCGCCGAAGCCGGGATCCGAGCCGTGCTCGGGCTCCCGATCAGCGTCGCGAGCACGACCGTCGGAAGCCTCAACGTCTACCGGACCGTCGAGTACGAGTGGGACGAGAGCGACGAAGAGGCGCTGCGCGAGTACGCGTCGCTGATCGAGCACGTGATGACGTCGGGGCTGCTCGCGCGGCGCAGCGGCGAGGTGGTCGACCAGCTCGAGCGAGCGCTGGAACGAAGGGTGACGATCGATCGGGCGGTCGGCGTCGTGATGGGGACCGAGCGCCTCGGACCGGTCGAGGCGTTCGCGCGCATCCGAGCCGTGGCCCGGAACCGACGCATCCGCGCCGACGTCGTGGCCGAGCAGGTGCTCGAGCACGGTCGGCTCGACGCCTGACGCGGTCGGTCGTTCTCGACTATTCGAGGACGCTTCTCGACATGCTGGAGGGCGATCGGTACCCTGGCGCGGATGAGCCAGCGCTCCAAGCCGACCGAGCGGGTGGTGCGCGTCCTCGAGCTGCTGCGCACGTCCCCGGCCGGGCTCCGCTTCAGCGAGCTGGCCCGCGCCGGTGACCTGAGCCAGGGCACCTGCCACGCGATCCTCGGAGCGCTCGTCGATGCCGGCTACGTCGTGCGGGACGCGGAGTCGCTCACCTACTCCCTCGGTCCCGGTGCGCTCGCGCTCGGCACCGCCGCGGTCGACGCGCACGCCGACGTGCGCGGGGCACGCTCGGCCCTCGTCGACCTGGCCGCTCGCACCGGGCTCGCGGTCTCGGTCGCGAAGGTGGTCGGCGGCGACATCACCGTCGTGGACGTCGTGGCCGCCCCCGGCTGCGAGCCACCCATCCGCGTGGGGGCACGGGTGCCGTTCGCGCCTCCCTTCGGCGCCATCCACGTCGCGTGGAGCGGTGACGCGGCGATCCGCGCGTGGATCGGACGGTCTGCGCGCGCCGATCTGGCCGCGTCACGGCTGCTCGCCGTCGTGCGCGACCATCAGCAGACTCGGGTCGCAGTCGCGCCGTACACCGCGACCTCGACCGAGCTGCGCGCCGCGCTGAGCGCGCTCGCGGCGGACGCGCGCTCGGACGCCGTGCGCGAGCGCACCCTCGGGCTGCTCTCGGCGATCGACGAGGTCGACTTCACGCGCGAGGTCATCGAGCACTCCGATCGGCTCCCCGTGAACACGATCACGAGCCCGGTCTTCGACGCCGACGGAGCGACGGCTCACGCCGTCGGGCTCCACCTCGGAGATCCCGACGTCACCACGACGCGCGTGCGCTCGCTCTTCGCGGAGCTCCTCGCCGTCGCGGAGGAGCTCACCGAGCGGCGCGGCGGGCATCTCCCTGAAGCGCTCGAGCCCGCGCCGGTCCTCGCATCCATCGACGCATCCATCGGCCATGCAGGAGGAAGCACATGAGCACGATCACGATCCGGCGACCGACCGCACCGCCTCCGGAACAAGCGGTCGCGCCTGCGTACACGCTCGATGCGCCGATCGCCGGCCGACGGATCGGCCTGCGCACCGACCTCGCGTGGCGATCGTGGGCGCTGATCGCGGGCGACTGGGAGAAGCGGCTGCGTGACGAAGGCGCCGACGTGCGCTGCGTCGAGACGGGCGCGCAGGTCGGCGACCACGGCCGCGACGACCGACGCACCATCGCGGAGTGGTCCGACGAGATCGACGGTGGCCTCGTGGGGCTCGGCACGTGCGGCTCGTGCACGTCGTTCACGATCAAGGACGCGGTCACGCTGGAGGCCCACGGCAAGCCCTCGATCGCCGTGGTCACGGAGGAGTTCGAGACCCACGCCCGCAACATGGCGAGGTTCCTGGGTCACGGCGACCTGAAGATCCTGGTCCTGCCCTACCCGCTCGAGGCCCGGCCCGACGACGAGCTCATGAAGATCGCCGCCGAGCACTATCCCGCCGCGATGGCGCTCCTCGGGGTCACGTCGTGACTGCCCCGGCGCTGCAGGCCGAGCAGGTCGAGGTCCCGGCCGACCCGGGCGAGCTGTACGAGCGGTCGCTCGAGGAGCGGTGGGGCGACGGCACACCGATCCTGCCGCCGACCGACGACCGGGTCCTCGCGCTCTTGTCGGCGACGCCGTACGCGCCGGATCACGTGATCGGCGCGCTGCCGCCCCAGTACGGCGTCGCGACGGTCGAGCTGGTGGCGATCAACGCGGCCATGGCGGGTTGCGAGCCGGGCGCGTTCCCCCACGTCCTCGCGGCGTTGGAGGCGATGCTGGTGCCCGAGTGGAACGCGTTCGGGCTCACCACGACCACGTCCAGCGTGTTCGCGATGCTCCTCGTCAACGGTCCGAGCCGCGACGAGCTCGGGATCGACTACCGGGCCGGATGCATGGGTGGCGCGGCAGGTCGCGGCTCGATGACGATCGGGCGCGCGGTGTCGCTGTCGCTGCGGAACATCGGCGGGCAACGAGCGGGCGAGACGTCACGCACCGTCTTCGGCCAGCCCGCCCGCTTCGGGCTGTGCTTCGGGGAGTGGGAGGAGCGTTCGCCGTGGCCGTCCTTGGCGGTGCGGCGCGGCTTCGACCCCTCCGACGACGTCGTGACCGTCCACGGGGGCAAGGGCACCTACCCGCTGGCCGACATCCACAACGACGACCCTCGCGACCTGCTCTACCTGATCGCGAAGTCGATCGCGTTCCCGCTCAGCAACATGTTCCTGAGCGGCACGCCCGAGAACGGCGAGGTCGTCGTCGCGTGCAACCCGATGTGGGCCGAGCGGTTCGGCGTGGCGTTCCCCGACGTCGCGGACCTTCAGGCCTTCCTGTGGGAGCACGCGTGGCAGCCGATCGACCTGTGGCCCGCGCACAACCAGCAGATGCTCCGGGATCGCGACCGGGTCGACGCCGACGGGAAGGTGCGCCTCGTCGCCTCGCCCGTCCAGATCGTGCCGTTCGTCTGCGGGGGGCTCGGGAGCCTGCACGCGGTCGCGCTCCCGAGCTTCGGTGAGAGCCAGCTCCAGAGCGAGCCGGTCCGGCGCGCCCGAGCAGGCTGAGGGTCGGACGAGGAGGAGGGCTCGTGGACCAGTCCGCGGTCGGCGAGGCGGTGGAGGAGATGGCGGTGCTGCTGCGCAGCGACGGTGCCGACCTCACGCTCGTGGAGGCGAACCCGAAGACGGCCCGGATCGAGCTGCGGCTCGAGCTCGCCGACGCGGAGTGCGCGGAGTGCGTGCTCCCGGCCGACCTGCTCGAGCAGATGATCAGCGAGGCGTTGACGCGGCGGGTGCGGGGCGAGTTCGAGCTGGTGCTGGACGACCCGCGTCGCGACGAGGCGTCGTGACCGCGCGCGGCTGACGACCGCGCGTCGCGAGCACGCGAGCGACCGTCAAGAAGGCCACGAAGCTCGTCCCGACCAGCGTCCCCCACTGCACCAGCCAGTGTCCGACGTCGGTGCCCGCGGCGACGAGGTGTGCCGTGGCGAGGACGAAGAGCACGTAGCTGGACAGGTGCACGCCGCGCCACAGGCGCCGCGGCAGGCGTCGCATCAGCAGCGACGTCACCTCGATCGCGAGCAGCAGGTACAGCGCGATGACCCCGAGCGCGACGGCGCTCGACTTCCATCCGGGTGCGAAGGGGACGAAGAGCTCCACCGCGCCGAACTCGACGTACGAGTCGGCCACGAGCCCGGCGAGGTGCACGCCCGTGAACACCACGGCCAGACCCCCGAGGAACCGGTGGAGGTCGAGCGTCCAGGCCGGACGTGGCCGGTTGCGGGTGAGCCGCAGCGAGAGCCACAGGCCCAGTGCCACTGCGCCCGTCAAGAGGCCCCACGCGACGAGCCCGCTCCCGCGTGCGACGTACCACCACACCTGGCTGCTCACCGGGCGCCTCCGACGGTCCTCGGTCCAGTGCTCATCCGGTCAGCTCCCGCCAGTGCTCGTCGCCGACGCCGGGCGCGGTGCGGGTGCGGGTGCGGGTGCCGGTGCCGGTGCAGACGACGAGGCGGCCGGAGCCGCCGAGACGGCGCCGGGGCTCGCGCCGCCGGGGCTCGCGCCCGTCCCGCCGCCTCCGCCACCGGCCGAACCGCTCGAGCGCGGGGCAGCAGGCACGTAGACGGGCACGTAGCGGTACTCGTAGACGACCGCTTCGGTGGGTGGCGCAGTGGTGGTGCTGGAAGGCGCGGGCGGTGCCGCGCTCGGCGCCGGGCCGACGATCGTCAGCAGTCCGACGATCCCGAACGTCGTCGCGGTCGCGAGACCCGCGACGAGGATGCGGGTGGCCGCGGCAGCGTGCGGGCGTCGGCGCCGCTTCGCGGTCCGATCCGGCGCGCCTCCCGGCGTCGGCTCAGTCGTCATCCTCGCGCTCCTCGTGCTCGTCCTCGCCGTCCTCGTGCTCGTCCTCGTGCTCGTCCTCGTGCTCGGGCTGCTCGTACGAGTCGTCGTCCTGGGACAGCTGTGGACCCGCAGGCGGAGCGGTCGGCGCGGCCGGCAACGGCACGTCGGCGAGCGTGGCGGGCGCGCCGCCGGGGCTCGAAGCGCTGCCACCCCCACCCGCCGGGACCTCGATCGGGACCGGGACGTCGATGACCTCGGTCCGGGGTGCGGCCTTGGCCGTGGCGGGCACCGGCTGGAAGTCGCCGGGACCGGCGCCCGAGCTGGTCAGGCCGAAGAGACCGAGGTTGGCGCCGAGGGCGATCGTCGCCGCGAGCGCGGTCGCGGTCGCCGCACCGGCCGTCGCGAGTGCCTTGCGTCGTTCCATCGGGGGAGCCTCCTGCTCGGCTGTCGTGTCGTTCGCGACGGACGGTACGGATCGCCGCGCCACGTACGGTCCAGGTCCGGGTTAAGTCGCGGTCAACTCCGCCTCGTGCACGCCGGCGACGTCCACGCGGTGCCCGTCGACGGGCCCCAGCGACCACTCGGTGCCGGAGTCGTCGACCGCGATCCCGACCGCGCCGCGCTCGGTGAGCGCGGCGGTCGCGGTCGCGAGATCGGACGAGAGGAGCGCGGCCGTGGCGCCGACCTCTGCCGACGCGGCGTCGCCCGCCACGACGGTCACCGAGCTCCAGGGGCTGATCGCCGACGTGCCGGTGCGCGGGTCGATGACGTGGTGGCAGCGCGATCCGCCGCGGACCCAGGTTCGTCGGCGCGTGCTGGTGGTGGCGACCCCGCCCTCGACCAGGGCGAGTCCGCAGCGGGGCTGCCGCGAGGGCTCCGCGCCGGGCTCGTTCTCGACGGCGACGACCCACGACGCGCCCCACGGAGGGGCACCGACCACGCGGAGATCCCCGCCCAGGTTCACGCACGCCCCGGTCGCGCCCATGCCGACGAGTCGCTCCGCGACGTGGTCGGCGGCGAAGCCCTTGGCGATCCCTCCGACGTCGATGGCCGCCCGGTCGTGGAGGCGCACCGCGCCGACGGTCGGATCGAGCTCGACCACCGAAGGCCCTGCCGGGATGACGGGGACGGCGGGTTCGATCCGGTCCTGGAGCTGGGCGAAGTCGCGGTCGTAGCCGGATGCCACGAGCGCGGGCAACACGGTGGGATCGAACGCGCCGCGAGTAGCGCGCGACTCCGCGACGGCGCGCTGCACGAGCTCGAACGTGATGGGGGAGACGATGACCGGCGCCCCGCTGGCCGCGTTGAGACGGGAGATCTCGCTGTCAGGCCGGAACCGTGACCAACGAGCCTCCAGCGCGGCCAGCTCGTTCATCGCCGCGTCGGCGAGCGACTCGTCCGCCCCGACGACGATCACGTGGGCCCGAGTTCCCATGATGCGACCGTGTCGCTCGACCATCGTCTCGGCCACACGCCGACGGTACGGGCACGGCCGGCGCGCTCGTCCCAAGTGCGGGTCAAGTCTCGGCAAAGTCCGGGAGCCCCGCAGGATGCGCGGCCGAAGCTTGTGGCACCGTGGTCGGATGCTCGTGCTCGTCGTGGAGGACGACGATCGCATCGCCGATCCCCTGTGCAAGGGCCTCGAACGGGAGGGGATGCACACGGACCGGGCACGGACCGGCGACGAGGCCTTGCAGCGGCTCGCGTCCCGTGGAGCACCCCGACCGGATGTCGTGCTGCTCGATCTGCGGCTTCCCGACGTGGACGGGTTCGACGTCTGTCGTCGGATCCGCGCCGACGACGAGGAGCTGCCGATCATCGTCGTGACGGCACGGGGCGAGGAGGTCGATCGAGTGCTCGGACTCGAGCTCGGTGCCGACGACTACGTGGTCAAGCCGTTCGGCTTCCGTGAGCTGCTCGCTCGGATCCGAGCGGTCACCAGGCGGTCACAGCCGCGTGCCGCGGCGCCCCTGCAGCACCTCGGTGAGCTCACGATCGACCGAAGGACGCGAGAGGTGACGGTGCACGGTCGGCAGATCACCCTCACGCAGAAGGAGTTCGACCTGCTCGCGCTCCTGGCCGAGGACCCCGGCGCAGTGCGCTCCCGCGCGCACATCCTCGAGGAGGTGTGGGACCCGCACTGGTACGGCCCGACCAAGACGCTGGACGTGCACGTCGCGACGTTGCGCAAGAAGCTGGGCCACCCCGAGTGGATCGAGACCGTGCGCGGCGTCGGATTCCGGCTCGAGGCCCCGGACTCCGGCGGATGACGCGTCGACTCCTGTTCAGCTACCTGTCGATCACCGCCCTGGTGCTGATCCTCCTGGAGATCCCGCTCGGGATCGAGTTCGCCAGCTCCGAGCGAGAGCGACTCGAGACCGACGTGCAGCACGATGCCTTCGCGCTCGCATTGCGCTCCGAGGAGCTGCTCGAGCAACCCGACGGGCCGGGTCCCGAGCTCCAGCGCCTGGCCGAGGAGTACCAAGCCGACCACGACGGGCGGGTCGTCTTCGTCGATGCGCGGGGCCGCGTCGTGGCCGACAGCGACCCCCCGGCCGGTCGCGATCCGACCGGTCGGAGCTTCACGTCCCGACCCGAGATCGCGCGTGCGCTCGAGGGTCGAGAGTCGACCGGTGAGCGCTACTCGCGGACGCTCGACGCGGATCTGCTCTACGTGGCGGTGCCGATCGCCACGGGCGGCGAGCTCCATGGTGCCGTGCGCGTCACCTATCCGTTGTCGTTCGTCAACGACCGGATTCGAGACAGCTGGTTGGTGCTGGGCGCGGTCGGCGGCGTCATCCTCATCGTCGTCTTCGTCGTGTCGGTCCTGCTGGCGCGGTCGATCGCGAAGCCGCTCGAGGAGCTCGAAGCGGGTGCCATCGCGCTCGGACGCGGCGATCTGAGCGCGCGGGTGCCGGTCCCCCAGCGCCCGCACGAGATCGAAGCGCTGGCCCGGACCTTCAACACGACCGCGGCTCGCCTGGAGCAGCTCGTCTCGGCCCAGCAGGAGTTCGTCTCCGACGCGTCGCACCAGCTGCGGACGCCGCTGGCTGCGTTGCGGCTGCGCCTCGAGAACCTGGACGGTGAGGTGACCTCCGAGGGTCACGACGACCTCGACGGTGCGCTCGACGAGGTCACCCGGCTGTCGGTCCTCGTCGATGGTCTGCTCGAGCTCGCTCGGGCCGAGCGGCTCGGGTCGGCGCCGATCCCGATAAGGGTCGCCGCGCTGGTCGGAGAGCGTCAGGAGGCGTGGTCGGCGCTCGCAGCCGAGCGCGACGTGGCGATCGAGGTGGACGTCGGCGACGAGCAGTTCCTGGCGACGCCGGGGCGCATGGAGCAGGTGCTCGACAACCTCCTCAACAACGCGCTCGAGGTCGCGCCGGCGGGCACCTCCGTCGGTGTCTGGGCCACGAGTGCCGACGGCATGGTCGCGCTGCACGTCGCGGATGCAGGCCCTGGCATGTCGCAAGAGGCGCGCGAGCGAGCCTTCGACCGCTTCTGGCGTGCTGACGAGGCAGGCAGCGGCTTCGGCCTCGGCCTCGCGATCGTCCGTCAGCTCGTCGTCGCCGACGGCGGGGAGGTGACGCTGGCGGAGTCGTCGGAAGGAGGGCTCGAGGTCGTCGTCAGCTTGCCGGCACCGTGACGTCGGCAGGGCGCCGACGTGCCCAACCGACGAGCGCGCCCCCGACGACGGCCGCCGCAAATCCCGCGACGCCGGCCCAGTCCCACACGGCGAACGCGGCGACGAGCGCCACCGCGACCTGGGTCGCGATCACGCCGCGCCGCACGATCGGTCCCAGCGAGTGGAAGCGACGATGGAACGCGGCCAACGCATCGAACGAGTCGAGGCGAGCGGTCGCGAGCACGACGACGCCGCGGACCAGTGCAAACGTCATCGCGACCGCGAGCGCGAGCCACGGCGAGGCAGTCAGCGCACCGAGGGCGATCGTGACCAGCACCGCCGCGGTCATGATGTAGGTCGTGACGCCGGTGCCGATCTGCCAGCCGAAGCCGAGGCCGTAGAGCCACCCGCGGTAGTGGGGGAGCCAGTCCTCGTTGACCTGGCGGCGCAGGAACGGTGGCGACCAGGGGAGCACGCGGCCGTCGCTGGCCGCGCCGGCGAGCGCACCGACCGCGGCGAGCGCCGTGGCCTCGCTCACCCCGATGCCCGTCGCGTCGACGACGAGGGCGAGCACCATCATCCCGACGCCGAGCGTCGCGCCGCCGACGAGCGCGCCCACGACGAACCACGAGGCGGTCACCGCGTAGCGCTGGCCGCGCGAGCGCTCCGCGAGCGGGTTGAGCTGCGAGAGCATCGACTGCCCGCACGGCGACCAGGTGGAGTAGGCGGCGGCGGCGATCGCGACGACGAACGCGAGGGCCGCGAGGACCGTCGGAGTCGGGCTCACGAGCGCCATGGTAGGGCGCGATCGGTCGGTCCCCACTCCGTCGCGCGGAGACCGTTAGATTCCGGCCCGGGCGGGGCACCCGCGTCCCTTGGAGGTCCAGTTGACCGCGACGGCCACGCCCGCGACGAGCCACCCATCGAAGAACCTCGTCCTCGCCGCGATGATCTTCGCGGTCGGGATGACGTTCATCGATCAGACGATCGTCTCGATCGCGGTCCCCGAGATCCAGGCCGACCTGGGACTGTCGTCGACCGGCGTGCAGTGGATCGTGAACTCGTACCTGCTGGCGCTCGCGATCACGTTCGCGTTCGGCGGGCGGATCTCGGACATCTTCGGGCACCGCAGGATGGTCGTCGTCGGCGTCGTGATCTTCACCGTCGCGTCCGCGCTCAACGGCGCGGTGCCCGACGGGTCGATCGCCGAAGCCTGGTTCATCGTCTTCCGCGCCATCCAGGGCGTCGGCGCCGGCATCATGCTCCCGGCCGCGCTGGCGATCGTGGTGTCGTCGTTCGAGCTGCGCGAGCGCGGCAAGGCCCTCGCGGTCTTCTTCGCGATCACCGGTGGCCTGACCGCGATCGGCCCGATCGCCGGCGGCTACCTGAGCGAGTGGACCTGGCGGGCGATCTTCTGGATCAACGTCCCGATCGCGATCATCGCACTGGTGCTCATCGCCGCCAGCAAGCCGGAGAACACGAAGCAGCCGTCTCCGCTCGACTACCGGGGCCTCGTGCTGATCGTGCTCGGCATGGGCGCGAGCGTCCTCGGCTTCCAGCAGGCGAGCGTGTGGGGGTGGACCGATCCGGTCACGCTGGCGTGCATCATCGGAGGGCTCGCCCTGCTCGTCGTGTTCGCCGTCGTCGAGCGTCGCACCGAGCACCCGCTGATCAACATCCGGATCTTCGAGAGCCGCGCGTTCAGCGTGGAGTGCCTCGTGCTGTTCCTCGCGATGATCGCGTTCATCCCGCTCTTCTTCTTCGCGAGCATGTACTCGCAGATCTCGTTGGGCAACAGCGTGTCCGAGGCCGGTCTGTACCTGCTGACGTTCTTCGCCGGCTTCGCGATCGTGTCCCAGATCGGGGGCCGCATCCTCGACAACGTCGGCGCGAAGCCCGCCGTGGTCATCGGCTGCGCGATGGGCGCCGTCGGCCTCGCCCTGTGGGCGAGCGAGCTCCCCGACCTCTCGTACGACTCGCAGTGGTACTGGATCGTCCTCGCAGGCGGCGGCGTCGGGCTCATGCTCGGCCCGGCCAACACCGACGCGATCAACCGGGCGTCGCAGCACGCGTACGGCGAGGTGTCGGGTGTCACCCAGACCGTCCGCAACTACGGATCGAGCCTCGGGCTCGCCGTGCTCGGCACCATCCTCATCACCCAGAACCGCCTCAACATCGAGGAGTCGCTCGGCAAGGTCGGCATCTCGAAGCAGCGGGCCGACGAGATCGCCCAGAGCCTCTCGCAGGCCGGAGGGGGTGACCGGACGGGGTTCGGCCGACGGTCGGGCAGCGAGGCGGGCAAGGTGTTCGACGCGGTGCAGCTCGACTTCGCGCAGGCTTCGCAGACGGTCTTCTACGTCATGGCCGGGGCGATGGCCCTGGCCGCGCTCGTCGCGCTGGTCGGCTTGCGCGCCGGGCGACAGGAGCAGCTCGTCTCGTAGCTCGCTCGGCGGCGCCGGGCCGGGGCCGCTCCCCGTCCCGCAGGAGCTCCCACCGCAAGAGGTCGACGAACCAGACCAGGCGGCGTTGCGTCGTGTCCCTCATCCCGGCGTGGTGCCCTTCGGTGACGGGGACCAAACCCCGTGCGACGAACGTCGCTCGCATGTTCGTGTGCCGATCCGGGTATCCGGACCCGATGCTCCCCCTCGCGCTCCGGATGGCCGCCCGCGCCCGGGCACGGCGGGCATGGCGCGAGCTCGCCCTGGTGCTGGTCCTCGTCGTCGCCGTGGTCGTCGTCTACGCGTTCCGACAGCGGCTCTTCGGCGCCGACCTCCCCGTGCGCATCGGCGCCGGTCTCGCCCTGGCGGCCCTGGGGTGGCTCGCCGCGCGCGCGGCCGGACGTGTCGCGCACCCGGTGCTCGCTCGCCGGGGGATCCTGGTCATCGGTCCCGTGGCCTTCGTGGTCCGGCTCCTGACGATCGGACTGACGATCGCGGTCGCCTTCGCCCTCGTCGGGCTCGACCCCACCGCGGTGGCGGCGGGCGGCGCGGTCACCGCGATCGTCCTCGGTCTCGCGGCGCAACAGACGCTGGGGAACCTGTTCGCCGGGATCGTGCTGCTCACCGCTCGGCCGTTCCGGATCGGTGAGCGCGTTCGCCTCCAGGGTGGTCCGCTGGGTGGCGTCGCGGAGGGAGTCGTCGTCGACCTCGGTCTGCTCCACACGTCGCTGGCGCGAGGAGAGGAACGGATCCTGGTCCCGAACAGCGTCGTCCTGAGCTCGGCGGTGGTGCCGCTGCGCGAACCGGGCGGGGTCGACGTCCGCGCGCGGGTGCAGCCAGAGCTGCGACCGACCGATCTCCAGGGCCTGCTCGAGGACGCGATCGCCACCCCGGTCCGGTCGGCACCGGAGATCCGCCTCGAGGAGGTCGAGGCCGGCGTCGTGGTGCTGCGGGTCACCGCCACTCCGGCGGTCGAAGCCGACGGCCCGAGGCTGGCCGACGAGGTGCTCTCGGTGCTCCGTGACGCAACCTCCCACGGTCGTGAGGCGCGCGCCGGCGCGTTCAGTCGAACCAGTCCCAGCGCCAGGGAGTGATCGTCTCGAGCGGCGCGGCGTAGAGCGGGCGCACCGCACCGTCTCGCCAGCGCTCTGTCACCACCGCACCCAGGTCGGGCGCGACGTCGAGCGGCGCGCCGTCGAGGTAGCAGACCGTGATGCGCCGGTTGCCGGGGTCCCAGTCGAGGCGGTTCAGGCGGGGACTGGTCGCGAACGACCACACGCCCGCGACCCCGTCGACCGAGAGCGCGCTCGGCGTCCACTCGCGGTGCAACCACTGCGCGTGCTCGTCGTCGAGCGGGCCCACCGGCTCCTCGACGATCACGAACACGCCCCGGTGCGGCCGATACGGCACTGCTTCGGAGGACACGAGGACGCGCCCGGCGCTGCTCGCCTCGAGCATCTGGAACGGCCCGGCCAGATGCGATCGACGGTGCAGGTGGAAGCGACCCAGGCTGCGCAGGCGCTGTCCGAGCGCGAGGAACTCCGCGAGGGTCTGCTCGACCGGCTGGGTCATCAGGTAGCAGGTCACGTAGTGGGTCGCACCGAGCGGCTCCGCCGCGTGCAGCGCGACGGCGGCACAGTCGGGCGTGGCGACCCACCGCTGCCCGTGCGCGACGCCCCGCAAGGGGCGTTGCTCGGGCATGTGGTCGAGCTGGTGCCACTCGTTGTACGCCCGGTGCTGAGTGGGGTCCGTGATCTCGGTGAACGAGAAGAACCCGACCTCGACCTTGTTCACCGCGTACGCGTACCACGGCGACCGCGTGCCGCGCGGCTCCGTTCAGGCGCCGAGCGCCGGGCGGAGCTCCCGCGTCCAGAAGTCGAGGAAGCCCTCCTGGTCTCGGCCGATCTGGTGGAAGTAGAGGTGGTCGTAGCCCGCCTTCTCGTAGGTCCGGACCGATTCGACCAGCTGGTCGACGATGCGCGGCCCGCACGGCGTCGACTCGGTCACGTCGTCCTCGGTCACCATCTCGGCCGCCTGCTCGAAGTGCGTCCACGTGGGCAGGTCCTGCGAGAGCTGACCGGTGATCCCGGCGTTGGGCCACACGCGGTGCACCGTCGATCGGGCCGTCTCCTCGTCGTCGGCCCAGCAGAGGTTCAGCTGCGCGTAGCGAGGCCCGCGGCCCCCGGCCGCGGCGTAGGCGTCGAGCACCTCCTCCTCGGGGGAGTGACCCCAGTAGCCGTCGCCGATGCGTCCGGCGAGCTCGGCCGCTTCGGTGCCGAACCCCGACACGACGATCGGGATGGGGTCGCGCGGGGGGTCGAACAGTCGGGCGTTCTCGACCTCGTAGTGGCGGCCGCGACGGTCGACGGTCTCGCCCGACCAGAGCTCGCGCATCACTGCGATCGCCTCCTCGAGCATCTCGCGCCGGATCTCCGGTCGCGGCCACCGCTGCCCGAGCACGTGCTCGTTCAGCGCTTCGCCGGTGCCCACGCCGAACACGAAGCGGCCTTCGCTGAGCAACGAGGTGGTCGCCGCGGCCTGAGCGAGGATTGCCGGGTGGATCCGCATGATCGGGCACGTCACCCCCACCGCGAGCTCGATGCTCGACGTCGTCGCCGCGATCGCTCCGAGCACCGACCACACGAAGGGCGAGTGGCCCTGCTCGGTGACCCACGGGTGGTAGTGGTCGGAGATCGACACGAAGTCGAAGCCGAGCTCCTCGGCACGGGACGCGTTCGCGACCAGAGCGGACGGCTCGTGCTCCTCGCTGGAGAGGGTGTAACCGAAGGCAGTCATGTCATCGGGCTACCCGCCTTCGTGACCGGCCAAGCCTCGGCCCCGAGCCGCGAGCCGCGAGCAGCGGCCCCGGCCGGAGGTTCGCGCTCGATGTGTCCCGGGTACCGAACGGGCATGGCGAGCACGAGCCCGGCCCCCCGGGCCGTCGGCGCCCCGCTGATCCCGTGAGCATCCCGCCCGCAGGGCTGCGGATCGGGACCTCGGGCTGGCAGTACGACGACTGGCGCCCCGACGTGTACCCGGAGGGACTCGCCCACCATCGCTGGCTCTCGCGCTACGCCGAGCTGTTCGACACCGTCGAGGTCAACAGCTCCTTCTACCGGTTGCCCACGGAGGAGACGGTTCGCCGCTGGGCAGCCGCGACGCCGCCGGAGTTCTGCTTCGCCATCAAGGCGAGTCGCTACCTCACCCACCTCAAGCGGCTGCGCCTCCCGAAGCAGCCCGTGGCGCTGCTCATGGAGCGGGCACGACTGCTGGGCTCGAAGCTCGGGCCGGTCCTGCTCCATCTGCCTCCGAGGTTCAAGTGCGACCCACGCCGACTCGACGCGACCCTCGAGGCCTTCGGTCCGCGCGTGCAGGTCGCGGTCGAGCTGCGTGACCCGCGCTGGCACGACGACGCCGTCTACGAGGTCCTCGCTCGGCACGATGCCGCGCTCGTGTGGTGGGACCGCCGTGGGGCCCGCGGGCCGCTCGTCAAGACCAGCGGATGGCTGTACCTGCGCCTGCACGAAGGGCGATCGCGGACCGCGCCGTCGTACGGCCGGCGAGCGCTCGAGTCGTGGGTCGAACGGATCGTGGACGGCTACGGGAGCGATGCGCAGGGGTGGATCTACTGCAACAACGATCCCGGCGCCGCAGCGCCGCGCGACGCGGCCGCGCTCCGACGGCTTGCCGCCGCGGCCGGGCTCGGCGTGTCGTCGCCGGGGGAGCAACGTTCACCGCAGTGACGCGGAGGCTCGGCGGTTAGGGTCCGGCCGTGAGCACCGAAGCGCTCGCCGTCACCGCCGATGACGTGGAGGCCGCGGCGCGACGGATCGCCGACCATCTCGATCCGACTCCCGTCACCGCATCGCCGGCTCTCGACGCGATCACCGGCACCGACGTGACGGTGAAGCTCGAGAGCCTCCAACGCACCGGGTCGTTCAAGGAGCGCGGCGCGTGCAACCGCATGCTCCTGCTCGACGCCGATGCGCGCGCCCGAGGCGTGATCGCCATGTCGGCGGGCAACCACGGGCAGGCACTCGCGTTCCACGCCGCGCGTCTGGGCGTCCCGTGCACGATCGTGATGCCCGAGCACGCGCCGTTCGTGAAGGTCGTGCGAACCGAGGACCTGGGTGCGCGGGTCGTGCAGCGAGGCACGAACCTGACCGAGGCTCGCCGGCACGCCGATCGTCTCGCCGCCGACGAGGGTCTGACCTACGTGTCGCCCTACGACGACCCGGCCGTGATCGCGGGGCAGGGGACGCTCGCAGTGGAGCTGTTCGCCCAGGCCCCCGACCTCGACGTGCTCGTCGTGCCGGTCGGTGGCGGCGGCCTCCTGGCGGGGATCGCGGTCGCCGCACGGGCGCTCGCGCCCGATGTCGAGCTCGTGGGGGTGCAGGCGGCCGCGTGCGCGTCGATGGTGGCCGCGCTGCGGGGCACCCCCCTCGAGGTCGGGGACACCGTCGCGGACGGGATCGCCGTGCGAGAGCCAGGGGCGCGCACGCTCCCGATCATCCGTGCGCTGGTCGACGACGTCGTGACCGTGACGGAGGCGTCGATCGAGGCCGCGATCAGCGCGTACCTCGAGGTCGCGCGGGTCGTCGCGGAGGGTGCGGGGGCGGCGTCCCTGGCCGCACTGCTCGAGCACCCGGAGCGGTTCCGCGGCCGAAGGGTCGGGCTCGTGCTCAGTGGCGGGAACGTCGACACGCGCCTCCTGGCGTCGGTGATCATGCGGGCCCTCGCTCGAAGTGGTCGGCTGACCCGCCTTCGGGTCGAGATCCCCGACGTGCCCGGGTCGCTCGCGACCGTGACCCGCGTCGTCGCCGACGTCGGCGCCAACATCGTCGAGGTGTCGCATCGCCGAGACATCCCGACCGTCGAGCTCAAGGGCGCGCTGCTCGAGCTCGTCATCGAGACGCGAGATCGCGAGCACCTCGACGAGGTGTGCACCGGGTTGCACGCACAGGGCTTCGAGGTCGTCGTCGAGCCGGTGGGAGAGACCGTGTCGATCGTGCCCCCGCTGGGGGTCGCGACGACTGGGTAATCTCGGTCGCGTGACGCAGACGATCGAAACGTACCGCCGGGCGACCTTCATCTCGACCGACTCGCACGTCACGGAGCCGATCGAGCTGTACGAAGAGCGCGTCGATCAGCGCTTCCGCGACCGGGTGCCGCGGATCGTCACCGACAACGGGTGGCGCACGCTCGTGTGCGAGGGGCTCGATCCGCGCAAGCTGATGACGGCGGACGAGCGCGAGGTCGCGATCGTCGGGGGCACCGATCCCGAGGAGCGCTTCCGCGACCAGGAGCGTGACGGGGTCACGGCCGAGGTCATCTTCCCGACGTTCGCGCTCCAGGCCTGCTTCGCGTCCGACGACCCGGAGCTCCAGCTCGCCCTGTGCCGTGCCTACAACGAGTGGTCGGCCGACGCGTTCGGCGACCATCCTCGGCTCCTGGCGGTCGGTGCGGTGCCGATGCTCGACATCGATGCCGCGATCAGCGAGGCCACGCGTCTCGCCGACCGGGGGTGCCGCGCCCTCTTCCTGCCGGCGCGCGTCGCGACGCGGCCGTACAACGACGGCGAGTACGACCGGTTCTGGGCGGTCGCCGAGGAGCTGGGCCTCCCGCTCACCTTCCACTCCGGCACCGGCTACGAGCCGCGGCTGGTCCGCGGACCCGGCGGCGCCGTCATCAACTACTTGATGGGCGCCCAGCTCGACGGCCCGATGGTCCTGCTCTCGCTCGCGGCCGGTGGGGCGCTCGACCGGTTCCCGGGCCTGCGCGTGGTCACCGTCGAGACCGGCGCGTCATGGCTGGGATGGATCATGACCCAGGCCGACGCGATCTACGAGGACCACATCATGTACGCGCGGCCCAAGCTCTCGATGAAGCCGAGCGAGCTCCTCCGCCGGCAGGCGCACGCGACCTTCATGTTCGACCCGGTCGCGATCAACAACCGCCACATCACCGGCATCGAGACGATCATGTGGGGCAACGACTACCCGCACCCCGAGGGCACGTGGCCGTCGTCGCAGGAGGTGGCGGCGAAGCAGTTCGCCGACGTCCCCGACGAGGAGGTCCGAGCCATCGTCGGGGGGACCGCCGCTCGGGTCTTCGGGTTCGACCTCGACTGACCCCGCCCGGGGCCAGGGGCGGTGGCGGGGCGACCCGCGTTTGCTAGCGTTTCGGCGTCACCAGTTCAGCGATATCTGTTGCCATACCCATCCAGGCGTTCGGCAGCACTCGCGAACATCACCCCCGATGGGAGAACATCACCATGGCAACACGAGGCACCGTGAAGTGGTTCAACGCGGAGAAGGGCTACGGCTTCATCTCGCGTGAGGGCGCCGACGACGTCTTCGTCCACTTCTCTGCGATCCAGGGCGACGGCTACCGCACCCTCGAAGAGGGTCAGGCCGTCGAGTTCGACGTCGGCCCCGGCCGCAAGGGCGAAGAAGCCCAGAACGTCCGCGTCGTCTGAGACGCACTTCGCGCTTCTGCGTCGCTGAGGACGGGGAGAACCGTCCTCAGTGACGCAGGACCGCAAGCTCGACACCTATCGCGCCAAGCGCGACTTCGACCGCACGCCCGAGCCGTCCGGCGACGGTGCACGAGGGTCGCTCACCGACGCCTCCGCTCCCCGCTTCGTCGTCCAACGACATCGCGCGCGCCGCCTCCACTACGACCTCCGCTTCGAGATCGGGGGCGTGCTCGTCAGCTGGGCCGTGCCCAAGGGCGTGACGCTCGACCCCTCCGTGCGCCACCTCGCCGTGCACGTCGAGGACCACCCGCTCGACTACTTCGACTTCGAGGGCGTCATCCCCGCGGGGGAGTACGGCGGGGGCGACGTGATCGTGTGGGACGAGGGCACCTGGGACTTCCATCCTTCGAAGCACGGCTACACCGAAGCAGCCGAGTCGATCGCGAACGGCGAGCTGCATGCCGAGCTCCACGGTCACAAGGTGCGCGGCCAGATCGTGCTCGTCCGCACGAAGCGACGGCAGGGCGACAAGGAGCAGTGGCTGCTCCTGCACAAGCGCGACCAGCACGCGGTCGAGGGCTGGGATCCCGAGGACCACCCCCGCTCGGTGCTCACCGGCCGGACCAACGAGGAGGTCGCAGCCGATCCCGACCGCGAATGGACCCGCGACGGGGCACGCGAGCTGCACGATCCCGCGCCCGAGATCGCCGTTGCCACCGTCGACGAGCTCGCCGCGCTCGACGAGCTCGGCCAGAAGGGCAGCTGGCACCTGCAGGGCATCGACGTCTCGCTCACCAACCTCGACAAGGTGCTGTTCCCCGGTCGCGACGGCGAGCCCCCGACCACCAAGCGCGACCTGATCCGCTACTACGTCCGGATCGCGCCGGCGCTGCTCCCGCACCTCGCCGAGCGTCCGCTGAACCTGCACCGGTTCCCGGACGGTGTCGGCGTGACACCCGACGCCAAGCCCGGCTTCTGGCAGAAGCAGACGCCTGCGCACGCACCCGAGTGGATCCGTCGCTGGCGCAACCCGGATGCCGACGCCGACGACTCCCAGGAGTACGTCGTGGCCGACAGCGTCCCGGCGCTCGCCTGGCTCGGCAACCACGGCGCACTCGAGCTGCATGCATGGACGTCGCGCATCGAAGCCATCGATGCGCCCACCTACGCGCTCGTCGACATCGATCCGGGGGAGCGCACCACCTGGGGCGATCTCCTCACGCTCGCGCGCCTGCATCGGACCGCACTCGAGCATCTCGGAATCCGCGGCTACCCGAAGACCAGCGGTCAGCGCGGCCTCCAGGTGTGGATCCCGATCGCACCCGGCCCCGGCTACGCCGACACGCGTGCGTGGGTCGAGGAGCTCTCCCGGACGATCGGCAAGGTCGTGCCCGACCTCGTGAGCTGGCGATGGGGGAAGGCTGAGCGCCAGGGCCTCGCGCGCCTCGACTACACCCAGAACGTGATCAGCAAGACGCTCGTCGCGCCCTACAGCCCCCGTCCCGCACCGGGCGCGCCGGTGTCGATGCCGATCGACTGGGACGAGCTGGACGATCCCGAGCTGCACTCCGACCGATGGACGATCCGCACCGCGGTCGAGCGCGTCGAGCAGCGCGGCGACCTCATGGCGCCGGCGCTGCGGGATCGTCAGACGCTGCCGGCCCTGGACTGACCGAGCCAGACGCCGCGGCCTGCACGTCGGCCCGTCGGCCGTGACGGGCGCGCTTGGTCGTCGCGACGTCGGAGAGCCGCGCGAAGCCGGGCCACGACCCGAGGCGACTGATCCCCAGCACCCGGGGCACGGTGATCGTGCGGTACCCCGGGAGCCGACGCGTCAGGGCGCGCTTGATCGCCTTGGCGACCGATTCGGCGGACATGCCGTAGTCGAGCGAGCCCGGCTCGTCGGCCGGCGCGCCGGTGGTGGCCCGGGCGAGGAACTCCGTCTTGATCGGGCCCGGCGCGATCAGCGTGACGTGGACGCCGCGGCCTCGCAGCTCGCGGCGCAGACCGTCGGTGAAGCCCTGCACCGCGAACTTCGTGGTGCAGTACACCGTCTCGCCGGGCACGCCGACGAACCCCGCCACCGATCCGACGTTCACGACATGGCCGTGCCCGCGAGCGAGCATCTGCGGCAGCACCTTCTGCGTGAGATCGATCAGCGACACCACGTTGACGTCGAGGAGCGCGCGCACGTCCTCGGGCGGCATCTCCTCGACGAGTCCTTTCCAGCCGATGCCGGCGTTGTTGACGAGCACGTCGATGCCGCCGCCGGCCGTGACGATGGCGGCGCGATCGGCTTCGTTCGTCACGTCGGCCCGCAGGACGTCGATCCCTGGCTGCGACGACGCGAGCTCTCGAAGCCGGGCTTCGTCGCGTGCGACCGCGAGCACGCTCGCGCCCTCGCGAGCGAGGAGAGCAGCAGTCGCGCGTCCGATGCCGAGCGACGCTCCGGTGACCACGATGCGTGCGTCCGCGAGCTTCATCGCGCAGCACGCTAGGTCAGGTCGGGTCGGAGAGATCGGGCTCGAGGTCGTCGGGCAGCGCGGCCGTCGCGGGGTTGTCGTCCGGGCAGACGACCCCTTCGGGGGGGACGGGCACGAGGTCGACGAGCATCGCGTTCGCGATCGCCTGCACGCACGGGCTGAAGAGGTAGGCCGTGTGGTTGTTGGCGTCCCATGTGATCACGGGCGCGTCGAGCACGCCTGCGAGGCCGACACCCGACTCGTAGGGCGTGTTCACGTCGCCGACGGTCGACACCACCGCGATCGGTCCGCGGCCCGCTGCGGCGCGCGGCTCGATCGGGTCGACCGGACGCGGCCATGCGGCGCAGGCCGCGAGGAGCGTCGCGCTGTCGTCGGACGCGCTCGGCACCGCGGCGCGCAGGCGCTCGAGGGCTGCGGGGTAGTCGTCGATCGGGAGGTCGGTGCAGGTCACCGCGAGGAACGTGGGGATCTGGTCGTCTCCAGGCGACTCGTCCGCGTCGAGCAGGGCCTCCTCGTCGCCGTCGACCACGAACGCGTCGAGGACGGCCGTCGCGAGGGAAGGATCGGGGAAGAGCCCCACGGAGTTGCCGAAGCTGCGCAGGTGCTCACCGGTCACGCCTTGCGTGCCGGGTTCATCAGCTGCCGCCACGAGGCGGTCCCACGCGACCTGCGGGTCGTCGCCCTCGGTCCACGCACACGGCGTCGCGCGGCAGTGGTCGAGGTAGCGGGCGAGGCCGCGCTGCCCGGCGGCCGCCTGCTGGATCACGAAGTCGACCGGATCCAGCGAGAGGTCGGTGGCGCCGTCGAGGAGCGCGGCGCGCACCCGTTCGGGGTACAGGCTCACGTACGCCGTGCCGAGGTCGCTGCCGTACGACTTGCCGAAGTACGTGATCTGGTCGGCGCCCAGACGCTCGCGGATCGCATCCATGTCTCGCGCCACGTTGTTGGAGCCGAAGAAGGTTGCCTTCGCGTCGTCGGCGCATCCGGCGACGAATCGTTCCACCCCGCGCTCGAAGCGCTTCGCGGCCTTGCCGCTGCCCGGCGGCGCGAACGGCGGGAGGTCACCGAAGTCTTCGGTGCAGTCGAGCTTCGTCGAGCCTCCCGTGCCTCGGGGGTCCATCCCGATGAGGTCGAAGCGATCGAACCCCGCGCTGAGGAACGGGTTGGCGTCGAGCGACGCGGCATAGCGCGCCGCCTCCGCGCTCGGACCGCCCTGGTTCACGAAGAGCGGGCCGAGGGAGTCGGGTGCGACCGCGGGGCGCCGGGACACGAAGATCTCGAGCTGCTCGCCGTCGGGATCCGAGTAGTCGACCGGTAGCTCGACCAGCGCGCACTGCATGCGAGCGCGGGTCTCCTCCGGGAGGTCCGACATCTCGCCCTTGGTGCAACGTCGCCAGTCGATGGCGTCGCCGCCGGAACCTCCGGAGCCGCCGCTCGCGCCGGCCGGGGCGCCCGCGAGCGTCACCAGCAGGGACAGGGTCAGCGCCGCCAGGACGGCGCCGGCTCGGGCGCGATGGTGGTTCATCCGGTGAACGTCGGTTCGATCGGTGCGAGCACGGTGAGGGTGGTCGACGCCGCCGCGGGATCGATGTCGGCAGCCACGGCGTTGACGGTCGCGTCGAGCTGATGGATCCCGGGCACGTCACCCCGAACCACCAGTCGCAACGAGAGGGGTTCCGCATCGCTCACGAGGTCGCCGACCGACCACAGCCCCGATGAGGCGTCGTACGTCGTACCCAGCGGCGCGATCGCCTCCACGAGCTCCAGGCCGCTCGGCAGGGCAGCGGTCACCGTGACGTCCGAGGCGTCGCACTCGCCGTCGTCGACGACCGTGACCGTCACCGCCGACGTCGCGCCCTGCGGGATCAGATCGGGCACCGCGCCGATCCCCGGCGTGAGCGTGGTGATGCCGAGCTCGAAGCGGTACACGTGCTCGGCCTGGTTGTCGGCGACGAACACGGTGCGACCGTCCGGGCTCACGTGGATCCCGATCGGGTTCTGCAGCGGCGGGTCGGCGAGGTCGGTCGGGAGCGTGAGGGTGAGGCTGCCCGACGAGTCGTAGCGGTTGATCGTCTTCGCGTCTTGCGCGGTCAGCCAGAGGTTGCCGGCCGCATCGACATCGACCGCACCGATGCGTCCGCCGATGTCGAGCGCGAGCGTCTGGTTGCCGCTCAGGTCGAACCGGTACGCGCGGTCGACGCTGTCGGTGCCCATGGCGGCGAGGTAGATGCTGCCGTCCGGAGCGAGCGCGACGCTGTCGGCGGCGACCATGTTCGGCGTGGCGGCGGTCGACGAGATGACCTGCGTCACCGGGGAGCCGGTGGGACCGATCCGGAACACTCCCGCCTGTAGCAGCCCGGTCGAGGCCGCGACATACATCGTGCCGTCGGTGTCGACGTCGACGTCCCACGGGCCCGAGCCGACGTTCTCGACCGCGAGGTCCTGCGCGCCGGCGCCGGTGAAGCGGTACACCGTCTCGTTCAGCGGCACGGACGGGTCGGCGAAGTAGACCAGCGACCCGCTCGGGCTCACGTCCACGCCCCAGGGCGTGAAGAACTGCGGCGTCGCCATGCCGGGGGTGATGGTGAGCGTGGGAGCGCCGAGCGGATCGAACCGCAGCACGCGCGGCGACGCACCACTCGAGTCGGTGGCATAGATGGTGCCGCTGTCGTCGGCCGACACGCCCGTGTAGGTGCCGACTGCGGGGCTGAC
>CAZCUD010000009.1:118102-148761 GCA_964501785.1 uncultured Bifidobacteriaceae bacterium
GCCGCGTCGGCGGGGATCGCGAGCGTCTGCAGCTCGCAGTCGGGGACGACCCCGGCAGGCGACGAGGTGATCCCGAGTCCGAGCGTCGCCGCGACGATCACCACGGCGCAGAGGGTTCGTGTGATCCGCACGGCGGCGAACGTAGTGGACGCGCGAAGCGCCGACTCACGAGCGCCGGATCAGCGACGCCGGCCTACGAGCGGTCGAGCAGCGGCACGCAGTCGCTGGCGCACCCCGCGCTCGCGTCGGTCGCCGATGCCGCGGGCCGATGGAGCACGGCGCGCGTCGGGCGGACGCGCACTCGGTTGTCGCCGGCGCCGGTGCCCGCCGTGTGGGTGACCTCGGCGTCGACGATCAGGCTGTAGCCGCCGACGTCGTTCGGTGGCCACAGGAGGCTGACCAGCGGTCGGGCCGCCGCGTTCGTGAGCGTGCGGTTCCCGACCGGGAGCTCGAGCTCGTCGCCGCGCCAGCTGCAGTCGACCGCGACGGAATGGGCTCGCCCGTCGTCGGCGACCGTCAGCAGGTACGGCGGACGGGCGAGGTCGGCGATCGTGTCGCGCAGGGCTTCGAGCTCGACCGGGATGCTCACGATCGCAGTCGATCCTGCTGGAGCTCGATCGTGTTCCCCGCCGGATCGGTGATCCAGACCTGGCGCACCGCGCCCTGGGCGGCGTCGAGGTGCGGGATCGACCGATCGTCGAGCTCTCGGATCGCGGCATCGAGGTCGTCGACGAAGACGCAGAAGTGGGGCCCGGTCGGGTCGATGCCCTGACCGGCCGATGGCGCGTCGACGAGGTGGAGCTCCGCCTCGCCCAGGCCGTGCCAGTGGCCGCCCACGCCGGGGATGTCGGGTCGGTCGAGGTCACCGAGGCCGAGCACGTCGGAGTAGAAGCGCCGCGTCTCGTCGAGAGAGCCCTCGACGTTGACGCTCACGTGGGCCACCCGCGTCACGCGCATGCGACCAGCCTCGCAGACGCGGGCGGACTACGCACCGGCTCGAGGATCGGAGATCGTGATCTCGCTCTTGCGCCGCACGAAGCGGAGCGCGACGACCAGGCCGATGATCGCGACGACCGTCACGGTCGAGAACGCGATCGTGTAGCCGAACCGCGACGCGGCCTCGGCCGGGAACAGGTAGTCGTAGAGGTTCGGGTCGAAGTGATCGGGCCGAAGCCCGGTCTGCTCCGCGGCCTCGATGCCGGCCTTGAACGCGCGACCGGAGGATTCGGTGAGATCAGGGAGCGTCGGGTCCGCGTCGATCAGCGAGTCGAGACGGCTGATGTACGCCGCATGGAACATGGTGTAGAGGAGCGCGATGCCGATCGCACCGCCGCCCTGCTCGGCGGTCGCGGACACCCCTGATGCCTGCCCCTGGTCGGCGTCGGGGATCATGTCGAGGCTGACCGGGTCGTTCACCGTGAGCACGAGCGCGAGCCCGATCCCGTAGAGGAGGAAGCCGGGAAGGATCGCCGCGTACTCGGTGTACTGCACGCCGATGGCAAGAGCTACGCCCGCGGCCGCGAGCACGGCGAAGCCGAGCGCCATGGGCGTCTTCCCGCCGACCCGGTCGTACCACCGTCCGGCGACGGGCGCGAGCAGGATCATCGGGACCGTCGTCGGGATCAGCGCCAGCCCTGCGAGCGCGGGATCCATCCCCAGGTTCAGGATCAGCAGCAGCGGGAAGATGATGCCGAGCCCCATCTCCGCGATGCCGGCGAGGCCCTGACTGAGCGTGGCGCCCAGGTAGTCGGGCGAACGACGGAGCAGGGCGAAGCTCATCAGGGGGTTGCGCGCGGCTCGCTCTCGACGCACGAAGAGGATCGTCGCGACGACGGCCACGACGAGGGGCACGTACACCTCGGCCGCGACGAACGGTTCGGTCTGGGTCTGGGTGAGGCCGAACACCAGCCCGACGAGGGCGAGGCAGAGCAGCAGCGCGCCGAGCACGTCGACGTGGCGAGCGTCCGTCGCGGGGCGGTCGGCCGGGACGGATCGCAGCGCGACGTACACGCACGCGATCGCGAGCGGCACGTTCACCAACAGGACCGCACGCCACGAGATCGCGGACGTGAGCACTCCGCCGATCGTCGGCCCGAACGCCCCGGCGACCGCGGCGACGCCGCCCATCGTGCCGAGTGCCCGGCCCCGTCGCTCGTCGGAGAACGCCGCGCTCACGATCGCTACCGAGCACGGGAGCATCAGCGCGCCGCCCGCCCCCTGGATCACCCGGGCGAGGATCAAGAGGTAGAAGTCGGGCGCGAGCCCCCCGGCAGCCGACGCGCCGGCGAACAGCACCGCCCCGATGAGGAAGACCCGGCGCCGCCCGAGCACGTCGCCCAGGCGGCCCCCCAGCACGAGCAGTCCCGCGAGCGGGAGCAGGCTGGCGGTGAGCACCCACTGCACGTCCGCCGCGCCGACGTCGAACGTGCGCATGATCTCGGGCAGCGTGAGGGGCACGGCCGTCTGGTCGACGAGGATCATGGCGTTCGCCAGCGTCATGCCGACGAGCACCATCCCGGCGCGGGGCGAGGTCTCGCCCGAGCTGCGTGTCGAGCCCGTGCTCACGCGGATTCGACGAGGCCGCGCACGTAGGCCGCCTGGCCGACGTGCTGCACGCAATCGTCGACGATGCTCACCAGGCGGACTCCGAGCGTGACCGGTGGATCCCAGCTGCGGTCGACGACCCGGTCGAGGTCTGCCGGCGCGAGCGACTCGAGGTACGCGTGCGCTCGTTCGGCCGTCGCGTCGAAGTGCGCGAGCAGCACGTCGGGGCTCTCGGGTCGGACGCTCGCGACGTCGGCCGACGTGTGCCCGTACCCGTGGTTCGCCGGATCCGGCGCGAGGCCGAAGCGAGCGGCCCACCCGTCGACGACCCAGAGCTGCTCCTCGCCGACGAGCTCGGCCACCTGCGCGTCCTGCACGCGAGCCATGTGCCACACGAGCCAGGCGATCGGGTTCGCATCGGGAGCCACCCGAGCGAGGAGCTGGTCGAGGGTGAGGCCCTCGACCGCGGCGTGGACGAGCGGGCGCACCCGGCCGTGGGCCTCGAGGAGCACCCCCGTCGCATCCATGCCACCCACGCTATGACGCGACGACGATCGTCGTCTCGTGTACGAGGTCGGCCGTCGACCGCGCGATCGTGATCCGGTGCTCGCCGGGGTCGAGCTCCCAGCGGTGCGCAGCAGGCGACCACGAGGCGAACGCACGGTCGTCGAGCTCGAGCAGCACCGTGCGCTCCTCGCCGGGGTCGAGCCAGACCTTCGCGAACGCGCGGAGCTGGCGCGGCGGGGCGAACCGTGACGGCGTGACGGCGCCGACGTAGCACTGGACGACCTCCGCACCACGCCGAGTGCCCGTGTTCGTCACCGGCACGGCGACCTCCAAGCGGTCGCCCGAGGTCAGCTCGGCGAGGGAGACCTCGGGTCTCCCGATCTCGAACGTCGTGTACGACCCGCCGTGCCCGAAGGCGAACGCCGGAGCGATGTCACGCGCGTCGTACCACCGGTAACCGACGAGCAGGCCCTCCCCGTAGCGCACCTCGCCGTCCTCGCCCGGGAAGTTGCCGAACGACGGGTTGTCCTCGAGCCGGCGAGGGAGCGTGAGCGGGAGCCGCCCGCTCGGCTCGGCGTCGCCCACGAGCACGTCGACGAGCGCGTCGGCCATGCCCTGACCGCCGAACCACGCCTGGACGACGGCCCGCGCACCGCCGGTCGCGTCGAGGATCACGGGCGCACCGGTGTTCACGACGACGACGGTCGCGGGGTTCGCCGCGATCACGCGCCGGAGCAGCTCGTCCTGGTCGCCAGGGAGGGCGAGGGAGTCGCGGTCGTGGCCCTCGCTCTCCCAGTCGTCGTTGGTCCCGACGACCGCGACCACGAGGTCCGCCTCGGCGGCGACGGCCTCGGCCTCCGCGAGCAGCTCGGACGGAGATCCGGGAGCGCGGCAGCCGACCTTCACCGCGCCGAGGCCGCCCGAGTCGCGGCTCGAGTACTCGAGCGTCAGACGTACCGAGCGCTGAGCGACGAGGTCGACGGAGCCGGTCAGCTCGACGCTGCCGAGACCGAAGAACTCGTGGCCCCGCGGCACGTCGCCGTCCGTGCCGTCGACCACCACCTCGTCGTCGACGAGCAGGCGAGCTCGGCCGGCCTGCACGAGGGAGAGCGTGTAGCGCCCGGTCTCGGGCGCGGTCAGCGTGCCGGTCGCCCGCAGCGAGAACTCCGTGCCGATCCCCGGTGCGGGCTCGCCGAGGAACAGGAGGCGGGTGTCGAGCGTGTGCGTCCGGTGGGCGACCGGGCCCTCGAGGTCGGCGCCCCGGAACATCTCGACGGCGAGCCCCGGCGTGTCGGCGTCGGCCCGCAGCCACGCCGCGTCGATCGGTGGCGCGACGCGATCGATGTCGCAGCCCCGCGCGGTGGTGACCGTGACGCGACCACCGAAGCGGCGACGGATCGCGTCGAGCACCGACGTGCGGCGGCGGGGGAGCAGGCTGGCCGAGCCGCCCCCGGTGAGCTGGGTGCGTGCCGCGTTCGGACCGACGACGGCGATCGTCCCCGGGCTCGGCGGCAGGGGGAGGACTCCGTCGTTCGTGAGCAGCACGAGCGAAGCGGCCGCGGCCTCGCGCGCCAGCGCGTCGTCGTCCGCGTCGCTCCGGTCTGCAGGAGCCGGATCGTCCGAGAACCCACCGACCCTCGCGAACGCCGTGAGCAGGCGGGTCGCCTGCGCGTCGACCGTCGACTCGTCCACCTCGCCCGCTCGGACCGCGTCGGCCAGGGCGGGGCCGAAGAAGCGCGCCGGTCCGGGCATCTCGAGGTCGAGCCCGGCAGTGGCCGACCCGACGGTCGACCCGTTCGCGAACCAGTCGGTGAGGACGAAGCCCTCGAAGCCCCACTCGCCGCGCAGGATCTCGGTGATGAGCCGGTGGTGCTCGGCGCAGAACGGCCCGTTCAATCGGTTGTACGCCGTCATGACGCCGAGCGCCCCGCCGTCGCGCACGGCCATCTCGAACGGCACGAGGTACAGCTCGCGCAAGGTCCGCTCGTCGACGATCGTATCGATCGTGTGTCGCTCGAACTCGGCTTCGTTGCCGGCGAAGTGCTTCACGGTGGTGACCACGCCCGCGGATTGCGCGCCGCGCACGAACGCGGTGGCGAGGCGGCCCGACAACCACGGGTCCTCCGAGTAGCACTCGAAGTTCCTCCCCGCGAGCGGCGAGCGGTGCAGGTTGACGGTCGGGGCGAGCAGGGCGCGACATCCCTTCGCGCGCGCGTCGCGACCGATGGCTCGCCCGATCTCCTCGACGAGTGCCGGGTCCCACGTCGCGCCGAGCGCGCTGCCGCAGGGCACCGAGAGGGACGGATCGGTCTTTTGGCCCGGGAGGCACGGCCCGCGCGCCCCGCTCGGTCCGTCGGTGACGGAGAACGCGGGGATGCCCACGCGCTCGATCGCGGGCGTCGACCACATGTCGGCGCCTGCGGTCAGCGACGCCTTCTCGTCAAGCTCCAGCGCGGCGACGAGGGCCGCGACGTCGACGTCAGAGGGTCGATCCATCGCCGGATCGTACGATCAGGCCCGCTGTCGCGGGGTCGACAGCGATTCGAGGGAGGAGCGCCGAATGCTGCCGACGCGACCCACGTGGGTCCGGAGGATCAACGCCATGGCCGCCGGGGTCGGCGGCGCGCGAGCGATGGTCTCGCTCGATCCCGATGAGCTCCTCGCCACCGCTCGGGCTGCCACCGGGCTGGACGACCTCGGCGACCCGGGGTGGGAAGAGCCGTTCCGGCGCCTGGTCGACGCGCTCGAGACCGAGGCGCGGCTGCACGTCGTGGGCCGTCTCCTGTCCCGGCACGACCTCCTGCGTCACCTGAGCACCCGCCTGCTGCTCGTCGACGCGGCCAAGCGCGATCCGGACGTCGAGCAGGAGTCGGTGGTCGCGCCGATCGTGGTGACGGGCGTGGCGCGCACCGGCACGAGCATCCTGCACGAGCTGCTCGCCGAGGATCCCGCGCTGCGCGCGCCGCTCGCGTACGAGATGGCGTTCCCGATCGTCGGCGGCGACGTGACGCGCGATCAGCGCATCGCGTGGGCCGAGCCGGAGTTCGACCTCTGGGGCGACGTGCAGCCCGAGTTCCTCGCCGTGCACGAGCTCGCCGCACACCTGCCCGAAGAGTGCCTGTGGCTGATGGCACCCGACTTCGACATGGGCTTCTGGGCGACGTGCGTCGACGTCCCCTCGTTCATGGGCTGGCGCGCCTTCACCGATCCCGTGCCCACCTACGAGCACCACCGCTCGTTCCTGCGGCGCCTCCAGCGGGGGGCAACGGAGCGCACGTGGGTGCTGAAGTCCCCCGTGCACCTCGGACGGCTCGCCGCGCTGCTCGCGGTGTATCCGGACGCGCGGATCATCCGCACACACCGTGATCCGGCGCGCACCGTGCCGTCGACGGTCAGCACGGTGGCGATGGGACGCTGGTTGCGCTCCGACGACGTCGACCCCCTGGCGATCGCTGCGAGCGTGACCGGAGCGCTCCAGATGCTGTCGACCGCGTCCGCCCAGCAGCGGTCGTCGCTGCCGGCGGGGCAGGTGGCAGAGCTGCAGTACGCGGACCTGCTCCGTGACCCGGTCGCGACGATCACGGGTGCGTACGAGGAGCTGGGCATCGCCATCGGCCCCGATCTCGGCGACCGGATCCTCGCCTACCTGGATGCCCGGCCCCAGACGAAGCACGGTGTGCACCGCTATCGCGCCGAGGACTACGGCCTCGATCCGGTTCGCATCCGCGCCGACTTCGCGCCCTACATCGAGGAGTTCGGCATCGAGCCCGAGGACTGAGTCCCGGGATCCGAGAGCTGCTCCATCAGCTCGAGGCGGATGCCGCCGGGAGCCTCGACGAACGCGATGCGGCGTCGGCCGAACGCGCCGGTGACGACCTCGGGGCCCCACAGCACGGTGTGACCCTCGAGGTCGCCGTCGAGGTCGTCGGTGAAGAGCGCCGGGTGCAGGAAGCCCTCGGCGGGCACGTCGATCGAGTCCTCGTAGATCGCCTTGGTGAAGAGCGTGATCATCACGGGGCCGAGGTGCACGTCCGCGCGCTCGGCGCCGTTCCACTCCATCCGATCGCGCACGTCGGCGCCGGCGCGCTCGTAGAACTCGATCGCACCGTCGAGATCGGCGACCTTGCACGCGAGGTTCGCGAGGCCGGTGACCGCCACGATCGCGCTACGACCGGCCGCGCGTGACGGTGCGATCGAGGATGCCGAGGGTCGCCCGCAGCGCGCTCTCCGGGATGATCGGGAAGATGTCGGCTTCCCGCCAGACCGGATCGATGTCCGACCAGTCGTAGTACGACGTGACGAGCGTGCCGTCGTCGACCGGTTCGAGTCGGTAGCCGTACACGTGCCGGATGGGTGGCTCGATCTGCCCCTCGATGGTCCACGCGATCTCCCGATCGGCCTCGAAGGTGGTGATGATCACCGTCACGTCGTACTTGCCCAGCGGGTAGTCGTTGAGCGCCTCGCGGTCCATGTGGATCACGAAGGTGTCGCCCACCGCCGAGGCGGGCTCCCCGGTCGCGTCCATGAGCATCCCGGAGCTGTCGATCGCCACGTGCCCGTGCGGATCACGCAGCACCTCGAAGATCGCGTGCGCGTCCGCGGGGATCGGCCGCTGCACCTCGAGCCGTTCCGTCGCCATCGACGCATCCTGACACCCGGGGCCGACGGGGCGCCGGGTCGCGGCCCGTGGCTGACATGAGCGTCATGGTCAGGCCTGTTACCTTCCTCCTCGACCGAGGGGGGACTCGATGAGGTCCAAGCGCGTGCTCGTGAGGACGGCGGTGCTGGCGGCGCTGCTGGTGTCGACGATGGTGGTCGCCGGGGTGCCGGTCTCGGCCCAGGGCGGCTCGGAGGAGCCCGCCGCAGGCGAGATCGGCGTCACCGCCGACGAGATCCGCGTGGCCGTCGTCGCCGACGTCGAGAACCCGCTCTCGCCCGGGCAGTTCCAGAGCCAGGTCGACGCGATGCAGGCGTTCGCCGAGTTCGTCAACGACAACGGCGGCATCGCGGGGCGCGACCTCGTGATCGACTTCATCGACTCGCGGCTCAACGCGGACGAGACCCGCAACGCGACCATTCGCGCCTGCGCCGAGGACCTCGCCATGGTCGGCACCGCGGCCGTGTTCATGAACAACGTCGATGACATGGTCAACTGCGTCGACTCCACCGGAGCACCGGTCGGGCTCCCCGACATCAACACGTTCACCCAGGAGCTCGCGCACCAGTGCTCGCCGGTCTCCTATTCGGTCAGCCCGCCGCAGCTCGACTGCGAGACCAAGGACGACGCCGAGAAGACGTACCGCGCCGCCCTCGGCCAGATCCGCTACTACCTCTCGCAGGACAAGGACCTCCACGGCATCTGCGTCGGTCCGGCCGACCTGAAGTCGACCGAGATCACGGGTCAGGTGCACTGCAAGGGCGTCGAGCAGCTCGGGATCACCCTCGACGGCGAGGGCTTTTACCCGGCATCGGCACGCGCGCCACAGAGCGCCCTCACACCGATCGTCTCCGCGGCCAAGGCCGACGGATCGACCTACCTCTACTCGCTCGCCGGCTACCAGCAGGTCGTCTCGCTGCGCAAGGAGGCGAAGCTGCAGGGCCTCACCTCGGTCGAGGTGTGGGACTGCTCACGGTCGTGCTACAGCGACGAGTTCCTGGAGACCGGTGGCGCCGACGTCGAGGACCAGTACTCGTTCCTCAACACGCTGCCGCTCGACGAGACGAAGCAGAACAAGGCGCTTCGTCAGTACGTGAAGTACGTCGGTGCCGACAACGCCGACGCGTTCGGCGAGACGGGCTGGGCCGCCGGGATGCTCTTCAAGCAGGTCGTCGACGAGATCGTCGAGGAGCACGGCGTGAACGGGATCACGCGTCAGCGCATCCTCGACGGGCTGGCCCAGACGAAGGAGTTCGACGCGGGTGGCATGCTCGCCACGACCGACGTCGGCGCGCGCACGCCGAGCCCGTGCTTCAACCTCCAGCAGGTGCAGGACGGCGAGTACGTCCGGGTGCACCCGAAGAAGGCCGGGACGTTCGACTGCAACCCGAAGAACATCACGATCGTGAAGCTCGCCGACTGATCCGGTCGAGCGCACCGCCGCGGCGCGTCGGCCGATGAGGGTCGGTCCACGCAACCCGTTCCTCGCGGACTCGGGCTACCCGATCGCGCACGGACGGTGCGACCAGCAGGACAACACGCCCGGTCCCGGTCCGACGGGTCCGACGGAGGTGCTCGCGCCCGACGCGATGCAGCACGCGTGGCTGGGACCCGGCCACTTCGGGGGCCTGATCTCGTCGCGCTATCCGGACGGGCGGCGTGTGATCTGGAGCAACGGACGCCAGACGATCGCCAAGCTCGACTACGACACGCTCGAGGTGCTCGCGACGCTCCCCACGGGCGACCAGGAGATCACGAGCCGAGAAGAGCTGGAGGAGCACCTCGTCGGGCTCGACGAGCTGCGGGGACAGGACGCGATCGACCACGCGGTGACGTTGGCCGCTCGCTACCTGGTGGGCCTCGACGGCGTGTACGCGCTCGTCGATCGCGACAACACGCTCTTCCTCGGACGCACCACCGCGGTGGTCGCCTACATCGAGACCGATCCCGACGATCCCGCGTCACCCATCGTCGAGCACGCTCGCTGGGAGAAGCCGCCCGGGATCGAGGGCAGCTTCGTCGGTGTGAACATGACGTTCGACGGCCGCCTGGTGCTCTCCACCGACCACGGATGGCTCGTCAGCCTCGCTCGCGACTTCAGCGAGCACCAGGCGATCCAGCTGCCGGGTGCGGCCGAGCAGGCCGCGCCGCACTGGGAGCGGATGCTCGCGACAGGGCGGGCGGGCTACGGGTGGGTGCGCACCAGCCTCTGCGTCGACGATTCGAACGGGATCTACGTGAGCTCGGTCGACCACACCCACAAGGTGGTCTGGACGGGCGAGCGGCTGTCGCTCGACGAGGCCGATGGTGCGTGGTCGGCCGCGTACCGCAACGGTCGCGGCTGGGGGTCCGGCACGACCCCGTCGCTCATGGGGTTCGGACCGGACGAGGACCGGTTCGTCGTGATCGGCGACGGCGACGACGTCGTCAACATCACGCTCCTCTGGCGTGACGAGATCCCCGACGACTGGGAGCAGCTCCCGAACGCGCCCTCCCGACGGATCGCCGGCATCGGCCCGGCGCACATGGGCGATCCGGAACGCGATGCGATCCAGACCGAGCAGTCGATCACCGTGTGCGGCTACGGCGCCATGACCGTCAACAACGAGCCCGCGTCGGCACCGGGCGACATC
Source organism: uncultured Bifidobacteriaceae bacterium (assembly GCA_964501785.1). Classification (GTDB taxonomy): domain Bacteria; phylum Actinomycetota; class Acidimicrobiia; order IMCC26256; family PALSA-555; genus DATBSK01. The sequence continues at coordinate 128,444 of CAZCUD010000009.1, forward strand.
CGCGGCACCCTGTTCTCCTTCTTCCTCGGCCATCATCCCGAGTACACGCCCTACGGGCTGCACAAGTACGAGTGGGATCCCGTGGCCCGACGCCTCGTCGAGGCCTGGGTGTGCACGAGCGTCTCGTCCCCCAACTCCGTCCCGTTCGTCTCCCTCGCGTCAGATCTCGTCTACACGTGCGGCACACGCGACCGGAAGTGGACGATCGAGGCCATCAACTGGACGACGGGAGAGCCGCGCTTCCACTACGTCCTCGGCGGCTCGCAGCACAACACGCTGGGCGGCGGTGTGACCATCGACGACGACGGTCGGCTCCTCTTCGGCACGATCTTCGGCAAGACGCGGATCCTCCGCACCGCCGGCTGACGCGCCGCGCCGGGAGCGGCCGTTCCGCCGCGCGGTAGAAACCCTCATGGCCCGCCGCCCGATCCCGGTCTCGGTCGAAGGCGGGCAGCCGCCGCGCCAGACGCTGCGGTCTCGCGCGGTGCAGCCCTTCCGCACGTTCGCGGCCACGCAGAACGCGGGCGCCGTCGTGCTCCTCGCGGCGACGATCGCGGCGCTCGTGTGGGCGAACTCGCCGTGGGGAGACACCTACGAAGAGGTCTGGACGACCGATCTCACCGTGCAGCTCGGCGACTGGGCGCTGTCGCTCGACCTCCGCCACTGGGTGAACGACGGCCTGATGGCGTTCTTCTTCTTCGTGATCGGGCTCGAGATCCGGCGCGAGTTCGACATGGGTGAGCTGCGCGAACGCCGTCGGCTCGCGACGCCGGTCGTCGCCGCCGTCGGCGGCATCGTCGCACCCGTGCTGATCTACCTGGCGCTCAACGCCGGCGGTGACGGCAGCGAGGGCTGGGGCATCGTGATGGGGACCGACACCGCGTTCGCGCTGGGCATCCTCGCCATCGTCGGTCGGAGCGCGCCACCGCGGATCCGGATCTTCCTGCTGACGCTGATGATCGTGGACGACGTGGCCGCCTTGACCGTGATCGCCCTCGCCTACACGGGCTCGGTGTCCGTCGGCGGTCTGCTCGTCGCGGTCGCGCTCTTCGGCGTCGTGGTCCTGATGCGCAGCTGGGGAGTCGACAACGGCATCGCGTACTTCATCGTTGCGGTCGGCATCTGGATCGCCATGGTCGACTCGGGAGTGCACCCGACGATCGCCGGCGTCGCGCTCGGTCTGCTCGCCACCGCGTATCCGCCGTCGCGATCCGACCTCGAGCGTGCGGGCACGCTGTGGCGGAGCTTCCGCGAGCAGCCGACGCCGGAGTTCGCACGCACGACGAGTGCGAGCCTGCGCATGGCGGTGTCGCCGAACGAGCGACTCCAGCACCTCATCGACCCGTGGACGAGCCTGCTCATCGTGCCGCTGTTCGCGCTGGCGAACGCCGGTGTCGTGCTCGACGCCGAGGTGTTCGAGCGAGGGCTGTCGTCCCCGATCACGTTGGGCATCATCCTGGGGCTCGTCGTCGGCAAGATCGTCGGGATCACCGCGGCGACCTGGCTCGGGACCCGTAGGTGGCTCGGACGCTTCCCGCTCACCGTCGCCTGGCCGCACCTGCTCGGCATCGCGGCAGTGTCGGGCATCGGCTTCACCGTGTCGCTGCTGATCGCGGACCTGTCGTTCGAGGGCGAGAACCTCGCCGAGGCGAAGCTCGGGATCCTGGGGGCGTCGATCATCGCGAGCACCATCAGCGTGATCGTGTTCCGCACGATCGCGCGACGGCCGGGCCGCCTCGCAGCATCCGGCGATCGCCTCGCCCCCGAGATCATCGACCTCGCCGATGCCGTCGACCCGGCGCGCGATCACATCCGTGGCTCCGAGGACGCTCCGGTCACGCTCGTGGAGTACGCCGACTACGAGTGCGAGTTCTGCGGGCAGACCGAGCCGGTCATCCGCGCGCTGCTCGAGTCCTACGGCACGGACCTGCGGTACGTGTTCCGGCACCTTCCCCTCGTCGACGTGCACGAGCACGCCGAGCTCGCGGCCGAGGCGTCGGAGGTCGCGAGCGCGGAGGGGAAGTTCTGGGAGATGCACGACCGGCTCTTCGCCCACAGCACCGAGCTGCGGTACGACGACCTCCTGCGCCACGCCGAAGCGATCGGCCTCGACGTCGACCGGTTCGCCGAGTCGCTCGACTCGCGCCGGTACTCGCTGCGCGTCACCCGAGACGTCGAGAGCGCCGACGCGAGCGGGGTCGCCGGCACGCCGACGTTCTTCATCAACGGGCGTCGCCACCACGGGGCGTACGACGTCGGGTCGCTGCGCGCCGCGATCGACCGGGAGGCCAGGGCGACGGCGGCTCGCGACGACGGATGAGGCGTCAGCTCGCGCCGTGGGTCGGGCTGTGGGCGGTCATGCCCCCGTCGATGCGCAGCGTCTCGCCGGTGACGAACGCTCCGTCGTCCGACGCGAGGTACGCGACGGCGGTCGCGATCTCCTCGGGATATCCGAGCCGACCGACGAGGTGGCTCGAGGTGTACCGGCGCAGCGTGTCACCCATCGGCCCGCCGAGTGCTTCCTGCGTCGCCCGATCGACGACGACGCCCGGTGCGACCGCGTTGCACCGGATCCCGCGATCGCCGTAGGCGGTCGCCACGTACCGCGTCAGGGCGACGAGCCCCGCCTTCGAGGTGCCGTAGGCGGCCAGCGAGCTCGAGCCGTAGAACGCGGCCGCCGACGCGGTGTTGACGATCGCGCCCCCACCACGCTCGAGCATCGCCGGGATCGCGAAGCGACAGCCGAGCATCGGGCCGGTCAGGTTCACGTCGAGGACGCGGTGCCAGGTGTCGAGATCCATCGTGACGACGTCCTGGTCCTCGCCGTTGAGCGCGATCGCGGCGGCGTTGTTGTGGAGGACGTCGAGGCCGCCGAAGGCCGCGACGGTGTCGGCGACCAGCGCGGCGACGCCGTCGGGATCCGTGACGTCGGTCGCCTGCGCCCGCGCGGTGCCTCCGCGCTCGTCGATCGACTCGACGACCCGTGCCGCAGCGTCGCCGTCGAGGTCGGCGACGGTGACCGCGGCTCCCTCGGCCGCGAGCCGCTGCGCAGTCGCGCGGCCGATGTTGCCGGCGCCGCCGGTGACGATGGCGACCTTGCCGACGAAGCGACGCGACTCGTCCATCGGGCCGGCCCTATCGCTGTGCGGCATCGGCGAGCTGCGCGAGCCCCTTCTCGAAGTCGGGGCCGACCATCTTGTCCATGCTCATGAACACTCCCATGAGCCGGGTCATGAAGGTCTTCGGACCCACCATGCGCCAGGTCACTCGTGACCCGCCGTCGGCCTCGGCGATGGTGAACGTGGTGGTGCTGCGCGACTTGAACGGCTTGAGGAACTCGAGTGCGATCTCGACCCGACCGGGCGGGTCGGCGGCGGTGATCTCCATGCGTCCGGCGCCGGCCTTGCGATTGCCCGCCCACTCGTACTTCGCACCCGGCCCCGTCGGCGCGCCCGAGTACTCGCGGTACAGGTTCGGGTCGATGTCTTCCCACGGAGACCATTCCGTCCAACGTCGGAAGTCGACGAGCAGGTCGTAGATGCGCTCACGGGGCGCGGGGATCGTCGCCTCCCGGGTCACCTCGAACTCGCTCGAACCTGCCATCGCACTGCCCCCTTGCTGCTGGCCCCTGCGCGCGGTGCACCGCGCAGCTCGCGTGGCGGCAGCCTAGGGCTCGAACGACGCGAGGAGCCGCCGCAGGTGCGCATCGAATGACTCCTGCTCGTCGGAGGAGAGTGAAGCCAGCAGCCGTGCCTCGTTCGCGACGTGGTCGGTGACCGCCGCGTCGATCACACGCCGCCCCGCGTCGGTCAGGACGATCAGTGAGCTGCGACGGTCGTCCGGGTCGGGCCGCCGCTCGACGAATCCGAGCGCCTCGAGCCGGTCGAGCCGATTGGTCATGCCGGCGGGGGAGAGCATCTGCGCGCGAGCGAGCGCACTCGGCTTGACCGAGAACGGCTCCCCTCCGCGACGCAGCGCCGCCAGCACGTCGAACTCGCCGACCTGGAGGCCGTGTGCCGCGAGGACGCCCTCGACCGAGCGCTGCATGTGCGCGTACACGCGCGCGAACCGACCGATGGTGCCCATCGGGCGCAGGTCGAGGTCGGGACGGACCTCGGCCCACTGTCCGACCACGCCGTCGAGGAAGTCGCGTGCCATCGGTGCAGAGTACGGCTGCCCGCGCGAGCCTGCCGGGCTCCTGCCTCGACTCCGCGCCGGCTGTGTCAGGGCCCGGTCGACCCGCTCGCGCGGCGTCGTCGCGGGTCAGGCGGACTTGCCGAAGACCGCGTCGGGATCGAGCGCGCCCAGCGATCCGGCGCTGCGGGCGTCGGACCCCTTGGGCGGGACGCCGAGCTTGCGACGCACGTCGTCGATGGGGTCGTCGGCGTACTCGAACCAGTCGACGCCGCCCATCACGTCGAGGTTCATGGCGAGCCCTCGCTTCAGCGCATCGGCGAATCGCGTCGCGCCGCCGGGCGCCGACAGGTGTCCTGGGTTCGCCGTCGCGACCCCCGGCACCGCGGCGACCCAGCCCGTCTCGAAGAGCCCGATGATCACCACGGCATAGGTGAACCCCTTCGGGTCGGGGATCGAGGACGCGACGAAGCTGAAGACCTCGATCTCGCCGGTCGCCGTCGTGCCGTAGTCGGCGAGGCAGTGCACCCAGTCGTGCTGCGCGAGGAGGGGCGACACGGCGCCCTGCGTCCCCGGGAACGCGAAGCCGCGCATCTGGTAGAAGTCGAAGACGGTCCGACCGTGAGTTCCGGCCTTGCACGACTCCAGCGCCTTCCACTTCGCGGCGAGCGCCGCGTCGGTGCCGTCACCCGTGGGGCTGAGCGGACCGGCCCCGTCGGACGCGTGCTTGGCCAGGTACTCGGCCGGATACGAGCTGCGCACGTAGTCGGTCATCGCCTGGTCCATCGCCTGCTTCGAGTAGTCGCGCGCCACGGTCAGCATGTCGTCGTCGACCTGGAGGGCCTTCGCGTACTCCTCGACCCGTGCTGCCACTGCCGGCGGGAGCGGGTCCCTGACGATCTCGAGCGTGACCATCCCGTGCACCATGCGGCGCCGGAAGGTCGGGTCGGTGATCGCGGCAGCGAGGTCGTTCGGGGAGACGGGGTCGAGCTGGTCGACCGGTGTGTCGACCTCGAGCAGGTACTTGCCGATCGCGCCCAGCACGCTCGCCTGCGTCGCGTCCAGCTGCCCGTCGTCGCGCACTGCCGACGCGATCCCGCGCAGGACCAGCTCGGCCTGGTCCGTGGTGTCGTTCGTGGCCATCGTCGTCTCCTCCGTCTCGCTCGTTCCGCCCGACTCGTTCAGGATCTCGCGAGCACGCCGCGCAGGAGCGCCGCCTGCGCGACCGCGTCCTCCAGCGCGTCGTGCGTGAGCGACCGCTGCGTCAGCCCGACGTGACGGGCCACGTCGGTGAAGCGCGTGTCGTCCCATGCCGCGCCGCTCACGCCCATGAACAGCGCCTTGATGTCGAGCGCCTTGTGCCCGAACGGGTTCCGCCCCAGGTATCGGTGGAAGTAGTCCGCGACGAACATCCAGTCGAAGGGCGCGTTGAAGCCGACGAACACCGGGCGCCGGCCCTCGGGCGTCACCTGCTCGAGCCAGTCCGCGAAGCGCTGCATGGCCGCTTCGGGCGCGAGCCCATCGGCTCGGAGCCGATCGAGGTCGAGCCCGCTGACGGCCATCGCCTCGGGCGTCGCGGCATCGCTCGTCGGGCGGAGCTCGACCGCGAACGTCTCGGTCGGCTCGAACGCGACACACGCGCCGATCGCGAGCAGCGAGTACGACCCGGGGTTCGGTCCCGAGGCCTCCACGTCGACGGAGACGAAGTGGTCGGACGTGGGCGCAGGCACGGCACACCATGACACGCCTCGACGGTTGACAGCCGAAACGGCCTTCCTGGGTCGATTCGCGTGCCAACCTGCCGGCGGGCGGTGACACGACCGGACGACGAGAGGGACGAGACGATGAACGCAGCGAACACCTTGCCGACCGACCCGCTCGATCTCGGCGGGCGAGTCGCCGTCGTGACCGGTGCCAGCACCGGGATCGGCGCCGCGACGGTCCGTGTGCTCGCCGCACACGGCGCCACGGTCGCGTACTGCGCGCGCCACGACGACGCGCTCCAGGCGCTCGCGGGCGAGTGCGAAGGTCTGCCGGGACAGGTCCACCCCATCACGGCCGACCTGACCGACGCCGGCTCGGTCGAGCAGCTCTGCGACGCGGTCGAGGCCCGCGTCGGAGCGCCCGACACCCTCGTCAACAACGTCGGCGCGTCACCGTCGCGCAACTTCCTCTACATGAGCGACGACGACTGGCGCGACCTCTACGAGCTCAACGTGCTGTCCGCCGTGCGCTGCACCCGTCGGTTCCTGCCTGCGATGCGATCGGCGCGCTTCGGGCGGATCGTGATGATCTCCAGCGTCGCGGCCAGACAGCCGAGCGCAGCTCTCATCGACTACGGGGCGACCAAGGCCGCCCTCGGTTCGGTGACCAAGGCCCTCGCCCGCAAGTACGCGGCAGACAACGTCCTCGTGAACGCGGTGCTGCCGGGCCGAGTCCGAACCGCGATGTGGGAGCGAGCGGCCGGCGAGATCGCGGAGTCCAGTGGGGAAGACGTGGAAGCCGTGTTCGCCGCTCGCAGCAAGGACATCCCGCTTGGTCGGTTCGGGACCTCCGAGGAGATCGCCGACGTCGTGCTCTTCCTGTGCTCCGGCCTGGCCGGCTACGTGACCGGCGCGGCGATCGACGTCGACGGAGGTCTCGGGTCTGGCCTCCACTGAGGAGGCCGTCATCACGTCAGAATGGCTGCGAGCCTCGGGGATCGAGGCGCGAGCGATGGTGAACGAGGGTGGGGATGGCTGACTACGACGCGATCGTGATCGGTGCGGGCCACAACGGTCTGACAGCCGGCGCGGTGATGGCGCGCGACGGCATGCGCGTGCTGGTGCTCGAGAAGAACCAGTACGTCGGCGGGATGGCGGCCACCACCGAGCTGATCCGCGGGTACCGCTACGAGATCGCCGGGTCGATCCTCTTCCCCGTCCCCGATGTCATCTTCGACGAGCTCGACCTGGGCGCGTGCCCGACCCTCGAGTCGGAGGTGATGTCGGTCAACGTCGGCGAGCCGGGGACCCCGCCGATGCTCTTCTACGCCGACCCCGAGCGCCTCATGAACCACCTGATCGAGACCAACGGCCTCGACGCGGTGACCGGCATGGCCGAGATCGCAGCCTGGTGCGAGGCGCCGGCCCGAGCGATCGGCCGCCGCGACGTCCGCCAGCCACCGAAGACGCTCGACGAGATGTTCGCGTGCGCGACGAACGAGCAAGAGCGCGAAGCGATCCGCACCGCGATGTTCGGCTCGGTGATGGACGTCGTCGACCGCTACCTCCCCGATCCCGAGCGCCACGGCGCGCTGCGCGGGATGCTCGCCTTCCTCGCGGTCAACTCGACGTACCGGGGCCCGTACTCGCCCGGCAGCGCGCTGTGCCTGGCCTTCGCGCTGACGGCGCCAGGCACGCAGATGATCCGGAAGATCCGGGGCGGGATCGGCGCGCTCAGCGCGCATGTGCAGCAGCTGCTCGAAGCCCACGGCGGCGCGGTGCGGCTACACGCGAAGGTCGACGAGATCCTCGTCGAGGGCGGCCGGGTCACCGGCGTCCGCCTCGTCGACGGTGAGGTCATCAGCGCTCCGATCGTGGTCTCCAACCTCGATCCGACCCTGACGTTCGCGAAGCTGCTCGCCCCCGACGTGGTGCCCGAGGCGCTGCGCCAACGGGTCGACGCCATCGACCACCGCGCCGCCTACGTGCAGGTGCACTTCGCGCTCGACGGGCTGCCCGAGTTCGTCGACGAGTACGCCGTGATCAACGAAGGCACGCGGCGTGCGCAGGTCGGCGTGTTCAGCACCCCCGAGCAGATGCAGAGCGACTTCGAGGGCTGCATGCGCGGCGAGGTGCCGGCGTCCCCGTCGTTCGGGCTCCAGATCCCCAGCGTGCTCGACGCCGACCTCGCCCCCGAGGGCAAGCACGCCGCGAGCGCGTACGCGTTCTACTTCCCGATCGTCGGCACTCGGGAGGAGCAGAACCGCCTCGGCGACCTCATGGCCGATCGCGTCGTCGAGCGAGTCGCGCAGATGGCGCCGAACTTCCCCGACATCATCGAGCGCCGGGTCGTGTACCCGTCGTACACCTTCGAGCTGATGTTCGGGGCGACGGGCGGCGACTTCTGCCACGGGCTGCTGCACCCCGAGCTCATGGGGCCCTTCCGTCCCGGGCCGCGGGGCTGGATCGACCAGCCGATCCCGGTCGACGGGCTGTTCCTGTCGAGCACGGGCTGTCACGGCGGCCCGGGCGTCACCTTCATCCCCGGCTACAACGCGGGCTACGCCGCGCTCGAGTCGTTCCACGGCTGAGCATCAGAACACCGTCGTCTTCAAGATCCCGATGCGGCGACGCCGGCGGCCGATGGGGCGGGCCCGCGATCAGGTCGCGGTGGTCCCGTCGAGCGACTCGCGCACGATGTCGGCGTGGCCCGCGTGCTGTGCGGTCTCGGCGATGACGTGGAGGACGACTCGGCGCGCACTGTGTGTGGTCCCAGGCTCGTGCCACGGCGCGTCGGGCAGGGGGTGGCTCACCGACAGGTCGGGCAACGTGGCGACGATCTCGTCGGTGCGTGCCCCGACCGTCGCATAGCGCTCGAGGATCGCCGCGAGCGTCTCACCGGGGAGCATCTGGAACTGCTGCTCCCGTTCGACGATCCACTGGGGCAGCTCGCGGGCGGTGCCGGACATGAGATCGTCCCAGGTGACGCCGTCGGGCAGCTCGTAGCGCATCGCGCTCGGGCCCTCGAGCACGAAGCGCATCCATGCCTCCTCGACCGCCGTCACGTGCTTCACGAGGCCGCCGATGCACAGCGCGCTCGCCGTCGGTCGCTCACCGGCCTGGGCGTCGTCGAGGCCCCGCGCGGCCTGGACGAGGGCCTGGCGCGCGGTCACGAGCTCGGCGAGCAGGTCTGCACGCTCGTCGTCGAGGGGTACGGCCGGGGAAGCGGAGCTGGTCACGGTCGGGTCCCTTCGGTCGACGTCACGGACACGTGGCGGGCTGCCTACTACGCGATCACAGCGCTGAGGATCCCGATCATCGCACCAGCGGCGATGAGCCAGGCCGAGTTGATCTTGGTCCGCAACAGGAGTGCGAGCGCGACGACCCCGAGCAACACCGTGAACACGTCGGAGAAGGCGTCTCGGGCGAGGATGACGAGCACGCCGGCCATGAGCCCGAGCGACGCGACGGTCACCCCGCGGAGGAACGCGCGAGCGCTCGCGTTGCGCTGCATCCAGCGCACGATCGGGCCGAGGAAGGCGACGAAGACGAACGCGGGCAGGAAGATCCCGATGGTCGCGACGGCGGCACCGGCGATGCCGTCGATCTGCCAGCCGACGAACGTCGCCGTGGTGAACACCGGTCCGGGCGTGACCTGCCCGACGGTCACCGCGTCGAGCAGCTGCTGGTTGGTCAGCCATCCGAGGTCGTCGACCAAGTTCGTCTCCAGGAAGGCGAGCAGCACGTAGCCGCTGCCGTACAGGATGCTGCCGATCTCGAGGAAGACGAGGAAGAGGCGGCCGAGGGAGACAGGCACCGCGGCCACGAGCAGCGCCGGAAGCGCCAGGACGTTCGTGCTCCTCGACAGCCGATGCCGGTGCTCCCACAGCAGGGCGACGATGCCGGCGCCGCCGAGGATGACCAGCTCGTGCACGTCGAGGAGGAACGCGGTGAAGGCCGCGACCCCGAGGATCGCGGCGAGCACGTCGGTCAGCGCGGTGCGCCCGAGCCCGACGACCGCCTGCGCGATCACGGCGATGATCACCGGGAGGATCCCGTAGCGGAGGTCGACGACCGCCGGGTCGGTGCCGTAGCGCTCGTAGAGCGCCGCGAGCACACCGACGATCAGGACGGCCGGCGTGATGAAGCACACCCCGGCGACGACGAGGCCGCGCCAGCCGGCCCGCTGGTGCCCCAGGTGGATGGCGAGCTCGGTCGAGTTGGGGCCGGGGATCAGGTTCGTGGCGCCGACCCAGTCGAGGAACGCCCGGTCGTCCATCCACTCGCGACGGCGGACGACCTCGTCCCGCATCAGCGCGATGTGCGCGGCCGGACCGCCGAAGCCGATGACGCCGAGCTTGGTGAACAGCCCGGCCACCTCGCGCAGCCGTCCGGCGCGCGAAGGAGTGCTGCTGCTGGCGCTCATCCGAGAAGCACTTGTCTCGTCGACGTGGCGCTCGGCGTCGGGGCGTGCGTCAGCCGCCGGGCTGGAACAGCTCGACGAAGTTGCCCGAGGGATCCTCGAGGAGCACCTGGGATCCACCCGGGCCGTCGACGACGTCGTTGCGGAACCTGAGCCCCGCCGCCCGGAGCCGCGCGACCTCGGCGTGAACGTCGTCGACGATGAAGTGGATCCGGTTCCACCCGCCGGGGATCGGCTGCTCGCCGTCGTCCATCGGACGTCCCGCGGAGCTCGTCGGCCCGCTGAGGAGCAGACGCAGGCCGTCGCGCGCGACGTCGGCGAACGCGGGTGCCGCGTTCATCCCGACCACGAAGCCGAGGTGTCGGGTGTAGAAGTCGACCGACTCCTGCACGTCGTCGACCATGTAGCGGACGTTGACCATCTGCTGCTGCTCCATGTCTCCTCCTCAGGGCGTGGGTGCGAGATCGGTCGGTGTGGCGAGCGCGGCGAGCAGGAACCCGACTCGGCTCTCGATCGCCGCCGCGGTCCGGCGGAACGCGGGCAGACTCGCGTCGTCGTCGACGTGGCCGATCGCAGGGTCGGGGATGCTCCAGTGGATCGTCTCGGGCGCGCCGGGCCAGTCGGGGCACACCTCGCGCACCCGGTCGCAGAGGGTCACGATGCAGTCGAAGTGCTCTGTCGCGAGCTCGTCGAGGTGCTTGGGCCGTTGCTCGGAGATGTCGATCCCGTGCTCGTCGCGCATCACGCGCACCGCGTTCGGGTGCAGCGGCTTGGGACGGCTGCCTGCACTCCGCGCCTCGACCACGCCACCTGACCGCTCTCGCATGAACGCTTCCGCGATCTGCGATCGCGCGCTGTTGCCGGTGCAGAGGAACAGGACCCGCGTCCCTGCGCTCGGCGCGGGCTGCGTCCGTGGTGGCGGCACCAGCCGCAGGCCGGGGTGGAGGTCGGCACCGGTCGCGCCCAGCAGCGAGGCGATCCGGCCGAGGTCGGCGGAGTAGTAGCTGTCGCGGCCGTCGGCCGAGCTGCGTCGCGCCGCCACCAGGTCGGCGTCCCGCAGCCGGGCGAGGTGGTACGAGACCAGGCTCTGGGGGCGACCGACCAGCCGGGTCAGCTCGTGGACCATCCGGTCGCTGCGTGCCAGCTCGCCGAGCAGGCGCCAGCGCAGCGGATGCCCGACGACCCGCAGGAACGCCGGCAGCTGCGCGTCGTGGATCGCGGGGCGCGTCACGCCCTCAGAAATACATCAAGACGGCTTGATGGATCAAGCCTCCGTTGACGGAGCGGGTTCGTGCGTAGCATCGGCGCCGAGGTGCGACCGGGGGACGCCCCGGCCGGCCACCGATCGTCGGCTCCGACGATCGTCAGGAGGCGTCGCGTGGCCACACGCCCGTTGGCTCGGCATCCCGAAGTCGCGGCGACACCGCTCGCGGTGACCAAGGCGCTGTGCCCGCGCTGCCTGCGCCTGCTCCCAGCGGAGACGGTGGAGCGCGACGGCGCCGTCTACCTGCGCCGTGAGTGCGAGCAGCACGGTCCCGCGGAGACGATGGTCCTGTCCGACGCTTCGTGGTGGCACTGGAGTCGCCGGTTCGTGCGGCCCGGGCGTGAGCCGGCCCAGCACGCGACCGAGACGGTCCACGGATGCCCCTACGACTGCGGCTTCTGCCCGGAGCACCAGCAGCACGCGTGCGTGACCGTGTTCGAGATCACCGAGTCGTGCAACCTGACCTGCCCGGCGTGCTTCGCGGGGGACGCGCACGTCGTGCACCGCACGCTCGACGAGGTGCGGGGCATGGCGGAGGGGCTCCTGCGCGCCGAAGGCGGACAGGCCGACGTCGTGATGCTCTCGGGCGGCGAGCCGACAGTGCACCCCCGGTTCCTCGAGATCGTCGACGAGCTGCGAACGATGCCGATCTCGTACCTGGTGGTCAACACCAACGGGCTCCGCGTCGCCCGGGACCCCGACTTCGCGCGGCGGCTGGCCGAGCGAGACCTGCTCGTGTACCTCCAGTTCGACGGCTTCGCGCCCGACACCTACGAGACCCTGCGCGGTCGGCGCGACCTCCTCGACGTGAAGCTCGAGGCACTCGAGCGCCTCGAGGCCGCCGGCGCGCGCGTCGTGCTGGTCGCGACGCTCGTGAAGGGCGTCAACGATCACGAGATCGGTGACATCGTCCGCTTCGGTGCGGAACGACCCGGCGTGCGGGCGGTCTCGCTGCAACCGCAGTTCGCGGCCGGGCGGTTCGTCCCCTTCGATCCTGCTGACCGGATCACCGTGACCGACGTGATCGACGAGATCGACGCCACCAGCGGCCTGTTCACGCGTGACGACTTCGTGCCGATCCCGTGCTGCGACCCGATGTGCACGGCGGCCACGTACGCCTGGATCAACGACGGTCAGGTCATCCCGGTCACGCAGCTGGTGCCGGTGGAGGACTACCTCGACTACGTCGAGAACACCTCGATGCCCAACCTGTCCGACGCCTTCCGCGCCGACGTCGACGAGATGCGAGAGACCTTGCTGCGCCTCTACTCGAAGGGGTCGCCGGCCGGCTCCGATCGGCAGGTCGAGGCGTTCGTGTGCGCGTGCGACCCGTTGTTCGCCGAGTTCGATCGCATCGCCGACATCCCCGGTGAGGTGTTCGCAGTGACGATCGAAGGATTCATGGACCGGTTCAACTTCGACGCCACCCGAGTCACGAAGTGCTGCATCCAGGAGGCGCTTCCCGACGGGCGCATCGTCCCGTTCTGCGCGTTCAACACGCTCTACCGGTTCGAGCCGGGGCAGCGAGCGGTGCCGCAACCGTGAGAGCGTCCCTTCCGGCGCCCCCACTCGACGCGGAGGCGTTCAAGTGCACCTGCACCGAGTGGTGGGGTCATCCCGCCGTGCAGCTCCTCGTCGGTGACGCGCTCCGACCGGGAGGGGCCGAGCTCACCGCATCGCTCGTCGACGGGCTCACGATGCGACCCGGCTCGCGGGCGCTCGACGTGGGATCGGGCGCCGGCGTCACCCTCGAGCTGCTGGCAGCTCGCGGCCTGGCGGCGGTCGGTGTCGACTACGGCGCGGTGCTCGCCGATCAGGCCGGGCAGTTCGCGCCGACGGTCGTCGGCGACGGCGAGTGCCTGCCGTTCTCGTCCGCGGCCTTCGAGCTGGTGACGATGGAGTGCGTGCTCTCGGCACTGCCCGACAAGCCGACCGCGGTGCGCGAGGTCCGACGCGCGCTCGCACCGGGCGGTGCGTTCGTGCTCACCGACATGACGGTGACCCGCCCGCTTCCCGAGCCGCTCGACTCGCTTCTCGCCTGGGTCGCGTGTGCCGGCGGTGCGCTCTCGACGCCGACCTACGCCGAGCTGTTGGCCGACCACGGCTTCGAGGTGACGCGGGTCGAGGACCACGGGGCTTCGGTCGCGGCGTTCGTCGCCAAGGCGCGGCGCCGACTCGCGCTGCTGCACGGCGCCGTCAGCGTGGGGATCGTGCCCGATCCGGAGGCGATGGTCGGTCCGTGGCTCGACGACCTGCGCGCGTCGACGCCCGGGAGCGACGATCTCGTCTCGCTCGGTCGCAGCGTGCTCGGTGACGTCGCCGACGCCGTGCGCGCGGGACAGATCGGCTACTGCGCGCTGGTCGCGCGGGCGGTCTGAGCGCTCAGGGCTGCTCGCGAGTCGCCCGCCGCGCCCGCGCCGCGGCGCGTTCCTCGGCACCCTGCTTCGTCGACTCCATCGACGACCGGACGGTCGCCTCCCAGACCGGTCGGACCCACTTCCGAGCCGCGAGGCTCCCGAACCACCAGAAGTCGAGCCCGATCTCACCTCGGTACTCGATCGTCGTGCCCGTCCCGGAGGCCCGGAGCACGAACTCCTCGACCGCGTGCGGGACGGGACCGCGCACGTGGCGGAAGCGGATCCGCTCGGGTGGTTCGAAGCCGACCGTCTCCAGCGTCTGCGCGTTGGTGAAGCGCGTCGTGCTCCAGTGCCGAGCGAGCACGAGGTCGTCGCCACGGTCGACGACCTCCAGGTGTCCGCGCAGCGACTGTGGAGTGCGACCCAGGTAGGGCGCGGAGATCTGCTCGTACACGAGGGTCTGCGGTGCGTCGACGGCGACGACGATCGGACCGAGCGGGTGGACCGTGCGGCCCCAGCCGGTGTCGAGCGTCAGCTTGCCCACTCGCATCAGCCGCACCAGCGCGGCGACCCCGAGCAGGAGCACCAGCGCGAGCACGACGATGACCACCCATGCACCCCAGGGCATGCCGCCATTGTGCCCAGCCCCTCGCGTGCGGTGCACGGCCCCGATTCGACGGGCGCCGCCCGAGATGCGACGGTGCTGGGTCGATGACACCTGCGCAGCCCGCTTCCCGACGGCTCGTGTTCGGCGACGACGGATCGCCCGGCTCGGACGTCGCGTGGCTCTGGATCAACAGCCATCCGTGGCCGGGCTGGCGGATCGAGGGGTGGACCGGGTCGTCGGAGCCGGCATCGGCGGCGAGCCTGGCTGCCGTCGGCGGCGCAGAGGAGTGGACCCCACCCTGGGGACGCGACTTCTTCGGTGATCCCGCGGCGACCCAGGTCGCCCACTTCCGGGACGACGCCGATCCGCGGTTGGTGCTCGAGGAGCAGGACGACCCCGACCTGCTCGTGGTCGGAGTGGGCGAGCACGACCTGGGGAAGATGTGGTCGGGCAGCACGGCGGAGTGGCTCATGCGTCACCCGCCGGCCCCGCTCGTCGTGGCGAGCTCGGCCGCGAAGGCACAGCGCGTCGTGTGGTGCGCCGACGGTTCGCCGCACGCGCAGGCCGCCATCGACTCGTTCCTGTCGTTGCCGCTCGCGGCCGATGCGCAGGTGCAGGTGCTCGTCGTCGACGATCGGCGCGTCGACAGCGATGCGGTCGGCGCAGCGGCTCGGGCCCACCTCGAGTCCGCCGGCGTCGAGTCGGACGTCGTGCACGTCGAGGGCAAGCCGACTCGGGCCATCCTCGATCACCTCGTCGCGTGCGACTGCAACCTCGTCGTGCTCGGCACGAAGGGGCTGACGGGATGGCGGCGCTTGAGGGTCGGGTCGACCGCAGGCGCGGTCGTCCAGCACGCCCGGTGCGCGGCGCTCCTCGCCTGCGCCGACGAGCCGGAAGACGACGACTCACCGGCGTCGTAGGGATCACGCGCAGCGCCTCCCGATCGGTGCCGCGTCGTACGGTGTCGGGCGGCAGGCGTCGGCGCCGGGCCATGCGAGCGGTGCGACCGAGGACGAGGAGAGGCATCAGGATGAGCTGCGACCACTTCGTGATCTTCGGGATCACCGGCGACCTGGCCAAGGTGATGACCTTCCGGTCGCTGTACCGGCTCGAGCAGCGCAAGCTCCTCGACTGCCCGATCCTGGGCGTGGCCGTCGACGACTGGACCGTCGACCAGCTCGTCGACCGGGCTCGCACCTCGATCGTGGCCACCGGCGAAGAGCTCGACGAGAAGGTGTTCGATCGCCTCGCCAAGCGGTTCTCGTACGTGTCGGGTGACTTCACCGACGACGCGACCTACCAGCGCGTCGGCGCGGCGATGAAGGGAGCGAAGCAGCCCGTCTTCTACCTCGAGATCCCACCGGCCCTCTTCGCGACGGTCGTGAAGGGCCTCTCCACCGCCGGGCTCACCGCGAACGCCCGCGTCGTCGTCGAGAAGCCCTTCGGCCACGACCTCGAGTCGGCGCGCGCCCTCGCGGCCGACCTGCACCAGTACATCGACGAGTCGCAGCTGCTGCGCATCGACCACTACCTCGGCAAGATGGGGCTCGAGGAGATCCTCTACCTCCGCTTCGGCAACACGATGCTCGAGCCGGTCTGGAACCGGAACTACATCGAGAGCGTCCAGATCACGATGGCCGAGACCCTCGGGGTCGAGGACCGCGGCCACTTCTACGATCCCGTCGGCGCGCTGCGCGACGTCGTGGTCAACCACCTCATGCAGGTCATGGCCGCCGCGGCGATGGAGGCACCGGCGGGTCGCGACCCGTCGACCTTGAAGGACGCGCAGACCGCGGTGTTCCGCGCGGTCAAGGACGGTGATCCGGCGCACTACGTGCGGGGTCAGTACGACGGGTACCGATCGATCGAAGGCGTCGCACCCGATTCCACCACCGAGACCTTCGCGGCGCTACGGCTCGAGATCGAGAACTGGCGCTGGTCGGGAGTGCCGTTCTTCATCCGCACGGGCAAGCGGATGCCGGTGCGGGACACCGAGCTGCGACTCGTGTTCAAGAACCCGCCCGACCTCGGGTTCGGGCTCCGTGGTGCCGACACGGAGCCCGACCAGCTGGTGATCCGGATCGACCCCAAGACCGGGATCCGGTTCCGCCTCGAGGCCCACAAGGCCAACACGCGCGAGATCCAGCCCATCACGCTCGACATGGAGTTCGCCCAGGAGGGTGGCGAGGGGGCGACGCCCTACGAGGTGCTCCTCGACGCCGCGATGAAGGACCAGACGCTGCGCTTCACGCGCCAGGACACCGTGGAGGAGGAGTGGCGGATCATGCAGCCGCTGCTCGATGACCCGCCGCCCGTGCACACCTACGCGCCCGGCACGTGGGGACCCGACGAGGCCGCCCGTCTCGTCGAGGGCCACGGTCGCTGGCACGCCCCCTGGGTCTGATCCTGCACGCGCGCTCCGTGGACGGTCCGGTCGATCGCAGCAGATATGGTCCGGGGCTCGACCGAGGGCCGCGCCGCAGAACATCGGCTCTCGACATCGTCGAATCCGAACGGGACGAGTACGGGAGGGTGCCGTGTCCGACTACGTGATCCCCGATCCGGAGCCGAAGCCCGAGGACGAGCGGCTCGCGATGGAGCTGCGGATCCTCTCGTCGAACGCGGTGCTCAAGGGCGCGCCCTCCGGCGACGAGCAGTGCGACAACTGCCTCTACTACCTGGAGAACACCGCCGACATCTCGTACTGCTGGCACCCGAAGCTGCGGATCCTGGTCGGCGCGACCTGGTGGTGCCAGTGGTGGGAGAAGATCCCCGACGAGTGAGCACCCGCGCGTGCGCCGGCGCGCCGCCGGTCACGCCGATCCGCGGCTCGTCCCTTCGACGCGCTGCTTCAGGCCGGTGACGAACTGCCGGATGCTCGGCTCGAGGTCGGGGATCGAGCGTCCGATGAGGGGCCGGAGCGGCCCCGAGAACACCTCGCGCACGCTGACGAACGTCCCGGCGCCGCGCGGCTCGAGCGTGAAGGTCCGCAGCCCGGTGAAGAGCCCCAGTGGCATCCCGCCCTTCCAGACCATGCGCGTCGGCGGGTCGAGGTCGACCACCTTCGCGGGGAACGAACGCTTCGGGTCGGCGACGGAACGGACGCGCACCTTCTCGCCCACCGCGATGGTGCCGCTGGTCTCGAGGACCCCGCTGTCCCAGTCGGGCCAGCCGGCGAGGTCGGTCAGCACCCGCCAGACCTCGTCCGCCGGACGTTCGATCTCGCTCTGCGCGGCGAACTCCATGCACGCCTCCCTCGGCGGTCACCACTCATTGGTAACGGAACCGTTACGGTAACAGAACCGCTACGCTTGAGGGGATGGCCGCCGAAGGAGCGGAGGACCCCTTCGCGGCGCTCGGTGACCCACATCGGCGCCGCATCCTCGAGCTGCTCGGGGAGGGTCCTCGCTCGGTGGGCACCCTCGCCGACGACCTGCCGATCAGCCGCCCCGCGGTGTCACGGCACCTGCGGCTGCTGAAGGACGCCGGGCTCGTCACGGAGGCCGCGGAGGGCACGCGGCGCATCTACCGACTGCACGACGCGGGGGTCGAGGTGGTGCGGCGCTACCTGCTCGACGTGTGGGGCGATGCCGCGGCGCGGTTCAAGCTCTTCGCCGAGAACACCGCCCCGGGCGAGGATGCCCCGTGATCGAGCCCTTGCGGATCGAGCTCGACGTCGAGTGCGCTCCGGTGCACGCCTTCCGCACCTGGACCGAGAAGCTCTCGGTGTGGTGGCCGCGCGCGCACTCGGTGAGCGGCAACCCCATCGCCGTCGTCCTCGAGCCGGGAGTCGGTGGCCGGATCTACGAACGGACGCGCGACGGTGAGGAGATCGACTGGGGCTGGGTCACCGCGTGGGAGCCACCGGAACGCCTCGGCTATCGGTGGCACATCCGCCGCGAACCGGCCGAGGCGACCGACGTCGAGGTGCGCTTCCGGGCGGGACCGGCAGGCGGGACCCGGGTCGAGATCCAACAGACCGGTTGGGAGCGTCTGGGCGCAGACGGCGAGTCCTGGCGCGACGCCAACCGCGGTGGCTGGGCCGGACTCCTGCCGCACTTCGTCGCCGCGTGTCAGCCGACCGAGTAGCGCGGTTCGTCCGCTGCGTCAGCTGCGGGGTGCGTTTGCGCGAACCTCGATCGAGGAATCCTCGGAGGAGCTTCGACGTCCTCGTACGAGACGAAGAAGGGGGACAGGCATGGAGACGACGAACCTGGGCGCAGCCGACGGTCTCCCGCCGGTCGACTGGGATGCGATCGTGGGGAAGCTCGAGTCGGGGTCCGCGCCCGATCCCGATGCGCACAATGCGCGCACCAAGTGGCTCGTGACGATCAACGAGGACGGCAGCCCGCACGTGACCGCGGTCGGCGCCATCTGGCTGGACGGCTCGTTCTGGTTCCAGACGGGCGCAGGTACCCGGAAGAGCCGCAACGTCGCACGGGATCCGCGCTGCTCGATCTCCTTGTCGATCCGGGATGCGGACGTCGTGATCGAGGGTGAGGCACAGCGCGTGACCGATCCGGAGCTCGTCGCGCGAGCCGCCAAGGCGTGGGCCGACGACGGGTGGCCGGCGGAGCCCGACGAGAGCGGCTCGGGAATCACCGCGCCGTTCAATGCTCCGTCGCAGGGCCCACCGCCGTGGGGCGTCTATCGGGTGCAGCCCCGCTCGGCGACGGTGGTCCTCGGCATCGAGCCCGGAGGCTCGACCCGCTTCACCTTCTGAGTCATCGCGACACGCCCAGCCGGCAACAGAGGTTTGGCGACGGACCGGCGCGGTCTTCAGAGCGTGGCGCGCCGCCGCGGACGAGCGAGCAGCACCATCGCGAGGCCGGCGACGAGCGCCACCAGACCGGCCAAGGCGAGTCGGCGGCGGGGCCCTGTGTTCGGCAGCTCGGCGTCGATGATCTCGATCCGGGTCGACACGACGCGCGGTGAGCCGTCGGCACCGGTGCCGCTGACCTCGATCGTGTGGGTGCCGGGCTCGACTCCGTCGGGGACCTCGACCACCAGCCGGACGGCACCGGTGGCGTCGGCGGTCGCGGTGCCGAGCACGATCGGGTCGGAGCGCAGCGTCACGGTCGCGGATGACGCCGCGCGAAAGCCCGACGCGGCGACCTCGACCGACGCACCGGGCACGAGCGTGCTGACCTGGCCACCGCCGGGTGTGGAGACCTCCACCGGTGCCGTAGACGTCCCCGGTGTCGTGGGGACGGCCGTGCTCGGGGTCGTCGCGGCACTCGAAGGAGGCGACGTCGGGTTCGTGGGGCGAGGCGAGTCGGCCGTCTCGTCGTCGCCGCCCAGCGTCAGCAGCAGCACGACGGCTACGACGACGGCGACCGCGACGGCGGCTGCGAGGAGCATCCAACGGCGACGGTGCGCCGGCTGCGGTGCAGGCGGTGCGGTGGTCGCGGTCGTCGCGGCAGCAGCCGTCGTCGAAGCGGCCGGCCTCGGAGTCGGCGGGGTGGGCCTCCGCGGCGTCGGACTGACGGGCTTCGGCGTCGCGGGAACCGTGGGAGCCGGAGTCGGCCGCGTCGCGGGCGCGCGCGGCTCCGGAGCCGTCGTCCGCGGTCGCGCGAGGGACGGTCCGGTGGCGGGCGCCGATGCCTTCGACGCGGTGACGCGCGGTGCAGCGACGGGCGTGGTCGCGGCCGGCTTCGTGGTGGTGGTCTTCGTGGCCGGCGTCTTCTTCGTGCCAGTCGTGGTCTGGGCCGCTGGTCTCTTCGCGGGTGCCTTCTTGGTCTGGGACTTCTTCGCCGGTGGCTTCTTCGCGGGGGCCTTCTTGGCGGCGGTCTTCTTCGCGGGGGTCTTCTTGGCGGCGGTCTTCTTCGCG